>CAWALO010000012.1:0-159349 GCA_963782945.1 uncultured Bacteroidales bacterium
AAAAAAATTCTTCCCTTCTTCGTCATTTACATAATCAGCAAGGTATCCAAGCTTTTCATCCCAGAAAGTATCAATAAACGATCGCTGTATCAATACAGGAAGGCTCTCATATTCCTTTATCAGCTTTTTATCCCTGGCAACTCTGGCCATTTCCAGTGAAAAACAAACAGCATTGTACCAGAGAGCATTTATTTCTACAGCATAACCCCTCCTGGGGATAAGAGGCATCCCGTTCACAACAACATCCATCCAGGTAAGGGCTGTCCCGTGCTCATCGGCATATATCAAACCATTGTCGCGCATCCTGAAGTTTATTCCGCCTCCGTTCCTGAATATCCTGAGAATAGACTTTGCCGCCTCTCCGTAACGCTCCCATACATCATTGCCTCCGTTTTCGAAATAATGCTGAAGGGCCCAGAAGAACCATAATGAAGCATCAACAGAATTAAAGACCGGATTGTTCATATTACCCATGCTGGGAAACAGACCGTCTACCATCCTTTCAATCTGGGTATCGAGTACATCCCTGTAAAGTGCCAGCCTGTGTTTAGCAAGAGCCAGACCGGGGAGGGCAATAAAAGTATCTCTTCCCCATTCCCCAAACCAGGGGTAACCGGCAATCAGGAAAGTCTTTCCTCCTCTTTTCTCAACAAACTGCTGTGCAGCATTTTTTAAACAATTCAAAAAACTGTCTCTGGGAATTTTGCCCGCTACAGTTTTTGTAAATTTAGGAATGAGACCTGCTGTCTTTTCCTCCTTTGTCGAAGCCGAAAATACTATTACATCGCCTTGTTTGGCTTCCACCTCAAAGAATCCGGGTGTAAAAAGATCTTCCGAGTAATCATAACCTCTCTTCTGCTCCTCAGGATATTCGACACCCATGTACCAGTCAGGGACATGAACAAACTCCACCTTCCTGGAAAACTGCATATTCAACGATGGAAATCCTTCATACATCCTTGATCTTACGCCATTTTCAACAGGCTCAATTTTTGTATTGGCAACCAGATTGGCATGGGTAAGCTCGTGTATGCTTCTGAAAGCGAGGAAGGGCTTTACCTGTAATTTCATAGGCTCAGGAGCTTCAAGAATGGTGAGCCGTAAAAGAAACTGCTCCTCATAATGTACAAGCAGCCTCTCCTGCTTAAGGATCACATCTCCCACCCTGTAAATTCTTGAAGGCATAGTATCAGTATTAAAATCTTCTATGTACTTATGCCCCTTGGGATTAAAATAATCACCCTTGTATTTCCTTATGCCAGTATTGAAACTTTTATCATTATAAACAACAGTAACATCGAGCGAGGAAAGAAGTACATATCTCTCGCCACCAAACGCATCCACAGGACAGATCAGCAATCCGTGATATTTGCGGGTATTGCATCCGACAATTGTTGCCGATGAATATGAGCCTGCCCTGTTTGTCCTGATAACTTCCCTGGACAATGAATATTCAAGATTTACTATCTGACCCTTTTCGAATTTTATATAACTCATATTTTGATAAATTGTTTGAAATTAAAAGCCACTGTAAGATAGCAAAAAAAAACTATCCTTCCAAAACAAGATATATACTGCAAAGTAAACCAATAAAATTTCTTAAAATTAGTGACGGATAAAAAAAAGAATAACTTTGCAAGTCAATATTTTAAAAAAACTGTTAATGAATAAGAAGCTATTACTTTATCTCTCAGCAATAATGATTATCTCCGGATGCAAAGACCATCCGGTACAGATTTCAGGAACTCTTATTAATCCTTTAAAAGGAAAGTATATTTACCTTGATGAACTGATGTCGAATGACATGAAGACAGTTGATTCTGTCAGGATCTCTGAAAATGGAAAATTCAGCTTTAAAAGGGATATTAAATTTCCAGCCTTTTATCTTGTGAAAACAGATGACAGGAACTTCATAACCATGCTACTGACACCCGGAGAAAAAATAAAGATGAATTCATATTATGACTCCCTGAACTACCCGATTTCAGTAACAGGGTCTGAGGGAACAGAACTCATGAATGAATATAACAGGAAACTCAGAAATACTATAAGCAGTCTTTCAGCTTTGAGCAAAATTTACAGGCAAAATGTTAATAGCCCTCAGTTGCCTGCCGTTATTGAATCGCTTGATAGCATAGCACAGACATATCTTGATGACATGAACTCCTACACTAAAAGCTATATAGACCAGAATCTCACATCACTCGTCAGCCTTATTGCTCTTTATCAGCAGGTCGCTCCCAATGTTTATGTTCTGAGTCCGGCGAAGGATTATAAGTATTATATAAAGGTTGATTCGGCTCTCTCATTATTGTATAGTGATTATGAACCTGTTAAGACTCTTCATGAACAGGTGCAGCAGTTGATTGCAGGTGTTGATGCCACGAATGCCAGAACTGATTTGGCTGGTTCAGGAGCAGAAGCTCCCGAAATTATCATGCCAACACCGGAAGGTGATACTATAAAGCTTTCGTCAACCAGGGGATCAGTGGTCCTGCTTGATTTCTGGGCATCCTGGTGTGCTCCATGCCGGCAAGAGAATCCAAATCTTGTTAAAGCTTATAACCAGTACCATAAGAGGGGATTTCAGATTTATCAGGTTTCTCTTGATAAAACCAGGGAGGCCTGGGTCAAGGGGATTGAGGATGACCAGCTGGGGAAATGGATACATGTCAGTGATGTTCAATACTGGAATTCAAAGGCTGTTAAGCTTTACAAGATAGAATCAATACCTTCAAACTTTCTCCTTGACAAAGAGGGACGGATAATAGCAACCAACCTCAGGGGTATGGCTCTGCAGACAAAACTGGCCGAACTCTTCAATTAAAAATACAGTTATTATTATCAGACAACCGGAAATCCCACTTTTAATGAAACGTATATTCTTTCTTCTGCTGCTGGTCTTATCGGCCGTTGCGTGTAAAGACAAAAATTCATTCACCGTTAATGGTGTTATTAAAGGCAAAACCGAGAAATACATATATATCAACAGGGTTGATGTAAACACTCCGGTTTTGATCGACTCGGCAAAAATCAGTAAAAAAGGAACATTCCGCTTTAGCGTAAAAGCTTCAGATCCTGATTTTTATCAGCTGGGATTCTCTACTTCCAATTTTATTACCCTGCTGGCTGAACCAGGTGAAAAAATTGAACTCACCTTCAGTAATAATAATCTTTATGAAAACTACATTATTGAAGGATCAGACGGATCAATGAAATTACAGTGGCTTGATATCACACTTGCCACTACAAAAAGAAAGCTTGACTCATTAACAAACATATACAATAATACCTCAGAAGAACCCGGTTTCGATACCAGGGGTCCTGCACTGGAAACCGAATTTTCTGATCTGATAAAAGCACAAAGGAAGAAGAATATTGAATTTATTATTAATAATATCAATTCCCTGGCCACAATTAAGGCTCTTTATCAGACTATAACACCTGAGACCTATGTACTTTATGAACCGAATGACCTGCAATACCTCAAAATTGTCACGGATTCCCTCACACATCACTATCCAAACTCAAAACATGTGCAGGCCCTTGCCCGAGACCTCAGCACTGAGCTGAACAAGATGTACATCGAAAAAATCGGAGCAATGGCCAGTGAGCTGCCCCAGGCTAAGCTGGATCCGGATCTGAAGGACATCAACGGACAAAGGATTGCACTGTCATCCCTGAAGGGGAAATATGTACTGCTCACATTCTGGTCATTCAGGGCAAAGGAGTGCCTTGTTGAAAATATTCAGCTAAAAGAATTTTATAAGATATACAAAAACAGAGGATTTGAGATTTACCAGGTGAATCTGGATGAGAACGAAACAGACTGGAAGAGAGCTGTAAAATATGATGAATTGCCTTGGATAAGCACCAGGGAAGATGACCCGCTTGACCCGGTAAATGCCAGGCTTTTCAATGTGACAACTCTGCCTTCCAACTTCCTTTTTGACAAAGAGGGGAAAATCATCGGATCGAACCTGCATAACAGATCGCTTCAGATCAAACTGGAACAGTTATTCCCAAAATAAATAATAATTGTGGCCGACAAGGAGAAAATATTTTTTGCTTCTGATTTTCACCTCGGACTGACTGCCGGCTCACCTCCTGTCGACAGGGAGAAAAAGGTTGTCAGGTGGCTTAAGTCAGTTGCCCCCGAAGCAAAAGAGATCTACCTGCTGGGCGATGTCTTTGACTTCTGGTGGGAATATAAGCTTGTGGTGCCAAGGGGATTCACCAGGTTTCTTGGAACTGTGGCAGAAATTACCGATGCAGGTATTCCTGTCCATTTTTTTACAGGGAATCATGATATGTGGATAGGCGATTACCTGGTAAATGAATGTGGTATAATTCCACATACGGAACCGGTTACGAAGATCTTTGATGGGAAGAAATTCCACCTGGCCCATGGGGAAGGGCTCGGGACGAAGGATAAAAGCTATAAAATCCTGTTATCCATCTTCCGTAATAAAACTTTGAGAAAAATGTATTCAGCCCTCCACCCTTCGGTTGGAGTAGGGATCGGACTAAGGTGGTCATTAAGTTCAAGACTTGGCAAAGGCATTAAAATTGATTTTCTGGGAGAAGACACAGAAGACCTTATCAGGTATGCAAAGACAATTCTTGAAAAAGACAATATTGACTATTTCATATTTGGTCACAGGCACCTGGATATGAAATACAGACTTAATAACAGCGTTGAAATTGTTTTTCTGGGTGACTGGATAATAAACGGCAGCTATGCCGTCTGGAATGGTAATGGACTAGACTACCTGGCATTCCCTTAACTTGTCTGGTCAGATATCTTAACTGTCACAATATAGTAGGAATATAGCTCATTTACCTGCTCAAACTGGTAATCCAGTTTGCTCCCCGATTTTCTGGCCATTTCAATAAGACCCATATTACCCGTGCTGTCTGATTTTATTGTCTGCGCCGACAATGATCTTACAAAAAACTCCTTTAATCCTTTTTTGTCATACCTGTTAATCAGGTCGATCTTCTCTTTAAAATTGGAGACCTGAGAATTTAGAATAAGGTTTCCTGTTGTAATTGAATAAGATTTTTCAATCAACTTGATCATCGCGACCGGCATCCCGAACTTATTCTCAGCTTCTTTCCCCGGGCTGTAACTTGCGACATTGTCAAGAAGTTCGACAAGAGTGCCGAATACCCGCTTCTTTAAGTTCAAGTCAATATCGTCTTCAGAGAGTTTTGTCTCTGTAAATGAAAGGACCTCTTTGCCTATATCCGGAGAGATATGCCCGCACCATATCATATTGATATTGTTTTCAGTCATCATTTTCTCAAGCTGGGAGATTGTCTTTCCATGGAACGCTTTTTCACGGCCTCCGTCGTGCATTCCGATTCCCGTTTCATCAACCGTCTTGCTGAGAATAAAATATGAATGATTGTCGTCCAGGGAAATAAAATCATAATCAAGCCTGTTCCCCGTTGACTTAGCCATTTCGAGAAGCCCTAGTCCTGCTCCACCCTTATCGCTGAACTCCGAAACACTAAGCATCTGCCTGTATATCTCCCTGATCGACTTTGAATCTAGTGTATTTATCTCATGCAGCTTTTCCTTCAGGATCTTACCTGTCTCTGCCTTAACAACATTCCCTGTGGCAACGGTATAGCCTTTGTCAGTTTTTGAGTAAACCACAAGCGACATACCTGCGTACTGATCTCCTGAACCGTGCCTTGATACATTTTGAAGGCTCTCAAGTACGAACATGAAAAGCCTTTTCCTGCCGACAAATCCAAACTCCGAATTCTCCATCTCTTTTTCAAGAAGCATAAGCAGCGGGATGGAATTCTCATTTGTCACAACGCCCCTGTAAGCAAGCATAAGGCGTTCTTTCATCATTTTATCGCGAATACGTCGGGTCAGATCCATGCAAAGAAGATCGGCAGGTAATTAATAGGATAAAGGTACAGAAAAATATTCCCCCTACAAAAAAAATGTTAATTAGCACCTGACAAGCTTCCTCATTGCTTAATCATTTTGTTATATTCATTCCTGCAATTGAGGCAAAGATGCATGCTTTTCTGGTCAATATCCTCAACATAAGTACTGGATCTCATTACGCATGACGGGAAATGACAATGAATTAGTCCAAAGGTATGGCCGAGCTCATGTATTACCTCTTTTATAAAGCGCTCCAGCACTAATCCACCATCCATTTTTATACCATATCGCTCATTACTGAGCCGGTAGTTGGAGGCGATCCCTGTGCGGCCGTTAAGAAAGGCCTGGCCGAAGATATATGTAAGGATAGGAATGAAAATATCCACATTGAATATTCCGATAGTCTTGGATGCATCTGATGAATAGACATTTTCAATTTCATGAACAAGCCTGACACCGTTATATTGCCTCCGGGTCGGATCGTAAAATTCGCTTAAATCAAGATGCCCTTCCTTAATATTCACATTTAGAAGGAACTCTTTTTTAACAGCTTCAGCGACATTCCGGAGAAAATCGGAATCGAAATATCCGAAAGAGATCAATGTAATGTATGGCAGATCCAAATCATTCAGATTTTAATCCGTATTTTGAAATTTTGTTATAAAGCGTAACCCTGTCTACCTTCAAAGCTTTTGCTGTACGCGATATGTTCCAGCTATACTTATTCAGTATCTGAAGGATGTGTAACTTTTCAAGCTCATCGAGGCTCTCAACGGAATTGCTTATAATTGATTTTTCCAGGGGAAGGTCCTTAAGAGTTATTTTCTTTCCGTTTCCAATAACAATTGCCCTCTCTATCATATTCTCAAGTTCCCTTACATTACCTGGAAACGGAAATTCCTCCAGCCGTTTCAAGGCAGCAGAATCTATAGTTACAGGCTGCCTGTTCATCGAAATACAGTACTTCCTGATAAAATATTCGACAAGGAGAGGAATATCCTCAATTCGTTCCTTCAGCGGCGGCACATAAATATTTACCACATTAAGCCTGTAATATAAATCTTCCCGGAAAGTTCCGTTCTCCACCATGCTTTTTAAATCCTTGTTGGTGGCACAAATCACTCTGAAATCTGAGGAAATTTCTTTATTGCCACCTACCCTCACAAACTTTTTAGACTCCAGGACGCGAAGAAGATCGATCTGCATTTTGGTCGAGATAGTGGCAATCTCATCAAGAAAGATAGTACCGTTATCAGCCATCTCGAACCTGCCTTTGCGATTGTACATGGCTCCGGTAAAAGCTCCTTTTTCATGTCCGAAAAGTTCGCTCTCCAGCAGACTTTCAGTTAGGGCTCCGCAATGCACGCTTACCAGCGGAAAATATCGCCGTGAGGAGTTTGAATGAATAGCTCTTGCAACAAGCTCCTTGCCGGTACCGCTTTCACCTGTAATGACAACTGATGAGTTTGACTGGGCGACACTTTCTATATCCTTAAGAACTTTTTTTATTGCTTCACTCCTCCCAATCAGATCCTCCACATTTTCAAGTGAAATAACCTTCAGTTTCAGATTTTCATTCTCCTCTGACAATACAATCTGTTTAGAAGCATTCCTGATCAGATGAGAAAGGTCATCAGGGTCAAAAGGCTTGGTAACATAATCAAATGCACCATCCTTAAGAGCCTGTACTGCCGTGTCAACTGTTGCAAAAGCTGTCATAACAATAACAATTGATTCAGACTTCAGAAGCTTGATACGCCTGAGCATTTCAAGACCGTCCATTCCCGGCATCTTTATATCAGCAAGAATGATGTCAAAGCCATCATTTTCAAGCATTGATAAAGCTTTGTTGGCATTTTCGGCACATTCGACATGATAGCCGTCCTCAATGAACCAGTTGTACAATGAATCTCTTACCGATTCTTCATCATCAACGATTAATATTGATATCTTCTTTGCCATTGTCTGTTCTCTTAAATCCTTATTAAAGGTAAAGTAATTGATATTGTTGTTCCCCTGCCTAGCTCTGATTTCACATCAATCCTGCCATTATGGCTTTTCACAATGCCATGGACAATGGCCAGTCCCAGCCCGATACCGCTTGTATCATGCTTGGTTGAGAAGAATGGCTGGAATATCTGGGGGATGTCATCTTCGGGCATACCGATCCCATTATCGGATATATCCATTCTGATAGTCTCAATATCGGGATTACTGGTGGTGATAACAATTTCTCCATTCTCATGCACAGCTTCTGTTGCATTCACCAGAATTGCAACACATGCCTGCTTAATCTGGTTGGGGCTGCAGAATATCAGATCCGACTTTGCCTGAAGGTCTGTATGAAAGCTTATGTTTGCTATCGCAATGGGATGCGTCATAAGTTCATACGTTTCCTGTAAAATCTTATGCAGATGCTTTGATTCAAAATCTTCCTGGTCTTTCCTTGAAAACTCCAGTAATCCCTTTACTATTTCACCGCACCTCTTGGTTTCATTTTCAATCAGTTTCAGATGCTTAAGCATAGTATCCTTCTTGGCCTTATCCAAATCAGGATTGCTTAACTGCTTGTGGATAAGTTTTGTGTATACCAGTATGCCTGATAATGGATTATTAATTTCATGGGCCACGGAAGAGGAGAGTTTACCCAAAGATGCTATCCTTTCAATATGGATCAGTTCGTTCTGTGCTGCTCCCAGCTCTTCCGACTTCTTCTGAACCTTGTACTCAAGCTGCTGTGACCAGTTTTGCAGTTCTTCCGTTGCAGACTGAAGATTATCAAGCATATCATTAAAAGCCTGCGAAACCATCCGCATATCATCGAGCTGATTGGGCTTGATTTCCAACCTTGTATTCTTATTCCCGTTGGAGACCTCAATACTGGCTTTTATTAAATCGTTCAGGGGATTTTTAATTTTCTGGCTTGTAAACAGTATCAGGACTGCGATAAGAAGAAGTGTTGTAGCCATAGCAAGAAGGTAAAACTTGGCTGATGATTTCGCCACTGCAGAATCAAGATCAGCCAGCGGCATTTGAATTATAAGGGAACCAAGAACCTCGTCACTTTCGCCGTGAAAATGACAGGCACTGGTGTAACATGATTTTTCATTAAGAATAGGAGAGTGGATCAAAAGATGACGCTGAGCATTATTGGCTTTGTACATGTTGCATTCACTGCTCACATCAATAATCCTGTATGACTTCTCCTTGCCTGGAAACATTGACTGAATATTTTCATGGCAGCTCAGGCAATCGGGATTGCCGTGATTTAAGGAATCCGAAGAAAAAGATGAATAAACAAGCCTGGCGCTGTCATCATACATGTTTACATCATCAATGCCCGGCATGGTATTAATGATATCAAGAGTGCTCTGCAGAGTACTCTTATCATTCTCAAGCATGGAATGATATAGTGATCCCTCTACGATAGAGCCTATATTATTCCCGTTCTGACGTATAACAGTGTTCAGATTTTGTTCATAGACAGATCTGAAGAGAAACCCAAAAACAAAAAAAAGTATTATAGACGACAGGGTAATTATATATACGACCCTGCTGTAGATCGAAGATCTGAATTTAAGATACTTTATGAAGAATGTCTTTACCCGGCTTTTCCCGGGAGATGCATTATCCGGAAGACCCATTGCCAAATTATCCTGTTATTAATATTTCCTGATAAAAATACCATAAATAATCCATTTACCGGCAAAGGTTCAGTGATCAATATTTCAGCCGGCTAAATCCAGGAAGGATTTCTGGAAATCATGCCAGATCTCATCCGGCAGGCCGGAGAGTGGCCTGTCACATAATTCTCCTCCGTCCTGAAGGAGAACCATAGATACTTCCGGTGTATATTTCTTCACAGTACCTGCCAGGAAATCTTTAAATCGCTGAAGTTCAACTGCAGTCCATGCCACAGCTTTGTCAGCCATGTAGCATGTGTCTGTTTCTTCAATCCACCTTGACGGATATATTTTATAAATCCACCCCTTTTCATATGGATCCTCATTTACAACTCCAGGGGTTTCAGTAAGTGACATGTTTGTATCTGCAATCCTTCCTGAGATCGGGGAATATACCTTAAGGATCTTCCCTTCATGATCAATCCCTGCGAGCAAATCACCACGGTTAATGAGGCTTCCGGGCGCCTTAAGGTCTGTGAATTTCACTTCACCGGTTATATGAAGCAGAAAATCATCAATACCGACTTCTGCAACTCCCGACTTTCTAAGATGAGTCCAGGTATGATTTTTATTGAATAAAAGCCCTTTTGGTATTCTTAAAATACCTTCCGAAAGAATTCCGATCGCATTCCTGAACTGGCTTTTTATTGAAGCCTCTTTATTTATAATAACCCAGAAGGGAATTATCATAAGAAGGAAAGCAATTATTATCAGGTACTCTATTCCCTTTGTCTCAAAAATGTTATTATAGCTGAATCCGTCCATTTTAGTAATTATTATACCGACACATAATGATGCATCAGCTGGTTAAATTATTTTTTATCAGTCACCCATGAAGGTGAATCCCTTAAAACAGGCATCCGGTTAATAACCCATCTGAATATCCAGATTTCGGTAAAAATAACTGCAAGGGTAACGGTAAATTCCATCCAGGTCGGAACATATCTGATCGCCTCAGCCCACTTGAAGCCTATTACAGTAACATTCAGCCTGTTCATGATGACACCAAGCATAGTTAATACCGCTGCGACTTTAATCAAAAAGATATTGTGCCTCCTGTAGCTGTAGAAGAAGAGTGTCATCGGTAAAAGCACAAAACCAAACATCTCGAGCAGGTACCAGTACCCCATTGGAGTATTAAGCAGGTCCCACCGTTTGCCATGTACAAAGACAAGCAGCTGCAGGAAAAAGTATGCAAACATTGTGACGGCACAAATCTTCGACAATCCGCTTACAATATTATTATGCTCCTTGTGGTTTTTATCGCTAATCTGATCAAAGAATACCCTGTGGCTTATCGAACCTTCGAAAATTACCATTGAAAGTCCTGCAAAGATGCTTGAGACAAAAAACATAACCGGAATAAATTCCGAATACCACAGCGGATGAATCTTGTCCTTGCACATCAGGTAGAGAGCTCCTAATCCCGACTGGTGCAATGTTGACAGAGTTATGCCGAAAATTACAGCAGCAATTGTCATGCCTGACAGTATTTTCCTTGCACGCCTGGCTCCGAGCCATTCTGCAATTGCAGGTGAAAATTCAATAAGCTGGGCTATCATATAAAGGAGAAAATGCCACGCCACAAGGAACAAAACGGAGCTGGTTCCAAAACTGTTCCCTATGATCGGATTTATCACATTCCATGGCCGGCCGAGATCGAGAAGCAGTGCCCCGGCATAAAAGACATATGCCAGGAATCCGTTCAGTACTGTAATCCTTACAATGGAGTGATACTTCTGCATATTCATTATATAAACCATAAAAGTAAGCACATATGCGCCACCAGCAAAGGCAACTCCGGTAACAACATCAAAGCCGATCCAAAGACCCCATGGGACCTCCTGCGTTAGATTTGTAATTGATCCCAGTCCTTTCCAGAAGCGTATTACAATCAGGACGAGTCCCATTATCATAATGGGTATTGAGATGATATTAAATGGGGTGAGCCATTTGCCTTTAGGTTTCAGTTCACCCAACAGGAACTTCCAGGTTGATCTCCTTTCATTTTCCATGGTTATTATCAGGTCAGAATTATTCATCTTTTTCAGAATTACTGCGGTTATTTTTGGTAGCCTCCCTTAGTCCCAGCAACATAGCCGGCCATAAAACAAATATTGTGGGGACACTGTAAAGAAATCCTTTTGATAACGCCGGGTACGATTCTGTCTGAAGTGATGTATTGAATCCCAGCTCATTGAATGGTACTGCTGAAAGATACAGGAATCCTGTTCCTCCGGCTTCATGTTCTCCGTAGATGTGATCTTCATATTGTCCCGGATTGTCATTGATTCTTTTCCTGGCCTCCTTTATCAGGTCCCTCCTCTTCCCGAATACCATAGCTTCGGCAGGGCAGTTTTCAACACATGCAGGAATCTTACCCTCTGAAAGCCGGTTAAAACACATATTGCATTTCTCAATTTTGGGATTAGCGCTGTGATACTCAAATTTTGGGATATCAAACGGACATGAAACCATGCAGTAACGGCATCCCATACATTTATCCCCCCGCCAGATAACGGCTCCCTCCTCTGTTTTATACATCGCCTGGGTAAGACAGGCTGCTGTACAGGCAGGTTCGTTACAATGCATGCACTGCTTTTTAACATATACCTCACCCTTTGTTGAGTTGTAGGCATTGACAACAGTGCGGTGAGATTCATCAGTTTTTCTTACCACACCCGCCTCTATGACCCCAACAGGCTCAGGTAATCCGTTAGCTTCAGCACACGCCGACTCACATGTCTGACACCCGGCACATCGGGTAGAATCATATAATATCCCTGAAAATTCCTTGCCGTTCTTGGAACCTGGAGACGCTCCTGATTCTCTCCCAAATGCCAGAGTAACTCCGGTAACACCAAGAACCTTGAAAAAACTTCGTCGATTGACAGTCATAGCTTCTAGTTTTTATATATTTTAGATTATTTCATAAAACCACAGCTGCTTGGAAGGATCAATAAAATTTGTCTGAAAATCTTCCCAGATCTCAGGGCCCATTTCAGACAGAACGCCGTCTCTTATTTCTCCTCCATCCTGCAATATTACCTGTGCATAATTTTCTGTGTCTGCCCTCAGAGCTGTCATAAGAAAATCCTTCAGCCTTGAGAATTCCTTTATTATAAATTCCCGCTGTTTATCGGCCATAAACAGTAACTGGCTCTCCCTGCTCCAGTTGGAGGGCTCAATCCTGTAAACCCAGCCTTCATTATAGGGTGAGTAGTTTAAGGAAGCTGAATTCGTATCAAGAGCCTCATTCTGTTCAACAATCGTTCCGGATACAGGAGAATAAAGATTCAGTTGCTTGCCATTCTGTATAATAGAGAGGATCTGTTCTCCCTTTTTCACTTTTTTGCCCGGACTTTTCATCTTTATCCTGGTTATTTTCCCGGTAATGTGCTGCAGAAAGTCGTCAATTCCTATCTTAACCATTCCGTTCGCCTCGAGGAAAGCCCAGGTATGGGTTTTGTCGAAGTAAATGCCTTTAGGGATCGTTAATGAGTTTTCATCAAGAACAGGATGGATAACAGAACCTGACAATTTCACCGCAGCTTTTTTACGTTTCCGCTGCCTTGCAATACTGTTGGTTATAAGGCCGATCAGAATAACGGTTGCTATTATGAACATAAATGATTTAAGCAGATTCTTTTCACCTGAGGAGGCTCCTGTGTATAACCTGGAAGTAAAGAGCTTATCAGCTGCGCTCTGTCTTTCACTCACAAGCAAGTCTGAATAACCATTTACCGGCAGATATTTCTGGCCGTCAGTGAGAACCCATTTAATAAAAGCAACCTCACTCAGATTTTCAGGTTGCTCTGCGGCAACAGTATAGATATTGCTGAAAAGTGATTTTGGGTATTTTCCGATCCAGACACCCCTGGACAAGCTATTGATGTCATCGTAAATTTTCTCATTTGAGTCAATCAACCCGTTGCCATTCCTGTCTATCGGCAGAAGCCTGATATTTTCAACTATGCCCTGGCTTTCAAAATCAAGTACATTTATCAGTTTGCAAAATCCCATTGCATAAGGATCCTTCTGAATAGCTGCAACAACCTCAGCAGCAGATCCTCTGTTCTTGCCGGCAATCAGTGTCTCATCAGTTTTAAGAAAATCTGACAGGCTCCTTAGGGCTGATTTATCATCGATGCAAAAATAATTTACATCCCGGGTTTTCCCGTTCCTAATAAGATCCCCCCAGTTCCGGTAATCAGCATTCTTAACAAAGACCGACAGATGTTCCGGGGAAACTCCATGAAGGTTTATCTCTTCCAGGAAAGGGTTTTTTGCATTGATTACCGGCACAATGACGTCCCTTCCAATAACAACCTTCCATAATGACTCACTGTTAATTCCTGTATAAAACTCATTGGAAACAAATCCGATGCTTCCTTGTTTAATAAGATCTCCTGCAATCTGTTGATCAGAAACATTGAGGACCTTAATATTTGCACCCGGGAACATACTATTATACCCGGATGCCCATTTCACTGAAAGATCATACAGGTCAGGAGTGGCGACTACCTGAAGCGAATCGCCCTGGCTAAGGTTGCTGCCACTGTATGAATGGCTGCTGTACAGACTGTTGCATAATGCCAGCAACATAATGATTAATAAATAAACTGCTCTTTTCATGATACTTCTATTTTGAATTTCTGATATATTGCTTCAAACTTTGATTCAATATCATCCTATCCAACTATAGTGCCAACAATAAAGACTCAACCTAACTCACTGTATATCTGCGTTTTGAAATATCAAAATAAATGATAGACAATTGAATAAGTGTTGAATTTATTTACACTGCATATTTATTATACGCTTAATGCCCTGCAAAATAACAGCGTTGCATTAAGTGTATATATATTCAACATGTGTTGAATTTTACAGCATCTAACAGCATTAGTTTTCGGATTCGATCATCCGGCCCATCCTTCGCGGTCAAGATTTCTGTAATTAATAGCTTCGCTTATATGTTCGGCGGAAATATTCTGGGATTCCGCAAGGTCTGCAATGGTTCTTGCAACTTTCAGGATCCTGTCGTAAGCCCTGGCCGAGAGTCCCCTGATATCCATTGCCGTCTTAAGAAGGCGTCCTCCCGCCTCATCCAGCTGGCAGTATTTACGTTGCATTGAGGAAGACATCTGGGCGTTTGAGTAGACACCTTTAACATGTTCAAATCTATTTGCCTGTATTGTTCTTGCCCTGATAACCCTTTCCCTCACAACCGACGAATTTTCCGTCTTACCGGTATCAGAAAGCTTGTCATAATTGACAGGCACAACTTCAATATGGATATCAATACGGTCAAGAAGCGGACCTGAAATTCTGTTAAGGTATTTCTGTACCATACCAGTTGAACACATGCATTCCTTTTCAGGATGGTTATGGAATCCGCAGGGGCATGGATTCATGCTTGCCACCAGCATAAAGCTTGCCGGGTAGTCGACAGTTGATTTTGCTCTTGAAATAGTTATCACGCGGTCTTCCAGTGGTTGTCTCATCACTTCCAGCACAGTTCTTTTGAATTCAGGGAGCTCATCGAGGAACAATACCCCGTTATGTCCGAGGGAAATTTCACCGGGTTGTGGGAATGTACCCCCTCCGACCAAAGCCACGTCTGAGATTGTATGATGGGGACTTCTGAACGGCCGTTTCGTCATGAGGGCTGTATGATCATCAATCTTACCGGCCACCGAATGTATTTTTGTTGTTTCGAGAGCTTCCTCAAGAGTTAATGGCGGGATTATTGTCGGGATTCTTTTTGCAAGCATTGTTTTTCCGGCTCCCGGCGGACCAATCATTATTATATTATGCCCGCCGGCGGCAGCTACCTCAAGAGCCCGTTTTACACTCTCCTGCCCTCTTACATCTGAAAAATCGACATCATATTTATTGGCTTCATTCCTGAAAATCTCAACCAGATCTACCTTAACGGGTTCGAACTTCCTTAAACCGTTGAAAAAATCTACAACGTCAGCTATCTTATCCATTCCATATACATCCAGACCTCCAACGACTGCTGCCTCCCTGGCATTTTTAACAGGCAGTATCAACCCTTTGAATCCCTCCTCCCTCGCCCTCAGGGCAATTGGCAGGGCGCCTTTTACAGGCTGAAGGGTACCATCGAGAGAGAGCTCTCCAATAAGTACATAAGAGTCGATCCCATCTTTCGGTACTTTCTCATCGGCAGTAAGAATCCCCATGGCAAGAGGCAGATCATACGACGACCCCTCCTTTCTTATATCCGCGGGAGCCATATTGATCACTACCTGTTTTCCGGGCCAGTGATATCCCATCGAACGGAGGGACGATTCAATCCTCTGCTGACTCTCCTTCACGGCAGAATCGGGCAGTCCTACAAGAAAAAAACGGATCCCGCGCGACACGTTAACTTCAATTGTTACAGTCACGGCATCTATACCGGTAACGGCACTGGCAAATGTTCTTACTAACATAGTGAAAAGTTTTTAGCACGAAACGAAACACTGTATCAAATGTAGCAAATCTTAAGATAAAAGACAGGGCCTAGCGTAAAAAATTTGCCCATTGGGCAAATTTAGCGAAGGAGCCGGCCTGCAGGGGGGGCAAAAAGATAAAAGTTGAAGAGGGTTGAAGGGGAGAGAGGGGGTGATAAAATTGAACGGGTGAAGGGGAGAATTTGCATCAAAAGATACCCTCTTGGAATGGTCAGGATTTAATTTCGGCCAAAAGATCTCCGGAATCCGTCTGATATGCAACAAGGCAAAATCCTAACACGCTGCAGACAAACCATTTGTTCCTTTCATAAAACCTTGATTTTGAAAATAAGTTAATCTAACTTTGATTATGGTGAATTTTCAGAGCAGGTTGCATGTTATACAATCAAAAATGAAAAATAAAATTCAGTTATTAGCCGTAATATTTTCTGTCTTTATGATTCACTCTTGCCTGAAAGTAAAAATTCCGGCAATAACCACTTCTGAAGTAACAAATGTAATGGGTACTACTGCCACATGCGGCGGGACTATTACAGATGATGGAAATGCAGAAATAACAGCAACAGGAGTATGCTGGGGAATATATCCCAATCCTACTACTTCAAATTCAAAGACTGTTGAGAGTATTGTGGAAAAGCAGTTTACAAGCAATATTAGCGGACTAAGTGGAGTTACGACATATCATGTTCGTGCATATGCAACAAATTCTGCCGGCACGGGTTATGGTGAAGATAAATCTTTCATTACAGATAACGAATATATAGAAGATATCGATGGGAATATATATGTTAAAATTACTATTGGTGCTCAATCCTGGCTGAATAAAAACTTAAAAGTTACCAAATATAACGATGGCAGCCCAATAAGCAATATTACTGACAATTCAGAGTGGGGAAGTCTATCTGATGGCGCTTATTGCTGGTACGACAATGACGCCACCTTCAATAAAGATACTTATGGGGCTCTCTATAACTGGTCTGCTGTTAATACCAGAAAATTATGTCCTTCAGGTTGGCATGTACCTAAAGTTGCTGAGTGGGATGCTTTGATAAATTATTTGAAAGGAGAGGGTGTGGCAGGAGGTAAACTAAAAGAGACAGGCATTGAACACTGGTTCAGCCCTAACACAGAAGCAACTAACGAATCAGGATTTACCGCACTTCCTTCTGGTATTCGGAATAATTCGGGAGATTTTGCAAATATTGGCAGCTCAAGCACCTGGTGGAGTTCCAGTGAGTATGACCAAAATTATTCATATGTCTATAATATCATTTATAATAACAGCATTGTAGTAAGGCATCTCGATTTAAAAAATATGGGGCTCTCTGTTCGTTGTTTGAGTGATAAGTAATCAGGCAATATGAGCTGCAACAATCAGCCATCTTTGATCTGCAAATAATATAACTTTTTAAAGGAATTTTGTAACGCGTATTGGAATCAATGGAACTAATTTTGTTCCATTAAGATTTATCCTTACTTAAAGCTTAAGAAAATGGATACAAAAGAATTAAATGAAAACTGGAATGGCAAGAGTATCAATTTCAGTCAGAAACATGGAATCTTAAATGATAATGAAATAATGATGGACGAGGAGAGCAGATATGAGATGTTTAGAAAAATCAGAATCAGACTTGGCAAAACAAAAGAAGAATTTCAGAATATTTTCGAACTCTATTATCATTTGCGTAATAAATAATTCTTACTGAATCAGAAAAATTCCTGAATTTTTTGGTGAACCAGACCAGGGCAACTGAAATGCGGATTACTGATAAAATGTAGAAATCAGAATCCCAGCAGAATTATTTGATTCATTTTACATGAAATAAAATGAAAAACAGTCTGCTTATTTATGCTCTATTCGTAATTCAATTATATTTTTTAACTTCCTGTAATACAGAATCATACAATTCAAAACATCAGGTCACTAAAATTGGTTTCCTTGGGTTTTATCTGGATATGGACTATTTAAAAGTTCAGAATATTATGGATTCTTTGCTTAATATCAGTGAATTACATTATTTTGAAACTACAGATATTCTTGGGAATAAACAAAAAAACTTATACCATGATTTTTCAGGGATAAGTCCTCATCTGTGTGCAAAAGTTAATCTCAGAGGGTCTCTTATAATTGATGAAAGGTTAACCAGTATTCAACTAACACTATGCAACAGTTCAAATACAGAAGAACAAAGATTTTCATATAATTGTGACCGGAATGATCTTAACAGATTATTTGAATTATACAGAAAAAAATATGGAAAACCAAACTTACTTAGCAAGGGAGAAGAATATGATTGGTTGTCCAAAAGAATACCAGATGTTTATTCTCCAGGACCTAAGGGAAGATGGATAATGGATAAGATATATTTTTGGGAGAGGGGAAACTATATAATATATTTTGATTTCGGGTATCCAAAAAGTTTGACCTACTCAGATAGTCCAATTACAGAATCGGATGTTGCTGAATTGCATGATTCTACAAGTGCTCCTATAATATACTATGACTTTACACCAAACTATATAGATAAGCTGCTTGTAAGCAGGTAGAATTCCAAAAAAAGTCTCATCAGCGAGTGGCAATCCTGGTAACTGCAAAATGGACAATCCGTATTAATTATTTAAGCTTTATCTGAATTGTGACCGGATTGTGGTCTGAATTGGCAAAACCAAGGTTCTGACATTTTACTGAAACAGATTCTAAATTCGGTGAGATGAGAAAGATATCACAAACACTTGTGGGTGTTTTTGCAGGATCAAATGCCGCAAGGAGAGTCCGGAAGGAAGGTTCTGAAGAATCATAAATCCATTTCCATTCACCCGGCATGTAATCTGATTCTATACTCATCAGATTAAAATTACCGATCTGACCGGTGAATGCTTTATTCCCTGAAAAAGCAGGTTTAAAATCGGGTGGGCACTGGTTCCAGTCACCTCCTGCTATTACATAGTTACCTGAATTATATTCATTCAAAACAAATTCCCTGAGCCTTGCCATCTGTGTTTTACGTATTTCACCTCCTTCATCAAAAGCTTCATTGTGAGTGTTTATCAGAACCAGCTCATTTCCTCCTGAGAGTTTATACCTGTTGACCATGAAACACCTGTCAAGATAAAAAAGCTGAGTGGGGAAGCCGACATCTCCGGGTAAGGAATATCTTGTTGATGATTCAGGGATAAATTTCGAATAGACAGCAATACCGGAATAAACCTTTCCATAGGGCTTTGCAGGTGGTGCGGGAACGAAAAAAACATCATAGTTTTTTGCAAAGAATGGATGATGGACTGAGAGTATACCAGCTAATTTCTCATATTGATCAATCCTGTAGCTTCTTTTGCTGTTGCGGTCAACTTCCTGCAACAGGATGAAATCAACGGTGTCGTTCATTAATAAATAATCCCCTATGAGTGAAATATTATCCAGGCATTTATCTTTGGGAGTTCTTACTTTTGTTCCTCCATCCTTGAAAAAATCCATATCCTTGTCCAGTCCGGCATAACCGATATTCCAGGTTAAAAGTGTCAGGGTGAGTGAATCGTCGAGTACTGAAGGACTGTCTGACTGCGAAATGATCTCTTCCCCTTCAGGTTTATAATCGGAAAGCATACCATAGACGATCAGACCGGCAAAACCAATAACCAAAACGGTAAGCATTATAAGAACAGCTTTAAGGATATTTTTCAGGATCTTCATTTTACCCGGGATTTCAAGGTTCTAATTTATAATTAAAGTTAAAAAAAATAAGACAAAAGTCAAAAGTCATAGGACAAAAGTGAAGAAGGTTGAAGAAGTTGAGGGTGTCTCGTCCTGATATCCCTTGCAGGCGGTGAGGATTCTGGAGGCGGAAAACTAAAAGAAACAGGCACAAATCTCTGGATGACACCCAATACAGGAGCAACCAATGAATCGGGGTTTAATGCTCTTCCGACTGGCTACCGTTCCTGCTATGGCAGATTCCGTGACATGAACTTCAGCGGTTTCTGGTGGAGTTCTTCGGAGGCCTCTGACTCAAGTGCCTACGGCTGGGGAATGTTCAGCTCTAACGGCCAGGTTCACAGATACAACTTCTCCAAGAAGGATGGACTCTCCGTTCGTTGTATTAAGGACAATTAACCATACCAAAGCCCCCGGCTTGTTTAAGACCAGGGGCTCCAATGCAACTTTAGATGTTTCTGATTTCATCATAGTGCACAATCAAAGATCCGTAATTATTGAATTAAAGACAAGTAATTTCGGATATTTCTGTCACTGACTTCATGCACTTCGTCAAATTTTTTGCAGCATTAATATATGAGATTAACCTCAATTACAGCTATTACATCATCATCAACATCCCATACTCCTTCCCAAGCGCCGGTTGACTTTCTGGAAATCAGATCCCCAACAGAATACTCTGAACGAAGGAGTGTTCCCTTAAAGAGTTGCGGTTGAGTAAATTCATGAACAAGGGAACCATCCGGAGCGAAAAGCCTGAAGGTGATCTTGCTTCCAAGGGGATGAGTACTGAATAACCCTACAAATAACACCTTTTCCGAAGAACTAAAAGTACTTTTGATATTTTCAAATTCGTAATAATCATAGATTCCGTCCTGATTGTGGTCTGTCCAGGTTTTGCAGGCGAAGTAGTGAAGTGGTCTGGATGCAGATCTCTTGTGAGTAATGCTGCATGAAGTTAAAACCAGCAATATCATTAACACCTTTTTCACTCTGATAAGGTAATTAGCTCATTATACAGATCCACAATTGATGCTGTTATATTGAAGATGTTGAAATCTTCATCAACCTGTTTCTGCAAAAAGGCTGCTTCCTCCTTCCATTGCTTTATGTTACTGAAATACTCCTTTAATTCATTGGTAAGCTTGTTCTCATCCGTAGATCCCAGACCATAGGCTACAAAATTATTCTTCCTGAAAAAAGAATAGTTTTCCCTCGATACCAATCCTCCGAAATATTTCTGATTGACAGACAGAACCGGGACTCCACAGGCAAGGGTCTCGATGGCAACCCTTCCGACTCCCAGTACCAGACCCGACTTTTTAATAATATCACTTACATCCTGCATGTATCCGTGAATTATAACAGCAGTCCGGCCCATCTGCCTGTTTATCGCGTCTGCCTGACTCCTTATCTCTTCAAGATGATCCCCATCACCAACAATATTGAATTTCAGTTCGGGAAATTGCCGGAAAAAGGTAATCAGTACTTTATTCATTACCATTGATATTACCTGGGAATGTCTTTTATCGATACGGCTGATATAACATAATGAATAATAATCTCCAGGATCCTGTGAATTGACAATTCTTACACCATTCTGTATAAGCAGGCATTTCTTAGCTGGAATACCATATCCTTTTGCTTCATCAAATGTAGATTGTCTTACAAAGATGTACTTATCTATCATCTTTCTAACCAGCGGCGACCTGACATCATACTGAGTATGACCATGAACAGTTGCAACAACTGGTACGCCTGCAATTTTAGCAGCCATGCTGCCAATGAAAACAGGAAGTCTCTGGTGAGCATGAATGACTTCTATTCCATGCCTCTTAACAAACCTGGAGATTTTAAAAATCTGATATGGAGCTGATAAATCACTCATCCTGATATAGATGAATTTCACTCCTTTGTTAAGCAAATCATTTTGTTTTCCATTTCTGGCCATAATAAAAACTTCATGACCCATCTCATCAAGTACGTTTGCGAGATCACGTACATGGTTCTCGGCGCCTCCGAAGCCAAAACCTCTTACAAGATGAAGAATGCGCATTATGAATCAGGTTTTTCAGACTGCATTTAGCTTTCATTCCCTGCAGCCTTAAGGCAAATATCGGATATTTTCTTAGACTGTCAACCATCAATATCCGAAACAAAGTAGAGACGTTGCGTGCAACGTCTCTACTATTCTATAAAATGACTGGACCAGTATCAGATAGCAGTTCCCCCTTTTTCCCCTGTTCTGATCCTGATACACTCTTCGAGCGGAGTTATAAAAATCTTCCCGTCGCCAACCGCACCCTCTCCATTGGTGCGGGCAGCTTTTAAAATAGTATTCACGGTTATGTCAACAAATTCATCGTTCACCCCTATTTCAATTTTTATTTTAGGTATCAGATCGGGAACAATTATCTGGCCCCTGTACATCTCTTCAATTCTTTGCTGTCCATGTCCGGAAACACGGCTGACAGTGATTCTTTTTATCTCGGCTTCGATGAGTGCTTCGCGCACTTTATCCAGCTTGACTTCCCTGATAATAGCTGTTATTAATTTCATTTCCTTATTTTTACAAATTCGTAGATTAACTTGGATTCAGCATTCCATATCCTCTTTCACCGTGGTATGACCTGTCGAGACCTGCCATTTCATCAGTTTCCGTAGATTTAAGCTTAATAAACCTGTTTAATACAACGATTATTATATAGGTCATTACTGCAGCATATACTATTGCGATAGATACAGCAATAGCCTGAGTACCAAGCTGATTCCACAGAGTCCATTTTCCTCCTGCAATAGCAGCGGCATCAGCCATCCATGAGGGACGGATGAAAAAGACCAGAAGAATAGCACCGGTGATCCCACCTATACCATGAATACCGAAAGCGTCGAGGCTATCATCATAACCAAGTTTATTCTTTATCATAATAGCAGAATAACATGTAAAGGATGCAATTACACCCAGAATCAAAGCCCCGTAAGGCTGAACCACTCCTGCAGCAGGTGTTACTGCAACAAGTCCGGCGAGAATACCGCTGGCAAAACCAAGAGCTGTTGCTTTACCCTGGTGTATGCTTTCAATTATTACCCATGCAAGTGCACCGGCGGCGGCTGCCACCTGTGTGGCAACCAGCGCCTGGGCAGTACTTAATCCGCTCGAAACACTGCTCCCTGCATTAAAACCAAACCATCCAACCCATAATAAGCCTGCTCCAAGCATTGTAATAACAAGGTTATTGGGACGTATGACCTGGTATGGGTATCCTCTCCGGGCACCCAGGTAAAGAGCAGCTACAAGTCCGCTTACACCCGCTGATATATGTACAACAGTACCACCGGCAAAGTCGATTGCACCTTTCGCCCCGAGTTTAAAAAGAAAACCATCGGATGCCCACACCCAGTGACATAAAGGATTGTATACAAGAAGTCCCCATATAGCTATGAAAAAACAGTAGGCCTTAAACGAAACTCTCTCTGCAAATGCACCGGCTATAAGAGCAGGTGTAATAATTGCAAATTTTCCCTGGAACATTGAAAAGACATATTCAGGAACACCTGCGTCCATTATTTTTGTATCAATTCCCCTGAGGAAAAAATAATCAGGATTCCACCCGAACCATCCTCCAAGAATATTTCCTCCGAAAGACATGCTATAACCAACCACAACCCAGAGAACACTTATTATTCCCATTGCAATAAAGCTGTGCATAATAGTACCAAGCACGTTTTTTGATCTTACAAGTCCTCCATAAAACATTGCAAGACCGGGTATCATCAGCAGCACCAATGCTGTTGAAGTAAGCATCCATGCTGTTGCACCCGTATCAATAACCGCTTCGTCTGAAGCATACAATCCTGTAATACCAGCAAAAATCAGCATTAGCATCAACAGCGATCTTTTCCATCCTGACTTCATAATTGAAAAGTTTAATTTAATAAAATCCAAATTCCTGGCTGCAAATATAAATATTTTTAGAGGTAATTGAAATTTTATTGCATTTATTTTACTTTTCTTTCATTTTTTAGGGGGTATGATACTATTATTTTGTATTTTCTGAGTATTCAGACCTATATTTTAGGGGGGGGGTGTAATATTTTTTTAGTTTTTAATTTTTTCTATAATGAGCATAGATCAATATCTGTTATAAACAAGTTTTATTGCAGCTGGTCCTTGCCCCATAAACCCATCTGCGGTCTCAACTTCACGAAGTGTAACACGGTTAAAGAAACTATTAACTTAAACCGGACTTTTTGCATAAGCGGGAGATCCTTTGATCATGGTGAGGTTTGTTTCGAGTGCATCAAGGTAAATCAGGACCCATGCAGGAAAGTCATTGAAGACCTGATCATACCAATCGGCACTCTCCGATGGTGACATTTTGAAATTTAATATCCCTTGCGCATTATTAGCCAGTGCCTCATATCCGGGAGTAGTTGCCATCAGCACAATCAATGCTTCAATTTCATTCTGCATCTTCCTGGCAGATTGTTCACCTTCTTTTCCTAAGCCAGTTGCTGCCGATCCTTTTATATCAGGCCTTATAAGGTTTCCCGGGTTACACTTCCATTCCTCAAGGGTTTTACCGTCCAATTCCAGTACTTTTGACTGACACTCATTTACAGCCTTTATTACTTCGTCAATTTTTACAGAAACGACTGATCTGGAGCCATTTCCTGTAAGAAGGGAAAGTCCATTTTGCTGATTAATATAGTTTCGCGAAAGCTGATAACTGTCTGTAATCCTTTCACTGGTTACATTCAGTGAAAGCAATCCTAAGAAAACAGAGTTGAGCGCAAGGAGAAGAAGGACAAAGACAGTATTGTATATGTTGAAATCTTTGTTTTTCGAAGTTACTCCTAAAAAGACAGGCAGGAAAACAACATAGGGAAACGGTAGTGAGATAGTCAGAAAGATGCCGGCATATGGCCAGTGCATTAACTTGAAGAGCATCCCCGTGAAAACAACAAAGCAGGTAATATAAGTCACAATATAGAGCAGAAGGCTCTTCCCGTTCCCATCAGCCCGGTAATTATTTGTAAGGGCAAGCGGCAGAAAGAGGAGCAGCAGCGAAACTATTCCGGCGATTAAGAGAATTGCTGCACCCGGGTAATGATTTATTTTTAAAATAGTACCTGTAAAAACTATCATGGCAGTTATCACACCGAGTATATAAATCCTTTGTTTCATGATTTTATGTATTAATCTGATTATTATTGTTTTGCAATATAATTAAGCATGCAGGATTCAACTGCCAGAAGATTATTCTTCAGAATTTCGACAGAGTGAAGTGCTGACAGTAACGTTAAATCAGTTTGTGGAGGAATTCCCCGTGGTAAATAGACAGAAGGATCCAGTAACTCCGTAAATTTTTTTGAATCCTTGTCCGGTGTGAGGGCGGTAATATAATTCATGTATTCTGAAAGGACCGCATCCAGTTTCTGACGGACAGGACATCCGGGCATGAGTAAATTCCGTGCAGGTACCTGACTGAAAGGACTCACAAGATGGGTAAAACGTATCTCAGGTCCGTTTTCAGTCAGCATGACAGATTCTGTGCCCGGAACAGGATTTCCCGGCTTTCCCTCTGACTCCTCAACCATTTGCTTCTCTATATTCCCTAAATAGGTAAGAGCATCTAATGTTTTGTTATTCAGCAATTGCATTTTCTGGTAGCAAATGGAATCGTGATATTGCGTAAGTATTGACTTATTTAAGCTGAGCCTGACTTTATAAATATTTTGTTCCTGTTCAAGATGTGGATAATAACCCGCATTATACATATTCTGGAGGTTAAGATTAATCAGTGCCCCGGGGACAACAATCAGCAGGGAACCGATTATTATAAAGATAAATGAAGCGCTGATATGACTTTCATCCTTCCATGTCAGCCAGGTATACCAGGGAAGCACCCCGAGAAATAGAATGATCAGGGCCAGAATCATAAACAATGATGCCAATGGCCAGTGCTGGATCTTAAAGAGTGTTCCCGCAACGTACAGTATGCTTCCGGCTGCCCCAAGCAGATAAATCGACCTTTTTGGCTTATTTTCCGGATCTGAAAACCTGTTTAATACAAGTGACGGTATGAAGAAGAAAATTGCAAACAATACCGACAAACTTAAGATGATACCGGCTTGAGGCCAGTGCTGAATTTTAAACAGGGTTCCAAAAATAAAAAGCATCCCGGTGACAAATCCGGAGATAAACAGAAACAACTTTCTACTGTTATGGGTCTCCTTCCAGAGAACAACGACAGTTGAAGGCATAAAGATAAATGCCAGGATAAAAGCTCCCAGTACCAACATTGGTCCTGCAAGAGGCCAGTGCTGAATCTTGAATAATGTCGCAAAGCCGAACATTATTGTTCCGGCAATGCCCGAAATTTTCATTGTGTTTTTCATTTTTCTGTATTTTGAATCAACTGCATAAAGTGTCTCTTCCTGGATCTCCTTTATTCGTCCTGGTCCAATCCTCTGCTTCACCCTTTTATAGGCTTCTGCAAAACCAAACCCATTTTTCATTTCATTCTCAACATCGCAGCACAGATGATCTATCAGCTCGTCAGCGAGATGGGAAAATACGATCTCCTGCTTTCTGATATCGAGAGAAATATCTTCAATATTCTGAAAGCTGAGTTCAGGCATGGCTCAAACCAGGTTTAGGATTAATAATACTCTGCAGGGATTCTATAAATTCTGTCATCTCCCTTATTTTTTCTATTACCACCTTGTCTCCTTTTGGAGTGAGAGTGTAGTAAATTCGAGTCCTGTTATTAAAATTCTCTGAAGTGGTGACCAGAACTCCCTCGCTTTCCAGCTTGTGTAATACCGGATAGAGAGCTCCATAGGTGAGTTTTATTCTGCCTGATGTCAGTTCCTCCACTCTGCGCGTTATTGCATAGCCATGCAATGGCCCTTCTTCCTTAAGAAGTTTAAGGACTATTGTTTTGAGTGATCCCTTGATTATTTCATTTGGTATCATATCGCTTTAATTTAGATTATCAGTTTAAAATTTCCTTAAGCATACAAGTTCTTTTATATGTGTTTATATTTATATTACTGTTATATTATATATAAGCTTCTTATATATTGCAAATATAAAATATTAATTATTACAAATACAACTTTTCTGAATAATATTTTGCGGAATTCTGGCGCTACCCTGCAACTGTTTTGCATAGAGTCACTCTGTCAGCAACAAAACACCTCTTTATCAATACATTACGTGAGACTAAAGAGAAAAATATATTTTGCATGATATTTGAACCATTATTTCAACTTTCTGTTAGTAGAATAAAATAATGTTTCCTGTATCAGATAAACCTCCTAGTGAGTTAACTGCAGATAAAGATTAAAATGTCAGTCCAGATCCCAATATTAAAAACTTATCCCGTAACCGGCCTGCATTGTGCCTCCTGTGCTTCAAGAACCGAATCATTTGTCAAGTCATTGCCAGGAATTAAAAGCGCTTCAGTGAATTATGCCGATACATCCATCAGAGTTGAATTTTCTCCTGAAGAAATATCCCCTTCCGAGATGAAAAAAGCCGTTCAGTCGATCGGCTATGACATCATCATCGATGAGGCAAACAGCCAGGAGATGAAGGAAGAAGCAAGGAATTCATATTTCAGGATGATCCGTATCAATACCATAGGCGCTGCTTCATTCAGCATACCGCTGGTGATAATTGCCATGGTCTTCATGAATATCCCCTATGCCAATTATATTATGATGGCCCTTGCAACACCTGTTGTATTATGGTTCGGAAGACAATTTCACACAGGTGCCTGGAAGCAGCTGAAACACGGGACATCCAATATGGATACCCTCGTTTCCCTCAGCACCGGCATTGCATATATCTACAGCGCTTCCGTGACATTTTTTCCAGGACTGCTTCATAAAGCAGGGATGCACGGACATGTCTATTTTGAGGCATCAGCTGTTATTATATCCTTTATCCTTCTTGGCAAACTACTTGAAGAGAAAGCAAAATCAAATACCTCCTCAGCACTTAAGAAACTAATCGGACTCCAGCCGAAAACAGTTATTATCGTTGCAGCCGACGGAGAGCAGAAAGAGATCCCTGTAAGCAATGTCATGCCGGGTGATATCCTGCTGGTCAAACCGGGTAGCAGGATTCCGGTTGATGGCACAATAATTTCCGGCAGCTCCTTTGTTGATGAAAGCATGATAAGCGGTGAGCCTATTCCTGCTGAAAAGACAATTCATTCAAAAGTATATGCCGGCACCATCAACCAGAAAGGTAGCTTTCAGTTTCGTGCCGATAAGGTCGGGGGCGACACTATTCTTGCCCAGATCATTAAAATGGTAAGGGAAGCCCAGGGCAGCAAGGCCCCTGTCCAGCATCTTGTTGATAAAGTGGCTGGCATCTTTGTGCCTGTTGTGATTTCACTGGCCATGCTCAGCGGAGTGATATGGTTTATCTCCGGTGCTGAAAATGCCTTTACCCACAGTCTCCTGGCAATCGTGACAGTTCTTATAATCGCATGCCCCTGTGCACTTGGGCTGGCAACTCCTACTGCAATTATGGTAGCAATAGGCAAGGGGGCTGACAACGGGATCCTTATCAAGGATGCCGAAAGCCTTGAAATTGCACATAAAGTCAATGCTGTAGTTCTTGACAAAACTGGAACCATTACGATGGGAGAACCAACCGTTGAGGCAATCAGATGGAAAAAGGATTCTGATGCTGAAACCCTAGGAAAAATACTTCTCGGGATTCAGAGAAATAGTGAACATCCCCTCGCTGATCCCGTAGTCCGCTACCTCGATAATTCAGGCATTATTGGCGATCTGTCAGTTTCACAGGTTGAAAGTGTCACCGGTAAAGGTATAAAAGCAACAATAGAGAATAAATCATATTATGTCGGGAACAGGAAAATGATGGATGACAATAATATTCAAATTGATCATGATTTATTGTCTTTTGCAGAAAGCTGGCAGAATGAGGCCATGACAGTCTTCTTCTTTTCAGATTCAAACGATGCCCTCTCTGTAATTGCCGTCTCTGACAAAATAAAAGATTCTTCGGTGCAGGCAATCAGACAGCTTCATTCAATGGGCATTGAGGTGCATATGCTCACAGGTGATAATGAACAAACAGCCGCGAAAATTGCTACAGAAGCCGGTATTGACAGCTATAAATCCGAAGTATTGCCACAGGCCAAACATGATTTTATAAAAGAGCTTCAACAACAAGGGAAGATCGTTGCAATGGTGGGAGATGGCATCAATGATTCGCAGGCACTTGCCCAGGCCGATGTAAGCATAGCCATGGGAAAGGGGTCTGATATTGCAATGGATGTTGCCAAAATGACTATAATCTCTTCTGACCTTTCAAAAATTGCCAAAGCGATAAGTTTGTCACAGCAGACTACAAAAACAATAAAACAGAATCTGTTCTGGGCCTTTTTCTACAATGTCATCGGCATACCTGTGGCGGCAGGAGCACTCTATCCACTGTTTGGTTTTCTTCTTAATCCGATGATTGCCGGGGCTGCAATGGCACTTAGTTCAGTAAGCGTGGTGAGTAATAGTCTGAGATTGCGCTTCAAGAAAATTTAACTCTGCTCCAGAGAACACAAAAGAAAATTTTTCGAAAATTTTTTCCTGAAACATTTTGTTTAAAGAAAAATATGTTTTAATTTTGACCATCTGGTTAATCTTAATAGTTAATCTTTTTAGTTAAACCAAAAAGTTAATGCATATGACTGAAAATGACAAGCTGACGGAGGAGAAAATATTCGAAGCAGCAACAGAGGTTTTCGTTGAAAAAGGGATGGATGGGGCACGGATGCAGGATATAGCAAGCCACGCCGGCATTAATAAAGCTCTGCTGCACTATTATTACCGGACTAAAGAGAAATTGTTCACAGCCGTTTTCGAGATGATAGCAAGGAAAATATTCATAAAATTCGCTCCTGTCTTCGATGAAAATCTCACCCTGGAAGATAAAATCAGATTTTTCTTTAAAGAACATATCACTTTCCTGCAGGAAAATCCAAGACTGCCTGGCTTCATCCTGAATGAGGTAAACCGCCATCCTGACAGGATAAAAAAACTCCTCGCAAGTGTCGATTTCGAGACCTTGTGGCTCAAACTGTATGAACAGCACAAAGAGGAATTTAAAAAATACAATATCACACAGGCTTCATTGCCTCAACTGATGATCTCAATGGCAGCAATCAGCGTCTTCCCTTTTGCAGCCAAGGGGATACTTGAAGGAATCCTTGGCAAGGTCAATGTCAGCTTTAACGATTTCATTGAAGAGAGAAAAGAGTTTGCGGCGGAGTTTGTTATTAAGGCTATCACTAATTAAAGTGCCTAGAGTGCCTAAAGTGACTAAAGTAACTAGAGTTAGAAGAAATTAAAACTACATATATGAAAAGGAAAGTCCTGATTTTATTGTTTCTGGTATCTTATCTGGCACCGAACATATTTTCCCAGAAGCTGATTACCCTGAAGGAATGCTACGATAAGGCAATGTCTGCCAATGCCCTTTCAGGTGAGAAAGATGCATACTCTTCCATTTCAGTATTAAAGGATCAAAACCTGTCAAAGGGCTGGCTCCCCACAATCGATGCAAATGCTTCAGCCAACTATGTCTCAGACGTTGTCGACTTCTCAAAAGTAATGTCATCAATCCCCGGAGTAGGATCATTACTCACCCCGATGCCGCATGATCAGTACAAAGTTACTCTGGATATCAACCAGGTTATTTATGACGGCGGTGCCATTAAAAGCGGCAGGGCTCTGGAAAGAGCGGAACTCCTTATCAATGGGAAGCAGACTGAGACTGATCTTTACAAGCTGCGCGCACAGATAAATACCTGCTATTTTAATAGTATGCTCCTGAACAGGCAGAAAGAACTTTTAAAAAACTATCTGAATCTGATTCAGAAGCGAATCACCTCTCTCCAGTCGGCTGTTGAAAATGGCGTTGTTCTGAAATCGGATGTTGATGTATTAACCTCTGAGAAAATTAAACTGGAGCAGCAAATCACTGAAAACGAACTGCGCAAAATCGCTCTGCTAAAGATTTTAGCAGATCTTACAGGAGAAGAGATTGACACGGCAACTGAATTCGTTCTGCCCGAACAACCGTCGGAGCTTACAGGAGAACTGGAGAGACCGGAACTCCAGCTTTACGACCTGCATAAAGAGCAGCTCAATGCAGGACTTCAGCTTGCCCGGAGCAAGAGAATGCCTAAAGCGTTCGGCTTCGCCACATTGGGTTATGGCAATCCTCCGGGACAGGATTTTTTCACCGACAACTTTGATACATATTATATTGTTGGTGGCGGAATCAAATGGAATATCTTCGACTGGAACAGGGTAAAAAATGAAAAAAAGGTAATTTCTCTTCAGCAGGGAATACTTGAAAACCGTAAAAAAGATCTGGAGGACAACCTTACCAGGCAACTGGAATCAAAAAGTGCTGAAATATCAAGCCTTAAGGCGCTTATCGAAACGGATTCTGAGCTGATTGCCCTCAGGAAACGAATAACAGCATCAGCAGAATCACAATATGATAACGGAACAATAACTGCCACAGAGTATCTGAATGAGATGAATTCAGAACACCAGTCAGAGATCAACTACGAAATTCACAAAATAAACCTTGCAATGGCTAGAATAGAGTATATGAACATCAGCGGGAAAGAAATTCAATAACCCCCCCGAATATCAGCCCCCCAACCCCTCTTAAGGGGGGCTAATACAATTTTGAAACCGTTATTGGGGCTATCCTGTTTTTGAACCCCCCTTTAGGGGGGCAGGGGGGCAAAAAGAGGGAGGCAAAACAGGGGGGCAGGGGGCAAAACAGGGGGGCAGGGTAAAAAGAAAGATAAATGATAATAAATATTTTATAACCACATGAAAGCCAAATTAATGATAGCAATAGCAGCTATAATTCTCACCGGCTGCAAAAATAAACCGGCTGAAGCCGATGCTTACGGAAACTTTGAAGCGACAGAGGTTATTATCTCTTCTGAAGCCAGTGGAAGGATTTTACTCTTTGACAAAGAGGAGGGCTCACAAATTGGGATGGGAGAAATTATCGCTCTGGTCGATACGACGGTTTCAAATCTGCAGAAAGCCGAGATCGATGCCGGAATGAAGAGTGTAAGAACGAGAATAAATTCGATAACAGCTCAGAACGAAATCCTTTATCAGCAAATAGAGAATCAGAATGTAAATATTGCAAGAATCGAAAAGATGCTGAAGGATGGTGCTGCCACACAGAAACAGTATGATGATCTGACCGGACAGGTGGCGGTCCTTAAAAAACAGATTGCTGCCAATAACACCCAAAAGATATCAATTGCTTCAGAACTGACAGTATATGAATCGAAAAAGGCCACACTTAATGAGCAGATATCAAGGAGTCATGTGAAGAGTCCGCTCGCAGGAACACTCATTGAAAAATATTCGGAAGCCGGGGAAGTAACAACCCAGGGAAAACCACTGGCTAAAATAGCAGATCTGTCCATAATAAAATTAAAAGTATATGTCTCCGGAGCAGAACTGGGAAAGATAAAAACCGGTCAGCAATGCACAGTTAGAATTGATGATGGAGTAAAAGGATATCGTAACCTAAGCGGTATTATCAGCTATGTCTCTGATAAGGCAGAGTTTACTCCAAAAATAATCCAGACAAAAGAAGAACGCGTAATACTCGTTTATGCTGTCAATATCAATGTTATTAATGACGGCTCGCTGAAATCCGGAATGCCTGGCGAGGCAATTTTTTAATAATCAGCCAGATGCAAAATGCAATTGAATCATCAGGTCTGTCAAAGAGTTTTGGGGCTGTAAAAGCTCTCGATAATATTTCTTTCTCCGTAAATGAATCTGAAATATTCGGATTTATTGGCCCTGATGGAGCTGGCAAGACTACACTTTTCCGGATTATCACCACCCTTCTTCTGCCCGACGAAGGCAATGTAAAGGTCCTTGGACTGGATTCTGTTTCCGATTTCAGGAAACTCAGGAAAAGTATCGGTTATATGCCTGGTCGTTTCAGTCTCTACCAGGATCTTTCCGTTGAGGAAAATCTGGCTTTTTATGCAACCGTTTTCGGTACAACTGTGAAAGAAAACTATGACCTGATCTCTGACATCTATTCACATATTGAGCCATTTAAGAAAAGGCTTGCAGGCAAGCTGTCAGGAGGAATGAAACAGAAACTGGCTCTTTCATGCGCGCTTATACATAAACCGCAGCTGCTTGTACTCGATGAACCTACAACAGGAGTAGATGCTGTATCAAGGTCGGAATTCTGGACCATGTTAAGCAAGTTGCGAAAATATAATATTACAATTCTTGTCTCAACGCCATATATGGATGAAGCCATGAGGTGCAACAGGGTGGCATTGATACAGCGCGGAAAAATCCTGGCGGTCGATACACCTGATAAAATTATGTCAGGATTCAGCAGGAAACTTTTCAATGTAAAAGCAACTGAAAAATACAGGCTGATAAATGCACTGAGGCAATTCCCTGCAACAATCTCAGCTTACCCATTCGGCGATTCAGTGCATGTAACTTTTAATGGAGACCGAATAGATCCGGATCTGTACGATCATCTGATAAACAATGGTGTAACCAATGCTACAGTGGTCGAAACAGAAGCAGGGATCGAAGACAGGTTCCTGGAATTAATGAGCAAAACAGAATAATGGAAAAACAGGTCATAAAAGTCAGGAATCTGGTTAAAAAATTTGGCAGATTTATCGCCAACGATAATCTGAACTTTGACGTTTATGAAGGCGAGATCTTTGGTTTTCTGGGTGCAAACGGGGCAGGCAAGACAACAACAATAAGGATCCTCTCCGGATTATCTGAACCTACATCGGGTGAAGTTATGGTTGCAGGATTTGATGCCAGTAAAGAGTCAGAGAAGATCAAGAAAAATATCGGATATATGTGCCAGAAATTCTCATTGTATGAAGATCTTACCGTAAAAGAAAACATCGTACTCTATGGAGGCATCTACGGGATGGACAAAGCGCTGATAAAAAAAAGGACTGAAGAACTTCTCGTTAAATTGAGCTTCAGGGAATATGAAAACAGACTGATAGCCGCACTCCCGATGGGATTGCGGCAGAAACTTGCATTCGCAGTGGCAATATTGCATGAACCTAGGATTGTATTTCTAGATGAGCCAACAGGAGGGGTTGATCCTATAGCAAGGAGGCAATTCTGGGAGATGATTTATGAAACTGCAATGAGAGGGATCACGGTTTTTGTCACCACGCACTATATGGATGAAGCAGAATACTGCGACCGGATCTCAATTATGAGCGAGGGGAGAATCGTAGCACTCGATACCCCGGAACAGCTGAAGAAACAATATGATGCATCTTCAGTAGAAGAGGTATTTATAAAGATTGCGAGGCCAGTAGAGAATTGACACACATCTGGGATTTTTGCCCCCCTTAAGGCAAAATACTATTATTAACAAACTGATTATTATATTTATATGAATCGCTTCCTGGGATTTGTCAAAAAAGAGTTCCTGCATATCTTCAGGGATTACCGTACCCTGTTTATCCTGTTCGGAATACCCGCAGCACAGATCCTGATATTTGGCTTTGCGGTAAGTATGGATATCAAAAATGCAGGAATTGCCTTTCTTGATTTATCACACGACGAAATAACCCGTGATCTTACAGATAAAATAATCTCTTCGGGATTCTTCACGAAGACTGAGACTCTTATGAATTATTCCGATATCGACAAAGTTTTCAAAAAAGGAAAAACAAAAGCTGTAATAATTTTTGAGAAAAACTTCGGTAAAGACCTTGTTAATGAAGGAAATGCTTCAATTGCCATAATCGCTGACGGATCTGAACCGAATACTGCCACACTGGTCACAAATTATACCACAGCGATCGTGAATGATTTCAACTTTAAATTTGCAGGTGGTGCTCTCTCCAATTCAGTCAGGATCCAGCCTTCTGTAAAGATGCTCTACAATCCCAATCTGAAGAGCCATTTTATGTTTGTGCCAGGGGTTATTACATTGATCCTGATACTCATCTGCGCCCTGATGACCTCGGTTACAATAACTCGGGAAAAGGAGTTCGGAACAATGGAAGTCCTGCTTGTTTCACCCCTCCGGCCCATCCAGATAATCCTGGGCAAGGTGATGCCCTATTTTATCCTGTCGTTTATTAATGTATTGCTGATACTGGCATTATCATGGTTTGTTTTCGGGCTGCCTGTAAGGGGAAGCATTATCCTCCTTCTTGCCGAGAGCATGCTTTATATCCTCATGAGCCTTACCCTCGGAATACTTATATCAACTGTATCAAGCACCATGCAACAGGCAATATTTATCTCACTGATCGGTCTGATGCTGCCAACTATTTTACTTTCCGGATTTATCTTCCCCATTGAAAACATGCCAAAGATCTATGATTATTTAAGTATGATAATGCCACCCAGATATTTCATTGTCATTATAAAGAATATAATGATCAAGGGAACCGGATTGCTGTATATCTGGAAAGAGACACTGATTCTGATCGTAATGACAATAGTTTTTACAGGTATAAGCGTACGGAGGTTTAAGATAAGACTTGAATAAGACAAAAGATAAAAGTCACAAGATAAAAGTTGAAGAAAGTTGAAATGGTTGAAGTGGTTGAATGGGAGACCAACCTGATTCCCCCTTTGAAGGGGCTACTCCCATGATTCCCCCTATAGGGGGCCAGGGGGATGTTAAAATAAATACAAAGACAAAAGTAAGAATATGAGGACCATACTTTATCTGATAAGAAAAGAGTTTCTCCAGATTTTCAGGAATAAGTTTATTTCGAAAGCAATATTTGCCGTTCCGATAGTACAGATGCTGATACTGGTTCCGGCAATTACATTTGAGATTAAGAATGTTACACTCACAATAGTGGACAAGGATCTTACCCCCGAATCACGCGGATTGATAACCAAACTTGAAGGATCGACTTTTTTCAGAGTATCCTGGTCCACCTTTTCAGAAAAACAGGCCAATGATCTGCTGCACCGGAATAAATGCAGTATGGTACTTGAGATTCCTTCAGGTTTCGGGGAGGATATTGCAGCAGGCCGGACAGGGAAATTGCTTGCGACAATTGATGCAATAAATGCCTCCACGGCTCAGCTCTCCTGGGCTTACCTGAATGGCGTAATCCGGGATTATAATACTGATCTGTATAAAAAGACAATTAATGCCGCACCTTTGATTCCTGCACCTGTGATCCAGATAACTAACAGATACTGGTATAATGAAGAGCTTAACTACAAATACTACATGCTCCCGGGAATTCTTGCAATTCTTGTCACTGCAATCGGATTCCTCCTTGCCGGACTCAATATGGTAAGGGAAAAAGAGATCGGAACTATCGAACAGATTAATGTCACACCCGTAAGAAAACATCAGTTTATAATTGCCAAGATGGTCCCGTTCCTTCTGATCGGACTGGTCGATCTGGCTCTTGGATTGCTTATCGGCAAATTAGCCTTCAATATCCCCTTTGAAGGCAGTATCATACTGATGTTTTTCGGAGCATCTCTGTTTCTGATTGCAGTACTTGGTCTTGCCCTGTTCATTTCGACCTTCTCATCAACACAGCAGCAGTATATGTTTATCGCCTTCTTCTGTATGATTATCTTCATACTAATGAGCGGAATCTTTACTCCTTACGAAAGCATGCCGGCATGGGCGCAGAACTTTAACCTTGTCAATCCTGTAGCTTACCTTATCCGGATAAACAGGATGATAATGCTGAAGGGATCCACAATACATGATATCATCAGAGACATCTATTCACTTGCTGTTATAGCAATTCTTTTTTCATCACTGGCAGTGAGAAGATACCGGAAGACAGCCTGAATTAATATGACTCTTCCAAGATTCAGCGACAAAATCCGTTTAATGCTAATCCGATTGCCTGAAATGGATGCACCAATTATTTATATATTTGCAAGGTTGATTGAAAGATGAGCAGACTTATCTTTTTAAATGGTCAGATGCTGGTATGATGTTGACATAGATTACCAAAATTGCTTGTACAATGGCTGATGTAATAAAACTTTTACCCGATTCGGTAGCGAACCAGATTGCTGCCGGAGAAGTTATTCAAAGGCCGGCCTCAGTCGTGAAAGAGCTGATGGAAAATTCTGTCGATGCGTGCGGAAAGTATATCAGGGTAATAATAAAAGATTCGGGAAAAACACTGATCCAGATAATTGATGACGGAGATGGCATGTCGGAGACAGATGCCAGGCTTTCCTTTGAGAGGCATGCCACCTCAAAGATAACAACAGCACAGGATCTTTTCGCTATAACGACAAAAGGATTCCGGGGCGAGGCCCTTGCCTCAATCGCAGCTGTGGCAATGGTTGAACTGAAGACAAGAAGGGAGGAAACCGAAACAGGAATAAGGGTTGTTATAAGTGGTTCAAGGGTGGAGTCCCAGGAACCATGCAGCTGTCCGGTCGGATCCAACTTTGCTGTCAAAAATCTGTTTTTCAATATCCCTGCACGCAGGAAATTTCTTAAATCTGACAATACGGAGATCAGGCATATTGTGACCGAGTTTCAGAAAGTTGTTCTGGCACATCCGGAAGTCAGCTTTTCTCTTCATCACAACGACAGTGAAATATATAATCTTTCTCCCGGAAATTTGAGACAACGGATTATCGGTGTATTCGGCAAACAGATAAATCAGGATCTTATATCAGTAGATACTGACACAACACTTATAAAAATAAAAGGGTTTATCGGTAAACCGGAAAACGCCCGGCGCACCTATGGTGAGCAATTCTTTTTCGTAAACAACCGTTTCATGAAGCATCCTTACTTCCATAAGGCGGTAACAGAGGCTTATCAGAATATTCTGCCTCCAGAAGCTATACCGTCATATTTCATATTCATGGAAGCTGATCCTGCTTCAATTGATATAAATATACATCCTACCAAAACAGAAATCAAGTTTGAAGATGAAAGGGCAATATGGCAGATCCTGATGGCGTCAGTCAGAGAAGCTCTTGGCAGATTCAATATTGTGCCTTCACTTGATTTTGATAATGAAGTTCTTATTGACATACCCGTCAGAAGTTCATCGGGACACATTCCTGAAGCACCGGTGATCGGGGTTAATAATCAGTATAATCCCTTCGATAGCGATGATAAACAAGGCGGCGAAAGATCAGGGTATATAGAACGTTTTGAGCGTGACGATGTTTCCAACTGGCAGAAACTATATTCCTCTCTTGAAAAAAATAATAGTGAGAAGGAACAATCGGAAGGGACGGGTGAATCCCGCAGAAAATTCCTCCAGATAAAAAATAAGTATGTCACCTGTCCGGTAAAGTCGGGGCTGATGCTGATCGACCAGAAAAGAGCTCACGAGAGAATTCTTTATGAAAAGTTCATGGAATGTCTAAGCAATGACCAGGTTGAAAGCCAGATTGATATGTTCCCGGTGAAAATGGCGTTGAATCCTGCTGACTATTTCATACTCACCGAGATTGAGGAGAGTCTGGTGAAGCTAGGTTTCCGCATTCAACATGAGGCAAATAATACTATTTCCATAATGGGACGGCCATCGGATACTTTTTCGTCTGATCCGGTCGAAATAATGGAAATCCTTCTTGAGGATTATAAAAGAACTGACAGCGATCCTGCAGCAGGCGCAAAAGAAAAGGTTTCAGCTGCACTGGCTGCGGCTTCTGCAATTCCCTATGGAAAGCTGTTGACCCAGGGCGAGATGGAGGATCTCTTTGACACTCTCTTTTCATGTTCAGGACCAAACTACTCTCCTGCAGGAAAACCTGTTTTAACTATTCTTACAACTGATGAAATTGACAAAAGATTTAAATAGATTTGCGATGACAATTTGTCGGTATAACATCTAATTCAGATTTTGGCCCGACAATTGAAGTTAAATATGTTATAAAAAACAATAGATGAACGGATTCGGCGGAGGATATTTCAGTTTACCACCTGTAGTTAAGAATATTATACTTATTAATGTCTTAATGCTTCTGGTGGATTTTGCAGCCAAAAGTGTTTTTGGAGTTGACCTTACAATGGTCCTGGGACTTTACTTCCCGAAATCTGAACAGTTCATGCCTGTTCAGATAGTAACGCATATGTTCATGCATGGAGGATTCTGGCACATATTTCTGAATATGTATGCTCTGTATATCTTCGGCCAGGTTCTGGAGAATGTATGGGGACCAAAAAGGTTTTTCATCTATTATATTATCTGTGGTCTTGGAGCCGCACTGACTCATGAGACAGTAATTGCCTTTCAGTATGCCCACCTTGTTCAGAGCCTTAATCCGGACAGTTTGCAAACCGTACTTAGTGAAGGAACAGCATTATTCAGGCAGAGTCAGTTATTCACTGATCCCGATATGCAAAAGCTCCAGCTGCTGCTGAATACACCTACAGTGGGAGCTTCAGGCGCCGTATTCGGTATCCTTCTCGCTTTTGGCGTCCTCTTTCCAAACACCCAGCTCATGCTGCTTTTTCCACCCATCCCAATAAAGGCAAAATACTTCGTCCTCATATATGGCGGTATAGAGCTCTTCATGGCAGTGACTCAGCCGGGGAGTAATATTGCCCATGCAGCACATCTTGGAGGCATGCTCTTCGGATATCTTCTTATAAGATACTGGAGAAAAACCACAAACACACTCTATTGATGGGAATCTGGGATGACATAAAGAATACTTTCAGACATGGCAGTAGTCTAACAAGACTTATTTATTTAAACATTGCCATATTCATCCTGATAACAATATCTGCTGTGGCCGGATTCCTGATGAATAATCCGGAAACATCTGATAAGATTCTTAACCTGTTCTCAGTCCCCTCATCTTTCATTGCGCTTATCCAACGACCATGGACAATAATTACCTACATGTTTGTGCACAAGGATATATGGCATATTCTGTTCAATATGCTTTGGCTCTACTGGTTTGGAAGTATTTTCCTGGAATACCTGGATCAGAGAAAGCTTGTCGCGGTTTACCTCCTTGGCGGGATAACCGGCTCCATTGTTTACATTCTTTCCTTTAACATTTTCCCGGCATTTAAGGGTGTTGTTGCAGATTCGGTTGCAATAGGAGCCTCCGCATCTGTTATGGCAATTGTAATCGCTATTGCAGCTTATGTTCCGGACTATACGGTGCAACTGTTCCTATTTGGCAGGGTAAAGATCAAATATATGGCACTTGCAATTTTTGTTCTTACTTCTGTGATGGACTTCTCTGTAAATGCAGGAGGAAAACTTGCACATATCGGAGGAGCTCTTTTTGGCTATTTTTATACTCTTAACCTAAGGCAGGGTCGCGATATCGGAAAAAGTTTCAGCAGGGCGACAGATTTCCTGGGAACAATATTCAAACCTCGCAAGAAACTCAAGGTAACCCATAAGAAGCCCGTAAATGAGTATGAATACAATAAAGTTAAATCTGAACAGCAGGCCAGAATAAACAGTATCCTTGAAAAAATATCGAAAGGGGGATACGACAGCCTGACAAAACTGGAAAAGGAAACTCTTTTTAAAGAGAGTCAGAAGAAAAATTGACCTCCTTAAAATATCCTTTTACCTATGGATTATCCCATCTTATCAAAAAAGTTGACAAAAAACTGTCATATTTCCTTTAATGATGGTAATTTCACAGTAGTAAACTATTGAATTTGAAGAAAATACTTTATAGATTCTTGTTAGCTGTAAATGTATTCTTTGCAATTACTTTGCTGATATCATACCTTGCAGTCCATATCAGTCCAAGTGACTTTGCGCTACCTGCTTTTTTTGGTCTCGCCTACCCCTATCTTCTTTTAATAAATATCTTAATCTTCATAACATGGGTGGCAATGCTGAGATTTGAAGCTCTTGTTTCACTCATTGTAATTGCGATCGGGTTTAACCATTTCTCCAACTATATCAAGCTCAGCAAGCCGTCCGGTGATAAAACAAGCACTTTTAAGATCCTGAGTTACAATGTACGTCTCTTCAATTACTATGAGAGCAAAAACGGAGCGTACTCAGTGAAAAAAATTGTGGATTTCCTTAAAACTGAGAAAGCTGATATAATCTGCCTTCAGGAGTTTTTTATTTTAGGCAATCCTGCACTGGAGGAGGCTGCAATAATTAAAGGGCTTGGGGGCGTTTATTACTCCCACATGAAGGTATTTAAGGTTGGAAAAAACAGGTATTATGGCATTGCAACTTTCAGCAAATTTCCCATTATAAATAAAGGAGAAATAGTTCATAAGAACTCATCAAGTCTGTCAATCTATTCTGATCTCCTGGTGCAGAAAGATACATTCAGAATTTTCAATAATCATCTTCAATCTTTCATGCTGAAAAGGATGAGCAGACCATTCATAGAGGAGATGGCCTCATCAGAAAACGGGGAAACCATCGGTGAAATGAAAAGCCTCACAAAAAGTCTTAAGAAAGGATTTGCGTTGAGATCTCTTCAGTCTCAGCTGGTAAAAAATTATCTGAATAAATCACCATATCCCATAATTGTTGCGGGTGATTTCAATGACACCCCGGTATCCTATTCATACAGAAAAATCCGTAAGGGATTGAATGACTCCTTTGTCACATCAGGCTACGGGGCAGGATTTACATACAGTGGCAACTATCCTCCGAACAGGATAGATTATATTCTGTATGATAATAAACTTGTGAATACAGTTTTTGAAAGAAAGAGGGTCAGGTATTCTGATCACTACCCCATTGTTGCCTATTTCAGGAAGAAAAATTAAAATGGGAGATTCCTGAAATCCACGTTACCGCCTGATATTATCAATCCTGTCTTCCTGCCTTTGAAAACACCGGGATTTTCTTTTACAACAGCCAGTACTGTAGCCGATGAAGGCTCAATGATAATTTTCATCCTTTCCCATACAAGCAGCATACATTCAATTATCGATTGTTCTTTAACTGTATAAATTGCATCGACCTTACTCCTGATTATTGAAAATGTAAGCTCGCTCAGGGATGTAAGCAAGCCGTCGGCCACTGTTAATGGGTTTACTGACGGAATTAGTTTACCGCTTGTGAATGATCTGTATGCGTCATCCGCATTAGCTGGCTCAGCTCCAATAACCTGAATAGTGGTGCTGATCCCTTTTGCATATATTGAGGTCCCGCTCATCAATCCCCCTCCTCCTATTGGCGCAATTATCACATCAAGATCCTTCTTCTCTTCAAGCAGTTCCAGAGCCGCACTCCCCTGTCCGCAGATTACATTATAGTTATCGTAGGGATGAACAAGTGTCGATCCTGTTCTTTCCATAATCATACGGGTAGTATCTTCCCTTGCCTGAAGGGTAGGTTTGCAGAATGTTATACTGGCGCCATATCCGGCTACCGCATTTTTCTTTACTGAAGGGGCATTTTCGGGCATAACGATATTGGCCTTCACTCCGTTCATCCTGGCTGCCAGTGCAAGGGCAGCTGCATGATTGCCAGATGAGTGGGTGACCACACCCAGGTATCGCTCATCAGGCGACAATGACAACACTGCATTTGTTGCTCCCCTGAATTTGAATGCTCCCGCTTTCTGAAAATTCTCGCATTTTAAAAAAAGTTCACATCCGAAATGATCATTTAACAATTGAGAAGTCAGGACGGGTGTTTTGTGGATATATGGTTTTATCCTGTTACTGGCAGCCTCGATATCTGATAGGCTGGGAATCTTCATTACTGATATTTTTTTGATCTCTTATTTCATTTCCTTGACTCTAATTCTGGAGAATGATTCCGGATAATTAAGGTTTACAAAGTCAATGAGCTTCTCTCTTATTTCAGCCCTTAAATCCCAGTTTTTTGAAGAATCCGCAATGGTTAGCAATATCCTGATCTCTTTATAATTTTCTGTCGTTTTCGTGACTACCGGGTTAAATAAGAAATTTTTGATTTGTCCTTCGATCACTTTTCATCTTTTTTTAGTCTGACATTAAAAGCGGGGGCATCATAATTCTTATCAAGGTAATTTGCCGGGATGGTAATCATATTACCGTCCCTCGCGGCTCTGTAATGAGGCGACATTATTTCTATGGCTCTTTCGTTACAGACATCCTGAATGTTTTGATGGAGAGCTGAATAGATCCCAGCCTGTTTATTAGCATCTCTGGTATAAGCATTAAGCTGATAAGAAACATAAAAATCATCCAGACTGGTTTGCAGAACAAATGGCTTTGGTTCCTTTAATATAAAATCTGTTCTGTGTTGCTGCATCAATTAAGGCCTGATGCATATCTTTCCATGGGACATCATACCCAATTGTTACTGTTGTATGAATAATGAGTCCTTCATTTTTTGAATTGGTGGAAAAATTGATGGTGTTGCCTGAGAGAACCGCTGAGTTTGGAATTGTAATTTCTTCATTCTTGATAGTCCGCACACGGGTAACCAGCATATTTTTTTCAATAACATCCCCGGTTATGTCACCAATTTTTATTCTGTCACCAATCCTGAAAGGACGCATATAAGTTATCACCAATCCTGCAACCATATTCGCGATGGCGGAAGTAGATCCCAATGAAAATATTACACCAATAAATACTGAGACACCTTTAAAAACATTTGAGTCATTACCCGGGAGATATGGAAAAATCAGAACAAACATGAAAGCATAAAGAAGAAACCTCACGATCCCGAAGGTAGGCATTGCCCAGTCCTCATGAAATCCTGCTAATTTCAGGTTCCCAGATTTAATCTCGGAAAATATATATTTTACCAATCGTATACTGTACCTGAACACAAAGTAAATTACCAGAATACTGAAAAGATTCGGGACAAATTTCCAGATACTGATTAAAACACCTTTAAATGGCGACCACACCAGTTTGAATAATACATTTGCCCAACCATGTGTGAATGGGAAAATACTGAATATAACAGGAAGGATCAGGTAGAGAAGTACCAGGAGTATGAACCATTTTGAAAATTTCAATAGAAGATTAGCCAGTTTGAGCACCTGGGCAACAGTAATAAATGTATAATCTTTGTAGGATAAGCTCTTGAACCATTTGTCCTTTTTACGTGAGATAAATATTTCAGCTTTCTTATGCAACAGATTGATTAACCTGACAAGGAGGAATATACCTGCAATAACAATTATAACCAGGCCTATCCTTAATAACCACACCCATACTCTGCTTTCACTCCTGGCACTTTGAATGGATTTTTTGATCTTATCAGTATTTTCAGTGGCCAGATCCAGCTTTGGTTTATTGTTCCAGATAGCATCCGATTCAGATACACTCATTATGATCAGATCTCTGTAGACGATATCGATAGTATTCTCTGTGGGTATGGGAACAATAGAGTCGATCTCCAGATTATCAACCTCATAAAGTTTTCTGATTCTTAATGTTATACTGGAGGCGCGTTCCTGTGGTCTGAAGGATCCGATCTTGCTGTAAATTAAAAACAAAGTGTCTTTACGCACACCTAAAACCGGATATCCGTTAACTATATTTCTTAAGGAGTCAATCCTGGCTTTTTTAGCTGCAACCGCTTTTGCATCTTTTTCTCTTAAATCCTGAAGTTGACTTTGCAATTCTTCTCTTTTTAGCTTATCGCTTAATTTTAATGAATTAAGCTGCAACTGCAATTCTTCTCTTTTGAGTGAATCAACTTTCCTCAGGAAGTCCAGTTCTTCCAGTTTCTTACTTGTAACATCCAAAATGACGGTATTCATGGAGTCATGCTCATTTGTAAGACTACTTGTTTGAGAAAAGACAACTCCGGTATTAAATAGAGCAGTTAAAAGACTTATTATGGTCATTAGCCGGTTCATCTTATAATGAATTATTGTCAATATTAATGTAATGCAAAGATAATAAATGTATTGGAATGCAATGGCTGAAATAAACCAATCACAATTCTGAAAATTTTCTATCTTGTGCAAAAGATAGAATTTAAGTCAGTATCATTCAATATTACTTTTTCAGGTTAAGTAGTATTTCCTTAATAAATGAACTTTTAAGAACGGTTAATAAGATTTTTTATTGCAAATTATTAATATCGGATATTAATAAAAGAGAAATGACAAACTATATTATTCTCGCTCTTTGCATATTAGTGATTTTATCCTATATTTTTGATATTACAAGCAAATATTCCAAGATTCCCGGTATTATTTTTCTCATCGTACTTGGAATAGGAATACAATTGATTGTGAAATCCACAAAAATTAATATCCCTAATCTGCAGCAAATCCTGCCGGTAATCGGTACACTGGGGCTAATATTGATTATTTTGGAGGCAAGTCTCGATCTTAGACTTGAGAGGAGAAAGATGGGCCTTATAAAAAAATCAATCTCTTCTGCTTTGATATTACTTGTAACATTTACAGCAGTTTTTTCTTATGCCCTGGTTGAATTCTTTGGTATTTCTGTCAGAGATTCTATATTGAATGGAATCCCACTGGGAATTATTAGCAGTTCAGTTGCTATACCATCTGCTCTTTATTTGCATCCGGACGAAAAAGAGTTTATCGTTTATGAGAGTTCATTTTCAGATATTTTCGGAATTATCATTTTTGATTTTATCCTGCTTAATACTGTCAATATCGGACATGGCATTTTAAATTTTGCCCTAAAAACTATCCTGACAATTTTAATAGCACTCTTAACAACATCTTTTCTTGCAATCCTGCTTCATAAAATAAAATACCATATCAACTATGTAATTATAATGACCTCGGTCGTAATGGTTTATATGCTGGCAAAATTATCACACTTACCTGCCTTACTTCTTGTTCTGGTATTTGGGCTGGTCCTGTCAAATAATAAATTTCTTAAAAATACACCGATTAGAAAATTTGTTGATTTTCCTAAATTTAGGAATGACTTGAAATCATTCAAGAAAATTGTGATTGAAATTACTTTCATTGTAAGATCTTTCTTCTTCATAATGTTTGGTTATTTAACTCAGGTTGAAGGTTTGTTCAATACAAAAAACGTTATCATCGCTTTGATCATAACGTCATTTATTTCTTTAACACGTTTGATATTTTTAAAACTGGTACTTAAAATACCATTAGTCCCATTGTTCTTTTTTACCCCCAGAGGGCTGATTACAATTCTTCTTTTTCTAAGCATTCCGACAGCTTCCCGATTTCCACTAATTAGTGAAGAAGTGATAACTCTGGTAATACTTATGACTATATTTCTCCTTATAATTGGAAATATCCTTCATAATAGGGAACACATTTTTGATGAAGTACCAGCTGATTTTGATGAAGATCTAGAATAAATTTCTGATCAATTTGAGATAGTTATGCTTCTACAGGATATAAAATAAATTGAATTCTCTTTTAGTTTTAATGAGGAATGAAAGATTTTGACAGGTAAAATCAGGCTGTCACCATTAGATTTCTGCTTTTGCCAATTTCTCAGACGGGAATTTAGCAATACGTTAAACATAAGTATTATACTATACATTTTTTATCCTTATTTTGCAGAAGGTATCAGGATAATTAGTGTTAATATAATCAATAAGTTTTTCCCTGACAGTTGCCCTTAAATTCCAATTTCTTGACGCATCAGCACTTGTAAGCAGCACCCTGATCTCCTTGTAATGTTCTGTTGTCTTTGTGACTTGGACATTCCACGTTCGTCCGTCCCAATCCGGATTATTTATAAGCATTTCAGGGATAGCCATTCTAATACTTTCAACAGGAAAGCTGTAATCAACATATAAAAACACAGTTCCTGTAATATCGGCTTTTGAACGGGTCCAGTTTTGAAAAGGCTTTTCGAGAAACCATGTAACTGGTAATACCAATCGTCTTTCATCCCATATCTTCACAACTACAAAAGTCAATGATATTTCTTCAATCCTGCCCCATTCACCTTCAACAATAACAATATCATCAAGCCTGATTGGCTGGGTAATTGCAAGTTGTATTCCGGCAAGTATCATACCAATGCTTTTTTGCGCAGCAAAGCCTACTATGATCCCAATAATTCCTGCAGATGTCAGCAAGCTTATCCCAATGGCTCTTACTTTATCAAAAGTCAATAAACCAATTGCAATTGCCAGAATGACAATTATTGAGTTTACGATCCCATTAAATACTTTAATTTGTGTAAGGCGACTTCGTGCATTAAGGTTATCTGTGGTTCCGATATCCAGCTTGCCCTGTAAATAATATGTCCCGGCTTTTACAAACTGAACTGAAATCCACGCAATTGATAAAATGAGCAATAATGTATCAATATGTAGTAGTAAAGGGAAGAAGGGCAGCTTGCTCAGAAACAAATGTGTAAAGATTTTTAAAAGGATCCAATAGAATAACCATAATGCTGGTATCTTAAACAGATCCAAAATAAAATCATCCATTTTTCCCGGGGTCAGAGATATTTTCTTCTTGAAAAAACGGAAAACAGATCTGTAAATGAAAAAAACAATTATAAGTAAAACAATAAAAGAAGTAATTGCGACTATTAGACTTACTGTTTCATTACTAATATATTGACTCATCATATTCTGTATTATAAAGACTGAAAACTTTAAATAGAAGGTTTTTCTTGTATAATATAGGAATTACTTTTATATTACAGTATGGCAAAAGAATTTATTTTACGAAATTATGATAATTGAAACCTATCATAAAAGGTTGGTGATTGCTGCTTACCGTTTACCTTCTAAATTCAATAAAACGAAATCCGGCTAAGGATTTAATGAAAAATAATCACTTCGACTTTATACTTGCTTCTGGGGATAACAAGACTGATGAATCCTTATTAAGGATCCTGCCTGGTTCCGCAAATACAATTAGAGTCGGTATAAGCCCCTCTGCGGCTAGATATAATATATCTGATTTCTCAGATTTTGTGAAATTTTTAAAAACACTTGTGAACTAGACTATTAAAGTATTACGATAATAAACTTGCTCAGCAATATTATATAGGTACATTAATGACATTCCAATTTTTTGTGCATATTGTAAAGATTTTGCAGCCTATGCTTATTCTGGACTGAACAGAATATCTGAAGTGTACGGAGATAAAGAGAATAAGAAGAATAACCGGAAACAGGCAATGAAACTGACTGATTTGAAAAAATCAATTTTGATTGATAAACAGCGTTTAAACCAGAAACTTATTAGAATTAAATTAGAACCTCCTTGAAAAATAGTTTTATGTTATTGGTATTCTAAATTTGCATAAAAGTTATGTTATAATAAAGAAATATTATGTTTATATTAATGATAGTCATTTTTGTTCTGGGGTACATTGCAATAGCACTTGAACATCCTCTTAAGGTCGATAAAGCAGTTTCTGCACTTGCAATCGGGACATTGTGCTGGGTGGCTTATATGTTTGGATTATTCGATATCCTTACAAACGGACTTAGTCCTCAGTTTTCTGAATATATCAGGAATAAGGAATTGCTGAGTGATGATAATGCGGTCAGGGCATTTCTAAGTGGAATAAGGAGTCTTGAAGGAATTGAGAGAGCCGAATGGCTGAAAGAGATGAGGGAGTGGATTCTTGAAGATCAGATCATTTCACATCTTGGAGAGATAGCGGGGATTCTTTTTTTCCTGCTCGGAGCCATGACAATCGTTGAGGTTATCGATCAGCATGAAGGATTCAGGGTACTTACTGACAGAATAAGAACAACCAATAAGGTCAAACTCCTGTGGATTATCAGTTTTCTGACATTTTTTTTGTCAGCGGTTCTTGACAATCTTACAACAACAATTGTAATGGTCGCACTGATAAGGAAACTCATTTCTGAAAAGCATACCCGCTGGCTCTTTGCCAGCATAATTGTTCTGGCAGCCAATGCCGGAGGCGCATGGTCACCTATTGGAGATGTAACTACTATTATGCTCTGGATAGGCGAACAGGTTACCACCGGGGCTATTATCTCGAGGGTTATTCTTCCCAGCCTTGCTGCTATAATAGTTCCTTTGACAATACTGAGCTTCTTTATGAAAGGGTCAGTAAAACGCCCGGCTATTGATGAAAATGATAAGCAAATAACCACACAGATGGAACGAAAGCTCATTCTTATTCTGGGTATAGGAGGCCTCCTTTTTGTCCCTGTTTTTAAAACAATAACTCACCTGCCCCCTTACATGGGGATGCTTCTCAGTCTTTCAGTAATCTGGCTTGTAACGGAGCTGATGCATAAGAATAAAGAATTCGATGTAAAAGCAAAGCTTAAGATTATTTATATTCTTAAGAGAGTTGAGATACCTACCGTGTTCTTTTTCCTGGGAATTTTGAGTGCTGTGGCATCTCTTCAGTCAGCTGGTCAGCTAAATATAATGGCAAAGTATCTGAGCGAAAATTTAAATAATATATTTCTCATAGACATTGCTATTGGGTTAATTTCTTCGATTGTGGATAATGTTCCACTCGTAGCAGGAGCGATGGGCATGTACCCTGTTGAAGCTGCAGGAACTGCAGGCTTTGCCGCCAACTTTATGCAGGATGGACTCTTCTGGGAGTTTCTAGCTTATACAGCTGGTACAGGCGGAAGTGTGCTAATAATCGGATCGGCAGCAGGGGTTGCAGCAATGGGTCTTGAAAAGATCGACTTTATCTGGTACCTGAAAAACATTTCCTTACTTGCTCTTCTTGGATATTTTGCAGGTGCCGGAGTATATTATGTTCAGATGCTTCTGATAACTTAGAAAGATATATAATGGATAATCCTGATTGAATATACTGCATATTCAAACTAATTTAATCAACTAAACCAGAAAGCGGGATATTGGCACTTCCAAATCCTGGCTGGTAAAACAATCTGAACTGATTATCTAAAATATATTTTGATATTGGAAAACTGGAGAATAGAAGTATTATTTCAGAGAATTTCCTATATTGTGTAAATACATTTTTAGCATGGTAACAGTAATAATTCCTGCGTTGAATGAGGAGAAAACCATCCGAAAGGTTGTGGAACTGGTTAGTAAATCCCCACTGGTCACAGAGATTCTTGTTATAGATGATAAATCGCTGGATGAAACAATAAATCAGGCAAAAGAAACAAATACAAAAATCTATACCAGCACAATGCTTGGAAAGGGTGCTTCGATGCGCGATGGCATGCTATTGGCTGAAAATGAGATTATAGTATACCTGGATGCTGATATCCTAACGTATCCGGAGAACATAATTGAGTTATTAGCCGGACCATTAATAAAAGGTGAGGCTGATTTTATAAAATCCTGCTTTGACCGCCAGGCAGGCCGGGTTACGGAACTGGTTGCTAAGCCACTTCTAAGTATACTGCTTCCTGATCTTACAAGGTTTTCCCAACCACTAAGCGGTATGATCGCAGGCAAAAAAAGCATGTTTAAGAAAATTGAATTTGAAAATGATTATGGTGTTGATATTGGCATCCTGCTTGATATGCACTCCATGGGTGCCAGAATAGAAGAAGTTAATATAGGATATATTGAAAACAGGATGCAGACATGGGAACAGCTTAGCAAAATGTCCAGAGAAGTATCAAAGGCAATTTTAAAAAGGGCCAAAATAATGGATGCCAATAATCTGGAAACTCTTGAAAATATTAATATCATCAGAACCCAGATGGATTATGCAATCAGGGAAAGTCTTAAGGGATTGAAAAAGATGATAATCTTTGATATGGATAATACTATCCTTGAAGAAAGCTTCATTACTACTGCGGCTGAAACATTTGATTTTAAGTTAAATCTTATCAAAATAGTTACCGAAAACAATAACCCATTTACAAGAACCAAAGCGATTGCAAGATTGCTGAAAAACAGGTCAATAGATGAAATATTAAAAGTAGTCGATGGTATATCAGTGGTAGCCGGTACCAAATATGTGGTATCTGAATTAAAGAAAAAAGGTTATATAATTGGCATTATTAGTGATAGTTATGATGTTGTTACCAACCATCTTAAAAATAAGCTCGGAATGGACTTTTCAATAGCAAACGAACTTGAATTCTCAAGGAGTATTGCAACAGGGGAGGTAAAAATTCCTTCTTCCTTTATTAAGACAGACCATAGTAAATGTAACCATGACTTTTGTAAATCAAATGTTCTTTTCCAGCTTGCTGAACAGTATTCAATTGATATTAAAAATATCATTGCAGTGGGAGACAGTGAAAATGATATATGCCTGGTTCGGGAAAGCGGTATTGGTATTGCTTTTTGCTCACAGAATAAGTTTTTGAATCTTGTTGCGGATATCATCATTACCGAAAAAAGTTTCAACAAAATCCTTGAAATTGCCCTTTGATATTTAAAACCTGATTGTCCCCCCCACTACTTATCACGCACTTGTTGAAACTTTTGAAAATTTTACTGTAGAAGAGATACCTATAACCATTCCCAGGATTGATGGACACCAGGTACGGGAAATTGGATTTCATAAGGATGCAATTCTAATTTTGGTAAAACGAGGAAATAATCTTTTCATACCCAATGGGGAGACCTATCTGAAAACAGGCGATGTCCTTAATATTCTTGCAACAGATTCAGCACTACAGAATACAAGGGAGAAGCTTGGATAATTTTTCGAATCCGTTTAATGATCTGTCGATGTATTTGTTTCAGATTTAAGATGCAGATCAATTTGAGGGAATGGTATTATAATTTTATTTTCAATGAATTTTCTATTAATAATCTTCCTGATATCGCTTTTTACTTTTTCAATCCTGAAAACATTGTCACTGTAAAATAAAACCTGGAAATCCAGGGAAGAATTACCAAAATCTATCAGCCTGGCTTCAATCAGATTCTTGTCAGCTATATCAGGATGCTCCAATGCACTTTCTTCCAGGATCTTTATAACCAGGTCGACATTACTGCCGTAAGCTACCCCTACATTTATTCTGAAGCGTGTTTTTTTAGACTGATGACTCCAGTTTATTACTTTTCTTGTAGTAATTAATGAATTTGGTATAATGACAATAATATCATCACGGTTCAAACCTTTGGAGGTTCGCAATCCTATTTTCTGAATAATTACGACGTCTCCATCTATTTCCAAAACATCACCGATTTTTGTTGTTCCCTCTATCAGCAAAATTAATCCGGATATAAAATCATTAAATGTCTGCTGTAATCCTAACCCGATACCAACCAGCAAGGCTGCAGAGCCTGCTATTAAAACTGTGACACTGATTCCTAAGGTCTCAAGTATCAGGCTTATTGAAATTATCCATAGCAAATATCTGATAATCTGATATAGTGAATAAGAGCTGCTATGATCAAGTTTTCGGAATCTGCGTTTTCTGAAAAATGCTATTTTAACTATCCAAACTAAGAGTTTGGTCATCAGAAAAATGAACAATACAATTAACAGGGTGTAAACCTTTAACTCATGAGTCCCAACCCGAAGAATCACAAATTCCAATATATGTTTTATTGTTTCAACCATGTCTTATACTTTAAATAATAACAACTTCCTGGCTAATATTATCAGGCAATGTACTCTTCGTAAAATCCCTTCATAAAATATCGGGCATTGATACCAAGTACCCTGTTTCTATATCCTCCCTCCTGAATGAATAAAGTTGGAAGTTTAAGCGTGGCAATCATTTTGCCATTCAGTAAAAAATCTTTAGTTGTCAGTTTCCATGTCCCTGTAGGATCTCCTTTTGCAGTGTCAAATCCAAGTGCAATGATAAGGTAGTCAGGGTTGAATTTTCTGACTATATTAAGGGCTTTCCCAAGTGTCATTCGATACTCTTCACTATCCAATTCTTCCTTCATAGGGAAATTAAAATTATATCCCCATCCCGCTCCTGAACCCTTCTCTTCCTTAAACCCTGAAAAATATGGATATGCAAAAGCCGGGTGACCATGGATCGAAATTGTGAGAATATCAGACCTTTCATAGAATATTTGTTGCTGGCCATTGCCATGATGATAATCTACATCCAGAATGGCAACTTTGCCATATTTGCTAAGATAGTTAGCTGCAATAGCTGCATTATTGAAATAGCAAAAACCTCCGAATACAAAGCGTTCAGCATGATGGCCAGGAGGACGTGTAAGTGAATAAGCAATTTTATTCCCTGCCAGTATTGAGTCTGCAGCAGATAAAGAGCAATTCACACCCCATTTCGCCGCCAAATAAGCATTCATATTCAGGGGAGTGAAAGTATCTATACAATAATAACCCGCTCTTACTGATAGTTCTTTTGGAGGCCTGGCTGCATTTCGAATCGGGAATACATAAGGGTAAACCGATTTGCCTGGCTTCAGACCGGCACACACTCTCTTGAAATAATTCAAATAACCACGGTCATGAATCTCCAGTATGTGTTTTTGAGGATACTCTTTGACTTTGACTTCAGTTGTTATCCCAAGTTTACTGATTTCAATGAATATGCTCTTTACCCGTACAGGCGATTCAACATAACCGATTTCTTTAACATGATGGATTTGGTGTCTTCCGTTTACGAACAGTTGGATTTTCAGTTCATGATTTATAACAGACCTTATATCTGTTTCCTTTTCTTTAAGTAAATAACGAGGTTGTCTTAGTTTAACAGGATCATCCTTCACGCTTTCAACAACCATATTAACATATTCGACCGGGCAATAATTTTTGTACTTCCTTTCCAAAATGGCACGGTAAATCATTTTCAAATCTTTTGATGGCAAGGATTTCTTTGTGCCAAGGTCATCATAAACAAGATATGGAGCACAGTCATCATCTTTATTTACAGGCTGTTCGTAAAGTGTGTTTATAATAGGATATGCACCATATCGCTCATAAAAGGCTAGCCTTTTCATGTTCAGATTAATGAATGATTTATCTCGGCATAATGCAGTATCATCGGGCAGACATTCATAGAATAGTCCTATAGTATCAAGGGCAGCAGCCTCTTCACGGATTTTCTCATATATTGACCCGCCAACACCTGAAGTTGCTCTGCCGGGAGTTACAGACATTAAATCAAGATAGCAGAACTTAAGGTCTGACATAAACAATAAGATAGCAAATCCACGGATGTTACCACGAAAATCATCGGCTATCACAACCGAGGTATGGTATTTGGCTTTTACTGGATTAATCATCTGAATTGAAATATCTTCTATTTGCTTTTCCATTATACCTGGAAATTGTAGCCTGATTATTTCTTTTATCCGCTCCATGGCCTGCATGTTGCCTTCAAGAAAAGGGTTCGTTATCTTACGTATCCGGAACATTTTCTTACACTTAAAAATGAAATGGTTAAGTTGTTCTTCTCATTATTATCTTTTTCGTTTTCTGCCTGCGGAGCACTTTTTGCAATGTCTTTACAGCTTCCAGAATAGATTTTTCATAATTTTCACTGTTTTTCTTTACAAAATGGTTTTCTCCGGGAACCGAGAGTTGAATCTCACAAAACTGGTTTTTGGGATTGCCTGTTGCTCCTTCAAACAGAGTTACATCAGCTCTTATAATAGAAGGATCCTGATCAATGAGCTTAGAAACTTTGTCATTTACAAATTCTTCAAGCTGCCTGCTTGCTTTGAATTGTACCGATTGCAAAACTATCTTATTCATAATCGCTGTATTAATATTATTATACTTATTTCTAACATCCATTCACTATGGAGAAGATTAGGTTAATATCGATAATAAAATCATGCGGCATATTCATTGTTTTTATAAAACAGATGATAATTCCAGTGATTTCCCCCACTTTTCAGCAAGTCGTAAAGGTTGAGCCTGTTCTGTCTGATTATTTGATGGTTTAATGCTCAAAACAGGCACCTGAGAATGGTTTATTACTTGTTGTACAAATGGGCCTATGATATATGATTTCCAATCAACATCAATATTCGCTGTCAGGATAATTAAGTCAATACTAAGATCTTTTGATGCATTGTTAACTGCTGAGGGAAAATCTTCACCCGGACAATAGCTGGTTTGGAATTTTATTTTGTCATTATGTAATTGATGTTTAAGACCTTCTATTAGCATTATCAGCTCTTTCGTATCATGTGTATTTTTCATATCTGTGAGTCCAAGAAGAAATAGCTCAGAATTATTTTTTTCAACTATTGGTCTTGCATAGAAATACTTATCCAATGAACCGGGGATAAGTCTTATGGGAAACAGTACCTTTTTGAAATCTTTTTTGGACCATTTACCAGGGACTGTTAAAACCGGGCATGGGGCATTTTTCACAATACGGTAAGCATCTGAACCCATAAATAGTTTCCTTATACCGGATGTACCATGTGTCCCAATTATTATCAGACTTGTATGCTCTTCATAGGCAAACCTGCAGATTCGCTCAGATGGCTGCCCGTCCAGTACAACCCCCTTTACCGCTAATCTGGTCTTCTTACTGATATTTTTTGAAAATTCTTTTACCCTGTCCTCTATCATTAAATTAAGATCAGGTGTAAGTCTTATTTCAGGCAGAAATACTTCAGTCGGCTCCAGATAGGCAAATCTGTCAACAACATGTAATAGTACTATGTCGGCTTTGTGACGTTTTGCAATTGAAATTCCTAAAGCCAATGCACTTTCAGATGAGTCTGAAAAATCTGTTGCTATCAGAATAGATTTAATTTGTGATTCCATTTTTTATAGTTTTAATAGTTAAACATCAGTTGAATACAACGTTGACAAGGCTTCTGAACTAATTTAGCAACTGTTTTTTTTGACTTGATTCAAATATTATGCCTCCTGACTGAGAATTCCTGCAATACATAAGAATCAGATCCTTAAGAGTAAGACAAATTATTTCTTTCGAATTGTTTTTTGCAGATTTATATTCTTTTAAAAAAATATCAAACAGGTTCTTCCATTCAGTTTTGTCACCCATTCGGATCATGATGAATGGCGGATTTTCACCAATTAATGTCTGGTCACTTTTTAATTTTGGATTCCCGGTATAAATGTGGTTGTAAAAAGAATCGGTGAATTGTACGAGAATACCCCTTAACTTAGTAATCCTGATCCAATTCCAGATACTATACTTTTCAATGAAGAATACCCTGTTTTCCAGAGCAATATACTCATCAAAATCAATCTGCAAAACACTATTCCCTCCGGTTATATAGATAAAGGAATTCCATTTTCCCTTAAGTTGCCGATAATTTGCTTTTGCATCTATATCGTTCAGATCCAGGATTATGAAATCTGACAACAAAAGAGATTCAGAAATATTTGATTGATTATTAAGCATCTTATAATTATTAATAGTTGAATTGTTCCATAAAGATACTCATTGCTTTTCGATAAGGACTGTCATTATTTCTTCCGGTTATGGTACAAATCACCGATCATCTGTTCATACAAACTTGTTCTAATACCGGACTTTCAAAGCAATGTCACCTATGGTTTTAAATTCTTCCTGATTTGTAAATATTGCACGACCTTTTTTTGAAATCACTTCCCAGGCAATATCGCTAGTTATGTCATCGATTACACCTGGCAGGGTAACATCATTCACTAAATCGAATGAAAACGCTCCTGTCATTTTTACAGCCTGATGAAAATCATCATGAGCAATCAATAAATCTCCTCTGCCTTCTTTAACGGCCCGAAAAATATCCGATAAACTGGTAATAACCTTATTTTGTCCAACAGCTTCCAACATTTCTTTGATGGCATCGGTTCTACTTTGTTTTTGAAATGCATTTACTATCTGCCATGCATCAGTAACTAAAGTATGATTCGATGTATCGTTGTAATTTATACTGACATATCCATAATAAATGGAAGGTTTATCTGCAACCATCATCAGACGGCTCCAATTGTTTTCTGTGCATATCACTACAGATTTCATATCTGTTTTATTATAAACTTTCAACACTGCTTTGTCTATTTTATTGAAATATTCACGAACCATATTATCAACCTTCTTTCCATCGCTTAATTTATCATGGTCAGTCAAATAATGAGGGTTTTTTTCGAATGGAAAATCGTCATTTACGTACTTGATCGCGAAAGTCAGAGAACTTTATGGATTTCCCCCAGTTTTCCGCAAGTTTAAAAGATGAAATCGGTACATTTTGATTGTAAGAGGGCTTAATGCTTAAAACCGGTAATTGGGAACGGTTAACTACTTGTTGCACAAATGGGCCAATAAAGAATGCTCTTAAATCATTTTCGAAATTTGCTGTAAGAACCAATAAATCAATGCCAGCTTCTTTAGCTGTTTTTATGACAATGGTTGGAAAATCTTCGAATGGGCAGTAACCGGTTTGAAATTTGACATTATCATTATGTAATTGAATTTTAAGTTTATCAATTATTAATGTAAGTTCTTTAATATCTTCCGGATTTTTCATCTCAGAAAGACCAAGGAGAAATAACTCAGAATCATTTTTTTCAATTATTGGCCTTGCATAAAAGTACTTATCAATAGCGTTGGGAATGAGTCTTATTGGGAATAAAACCTTATCAAAATCAGTTCTGTCCCAGTTCCCGGGTATCGTTAAAACAGGACATGGGGCATTTTTTACTACTCTATATGCCTCCGAACCCATAAAAAATTCCCGCAGACCAGATGCACCATTTGTCCCCATTACTATCAGACTTATATTTTCCGAATAAGCAAACCGGCAAATTCGTTCGTAAGGTTGTCCGGCTAAAACTTTTACCGTTACATTTATACCTGATATCATTTAGAAGTTGATCTGAGAATTCTTTAAGTCTATTCTCCATCCATAGTATTATATCAGGAGTAAGGGTGATATCGGGCAGAAATACTTCATTCGGCTGCAAATAAGCAAATCGATCTACTACATGTAATAATGTAATCTCTGCATTTTGTCTTTTCGCTATGGAAATTCCAACATTTAAAGCGTTTTCTGATAGTTCTGAAAAATCAGTTGGTATCAGGATAGATTTAATTTGTGATTTCATTTTATTTAATTTTAAAAGTTAAACATTGGGTGAATACAAACATGAACTCCTGAAGCTTTCCGGAGTCATTCCCACTACTTTTTTAAAATATCTCCCAAAATATGAGTTATCATTAAATCCCAGCTTATAACCAATTTCTGAAATACTAAGGCTGGTATGCATAAGCATACGTTTTGCTTCAAGAATCACTCTTTCCTGTAATTATTTCACTAACTGTTTTAAAGAAAAATTCCTGACATAGTGCATTTAAGTAATTTGGAGAAATATTCAACTCACGCGCATAATCTTTTGTGGTTCTTAATGAACTAAACCTGTTGTTGACAAGTTTTCTGAACTCATTTAGAAACTGTTTTTTTTGACTTGATTCAAATATTATGACTCCTGACTGAGAATTCCTGCGATACATAAGAATCAGAACCTTAAGAGCGAGACAAATTATTTCCTTCGAATTATTTTTTGCAGATGTAGATTCCTTAAAAAGAATATCAAACAGGTGTTTCCATTCAGTTTTGTCGCCCATTCTGATCTTGATGAAAGGCGGAATTTCACCAATTAATGTCTGGTCGCTTTTTAATTTTGGATTCCCGGTATAAATGTGGTTGTAAAAAGAATCGGTGAATTGTACGAGAATACCCTTTAACTTATTAATCCTGATCCAATTCCAGACACTATACTTTTCAATGAAGAATACCCTGTTTTCCAGAGCAATATACTCATCAAAATCAATCTGCAAAACACTATTCCCTCCGGTTATATAGATAAAGGAATTCCATTTTCCCTTAAGTTGCCGATAATTTGCTTTTGTATCTATATCGTTCAGATCCAGGATAATGAAATCTGATAACAAATTAGATTCAGAAATATTTGATTGATTATTAAGCATTTTATAATTACTAATAGTTGAATTATACCATAAAGATACTAATTGCTTTTCGATAAGGACTGTCATTATTTCTTCCGGTTATGGTACAAATCACCGATCATCTGTTCATACAAACTTGTTCTAATAACGGACTTTCAAAGCAATGTCACCTATGGATTTAAATTCTTCCTGATTTGTAAATATTGCACGACCTTTTTTTGAAATCACTTCCCAGGCAATATCGCTTGTTATGTCATCGATTACACCTGGCAGGGTAACATCATTCACTAAATCGAATGAAAACTCTCCTGTCATTTTTACAGCCTGATGAAAATCATCATGAGCAATCAATAAATCTCCTCTGCCTTCTTTAACGGCCCTAAAAATATCCGATAAACTGGTAATAACCTTATTTTGTCCAACAGCTTCCAACATTTCTTTGATGGCATCGGTTCTACTTTGTCTTTGTAATGCATTTACTATCTGCCATGCATCAGTAACTAAAGTATGATTCGATGTATCGTTGTAGTTTATACTGACATATCCATAATAAATGGAAGGTTTATCTGCAATCATCATCAGACGGCTCCAATTGTTTTCTGTGCATATCACAACAGATTTCATATCTGTTTTATTATAAACTTTCATCACTGCTTTGTCTATTTTATTGAAATATTCACGAACCATATTATCAACCTTCTTTCCATCGCTTAATTTATCATGGTCAGTCAAATAATGAGGGTTTTTTTCGAATGGAAAATCGTCATTCTCTATTTCTCCTGAAATAGTATCATTAATGGCCTGCAGCAACCGAACTCCAGACTGAGATAATAAAAGAATGAGATACTCTTCTATCCGGTTAAAGTCCTTAATTAATGGCCTGACAGCAAAAGATTCTGCCACATGAACTGCATCTTGAAGAATTGAACCTGATGATTTCACTATTTCTTTTGTGGAATTTGAAAGAAATATATGTAAACTATCTAAATTATGTTTTACGTCTATTTCTTTTTCCATATTATCAATTTTTTTCAGCAAAACACTAACAGGACGTTTCCCAAATTCATTTGTCACCCGCTCATGTGCTTCTTTTAACAGGTTTTTAAGTGTAATAACATCTTGTAAATTATAAGGTGATGTTCTATGAGTGTTCATAGATATTGTAACACATGGTCTGTTTTTCTCAGAAGCAAGTATTTCTAATTTTTCTCTTTTCATTTTATATGTATTTAATATATCAGTTAACAATTTGTATATTTTATATTTTCCATACTACATTGTTTTGTACTAAATCGATTCTACTCTGCCCCGGCTTTTGCTTTGTACCCGCTGTAATTACAACAATATCTGCATCTTTGCAGCCTTCAAATCCTGCAGTATAAATTTTTGTGGGATGAGCAAAGCTTAACCCATGATTCAGATCCATGACTTCGCCTTCTGCGAGCAATTCATTCTTGTCAACAAGGACAATTTCTCTGGCTAATCCACTGATCATTAGCGCAAAGGCAAATGTGCTCCCCACATTCCCGGCTCCGATTATTACAATTCACTTTTAACCAAAATTTGTCCGACCAGTGGTGTAATCGCATTAACAGAACCGGGAACCGGAAAATGATTTGTTATAGTAAAGCCAGCATCTGACAGAAGTAATTGAACACGTTCACCAACAGCCCATATTTCCTTTTTACCCTGTAAGTTATTGAGTGATTTGGATACGAACCCGGTAAGCGAATCATTAAACTGCCCTACTAAACCCTGATCAGATCCGAAAACTATTGCACATATAAGTTTTTCATCATTTCTTTCCGGTTGTTTGCTTTTCTGTTATAACATCAATTTTTTCCTCGTCTGAAATACGCTATTATGCCTAAAGCTATTGTATGGTAATAGTCCCCAAGCGACTCAACAGCCATTTCGTACTGTCCAATATTAGAAGCTGCCACAGCTTTCATGGTTCGGACAACTGATTTTATATCTTCTGCACCTTCCAATTTTCTGCGCAGGTTTGCTAATGTATCCATTACTAATCTTGATTTTGTATCTGGTTCAGGCTTATCCTTAAAAGGAGCAAGCGCATCACCGGCAATTTTCAAAATAATTTCACGGTCTGCATCACTCAAGTCTTTATCTGAAAATAACCGGTTTCAGTATCTCTTTAGGAAGTTCTGTAATTATTTTCTGCAATGCCAGCTTCAGCCTCCTGCATTTTGTTAACGGGTACAACATCAAAAAGTCCGCCCGATAATGCAAGAAGAATGACAATCTGTTCAGGAACAGTCATCGGATGAAGCTCATTTTGTTTGAGACAGATATCGAATACGCTTCCCATGTTCAATTATTTTCCGGGAATTTTCATCCAATCGTGTACCAAAACGAGAAAAGGTTTCCAATTCTTCAAACTGAGAATAAGCTAGTTTAAGGTTTCCTGTTATAGAACGATATGCAGGTAATTGAGCCTTACCACCTACACGGGAAACTGATTTACCGACGTCAACTGCAGGTAATATACCCAATTCAAAAAGCTTGGGAGACAGGTAGATCTGTCCGTCGGTAATGGAAATAAGATTTGTAGGAATGTATGCAGAAATATCCTGAGCTTCAGTCTCGATAATTGGCAAAGCAGTAAGCGAACCTCCTTTCAGTTTATCACTCAGGTGAGTAGACCTTTCCAATAATCTTGAATGTATGTAAAAAATATCTCCCGGGAAATGCTTCACGTCCGGGAGGTCTTCTCAACAAAAGTGAAGTTCACGATAGGCACGTGCGTGATGTGTCAGGTCATCATAAACAATAAGCACATCACGGCCTTGTTCCATAAAATATTCTGCAATACTTGTGGCAGCATAAGGAGCGATGTATTTCAATCCAGGGGCATTGTTCCCTTCAGTGGCAACCACAATAGTATATTCCATTGCGCCTTTTTCTTCGAGGTTAGCTATTACTTTTGCAATTGATGATGCCCGCTGTCCGATAGCGCAATAAACACATACTACATTTTTATCATTCTGATTGAGTATCGTGTCAATTGCAATGGCTGTTTTGCCTGTCTGACGGTCTCCTAAAATCAATTCACGCTGTCCGCGACCAATTGGTATCAGTGCATCAATAACCTTTAATCCTGTTTGCAAAGGAACGGAAACCGTATCGCGATCCATTATAGCCGGAGCCGGTCGCTCAATAGGCAGACGTTGTTTAAAAGAAGACAGAACCCTTGCCATCCATAGGTTCTCCTAATGGGTTAATCACTCTTCCGATCAAGGCGTTATCTACCGGGATATCCATTACACGACCTGTCCGTTCTACTTCATCACCGGCATTCAATAAGGAATCTTCACCCAAGAAGAATTGCCCCTATCGAATCTTCATCAATATTGTATGCTATACCAGATAAACCATTTGGAAACTTCAACAGTTCTTCAAAACCTGCACCCGGAAGGCCGAAACTTTAACAATTCCTGCTGATACACTGATTACTGAACCAACCTCGCGGGGGACCAAAGGAAGAATGAAACTTTTTCTACCCCTGGTCTAATTGATCAAAAGTATTATCTATAGTTTTATTAAATTGGTGTATTGGCATTTGAAGAAGTGTTACTTGTTACTGGTTGCTTGTTGCTGGTTTTGCTTTTGCTTTCGTCTTCACTTAACTTTTTGCTTTGCTTTGGTTCCTGTTTCTCTTTGTCGTTTGATCCGGTATTTTTTCAGGTTCTTCTTTTAATTCTGCTTTCATCGTTTCGGAGATACTTTTTTGAATTGAACTGAGGTACTCTGAAATACTCCAGGCCAGTTTATATCCATTGGATGTAAGTTCAATACCACTGATTAATTCGGGTGCGGTTTTAAATTGAAATTGAGTTTTTGTGCCGAGTATTTCATCCACAGCACTTTTAATTTCGGTTTGCTGTTTTGGAGGCAAATCAAATGCGCTTTGCACAAGAACTAGGAGTTTGAACCGGATTTGAAAGCTTCAATAAATTGTTTTTTCTCCTCATTTTTTAATTCATTTAAACGATCGACAAAGATATTTACCGATTGTTCCTCCAAACTAATGGATGCAAGGTCTGCAAGTGTTTTTCTTGCTATGGCGAAAACTTCCTGCTGTGTCTTTTGCGCAATATCACGGTTCAGGTTCTCCTGCATCGTCTTTCAATGATTTTTCCAGTTTGGAACGCAAACCAGCGGCTTCATTCCTTGCTTCTTCAAGGAGTTTCTCCCGCTCCTCATTGGTTTCGGCAATAGCTTTGTCCATCAGCTTTTTCTTTTGCTTGATCAAACTTTTCATTTTTTTTCAGGAATTCAGCCTGTTCCTTTTTAGCTTCAGTCTCTTTTGCTTCTGGCATCCTTCATTTGGGACAGCAATTTTTTTTTCACGTTCGTCAATAGCTTTAAGTACCGGTTTGTAGAGAAATCGTCTGAGCAACCACACCAAAATGAGGAAATTAATTATCTGAGCTATTACGTGAACCAGTTAATTTTCATTTTGTGTTATTTATTTTGCAATGATGTGATTCCAGAACGGGTTAGCAAAGATGAGAATCATCGAAACCACGAAACAGTATATTGCTGTTGACTCAATCATTGCCAATCCAACGAATAAAGTTCTTGTGATGGTTGGTGCAGCATCGGGCTGCTGTGCTATTGAACTTAAAGCATTTGATACTGATTTCCCTTCGCCCATACGCAGGGAACATACATCCGATGCTTGTTGAAAATCCGGCAGTAACAATTGATGCTACTGCAATAATTGATACATTATCCATTTTTAATCCTCCGTATTATTTAGTTGTTATACTAAGATTGTTTTATCTGATGTTCTTGCCATCTCTGACTGCGGCGCAATATAAACTGTTGCCAATATGCTGAATATGTAAGCTTGCACCATACCTGTAAGCAGGCCCAGGGCTTTCATTACAATTGGAAATATAAAAGGTGTAATACTTAATAAAATAGCAATAATCAATCCTCCACTCATCATGTTGCCGAACAACCTTACTGCTAAGGCAAGTGTGCGGGTTATTTCGCTAATGAGGTTAAATGGCAACATGATAAAAGTTGGTTTTATGTATGTTTTCAGATAGCCCAACTATCCCTGTCTTTGCAATACCAAAAAATGGTACTGCTAAAAAAACGCAAATAGCAAGGGCTGCTGTAGTGGAAAGCGAACCGGTAGGTGGTTCGTACCATGGTAATATGATAAGAATATTAGATACAACAATAAACAGGAAAAGGGTGCCAATAAAACCTATATACTCTTTAGGATTCTTCAGTCCTATTTCTTCAATCTGATTGTTAATACCAGTTACCAGCATTTCAAGAATGCATTGCCAGCGCGAGATTTGGATGCCTGTTTTTAGTTTCCGTGTAATCAATAAAGCTGCAACCACCAACAACAGCATTATTCCCCATGTTGTAACAATGGTCAGGTTGATGGTAAAAAACCCATGTTGCCAAAAAATTGTTTCATCGGGACTAAGTTTCATGATAAACCTTCCTTTTTTCTTGTTTTTTTTCTAAAGATTTTGTGAGATTCGTAACAGCAAACCGGGCTACAATAAAGCCCAGTATGCAAACAATTAGCCGTTGCCAGCTTCCTGACGAGATGTAATAAAACCCAATCAATATAATACTTACACGCAAAAAGAAACTGGCAAAAAACCATATTGCCGGTATTTTTGCAGTAACGGCTTTTTTTACTGTAAACCAAAGTCCGCCGAAGAAAAACATTCCTAGCGACATGCCTGCTGCAAAAACCAATATCATGTATAAATTCTCATTCATCGTCTTTGTTTTTGATTAATTTCTTTATGTTCTTTATTTACCCATCGCCATGCAATTATGCAACCGGCAAATAATCCTAAAACCAAGCCGGTTAATGTCCAGGAAATTGTTTCCGGATACTTTTTGTCTAACCATAAGCCTGATGCAGCTCCCAGCAAGTGTAGGAACGACAATTGTCCAGCCCACTATTCCCATCATGCCTAAACCAAACCATACACCCCGTTTGTCGTTGTTCATGGCTTTCAGCTTGCGTTGAGCTTTTTCTCCCACTTGTTTACTAAATGAATTTGCATTTTTTTCATTCAGTGGGTTTCATATTTAATCTTTACGAAATTTTATCATATTGTAAATGAATCCGCTTTCCATTTTTGCTGTCACAGACGAATGTTTTTTTCGTTTTCATCCAAATCCTTAAACTGGTTTTCTACCGATTCATGCAGCTGACCAAGATCTGAGTCCACCAATGCATTGCGAACAGATTCCAGACCTGGGTACCGGATTTTACCAGTAGCCTTTAGCAACAGCGAAATAATGAACGCTTGTCGAGTCTGTTTCATAAGTAAAAATACCAGGGACCAATGCTGCTACACAATCGAGTCTTTGCGGCAACAAGCCAAAGAAACCTTCACTTGTTTCTGCAACAATACTATTGACATTTTTAATGTCTGCGAATATCCTGAATGGCAGAAGAATCTTTAGATTCATTGCTATTTTATCCATCTCTATTTGGTTTTCTTTTCTTTTCCAGGATTTCAATTATTTACAGAATCGGAATTACTTATTTCAGCATTTTTATTTGCTTTACTTTTTGCTTCATCTATTGTTCCTATCATATAAACAGCGCTTTCAGGAAAATCGTTAAACTCATCCGAAAGAATGCGTTCACAACCGTTAAGAGCATCGTCCAGACTTACTTCCTTTCCTTTCATGCCACTGAATTGTTCGGTGGTGAAAAATGGCTGGGTAAGAAATCGTTCCAAACGTCTTGCCCGGTTTACTACGTTACGGTCATCAATAGATAATTGTTGCAGACCAAGCATAGCAATAATATCTTTTAGTTCTTCATATTGTGCGAGTGTATGCCTCACTTTCCTGAGCAGGGCATAATGTCTTTCTCCAATTATTGAAGGTGTAGCCATTTTAGAATTGGATTGCAACAAATCAATAGCAGGATAAAGGCCCTCACTTGCTTTTTTCCTTGAGAGAACAATGGATGCAGAAAGATGAGAAAACGTATGAACTGCAGCTGGATCAGTTAAATCGTCAGCAGGCACATAAACAGCCTGAATAGATGTTATGGCTCCGGTATCGGGTATTAGCGATCCGCTGAGCCAATTGCGATAATTCCGTTCCCATTGTCGGCTGATATCCCAAGCGTGAAGGGATTTGTCCCATTAAACCTGATACTTCCATTCCGGCTGTATAAACCGGAAAATATTATCAATAAGTAATAATACATCACGGTGTTCATCATCACGAAAATATTCTGCCATTGTTAAAGCTGCATGACCAACGCGAAAGCGTGCACCTGGCGGTTCATTCATCTGTCCGAACATCATCACCATGTTGTTCAAGACTCCAGCTTCTTTCATATCATGATAAAGTTCATGTCCTTCACGACAGCGTTCCCCAATGCCGCAAAACATGCTAACTCCTTTGTTATGTCCAACCATATTGTGGATCATCTCTGTAAGCAGAACTGTCTTGCCTACACCGGCTCCTCCAAATAAACCGGCTTTTCCTCCACGTTCTAATGGGATAAGGACATCAATGGCTTTAATACCAGTTACAGGCTTCGATGGCGTCGATGGCCGGATCATCTCCATGTTCCTTTCCGTCGCCCAGAGCCCAGCCAGCGATCCTTACCACAACATTGTGTCCATACGTCATCTGCTTCTTTTGAGTCCCAGGTTGGCATGTGTACTCCATTTGTTATGTAGCCAACAGGCACTTCAGTTTTTGGCCATTTCGGGAACAGAGGTTCAAAAATATGACGGCTGACTTCTCCATGGAGACGACTTACTCCGTTCACGGAGCCACTACCCCTTAATGCCAGGTAAGCCATGTTGAATTTCTCTGACTGGTTTCGCGGATCGGCATGGCTATAATAGTAAAAGTATATAATAGATTGCTCAAAGATTAAATCGAGATAAATGATACAGTATAGCGACCAAGAGCTAACAATTGCTGGCATGAAATACCGAGTTTCTTCTCAGCGTATTCGCCCAAATACTGATCTATGAGTTTCGGAGAGAACAGATCAAATCCTGCTGCAACAGCAGTATGTGTCGTAAAAAGATTACCAGGTCTTGTTGAAATCATTGCCTTATCAAAAGACTGACCTGTGTTTTCCATGAAATCTGCTGCACGTTCAAATACTACATTGTTTTGTACTAAATCGATTCTACTCTGCCCCGGCTTTTGCTTTGTACCCGCTGTAATTACAACAATATCTGCATCTTTGCAGCCTTCAAATCCTGCAGTATAAATTTTTGTGGGATGAGCAAAGCTTAACCCATGATTCAGATCCATGACTTCGCCTTCTGCGAGCAATTCATTCTTGTCAACAAGGACAATTTCTCTGGCTAATCCGCTGATCATTAGCGCAAAGGCAAATGTGCTCCCCACATTCCCGGCTCCGATTATTACAATTTTTGGTTTTAAAGATTTCATAATAGCAATGCTTTAATTATTTACATGGGAGGAATTTTCCCATCTCATATGCTGACCAGTTTAATTCTTTTGATATTAAGACGATTAACCTGGCTCTTAGTTTTTCGTTTCCTTTAATATTATTGTCCGTATTAAATTGAATTGTCATAATAGATATTTTATAGATTGATAAAATTGTTTCATTTAAGATTGATATGATTAAAAAAACCAGTGAAATATGCGAGTTTTAATAATTCACTCTTTATTAATCCTCAGCATCAAATTCAGATTCAACCTTTCTTGGATCAGGATAATCTCCCGGCAATTTTTTGAATAAATTTTTTCTGTCTCTATGATTCTTTTTAATCACCAGTATCACAACTGCAATAGCTACCAGTGCGAATATTATCAGGATATACCAATTTTTTACCATAGCTTCATTTTTTAAGTTATCTTCCCAGACAAGCGATAATTGTCTTTTTTTCATCAGTGGTAAAATCTTCGGAATAGATTTTTTCCCAATCCTTGCCATACTGGTAAAACTTTGTACCGCAGGCAGGAAGGATTGACAGGTTCACCATTCATTCTTGCGGCAACAGTTTCGACTTTGGTCGGATCTTTGTCATAACCTGCCACAGAGAAATCATGATCTGTCATGTTTAATAAAAGATTACCAGGTCTTGTTGAAATCATTGCCTTATCAAAAGACTGACCTGTGTTTTCCATGAAATCTGCTGCACGTTCCAAAATTGCAAATGCAGCGTGCCCCTCATTGAGATGACACACCTCTGGATGTATTCCTAAAGCCTTCAGCAGGCGCCATCCACCTATTCCCAGAACCATTTCCTGTTTAAGCCTGAGTTCAGGTCCACCGCCATATAATTCACTTGTTATTCCCCTGTGAATGGGGAAATTGGCAGCATCATTACTATCTAACAGATAAAGTTTGATTCTCCCAACCCGCACCAGCCAGGTCCGCAACCATACAGAATAACCAGGTAGTTCAATTTTCAATCTTAACCATTCCCCGTTTGCCTGACGCAATGGAACTACCGGTAATTGTCCAGGATCATTATAAGGGTAGAGAGCCTGTTGTTCCCCGTTATGGTCAATTTCCTGTCGAAAGTATCCCTGCTGATACAGTAAACCTATGCCAACTACCGGCACTCCCAGATCGCTGGCTGCCTTGAGCTGATCACCGGCTACATTACCCAGCCCTCCAGAATAAATTGGCAGTGATTCACTTAACATAAATTCCATACTGAAATAAGCAACTCTTGTCAGACGCGACTCCGGGTAATTCTTCTGAAACCATGCCGAACCAGTTAATGCATCCTCTTTGGATTGCTTAAGAAAATCTACTTTTTTACGAAAGAGTGGATCGGACATTATTTTTCTGAACTTGTCTTTTGAGACTGTCTGCAGTACTACCCATGGATTATGTGTCAGATCCCATAAGTCTGGATCAAATTGCCGCCATATTTCATCGGCTTCATGATTCCATGAACAACGCATATCTAGAGCAAAGTCTGCAAGGGAATCGAATCCATCAATATCCGATGACACGACTCTGTAACCTGGCTTAATTAACTTTGTTTTTCCTTTCATGATTCAACTCAGAATTTATGGAATGAAAATTTAATATTCGCCACAGCCTGGATTAGAAAAACTTCTATGGTGTTAATTAATGCCAGAGGCAGAGTTAATTGTTCTTTTTAGTCGGAATAATCAAAAGTGGGTTAGTAGTGTTTTGTAAAACTCTTCTCGTTACACTTCCCATGATTATCCTTGATGAGACTTTTCGGCTATGAGAACCCATGACAATAAGGTCCGCGTGTAAATCTTTTGCGGCTGTTAATATAGATTCGGCAAATTCACCTTCCTTTAACACTATTTTAATGGTTTTATCACCAAGGCGTTCTTTTGATTTCTCAAGAAATTTATGAGCTACTTTTTTATGAAAATAAGAGCTTTCCCCATCACGAACTGACTTTAATAAAAGTGTTAAAGTTATACCCCTATGATCTGCTGAGTGTTACAAAACTTTTGCAAAAAGTTACATCATTCACATAATTTCGAGCTGTGGCAAGCAATAAATATTTGTCCAGACATTTTATAACGGTACTAGAACACCTATTTAAAATATCACTCCTGATAGCCAGACTTGTTTCCCTTTTGGTTGTGATTATTTCACATCCTGGAGATAATAATTTCCTGCTATCTATAGCTTTTTGTTCTGCTGTTGTTTTCTGTAGAGTCTTTCTCCATTTTTTCTGCTTCTTTTGCCATTTTGTTAAAATATCTTCTAAAAAGGAAATTATGTTTCAGTGCTTCCATATTTTCATCTAATCCCTTTGAGCTATTTTTAAGGTTTATTACGGTCTGATTCAAATTTTCTGCAATGATTGTATCCTGAATTAATCGGCCAAGTGATCCTTGTCCGCTGTTTATTTGAGCCATAGTCTCCCCAAGTTGTTTCGAAAAAATTTCTGTATTACCCGCTATTACCTGCAAACTCCCCATGATAGCAGAAATATTATTTTGGGTTGCCTCCATAGTTTCACCTAATCCCTTGGAGCTTTTTTTAAGGTTTATTACGGTCTGATTCAAATTTTCTGCAAGGATTGTATCCTGAAGTAATCTGCCAAAAGTTCCACGCCCGCTGTTTATTTGAACCATAGTCTCCCCAAGTTGTTTCGAAAAAATTTCTGTATTACCCGATATTACCTGCAAACTCCCCATGATGGCAGATATATTATTTTGGGTTGCCTCCATAGTTTCTCCCAATCCTTTGGAGCTTCTTTTAAGATTCAGGATGGTCTGATTCAGATTTTCTGCAATAATTGTATCGTGAATTAATCTTCCAAGTGTGCCACGCCCGCTGTTTACTTTTACCACTATATCTTCAAATTGTCGCGATGTTACCTGCAAGTTTGCAATGATAGCATCTGTTTCAACGGGCTCGACAGAAGCAAGCTGTTGACCGCCTTTTGCTAATTTTGCATTCGTGCTTCCCGGCGAAATTATTAGCAACCTGCCACCAATAAGTCCTTCCGATCCTATTGTCACTACACAATCTGATTTAATAAATTGCCCTACATCTTTTTTAATCAGCATAGCTACATTTACAGTCGTGTCATTCATGATGGTTATTTTGTCAACAGTACCAACATTAATTCCCGAAAAACGGATATTGTTTCCAACCTGTAATCCGCTGACATTATGAAAATTTGTGGAAAGTCTGATTACAGGATTAAACAAATTTCTTTGTTTTCCGATTATAAATATTGCAAGTACAAAAAGTGCCAATCCTCCTATAACAAATAGCCCTAATCTTACTTTAAATTTTTGTGTATAAGTTTCCATTATATTTTATTTTTAAATGTTCTGATTTAGTTAATCAGGTTAAATGGCTTATTATCCATTCAACATAAAGAAAGATTTTATTAACGGGTCAGCAGAGTTTTCAAAGTCTCCGGTTATTCCTTCATTATAAACTACACCGGAATGTAAGGTGAGGATAATAAGAAGAGTGGAGGAGTGTTTCAATACTTTTTCTGTTACACTTCACTGCTATATTTTCCAGCGTCTAAAAACCTGCCTCTGCTACTTTTTGTGCAGTTGAATTATAATCCAGGGCTATAAGTACTTTTTTCCTCTTATGTGTTTTCGTATTTTTTTAATATTCTATATAATATTTTTTCAACAGTCATCAATCACAGAAACCAATGACAATCATTTTACATTGATAATAAGATCACCTCTTTCTCCTGGCAACTAAATAACCAAGAAGAAAACCAATACCTAAACCCATCAGAATTGGTAACCAATACCAAGTCCCCATATCCATTGACCTTCCACTTCCATGCATCATTCCCTGTGTATTGTCACAAGCTGCTACCAAAACCGGAAAAACGATAAAACAAATTGCTGATGTGATTCTTAATCCGGATATTCCTTTAAGTGACAGTTGTTATTTTCAATAGCTCCGCAAATCTGGCAGGTAGATTTCGATGCTTCCGAAATTTTAAATTTGATAAATTTCGAATACGCTGGCGAATTGATTATGTAATAATTGATATACATAAATTTAGATTTCATATTCGACTGGTGATCTGTTCTAGAGCAGGTCTGTTGATAAGACAACCTGATCACCCGGATATTGAACACCTGGATCATCTTCGGCTGTTATATAAATTTTAACCGGCTTAAAGGAGGATACTGTTTTTAAAGAGGCCTTCAATTTTTTTGTCAGGAAGCTTTTCGAACTATCTAACTGACCTATATTTTTTGTCAGACCCTCGTCTGTAACCATCCAGACTACATATGTTTTTTTGGGGGGCTGCAGCCGGTCGACTCCAGCTAAATCCGTTATAGATATCTTAATAACGTTATTCTTGTTTTTATCCTTACTGACTTTTATGGAACCTTGTGCTGCAGGAACTATTGATGATTTAGAAAAAGTCATTTTTCTGGCACATGATGGGGAGAATGAGACCATAAGTGTCATTAGGACACCTAAAGAAATGTTTCTTGTCATGTAGTTGATTCTTGTTGCTTTCATAATGATTTCATATTAATTATGGAATGAAAAAAAAATAGTCACCTGATCTTACGAATTAAATGCTCCCAAAATCCATATATTTTCTTTTTTAGACTATTTAGAACCTCAAATTGTATTAAAAATAATAGCATATTTTACAGGATATTTATTTTATACTATAAACCTAAAAAACTGAGTTTTTATCAAGACTAATTCGATCTCTTGTATAGAGTTTTAATTGCCATTGATGCTTCCACAGGAGCCATCCCGCTTAACCCATGGGAATTGTCAAGACAGTGCAATAACGACATTAATTTGTCCTTTTCGTTTTCTTTCAGCAGACTTACCAGAACATGATGTGCTCCCTTGTTAAGAAGAAAGGAGCTTTTACCATCGCGGATTGACTTTAGTAATGGCAATATGCTTCTCCTTCCTATTTTAATCAGACCTTCGGCAGCAATCCATCTTATTTCAAATTCCTTATCATCAAGAAGATTAATCAATCTGGGAATCGACTTCCTGTCAGCAATAAGCTCAACTATTTTGGCAGCTTCCATACGGAGCAAAACATTTTCTGATTCCAATAGTTTATGCATTCGCGGGATTATTGCTCTCCTCATTCCCACAAGGGTACTTCTTGCTTCAAGCTTCTTACCGGAGTTTTTAGTATCCAATGATCCGATAATAAGCTGTGCAAGATTGTCGGGATAGCCCTTGAGAGCATTTTTGATCTCAGTAGTATCATTCTTTTTCATATACAAAAAAATACATGCGATTTTAATACCTGTTTACTCTTTATATTACCATTACTCACCTTACAGGAAGGTATTTTGAATTCACTCTTTATTTTTATAATAATATACTGATTATGACGGATGTAAATTAGGTATATGTACTAATTAAACTGTTACATAACTTTGTGAGAAAGTTATATAATTTACATATTTTCAGGCAATGTACTCTTCGTAAAATCCTTTCATAAAATATCGGGCATTGATACCAAGTACTCTGTTTCTATATCCACCTTCCTGAATGAATAACGTCGGAAGCTTAAGCATACCCATCATTTTTCCATTCAGCAAAAAGTCCTTGATGGTAAGTTTCCAGGTTCCTGTGGGGTCACCTTTTGCAGTATCAAATCCAAGTGCAATAATCAAGTAGTCGGGTTTGAATTTTCTAACAATCGGAAGTGCTTTTCCGAGTATAACCCTATACTCTTCACCATCTAATTCTTCCTGCAACGGAAAATTATAATTAAAACCTAATCCGGCTCCTGCGCCTTTTTCTTCTTTAAAGCCTGAAAAATAGGGATATGCAAAAGATGGGTGTCCATGGATAGAGATTGTCATCACATCAGACCTTTCATAGAATATTTGTTGCTGGCCATTGCCATGATGATAATCTACATCCAGAATGGCAACTTTGCCATATTTGCTAAGATAGTTAGCTGCAATAGCTGCATTATTGAAATAGCAAAAACCTCCGAATACAAAGCGTTCAGCATGATGGCCGGGAGGACGTGTAAGTGAATAAGCAATTTTATTCCCTGCCAGTATTGAGTCTGCTGCAGATAAAGAGCAATTCACACCCCATTTCGCTGCCAGATAAGCATTCATATTCAGGGGAGTGAAAGTATCTATACAATAATAACCAGCTCTTACTGATAGTTCTTTTGGAGGCCTTGCTGCATTTCGAATCGGGAATACATAAGGGTAGACCGATTTGCCTGGCTTCAGACCGGCACACACTCTCTTGAAGTAATTCAAATAACCATGGTCATGAATCTCCAGTATGTGTTTTTGTGGATACTCTTTAACTTTAACTTCTGTTGTTATTCCAAGTTTACTGAGTTCAATGAATATGCTCTTTACCCGCACAGGTGACTCAACATATCCGATTTCTTTGACATGATGGATCTGGTGTCTTCCGTTTACGAACAGTTGTATTTTCAGTTCATGTTTTATAACAGACTTTATATCTGCTTCCTTTTCTTTAAGTAAATAACAAGGTTGTCTTAGTTTAACAGGATCATCCCTCACGCTTTCAACAACCATATTAACATATTCGACCGGGCAATAATTTTTGTACTTCCGTTCCAAAATGGCACGGTAAATCTTTTTCAAATTTTGTGATGGCAACGGTTGCATTGTGCCAAGATCATCATAGACAAGATATGGAGGACAGTCATCATCTCCTTTTACAGGCTGTTCATAAAGTGTGTTTATTATAGGATAAGCACCATATCGCTCATAGAAGGCCAGCCTTTTCATGTTCAGGTTAATGAACGATTTGTCCCTGCATAATGTTGGATCATCTGGAAGACATTCATAGAATAGCCCAATAGTATCAAGGGAAGCAGCCTCCTCACGGATTCTTTCATAGATTGCTCCTCCTACACCGGAAGTTGCTCTGCCGGGGGTTACTGACATTAAATCAAGATAACAGAATTTAAGATCTGACATAAATAATAAGATGGCAAATCCCCGGATATTACCTCGAAAATCATCGGCTATCACAATAGATGTATGATATCTGGCTTTAACAGGATTAATCATCTGTATCGAAATATCTTCTATTTGCTTTTCCAATATACCTGGAAACTGCAGCTTGATTATTTCTTTTATCCGCTCCATGGCCTGCTTGTTGCCTTCGAGAAAAGGGTTCGTTATCTTACGTATTCGGAACATGGTATTTTTTTAATATTAAAATCCATTTATTTATAAAACTTTGATCTCTTAAATTCTTGGTCAAGCTCATCAATATTATCTGCAGGATTTGTAAGTGGCATTTCATGATTGAACGAATCATATCCAAACGATTTTGTTTTTTTGCTTTTATCAAAAACTGGTAATTTTGTCCGGTTTGTAGTTTTAACATGGTCCCCCTTTTCATTAACAATAATAAGTTTGGGAAGAAATACTCCCTTACTTCCAATAAATAAATCCATAATTTTAACAGCCTCTTCATATTCCTTTTCTGTTGCCCTTCCTAAGGCTTCATATCGGTATATTTTTTTATTATCCCAGGTATCTATTGTGGCATAACTTTCAGAAATTTTATCTTCAATATTTGTTTCATTGTTTAAAGTATCGTGACCTGATGGCATTAAAAGAACCTTCCCTCCACCACCTTCAATATTAGCGGCATATCGTGGAACTGTGATACCGGAAATCCAACCTTGTAAATTCTTCATAAATATTTTCCCGACCTGAACAGGGGTAATAAAATGCACAATTCCTTTTTCTTTATGACATTGTAATAAATAATATGGATGAACACCTATCCAAAACATCCTTCTAAAGGTTTCAGCCAATACTCTGAGATTATCATTTACATGGTTCAATAAAACAGTTTGGTTTCTTATAGTAAATCCATTTTCCCTGATTTTTTTAACTGCAATGAACATCTCTTCAGTTATTTCCTGAAAATGGTTTATCTGAGTCATAAAGTAGACATATTTTTCCATTCCCTTATTATACCTGTTCGCCGATATTTTAATCAGATTCAATAGTTCATCTGTAATTGCCATAGGTAAAACGACAGGCACTCGTGTTGCTATTCTAATGGACCTTAAGTGTGGTATCTTACTCAGTTCTTCCAAAATGTATTTCAATCTATTTTCACTAATCATTAAAGCATCCCCACCTGTGACAAGAACTTCATTTATATTTTTGTTGTAATCAATGTAGAATAGTCCTTTGTCTATTTCATTACTATTAACATCTACAGTGCTGTCAAGTGATTTTGCTCTCTGACAATGCACACAATAAGATGCACAACTAGTGTTTTCAGCAACAAAAAGCGCTACTCTGTTTGGATATCGTTGGTAAACTGCACCAAAACTTCTCGATCCCTCACTCATTGCACATTCAACTCCTGCATCTGGAAAGAGGAGGTTTGCAGGAGTAGGAATACTTTGCCAAAATATAGGATCGATTAGTTTTTTTGATTCATTTGAAAAAAGTTGGGGGTTGAACGGATTTTCCTGCATCAATGAAGCGTAATAGGGAGTTATTCTTAATGGTTCTTTCCCTTCCCTCTTAAGGGAATCAATTGTTCTTACGATTTCAGCTTCCTGATGGTTGTTTAGAATAATTACTTTTTTTAATTGTTCAACTGTACGTATAGCATTAGCCTTTTGCCAATCAGGATCGCTCCATTGCTTCTGAGTTATGTTTTTCCATAGTTCAATTGATTCAAAACTCCTTGGTTGAAATAGGAAATTTTCATTTGTTTTAATCATATTCTCATATTATTATATTAATTCTAAACAGAAATACTTAAGTAGATCTCCTCTTTATTATCTCTTTTGTTTTAGCTCTGCGAAGTATTTTTTGTAAAGTCTTCACGGTATCCAAAATAGATTTCTCATAATTTTCACTATTCTTTTTTACAAAATGATTTTCGCCAGGTACTGAGAGTTGAATCTCACAAAACTGGTTTATGGGATTTCCTGAGGCTCCTTCAAATAAAGTTACATCAGCCCTTATAATAGAAGGGTCCTGTTCAAAAAGTTTTGAGACTTTTTCTTTTACGAAATCTTCAAGCTGAGAACTTGCTTTAAATTGTACAGTTTGGAATGCTATTTTATTCATGATCTTAGTTTTTATTTATTTATATGTTTATACTTTAAATCTTCTAATGTTGAAAAAATGAATTTCATCGTAGATTCGATCCTTATCTTCATTTTTTAGCCTGATAACCATTTCTGGTGAATTTTATGGATTTCCCCCAGTTTTCTGCAAGTTTCAATGCTGAATAAGGTTCAGTTTTATTGAATGACGGCTTAATGCTAAGAACCGGTAACTGGGATCGATTGATCACTTGTTGCACAAATGGACCTATGAAGAAAGATTTTAAATCATTTTCGAAATTTGCCGTTAGAACTAATAAATCTATACCTGCTTCTTTTGCCGTTTTAATTACTATATCCGGAAAATCTTTAAACGGACAATATCCCGTTTGAAACTTGACATTGTCATTTCGCAATTGAATTTTAAGTCTATCAATTATTAATGTAAGTTCTTTTATATCTCCCTGATTTTCCATCTCTGAAAGACCTAGGAGAAATAGCTCAGAATCGTTCTTTTCAATTATTGGCCTTGCATAAAAGTACTTGTCAATAGCATTGGGAATCAATCTTATTGGGAATAATACCTTCTCAAAATCAGTCTTTTCCCAATTCCCGGGTATCGTTAGGACAGGGCATGGGGCATTCTTTACTACGCTATATGCCTCAGAACCTATAAAAAATTCTCGCAGACCTGAAATGCCATGAGTCCCCATTACTATCAGACTTATGTTTTCCGTATTAGCAAACCAACAAATTCTTTCTGACGGATGTCCAGCTAAAACTTTCCCAGTTACTTTTATACCAGAATCAATTAAAAGTTGATCTGAGAATTCTTTAAGTCTATTCTCCATCCATAGTATTATATCAGGAGTAAGGGTGATATCGGGCAGAAATACTTCAGTCGGCTGCAAATAAGCAAATCGATCCACTACATGTAATAATGTAATCTCTGCATTTTGTCTTTGCGCTATGGAAATTCCAACATTTAAAGCGTTTTCTGATAGTTCTGAAAAATCAGTTGGTATCAGGATAGATTTAATTTGTGATTTCATTTTATTTAATTTTAAAAGTTAAACATTGGGTGAATACAAACATGAACTCCTGAAGCTTTCCGGAGTCATTCCCACTACTTTTTTAAAATATCTCCCAAAATATGAGTTATCATTAAATCCCAGCTTATAACCAATTTCTGAAATACTAAGGCTGGTATGCATAAGCATACGTTTTGCTTCAAGAATCACTCTTTCCTGAATTATTTCACTAACTGTTTTAAAGAAAAATTCCTGACATAGTGCATTTAAGTAATTTGGAGAAATATTCAACACACGCGCATAATCTTTTGTGGTTCTTAATGAACTAAACCTGTTGCTGACAAGCTTTCTGAACTCATTTAGAAACTGTTTTTTTTGACTTGATTCAAATATTATGACTCCTGACTGAGAATTCCTGCGATACATAAGAATCAGAACCTTAAGAGCGAGACAAATTATTTCCTTCGAATTATTTTTTGCAGATTTATATTCCTTAAAAAGAATATAAAACAGGTGTTTCCATTCAGTTTTGTCGCCCATTCTGATCTTGATGAAAGGCGGAATTTCACCAATTAATGTCTGGTCGCTTTTTAATTTTGGATTCCCGGTATAAATGTGGTTGTAAAAAGAATCGGTGAATTGTACGAGAATACCCCTTAACTTATTAATCCTGATCCAATTCCAGATACTATACTTTTCAATGAAGAATACCCTGTTTTCCAGAGCAATATACTCATCAAAATCAATCTGCAAAACACTATTCCCTCCGGTTATATAGATAAAGGAATTCCATTTTCCCTTAAGTTGCCGATAATTTGCTTTTGTATCTATATCGTTCAGATCCAGGATTATGAAATCTGACAACAAATTAGATTCAGAAATATTTGATTGATTATTAAGCATTTTATTATTACTAATAGTTGAATTGTCCCATAAAGATACTCATTGCTTTTCGATAAGGACTGTCATTATTTCTTCCGGTTATGGTACAAATTACCTATCGACCTGTAACCATCCAGACTACATATGTTTGTTTTGGGGGCTGCAGCCGGTCGACGCCAGCTAAATCAGTTATAGATATCTTAATAACGTTATTCTTGTTTTTATCTTTGCTGACTTTTATGGAACCTTGTGCTGCAGGAACTACTGACGATTTAGAAAAAGTCATTTTTCTTGAACATGATGGGGCGATTGAGACCATTAGTGTCATTAAGACACCTAAAGAAATATTTCTTGTCATGTAGTTGATTCTTGTTGCTTTCATAATGATTTTTTATTAATTATGACATGAAGAAAAATAGTCATCTGATCATATGAATTAAAAGCTCCCAAAATTCAGATATCTCCTTCTTTTGATTATTTAGAACCTTAAATTGTATTAAAATATAAAGTATTTTATACAGGACATTTATTTTAAACAATAAACCTACAAAACTGAGTCTTAAGTATCCAATGATCCAATAATAAGCTGGGCCAGATTGTCGGGATAGCCCTTAGGAGCATTTTGGATTTCAGCAGTGGACTTCTTTTTCATATACAAAAAAATACATGCGATTTTAATACCTTTTTACTCTTTATATTATCATTTCTTACCTTACAGGAAAGTATTTTGAATTTACTCTTTCTTTTTATAATAATATACTGATTATGACGGATGTAAATTAGGTATATGTACGAGTTAAACTGTTACATAACTTTGTGAAAAAGTTATATAATTTACATATTTTCAGGCAATATACTATTTGTAATTAAAGGAAAAATCTCGTTTTATCTTCATTTAATAACATGTAACGAAGGGATTTCTTCGAATGCCATTTCTATATACTTCATCTGCTTCATGTTTATGGAAAGAAGTGTTATTTCAAAGAAATATCCTTCCTCGTTCTCTTTCATGAGGCTGATTGAGGGTTCTTCTTTAAGGTTGCTCCAGGGATTGTTAAGTACAGTGTTGCGGATCATAGATTCCGGCATCATTGCACTGCCTGAAGATAGTTCAACATGAAGATGGATAATATGCTCCTCTAAAGTACCAGGAAATGCCAGTTCGGTTATCACTTCATGGATTATCCTGGAGTATGGTACGCGCAGGATTTGTCCATCATCTGTCAAAATCTTCAAATAGGTAAGTTTATGAGACTTAATCTGGCCCGAGAAATCTCCAGCTCTTATATAAGAACCGGTTTTCAGGTTGTGCCTGACCCTGAAAATGATACCGGCAAAAATATCTATAAGGAGAAACCATGTCACTAAACCAGTAACTACTAGTATCAGTGAATAAATAAGATATGGGTAAAAAAACTTACCCTTGAAAAGGAACTCAGTTGCCCAGAAAATATAGACCAACCAAATGATAAGTTCAATCGTTATTCTAAGATTATCACTGAATTTTACTCCGGTGAAACGGTTCGATAGACTTTTTAATCCCAACCTGATTACCTTGAGTACTAAAAAGAATAATGCTGCAATAAGAAAGGCAATAATAATTTTCATCTGAAGCCGATTATATATTTGAATTATAATTCCTCATAATAACTCTTCATTTTTGAGAATTTTTACGAGATGCGGTTCTATGAAATTATTCACAATGTAAAGTGTTTCTCTTCTTTCTTCAATCAGTCCAGCCCTTAGCATAGAACTGATAATTTCCTTTGCCCTGGTATTATCCGAGAAAAATATCTTATTAATCCTTTCAAAAGTCAACCTCTTATGCAGGATCAACTGGATAAGTACAACTTTCCAATTCTCATCCAGTTCCTTCAGAATTTTCGTGTCCGGAAGATGCGGAGTCTGGATGTATATCCTCTTTTCGGACATTCTGACAATGTTTCCGAGCCATGCTTTCAGGGCAGTTCCCGGATTACCTTCAGAATAATTAAAATACTTGTTGAACAGGCTGGCCATTCGTATTTCTGACAAATCATCCTCTTCTCTCTTATTCAGGACGAATTTCAATCCGCTGGAACGGTGTCTGCGAATAATTATCTCCTGAATTTCCCTTGAATCGAAAGGCCTCAAGGCGATAACACTTATGAATGCATCCTGCAGATTAACCATTTTATTCATCAGTTCGAAAGCATAAGGATTCATGTTTACAACAAACAAAAATCTTTTTGCTGTAGTCATTGATAAGAGTTATAAGCAAATTGACGACACCCCATCCGCTGACAGAACGTTCCCACCAAAGCTCAAGATCATGAATGATGAAAACACTTCCCTGGGGAAGCGATTCCATAATTTCTATCAAACTCCCCTGTGTATTGGTAACCTTACTTAGTTCAGCAACAAAATCCGACACTTGAACAGATCCTGAATAAATAGGGAAAAGATGATATACCTTCTCCTTTTGAAAAAGTTTTTCGGCAATATACCGGCAAAAAGCTGTCTTGCCGGAGTTTCTCTCCCCAATAATCATAATGCCTCCATGGTACCCTGAATTATTGCGCCTGAACACCTGTTCTGAACATCTCTTCATCCTTTTCCCGCCTTATCCAGAAGTCCTCACTTATGCTTGACCGGCCACTGAATAGATTTTTGTAGAATTGGGGAAGCATATCCATGACTTTTTCCTTCGGACTGACAATTTCAACCAGGTCAAGAACTTTCTGGTTACCTGTACTCTTCTGATCATGATTCCATTAATCTTTTTGCCATTAACATCCATTCACTTCTGGAATAAAGAACTCTTGTGGTTAAAGTATCTTAATGAATAATTTCAGATGATCAAAATACGCATAAAATGTCTTTCTGACTTTTTTACCCTGATGTTCCCGGATAAACCACGAATACTCAGAAACCGTAGAAGGAATTTTATATGCTGACAGTTTATCAAACACCTCCTCAAGCGAACTTTCAATCAATTCAGTGATACTTTCCTTAACCTGCTGTAATCTTTTCTTCCTCTTTCAGAATTTTCTGACAGGTATCTTTAATGACAGAGGAGATGACCTGCTGTTTATCTGGCAAATCATGCAGGAATATTTTCAAGGTTGAAACGGGTCAGATTAAGAAGGTCATGAGTAATAAAAATTGAATTTTTCAATGATTCGGCTACCTTCTCCAGCTGATCATAAGTTGTTCCAATGAACCTCGATTCGATATAGAAGCGGGTGATTTTCCGCAAGGGAACATTCAGGGATTCCTCAGTGTTATCTGAAGATGGATCTGTACTGATGGAAGAAGCAATAACCATGTTCTTCAGGCAAGGTTTCAGGTAAGCTGAAGGATCTCTTTTCCAAAGACTGTTAAAATCTTTCAAAAAGGTGATGCTCTCTTCAAATGAACTAATGCTGAGTTTTAATTCAGGGATACTATCCGGTTTATCTCCAAACTTTTCCAGCTTTAACCTGAGTTCCTGCAATTCCATGCTAAAACGGTTATCAAGTTGCTGCGCAATATTCAGGTTTAACTCATTGATCTTGTCTTTGATCCGGCTCTTGAACGACTGCAAAGAGCACATCCATATGGATTTTATTGACCTGGATGCAGTGTCTGTTCATGCCATGATTCGCGAAACCTGAATTTTTACGGAACCAACTCCTCATAATATTTTTTATTCCTGCGCTTTCTGCCTGATCCGGAAATTAATATCAACCTTTCCCATATCATTGCTCATCAGCTGAAGATTTTTGCGGAACTCCAGCAATGAGTCGGTTCCGGACCTGATTCCTGCAAAAGATCAATGCCCGACATCAATGCATCGATCCTGTATTTCATTTGCCTTTTGAGCTGTTCTGACAGCATCAATGAAGTTCATCTTTCCTTGTAGCCTTATCAAAAAGATTCTCCAGCATCGTGTCAACAGAAATTATCAGTGCTCTGACTTCAGAAAATTGTAACGAAAAGATCGGTCTGGAACTTATTAAGAAAAGCGGAAAGATAGTAATGACGGTTATTTCGTAGATAATAAGCAGCAATTTCATAATAACGGATTTTGCCCGGGATTGATTTTCCGTGAAAAGGGATGTGCCAGCCGTTTTCTGAGCATAAACCATTTCAACCTGAAAGGATCATTCCTTTTTAAGTACAAGATCTTCCTTTTCATAAGGGATTATTATTTTCAAAGGAAATTTCAGAAGATCACTGGTCGAGACGTTCAATATACCAATTAATCCCGCCTGCCAATGCCTCTTTTTGGATATCAAGTTTTTTTTGGGTCAGGATCAGTAAAAATACGGTTGGTACGGAAATAGAAATCATTTTTTATTTTAATCAGGGTCTTCTTTCTGCGGTAAGTATCATCAAAGTCCTTTAAGTTTGTCAAGCTGATTAAACACAGTACTTATAGCTGCCAGCAATTCATCGGACAGTTTCTGTATTTCTGAAAATACCGGAGCAAATGCTTTTTCAAAAAACAGTTCAAGTAACTTTCTGTCCGTTTATATCTATTTTATTGATATCCTCATTGATGATAATGTATTTTGAAGGAACCAATTCAGGCAGTTCAAGTTCCAGGTAACAGCGATGCTCATGACTCTCCTTCCTGTTTTGTCTCCAGTCCAAGGTCAAAAGATTCAAACCTGGATGAACTGTTCACCAGCAAAAAAGTTCCGAGATGTTGAGAAAGGTTCATTACCTCTTCATAGGTCTGGTCAATATGCTGGTATTGCTTGTCGGGGATCCCGATAAATGTCAGGTCAGTATCAGAAGATTCACGGCGAATGATTTCCTGTCTGGGCAATCCATCAATACTGTTGTTAATAATTTTAATTTCGAGGTTGATCCGGTAATGGATAAGGATCTGTCTGCAGTGTTTTGTAAATTGATTTCTGTCCTGTCAGGCAGGTTGTTTATGACCAGCAGTCGGATATGGGCATCTTTCCAGTCTCCTGACAGATGTAAAATGCCGGAGCAGGAATATCGAGAATGTAAGATTGCTTCCCCATCCGCTCCACCAGACATCAATAGTTTTCTTATCTCCGTATTTTTTAAGGGAGTTATAATTCAGGAAAATTGAATTGAAGTCACTTTCCTCAAAATTTCGGATTGATCTTAGAAACTGATTCTTTATTCTTTTCATTCCTGCTCCATCCCATAAGAATCGTATCGGGTTCAATGCCGGAGAAACCATAGACCCTTGAAATCTCATCCATGCCATCATAAATATCGCGGCATTTATGCTGATGGATCAGTCAGTTCATCATTCTTACCGGAAGCGGAAAAATAACGGTTATCTTTAACCAGTCTTTGGTTCTTTGGATTCAACCATTTCAAAAGCGGAGTACATGCCCAGTCTGCCGCTAAAGGCTCTTGCGAGTTCAACCAGATGAGGTCGTGCATTATCCTGTCCGCAGAAGAGTATAATATTCGGCCGCCAGTTGCGGGTATGCAGTGATGATTTGTTCAATCTCTGAAGGCCGGTTCTGACAAGGGTAGCCCAAACGCTGCTCCAGGCATCACCGGTTTCCAGCACCAAGTTGTCTTCGCTTGAGAAACAGGAAGAGGGTACCCAGAATAATCACGGCTCCAATCATAGCAAGGAAATCAAGCTGAATCATAACCAGGAAACAGGCCAGAAAACCAATTATACTTACCCAGGCAGGTGTTTTGAATGATGGTCGGAAATCAGCACTTGTAATTGACTCAAAAGCAGCACTCAGATTCAGGAAACCATAGGTGGTAATGAAAAATATTGAAACAATTCGGGCAATAACATCAAGTTCTCCAATAAGAATGCCTGCTTCAGCAATAAGGAAAGTAAGCAGCAGGGCATTCCTGGGTTCTTTGGAAGCTCCTGTTCCGCGGGCAAAAATTCGGTGAGTAATTTTATCAATAGCTGTTGACTGCAAAATTCTTGGAGCAGCAAGAATACTGCCGAGGGCTGAGCTCAATGTAGCACCCCAGATTCCGGCAATAACCAGCTGTGGAACAAGGGCAATCTTGAACAAGGCCTTGGGATCAGTGGCTAAAAGTTCCCCATCAACTGTATAAGCAAAGAAAAATGCAAGACCAATATAAACAACCAGTCCAATTGCAATGGCAGAAATAGTTCCAAGAGGGATCGATTTTTTTGGATCCTTCAGATCGCCCGACATTGAAACCCCGGCTTCAAATCCGGTAACAGCCGGGAAAAAGATACCAAATAAAACCATCAGGGGAACACCGGTGCCCATTGCCGAAAAAGTTAGGTGATGCAGGAGCACAGGTCATGATGCCCAAAGAATATTGAAAGCAGGGACAGAAAAATGGCCGCCATAATCAGGTATTGGGTCTTTATGGCCAGGGAGGTACTGATAAAGGTGATTATTGTCACAACCAGAAGGATAATGCTCCCAGTAATCCTTATATGATGGATATCCATCGGGAGATCCCAGTAACCGAGAAAACTTTCAGAAAAACCAATCAGATAAAGACTTACACTGAATGATAATCCCGACAAACAAAGCAAGCCCAAGGGTTCCGCCGATAGGAAGTCCAAGACTTCTGGAAATGATGTAATAGGTGCCGCCTTCTTTAACCTTCTTATCAGTTGCAATAGAAGAAACACTCAGACCGGTAGTAATTGAGATCAGATGTGCAACGAAAATGATACCCAGGGTTCCGACCAATCCGGCTTCACCTGCAATCATCGGAAGACGCATGTACATGATCACACCTAATATGGTAAGTATAGAAGGAGTGAAAACTCCGCCAAAAGTTCCGAACTTTTTTGCTTTAGCCATATCTTCTGATTATTCCATAGAATTGTAAGAATATTCCAACGATTACAATTAATCTATCAAATATATTAATTTTACTTAAAAGAATCAGCAAGCCATATGGATTTATCGAACCCTTATACCGTAATTATTGCCGGTTGCATTATTCTGATTTTGTCGTACCTGTTTAACTGGATTTCAAAGGTATTCAACATTCCAAGTGTTCTGTTGCTGATTCTGCTAGGAATTGGTATCAGGTTTGGACTTGATTATCTTAAAATCAGCATAAGCAGCAACCTGATGGACATCTTGGTGGTTATTGGTATTGTAGGACTGATAATGATTGTTCTGGAAGCTGCTCTGGAACTGGAACTCACCCGTGAGAAACGGCCATTGATTGTGAAGTCGTTCTTTCTGGCTCTTTTTTCGTTGACCGCATGCATTGTTTTTATCACATGGGTATTAAATAATCTGTTGATCGAAGATCTATTTGCCTGCCTTATTTATTCAGTTCCTCTTTCGGTGGTCAGCAGCGCAATAGTTATTCCCAGTGTGGGTAACCTGATGAAAAGGAACAAAGAATTTCTGATTTATGAAAGCACTTTTTCCGATATTCTGGGTATCATGATCTTCTTTTACCTCATAAGCAGTATCGAAACTGATTCTGCAAAGGAAATTATCATTCATATTTCAGTCAACCTCTTCATTACAATAATTCTTTCGGTGGTTATTGGTTATCTGATGGTGATCCTGCTTGAAAAACTGCGTTCCCAGGTAAAACTTTTTCTGCTTATAGCTGTTTTGATACTTCTCTATTCGCTCGGAAAACTCTTCCATTTCTCATCGTTGATAATGATCCTTATATTTGGAATAATCCTTAATAACAGCCGAATTTTCTTTTTCGGTAAGCTGAAAAGCTGGATTGACTTCGATTCTTTAAAGAAGGTTCAAAATGATTTTCATATACTAACAATAGAATCATCTTTCTTCATAAGGACTTTCTTTTTTGTGATATTTGGAATGACACTGGAATTGAGAGACCTGATTGATATAAGAGCCGCCTTGATAAGTCTGGCCATCATAGCAGGGATATTTCTGATACGAATTATCGGCCTTAAGATATTTATGGTAAAAAGATTGTTCCCCGAGCTTTTTGTTGCTCCGAGAGGCCTCATAACTATTCTTCTGTTTTTCAGTATACCGGTTTATAATCAAAGCAGTGAATTTAATTCCGGAATACTTCTATACATTATCCTGATTACAAGTGGTATTATGGCAGTCTCTCTTATGGTAAAAGGTGAAGATAGAGAATATGCCGAGAAACTGAATTTCAAAGACTGGGACGAACTGGATAAGGAAATAGAGGTACTATCAAAAAAGGAGAAAAACTCCTCAACCGAGGTTGGAAAAAGGTAGTAAATTTTGCTATTTCTAGACTAAGACGTTTTCGGATTCAGAGTCAGCACAAAAAACAGCAGATATCCTGGACTCATTTACAACCTTAATCATATAATCTATTGTCATTCCCGGTTCAATATTTATGATATTTACATCAGCATTTCGGTCCTCTTTGATTTTCTGAAGTAAATCACCCTGTTTCAAACAAACAGTTGTGTTTTTTGGGAATCTGACCATTCTCTTCAGATCAATAATGTCGTGTTCCAATATTGTCATATTTAGTTCATTATTGAGAATATGAACATCAATGGATCCCTTCCAATTCCGGCAAATTAAAAGTGATACTAATGTTGATAAGTCGTTATTTCCCACACTGAATGTTTCTTTCCAGTCGGAGGGAAGATTTGTCATCCATAGATTAATACTTTTTTCGATGGCAAGGCTGGCAGTAGAAAAAGGAATGTAAATAATCATCCCAAAGTTATTTTTTTTGGTATCTGATATAAGTTAATCATAACAAATCAAATCAGGATTTGAAGAGTCGACACTTATAAAGCAATATTTGGTTTAAAAAAAGCAGCATTTAACGACTGCATACTCACATTAATTGTAGTATTGAAGTCCGTGTTATCAATAACAGTATATGATGCAGACAATTCACTTTCTTTAAATTTCTGAATAGCATTTTTTAAAAAGCCTTCCATGCTTTTTTGTTCTTTCTCATTTTTGTTTCGAAGAACCAATATTTGAATTGATCCTTTTGGATATACAAGTGAATGGATAAGCTTAAAAGAACTTCTGATTTCTTTTGGGATTGTCATTGGGATTAGTAAGTCGGGACGCCAGGACCTCACTTCTCTCTGAGGACGCAAAGCATTGGTTTTTTTTGTTGCCCATTCGGCTAATGCAGTGAATAGACCACTTCGTGAATCACCCGCTTCTGATTTAATATTCATTTTTACCAAATAGAAATAAAATGCAATAATAAAAATTATAGAAAACAGAGCGATAATTACATTCATTAAAAACATGATGGCAATTGAACCGAATGCACCGATGGCTGGTATTATTATCGGGATCTTTAGAGTGGGCCTGTAACTTGGTAATCCCAATGTTTGTTCTACAAGAGCAACAATATTTACCATAGCATAAGTCAACATAAAAAACATGGTTAGCAAAGGTGCGATGGTATTCAGATCGCGTAATGATATGCCAAACAAAACAATAAAAGAAGTCACCAGCATGGCATTTTTTGGTTCTCCTCTTTTAGAGGTTTTAGCCAGTCTTTTACTCATTGGCAAGATGTGCTTTTCTCCCAATGCTAATAATATGCGTGGCGCTCCAACAAACGAACCAAGTGCTGATGATAGTGTTGCTCCCAATAACCCTGCAAGAACAATTGGCCCATAAAGTGACTTGTCAATAAAAACATTGTAGTTTTTTGTTAGCTCATCGGGTGTGGCAATAATTGCAGCTACAAATATTAAACTTATGTAAATAAAGGTAGTTAGTACTACAGAAGAGATGGTACCAACGGGAATACTTTTTCCTGGATTGGATAAATCACCCGACATAGTCGTATATACATTATAACACCTAGAATTGTTAATGTAGTTGGTGTAAATACACCAGCAAATGTTCCGAATGTTTTCTTAATCATAAAGAATTTTGCTTGAAAAAGATTTATCCCGATCTATTCCTTAAGTTAAAATTAGAAATAAAAATTGATTTCTCAGCTCGTCAATATTTTGGAATTATTCATGATTTGGATTTATGGAAGAGTTTTTGGAATTTTTTAAGGTCGTAAAAATAGTCCGTATTTTCAAAAAAAGTAAATTTCCTCGAATGAGACTGACAAAAGGTAGGTTTTATTATTCCAGCTTAAAAAATGCTTTTTTATTTCACTTTTACCTTAATATATAGTATGCAGCTTTTGTACATGACTCTTAATCCTACCTTTCCAGGATTCAATTAAATGTTGCATCAACCACACTCATAATTGATTTAATTATTTAATTTTAGAAATGTTTTCATTGTATTGTAGTAACTAAATAATGTTTACTGGCTGTGAAAAAGTTTGACACAGAAGTCCGGCTGGCCCGTGAGATGAGTTTAATGGACGCGACCCTGATTGGTGTCGGGGCAATGATTGGAGCCGGAATTTTCGTTCTTATTGGAATTGCTGCCGGTGTTGCAGGCCCCGGGCTACTGCTGTCCTTCTCATTGAATGCTTTGATTGCATTGCTTACTGCAATGTCTTATGCTGAACTGGGTTCATGCTACCACGATGCAGGAGGAGGTTATCTCTGGGTAAAAGAAGGGTTGCCAAAATGGAATGGTTTCTTGTCGGGTTGGATGAGCTGGTTTGCCCATGCTGTTGCATGCAGCTTATATGCCCTTGGGTTCGGAGCATACTTTGATCATGTATTAAGAGAGTTTTCAATTGTAATGCCACACTGGGGATTCTTCTCTCCGCAGAAAATTCTGGCTGGAGGAATAGCAATTCTCTTCGGGTATATAAATTTCCGCGGGGCTTCAGAAACCGGGAAAATCGGAAATCTGGTCACTCTCGCAAAAATAATCATCCTGATTATATTTATTGGTTTCGGACTTGAGCTTATTGTCCGTCAGGGAGACTGGCGAACTACATTCAGCCCTTTTTTGCCGAATGGCTTTGGTGGAGTATTTAAAGCAATGGGACTGACCTTTATTGCCTTTCAGGGTTTTGAAGTAATAGCTCAAAGTTCAGAGGAGATAAAAAATCCAAAAAAGAATATTCCCAGGGCTGTTTTCCTTTCCCTGCTGATTGTGGTTCCAATATATATTCTGGTTGCAATAGCTGCTATTGGGACAGTTAAGTCTGAGGGAATGAGACCCTGGGAATTTCTTGCCCTGCAAAAAGAGACTGCTCTGGTTAATGTGGCAAGGAATTTTTTTGTAGGAGGCGGTGTATTAATATTGATAGGCGGTGTGATTTCAACAATATCAGCTCTTAATGCTACGATATATTCTTCATCACGAGTGGCCTTTGCAATGGGGCGGGATCGAAATTTCCCATCTTTTTTCAGTAAAGTACATCCAAAAAAATTTACTCCTCACTGGAGTATCCTCATCTCTCTGGTAATCATTGTGCTAATGGCAGTCTCACTACCTATTGAAGTGGTAGCCAGTGCGGCTGATATTATGTTTATGTTGCTGTTTCTGCAGGTAAATCTTGCAATGATCAATCTTAGAAAAAAGAGAAAAGACCTTGACCGTGGTTATAAAGCACCTCTTTACCCTTACCTGACCATTGCAGGCATTCTGTTATTACTGTTTCTTGCCATTTACATGTTTAAATACAGTATATTAGCATGGATCGTTACCATCATATGGAGTGCAATAGGGCTTCTTGTATATCGTTTCTATGCATTTAAACGGGAAATTGAACATATAAGGAAAGTACAAACACTCGAACAGATTGCAAAAAAGGAATATAACCTGCTGGTTTACCTCTCTGATCAAAGCAAAATTAAAAGTTTATTATTAATTGCATTTGCTATTGCTAAAAAACATAATGCCAATATAATTTTTCTTTATGTAATTGAATTAATGGAAGGGGAGAAATTAAAAGAAGGCATGAAACTGACAGACAAGGCTGAGGAATTAATGCAACAGGCTCAAAGTTTTGCTGAAGAATCAGAAATACCTTCAAAATCAATCATAAAAATCTCACACCGGATATCAAAGGGAATATACGATACTTATATTGAAGAGGACTGTAATTTTATATTAATGGACCGAAAGAAAAGCAGTAGCTTTTTTGAACGGTTCTTTTCATCTGTTGTCGACTCGGTTTTGCAAAAATCAACTACTGAAGTAGCCATCTTACATGGCGAAATAAAAGCAGGAGAAATAAAGAATATATTGATTCCTTACAGTAGTGATATCCATACACAACTGGCTGCGGAAATAACCCCGGCTTTAATGGAGTTTTTCAACGCAAAAATCAAGTTTGCAGTTGTATTCAGTCCGGGAACTACAATAGCGGAGCAACAGAAAAAAGTTGATCAAATAAATGCACTATTAGCAGAAAACAAAATTTCAGCAGAAATTGTGACAACAGTTAATTATGACATACTGCAGGGCATATTAAAATTATCTGCAGGTAATGACTTTCTGGTTATGGGCGGTAAAACAGGTGATTTCATCGAACTTCTTTTTTCAAAATCATTAGTCAGGGAAATTACCGAGCAGGTTGAATGTCCGGTTCTATGGCTAAAAGAATTTGAGGAAAGAAAATCATTCTTTATGTCACTTTTTAAAACACAAAATAAATAATGGAGGAAATATATGGAAACAAAAGTTGGGGATCAGTTTATTGGTTTAGCTGACAACATTATTGCTTATTTGCCCAATCTGCTTGCAGGAATTATTTTAGTACTGATCGGTTGGATTGCCGGATGGATAATTAAACGAATTCTGGTGCAGGTGTCGATCCTGATTAGGATCGATCGCCTTCTCAGGCGATCCCGCTGGGAGGCAGACTTTGCTAAAGCAGATGTACGTTATGGGTTATACAATTTAATCGGGAATACTGGATTTACGCTAATCTTTTTACTTTTTCTTGATAATGCCTTGATAGCATGGAACTTAAGTATCTTATCCGATCTTCTGAGCAAATTGATTTTATTTTTGCCAAAAATCATAATTGCCGTTTCTATTTTCGGATTAGGCTGGTTATTAGCATTTTGGACTGAAATATCAATGTATAAGACTTTATATAAAGAAGAGATACCCAGAGCTACACTAATAGCCAGGTTTATTAAAGTTATTGTTCTGCTTTTCTTTTCAGCAATAGCACTTGTTGAACTTGATGTTGCCCGTGAAATTGTAATAATCGGTTTTGCCACTATTTTTATCACCTTAGGTGCTATTTCAATTGTTATCACGGCAGTCGGCGGGAAAAATTTTGTAAAGAAAATCGGGAAATCACTCAAAGAGAATAAGTCAGAATGATTTGAATGATTTAATTGCGTCTTTAACAAATTGGTTGGAAAATTGTCCCGGAGAGATAGATATTAAAAAATTAGGGACACACCAAGGCATGTCCCCAAAATATTTTCTGATCTTAATATTGACTAAAAAAGACTGTAAGCAACAGTAATACCTGCAAGTACAACTGAAACCATCGACATCAGTTTAATAAGGATATTAAGAGCTGGCCCTGAAGTATCTTTAAAAGGATCGCCAACTGTATCTCCTACAACACTTGCCTTATGGCATTCACTTTTCTTGCCGCCATAGTTGCCTCTCTCAATGTATTTTTTTGCATTATCCCAGGCTCCCCCTGAGTTATTGAGCATGCTTGCCAGGGTAAACCCAGTTGTCATACCACCTGCCAGAAGACCAACAATACCTGGAACTCCGAACAACAATCCAACCAGGAACGGTACAGCAATAGCCATTAATGATGGTACCATCATTTCTTTCTGAGCGCCAGCCGTAGAGATTTCAACACACTTTGCATACTCAGGTTTCCCGGAACCATCCATAATGCCCGGTATTTCACGGAACTGACGTCTCACCTCATCAACCATTTTCCCGGCAGCTCTTCCGACAGCTTTCATACTCATGGCACTGAATACAAAGGCCATCATAGCACCTATAAAAATTCCTCCCAGAAGTATCGGATTGAAAAGAGAAAGGTCATAAGCTCCAACAAAATCCTTAATATTTGCAGTTGAAATATTTACAGCTATTTGTCCGTCCTGAACTGCCGGAAGGGTGTTATGATAGAAGAGAGTGTCACCTATCTGTTTGAAACCCTCAGGTGCTTTATCAGCAAGCCTGCCGAGCCATAATTTTACCTCTTCCATATATGCTGCCATCAGGGCCAGTGCGGTGAGAGCCGCGGAGCCTATTGCAAATCCTTTACCTGTTGCAGCTGTCGTATTACCAAGTCCGTCAAGAGCATCAGTTCGTTCCCTTACCTCAGCAGGAAGATCGGCCATTTCAGCATTTCCACCAGCATTGTCTGCTATGGGGCCGAAAGCATCTGTTGCAAGAGTTATACCCAATGTGGAAAGCATCCCTACAGCGGCAAAACCAATACCGTAAACCCCCGTTGCAAAATCGTGAAACCCTCCGGCAAAACCAAATGCTGCAATAATACCAGCAACGATGGTAATTACGGGAACCCACGTCGAGTACATACCAACTGCCATACCTTCAATAATTACAGTAGCCGGTCCCTGTTGCGCCTGCCTTGCAATTCCCTGAGTGGGTTTATACCCGTCTGAGGTAAAATATTCAGTCGATTGTCCAATTATTACTCCTGCAAGCAACCCGGAAACTACCGAACCAAAAACGCCCCAGGTTATCCATCCTGTGAAGGCCATGATAGCCAAAGCAACAAGAATAAATGCAGAGCTGCCACCAGTTCCGAGCAATAATGCATTGAGAAGATTTTTTGGAGTTGCAGATTCTTTAGCCCTTACAAGATATACTCCTGCTATTGAAAGTAAAATCCCTATGGCTGAAACTATCATTGGAGCAATAACCGCTTTCATCTGAAGATCACCTGTAACACTGGGAAGAGCTGCTCCAAGAGCTGCTGTAGCAAGGATTGAACCTGCATACGATTCATAAAGGTCAGCTCCCATACCTGCTACATCACCAACATTATCACCAACATTATCAGCAATAGTAGCAGGGTTACGGGGATCGTCCTCAGGAATGCCTGCTTCAACTTTACCAACCAGGTCAGCTCCAACGTCAGCAGCTTTTGTAAATATACCACCACCAACACGTGCAAAGAGAGCCTGAGTTGAGGCACCCATACCGAATGTCAGCATTATTGCAGTTATTTCGATAAGCTTCTCATGAGGTGTAGTTCCAGGATGAACAAATGTCAGGCCAAGGAATTTAAGACCAGTATCCATATGCTCAGTTGTAAATACAGCACCGTTTAGAAGGAGAAACCAGAGAGCAATATCAAGTAGTCCAAATCCGACAACTACAAGACCCATTACAGCTCCACTTCTGAGAGCTACCTGCAATCCCTTATTAAGAGATTTTGAAGCTGCCCATGCTGTCCTGTTTGATGCAAATGTTGCAGTCTTCATTCCCAGATAACCACACAACCCGGAAAAGAATCCTCCGGTGAGAAATGCAATCGGGACAAACGGGTTCTGAACTCCCATGTAAGCAAGTATGGACAGAAGAACAACCAAAATTAAAAACACCTTAGTTACAACTGTATACTGACGTCTAAGGTAAGCCATGGCTCCCTCCCTGACATATTCAGCTATTTCCTTCATTCTGTCTGTTCCTTCATCCTGCGATTTCATACTACTGTAAAAGATCCAGGCAAATAACAGAGCAAGGAGCGCGGAAACCGGCACAATCCAAAAAATACTACTAATCATGATATCTGTTTTTAGATTAAAAAATTTAAGGTTTCAAAAAGCAAAAAATTTTGCCGGTACAAAACTATATTAGTTTTCCAATAATACAAACGAAAAAAATCGAAACTTTTAATAGTTTGCAGTTTAAAAAGAATCTAAACAGATATATCCGAAATGACTAAAGATTCCTCATTTCCGGGGTATTATTGATTATGGATACTATCTGTCAATAATACACCCGGTGTTGTGTCAATTCAATTTTGACGGAATATTAAAAATTGGTCCCGATTTATCGGGACCAACTCCAGGTTTTCGGCATAATCTGTCTTACCAGACATCAGGTCCGTCAGATCGCTCTGAAAAAATTATAATTCATCTTTTCCAGGTCTGACATCTTTGGATATGGATAGAAAACCATATCATCCTTCGATCCGGCATAAAATCCTGTATCAATTGTCCTGTAAAGAAGTTCGCCGTTGAAGATACGATGGACTGTTTTCATATGCTTTTCATATTCGCCCCTGATTATCTCCAGACAGTCGCGCAAATGGCCGATATTGGAATAGGGAAGATGCTCTGCAGAGCCTTCCAGAGGTTTGGTTGCAAGCTCGCCTAACTTCAGCTCAACAAAGAAAAGAGTGGGAAGGACTATCGGTATTGAGCCATCGGTGAGTCTTTTGAGAAACAGTGAAGGGGGCAGGCTGCTGGCTACCAGGGGACTTACAGGACATAGCTCCTGGTAGAGGTGAAGAGCATTCTGTGGTTCCGTTGATTTATCGTAAGCTGCTTTCTTTAATTCGAGAACGCATCCATGGTCGGTAGTGAGGTAAAGGCTTTTCATGGCAGCAAGAGGTATCTTCTCCAATACTCTGTAAACCGAAAGATATACTGAACTTTTTGGAGTACCATCCGGTTTGGCTACACATCTCTTCTCAAGACTTTTCATATCGATCTGATTCTCAATCAACGAAAGATCAATTTCGAAGAAAATAGTCTGAGCTTTATTAAGTTTTTTGGTGCCTGTGGAGAGATAGTGGCCAAAACTTTCGGGAGGGAGCATAGAAGCGACAAGCGCTTCAGGATTGCAGGTTAAATAAATGTACTTGCTCATGGCTTTATTATTAAGTAAAAGAACAATGATCCGCTTACAAAATATTCACCAGTGAATAATTACTGCTGCCTCTATCAAATTTACACAAACTTTTGCAATTAATAAAATGTATTTCGCGGTGGCTTTTTACCGCAATGAACCGGCTGCCTTGTTTAAACCGCACAGCGGCAATCTTAAAAATACAGAATATATTTTATCAGCCCGCAATAGGTTTGTCAAGATCCTCCAATAGTTCACTGCCAAGTACTCCTCCGGCAATTTCACGCACCTCTCCTGTCATCCGGATATTCCAGTTCTGATCGATCTGTATTTGCAGATTTCCGCCCTTCATGTGCATGGTAAGATCGCCTTTGATAAGTCCTCTTTTAACCAGGACACACGATGCTGCACAGGATGAACTGCCGGATGCAAGTGTATAACCTGCACCCCGTTCCCAGATCAGAATCTCTGCATCATGGTCTGACAGTACCCTGGCAAACTGCACATTGATGCGGTTCGGAAACAGTAAATGATTTTCCAGTAAAGGACCATATGTGCGGATCTCATCCTCATTCAGCTCCTCCCTCATAACCACACAATGAGGGTTGCCTACTGACACACAATTAACTTCAAACTCCTTATCCCCGGCCATAATCTTTTGCCCGATGAATTCCGGCTGATCTGAATCAACAGGTATATTGCGGGATTCAAATATTGCCTTCCCCATATCTAACCTGATCATCATTGCCTTTCCATTTTTTTCTTCAACGATATCGGCATAAACAATATCGGTCAAAGTTTCCAGGGAAAATTGTCTTGTCTTTGCATGGCCATAATCATAGAGGTATTTGCATAGAATACGAAGCCCGTTACCGCTTTTTTCAGCTTCGGAACCATCCGGATTATAAACCCTGAAGCCAAAATCTGCTTTTGTCGAGGGAACCAGCATAACAATGCCATCGGAGCCAATTCCATAATGGATATTGCACAAACGCATTATTGCCTGCCTGGTGAGCTTGAAATCTATGTTGGCAAGCTCAAGTACGATGTACTCATTGCCCAGCCCATGCATCTTTACAAAACTGTTTTTTTTCATCATATCCTTATAGAGCAGTGATTCTAAAGTATAAAATTTCTGACGAGGTCCCCGATACTATCTCTTTTTCTGATAAGCCGGGAATTGCCATCAACATCTATGAGAACTTCGGCTGGCCGCAAGCGGTTATTGTAATTCGAACTCATTGAATATCCATAAGCACCGCTGTCCAGTACACCAACAATGTCGTCTTCGAAAATTTCAGGAAGTTTCCTGTCCTTAGCTATTACATCTCCTGTTTCACAGATATTCCCAACGATGCTTACCGTCTCATCTTTTAATGATGGATTGTTTTTTTCACGGTATATTTCAATATCATGATGTGAGTCGTACATTACAGGCCGGACCAGGACATTAAAACCAAGATCGGTACCGATGTATTTTGTTTTGTAATTCCTCTTTACTGCATTTACAGTGCCGAGCAGAATACCTGATTCAGCAACTATATAACGTCCGGGCTCGATTTTGATTTCAATTTCTTTTCCATAATCAATTATCCATGAGTGAATTAAATCCGAAAGCTTCTCCCCCAGGTCGCCCAGGTCAAGCCTTGTCTGATTTGCCTGCTTTCTGTATGGAATTCCGAAACCTCCTCCGAGATCGATAAACTCAAGGTTGTCAAATTGCTTTGCTATTGACAGAATACTGGCCGCACCCTGGAGATAAACATCCCCTTCCATAAAGAGGGAACCTATATGCTGATTGATCCCTATAATTTGCAGGCTATATTTCCCGCTTATTCTCTTTACCTCAGGTATATGGCTCAATTCTATCCCAAATTTGGTTTTCTGTCCGCCGGTTACCACCTTTGCATGATGTCCGGCTCCGACACCCGGATTCAGCCTGAATGCCACCTTCCCGCCCGGGTTTATCTTTCCGAATAATTCAAGTTGAGATACAGAGTCAACCGAAATTTTTACTCCCGCTTCAATTGCGTAGCGAAATTCATCCTCGCTTACATTATTGCTGATATATAATATTTCTTCAGGTTTATAACCGGCAAGAAGGTTAACATATATTTCACCCGGAGACATGGCATCTACTCTCAATCCTTCGCTCCTGATTATCTTGATAAGCTCCAGGTTGCCGTTTGCCTTGGGAGAATAATTTACCTTGAAATTATCATAGGAAATAAGCCCTTTCAGGTCGCGGCAGTGGTCCCGAAGTATAGTTTCATTGTACACATAGAGAGGGGATCCGTATTCCTCAGTTAATTTACCCGGATCAGTATTACCGAAAAAATTCCTTTCGCGGCTCACTTTTGAATAAATATAATTCATTGCCTAAGAGTGATTAATAACTTTAATATATTTGCCACAAAAGTAAAAAAATGGCGCAGATTAACGATAATTATTTTAAACTTCAGGCTGGTTACCTCTTTCCGGAGATCGGCCGGAGAGTTCGTGAATTTCAGAAAGAACATCCGGAAGCAGATATTATAAGGATGGGGATTGGCGATGTGACACAACCACTTACACCATCCATAATACGTGCTTTTCATGAAGGTGTCGAAGAGATGTCGAAAGCTGAGACCTTCAAAGGATATGGGCCAGAGCAAGGGTATGATTTTCTGCGCGAAGCTATTGCTAAAAACGATTACCTGGACCGGGGTGCTGATATTCAGGCTGATGAGATTTTCGTTTCGGATGGATCAAAATGTGACACTGGAAATATTCTGGAGATCTTCGGCCAGAATAATGTGATTGCCATGCAAGACCCTGTTTATCCCGTATATGTTGATACAAGCGTTATGGCAGGAAGGACCGGTGAATATCTGGGAAACGGGTACTACGATGGTCTTGTATACATGCCCTGTAATGCTGAAAACGGGTTTATCCCGGAGATCCCGAAAACGAAAGTGGATATAATCTTCCTCTGCTATCCCAACAATCCTACAGGTACAACGGCAGGCAGGCAGGAGTTAAAAAAATGGGTCGATTATGCAATTAAAAATAAAGCTGTCATACTTTACGATTCAGCATATGAGGCTTACATTTCTGACCCTCAAATCCCACATTCCATATATGAAATTGAAGGAGCCAGAGAAGTAGCTATCGAATTCCGCAGTTTTTCAAAAACGGCAGGATTTACCGGAACCCGGTGTGCCTATATGGTTATTCCTAAAAATCTTGTTGCATCAACCTCCGATGGATCAGAAAAACCCCTGAATCCCCTCTGGCTCAGAAGGCATACCACAAAATTCAATGGGGTATCTTACCCCGTGCAGAAGGCTGCTGCCGCTGTCTATTCACCTGAAGGGAAGAAAGAAGTAAGGGCTACAATCAATTACTATATGAATAATGCTAAAATCCTTCGCGAAAGTCTCGCCAAACTGGGCTTCCAGGTTTTCGGAGGAGAGAATGCGCCATACGTGTGGGTAAATTCAGGCCGGCAGATCAAATCGTGGGAATTGTTTGATAAACTCCTGAATGAAGCCCATGTGGTAGGTACACCCGGATCAGGTTTTGGCCCCTCCGGTGAAGGGTATTTCAGATTTTCTTCATTCGCCACACATGAAAATGTGCTGGAAGCAATGGAAAGACTTGGAAACGTAAAATGGTAAATCGCCACAGTCAATGACTTTTAAAGAAGATATTAATGAATCTCTGATCACTCTGCGAGAAGGTGGCATAATACTCTATCCTACAGACACCATATGGGGCCTGGGGTGTGATCCCACCAATTCTTTTGCCGTCGAAAAAATCTTCAGGATCAAGTCGAGGGAACCTGGAAAAAGCCTTCTGATTCTTGTTGACGGGGACGCAATGGTTGAGCGCTATGCAGGCGAAGTTCCTGAGATAGCCTGGGAACTTACCAGTGTATCTGAGGATCCACTTACTGTAATATATCCATCCGGAAAGAACCTTGCGCCCGGGGTTTGCAGTGAGGATGGCTCAATTGGAATAAGGATCTGCAGAGATGAATTCTGCCGTGAGCTTATTAAAAGATTCAGGAAGCCGCTGATATCAACATCAGCAAACTTAAGTGGGAATCCATCTCCGGAAAATTTCACGGAAATAGACAAGACTATTATTGAGGCCGCTGATTATGTTGTTAAGTACCGGCAGGATGACAGGAGAAAATACTCCTCTTCCCCTGTCATTAAGCTGGGCCCTGATGGTACCATAAAAATTATAAGGAAATAATCTATTTTGACTTTACCCTGCCTGAGCCGGAAACTCTTGCATCAATTTTGGGACTTCCGATATAGGTAATATTTCCGCTGCCCGATACGCTGGCCTCAAGATTATCAGTTACATTGCATTTGCAGCTTCCGCTTCCTGAGATATGGAAATCGGCATTGGTTATCTTAAGCGACTCCCCTGAGTAATTACCTGATCCGCTTATGCTGACATCAGCACTGGCAGCCTCACCATTCCCTCCTATGATTACATCTCCTGAACCTGATATGCCAACATTAAGCTTACCTAAAGCCAGATCAGCTGACACAATTCTTCCACTTCCGCTTACTGAGAAATTAAGCTCCTCAGATTTTACGGCATCCTTAATTTCCGCCTTCCCGGATCCCGATACTCCTAATCCGGCTAACTCCGGCATTGTAATGTAAACTGTAACTTTTGCATGGCCATGCGAATGCCAGCTATCCTCTTTTATTACAAGCTTCGATCCTGATACTTCGGTCTCAATTTCTTCAAGCAATGATTTATCGCCTTCAAGAACTACCTTAAACTCACTTCCGATATTAATGTACAGATCACCCGAAATCCCGAAGTTCACTTTGGTAAAACCTGACAAGTTCCTGGTTTCCTTATTGGTGCTCTGCCCGTAGGAAAACCCCGTAGTCAGGGAAATTACAACAATAAATGCTGATATTAATAGGCTGCCTTTCATAGTGTATGGATTTAAGTTTTTTCAATATAAATACTTTGAAAAGACTTGATTAATTCAGAATAGCTGCACAGAAAAGAAAATAATCTCTCAATTAATTTCTGTAAGACCTTCAGGGATCTCCATTATCAGTAGCTTCTTATCATTATCTATCCTTACAATAAAATGCTCATGCAATGGGATCAGTATTGTTTTATTTGAATCTGAGATGACACTCATCAGCCATTGTCCCGGATTTTGAATTACCTCTTTTATGGTTCCAATTGTAATATTATCAGAAGTCACTACATTGTAACCTATAAGGCTGTTTATCTCTTCAATTTTATCGTCAGAGGTTTCCGGAGAGGTTAAAAACAGGCGGCAACCTACAAATTCAGCAACTTTCCCGGATGAATTGTACCCGTCAAATTTTAGTCTGAGAATATCGGCTCCTGAATAATCAGCATCTGATATAAAAAAAGGAACCGGTCTTCCTTCAATTTCAAGAAAGACCGATTCCATATTGGGTAATTTTCCGGAAAATAATCGTTCTAATTTTACTGTAACGGCACCCTCAAAGCCGCTTACCTTAATTATTCGCCCGAGTAATATGTAGTTTTTGTAAGCCATTGGATCACAGACCCCTATGACTCTGTTTACTCCTGGGGTTTATCCTCTGCAACAACCTCGGATGCATTTTCTTCGACCTCAGGTACCTCAGCTTCAGGGGCCTCAGCCTCTTCACCAGCTGATGCTGCAACTACTTCGCGAACCAGTTTTGCATCCTGTTCTGCCTTTCTCTTGGCAAGCCTTGCAGTTCTGGCTTCATTAATGCGTTTCTCCTCGGTTAACCTGCTGCCCAGTTCATCATCCTTGGATTTCTCAAGTCCTGATTTCTTGGCTTCAATTTTAGCCTCGTTCTGTGTCACCCACTCCTCAAAACGCTTTGTTGCTTCAGCTTCATCGAATGCACCTTTTTTTACTCCTTCAAGAAGATGCTTCTTCAACATAACACCTTTGTAAGACAGGATAGCTCTACATGTATCTGTAGGTAATGCGCCATTTTGCAGCCAACCCAGTGCCTTATCGAAATCGAGTTCGATAGTTGCCGGATTAGTTACCGGATTGTATGATCCGATATTTTCAATATACCTGCCATCCCGTGGCGATCTGCTATCTGCAACCACAATGTGGTAGAAGGCCAGTTTCTTACGGCCTTTTCTAGCTAATCTGATTTTAACTGCCATTAATTTCTACGCTTTATTATTTAACCTGTTTAAAAATGTGGGTGCAAAGATAACAGTAAATAATTTATTGAACAAATGAATAATGGTAAACTATGCTATTAATTTCTGGTAAAAGTAAATTGAAAGGGGCCATAATCATATTGGTCAGTACTGATATTAAAGATCATTTCATACAAACCGGTACAGGAATTATACGAACCACTGCCTTCATATGCAATATTGGTTTCACCCCAGGCATCAGATGCAAGTACTGTTTTGTCGGCAATTACTTCGAATGTGGCCGGATCAATATGCATCACCAGCGGACCCTGGTCTTCATCAAGCCCTTCTATTGTTTCAAGTCCTGTAACATACAAGGTAAACTGATCGACAGGATCGGCTTTAATTGATATATCCCCTTCGGAATTCCACTCGGAAGGTGGAGAAACTGAATGATAGCTGCCGGTTGCCATAACTACATTATACTGACAGAAAACTATCTCGGCTAAAGCAGCATTGGAGCGTGTTGTCAGTCCATCTGTGGTAGTCACAACTTCAATATAAATAATCTCTCCTTCATTAATTTCTCCCAGCTTTTCAGTGATATCACCTAAAGTAAATGTGAAATCCGAGGGGAATGATGTAATGTCTGCAATCTTCACCCTCTGGAAATTGTCCCCGGAAGAAACCACAATATGAGCATTTTCCACTGTAGCTCCACTCTGAAGATCAACTTTAAACTGCATTGATGAACTGGGTTCACCACTTATAAACATTCCGTTAACATCGGTAAGCAGAGGTACAATTCCGACATTCCGCTGACCTGCAGGATCTTTAGCCTCTTCACAACCAAAAAATATTATAATCAGTGTGATGGCCAAAGGAATCTTATTTAATTTTTTCATCTCTTAAAATATTTAGTTAAACTATTCACAAACTGAAAATTAGCGTGTTCCGCCAGCCCACCAGACGTTTTCAGAATAAACATAGGTTCCGTCGCCATAAGCCTCACGGACATTATGGTTGGTGGTAACATCCTCTGATCCATAAGTAAATCGCAATGGAAACAGGTTTGTATTCATTGGATTATCCAGGCTGATAACATTGTCGCCCATTGCTTCTAACCGTCTGTAATCGTTGTAAGCCTCTATTGCTTCCTCTTCATAAAAAGCAATGTATTTCTGATTCATGACCTCCGCAAGAGGGTTTGTCTGAAATTTGGGTCTCACAGTTGTATTGAAATAATCAACAGCTTCGGCCGCTGATAAACCAATATTCACCTTCCTGAATGCAGCGATTACAGCTTTCCTCAAAGCAGTATCAGCTTTTTGCAGATCATTTAACCTTACATAAGCCTCTGCTTTCAGGAACTCCACTTCATGATAACTGAGCAGGTATGTGGGTGCTGTAGGATTAGTAATTGCAGATATTGAATAAACACCCTGAACCTGGTTAGGTGTTCCATTGGGAGCAAATACGATTTCATCACTTCCCGACTGTGGGTGGGGCATGAAGAGGAGATTAGCCCTTGGATCATTTCTCTCAACCAGTTTATTATGAAGGCTTTGACTGGCTCCGTAATAATCCCTGTCGGTATACATCCTGTAAAACGGACTACTTGTTGTTGTACCATTATAGTTATACTGCGCCTGTTCAGAACCAGAGGTGAATGACTGATCTGCGTTGCTTATAACATTGGCATAATCAGGGGTCTTCAGCGATAAATGCATTGTATAACGCGCCTTAAGACCATAGGCAAATTTCTTCCACAACTGTATGTCTCCTCCATAGATCATATCTTGTGCGCCTAAAGAAGGAAATACCGATTCTTTATCGAGATTAAGGATAGCTTCGTCAAGAAGGCTGATAATATCACCATATATATCAGATTGTTTGTCGAGTACCGGTGTAAATATTACACCCGGCTGGATAGCTTCGCTCCACGGGGTATCTCCCATTACATCAGTTACAATGGAGAGGTTATAAGCGCTGAGTATCTGTGCAATACCGAGCGTATGCCAATTGCCCTCCTCGGACCCTCCCTGTGAACATTTCTCAATGATCACCTTAAGATTATACAGATTCTGATATACAGCATCCCAGGAATTATTATAAGTAGTTGAACTGGTAGGTTCACCGCTTCTTATCTCAGCATTGTAAAACTGCCCGAAAATCCCTGCATTATGCTCAATATAAATTGAAGCATAATAATTAAAATCTCCTCCTGTTACAGAAAAAGCGGTATTTGTCATCGCGTCTGTAATGATCAATCCAGATGCCATTTCTGTCGGATCGTTGACGTTAGTATTGATTTCGTCCATTATTTTTTCAGAACAGGACCAAATCGGTAAAACAAGCGCTAACGTGATTATTTTATATATTACTTTTTTCATGACATTTAAAATTAAAAAGTTAAATCTAAGCTGAATCCATAGCTGGTTACCTGTGGAGCAGAAAATCGCTCAAATGCTCCTCCCATATTGGTATTCCCCTGGCTCGATTCAGGATCAAAGTTCTCAAGGGCGGTCCAGACAAGTATGTTACGTGCAAAAGCTGAAACACCAAGGTTAACTGAGTTGAATATTTTCTTTGACGGTCTGTAGCTCAATGAAAGCTCACGGAGTTTTACAAATGAATTATCATGAATATAATATTCATCAATATTTGTTAGTACGTTTCTGTGTAAATCCTGAAATGCGTCAGGATCTGTCGGCCCTCCGCGGACAATATCATTTGGCGTGCCGTCAGGCTTTACCCCGTCGAAGATAAAGGTTGACTCCCGGTCCTCTGTCCTGGTTGACATCCCGTAAAAATCAAGCAATCCATTGCTTCCGGAATACATCTGCCCTCCATTCTTCCACTCAAATAAAGCGCTCAGAGACCATTTCTTGTATGTTAAGGTATTGGATGTCCCCATAATAAAATCGGGAGATACAGACCCAATAACATCAGGCTCGCCAATCAACGGCATCCCGTGAGTAGGTGATCCCGGGTTATCTTCAACAACAATCCTGTTATTAGCATCACGGACATATGAGACTCCGTAAATTACCGGATATGTGGCACCGATACCTGCCCTGACCTGGGGCGTGGTAAATCCTCCGAGGAATATGCTCTCCACTCCGGGAGCCAATTCATCAACAATGTTGTCAATCTTCGTAAAATTGATATTTAAATCCCACTGGAAATTTTTTTGCTGAACAGGGATCGCATAAAACACAACCTCATTGCTGACAGTGTGCACCTTCCCTCCGTTCATCAGCAAGTACCTGGCTCCGGTAGAACCTGCCAGTGGTACAGTGAATATCTGATCTATTACATTCTGACGGGCAAAAGTATAGTCAACACCTATACGGTTTTTGAAGAATTTGAGTTCTGTTCCGACTTCATACGATTTGGTATTCTGCGGTTTTAAATTAGGGTCATACTGAATATTGTTGGGAATATAGGAACTTACTCCATCGATCGGATAGAGGATTGGAGATCCTGACCACCAGCTGCCTGAATAGTTTGGCGTGGTGTAATAATTTTTTATGTATGAGCCTGCCTGTCCAACCTCGGCATATGAAAGACGCAGTTTGGCAAAGGATATCCAGTTGCTGTTCTTAATCGCTGCCAGTTCCGACGCTAAAAAGCTTAATGATACAGAAGGATAAAAGAATGTACGGTTATCTGTAGGCATTGTTGAAACAACATCATTTCTTCCTGTAGCATTAAGATAAAGTATGGACCTCCAGTCGAGGGATAAGCTGCCAAAAAAGCCAACAGTACGATCCTTGTTTTTTGATTCATTTGCAGTTACAATATTGGCATTCCTGATATGTGCCCATCCTCCGAAATTTAAGTCTTCGCCATGTTCAGAATAGGTCTTGTAACTGCCCTGGTTGAATTCATTGCCAATCATTGCGCTGAAGACCAGCCCATTGTTAATCCTCCAGTCGTAATTGGCAGTCAGCAGTGAGTTTACAATTGAAGAAGAAATCCCATAATTATCAATCATACCGGCATTGCCGTTATGACCATATTCAAATATATCCTGGAAATGTGTCGTATATGAATCCATGCCAAACTGGTAACGGACTTTCAGATTCATTGATGACCCCAGCTTAGCAGCATAGTTAATATAGCCATTGCCAAAGAAACGGTCTGTCTTTTCCTTGAAAAAAAAGTTTTCTGCGGCCCAGTAGGGATTGTCATATCCTGCAACTGAGCGGTAATATATCTGGGTATAAGGATCACCCGGAACATGGTAGGGGTATCCTTTCAGATTATAACTTGCGGGGGCACCCAAAACGCCTGCCAGAGCGGCATCATTACCGGTTGGGATCTTGTCAATATCCGTTTTGGAAAAATTAGTGCTGAAGCCGGTAGTGAAGTTTTTATTAAGCTTCCTTTCGGCAGATGCCTTGGCATTCCAGCGGTTCATACCTGTTGCTAGAGCTATTCCGCTCTGTGATGTCTGGGTTATACCAAGCGCAAAACTTCCGTTTTCAGTTGCCTGACTCACATTCGCATTGGTAGTTGAAGAATAACCTGTTCTGAAATAATCATCCCAGTTATTGAATACTTCAGGTGTAACCCATGGATCGGCAACCTGGCCGGTCTCAAGCTGGGGCACTAAAAATTTTCCGGGATGACCATTGGCATTTCCGCCGTAATCAGGATCATCAGGGAGGTCGACGATCTTTGGCCCCCATGATGATGATGAAGTCGGTACATAGCTGCCATCCACACCCTGTGCATAGGTTGTCTGGAAATCAGGGGTACGTGAAACCTTTGAAAAGCTGCTGACATGAGAGACAGAGATGACCGGTTTTCCGATAACATTATTCCTTCCGCTCTTGGTTGTAATTATAATTACTCCGTTGGATGCCCTGATTCCATAGAGAGCTGCTGCTGCCTGACCTTTAAGAATATTGATGCTTTCAATATCGGAAGGGTCAATATCAACTGCACGGTTTGAAAGGTCAGAACCTGTTACTCCGTCTCCGGAAAGAGAGAAATCACCTCCTGCCCCCGACTGAATATCTGCAGTGGATGAAACAGGCATTCCGTCGATAACATAGAGAGGAGTGTTATTCCCGGTAAATGAACGGGCTCCGCGGATCACAATCTGTGAGGAAGCACCAGGCATACCACTCGATGGCTTAATGTCTATCCCGGCAAGCTTACCCTGCATTGCTCCTGCAAGATCAGTATTCCCTGTCCGCGCTATTACATCATTTTTAACATCCTGTACAGAATACCCAAGGGCCTTTTTCTCCCGCGAAATACCAAGGGCAGTTACTACAACTTCACCTAAATTGAGAAATTCAGGTTCGAGGACTACATTGATTTCCGAACGTCCGGCAATTTCTATCTCTTTGGTTTTCATCCCTATGTAGGAAATAACAAGAGTTGTTGCCCCCTGCGGAACATTAATTGTGAACTTACCATTTACATCTGCAATGGTACCGGCGGTGGTTCCTTTTACAATTACTGTTACACCCGGCAAAGGGCCATCCCCTTCAACAGAGGATACAACAGTTCCTGTAACAGTTCTCTGCTGGGCCGCTGCTGACAGCAAAACCCCGCAGAATAACAGAAAGAGTAAGAGAAGCTTTCTCATAACTTATAGTTTAGGTTAATAATTAATACATGAGGAATCCTTTGATCCCTCGGGGTCATGGTCTTGTGAACAAGTCACTGTTAACAAAATAACACAATCATTACAGCATAATTTCAATAATTTAACGGAATGCAGATCTGACTTTACAACTGCCGCATATTAAGCAACGGATTTAATTTATATATATGGAAAAACGGATCGGATAATAATCCAAAATTGAGTATTTTTGCTCACTGATCTAACAGAATATCCATTATCCAGCCATGGCAACATTTTCACACTTACATGTTCATACTCAATACTCTATCCTTGACGGAGCTTCAAATATAGCTTTACTTATTGACAGGGTTAAAGAGCTTGGAATGGAAGCCATAGCAATAACTGATCATGGTAATATGTTTGGCGTTAAAGAGTTTCACAACTATGCCACAAAAAAGGGAATAAAGCCTGTCATTGGATGTGAGATCTATGTTGCCAAAAGATCCCTGGAGGATGCCAGTTCAAAAGAAGACCGCTCAGGTGATCATCTTATTCTGCTGGTAAAAAATCTCACAGGTTACAAAAATCTCATCAAGTTAGTATCAACAGCCTGGATAAAGGGCTTTTACTACAAACCAAGGATTGATAAAGAACTGCTGGAAAAACACAGTGAGGGACTTATCGCCTCATCGGCCTGCCTGGCCGGAGAGATCCAGGATGAGATCCTCAATGGTACAATAACTGGTGCAGAGGATGCCCTGAAAACATATCAGCGTATTTTCGGAGAAGACTTTTATCTCGAGATCCAGAGACATGAGACTTATGATCCCGAAGCCGACAGGTCAGCATTTCCCCTTCAGCAAAGAGTAATTGAGGCTTTCAAAAAATTGTCGGTAAAATATAATGTGAAAATTATTGCCTCAAACGATGTGCACTTTATCAATTCCGAGGATGCCGAAGCACACGACAGGCTGATCTGCATCAATACGGCAAAGGATATTGATGATCCGAACAGATTAAGGTACTCCAAACAGGAATATCTTAAATCCGAAGAGGAGATGCGAAAGATCTTCATTGACATCCCGGAGGCAATAGATAATGTGGCCGGCCTGGTAGCCAAGGTTGAAAAATATAAGCTCGACCATGACCCCATCATGCCTGAATTTGAGTTGCCGGAGGATTACAGCGATAAGGATGAGTATCTCCGCTTCCTTACATATAAGGGAGCAGAAGAGAGGTGGGGTACTCTTACTGAAGAGCAGACAGACAGGATTGATTTCGAGTTGCAGATGATTGCGAAGATAGGATTTCCGGGATACTTCCTCATTGTGCAGGATTTCCTTCGCGCTGCAAGGGAAATGGGTGTCTCCGTCGGACCCGGGAGAGGATCAGCCGCAGGGTCAGCGGTTGCTTTTTGCCTCAGGATTACAGATATAGATCCCATAAAATACGGGCTGCTGTTTGAGCGCTTCATCAATCTCGACAGAATCTCAATGCCCGATATTGACATCGACTTTGATGAAGACGGAAGAGAGGCTGTCCTGAAATATGTAGTTAATAAATATGGCCATGATAAGGTCGCACATATTATAACCTTCGGTTCAATGGCGGCCAAAATGGCCATCAGGGATGTTGCCAGGGTACAAAAACTTCCCCTGCCCGATGCTGACAGGCTTGCCAAGATGGTACCTGAAAGACCGGGAATTACACTTGCCGAAGCTTTTGCAGAGGTCCCGGAACTCGCAAGGGAAAGAGAATCATCAAATAAGCTTATTGCACAAACATTGAAATATGCAGCTGTCCTTGAAGGCTCTGTCAGACAAACCGGCGTTCATGCATGCGGAATTATAATCGGGAAGGATTCTCTCGACAACTATATACCTCTTTGTACTGCAAAAGATACCGAACTCTATGCCACTCAGTACGATGGCAGTCATGTGGAATCTGTAGGCCTTCTCAAGATGGACTTCCTCGGATTAAAAACTCTTTCAATAATAAAGGATGCTGTCGTCAATATAAAAAAATCAAGAGGTATTGAAATTGATATTGAAACCCTGCCGCTTGATGACAAGAAAACATTTGATCTTTTCAGCAACGGAGAAACAACAGCCATATTCCAGTTTGAATCAACCGGCATGAAGAGGTACCTGAGAGACCTCAGGCCAAACCGCCTCGAGGACCTCATCGCAATGAATGCACTATACCGTCCCGGGCCAATGGAATATATCCCAAAATTCATCAGGCGAAAACACGGAACGGAAAAGCTCGACTATCCCCTGCCTGTCATGGAGAAATACCTGCAGGATACTTACGGGATTACCGTTTACCAGGAACAGGTGATGCTTTTATCTCAGGAGCTTGCAGGGTTTACCAAAGGAGAGGCCGACTCACTCAGAAAGGCAATGGGGAAAAAGAAGCGTTCCATAATGGATGAGATGAAGCTGAAATTCCAGGAGGGTTGTAAAAGAAATGGACACGAAGAAAGCATTGTCAACAAGATCTGGTCTGACTGGGAAGCTTTTGCTCAATATGCTTTCAATAAATCACACTCAACCTGCTATGCTCTCGTTGCCTTCCAGACAGGATACCTCAAGGCCAATTATCCCGCGGAATACATGGCTGCCGTTCTCAGCCGAAATATCAGCGACATTAAAAAGATCACAACCTTTATGGATGAGACCCGACGAATGGGGATGGAGGTTCTTGGTCCGGATATTAATGAGAGTAATGTGATGTTCACTGTAAACAAGGATGGAAACGTAAGGTTCGGCCTTGGTGCTATTAAAGGCGTCGGGGAAAGCGCAGTGCTGCAGCTCATTGAAGAGAGGGAGAAAAATGGCTTTTACAGAGATATTTATGACCTTGTAGAGAGGGTTAATCTTAACTCCCTTAACAAAAAAAATCTCGAAGCCATGGCCGTTGCCGGTGCATTCGACTGTTTTTCAACAATTATCAGGGCTCAGTATTTCTCACTCGATACAAAAGGATCAAGCTTTATAGAAAGCCTGATCAGGTACGGGAACAATGCCAAAACAATCAAAAATTCAAACCAGCAATCACTGTTTGGCGAAACCGGCGGATTCGACATGATTAAACCTGAGCCTTCAGTATGCCCCGACTGGCCTAAGCTTGAAAAACTAAACAGGGAAAAAGAGGTGATAGGCATATATTTGTCATCTCATCCTCTTGATGATTTTAAACTTGAAATAGAAACTTTTACCACGGCAACCCTTGCCGACCTTCAGAATCTGAGAGATCATCTTGACAGGGAGGTCACCGTGGCAGGAATGGTTACAGATACCAGGAACGGTATAGGCAAGAACGGAAAACCATATGGCTCATTTACAATACAGGATTATTCTGATTCCTTCAGGATAATGATGTTTGATAAAGATTTTATTGAGAACAGCAAATTCTTTACAATGGGCTATTACCTTCTTATACGCGGGAGAGTTCAGAAACGCCCCTACAGGGATGATGAACTTGAATTCAAGGTAAAAACAATTAATCTGCTGTCAAGCGTAAAAGATGACCTTATCAAATCGGTAACGCTGAAAATAGATCCCGAAAATATAAGCCCCGGAATGATAAAGGAACTTAAGGAACTTGTGCTTGAAAACAAAGGAGAGACTGAACTGAAATTTCTTTTTATCGATGTGGAGGATAAGATCTCCCTGCCAATGTTTTCAAGGACTCTCCGCATAAGACTTAACAACGAATTAATATCATATCTGGATGATCATCCCGGTATAGAATATAAAGTTAATTAGCTATCTTTGCAGTGGTAATTATTCTTAAACCTAATAATATTGAAACATGGCGTTAGAGGTAAACGACAGCAACTTTGAAGAAGTAGTAATAAAATCAGACATACCGGTACTTGTCGATTTCTGGGCTGAATGGTGCGGCCCATGCAGAATGATTTCACCAATTATTGAAGAGATTGGCGAACAGTACAAGGGAAAAGCCCTGGTGGTAAAATGCGATGTGGACAGCAGTCCGAATGTTGCCGCAAAATACGGCATCAGAAACATACCTACCGTACTTTTCTTCAAGGAGGGTAAAATTGCAGATAAACAGGTTGGTGCAGTGCCAAAGAACAGCTTTCTCACTAAGCTGAATGCACTTGTCTAAACGATATTTTTACAACTTATGGCCGTTCTGTTCATCTGGGACGGCCTTTTTAATGATCCCTGATGAGAGTATGTATCTTCGCCTCCTCCAGTAGCCGTATCAACAATGATTACGCTGATGCAGCTTCAGAACTCGGATTATTGCTTTCCAGGGCAGGAATAGAAGTTGTCTTTGGAGGCGGAGGAATAGGCCTTATGGGAAAACTTGCAGACACCATAATTGAAAATAAAGGGTCAATTACAGGCGTGATTCCCGCCTTCATGAAGGATCAGGGCTGGGACCATTCTGCTGTCAATGAGATGATTATTACATCTGACATGGGCGAAAGAAAGAAACAGATGTTCGCAATGGCTGATGCGATTATTGCCCTTCCCGGGGGAGTCGGAACCCTTGAGGAACTGACAGAGGCGATAACGCTCAAACAGCTGGGCCTGTTCAGGGGACCAGTAATTATCCTCAATACCCTGAACTTCTATAAATCGCTGATAGATTTCTTCGAACATATGGTATCGGAATATTTCCTGCGATATGAACACAAGGCAATCTGGGAAATTGCAGATGATCCGGAAGAGGTAATGATTATCCTTGCTAAAAATGATAGCTGGCTCTCCGATCCGATCAGGATTGCGAAGATTTAGTTACTCATTAAATCTATTTTGTGGCTCTAATGAGAATAATTTTTCCCATGAACTCACCCCCCTCCCCCTCTCTGCTCCGCCTACCCTTTATACACATCTTATTTTAATATTCATTGAATATCGAATAACTTTTTATAATTGATTGTCTATGAGAGAATAAGATCCCTCGCTGCGCTTCGGGATGACAGGTCGTTTTTGTGGTGATGGAGGGAAGCGGCGGCGATTCGATTGGACATTATTGCCATGTAAATAATACTTCGAATCGCCGCCGCTTCCCTCCATGATTTTAAAATGGACCTGTCATCCCGAATGCAGCCAGCCTGAGCTTGCGAAGGATGGCGAAATGAGGGATCTCATGGATCTACCAGTATTATAAACAGAGGGATGAACCAGTTTTGATTACTATAAACAGCTCAAACTCTGACATCACTCTAAAATGTGTATAAAGGGTAGCTGCTCCGCAAAGAGGGGGTGCAATACTCAGTTCTTCAGATACTTCCCCCTCTTTACGAAGTAGAGAGGGGGAAAAGAAGGGGGTGAGTTCATGAAGATTGAGCAAGGTGAGAAATTCTTGAAAAAGAAGTTATATTAGAGTAGGATAAGTGGCTGTATTCAGGTATACTTCGAGAAGACTACTGCTGAACTGTGTCTTCGAGAAAAGTTTCCCACTTAATTCAGGTGCCGGTACTCCTCCTTCAAAGTATTTTTCACCTGAAAAAATCCTTGCCTCATCCCACAAACCGTTCGAAATAAAGTGATTCAACACCTTCCCTCCTCCTTCAATTAACAATGACTGGATACCTGAATCATAAAGATATTGCACAATTTGCCGGCAGGCCGGCATTTCATGATCAAGTTGGATTTTATGAGCTCTATAGAAATCGTGTTCAAAGTTATTGGTGAATACTACTGTTTTTCCTCCATCAGTCAGCAGTGAGGATTCTTTGTCAATATTTCCGGAACTGCTCAGTATCAACCTGAGTGGATTGTTCCCCTTCCAGTCCCTTACATTAAGCTTCGGATTGTCTGCCCTTACTGTTCCTCCTCCAACCAGGATTGACTCTTCTTCGGTTCTCCACTTGTGAACAAGCGACCTTTCAGGCTTCCCTGTAATCCAGGTCGGTTCAATAGAATGATTTTCTGATCTCAGAATATCAAGGTATCCGTCTGCACTTTGTGCCCATTTAAATGTAATGTATGGCCGCTTTTTCTCATGAAAAGTAAAAAACCTCCTGTTAAGCCTTCTGCAATCTTCCTCATTCACCCCTGCAACGACTTCACATCCTGCCTGTCTTAGTCTTGAGATTCCTTGTCCCGCCACTTTATCGCTTGAATCAGTTGCTCCAACAACAATGCGCGGAATTGAATGAGCAATAATAAAGTCGGCACAGGGAGGTGTTTTACCAAAATGGGAACATGGCTCGAGACTGACATAAAGTGTTGCATTTTTCAATAGTGATTTATCCGGAACAGAATTAATGGCATTAACTTCAGCATGAGGCTCGCCCGCCTTAAGATGATACCCTTCACCAATTATATTCCCTCCGTAAACAACAACAGCCCCTACCATAGGATTGGGATAGGTCAGCCCTTCTGCCTTAACAGCCAGTTCGAGACATCTTCTCATGAATTTGATGTCGCCTTTCTCCTCCATTTCCATGAAAATGCTAAATTTGACTTATGGGTCACAATTTACAAACATTTAAAGATATTAGGATTTATCTCGGGAAAGAACTTTCAGGAATTTATCCTGGTTCTGAGATCAAAGCCATTACAAATATTATTATCAGGAGTGTTACAGGAGCCACCAAAGGACACCAGCTGTATCTGACAGATCATGAAGTAACCGGAGAGCAGGCCTCAATAATTGACAGGATATGCCATGAGCTTAAAACCGGTAAGCCCGTACAGTATATCCTTGGTGAGACAATCTTTTATGAGTGCAGAATAAAACTGAACAGCTCAACTCTTATTCCCCGTCCTGAGACAGAGGAGCTGGTTGATCTGGTTATCCGCGAAAACAGAGGATATTATGGCAATATTATCGATTTTGCCACAGGGTCAGGATGTATTGCAATAGCTATTGCTTCAAAACTTTCCGGCACAAACGTGACAGGAACAGACATTTCCGATGATGCCCTGACGATAGCCAGGGAAAATGCCTGGATAAATAGTGTTAAAATTATCTGGCTGAAAGATGATATTTTAACCCCTGATACCGGGGCGCTTGAAAAAGCGGGAATAATAGTAAGCAATCCTCCCTATGTCAGGAATTCCGAAAAACAGATGATGAACAAGAATGTACTTGATTTTGAGCCTCACAGCGCCCTTTTTGTAGCGGATTCTGATCCATTGGTCTATTACAGGGGTATACTCAAAAAGGCAGTGAAGTTACTATACCCAAAGGGCAGGATCTATTTTGAAATAAATGAGATGCTTGGAGAGGCTATGTCATTGTTGCTTGAATCATATGGCTACAGTGATATAAAAATTATTACAGATATCAACGGAAAAGAGAGGATAATTAAAGGGATAAAATATGCCGTATAATGAATTGTTCAAAGCCTCGGTGAACAAAGCAATGGCCCTGTGCTCCAGGCGGGAATACTGTATCAGCGAGGTAATGGACAAACTCCATTCATGGGGAACTGATGCTGATGACAATGCAAGAATCATTGAGCTTCTGAAAAAGGAGAACTTTATCAATGAAGAACGCTATGCCCTTGGATTTGTTAAGGATAAATTCACTTATAATAAATGGGGGAAGTTAAAGATCAAAGCTCACCTTAAAGCAAAAAACATCCCCGGAGAATTAATAAAACAGGCATTGGATGCAATTGATAATGAGATATATATAAAGACCTTAGGCGACTTGATCTCAGCTCATCGCCGGTCTGTAAAGGCAAAGAACCAGTATGAGCTCAAAGGTAAATTACTGCGATATGGCCTCTCAAAAGGGTTTGAAAGCAGTTTGCTGTATGATCTGCTGAACACGTTTGAGGATTAATAAAAACTTTTAAACCACGGAGTTACGCGGAGTTGGCACGGAGTGACACTGTTTAAACATAATAATATATTAAATACTAAAATGAATAACATACTCCGTGCCTGCTCCGTGAAACTCCGTGAAACTCGGTGGTTAAAAAAAAGCAAATCAGGTAATTAACTAAATGTTGGCTGGAAAAATAGTTGGGGGAAGATCTACATCTGTTTCAAAAATGCCTTAAATATATTCTCCAGAAACGGCCAGAACACCAAAAGGAAGATCAGTCCGGAACCAATGCTGTCAATAATTATCAGATGTCTGCGGGCGCTGGCATATTTAAGATAGTAAACTGAAAAAGCAATCCTAAGAATTAGCTGGGAGATAAAAAAAATAAATACCCGCATCCCATAACTATTCCATTCATATGCCTCATGGATCCTGCCTCTCACAATCAGAGAAAAACTATGCGATAAACCGCATGAGAAACATTGCTTTCCTGTAATTTTTTCATGGAGGCAGACAACCGGGTAGTTATTCTGATCGGGAGAAAAAATGCCGGAGTATGCAATTATCATTATTATCACTCCGGCAAAAAAGATATTGAGAATCAGGTAAGGTTCATTTCTGAACCTCACCCATTGAAAACTTGCTAATACTATTTCTTTTTTTGAACTGTATCATTTTTTTGCACAGTATCACCTTTCTGAGTGTTTCCACCCTCCAGGTCTTCAAGTGTCTGCTCACGCTCTTTTTTATCGGCACCGGTATTTATTTCGACCTTCTCGCCATTACTCTCCACCTTAATTGAGATATTTGCATCCTCCAGATCCTTAACAACATTTTCCTGCACATCATTGATAATATTCTGGATATCTCCCGGCCAGCTGCCACTGTTCTTAGCTATCTTTGTGGCAACAAAAACCTGCGAAACAGAGATCAATGCGGCAATTATACCAATAATGAGCCCGGCGATTAAAATACCACGTGGAGAGTCATTCCTGGCAGACTGGGAAAGTCCTACTGATGCGAGAACAATTGCTATTATCCCCGGGATTATCGCAATAATTCCCACACAGGGAATAACAGCAAGGACAAACGTTACTATGGCCGTTATGAGAGCAGCGATTCCCAGATTACTTCCTGATTTGTTTGGTACATCTTCCATGATATTTAAATTATTTATTGTTTTTCATTCCTCCAAGGATGTTAACTATATCCTGTTCTAAAGACGTCACAGGATTCTCAATGATGCGTCCTTTCTCAATATTATTTTTATAGATGATGAACGTGGGAACTCTTTGAATGTCAAGCTCCCCGTAACCGCCTATTGGTGAGTCTTTTCCATTGTCAACTCCTATGAATGTCACCAAATCAGCAGGGAATTTCCATGTGTCGATTACCTTCATGAAACGGGGAACTTCTCTCCTGCTGTCGGGGCACCATGTGCCCATCACTATCTTTATTGTCAGACCTTCCCTGTTTATTCCATTAAGGCTATTAATAGCTTCCGTGGCTGGATGGTATTCATCATAGCCTTTATAGAACCACACTGAATGAGGCTCACGTTTCAGCTGAACAGGATTAATATACCCAAGAAGCCAGGTAGACTGCTCCGAATAATTTACTGCCTGATGCGTACTTTCTTCCATAGTTTCAGGTTTCTGTGATGCACTTGTATTAATCTCTGCAACTGGTTTGGATGTTTTGCAGGCGGTAAAAACGACCAAACAAGAAATGGTTAAAAAAGTTATCCTTTTCATCAACGGTATTTAACAAACTACAAATTAAAAGGATTTTTTCAAATAGAGATAATAAATAACAGGGAATCTCCTTCTGGGTTTCGTGTGCTTCAACTATCTGACTTCTTAATCCGGTTAGTATAGTAAATCGAGATTCCGATTGAAATTGCAGCGAGGAATAGTAAAGCCAGCACCCTGTAGACAATCTCGATCTTCGCCAGATCGACAATAAAAAGGTATAAAGCTGCACAGATCATTGTCCCCAGAGCCATATATCTGTATTTTACATTTTTAAGAAGGATGCTCATCAAAAAGTAAACCAATGCCGCCATTGTCCATGAAAGTGTCACAAAATGCCCCGGTACAGCATGTATAAGTGCATACAAAACCATAATAAAGCCTGCAATCATATAGAAGTTCCTGATAAGATCTGTCTGAATCTGCAGTCTTGATCTCTGCCAGTTAATGATCCTTGCTGAGATAAGCGCAACCAGTGCAAACGAGAAATTCACTCCGTCGCTTGTCTTTGAGGAGAAAAGGTATATTGCCAGAATTGTCATGAAAAGCAGGCTGTTCATTACAACTATAAGCTTATTCCTGAACCAGAGCGCCATAGATACTACAAGGAGGCTCTGAACCGAAAGAAGCAGGTAAACTTTTGGAAGTCCTACAAGACCGTATAGAGCTATGCTCATTGCCATGAAACCATAAAGAGCATAGAATGCAGAGGCGAAATTCCAGCTGGATTTTGAATGGAGGATTATTGAATAGACAAGACAGGATATTGTTATCCCTGCAAAGAGAGTTACATAATCCTTGCTGAAAAAGCTCACAACAACAAACAGAAGCAGAAAGGTAAAGAAAAAGCCATTCGTCAGTGTTACCCCTATGAGATAATCATCTGAAGATTCATCTTCATCCCTGAATAATAACACAACAGAATAAATGGCTCCAAGTGAAAACAAAAAGAATAAGCCCAGATATTTTTCCGTTATGAGCTTTACGGGATGCCCCATAAAAGGATCCCCAATCATCCAAAGCAAAAAACAGGTATAGGTAAGAATAATCGTTACAACAAACAATAGCTTCCATTTAAATCTGCGGAGATAGAATACAGACCCTGCAGCCGCAATAATAAGAAGGGGAAGAAGAAAAATCGTTGAATCACTTAACAATGCCGCTGCCATAATGAAAAACAGTGCAAGTGCAGCAAAAGCCTGTGAACTATTCCTGATTGAAAGATATACCTGCAGAGCAACAATAAGGAGCAGCAGAAAAACTGAAAAAGTCATATTGGAGAGCAGAGGATCAGCTGTAAAAAAGTGCAGACGCAAAGTCACATAAAAAAGAAGAACCTGTGCATTCATCTTAAACATAAATGACAGATGAATATTGGTTTTCTTTATATAATCAGACAGTAAATATATTGCGGCAGCAGCAATATAACCCAGAATAGCTGCAATAACCTGGTGTCCCAGATTCATCAGGTATTGTGTCAGGAAGGTTATCCCAAAAAGAAGCACTATATTGCCCATCCATGCCAGGCCGAATCGACCTATCTGAGACTCCAGTCCTTTATCTTCGCCCGTCTGGACATCAGCAGCAGTAGCCTGTTCAACCATCTGTGCCGGTTCACCTTTATTGATTGTCTTTCCTGCATCTGAATAGGCCCAGGTTGATTCAAGTCTTCTGATGCGAAGCTCCATTGAATTTAACTGAGCCCTGATTTTGTCAAGTTCACTCTCCTGATCTGCCATCACAAATATGTATTACAATGAATAAACCCGTAAATACAGCCGGAGGAAACTAAAATCCGTTCAGGAAGAACCCTAATCTTCAGCATCAACCATCTTCCATGGCGGTAAAAGCCAAAGAAGGAAGGCGAGAATTCCAAAAGGAATAAGAAGCCAGAATGCTGCCATTAAAGTCCCGTCGAGACCAATCAATCCCAATTTAAAACTTGTGAAGCCGGAAAAACTCTTTGAAAAGAGCTGACCTCCGATCACAACATTCCATCTCATCGAATATACCCCTATCAAAACCAGGACTCCAACAAGAAAATAGAGCGATTTCCTCAGACGTATCCTTCCTTTATAGAACTGGAGAAATGCAAGTGTACAAAGCGGAATAATCGTTCCCACCAGTCCTTGTGAAACAAAAAGAGTAAGGTATAACTTACCGGAAACAAGCAACTTTATTATCTCAAATGATTCCTCTGCCTCATATATCCTGTGGATCTGATCAAGTCCTTCAAGGGTAAAATCAAGAATAAGAACAAAGAACAGGTATTTTCCGATGGAATCAAGTACCTCAACATCGGTGGCAATTTTCCTGATACGGGATATCACCATATAAACCAGAAGGACAAGGGAAATCCCTGATACCATTGCAGAAAAAAGGAAAATTATAGGCATCAGGGGCGTTGACCACCACGGATTTGCCTTTATGGATCCAAAGATAAAACCGACATATCCATGCAAAATAAAGGCAGACGGAATACCTATAACAGTAATGATATAACCTAGTTTTCTGTCCCAATGAACTGCTCTGGGAGAAATGTCGCTTACGCCCAGGGTGAGAATCCTGTAAACCCATTTCATAACTCCCTTTTTCTCATTTGCCCACACAACCATGCTCGGCCTGTAGTCAAACCATATCTCGAGCAAAAGCACAACCATCAGATACCAAAGGTATACGAAGCCAAAAATCGCCATTGCGGATGATGAATGAGGAGTAATCATAATTTCGTAAGCCCTCTGAGGCTGTGAGAGGTGACTTATCAATGGCAGTGTCGCAACAAGAAGAAATGAAAGTGCAGTCAGGAGAGCTATCTGGTATGTGGATTTGAGTATTTTAACCTTGAATACTCTTTCAAGCGATGCGAGAATAAATGCCCCCGCCACAAGTCCGGTAATAAATGGATAGACAACGATAAGAATTCCCCATTGAAGATCAATCTCATTTGGGAAAATGTACCCCTGAACGTGGCCCAGGGCTTCATATAAATTCTGATAGAGTGGTTCCATATTATCTTACCTCCGAACTTAATGCATTATAATACAGCTTTGATCCGGTATTCAGGTTGGCTCTCAGCACCTGTGTTGTATGCTCCTTAAGGAATTTCACCAAAGCACTGTTTTTGTCCCTCAGGTTGCCATACATCCTTGCGCCGGTAGGACAAGTCTCCATACATGCAGGAGCCAGATCCTTTTTAATCCTGTGATAACAAAGGGTGCATTTATTCGCAACTTTCTTTACAGGATGAATAAATCTGCAACCATAGGGGCAAGCCTGAACGCAATACCTGCACCCGATACAATATTTTTCATCCACCAGGACAACACCTTCCGGACTGTCATATGTTGCACCTACAGGACATACCTGTATGCAGGGTGATTTTGCACAGTGGTTGCACATTTTCGGTACAAAGAATGATTTGAAGATATCCTCATCGGGAACAGTCTGCTGAAAACCGTCTATACCTCCGTTTGGCGATTTAATCTCAACAGTCCCGTCGTTTTTTACTGTGTACTGCTCAACCCAGGTACGGTAGAAAAATGGTTCTGCAGGAACATCATTCTCTTTTTTGCATGCTTTGGCGCAATTGCCGCATCCTATGCATTTCTGAATATCTATAACTATTCCATACCATGGAAGGCTTTTGTCCTCAGGTTCTGCTCCATAAAGCAAATACTGTGATGACTTTAACCACGAATATCCGACAGTGGCTCCTGCAATTGCAGCTGCCGTTTTGATGAACTTCCTTCTTGATGAACTCATTTTAACATTACCCATGGCTGATGAGGATTATGACATTCAATGCAATTTTTACCAACATTGTGTTCTGCAAGATTAACCTGAAAGATGGCATCTTTGGGTTTGGCAGCATTCTTTGCATGGCAGCTGCCGCAAAACTCTCTTCCTGCAGGTTTAAATATATCTGATGCCTCACCGCTGACCACATGCTTTTGTCCGGGACCGTGACATATTTCACAATGAATGTCGCTGTGAACATCCTGTATCTTCAGATCTTCAATATCCTGATGGCACTCAAGACAGGCCTGCTGTCCGGCATAATGGATCTCAACTGCCGCATTATCATCCAGGGAAGCTCCTCTGTAATGGCCATACTGCCCGAAGGTATCAGGTACCAGTAAATGCCTCATTAAAAGAAAAAGGGATATAAAAATCGCGAAGGCAATTGTGAGTCGTGTCAGCTGAGGTGGAATATACAACTTCATAACAGACAGGAATAATGTGAAAGTAAACTAAATCTGACTCACCAAATTATTATTCCTTCAGTTTAAAAAAAGCAAAATATGATATATATGAACCTGATTTTATGGTATTTATATCATGTCTAAATAAGCTCTGCCAGGAGTTTTCCCGGTAAAAGTGTTTGAAACTCAAAGATGATGAGCGTTTAAGAAGTTCCCGTTAATTATTTAACAGTAAAATCTCAAGGATCTGCTTAGCAGCCTTTGAGACAGAGGTTCCAGGGCCAAAAATTGCAGCAACACCTGCATCATATAAAAACTGATAATCCTGAGGAGGTATTACACCTCCTGCAATTACAAGAATATCTTCCCTCCCAAGCTTCTTAAGTTCAAGGATCAGCTGAGGAATAAGTGTCTTGTGTCCGGCAGCCAGACTTGAAACTCCAAGTACATGGACATCATTCTCCACGGCCTGTTTCGCAGCCTCTTCCGGTGTCTGAAAAAGTGGCCCGATATCAACATCAAATCCTATATCGGCATAACCTGTTGATACTACCTTAGCTCCACGATCGTGACCATCCTGTCCGATCTTGGCTATCATTATCCTGGGCTGGCGCCCCTCTGTTTCGGCAAAACGGGCAGCCAGCGCCCGTGCTTCAGAAAAATCTTTATCCGATTTGTATTCTGATGAATAAACACCTGATATTGTCCTTATCACAGCTTTGTACCTCCCAACTATTTTTTCACATGCAAAAGATATCTCACCAAGGCTTGCTCTCCTGGCAGCAGCATCCACTGACAGTTCAAGAAGATTTCCCTCCCCTGTCTGTACACATCTGGTTATTGCATCAAGGGATTTCATGCACTCCGACTCATCTCTCTCTGACCTGAGCTGAGCCAGTCTCCTGATTTGAGATTCCCTTACAGCCGAATTATCAATATCCAGGGTCTCGAGCGGGTCTTCTTTTTCGAGCCTGTATTTATTGGTCCCGACAATTATCTGGACTCCGGAATCGATCCTTGCCTGGGCTCGTGCTGCCGCTGCCTCGATCCTCATCTTAGGCACGCCTGATTCCACCGCTTTTGCCATTCCTCCAAGACTTTCAATCTCCAAAATATGCTCCCAGGCACGATGTGCAATCTCATGTGTCAGATTCTCAACATAATATGATCCTGCCCACGGATCAACAGCCTTGCAGATGCCCGTCTCCTCCTGTATATAGATCTGGGTATTCCTTGCTATTCCCGCTGAAAACTCTGTTGGCAGGGCGAGTGCCTCATCAAGTGCATTGGTATGCAGGCTTTGGGTGTGTCCTAGTGCCGCAGCCATAGCTTCAATGCAGGTCCTTCCTACATTATTGTAAGGGTCCTGTTCGGTAAGACTCCAGCCGGATGTCTGACAGTGGGTCCTGAGGGCAAGAGACTTTGGATTTTTCGGATTGAATCCGCTTACAATTTTTGACCAGAGCATACGGGCAGCTCTTAATTTGGCAATCTCCATGAAATGATTCATCCCGATAGCCCAGAAAAATGAAAGCCGGGGAGCAAAAGCATCAATATCAAGACCGGAATGAACTCCGGTCCTTAGATATTCGAGACCATCCGCAAGAGTATAGGCAAGCTCTATATCGCACGTGGCACCAGCTTCCTGCATATGGTAGCCCGAGATGCTTATTGAATTGAATTTAGGCATCTTCGCGGAAGTGTAGCGAAAAATGTCCGCAATAATTCTCATTGAAAATTCAGGCGGATAGATATAAGTATTCCGTACCATGAATTCTTTAAGGATATCATTCTGAATAGTACCGGAAAGCTCATTGAGCTTAGCCCCCTGTTCGAGTGCTGCGACAATGTAGAACGCCATAACAGGAAGAACTGCACCGTTCATTGTCATCGACACTGACATCTTGTTGAGCGGTATCTGGTCGAAGAGTAATTTCATGTCAAGCACTGAATCAATAGCTACACCGGCTTTCCCTACATCACCCATAACACGCTCATGATCTGAATCATACCCACGATGAGTAGCCAGATCAAATGCAACTGACAATCCGTTCTGACCGGATGCCAGATTTCGCCTGTAGAATGCATTCGACTCCTCCGCAGTTGAGAAACCTGCATACTGCCTGATTGTCCATGGTGATAATGTATACATCGCCGAATAAGGTCCACGCAAAAATGGAGGTATACCTGCAGCATAGTCCAGATGTTCCATTCCTGCCAGATCATCTTTTGCATATACGCTCTTTACCGGGATCCCCTCAGAAGTAAGCCAATCCTTTTTTATACCATGCTCCTTCTCCCAGTCACGGAAATCCTTTTCAGCAATTGCAAATGACCCGAGGTCATTATATCTGAATATTGGTCTCATTATCTCACTCTTTTTTATGTTTGCCCGCCGACTCTGATAATTTCGCCTCGATAAATCCTGATTTGAGTGCGGAAAGAAAGCCTCCCTGATCCTCTGTCTCAACAAATAGTTTCCATGCATTCTCTGCAATCAGCTGTGTAAGCTTTTCTATATAATATGATCCTCCTGAGGGATCGGCCACCTTATCAAAATATGATTCCTCTTTAAGTATAAGCTGCTGATTGCGAGCAATCCTTTCTGAAAATTCGTCTGGCTGCCTTAAGGCAATATCAAATGGTTCCACTGTAAGTGAATCGGTTCCGCCGAGAATAGCTGACATAGCTTCAGTCTGTGTCCTAAGCATATTAATGTATGGATCATTTATTCTCTTGTTCCATCTGCTTGACACACAATGAATATCCATAATGGCTCCTTCACTGCTCCCCTGAAGAAATCCATTCATGACGGTTGACCATAGCAGCCTGGCGGCTCTTAATTTTGCAATCTCAGGAAAATAGCCTGACCCCACCCCGAAACTGAATCTGATTTTTGAAGCTGCATAGCCTGCGCTTAATCCCCTGCCTGTAAGCTGTACAAGATATTCGCTACCCATAGATATCCCGAATGCAAGTTCCTGAACAATATCAGCTCCCGCATTATTAAAATCAGAGGCAGAGAGATGAATAGTCCTCAGATTCGGCAAAACAGCAGAACTTTCAGTGAGCGAGGCAAGATAATCGAAGCCTGCCTCTTCAGGGATACAAAGAGTACCGTTCAACATTAACCGGCCAAGCGGATCTGCTTCTATTGCACCGCGAATCTCAGATACATCCAATCCTCTCTCCTTTACAGTTTTAATAAGGATTGCAAGAATCTCCTTTGCCTTGCCATTGCAGAGAAAATTTGTCTCAATGCTTTCCATTTGGATATCCCGGAGAAGGATCGTAAAATTATCGTCAATGACTGACTCCGGATCAGAAATTACAAACCCAATGGAATCAACTCCTTTCATCAGTATATCAAGAGCTTTCCTGTTTCCCTGTGAATAATCCTTAACTACAATATTCTGCCTTATCCGCCAGTTATTGTTGTCTATCCTGGTTCCTCTTATGTATGGATATTCACCTGGCAGTGAATTGACATACATCAGATTTTCAATATCTTCCGCCCGGTAAAAAGGCATTACATCAAGACCTTCGCCACTCTTCCATACCAGCTTCTTATCAAAATCAGCCCCTTTCAGGTCTGTGTGGATTTTATCTATCCATTCCTTTGTTGTTACCGGCGGAAACTGTTCAAAAAGTTTACCCTCTTTCATTTTAAGTTACCTCTTATTTTGTAGTATCCGTAAAAGTCAGGTTATTTCCCGCCAAATTCCATAAGGAATGATTTTATGAAAGGATTAAGGTCTCCGTCAAGGACAGCCTGGACGTTTCCTGTCTCATGGTTTGTCCTGAGGTCTTTAATCATTTTGTAAGGGTGAAGTACATAGGATCTGATCTGTGAACCCCATTCTATTTTTTTCTTCTCTCCTTCAATTTTCGCCTTTTCCTCCATCTGCTTCCTGAGCTCCAGTTCATATAGCTGAGATTTAAGGATCTTCAGCGCATTTTCCTTATTATTTAGCTGTGAGCGGGTTTCCTGATTCTCTATAATTATCCCGGTAGGATGATGCCTTAACCTTACAGCAGTCTCCACCTTATTTACATTCTGCCCGCCTGCTCCGCTTGAACGGTAAGTATCCCAGGAGATATCAGCCGGATTGATCTCAATCTCAATATTATTATCAACAAGTGGTGATATGAAGACAGAAGCAAATGTTGTCTGCCTTTTTCCCTGGGCATTAAAAGGTGAGATCCTCACAAGCCTGTGTACTCCGTTTTCACTTTTCAGATAACCATAGGCTCTCTCTCCGTCAATTTCGATAGTCACTGATTTGACCCCCACCTCATCGCCCGGCTGAAAATCCAATTCCCTGGCCTTGTAATTGTTCCGTTCTGCCCAACGCAGGTACATCCTCATAAGCATCGCTGCCCAGTCGTTACTTTCGGTCCCTCCTGCTCCCGAATTTATTTTCAGGATAGCCCCGAGCTGATCCTCTTCCTTTTGCAGCATATTTCTGACCTCGAGGTCCTCAATCATTGACAGACAGTCCTTGTACTGATTATCAACGTCTTCCTCTGTTGATTCTCCTTCCCTGAAGAAATCGTAGAGTACAACAAGGTCATCAATTGCAGTGCCTATCTTGTCGAATCCGGTGGTCCAGCTCTTAAGCTCTGCAATGCTCTTTAAAAGATCCTCAGCGGCTTTCGGATCATCCCATAAACCAGGCTTTTGGGATAAACTTTCTTTCTCACGTATCAGTTCGAGCTTTGTATCGACGTCAAAGATACCTCCTTAACGCATCGCGGCGTCCCGATAAATCTCTTATCTGTTCGTTGGTTATCATTTCTTTTAATATAATTTCTGCAAAATTAAACTTTATAATCATAATGCAATTTTTATTTTAACTGACAGGGTATTGCTTTAATTCTTACTTTAGAAACAAAATTTAAGCTTCTGATATGAAAAGTACCCATATCTGGATAATAATTCTGGCCATGACTGCCGCATGCAGTGATTTTGGCAATACAAAAGCCGACTGGCTGATTGATGACTCAGCATATAAAGCTGTGGTTGAAGAAAATAACGGATTTGTTACAATATCCAACGGCCTTGTCTCCAGAACATTCAGCCTCGCTCCCGATGGAGCCACCACAGGTTTTTTAAATATGATGACAGGTAATGAGCTAATAAGGGCTGTCAAGCCGGAAGCGGTACTTACCATTAACGGTAATGAAGTGAAAGTTGGCGGACTGACCGGACAGCCTGTGAAAAACTACCTGGCTCAGGAATGGATCCCCGGATTAAAACCCGATTCACTTTCGCCATTAAAGCTTGCCGGCTATCAGACTAGTGAAATCTCTGCAAGATTTGAATGGAAAAAAAGATCTGAATGGATGGCTAAGGATATGCCATGGCCCCCGCATGGAAAAATAGTTGATTTCACCTACATCCCGAAAAGAAAAGGAGATAGTGCAATAATGATAAAAGTGACTCTCCATTATGAAATATATGACGGCCTTCCCCTGATCTGCAAATGGCTCACTATAACGAATGATTCGGAAAAAGAAATTGTTCTTGACAGTTATAAATCAGAGATCCTTGCCCTTACAGAAGAGGAGAGTGTTGTTGGCGATAAGAAAAACTGGACATTACCGAATATTTATGTTGAAACTGATTATGCATTCGGCGGCAGCATGTCGTCAGAATCATGTTATGAAAAATCTGTCTGGTGGCTGCCTGACCCTGATTATCAGACAATAGTCAACTATACCCGCATACAGCCAACGATGCTTGAATGCAAACCCATTATCGGACCAGCTGAAAGAATTGGATCAGGAAAATCATTCGACACTTTCAGAACATGGATACTTGTAAATGACAGCTGGGACCGTGAAAGAAAAGGTCTTGCGCAAAGGAAAATGTACAGGACCATTGCACCCTGGGTAACGGAAAACCCAATATTTATGCACCTCAGGTATTCTGACGATGAATCTATGAAAAGAGCTGTTGAACAGTGTGTTGAGACAGGCTTCGAAAAAATAATCATGTCATTCGGGAGCCGTTTCAATATTGAAGATACCAGCAAGGCAAATCTTGACCGGTACAGGCAACTGACAGAATATGCCCACAGCAAGGGTATAGCATTAGGTGGATACAGCCTGTTTGCAAGCAGAAAGATCGGAGAGGGAAATGATGTTATAATGCCTGAAGGAAAAATGCCCATGTTTGGAAACTCTCCCTGCATCGGCAGTAAATGGGGACTGGAATATTTTAAGAAACTTTACAGATTCATCGAATATACGGGGTTTGATAATTTTGAGCATGATGGCTCATACCCTGGTGATGTATGCATGTCAACAGCCCACCCCGGTCATGAGGGACTGGAAGATTCGCAGTGGAAACAATTCAAGACAATAACAGATTTTTATAAATGGTGCCGCTCCAGAGGTGTTTATCTGACAGTCCCTGACTGGTATTTCCTTAATGGGAGCAGTAAGACTGCAATGGGATACCGTGAAACAAACTGGTCGCTTCCAAGACGCCAGCAGGAGATAGTTGAGAGACAGAATATTTTTGACGGGACCTGGGAAAAGACTCCTTCCATGGGTTGGATGTTCGTCCCTCTGGTGGAATACCAGGGAGGTGGAGCAGAAGCTACAATTGAACCCCTCAGCGAACATCTCCCACACTACGGCCAGAGGCTTGCCAACCTTTTCGGAGCAGGCGTCCAGGCTGCCTACAGAGGACCCAGATTATATGATACTCCGGAGACTCTTGATCTTGTAAAAAAGTGGGTGGCTTTCTACAAGAAGCACAGAGCTATTCTCGACTCGGATATTATACATGTGAAACGCGCTGATGGAAGGGGCATTGACGCTATTCTTCATGTTAACCCTTCCATTGATGAGAAGGGTCTGCTAATGGTTTATAATCCATTAAATCATCAGGTACGGCAAAACCTTAAGGTAAATGTTTATTATACAGGATCAGAAAGGAAGATCACGATCACTGACAATAAAGGCAAAACAGGCCGGCTTAAAATCGACAGGGAGTTCAATGTCTCCATCCCGGTATCCGTTGAACCGAACAGCGAATCGTGGTATATAATGAAATAGGTACATTATGCTCAGATCGTACATGTATCATAATCTCACTGAAGCCGGATGTGATGAAGCCGGCAGAGGTTGTCTTGCAGGTCCGGTTGTGGCAGCAGCTGTTATACTCCCTAAAAACTTCAAACACCCTGTTCTCAATGATTCCAAAAAGCTGACCCCAAAACAGCGGCTGGAGCTAAGAGATGAAATAATGAAGTCAGCCATAGCCTGGAGTGTTGCCTTTATTGATAATGAAGAGATTGATGTCATTAATATTCTCAGGGCATCTGTCAAGGCAATGCACAAAGCTATTGACGGCCTTCAGAAAGAACCCCAGTTCCTGCTTATTGACGGAAACAGATTTTACCCTTATAAAGCAATCAATCATAGTACAGTAATCAGAGGTGATTCGATATATTTTTCAATAGCTGCTGCATCTGTGCTCGCCAAGACACATCGTGACGAATACATGGATAAAATTCATAATGAGTTTCCGGAATATGGATGGAATAATAATAAAGGGTATCCAACATTATTTCACAGGGCAGCTATTCTGAAAAATGGTATCACCCCATATCACAGAAGATCATTTGCCCTGCTGAATACCCAGATGAAACTGGAGTTTTGAGTAGTTAAAAAAAACATAATATGACAAATTAACTGTACAAAATTCATTAAGTGAATTATCTTTGCCTCCAAAAATTTTAAACTTCCGGAAAAGTTATATCGTATGAAAAAATTATTTGCAATAACATTTATACTTCTTTTCAGTATTGGTTCAAGAGTAAAAGCTGATGAAGGTATGTGGCTTCTTCCTCTCATTGAGAAATTAAACATGGGCAAGATGACACAAATGGGGCTTAAACTGTCATCTGAAGATATCTACAGCCTGAACAAGGCATGCCTGAAAGATGCAATAGTAATTTTCGGAGGTGGATGTACAGGAGAGATCGTCTCTTCCCAGGGACTTATCCTCACAAACCATCATTGCGGATACGGATCCATACAATCGCACAGTACAGTTGAACACGATTATCTGAGGGATGGATTCTGGGCAAAGAGCAAGGAAGAGGAATTAGAGAATCCGAATCTTTCCGTGACATTTCTACTCAAAATCGAGGATGTCACCAGTCAGGTACTTGCTGATGTTAAAGAGGGGATGAGTGAAACCGAGAGAAGTGCTGCAATAAGTGATGCAAGGCAGAAAATTGAAAAAAGTGCTTCGGAAGGAAATAACTACAGGACTCTTGTTGCAAGTTTTTACGGAGGCAACTATTTTTATCTGCTTGTTTATGAGAGATACAATGATGTTCGGCTCGTTGGTGCTCCTCCTTCGTCAATCGGGAAATTCGGTTCCGATACCGACAACTGGGAATGGCCACGGCATACTGGTGATTTCAGTGTGTTCCGTGTTTATACAGGGCCTGACGGAAAGCCTGCCGCCTATTCAAAAGATAATATCCCTATGAAACCAAAATATTATCTTCCTGTCTCATTAAAGGACCTCAACCCTGGAGATTTTACGATGATTCTTGGCTATCCCGGGAGAACCAACAGATATATGACCTCCTTTGAGGTAAAAGAGCAGTTGTCGATCGTACACCCCGACAGGATTAAGATCCGCGGCATAAAGCAGGAGATCTGGATGAAAGATATGCAGGCCGATCAGAAAGTCAATATCCAGTATTCCGCCAAATATTTCGGATCATCAAATTACTGGAAATATTCTATTGGTCAGAAAGCAGGTCTTGAAAGGCTCAGGGTGAAAGCCAAGAAAGAAGAAACAGAGAACCAGTTTAACAAATGGATTGCTGCCAATGCCGATAAAAAGGCAAAATACGGTGAATCGCTTAACCTCATCAAGACTTCAATAGAAGGCAGGGCTGAACTATATAATGCTCAGCAATACCGCTTTGAATGCATGCAGGGATGCGAACTGCTTTCAATGAATCAGGGAGTAGATGCTCTTATCACTGCCCTGAAATCCGGAGATAGCAGGAAAATAGCCGATGCTGCTGACAAGATCAGAAGTAACGGCAATAAATTCTATAAGGACTACAGCCCTTCTACCGACATTAAATCAATGAAAGCGATGATGAAACTTTACAGGGCTGATGTTCCTGCCAAATTCCATCCCGATTATTATACAGCTGTGGTAGATAAAAAATTCAAAGGGAATATTGACAAGTATGTTGACGACATGTTCAGGCGATCGGTGTTTGCCGATGAAGCAAAACTGGAGGCATTCCTCAGTAAACCTGCCCTTAAGGTAATTGAAGCAGATCCTGTATATGTTACAGCCACTTCAATATCAAGGATGGGGGCAGATATATCGAGGGATCTCAGCCAGTTTGATGCAAACCTGGCAATGGGAAAAAGACTCTGGATTGCAGCATTGATGGATATGGCGCCCGAAAAAACACAGTATCCTGATGCCAACTCAACAATGCGACTGACTTATGGTTCTGTAAGGGATTACGACCCGAAAGATGCCGTTACCTATAAATATTTTACAACACTGCAGGGTGTTGTAGATAAATATAAACCCAATGATTATGAATTCGATCTGCCTCAGCGTCTTATTGACCTGAATATGAAAAAGGAGTATGGCAGGTATGGATCATCGAAAGGTTACATGCCAGTATGCTTCCTTACAACAAATGATATTACCGGAGGCAACTCCGGCAGCCCTGTAATTAATGGAAATGGGGAACTCATCGGACTGGCATTTGACGGCAACTGGGAATCGATGAGCGGCGATATTGCCTACGAACCCGAACTGCAAAGAACAATTGTTGTCGATATCCGGTATGTGCTCTGGGTGATGGATATCTATGCTGGTGCAAAAAATCTGGTAGACGAGATGACGATAGTTCAGTAATTTTTAACTTATGCACTTTAACCTGATAGAGATACTCGCTGCTTTCATGGTGCTTTTTGCCATAATTGATATACCCGGATCAATTCCCATATTAATTGACATCAAGGCAAAGTCAGGTGTTATCAAATCCTTTAAAGTCACACTTGTCTCTTTTTTAATATTGCTTGCATTTTTATTTATTGGCAGTCCCTTGCTGGGCATCTTCGGTATCGATGTCTCCTCATTCGCTATTGCAGGTTCATTTATAATATTTCTCATTGCCATGGAAATGATACTGGGAATCGAGCTGTTTAAACACGATTCCCATGGCGGAGGATCCATATTTCCAATTGCCTTTCCACTTATTGCCGGTGCCGGATCGATTACCACAATACTCTCACTAAAAGCTGAATATCAGACGATCAATATCCTTATTGCACTCATCCTCAATATGGTGGTTATTTACCTTGTCCTTCGTCTGACAACATTTTTTGAAAAGATCCTTGGAGCAGGCGGACTTCAGATACTTAAAAAAACCTTCGGAGTAATTCTGCTCTCGATAGCAATAAAACTCTTCCTAACCAACACTGGGATAGTGCTTCCTCATGCCAGGTGAGATAATAATCTATACCGATGGAGCTTCAAGCGGTAATCCTGGCCCTGGAGGTTATGGAGTAGTACTGATTTCCGGAAAACACCGTCTTGAAAAATCAGAAGGGTTCAAACTTACCACAAACAACAGGATGGAGCTGTTGGCCGTGATTGTCGGGCTGGAAGCTCTTAAAATTCCAGGCAGCAGCGTTGTCATTTACACTGATTCAAAATATGTTGCCGATTCAGTTGAAAAAGGATGGGTATTCCAATGGGAATCCAGGGCATTTAAAAATAAAAAAAATCCGGATCTCTGGATCAGGTTTTTAAAGGTGTACCGGAAGCATAATGTCAGATTTGTCTGGATCAAGGGACACTCGAATAATATTGAAAATGAGACTTGTGACAGGCTGGCTGTCAGCGCATACTCCAACTCTTCATTGCAGGAAGATACCGGTTATCTGCCTGAAGCAGACAATAATCTGATCTGATGAGTTGAAATCGGGTTTATGAATTTCCTTGCAGGTTTTAAAATATTATTGCAATTTTGTATCAAATGCTGTCTGATGGAAAAACTTTATGTACCCTTCTGGTCCCTATTCTCCCGAGATATGTTTTTCTCATGATGAAAGAATTTTTTACATACGGGGAATTTCCAGCCCGGAAGATGTACGCGGAACCTATTACCCGGTAATTGAGTGGCTCAGAAGCTATATTGACAGCCTTCTTGAAGGAAACTCCAACCACTATTCCAATACAGTACCACTTAAGTTTCAGGTTGATCTTGAATATTTCAACTCATCATCTGCAAAGTTCCTGTACGACATCTTGCTCGAAGTAAAAAGGCTGGCCTCTTCGAGGGTTCCTATGATCGTGGAATGGCTCTATGATGAAGAGGATACCGACATGCAGGAAGCAGGTTCTGATATTGCAATGCTGCTTGAAATGGAGTTCACCTACGTGTCAAAACCCAGATAGGATAATATGAGGGGTCAGAGGGAACTCTATCAGCTTTTCGAAAAACTGGATATCACGTTTGAATATCATGAACACCCCGCACTGGCAACTATAGAAGATGCCAGAATTCACTGGAAAGACTTAAACTCCGGAAGATGCAAAAACATCTTTTTTCGCAATCATAAAGGAAACAGACACTACCTTGTAATCCTCGAACACCTTCAGCAGCTTGATATAAGGGATCTCGAAAAAAAACTGAGACAGGGCAAACTTACTTTTGCCTCAGACAGACGTCTTAAAGAATTTCTGGGTGTTGAACCAGGTTCAGTATCTCCTTTCGGTCTTATTAACGATAAAGAAAGACATGTCCATCTATTTATTGATGAGACACTTAAGAAATATGACAGATTAGCATTTCATCCAAATATAAATACTGCTTCACTTGTCGTCTCACAATCCGATTTCCTCAGATTCCTGGAATATTGCGGCAATTCATATGAATTTATAAGGCTTTATGATTAGGGGATTTGCCTTTTTAATTGTCTGTAGTATAAGCTCCCCAAATAAACTATTGGTTAAAAATAGTTAAAAGGTGACATTTTCTGCATCAGAATGCATTCTTTTGCGTCCTTATTCAGAAACTAAAAAGAATCCCTTTCCTCGTGAAAAATATTCTGACCACTCTCTGCATACTTTGCCTGCTGATCCCATCTGCTTTTGGACAGACCACTGAGAAGAAACGTTATAAAGCAACACAGATTTCAGAGGCTCCTGTTATTGACGGAGTTATTAATGAGAAACTATGGAATGAGGGAGAATGGACGGATGATTTTACACAGTTCGAACCTTATAACGGGAAGGAGCCTTCACAACATACTGAATTTAAAATACTGTTTGATGCCAATAACCTATTTATTGCAATTAAATCGTTTGACACAAGTCCCGATAGTATTGTAAAAAGGCTGACCAGAAGGGATCATGAGGACGGCGATATGGTCGCCATAATATTTGACAGCTTTCATGACCTTCGTACCGGTTTCTTTTTCGGAGTCAGTGTGGGAGGCGTCAAGGTTGACCAGATGATGACTAATGACGGGCAGAATGAAGATCAGTCATGGGATCCAAACTGGTGGGTGGGAACATCGATAAACAGGGAAGGCTGGATAGCAGAAATGAAAATACCCTTCAGCCAGCTGCGTTTTGAAAAAAATTCAGGTGATGTCTGGGGTCTTGAGGTAATCAGAACAATATTTAGAAAGGATGAAACCTGCATCTGGCAGCATATTCCCCAGGATGCTCCCGGTATTATTCATATGATGGGAGAAATGGCAGGTGTGGAACAGGTAAAACCAAGGAAGATATTTGATGTTACACCTTATGGCGTTGCACAGGTGGATAGATTTCCGGCAGACGAAGGAAATCCTTTTGCCACAGGGAAGAACGCAAAGCTTAATGCCGGCCTCGACGCAAAAATAGGGGTGACAAATAATCTTACAATGGACCTGTCCATTAATCCCGATTTTGGTCAGGTGGAAGCTGACCCGTCAGAGGTCAACCTTACTGCGTATGAAACATTTTTCGAGGAAAAAAGACCATTTTTCATTGAGGGAAGCAATATAATTAATTTCGGACTTGGAATCGGTGATGGAGATGTAGGCAATGATAACCTTTTTTATTCCAGGAGAATAGGACGAAGACCTCAGGGCAGCAGCTATGATTATTATGGTTATAACGATACTATTACGGGTTATTCTAACTCGCCCGACAGAACCTCGATCCTGGGAGCAGCAAAACTGACCGGGAAAACACAGAATGGTCTTTCAGTTGGCCTGATGGATGCATTGACAAGTGAAGAGGTGGCTGAAATTGACACCGGAGGAGATAGATCGTATCAGACCATTGAACCCCTTACAAACTACATGGCAGCAAGACTCCAGAAAGATTATAAGGAAGGCAATACTATTATTGGAGGAATGTTCACCTCTGTAAACCGTAAAATGAATGAATTATCAATAGCCGGGGATGCAAACGACGCCTTAGTCAATATACTCCCGATGGCTGCCTATAGCGGGGGACTTGATTTCACACAGTACTTTGGCAAGAAGACCTATATGATCAACCTGAATACGGCATTCAGTTATATTGAAGGGACAGAACTGGCAATGGTCAATGCTCAACGATCATCTGCAAGGTATTTTCAAAAACCTGGCAATAGTATATCCCTCGATTCCTCCCGGACATCACTTTCAGGCAGTGGCGGAAGACTTCAGTTTATGAAAAACGGAAACGGCCACTGGAGCTATGGCGGAGCATTTTTATGGAAAACTCCCGGACTGGAACTCAATGATATGGGATATCTCAGGGAAGCGGATCAAATGTTGCAGGTGCTCTGGACAAATTACCGGTTATGGGAACCAAAATCATTCTACAGGAGTATGTACATAAATGCAAATCAATATGCGGGCTGGGATTTTTCAGGTAACCACCTTTTTGACGGATTAAATGCAAACACGTTCATCAATCTTAAGAACTACTGGGATGCCGGAGCAGGGACCAATTTTAATTACAATGTCATCAGCAATACAATGCTCCGCGGGGGTCCGATAATGAAAATGCCCGGAAGTCTTAACTCGTGGATACACTTGAACACTGACAGCCGCAAAAAGCTGGAGATTGAGCTGGAGCTGCGACATACTGTCACTTTTGAAGGTTCCGGAAACATTATCAGTCTTCAGCCTGAAATAAGCTACAAACCAATAAATACCTTATCACTTTCATTTAGTCCTTCATATATGGTATCATATGATGAACTTCAGTATGTCGATCAGACAAACTACGGGAACCAGACAAGATATATCCATGGCAGCATCGACCAGAAAGTAGTGAGCATGTCATTCAGAATTAACTTCAATCTGTCACCCGATCTGACACTTCAGTATTGGGGTCAGCCCTTTGTAGCATCAGGCAGATACTATGATTTCAAATATATAACCGATCCGATGGCTTCTGATTATCATAACCGGTTTGCAACATATTCTCCATCTCAGATCACCCTGATGAAAGAAAATGATTACGAATATTACAAAATAGATGAAAATACTGATGGCTCAGAGGACTACAGATTCGATAAGCCTGATTTCAATATACAGGAGTTTCTGTCAAACCTTGTAATCAGGTGGGAATATAATCCTGGTTCCTCAGTCTACCTGGTCTGGAGCCAGACCCGTTCAAACTCCAACACATCGGGAGTGATGGACTATTCAAATGATATGGAAAACCTGTTCAGCGAAAAACCACATAATGTCTTCCTGATAAAATTCAGCTACCGTTTTGGGATACGGTAGGCTCGGGATGCATTGTGTTTCTGATGATTTTTATTTCCTTTGACGGGTTGTTATCACGTAATTCACATAACTAAATTTATTATGAAATTTTATGCCATTCTGATTTTGCTCGTACTCTCATTATCCTCTTCAGCGCAGGATAAACCTGCCTATAAAGTGTTTACGGGAAGAGGAAAGAAATCGGATTATAAAGAAATCATTAAAGATGCCGGGAATGCAGAAGTGATATTCTTCGGAGAGCTTCATGATAACCCTGTGGCACACTGGCTGGAACTCGAAATAACAAAGGATATCCATACAGACAAGGGGAAAGATCTTATTCTTGCTGCTGAGATGTTCGAGACTGATAATCAGCTCATCATTGACGAATACTTTTCAGATATAATAAAGGAAGCATCGTTTGAGAGAGAAGTCCGTCTGTGGAAAAACTACCAGACCGATTATAAACCTCTTATCAGTTTTGCAAAGGAGAACGGACTGAAATTCATTGCCTCAAACATACCGCGCAGATATGCATCACTTGTTGCATCAGGAGGATTTGAAACCCTTCAGAAACTTTCCCCTGAAGCATTGAAATACATAGCTCCCCTGCCTGTCGAATATGATCCTGAACTGCCATGCTATAAAGATATGCTGTCGATGGATGGAGCAATAGGAGGCGGCATGGAGAATAAGGTTAATGAGAACCTCCCGAAAGCCCAGGCTATTAAGGATGCAACAATGGCCAGATCCATAGCAAACAGCAGGAGTGCAGCTCAGACTGTAATTCATTATAACGGCAGTTACCATTCCGACAGACATATGGGAATCATCTGGTATCTGAACAAATATAATCCGGGGGTTAAAGTGATGACAATCACAACTGTCCTTCAGGATGATATAGATAAAATGAATGACGAAAGCCTTGGGCTCGCTGATTATGTTATCGTTATTCCTTCTTCAATGACAAGAACTTTTAAGTAGTTAACCTATTCTACTCTGTGTGATTCTGTGACTCCTCTGTGCCCTTCTGCGACAGTTTTTGCCCCCCTGCCCCCTTGGGGGGTTTAGGGGTGCAAACGGACTTTTTCAACACCTCCTTAAAGAGTTGGCGTTTCAGTTTTGTTAAAGGAAGTGCAGCATTAATTTCTCCCTTTCATCTTCTTAAACTTTTATCTTTTGTCTTTATATACTGGAATGGTCTGATTTTTGCATTTATAAATCAGATAAAAACCTCTTTTCAGTTATAGTTGTGATTCGGTTGCCTGGTACAGTATTAACAACTAAAACTTTAAAACATGAAGAGGAAAAATGAAAAAGTTCCCGGATTTGATGAGATCATTTTTGAGAACAGAAACATGGATTACGGAGCCTATGATCTCCGGAAGCACTACAATTCAGCGACAAGTATTTCAATCCTCGGCGGAGTTGCTTTCGCTGTCCTGCTCATTGCTGCTTTCTCATTATCAACTGAAGAGGGAACTGCCATTGACGGACCAACAGGTGTAATTATAGAAATGGATGATCCAATCATTCCGGATCCGGTATTGCCGGAGAGTAAACCGCCCTCGGTGCTGGCCGAAACTATAAAAAATCTCCAACCTGAGGTCACAACAGATTCAATCGAAACCCTGATTCCTCCACCAATAACTGACGAGATTCTGGAAACAACCAGGAATGGTGATATTAATGACACAGTCAGATTTGTTGATACATACGATCCTACAATTCCTGATGAGCCGTTAATTTATATAAATGTTAAGGAGATGCCTGAATTTCCCGGAGGAATACCCGCACTCATGAAATACATAACTGATAATGTAGCCTATCCTGAAGAGGCCATTAAAAATAATATGCAGGGAAGAGTGGTTCTGAAATTCGTTGTTAATGCCGATGGTTCGGTTGGCAGAACAGAAGTAGTGGGAAGCATTGATCCTTCATTGGACGAAGAAGCAATAAGGGTGGTTAAAAGCCTTCCTGCATTCAGACCCGGTAAAGAGGATGGAGTACCTGTTCCTGTATGGTTCATAATTCCGGTCCTCTTCAGACTCGAAAACAATTAAAGCATGGGGATCTGAAGTATTCACAAACCAGTTATAATCAATCCATTAAAGATGCGCTTGAAGATCTTCAAGAGTCAGAACCGGAGATAACCGTTTATCCTTCAGGATGGTTGCACTACTTGCAAGTTCACCTGCAACAAGTATCTTTTGTTTCGGAAATGATTTTACAAGATCGGCCAGATATTCTTCACTCTTAAGTTCGGGAAAACCTGACATTAAACCGGTAATTAAAATATCTGCCTTCCATTTATTGTTTACGTCAACAACTGCAAAGAGAGGAGTTGATTGCCCGAGATACAATGATTCATGACCCGCCTTTTTAATTACATAATTAAAAAAAAGAAGGCCGATCTCATGCAGCTCATTCTCCGGCAGGAATAATATTATTTTTTTCCTTTTCGGTTTCAGAACCGGAGAAAGAGTATCAATTGCCGATATTAGTTTCTGACGGAAAATGCTTGTGATAAAATGTTCAGAACCTATATCGGCAGTCCCGGTCTGCCACATTATCCCTATCCTTTTCAGAAATGGTAAAACTATTGTGTCCATAGTCTCTTCCATTCCCCTGTTCATCATTGACCTGATCAATACGTCATTCACTGCTTTTTCATTGTAACCGACCATGGCAACAACAAGTGAATCTATTTGTGTATCAGGATGAAAGACATCTTTTGAGAGGAATGATACCTTCTCATCTATTTCTGAAGTGGTGAATTTTGCGATTTCAGATATCTTAAACCCATTCCTTTTAAGGATAGAGATGTTGATTATCCTTCTGAGTTCATCATCACCGTACCTCCTTCTGTTGGTCCCGGTCCGGTGTGGCGTAACGATATTGAAGCGTCTCTCCCAGACTCTTATAGTGTGAGCCTTGATTCCAGACAGCTTGTCAAGATCATGTATTGAATACTGTTCCATTTAAAAAAACTTTAGATAAATATACAAGATTTTTTATTCTGATGAATAATGTAACCAAAGGGAGAAAAAAAATCTGCAACAATTAAGTTGCAGATTTTCTTAAAATAAGTTACACGGATATAATGGTTATGGTAACAGAACCTGATTGATTACATGTATCACACCATTTGTACCAAGTATATCAGTTGATGTAATTGTTGCATCAGCAGATCCAAGACTCAGAGCGGCATCGGTATCTGTTATAGTAAGCGCAGCCAGATTCAGCGTTATGTTTCCTCCAAGTGTTGCGACAACATTGCTCGGCAGGTTTGGCAGATCTGATGAGAATACTCTTGCACCCAGAACATGATATTTTAATACAGCCTCAAGAGTTGGAATTCCGATGGCAGCAACCAAAGCGTCAAAATTCGCAACGCCGGCCAGGGTATACAGTGATGTAAATGCTGCATCAGTAGGAGCGAATACTGTAAATGGACCTGTTCCGCTTAGTATTGTAATCAGATTAGCTGCTGTGGGATCATTCTCAACAGCGGTAAGTGCAGCAACCAGTTGTCCGAATTCTGCTCCGGTAGCAGCCTGAGAAGCTGCAACAGCTATTTCAACAACATTCTTTGTAGCAGGCAATAATGTCCTGTTGATCAGATGAACAACACCATTGGAATAATCTAAGGCACCACCTGAAACAGTTGCTGTGGTGATCTTTGTTAAACCGTTGATAAAGGCTCCATCAGGATTAATACTTAAGTAGAAGGGGCCGTTCAATGTTGTTACTGCTGAACCGGTTGGTGGCAAAGCATTGGCAAATACCTCACTTCCAAGAACATGGTAAGTCAAAATAGGAGTAAGATCAGATGCTGTAAGTCCTTCCAGGCTCGTAATACCGGCGGCTGCAAAAGCAGCATTGTCAGGAGCAAATAATGTAAGGTTTGCTGCAGGATTGGTTAAGGTACCCAAAAGATCAGCTGTTACAACTGCCTCAGTAAGGATTGAGAAATTCTTGTTGAAATAAGCTGGCTCTACAATTGTATTTACAATGCTTAATTCCTGTGAAGGTACCAATACTGCATCAAGTATATGAACAATGCCATTGCTGGCTTCAACATCAGCTGTTGTTACATTAGCCCCGTTAATTGTAACTGAAGTTCCGTCTATGCCTACAGTTATTTTATCATCAGCACTTAAAAGCGTTGCAGCCTCCTGCCCGTCAGTAAGATCGGCAGACATCAGGGAAGCTCCTGATATTACATGATACTTAAGCAATCTTTCAATTACTGATTCAGGTACATCATTAAGAGTTGTCTGTCCTATAACTCCCAACAGTGCTGTAAAAGCATCATTTGTCGGAGCAAATACTGTATAAGATCCATCGGAATCCAATGCAGTAACCAGATCAGGGAACATATCAAGAGCTGCCTTAAGTGTACTTAATGAAGGAGTCGAAGCTGCCAGGTCATAAATACTTTTCTTAGGAACCTCAAAACCAGGGTATATTAAAACTTCATCAATAATATGTATAACACCATTTGAGGCATCCATGTCGGCAGTTTCAACACCTGCTGTACCATTTAAAGTAATCATTCCACCGGATACTGTAACATTAATTGATTTCCCCGGAAGCAATGTTGAAACTGATCCGCTTGTAAGATCACCAGACATTTTCTCACCACTGACTACATGGTATTTAAGCAAATCTGCCAGTGCTGCAGGATTTGCAAGAAGAGCTTCCAATGTAGCCGGATCCACGCTGGCGAAAGCAGCGTTTGATGGAGCAAACACCGTGAAGGGTCCGGGACCTTTCAGGGCAGATGTCAATCCGGCCGCATTAACGGCGGTAACAAAAGTACTAAGATTTGAAGTCGACTGGGCAAGTTCCATAATGTCCTTGGTTGCAGCCGGTTCATCTTCATCTTTATCACACGATGAGAGTGTGAAGGAAGCTATTAATGCAATTGCAAAATAGCTTAATAATTTTTTACTGGTTGATTTCATTTTTTTAAGTTTTAAATTTTTAATTATTGCTTTTGATATATAAACACGGAATAAAATATATTGTTCACTTTATTATTATTTATTTTGTTCATTTATTTATTATTATTCTCTTATATTTTTGTCTAATTGTTTTATACTATTGATATATAGCTTTTTATATAATTTAAATATTTATATATATTTTATATTTATTTTATTATTTATGAACATAATAAAATATATTATTAAACATCACCTTAATACTTTGTAGATAATCTCATACAGAATCAGGATATAAACCTGCAAAGCACCACTGCCCATATAGCCATAAAAAGAGGATGCCTCATGAGTCATAAAGACTAAGAGGCATCCTGCACTCAACCTGAAATCAACAATTATCTTGCCGCTGGCAAAAGAACTTTGTCAATAACATGAACCACACCATTTGTTGCCTGAACATCGGTGGCAACTATCATCGTTGTACCATTGATGGAAGGGGAAGGCATAAGAGAGATCTCGATCGGCCCGTTAAGGGTCTCAACAGATCCGTCTGAAAGATCACTCGATCTTACATTACCGCTTACTACATGATAAAGAAGTATCGGGGTGAGCTGTTCTGCTGTAAGATCTGCAACTCCTGTAACACCCAGCTCTCCAAACAGTGTCTCAAATGCAGCATTTGTGGGTGCAAAAATTGTAAAAGGACCTGCAGTACTGAGAGTTTCAACCAGGTTGGCTTTTACAACAGCCTGCACCAGTATACTGAAATTGCTGTTATCAAGAGCAATATCAACAACTGAAGGAGGAAGAAGAACCTTGTCAATTACATGTATAACACCATTCTTTACATCCACGTCGGCAGTGGTTACCTTCGTATCCTTATCAATATTAACTCCGCCGGATACTGATATATTCATACTGGCAAAATTTCCTTCGGCAGGACTAAGTGTAGCATAGTAGCCCGAGGTAATCATTGAAGCTTTTTTCTCAGTACCCAATACGTGATAAAGAAGTATAGGGGTAAGTGTCTCAGCTGAAAGATCTGCTATTCCACTTACTCCAAGAGTTGCGAAAAGCGCATTGAAAGCCGCATTTGTTGGTGCAAATACTGTAAAATTACCACTCCCATTCAGAACATCAACAAGATCAGCCTTTGCAAGAGCCTGAACAAGAATTGAAAAGTTCGGATCACCTGATGCATATTCAGCAACAGTCTGATCAGTAGTAGCCATTGGATCAGCAGTGTTATCATCTTTCTCACAAGCTGTCATAAAGAACAGCCCCGTAAGGACGATACTCATCAGAATTAAATTTTTCGTTTTCATGATTTCAAGTTTTAAATATTATTGTTGTTAATAGCTTTTGAACAATAAACATCACAGAATAATATTTGTTCACTTTTATGTTTATTATTTGAGTCATAAATGTCTTTAATTTATGCTTTTTTCGGAATAAACAGTCGCTTGAATTTTATTATCTTATTGCTATTAAAGTATTTATAATTGTATAAAAATATTTTAATTATTTTATTTATTTTAATTTATTTTTACATTATGTGAACTGTAAATAATCAGAAAGTCAAAATAACGTATCCCAAATACTGGAAAAGAAAGTCCATCAAGTCCTTTATGATGAACTTTGTCTCCTTTTGCGTTTAATAATAAAATATCTTATATTTCAGATTAAAGAATGATCAGTTTTTAATCAGCGATGACAGATCACGAAAAGGAAGAGAAAAAGAGAGAGGTTCCTGATGAAGATAATCAGGGAGGTGTAATTAAGAGGTTTGAAGATTCCGGCCCGGATAACCCTTCATCCAGGATGGACCTGCTCGAAAGTTTTCTTAAGCAGATAACCGGATCAATAGCTGCTCAGCCTAATACCAGGCCTGAAGAATTTAAGGATATTCATTCGATAGACTTGAAAGAATATCCCGAGATGGAGACATCTGATGAGCTCGAAAAGAAAATCACGGAACTGCAGCAGATAGCCATTTCAATAGAAAAGAAGAATCCTGATGACAATAGTATCACCCGGTATGACCCGGGAAAATTCAGGGTCAACTATCTTAGTTCACTTAATCCGTCTCAGCTTGCTGCAGTGCTGATCACTGAGAAGCCGGTCCTGGTTATTGCCGGGGCGGGCAGTGGCAAGACAAGGGTTATTGTCCACCGGGTTTCCTACCTGATCGAGAAGGGCATTGACGCCCAGTCGATTCTTCTGCTGACCTTTACACGAAAGGCATCACGGGAGATGCTTGACAGGGTTGAGACCCTTCTCCAGGATAAAAGAGTCGGAAATGTAACTGGAGGGACATATCATTCCTTTGCAGCATTTATTCTGAGGAAGTACGCTAATCTTCTGAACCTTCCTCCAAATTTCACAATAATAGATGCAAGCGATTCTGAAGATATTATCGATCTGATCAGGACCGAGCTTAAGCTCAATACCAAAGACAAGAAGTTCCCGAGAAAGGAAAGAATACATGATATAATATCCTATTCCAGGAACAGGAACACGACAATCAGCTCAATAGTGCATGAGCAATATACAGGCCTTATAGATTATATCCCTGATATTGAACTTATCTTCAATGGCTATTCAAGATATAAGATACTGAGCAAGATCCTTGATTTCGACGATCTTATGGAAATCCTTAGGAACAGCCTGAGAGATAATTCAAGATTCCGTGAGTCTCTTCAGAAGCAATACCAATATGTAATGGTGGATGAATTCCAGGACACAAACATTGTTCAAAAGCAGATCGTGGATTTTATCGCCCAAAAACACAGGAGAATAATGGTTGTCGGTGACGATTCGCAGAGCATATATGCGTTCAGGGGAGCTAATTATGAGAATATTCTCCGGTTTCCCGAGACTTATCCCGAATGCATTGTGGTAAGGATAGAGGAAAACTACAGGAGTAATCAGAAGATACTGGACTTCACAAATTCAATAATTGACAATGCAAGGATCGGATATAAAAAGAAGCTCTTCACACGGAATTTAAGGCAAACCATTCCAGTAATCAGGCGGGTTTATGACCAGCAGGAAGAGGCTGTATTTATTGTTGACAGGATTATGGAGCTATCTGAAAAGAATGTCCCTCTGAATGAGATAGCAATACTAAACCGTGCCGACTGGCACAACAGGTATATACAGGTTGAGATGAGCAAAAGAGGCATACCATATGTTGTGGTAGGCGGTTTCCGTTTCAACGAAAGAATGCATATTAAGGACATAATCTCCTATCTGAGGATCACTTATAACCCTTCCGATGCGGTTGCCTGGCACAGGGTGCTGAAATATATCGGAGGAGTCGGACATGTAACAGCCGGAAGCATAATAAGCGATTTTCACAATAGCAGGGATCCGTTTTCATTTGAGGTTTTTAAACAGCGCAAGTTCTATGATGAATTGATAATTCTGGGGAAAATGCTTTCCAAAGCCAGCCAACCTGAGTATACCCTTGCACAGAAGGTGGGATTGATAATCGAATACTATGCTCCCATATTAAAGGAAAGAGCAGATGATTATTATGTCAGAATGCAGGACATTGCGGTACTAAGCGATTTATCAGGGAAATACAGGGACCTTGATAAGTTCCTCTCCGATTTCGCGCTGGATCCTCCGTCAAAAAGAGTTGCGGATCAGACCAAACCTTTAATTGACGAAGGTGAAGAAGACGGCAAGGTGACAATCTCTACAGTTCATTCAGCCAAGGGGCTTGAATGGTATGCCGTCTTTATCCCTCATGCACTGGAAGGGATGTTCCCCTCGAACCGGGCTACAAACATTGAAGAGATGGAAGAAGAACGCAGGCTGTTCTATGTGGCATGCAGCAGGGCAAAAGAAGAACTTTACATAACATTCCCGAGATCAATATATTCATATGATGCAGTTTTTCATCTGCCTTCAAGATTCCTCGTTGAGATCGACAGTGGGAAATATGTTTTTGACGGCAGATGGAACAAATGTGAAGGATGAAGGGTGATGAATAGTGAAACAACTGAATTGAATTTATCATAAAACTTTAATCCAATTACACAATGAACGGCACCTTATCAGAAAATCTTCACAGACCTGGCTGCAATTGCGGCCATCCCTCTAAAGGCGAAGCTCACAATGAAATAACCAGACGCCAGTTTATGAAACTTACAGGTACAGGTGCTATTGGCACAGTGGCCTTGTCAGGACTTTCATGGGCAGACCTTTCTGCTGTTAATCCCTTTCCTCAAAATGCAGACAAACGCAAGCCACTGAGAGTCAAGCCGGTTCTTACCTATGAAATCCCTGAAAGACAAAATCAGACAAGCTGGCGGGCATGGGGAGGCATTCAGACAAAAAAGGATGTAGAAGATGAGGTTGTCAGGATAAATTCTGAACTGAAAAACCTCCATGAGAGATCTGATTTTCCTGTAGAGTTTTTACCAGTGTCCGAAGTGGCCTCTGTAAATGATCTTCAGAAAATGAAGGATGCCGGGTCAGCAGATACTTATATGATATACGCTGCAGGTGGCAGCATGGATATTTTCAGCGCCCTTAATGACTCAGGTAAAAGCATTATTATTTTCTGCCGACACAAGTCAGGTCCGGTTTACCTCTGGTATGAGATCATAAGTCCGCGGTTCCTCAGACAGCACTCAGATACCCTGGCATTGAAAGGCATCGATGAGGATGATGTTGTTATTGATAATCAGGATGAGCTCCTGTGGAGACTCAGGTCTCTGGCCGGATTAAAAAACACGGTAGGTTCAAGGATCCTCGCTGTTGGTGGTCCCAGTGCCTGGGCTCAGCCTCTTGAGGTTTCAATGAAGGCTATCAGTGAGACCTATAAGCTTGAGATTCTCACTGTATCTTATGATGAGCTTGGAAAACTTATCACTGAAGCTAGAAAGAACAATCAAACAATTAACCAGGCAAAAACCAGGGCGGGGGAATACCTGAAAACTGCCGGAACAGTCCTGGAAACTCAGGTTCAGTACGTGGAGAACTGTTTTGTACTTGAAGAGATCTTCCTGCAACTTATGAACAGGTATGACTGCAGGGCTATAACGATCAATAACTGCATGGGAACGATAATGCCGCTCGCTGAAACATCTGCATGCCTCACTCTCAGTCTCCTCAATGATGCTGGTTATCTGGCCTTCTGTGAATCAGACTTCATTGTTGTTCCATCCGGCATACTTCTCTCTGGTATCTCCGGTAAGCCCGTTTTCCTGAATGATCCCACTTATCCTCATGACAATATTATCACTCTCGCTCATTGCACGGCACCGAGAAAAATGGATGGCAGGAAAACTGAACCTGCAAGGATACTGACACATTTTGAATCAGACTATGGTGCCGCTCCAAAAGTTGAAATGGCTGTAGGACAGGTTGTGACAAACATTATGCCTGATTTCGCCTTTAAACGGAATGTCGGGCTGCTGGGAAAGATAATTGATAATCCAATGATGGATATCTGCAGATCACAGATTGACATCAGTTATGAATGCGAGAGCAGAAAAATTGCTGCTGAAATGCCCGGATTCCACTGGATGACCTGCTATGGTGATTACATTCGCGAAACCGGCTATGCCCTGAAAAAGATCGGAATCAAATTCGAGAACCTCACTTAAATAATATCAGCCATCCTCTAAATCAGACCAGACATGAAAAAATCTCTCATTTCCAGGCGTAATTTTCTCAGTAATGCAGCCACTGCAGGGGCTTTAGGTTTTATTGCTCCGTCAATACTGTCAAGTTGTTCCCGTACTGAAAAAAAAGCAGCGGCTCCTGCCATGCTCGATCAGGCTCCGGACGGACCAGTTCTTAAGGCCGGATTGATCGGCTGCGGAGGCCGGGGGACGGGTGCTGCGATAAATTTTCTTGATGCAGGGCCAAACCTTCAGATTGTTGCCCTTGGAGATACTTTCCAGGACCGGGTAGACAACTGCAGAGCCCAGATTCTGAAAGCAAAAGGACAGGAAGTGCCTCTTGAAAATTGTTTCACAGGCTTTGATGCCTATCAGAAAGTGATAGATTCAGGTGTGGATATTATCCTTGATTGCACCCCGCCATATTTCAGACCAAAACATATTGCAGCTGCTGTTGAGGCCAGGAAACATATTTTTGCAGAAAAACCTGTAGCTGTTGATCCGGTTGGTGTCAGGTCGATAATGGCTACTGCACTGAAAGCTAAAGGAATGGATCTTTGTATTGTTCCTGGTACACATTATCGCCACCAGCGCGATAAGGCTGCAGCCTGGGAGAAAGTGTCCAACGGAGCTATCGGGGAGATCGTGGGCGGTAACATCTACTTTAATATGGGTAAGCTCTGGCACCGCGATCCTGATCCGGCATGGAGCGAGATGGAATATATGATCCGCGACTGGGTCAACTGGTGCTGGCTCTCAGGTGATCATATTGTGGAACAACATGTTCATAATATAGACCTGATGAACTGGTATACCGGAATGCACCCCGTTAAGGCTACCGGGTTTGGCTCAAGGTTACGACGTGTCACAGGAGACCAGTATGACAATTTCAGCGTCGATTTTACATTCGAGAACGGCATGCATTTCCACAGTATGTGCCGCCAGATTAATGGCTGCTCGCCAAATGTCTCCGACCGGATACAGGGAACCAAAGGGGCAACGGATTGCAACAGTACAATTCTTGACCTTTCAGGAAATGTATTATGGAAATATGAATACCCGCTGGATAAAGACGGCAAACCCGCAAATAACGTGAGTGTGGAGCCGCATCTGCAGGAGCAGATAACCTTTGTAACGGCTATAAGGTCAGGAAAAGTTCTGAACGAAATAGAAAATACTGCTGTCGCCACCCTTGTGGCAATCATGGGCCGGGTGTCTGCATACACCGGAAAGGAGGTTACCTACGAAGAGATGATGAACTCGGATATGAAACTGGGTCCAGAAACACTGGAATTTGGACCGGTTAATATCCCTAAAGCTGTTCCAATAGCCGGCATTGCATATGAGCCCGGAACATAGATAATATATTCAAAATGTGTACTCTTCAGGATCACAATAATGAAGCTGCTTATTAATATTTTAATAACAACACTACTCTTCTTATCCTGCACTGAAAAGAAGAATTCTGCGATCATTTGCCTGATCGACAGGAACCTGGTTTCCATCAGAAATGCAAATACCACTTTTTCTGTCGATGACAATATCAGTTTTGAAATCTCATTCGCAAAGAACAATGAAAACTTCAAACTGATAAGAGGAGGATCCGGAATATCATCCGTTTCCCTTATAGACACTGCCGGCAACTCTTTATCATTTACAAGGAAATCCGCAAGAGTAACCAGGATAAATGATAAATACGGCGAAGGTAAGAGTATATTTATAGAGGCTGAATCAACTGACAGTAATATATTAAGCATTATTACCTTAAGTTCCTATGAACAGTTCCCTGACATGATCCTCGTAAAGTCGTCATTCAGGAATATTTCAGCAGCCGGATATCATTGCTCTGGTTATGCACTGAATCAATTGACAATTGCTGATCCTGATGAAACTGAATGGATGACATTTCAGGGTGCTTCATATAACTGGGGACAGGATTTTGTTTTTAAGCTTCCGGATACCTTCAGCCGGGATAATTATATGGGGCTGAATTCAATAAAAGACGGAAGCGGGATACCTCTTACTGATATCTGGAACAAGGATTTCGGAATAGCCCTGGCATATATTGGCGATAAACCGGAATATGTCTATCTGCCCATAAATACAAACAATGGATTAATAAATCTGGGATTGGAAGAAAGGTTCGACGACCGGGTCATATCTCCTGGCGATAGTCTTAATACGATAGAGAGTGCAATCATTGTTCATGGCGGAGATTTCTATAACCCGCTTAAAAAATTCTCTGCCCTGATTAAAATTCTGCTGCCTGATTTTCAACTCCCTCCGGAAATTGCATATCAGCCTGAATGGTGCACATGGGGCTATAATCAGAATTTCAAACCAGAATACATCCTGAATAAACTGGATTCACTGAAAGCTTTAGGGATCAAATCTATAATCCTTGATGATGGCTGGTCGGTCAATCATGGTGACTGGATCCCGGATCCCAAAAAATTTCCGTCAGGTGATGATGATTTCAAAAAGCTGATAAACACACTGCACGATAACGGTTTCAAGGTATGGCTATGGTGGGTGCCAGGCTATGCCGACAGCACATCCTCTCTCGCTCTCGGGCACTCCGACTGGCTGATAAGGAACAGGGACGGTTCTGTTCATCTCTCATATGGTCTGTGCCCAGCGTATAAGCCTGTTCAGGAGCATTACAAAAATCTTGTCAGAAAATTCGTCACCGAATACAAACTGGATGGCTTCAAGCTTGATTTCAGGGAGATAAACACTGCGGCGCCTTGTTTCAATCATTCACATCAACACGCCAATCCAAACGAGTCATTTTTAAGCACTCCTCTCCTTTTTCAGAATATCTGCAATAACGCAAAGCAATATAATCCTAAAATGATCCTTGAATACTGTGCGTGCGGGATTCCTCCGAATATCTTTCATATGCCATATATTAATCTTGCCGTTACCTCCGATCCGTCTATCGGTCAGATAACCAACAGGATAAAAATGTATAAGGCTTTGATGGGAGATGATTTCCCTGTTCTGGAAGAGTATTGCGGAGTGCTGGCCGGACCGGTTTATCAGCTTGCGATTGGCTCAGGAGGTGTCCCGGGAACTTTTTCGACATACCTTGATGATTATCACAGGAAGTGGTTTGAAATTTATAGGAAATATCAGCTTAGCAGGGGAAAATATATGAATCTTTATGACATAGGCTTTGATTATCCTGAAACTCACGCTATCAGTAAAGATGACACTATGTATTATGCATTTTATACACATCCGTGGCAGCAGTCCGGTACGGACAGGTTGTACAGGTTTGGCAATGAATTTGACACCATCCCCGGAAAGCAAAAGGAATTCGTTTTTCCATCGGAGCAATGGAAAGGGAAAGTGGAATTGAGAGGATTGGATAATAAAAAGAGATACAGGATCATTGATTATGGAAGAGATCTCGAAATAGGGTTCATTGAAGGTAATAATCCATTCCTTGATGTCTCATTTCCAGATTATCTTCTCCTGGAAGCAACTCCTGTCAGATAAGTATTCCGAAATTCAGGATATTTTATAAATCATCTATTTCAGATCATCAGCTGTGTTAATACATGCAAAAAACTCACCTCTCTTTTGCAGCCGGTAGAGATCTCCGTTGGGATATTCAAACAGCAGATACTGAAGTGTAGCTTCCCTGAATGATTTAACATGCCAGCTCCCATAAACATAGACCCGACCCTTATCATCGGCTGCAAGAGACATTATCATCCGTGCAGCCCTGCCGTCCTGATCCACAATCTTTCCATGATCCTTTACAGTATGATCCCCATCCGGATCAATTGAAACACTTCTCAGATGCAGGTATTTCTCTGAATATCCTTCAGCATCCGGATCTAGCTCCCTGTATGATTCAGAGTCAAAACTCCGCTCATCAGCAGGATCTGCAAACTGGACAAAATAAAGCCTGTTCCCTCCTCTGGCGGTCTGCAGAAAGGTTGATCCTATGCTGGCTATTTCCTGAAAAGCCTCTCCGTTCTCTATGTTCTTTGATGGATCGAAAATCCACAATCTCTCATCTCCTCCACCCCAGTCACCCATTGTGAACAGGCATTTTTCTTTCCCCGGCAGTGACTGTGCCCAAACCCAAGCACGCTGTTTCATCAGGGTATCATTTGTAACAGCTGATCCATCCATGAATTTGCCTTTTGGAAGAACATCCGTGTAAGTTTCAATCTTATCCTGGTCAGGCCTGTAGACATACAGGTTACCACGGTCATTTTCATACATCCAGTGAAGCTTCCATAATGTAAACCAAACATTACCCTGATTATCAAGATAAAACCAGAAAGAAGCGCCCTTCTCCCCCTTTGTCAGCTGCCCCAGGTCTTTCTTCTCACCGGAAGCAATATCAATACTATAAAGATGACAGCCATCCGATTTGACCAGCTCATCGAGAAAAGGAACTACAAAAACATAGAGCTTCTTCCGCACAGGGTCAACATTTATGGCAGAATAGATGGAATATCTGGGCAGGACCACTCCAAAATCCCTGAACTTACCGGTAGCCATTTCGTAACCTATCACATGTGCCCCCGTATATCTTTCTATCCCCTCCTTCCAGTAATTTGAGAGATGAGTAGTATAATACAGCCACCCTTCACATTCCACTATCGGACTGTGGATCTTTCCCTGTTGCGATAATGTGGAGGATTCCCCGCATATTTCAGTCATATCTTCAGCGAGCACAGTATGTTTGTATGTAAGCGGATCGAATTTATGAAAGCCGGCACCATGACTTTTGGAATGGGTTGAAGATGAAAAGTAGCAATTCCCGTCGGAAGCGACAGTTATACCCTGCCACTGTCCATCCCATTCCTTGCAGATCCTGTTCATGGAAACAGAGTAAACACGAGGAAACTTTGCTTCCTGCTGAACTGTTTCAGTTTTCTTCCCGTTCTGGCAAGAGGTAAAGCCTGTAAAGATAATTACAACCATCCCGGCTGCAAAAAACAATTGGATCTTCTTTTTCAGCATGACATTTTTCTATTTGATTAATCTTAAAAGATGAACTTCAGCTTATTTCTTCAGCCATTTCTCAAGGAACTGAATTGCATCATTCTGCATTTCAATATTGAACAAGTGCGGAACATCATACCACTTTGCAAGATAGTTATCCGGGGCATTGACTTTCTTATAAACTTCACCGATTTTGTCTGCTGCTGACTGCATAGCTTCCATTGTATACAAACGGTCTTTTTTACAGTTTATGATCATCAAAGGTTTGGGTACACTAAGGGTTACGACGTCAGGCAAATCTAGAAATTCGAGCTGCCTGGGGACATATATCATCCATGTATGGTTCCTCAGATGGTTATCTATCTGTTTGCTGTAGGAGGTCATCCAGCCTGCATCAACACCGGCGCTTATTCGGGGATCCAGGCCAAAGAGATGTGCACTGCGGAATCCTCCGATGGATAAGCCTATACAGCCAATGCGTGAAGGATCTACTTCAGGTCGTGTCAACAGGTAGTCAACGCTAACCCTGTCGCCGTGAAAAAGGATGCCCGGCCAGGTTGTACCCGAAGCGAAAAAATACCGGGCCATAATATTCTCATATGAACCGCAAAGCTGATTGTAAGCCCCGATTACCTTATTTTTATCGGATGATTTCAGGTCAGGATATGCCTTTAAAAAGTCATCCGGCATAATATCTGTATTAATCCGCTGTGAGCCAAAATATATAGCATCGGGACATAGTACCACGAAGCCATGTCGTGCCAGTTCATCTGCATAAGGCCGTCCGCCGTAAGCCCCGTCGATGAATTCCTTAAGGATCTGTGGCTGGTTTTCTGTCTCGGTAATTTTTTCCTTGCCATAATAATAAAAACCTCCGTGATCATGTAAAGCTATTACTGCAGGAGCAGGTTTTGTCAATCCGTCGGGTATGAGCAGGTAAGCTTCTGTTTTTCGTTGCGGAGTGATACTATAAGTAACTTTATAACGGGTGTAGCCAGTTTTTCTTACTTTTTCAGTTATTTCAGGGTTCAAGGGAACAGGCTCCGGTGAGTAGCTAAGTAACTCCATCATTTTAGCCCTCCCCTGGATCCTCCACTGCTCAAGCTCAGGCCAATCTTTTGATAACCAGGAATATGACATTGGCCTGCTATTGGCATACCCCTGGAACTCCGGATAAAACTGGCCAAGATCATATAAGGGTGTCTGGGCTACCAGGAGTGCAGTCATCTGAAAGAAATATGCCAGCAGAATTGTGATTTTGGTTTTCATGGTATTAGTGTGAATTACAACAATTAAAGGTAGAAAACAAAATGTCTAAAACATAATACTATAATACACTTTTTTGATGCTTTTTCCCCTGGTAAAATTATTTCTGAAGTTAAAAATGAGGTTTAGTTTGCAAGATGAAAAGCGAAAACAATTTTCAGGAATACGCAATTGAAGGCTGGGTGGCAACATTGATCATAAACAGGCAAATGTATTTCAGGTCATAATTAGTTGTATATTTGCAAAATGAAAGAAGAAATAACTATTCCAGCACATTTCCCTTTTTTAAAAGAGGAAGATTTGAAAGCCGTGGATAAGAGAAGAGAAGATTATTCACGCATCAGGGATTTACAGGCAAAGGTAGATAACGAGGCAATTGCACAAAGACTTGCCAGAGACAAAGAAAAACAAGTGTGAGGAGAGAAATCATCTCTGATATGATAATGCTTTAAAGGCTTTTCATATTTATCTCCGCTTAAGAATTGACAACCAGCCCCCGGAAATAGCCTCCGGGGGCTTATGTTATTTTAATTATCAGCGATCTACTAAAGCAAGCGTTCAGACACTCTGCTCCTGAGGCATTGGCAAAGAAAATCTGAATTCGCTTCCAATACCATATTCGCTCTCAACCCAAATCGCTCCTCCGTGTTTATCTACAAATTCTTTACATAGCAATAACCCCAAACCAGTTCCTTCTTCATCTGCAGTACCAGGTGTTGTATATACTTGAGAAATATCAAACAGTCTTGATGAATTTTCAGGTTTAATGCCAATTCCATTGTCTGATACAGAAATTATTATCACTGAATCAGATTGTTCAGAATCTATATTTATTATTCCCCCGACATTGGTAAATTTTATCGCATTCGAAAGAAGATTTCTTAAAATTGTTTTCAGCATATCCCTATCTGCAAAAACATTTATCCAGTCCTTATCAGAAAAATTGATAGTGATGTTTTTCGCATCAGCGTTAGGTCTAAAAGTTTCAATAGTATCCCGACAAATGGACAGGAATTGTAATTTCTGAGGCTTGAATGGAATTTTACCATTCTGGCTTCTTACCCAGGTCAACATATTATCAAGCAAATTATTTACATTTTGTGAGATCCTGTTGATTGAATTTACCTGAATTATTATTTCTTCGATATCGTAGTGACGAATATTATCCTTCAGCAATTCTGAAAAACCAAGAAGTAAACCAAGCGGATTTTTCAGGTCATGGGAAAGAATTGACAAAAAACGGTCTTTGTCGGCAATCAGCCTCTTAAGCTGTTCATTTTGCTGATTGATTAATAACTCTGATTGCTTGTGTTCGGTGATATCGATAAATGAAGCTATTATTCTCCGATTGCTTAAAAAGGCAATGGAATAGATTGCATATCTGATTTCACCATTTTTTTTGTAAAACTTAAATTCATGATTATCGAGTTCATGATTTGGGTTTATCAGTATCTTTCTTGAAGATTTCTTTACCTGTTCCTGGTCTTCAGGCGGAATGAACTGTTCCCATCTCATTCCGATAGCCTCATATTTCGAGTAGCCACTTATCTTACAAAATTCTTTATTTACATTTGATATAGTTGAATCTTTTTCAAATATGGCAATAGCTGCTGTATTTTTTTCAAATATTGTCTGGAAGTTTTTCTCTATTTCAAGTATGGCAGTCTCCGACTCCGCAAGTTTATTATTGTTTGGGAAAATGAGTTTCAACAGGTCATTGTCAGCAAGAAAAGAGACTAATCCTGAAGTTTTATTCTTATTTAACTCCGCTCTTCTTTTATGTGTTTTTACAACTTCAGATTTAGCATTTTTTTTCATAGCTAAAAAACTTTGCTTTTTAATAAAAGAGAGCAACCATCAGGCAAAAATACAAAATCAGGAAGCTTAAGTCAATTTTTTTTAAAAGTCTATGTAATACAGTCATACCTCTTCCCCGTTATATAGTAATACCATTGTATCGCAGAACCTTTATATCTATCTTTGTTATCCGTCTAAAATAAAAGATATGAACTCAACATTTTTTGATTCCGGCTTTTTCAGCTATTTAGTAATGCCTTTACTGATATTTCTTGCACGGATCTGCGATCAGTCTATAGGTACGATGAGAATAATTTTTGTCTCGAAAGGGAAAAAGAACATCGCTCCCATCCTGGGATTTTTTGAGGTGCTGATCTGGATTGTTGCGATAAGCAAGATAATGCAGAACCTCGACAATTATATCAATTATATTGCGTATGCCGCAGGTTTTGCTACCGGAAACCTCATTGGAATGCTTATCGAGGAAAAGATGGCAATGGGCATACAGATGATAAGGGTTTTTGCCAGCGAACGAGGTCAGGAACTGGTACAATCGCTCAATAACAACGGGTATGGCGCCACATTTGTCGAGGCCCATGGTGCCAGGGATAAAGTACATCTTATCTATACAATTGTCCACAGGAATGAGCTTGGAAATGTAATTGGATTAATCAATGCGTTTAATCCCAGGGCCTTCTACACAATTGAGGATGTTAAGGCCGCCACTGAGGGAATATTTACACCTCAAAAGCAGAATGCTTTGACTAACTTCAGCAACATTCTCAGGAACTGGAGGAAGGGGAAGTGAGGTAAGTCTGAAGGAGAAAGTCAAATCATTCAAAAAGAGGTTTCGCAAACCAACAGTACTAGTAGAGCATATTGGGGGAAGGCTGGAATATTTATTTGCCTTGCATCCAACTCTTTCATAACTTTGAGATAATGAACTGGTAACATGGCAAGTCTCATCTCAGGATACGAATATGACATCTTTATCAGCTATCGCCAAAAGGACAACAAAGGCGATAAGTGGGTGAGTGAGTTTGTTGAAGCATTGAACACAGAACTTGAATCAACATTCAAAGAAGAAATCAGTGTTTATTTTGACATCAACCCTCATGACGGGCTATTAGAGACACATGATGTGGATTCTTCACTTAAAGATAAACTGAAGTGCCTTGTCTTTATCTCTATCATTTCACGTACTTATTGTGATCCCAAATCCTTCGCATGGGAACATGAGTTTAAAACTTTTATTGAGCAGGCATCAAATGATCAATTTGGATTAAAGGTGAAACTGCCAAATGGAAATGTTGCGAGCAGGGTCCTCCCGATACGTATTCACGACCTTGATCCTGAAGATATAAAACTGTGTGAATCTATTCTTGGAGGAATCCTTCGTGGTATCGAATTCACTTATAAATCTGCCGGAGTTAACCGTCCCTTGCGTGCCAATGAAGATCATCCGCATGATAATCTGAATAAAACTTATTATCGCGATCAGATAAACAAAGTAGCTAACGCTATTGATGAAATCTTGCAGGGCTTGAAAAAAATTCAATCGAAAACTTACCTGGGGGAAAGCAGAGAAGATATCAATTTGCCGGATATTAAATACTCTCTCAAAAAACCATCTCTCACTCAGTTTCCTGGGAAAGAAAAATCAGATTCAAAAGAACAAAACATTAAAAAGGGTGATCTGAATAGAAAGAAAAGAAGGATTTTCAGTATCAGCTCAATAGGAGTCATTATTGCCATGATTGTTCTCTTCCTTTTTTCAAGCGGAACCACTTTACCCTTCTCCAAGCGCGACTGGATATTAATAACCGACTTTGAAAATCTGACTGCAAATCCGGTTTTTGATAAATCGCTCTATACTGCATTTTCCCTCACTGCCAGTCAGTCGAGATATGTTAATATACTTCCCAGATCGAGAATGGTTGAGACTCTGACAAGGATGGAAATAAAAGACCCTACAACTATAAATGATAAAACAGGGAGAGAAATTGCGATCCGAGAAGGGATCGCAATCTATATTGTACCAAGCATAAGTGAAGCTGGAAACAGGTATGTTATTGCAGCAAAAATTCTGGAGACTAAAACTGGAAACCTACTGAGATCTGAAATTATATATACTGAAACCCAGGATGAGATACTGGTTAAGTTGGACAAGCTAAGTAAAAGTATCCGCCGTCAGCTAGGAGAATCATGGTATGAAATATCGACTCAGGACAAACCTCTGTCAAAAGTTACGACTTCATCATTAGAGGCGCTTAAATTATATTCTCTGGGGATTGATCATCATTTATTATTAGATTTCACAGGTGCAAAAGATTATTATGAAAGTGCTTTAAGGATTGATACCGGATTTACATCAGCCAAAGCATCTCTTGGAAATCTTCTGATTGAGAAATTTGATTCTGTTGAAAAAGGTCGTGAATTACTTGATCAGGCTGTTAAATCGGTCGACGGTCTTACGGAAAGGGAAAGGCTTGGCATACTTGCATTTTATGCTAAGAGTATTGAAAAGGACATCCCGAAAGCTATCAGATATTCCAAAATGCGCATTGATCTGTACCCAGATGATCCTGTTGCCCACAACAACCTGGGGTGGTATTATCATAGTTCAGGTCAGTTTGAGGAGGCCCTGAATGAATACAAGGCAGCTATTCGGATTAATCGGAATATGGCACTCACGTATAGTGGAATATTATGGATTTATCTTGAGAAGTTAGGGCAACCTGATTCTGCTTTAGTCTGGTCTGAAAAAATGATCGCAGATAATCCTCAAAATATATGGGGATATATCAATTTAGGTTCAGCCTGGCTTTGCCTTGACAGTCTTAAAGAAGCTGAGATAGCATATACAAAGGCTCAGGAAATGAATCCAAATTATATATTGAACCTTTACAGGCTAGCCCATGTTTACCGCCTTCAGGGACGCTATGATGAAGCCATCGCGATCTTGAAAAATATTCCTGAGATAGACAAAAATGAAACTTCAGTATATTATGATTTAGGCGTTAATTATCAGTCAACAGGTAATCAGAAAGAAGCTCTGAAATATTTTTCCAATTTCAAAAAAGTTGTGACAGAACAATGGATAAAAAAATGGCCGGACGATGCTAAGACATACACTGCAATGAGTGCAGTAATGGCGCGATTGGGTGAAATAAAAACATCGACAGAAATGCTTCAGAAAGCAATCAGCATTGACACGACAATTCATGAAAGTTTCGCAGAGGTATATTGTTTACAGGGGAATGCACCTGAAGCTTTAAAACAATTAGAAAAAGCTTTTAATACTGGTTATCGTGATTTGTTCTGGTTAAAACTAAACCCCGATCTGAATCTATTGCGATACGATATCCGATTTCAGAACCTATTGAAAAAGTATTTTAAGTAGAACCTCATTGAACCATTATTATAAGGAAAAGGAAGCCAGCTCTAGCTTATCAGGTACTCTTCACTAGTCATTTTGAAAGAATAAAACAAAAAACGGAAATTATGAAACGCAATTGGGTAAGAAAACTAATAGGAGGAATGAGTCTTACAACAGCAGCATTCATCTTTCAAGCCTGCTATGGCACACCACAGGATTTTGGAGCTGATATTTTTGTTGATGGACTTGTAAAATCAAAAAAAACAGGTGTGCCAATAAAGGGAATAAAAGTCTCAGTAGCAGACAACCCTCAGTATCAATATACCAATGACGCAGGTGAATTTTCTTTTTATACTGAAAGTGCAGATAGTAAAGTGATTAAATTCGAAGATATCGATTCGGTTCAAAATGGCGCTTTCATTGATAAAGATACAACCCTCAGGAATGTTTATAAGCAGATTCATCTTGAAATTTTCTTAGAAGAGAAATAGATGTATCCGATCTTCAGTAAGAACAGATTCCAACGATTTAAAAAAGTTGAAACAAGGATTCATGAGTTGAATTATTTGTTTTGGGAATGTACTTCGAGATGCAATTTGAATTGCCTGCACTGTGGAAGTGATTGTTCAAAAAATAGTTCCTTCAGGGATATGCCTTTGGCAGATTTTTTATCAGCACTCGATACAATAGATTCAATATCAAACAATTTTATTGTTGTATTAACAGGAGGTGAACCACTTTTGCGTTCTGATATTGAATTTTGCGGCAGAGAGATAAGGAAACGGGGAATGCGATGGGGTATGGTATCAAATGGATATTTGTACGACATGGAAATGCATATTGTATTATTAAATGCAGGACTCGGGGCTTTAACATTAAGTCTGGATGGTTTGGAAGATACACACAACTGGTTGCGTAATTCCAAATCCAGTTTTTTTAAAGTTGATAATGCAATTAGTATAGCAGCAAGTTCAACAAGGCTGAATTTTGACGTTGTTACATGTGTCAACAGAAAAAACATTCATGAACTGCAGTCTGTTTATGATTATCTCGTTAAAAAAGGAGTAAAAGCATGGCGACTATTTACAATAGCTCCTATCGGGCGTGCCAAAAATAATCATGACCTGTCTTTAACAGATTTCCAATTTAAAGAATTAATGGACTTTATATGTCTTAAGAGAAAATTGAAATCAGTTGATATCAAGTTCAGTTGTGAAGGATATGTGGGACGCTATGAATTAAAAGTAAGAGATAGTTGTTTCTTTTGCAGGGCGGGAATTAATATCGGCTCAGTCCTGAATGATGGTTCAATTTCGGCTTGTCCGAATATTGACAGGTCTTTCGCCCAGGGAAATATTTACAAGGATAATTTTTATGAGATCTGGCAGACAAAGTATATTCCGTTCAGAGACAGAGGGTGGACAAAAACAGGTAAGTGTGCATCCTGTACTGAATACAGGGATTGTAAGGGAAATGGATTACATTACTGGCATGGAGATAAAAAGGAAGTCCTTGTTTGTCATTTTGAACAAATTGAAAAGCAGCATTTCCTTAAGAAGGTGAAAAATGTCTGGCAGTGTTAAGAAAAATAAGAATCAATCCGGAGTATTTTTAAATAGAAAACTCCCTGAATGATGAATCTTATAATCCGTGAAACACCAAAAAGAAGGTACAGTTTAAACGGGTATTTGAACAAACTTACAGCAATGACAATCATCGAGAATGGGGAAAAGGGAAATAAAGCCGCGATAATTATAAATGCTCCTCCCCATTTCCTGACAAGTGTAATATACTTGTCTAATACCCGCTCAGAATGCGCTTTAATCCTGGGTCTGGTAATGAGCCACGAACCAATCAGGTATGAAATTACTCCACCCAGATAGGATAGGATACCGAGTAGTACCCAAAACATAAATGGTGAAGTGAATTTGGCTGTCCAGATAATAAAAAAATCAGGAGGTATCATTCCAAGAAAAGATTCTGAAACAAAGAATACTATCAGAATTAACCCATCCGAAAAATTATTATATATATATTGAAAGAAAGGATTTAAGTCGATCAGATATTTGGCAATCAGGATAATGGGTATAAAAATCAGGAAATAGAGAAAGACGATTTTTAATGCAGTCCACCACATATACCCGTATAATCCTCTTTTCCTGTTACTGGTGTGGTGCCTTTTTAATCTAAGCAAGAATTTATTAACAACAGGGTTTTTCATCACAATTTAAGTTCTTTCTCTTTTCCTGGCTTTATTCTCTAAACCAGGCCTTTTCATTTTATTCGTATCAGTCCGGTTTAATAGTCAGGCTTTCGGAAAATAGTTAAGTTAATTCACTAACAGTTCCTGAAATGGGAATGAATTTACTCAAAGATAGTTGTAAATTTAATTTCACAGCCGAAATAATGTTAACACATTTGCAATGGAGTTGAAAGGCAATTTGAGAAAACGTAAAGTGAAAATACGCCATGAAGGACAATCAGAACATCATTGCAGTAATTGATATAG
>CAWALO010000013.1:0-118991 GCA_963782945.1 uncultured Bacteroidales bacterium
CTTTAGGCTGTTATCCCCAAAGGATCGCGAGCGAAGTGAGCAATCCTCCTACCCTCACGAACTCAACCCGAGTCTGGGCAAAAGCTACGGCCTGCAAAGCCTTGGGGTTGTTGAAAAAGTCCAAATCCATCAACCGCAAAATGGGCCCAAGCGTTAAGAAGGAGCCCTGAGGGCTATTTTAGCGCAGGGGCAAGAGTGCAGGGAACGGCAGACCTGGCTTTTTCTCCCGACCACAAGAATTAATTCCAGAATTTTACAGTCAATTTATTCCGGCTAATTATGATCGAGGTCACTGACTTTTCACAGCCAACTGATTTATAAGACATACAAAATACTAACTGACAGAAAAATATGGAGAAATAATACAAGGTCTTCTACTGAAGTATCATTATCTGTCAGTTCATAAACTCATTCCTGCATTTCGTATAATATATTTTTTAATTGTCAAGGCAGAATCTACCTTTGCATTAACTATGAAAATCCGAATTAAAGTTCATATGGAGATATTTTTTCACAAATTCTTTCATTAAACGGAATAGCTCTGAGAAAAATCTTCCTGATGCTTGAAGTAGCTATTGCTAATTCATGTCAGGATAAAGAAATCCGGAACAAAGCTTGTGTAAAAGATTCTGATTAATCAGGAGTAGTAAATTAAGGCGAATATGAAGAAAGGAAGAAAGGATACATCACTTTTCTTTATCATGTTACTATTATCATTTGATCAATATGCTCAGGATTCAGTAACTGATAAGCATAATTCCCATGTAGTTTCTACAATTGATGTGACTTCTCAGAAAATTGATTCACTCATTGAAATTCAAAGAGTTAATGAACATTGTATTCTGATAAAATTTGGTGCCGATGCAATAACCGCATTAGATACAAAAAAAGGTATTGTTGTTATAGATGCAGGTATCTCATCAGGATTAACTGCCAGATACAGAAAAATCATTGAAAATGAATTTCAAAGAAATGAATTTATTTATGTGATAAACTCACATGGTCATCCCGATCATACTGGAGGCAATACGGTTTTTCCTGAATCCAAAATTATCGGACATGTAAATAGTTCTCAGGAAATATCTGAACAACTGAATAATGTGGAAAAGAGAGTAAGATCATTAAGTAAAATTGTTGAAAATTACGAATTACAATTGAAGGCTTCTGATCCGGATAAAAAGGAATGGGATGAGATCTTTACCCAAAAAACTAAATACCTGAATGCATTTTATGATGCAAATAATAATATCGCGGTAAAGAAACCCGACAATATGTTTTCGGACAGCCTGACTATTAATATGGGTGATGTTACACTGGAAATGAAATACTTTGGTAAATGTCATTCTAATAGTGATATTTTAATCTATATTCCGGAAATGGCTGTTCTCTTCAATGGTGATCTGTTTTCTAAATACGGAAGACCAAGTATCAATAGTAAGTTGATCGCCGATTACCGCAGATGGCAACAAGCAGTGTCCTGGCTGGAAAAACGAATGAATAAGATTGAGAAAATTATTGATGGTCATGGACAGATTCTTTCAATCGAGGACCTTAAGGCTTTTAATAGTAAAATGCTGGAGAGATGTTCAAGAGAAATAAATAATAAAATTTCTGGTGTTTAAGAGGGTCAATAATTAAATATTTCTGTCAGAGTACTGCATTGTTGTCTTTACAATTGAATTGCGACAAGACAAAAAGGTTTTATATTTAATAAAATATATCCAAAAATAAGTGGCAATAAACCAAAAACAAAATTATGTATAGAATCATTTTGACTTTTATATTCTTTTATTTAACAATCAGCTCAATAGCCGGACAAGATCAGGGATCTGTAATTTATGGAGATAATAAAGAAGCAGGTAAGTTCAAAAAAATTAATGGCATCAATCTATACTATGAAACTTATGGAAGCGGGAAACCTTTAATTCTTTTGCACGGGAGTGGCGGTTCAATAAGTGGACAGGGAGGAAGAATTGAATATTTTAAAAAGTACTTTCAGGTTATTGCAATTGACAGCAGATCTCATGGAAAATCTGCTGACACAACAAATAAACAATTGACATATTTACAAATGGCTTATGATGTTAAAATTTTAATGGACTCATTGAAAACTGACAGTGCCTATGTTTGGGGGCAAAGCGATGGAGGTATTATCGGTCTGTTACTAGCTATAAATTATCCGGATAAAATTTCAAAACTTGCCACCTTTGGTGCAAATATATTTCCGGGGAAAAAAGCAGTTTTTGATGAAATTGATAAGATGGTCAGGGATACTCTGAAAACAACTACAGATAGTAAAACTAAGAATCTATATTCATTAATGGCTTATCAGCCCCATATAAGTGAAAGTGATTTGAAAAAGATTAAATGTCCGGTTCTAATTATGTCAGGCGACAGGGATGCAATAAGGCTTGAGCATTCAATTAAAATATTTAACAACATTGAAAATTCTAACTTTTTTGTGATGCCAGGTGCTACCCATTTTGGTTCTTATCAAAAACCTGAATTATTTAACATAGTATTACTGGACTTTTTAAATAACCCTTTTTCAAAATTATCGACAGTTGATATAATGACAGGGAAAAAATGACTTCTCACAACAGTCAGTAAATTAAGCTACAATTATTTGAAGGGCAGATTATTAAGGTGGTGCGAACCGACCATGCTCTCAACAGGAAGAGGTTTCCTGCAATTGGGAACCTGGAGGAGGATCACAATGAGCGTAGCGAATTGTAATCCTCACTTTTTCGCCCCCTGGACGGATCATAAAATAATCCTCCCGAACTCAGTGCCAGCAGAGAGCAATCCTTTTCTTATTATCTAATTTAATGAGTTCTGGTTGTTTATCAGGGACTTATTTAGCAATCCTGACACATATTAAACGATTTTGATCCCTGAGAAGCAGCTTTTCATTAGAGAGGGCCAAAGGACCCCAGTTCTGGCCATCTCCAAGTATCACAGCAGAAGCCAGAGGCTTGAATCCTGAAGGATCCGGCTGTATAAGATACAGGGTTTTCCGGCCATCAGTTGCCAGTATCAGTCCGTCAGCAAGGATCATACTGCCTTTATCGAACAAAGGTGAACGCATTGTTTTCCACATAACCCTGCCATCCATACTCATACAGCACAGACCATCCCGTTTGCTGTTTGTAGAGAACTGGGCATAGAAATAACCATTATAAAATATTGGTGGTTTGGTATGATCACCAAAATCGTTATGCCTGAAAAGCTCCTCTACACTATAGCCCCCATCAGTCTTCTTTCCTACTTTTATCATTGCTGTTCCAAGCTCATAGCCCCCGACAACCATAATTCTTCCTTCGCCGGCATCAAGCGCCGAAGCTACCTGAACCATATTCTCCCAGTTAGTGTATTCCCAGAGAATCTTCCCTGTTTGTGGTTTTAGCCCTATTATTCTGCCCTTGGATATTTTAGCTTCCTTGTGCATATAGGTATTAGTGGATGAAAACGCCATTACGATATGATCCTCTCCTGAAATCTTTGCGACAGACGGACTGGCATATGTCTCATTTCCGATTGCTTCAGTCTTCCAAATGATGTTTCCTGTCAGTTTGTTAAAGGCAACCAATCCGGCGTCAGGATCCTTTGAGTATGACACGATAAGCAAGTCGCCATATATAAGCGGACATTGGGTTATCGCCCATACAGGTATTTTGATTCCACCGAAATCTTTCATGATGTTCTTGTTCCATATCGGTTTATGTGTATTGATATCAATGCAGTACAGGTCGCCGTAAGGACCGCAGGAATAAACCCTGTTGCCGTCGATAGCCGGAACACTTCTTGATCCCGGATATGAAACTGATCCTGGTGCATCATAACTGTAGCTCCATAATTCCCTGCCATTATTAAAATCAAAACACCGCATGATGTCACCGGTTTTATCATCCCTGTCAAGCAAATAAACCTTTCCGTCCTTAATAACAGGTCCGCCAAAGCCGGGACCAATGTTGGTTGTCCATAGTACTTCAGGTCCGGAAGCAGGCCATGATCTCAAAATGCCTTTTTGAGAAGAAGTACTATTCCTATTTGGGCCAAGGTATTGTGGCCAGTCCTGTGCGCATAAATTCGAAATGCAGGCGAATAAAACACCTGATGCTAAAAGGAGATTAATTCTTCTCATAGTAATCGTATAAAAGAGTTTTAAATGGTAAAGTTAATGTCAACTTGTCTTATAAACTAACGATTTATCAATTTTGACTGCCGTATGAAAATCCGAATTAAAGTTCATATGGAGATATTTTTTCACAAATTCTTTCATTAAACGGAATAGCTCTGAGAAAAATCTTCCTGATGCTTGAAGTAGCTATTGCTAATTCATGTCAGGATAAAGAAATCCGGAACAAAGCTTGTGTAAAAGATTCTGATTAATCAGGAGTAGTAAATTAAGGCGAATATGAAGAAAGAGAAGAAAGGATACATACACTTTTCTTTGATCAGTGTTACTATTATCATTTGATCAAATATGCTCAGGATTCAGTAACTGATAAGCGTAATTCCCAAGTAGTTTCTACAATTGATGTGACTTCTCAGAAAATTGATTCACTCATTGAAATTCAAAGAGTTAATGAACATTGTATTCTGATAAAATTTGGTGCCGATGCAATAACCGCATTAGATACAAAAAAAGGTATTGTTGTTATAGATGCAGGTATCTCATCAGGATTAACTGCCAGATACAGAAAAATCATTGAAAATGAATTTCAAAGAAATGAATTTATTTATGTGATAAACTCACATGGTCATCCCGATCATACTGGAGGCAATACGGTTTTTCCTGAATCCAAAATTATCGGACATGTAAATAGTTCTCAGGAAATATCTGAACAACTGAATAATGTGGAAAAGAGAGTAAGATCATTAAGTAAAATTGTTGAAAATTACGAATTACAATTGAAGGCTTCTGATCCGGATAAAAAGGAATGGGATGAGATCTTTACCCAAAAAACTAAATACCTGAATGCATTTTATGATGCAAATAATAATATCGCGGTAAAGAAACCCGACAATATGTTTTCGGACAGCCTGACTATTAATATGGGTGATGTTACACTGGAAATGAAATACTTTGGTAAATGTCATTCTAATAGTGATATTTTAATCTATATTCCGGAAATGGCTGTTCTCTTCAATGGTGATCTGTTTTCTAAATACGGAAGACCAAGTATCAATAGTAAGTTGATCGCCGATTACCGCAGATGGCAACAAGCAGTGTCCTGGCTGGAAAAACGAATGAATAAGATTGAGAAAATTATTGATGGTCATGGACAGATTCTTTCAATCGAGGACCTTAAGGCTTTTAATAGTAAAATGCTGGAGAGATGTTCAAGAGAAATAAATAATAAAATTTCTGGTGTTTAAGAGGGTCAATAATTAAATATTTCTGTCAGAGTACTGCATTGTTGTCTTTACAATTGAATTGCGACAAGACAAAAAGGTTTTATATTTAATAAAATATATCCAAAAATAAGTGGCAATAAACCAAAAACAAAATTATGTATAGAATCATTTTGACTTTTATATTCTTTTATTTAACAATCAGCTCAATAGCCGGACAAGATCAGGGATCTGTAATTTATGGAGATAATAAAGAAGCAGGTAAGTTCAAAAAAATTAATGGCATCAATCTATACTATGAAACTTATGGAAGCGGGAAACCTTTAATTCTTTTGCACGGGAGTGGCGGTTCAATAAGTGGACAGGGAGGAAGAATTGAATATTTTAAAAAGTACTTTCAGGTTATTGCAATTGACAGCAGATCTCATGGAAAATCTGCTGACACAACAAATAAACAATTGACATATTTACAAATGGCTTATGATGTTAAAATTTTAATGGACTCATTGAAAACTGACAGTGCCTATGTTTGGGGGCAAAGCGATGGAGGTATTATCGGTCTGTTACTAGCTATAAATTATCCGGATAAAATTTCAAAACTTGCCACCTTTGGTGCAAATATATTTCCGGGGAAAAAAGCAGTTTTTGATGAAATTGATAAGATGGTCAGGGATACTCTGAAAACAACTACAGATAGTAAAACTAAGAATCTATATTCATTAATGGCTTATCAGCCCCATATAAGTGAAAGTGATTTGAAAAAGATTAAATGTCCGGTTCTAATTATGTCAGGCGACAGGGATGCAATAAGGCTTGAGCATTCAATTAAAATATTTAACAACATTGAAAATTCTAATTTTTTTGTGATGCCAGGTGCTACCCATTTTGGTTCTTATCAAAAACCTGAATTGTTTAACATAGTATTACTGGACTTTTTAAATAACCCTTTTTCAAAATTATCGACAGTTGATATAATGACAGGGAAAAAATGACTTCTCACAACAGTCAGTAAATTAAGCTACAATTATTTGAAGGGCAGATTATTAAGGTGGTGCGAACCGACCATGCTCTCAACAGGAAGAGGTTTCCTGCAATTGGGAACCTGGAGGAGGATCACAATGAGCGTAGCGAATTGTAATCCTCACTTTTTCGCCCCCTGGACGGATCATAAAATAATCCTCCCGAACTCAGTGCCAGCAGAGAGCAATCCTTTTCTTATTATCTAATTTAATGAGTTCTGGTTGTTTATCAGGGACTTATTTAGCAATCCTGACACATATTAAACGATTTTGATCCCTGAGAAGCAGCTTTTCATTAGAGAGGGCCAAAGGACCCCAGTTCTGGCCATCTCCAAGTATCACAGCAGAAGCCAGAGGCTTGAATCCTGAAGGATCCGGCTGTATAAGATACAGGGTTTTCCGGCCATCAGTTGCCAGTATCAGTCCGTCAGCAAGGATCATACTGCCTTTATCGAACAAAGGTGAACGCATTGTTTTCCACATAACCCTGCCATCCATACTCATACAGCACAGACCATCCCGTTTGCTGTTTGTAGAGAACTGGGCATAGAAATAACCATTATAAAATATTGGTGGTTTGGTATGATCACCAAAATCGTTATGCCTGAAAAGCTCCTCTACACTATAGCCCCCATCAGTCTTCTTTCCTACTTTTATCATTGCTGTTCCAAGCTCATAGCCCCCGACAACCATAATTCTTCCTTCGCCGGCATCAAGCGCCGAAGCTACCTGAACCATATTCTCCCAGTTAGTGTATTCCCAGAGAATCTTCCCTGTTTGTGGTTTTAGCCCTATTATTCTGCCCTTGGATATTTTAGCTTCCTTGTGCATATAGGTATTAGTGGATGAAAACGCCATTACGATATGATCCTCTCCTGAAATCTTTGCGACAGACGGACTGGCATATGTCTCATTTCCGATTGCTTCAGTCTTCCAAATGATGTTTCCTGTCAGTTTGTTAAAGGCAACCAATCCGGCGTCAGGATCCTTTGAGTATGACACGATAAGCAAGTCGCCATATATAAGCGGACATTGGGTTATCGCCCATACAGGTATTTTGATTCCACCGAAATCTTTCATGATGTTCTTGTTCCATATCGGTTTATGTGTATTGATATCAATGCAGTACAGGTCGCCGTAAGGACCGCAGGAATAAACCCTGTTGCCGTCGATAGCCGGAACACTTCTTGATCCCGGATATGAAACTGATCCTGGTGCATCATAACTGTAGCTCCATAATTCCCTGCCATTATTAAAATCAAAACACCGCATGATGTCACCGGTTTTATCATCCCTGTCAAGCAAATAAACCTTTCCGTCCTTAATAACAGGTCCGCCAAAGCCGGGACCAATGTTGGTTGTCCATAGTACTTCAGGTCCGGAAGCAGGCCATGATCTCAAAATGCCTTTTTGAGAAGAAGTACTATTCCTATTTGGGCCAAGGTATTGTGGCCAGTCCTGTGCGCATACATTCGAAATCCAGGCGAATAAAACACCTGATGCTAAAAGGAGATTAATTCTTCTCATAGTAATCGTATAAAAAAGTATTAAATGGTAAAGTTAATGTCAACTTGTCTTATAAACTAACGATTTATCAATTTTGTAATGCCGTAACTTTCTGCACTGCATGTGCCCTACGGATAATCTGCACACCAGCTTCTGAAAAAGTCCAAAATGTTTTACTTTTCCCTCTTATATAAGGTCTTTTATTAAATCAAGGTTAGATATTTTACCAGTCTCCGCTACAAAAAAAACCAGTTGCGAATGCAGGCCGGAGGTTTTTATTTTTCCTGGCTGGGGGTCACGCCATGGCGTGACCCAACATACAACACCCGAATATGATGTAGGGACATGACATGTCCCTACTTTTTCTTTGTCAATCTACCCCAAAAGGAATTTAAGCAAAAAAAACCCCGGAAATGATTTCCGGGGGCTTCCTCATGTGTAAGGTATTACTCGCAAAGAGTACTTATGTCCTGCTCCGCCTCATTGATTGCGTCCTGCAAGTCGCTCTTTTCCTGTGCTGTCCATGCAGCGCAGTCGGCAAAAGGTTTCAATGCATCCAGATAATTCTGATAGGCTGTCTTGTATGCATTGCAGTTTGCAGGTGTCTGTTCAGTCGCATATGCCTGTGCGGCAGCTGATAAAGCTGTAACTTCAGCCGAAACTTGAGTAGCCCAGGCGGCGCCGCAGTAATCAGGATCGGTAGCTTTCTTTTTACAGGAACCTATTCCCAAAAAAGATACTACAATCAACAAACAAAGTACTCTATTCATAGCATTTAAAATTAGGTAAGACATTACTGTTTATCATACAAATATAGCTATTATACCATATTGATATAAATCCGATTTTGATTAACATTTAGAAGAAAATGACCAACAGGCTTTTTTTGCAACTAAAACAGCAAGAATGTGCTCACCCTGAGGCTCAGTAAAATTAGTATTTATTTAATGTAGTATCTCAGGGAAATCATTATGCCCATCGAACTGGCAGTCGTTTTTTCACTCCCTTCCATAAAGCTTCTGAGCTGATCCTCATGTGTTGAAAGCTGGAAAGACTCAGCAGGAGTATAGTCTGAAATATCTGAAAACAGCGATTTATAAAAAAAGCCGGCTGAGATCTGGAAATGTTTTTGATTGCGAAAATAAAATCCACCGGAAGCAATTAATTCAGGATTAAAGGTTTTCACCTTTAATTCCCCGCTTACATCATTTTTCACATTGCTTTTGAATCCTTCATAGGGTATATCTTTTAAAACTACGTTATAGGCAGGATAATATCCTGAATATGAAAAGGTACCTGAGCTTGAATAACTATTGCCAACATGAATTGCCAGATTAATACCGCCCTGAAGATAGAATCCGATTGCCTTACTGAAGGGACATTGAAAATTGAGAATCACAGGTATTTCGAGAAAATATATCTTTTGAGTCTCATCAATATTACTGCCTGAAATTCTTCGTTCATAGCTTTCATTTTCTATATCAACCGTATCGAGACTATTTGAATATGGATCTAAGGATAATTGAGTGATATAGGGACTCAATCCGATTCCGGTTGATATCCCAAAGTATTTTGAAAAGAAGTACCCCGCATCAACTGACAGACAATATGAATTTCCCGAAGTAATAGCAACTCCGGATATAACGGGAGTATAGTCACTTGAAATCTCAGTCTTTGACGGACCGCCGCTAACACCAATAAACCAATGAGATCGCCTTTGTGATGTATCGTTTAAGCTTTGTGATTGTAAATATGTTTGAAACAATAAAAGAAGAATAAAACACGAAATGAAACTTTTGCTATAAGCTTTTATTTGTCTCATGGTATTATCTATTTAATAACCATAACTTTTACAATATATAAATAAATATCGTTGACTGTCACCTGGACTAAATAAAATCCTTTATCGAGGTCGCTGGTAGAGATTTCTTTGGAAAATTCAGAATCAGATATTTCAGTATTGAGGTTCATCACTTCTGTACCGGAAGAATTACAAATTCTGATACTGGCTTTGCCCGGGGGAACATCACTGAGGCTGATATTAAACGAACCCTTTGCAGGATTAGGGTATACCAGAACGTTTTTTGTACCACCTATGCTTATCTCATTCGACATGGTTTTACATCCTTTCTCATCAATGGCTTCAACGGCATATACACCTGCAATTTTTGATGTTACATAATACTGATTAATGGCACCCGGAATCGGAGTTGTACCATTAAACCACTGATATCCAAAAAACAGATTATCAACATTTGAGCAAATAAGAACATCAGCCCATTTAATTACAATCTGCGGAGTCACAGTGAAATAAATAGTTACTTCAGTTGATGCCTCCAGGACTCCGCTCCCGCCTGAATTTTCAAATGAATATTTCACCGAATAAGACCCTGCAGCACTGGTGGCCGGTGCGATCACCCCGGTCTCCGGATCAATATCCAATCCTTCTGGTTGTGCACTATAGGTTCCACCTGCAGAACCGGATAATGTTACAGTCTGAAGGCCTCCTGAGGGACACCATGGAGATCCTGAATATGAAATAGTGATGAATTCATCCTGTGTTAATGTTACCACCTGGTTACTTACCCCGGGGCCAGAAATGGTTATTGCGGCTACTCTCGAAACGGGTGCTGTATTTGCCTGGTATGTGGCAATGATTGTGCCGTTACCCGTACCGGATGGTGTCACAGTACACCAGGCCTGATCGCTGGATGAAGTCCAGGCTATATTAGATGCAACTTCAAAGCTTGTAGTTCCCGAGGCGGATGTAACATTCTTATTTAATAGGTGTAACAATCAATGATGGAAGCTCTCCTGCCTGAGTTACAGTCACAACCTGATTATTCACTCCCGGACCTGTTACGGTTATTGTTGCTTTTCTTGAACCGGTTCCTGTATGTGTCTCGTATGAAGCTATTATCGTACCATTACCCGTTCCTGAGGGTGTAACAGTACACCATGCCTGATCACTGGATGAAGTCCATGCAACATTGGAAGCAACATTAAAAATGGTTATACCAACTGATGAAGTAACATCCTTATTTAATGGTGTAACAATTAAAGAGGGAGCAGTCCCTGATTGAGTTACAGTAACCACATGATCACTCACTCCCAACCCCTTAACTGTTATGGTTGCTATTCTTGGATTAATTGCTGTATTTGCCTCGTATTCAGCTGTGATTGTTCCTATATCCGTACCTGAGGCTGACACAATACACCACTGCCTGGTTACATCGATGTTGTCCATTCTACGTTGGAAACAACATTAAAACTAGTCATTCCTGAAGATGATGAAACATTCTGATTTAAGGGTGTAACACTCAAAGCCGGGGCAGTACCTGACTGAGTTACTGTCACCACCTGATCACTTACTCCCGGCCCGGAAACTGTTATGGCAGCTGTTCTTGATCCGGCTCCCGTATTTGCCTGGTATGCAGCTGTGATAGTTCCATTACCCGTACCTGAGGGAGTCACTGTACACCATGTCTGATTACTGGATGAAGTCCATCCTAAATTAGAGCCTACGTCAAAACCGGTTGTTCCTGCAGATGATGTAACATTCTGATTTAAAGGAGTAACAGTCAATGATGGGGCTGAGCCTAATTGTGTTACGGTCACCACCTGATCACTGACTCCTGACCCGGAAACTGTAATAGCAGCTATTCTTGAACCGGCTCCGGTATTTGAAAGGTATGTGGCTGTAATTGTACCGTCACCATCACCTGAGAGTGTCACGGAACACCATTCCTGGTTACTGGATGAAATCCATGACAGATTAGAAGCAACCTCAAAACTGGTTGTTCCAGAGGATGAAGTAACATTCTGATTCGTGGGTGTAACACTCAATCTCGGACATTTTCTTCCATCCTGAATCACTTCATTCGGAAATATTGTTTCCCGTGAAAACAAAATCATTGTATTTACAAGTAATGAAAATGCAATAATCAGTGTTTTAACCAACATGCTAATTTTCATATGAGTATGATTTAATAACTAATTGAGATATACAGCAATATAGAAAGATGTCCGATTCTCATAATTCACAGTTTACAGTCAGGTTTCTGATCATGAGTAAACTTTTTTCTACAGAATATGCACTACGAAATTAAGATAGTTTTCTCTATATACCTAAATATACGTCAAATAGTTAAGTCTGTTTGTCAAAAAAAGGTTTGACAAGAATCTGTATTTTGATTTCTCTTCGAAACAGATTGAGATATATCTGAAAAAAGGGAAATTTGATTAAACACCTTTTAGACCAGGTAAGCTCTGAGCAAAAAAGATTGCAGCAAGGTAGTTATTTCACTGTCGCCACACCCTCTTTGTCTTTTAAGATCTTCTCAATACTCTCCAGTTCCTCAGTGCTGAATCCGGTATTTTTTAAAGCCTGAAGGTTATCCTCCAGCTGGGCAACGCTGCTAGCTCCGATCAATACCGAAGTTACCCGGATATCTTTAAGCAGCCACGAAATAGCCATCTGTGCCAGAGACTGCCCCCTACCTGTGGCAAGTTCATTCAGCAGCCTGATCCTGTCCAGGACTTCCGGTGTGATCTGGCTTGACTTTAAAAATCCGTGAGGTTTTCCTGCCCTTGAATCAGCCGGAATGCCACTCAGGTACCTGTTGGTAAGGAGTCCCTGAGCCAAAGGTGAAAAGGCAATGCATCCGATCCCCGATTTTTCCAGAACATCAAGCAAACCACCTTCGACCCAGCGCTCCAGCATTGAATATCTGGGTTGATGTATCAGGCAAGGAGTTCCCAGATCTCTCAGTATTTGAGAGGCTCGTTCGGTCAATTCTGCAGGATAATTTGAGATCCCGGCATATAAGGCTTTCCCAGTGCGGACAGCATGGTCAAGTGCTCCCATTGTTTCTTCAAGAGGAGTATTCGGATCAGGCCGGTGAGAGTAAAAAATATCGACATAATCGAGCTGCATACGCTTAAGGCTCTGATCAAGACTCGAGAGCAGGTTCTTGCGGGAACCCCATTCGCCGTAAGGGCCGGGCCACATTAAGTATCCGGCTTTGGTTGATATTATCATTTCATCCCTATAGGCTTTAAAATCGTTCTTCAGGATAAGACCAAAGTTTTTTTCAGCTGAACCCGGAGGCGGACCATAATTGTTAGCCAGATCAAAATGGGTAATTCCGTAGTCAAAGGCTTTCCATAATATTTTCCGGAAGTTGTCAAAGAGGTCCACATCGCCGAAATTGTGCCACAAACCAAGCGATAACGAAGGAAGTCTAAGTCCGCTTTTTCCGCAGCGGCGATATTCCATTCCGGAATATCTGTTGACGTCAGGTTGATACATATTTTGGTAATTTAAAATGTTCTTTTTGTTCTGTAAATATCTCTAAAATCTTTCAGGTTAAAAATAGACAAAAGAGCCAAACTTCAAACTAGCAATTTTAAAAGATCACGTTTTGCTGAAAATCAGATAAAAGGATCTAACTAAGAGTATAACTTATATACCTTTGGCGATAATAAACAAAGAATTTATGAAATTGAATTTTTGCAGTCTCAGCAGCGGAAGCAGCGGAAATTGTTATTACCTGGGCAACGAGTTCCATGGAATACTGATTGATGCCGGAATATCAGCGACTTCAATACGTAAGTTTCTCAGGAATATTGATATTTCAATGCAGACGATAATGGGTGTCCTGATAACACACAATCACATAGATCATATCAGAGGGTTGGAAGTACTCACAAGGAAAAACAGCTTGCCTGCATTTACTACCGGTAATATCTGGAAAAGCATTCTTACTCCAAAAAATAAAATAACAAGTGACTGTATCCGTGAAATTCCGTTACAGCAGACATTCCACCTGGCGGGCTTTGACATAGTGGCATTTCCGGTCCATCATGATGCCCCTGAAACCGTAGGATTCCACATTTGTGCAGGCGATAAAAAAATAACAATTGCCACCGACCTCGGACATATCTGCGAGACTTCTGCTCAATACATTCAGGCAGCGAACCTGCTTGTTATTGAGTCAAATTATGATGAGCAGATGCTTGTGAATGGCAAATATCCTCATTTTTTAAAAACAAGAATACAGTCAGACTATGGACATTTAGGAAACCATCAAACATCGGCTTTCCTTGCAGATAATATAAGAGATAATCTCAGCCATATCTGTCTTGCCCATCTTAGTAAAAACAATAATACTCCTGAAATTGTACTTCAGACGCTTGAGCGGATTTTCGCAGAAAGGGGGATTATTCTGAACGGCCGCCAGCAGATATCAATTCTGAACCGAAATATGCCATCCGAGTTGATAAGATTGCTTGAATAGACAAATTTTTTCGTGCAGATCGGGCAACCAGACTTTTTTATGACTACGGATTTTTAAAAGAGATCAGGACAACTGGCAAAAACACAGCCCCGGCATTACTTCCGGGGCTGACTCAACCTCCTGGACCTAAACTAAAACCTCTACCTATATGAATTCCTTTATTAGAGGATGTGTAATTTCATTCATTATTAAATGATAAACAAATATTAACTGATTAATATTCTATCATTTTGCATTAATTAACATTTTAAATATAAACTCTTACTTAAATACCTAACTTTAGGATCAGGAATGCACTGTCACATAATAATGAAATTAAAATGATGAAACTACAAAAAGGTTTAGCCGTAATTCCGCTTGTTTTTATTCTGATTTTAGGGTTATTCATAGCCGGAGGTTGTAAATCAAAACCAGAAAAGAGTTATAAACCGACCTCTGAATCTCTGGCAACTCATCCCACTCCAGGGTGGTTCAGGGATGCCAAATTCGGGATCTTTATTCACTGGGGAGTCTATGCAGTACCTGCTTTTCATGAGTGGTATGTTGAATTCATGAGCCCCATGTCCACCTGGGGCAGGCGTCCTTCAGGCCCGCCATATACTGCAGCACAGGGTGAGTTGCCCGATTCTGTCTTTAAAGTTGAAACAGATGGTTACCGGGGTGAAGCCAATAAATATCAAAGAGAAAATTACGGCGTTGATTTTGAATATGATCAGTTCATCCCAATGTTCAAAGCCGAAGAATTTGATCCGGCGTCATGGGCAGATCTCTTTGTGAAATCAGGTGCAAAGTACGTGGTCCTGACAGCCAAACACGGGGAGGAATTTGCACTCTGGCCTACCAGATTTACAGATCGTAATGCGATGGAAATGGGACCTCATCGTGATCTTGCAGGTGATCTGCTTAAGGCGGTCCGTTCGCGGGGACTGAAAATGGGTTTTTATCACAATACAACCTATTCATTCTGGGATAAGCGCTATCCCGACAGGGAGTGGGTGGAATATATGAACAATTCCATAAAAGAACTGGTGGATCTGTATCAACCTGATATCCTGTGGGGAGATGTGGTGGTGAGTCCATCTCTGGATGAAAATGGCATGCCATTCACAGCCGATCACTGGAACAGTAAGGAGATAATTGCCTATTTCTACAACCATTCCAAAAATCCTGACGAAGTGGTGACCAACGACCGCTGGGGAATGGACACTGCCTCGGCCTTCATCAACTCAGACAGATCCATTTCACGTTCCCTGTGGGCACAGTATGCAAAAGAATGGAAGGCAGAGAATGGAGCATTACTTGGTGATTTCCAGACCCCTGAACGCAGGAATATTAATCAGATATATAATATCCCATGGGAAACCTGTGATGCTCTGGATCCCACTTCCTGGGGTTATAACCGGCGGACACCTGACGATAAGTATATGACAACAAATGAGCTTGTTGATTATCTCTCAGATATTGTAAGCAAGGGCGGGAATCTTTTGATCAATATTGGTCCTAAAGCTGATGGGACCATTGCAGAAGTAATGCAGGACCGTCTGCGGGGAATAGGTGCCTGGCTTTCGGTGAACGGCGAGGCTATATATGGTACAAGACCATGGTCAGTGTTTGGTGAAGGACCTACGAGGGAGGAAATTGGTTCATGGACCAATCAGGATGGAATATACGGATTTAAATCCGGCGACATACGTTTTACCAGGAAAGGAAATGATTCTCTATGCAATACTGCTTGAATGGCCTGGCAATGAAATAACAATAAATTCTCTGAAGGGTATAAAAATCAATAAGCTGTCAATGCTGGGATCTGATGAAAAAATTCTATGGCAGCAGAAAGAAGAAGGACTCACTGTTTCATTACCGGCAAACCCTGCTTCCCCATATGCTAATACCCTGAAGCTGGAATATGAAGAATAATCACCGGACTCCTTATGATTTTAATTAAAAAGCAGCCTTTTCTGCAAAAGGCTGCTTTTAACTATTATTAAAAATTTGTATCCTGAAATGATCCTATCTTAATTCTAGAACTTAAGTGCAACACCAACGTTAAATATAGTGACACCAACTCCTAACTCGGCAAAGGCAGCAAATGCATCACTGAAATAATATCTTGCTCCGACAAACCATGCATAAGTAAAACCTCCGTATGATGAATTATAATCATAACCTGGTATCGAATTTCCTGTCTCAGTTGAAGTTGAAATATCGTAACCTATAAGAAGACCGGTATAGGTATCAAGTTTATCTACCAGAGGATAATGAAATGAACCTCTTGCCCCAATTACTATGCTTGTATACTTCCAACCCCATCCTGAATATTCCCATTTATGAGAAGAATAGGCCAGCAATCCACCAACTCCTATTGATCCTTTTTCCAGTACTCCATCCTTAACTCCCACTTCAAAAGAAGCCGAAAGAGGCGGAACGGAGGTTGTCATGCCGGAACCCGTATACCGTCCACCAAACCCGATACCTAAATTTAGAACTTTATCTCCCTTTGCAAAAGTAGATTCCTGGGCTAACATCTGTGTCAGAGAGAAGACAATGGCAACAAATAATAAGACAAGTTTTTTCATAATTTAATAGTATTAGTTAGTTTTTAAAAAAAACAAAATATTTTACAAATTGTTCACTCCAGATTTAACTTAAAATTCAATCTTCAACCTAACAAATAAACGACCTACATACAATCTATTTCCTCTCTGTACTCCGGTTTTAAAGCTCCTGATTTAAACACCTTCTAAAATTAATGATAAATATTAAAATAAAATCTATTAAAATCTAATATTTGACCAAAAAATGCTAGCTATCATAATTTAAGAACAGATAACTTTGGCTATTGTTCTAAACTTAAGTCTATAATGAAGAAAATCATACTTCTTTTCCTTTTAAACATGGCATTATTTACTGTCTATTCCCAAAAATTGCCATCAGTGGTTTCATCGGTTGATTTGTGGAAATATCAGGGTACCTGGTATGAAATTGCCAGGTTGCCAAATTATTTCGAAAGAAAGTTAAAATGTATTTCTGCTACCTATACTCTTCGTGCTGACGGTAAGATAAAAGTACTGAACAAAGGAAATTATATTACTCCTCCTCATAAACCAAGCTCATCAGAAGGAGTTGCGTGGGTGCCGGATAAAAATAGTACGGCAAAACTGAAGGTCCAGTTTTTCTGGCCCTTTTCAGGAGATTACTGGATTATGTATCTTGATCAGGATTACAGGTATGTGCTTGTTGGCGATCCTGACCGTAAATATCTCTGGATACTCTGCAGGGAAAAGAAGCTCGACGAAACGACTTACAGGATGCTGCTGCAAAAAGCCATTGATAACGGATATAATATAGCATCCATTATCAGGGTTGAACATGACTGCTATTAACTTCCGGATCATCTGCCCAGGCTTTTGCGGCATTTACAGCACGATGCCAGCCACTGATAAAGGGTTTAATAGCAGAAGGTTTCATCTGGGGTGAGAAGATACGATCCATCTGCCATTGCTGCTTCAGATCACTTATACCTCCCCAGAAATTAACTGCCAGACCTGCCAGATAGGCTGCACCCAGAGCCGTTGTCTCAGTAATTTCAGGACGCACGATTTTTGCCTGTAACAGATCGGACTGGAACTGCATCAGCAGATTATTCACTGTTGCTCCTCCATCTACACGCACCTCGCTGATATTTATGCCCGAATCTCTTTGCATAGCAAGCAAAACATCTAGTGTCTGATATGCGATGCTGTCGAGTGCCGCTCTGGCAATGTGGGATGATGTTGAGCCCCTGGTGAGTCCAACAATCGTTCCGCGTGCATGCTGGTTCCAGTGCGGCGATCCCAGTCCGGCAAAAGCCGGAACAAAATAAACACCTTCGCTGCTGCTTACCTTTGATGCAAGCATTTCTACATCTTCCGACTTGTTTATTATCCCCAGTCCGTCGCGAAGCCACTGCACCACCGCACCCGCAATGAAAATACTTCCTTCCAGGGCATATTGAGTCTCGTTACCAATTCTCCATGCAACAGTCGTTAACAATTTGCTCTTCGATTCAATTGGTTTAGCTCCAATATTCATCATCATAAAACAGCCGGTACCGTAGGTATTCTTTACCATTCCCGGTTCAACGCACATCTGCCCGAACAATGCAGCCTGCTGGTCTCCTGCAATACCTGCAACAGGCATGCCCGTGATAAACCGGCCGGCAGTTTTCCCGTAAAATTCACTTGAAGACCTCACTTCAGGAAGCATACCGGGAGGAATATTAAAAAGCGCCAGCAGCTCTTCATCCCAGCTCAATGAGTGGATATTGAACAGCATTGTCCTGGAGGCATTGGAAACATCAGTAATATGCAATTCCCCGTTTGTCATATTCCATACGAGCCAGGAATCGATAGTTCCGAAAGCAAGCTTCCCTTCATCCGCAAGCTTCCGGGTTCCCTCCACATTATCAAGGATCCACTTAATCTTTGTTGCAGAGAAATATGAATCTATTATAAGTCCGGTTTTTTCAAGAATCATGCTGCTTTTCCCATCACTCTTCATCCTGTCACAATAATCTGCTGTGCGCCTGTCCTGCCATACTATAGCATTATAAACAGGTTTCCCTGTTGTCTTGTTCCAGACAACTGTAGTCTCCCGCTGGTTTGTAATGCCGATAGCCGTTATATCTGAGCCTTGAAGTCCGGCTTTCGCAATCGCTTCGATGGAAACGCCCGCCTGTGTCGACCAGATCTCTTCCGGATCATGTTCAACCCATCCCGGCTTTGGGTAATACTGGGTAAATTCCTTTTGCGCGACAGAACATGGCAGTCCGTCATGATCGAAAATAATTGCCCTTGAGCTGGTGGTACCCTGATCCAATGACAAGATAAATTCTTTCATACCTTCCTTATTAATACCTGAATATCAAATATTTAAATAATTCAATTAAAGGCAGGTTCACATGGTTTTGACTTAGATATAGTTTTTAACCAGTTGCCTGTATGATTCAACCTGCTCTTCCTGCCATTTGTTATCATACCCCATCTCTTCTGCCATTATCCCTGCTGCTTCTGCTGCAATATCTGAGCTGGCTTTAGCATTAAGTAATAATGCCCTCGACCTTCTGGCAAGGAGATCATCCAGGTTAAGAGGTATTTCATTCCTGCAGATCCATATCATCTCTGCTCTTGTATATGGAAGCCTGGGATCAATGGGTATCCCCAGATCAGGGTTCTTATTAATTATATTTTCTATTTCAGATGCATAGTCGCCATAAATTCTAAACCGTCCGGAACTGTTTCCCGGATCTGAATTAACAAGCTTAAGTTTTGAAGTTATACACTCCTTTTTTTCAAGAAGTCCGGTTTTAATTGCCCTGTCAATTGTCTCCTCAGCCATTCTCCTGTAGGTGGTCCACTTCCCTCCTATTATTGTAAGGAGCCCTGAAGGAGAAAGTGTTATCTTATGTCTTCGTGAGACTTCCTTCGTTGAAGCCGGATTATCAGGATCAGCTGCCAGCGGACGCAACCCTGCGAAAATGCTGAGTACGTCCTCACGCAGGGGAGGTTTCATAAGGTATTTCCCGGCAGTATCCAGAATAAAACTGATTTCACTGTCAAGGGCTTTTGGCTCTGAACTTATCTTATCCAGCGGAGTATCAGTAGTGCCAACTACAATTTCATCATACCATGGAATAGCAAAGAGCACCCTGCCGTCATCGGTTTTTGGGATCATTATAGCTCTATTGCTGCGCAGGAAAGATTCAGGGAGAACAAGATGGACACCCTGACTGGGCTTAATGGTTGGTTTTGAATCGGGATTGTCCAACCGGTGAAGGTCATCAGCAAAGATCCCTGTGGCATTTATTATAACCTTTCCCCTGATCAGGAACTCATCTCCTGAACAGGTTTCCTTCGCCATTACTCCGTTGATCCTTCCTGCCTTGTCTTTTAGAAATCCGTGAACTCCGAAATAATTAAGCACTATTCCGCCCTTTTCAGAACAGGCGTGGGCAAGAGCTATAACCATCCTTGAATCATCAAACTGACCGTCATGGTATACCACTCCTCCCTTCAATCCCTTTGACACCAGCTGTGGTAATCTTCTGATTGTCTCTTTGCGGTTTATAAAATAAGATTTACCAATGCTCAATCTGCCAGCCAGAAGGTCATAAAACTTTAGGCCAGCCGTATAAAGGATAGTATCCCACAAGGAATAGACTGGTATTATGAATTCCTGTTTTGAGGTGAGATGAGGGGCATTTTTAAGCATTAATCCACGCTCATGCAATGCTTCCATTACAAGGAAGAGATCCCCCTGAGCCATATACCTTACTCCGCCGTGCACCAGCTTTGTGCTCCTCGATGATGTTCCTCCGGCAAAATCAGATTTTTCCAAAAGGAGAGTTGAATAGCCTCTCGATGCTCCATCAAGCGCGATGCCCATACCTGTGGCACCACCTCCGATTACTATGATATCCCAGGTAAAATCTGACTTTTTTCGCAGTTCTGCCAAAAGGGTTATGCGGTTCATCAGAATCAGATTATGGAATAATTACAGACCCCTCGCCTCTATTGTGCATCCGGAAATTTCAGGCAGACAGGCGAAGCGATCTTATAATCCTTCGATGGGCCAACTGGCAACCCTGTCTTCTCATCAAGGCCGAACATAGCAATGTTGCCTGAATTCTGGTTCCCGACAAGAAGATATTTCCCTGATGGATCTATCACAAAATTCCTTGGCCACTCTCCGCCACATGAGGTATGTCCGGCAAGAATTAATTTCCCATCGGAAGCTAGCTGGAAGGTTACAATTGTATTTTCACCCCTGTTGGAGCCATAAAGAAATTTTTCATTTTTCCCCAGGTGAATATCAGCACAATAACTTTCCCCTTTAAAGCCCTCACGCAGGGTAGATACAGTCTGCACCTGCCGCAGTTCACCATTTCTGTTAACACTGAAGAATGTAATTGTGGAATTCAGTTCATTAATTACGTAAAGCTTTGAGCCATCAGCGTTATAGACAAAATGCCTTGGTCCCGAGCCTTTTGGAAGTTCGGCTATCCCGTTTTGAATCTCTTTCAGTTTTCCGACAGCAGCATCAAAATCATAAATTACCACGCGGTCCAGCCCAAGATCAGTTAAACAGACCCTGGTGCCTGAAGGATTGAATGAAACCATATGGGCATGTGAAACAGTACCCTCTCCTCCATGATAGATTTTAGTATCTGTTACACTTACCGGAATTCCTTTTTCATTGAGTTTAACAACTGCAACCGATCCCCCGGAGTAATTTGCAAGGAATAAATAATCATCACCGGGAGAAATTGCAATAAATGCAGGCCCTCCGTTCGGTACAGCAAGTTCCCCTATTTTGACTGTTACTCCTGTTTTGGCGTCATATCTGAGAGCCGTTACTCCTCCTCCTTTGATCCCATTGAATTCCTCAACTTCATTTGCAGCATATATAATTCCTTTTTTATTCGAAATGCAGAAATAGGAAGGGTTCGGGCCTGCATCATTTCCTGAAACTAATTTGAATGTTCCTGCCTCACGGTCAAGGTCAAAGATGAAGAATCCTTTCTGTGTACCTTCAGTATAGGTACCTGCAAACAGACGGATCTGACCGTTTGATGCTGAAAAAGATGATATAATGATTAATAAGATTAAACAGATTATCTGTATTAGTTTTTTCATTTAAATATATTTAATATTAAATATTCAAAACAATAACAGTCTCAGAAACTATCGCATTCGCGGTATGCCTCGATTAACCGGACTTCACCTTCTTTACCTGGGATGCTCAGTCCATGTTCCATACAAATAACTCCCTGGTATTGCTTGTTATATATATGTTTGAAAACATTCCTGTAGTTAATTTCCCCTGTTGTCGGTTCATCGCGACCGGGATTATCACCGCAATGGAAAGCGGCAATTTCACTCCATGCAGCATCAATATTGGGAATAAGGTTTCCTTCGGTTATCTGCTGATGATATATATCCTCGTTAATTTTACATGAGGACCTGTTCACAGCCCTGCAAATTGAATATGACTGGGGAATTCCTGTCAGGAATAATCCGGGGTGGTCATGCAGCGTATTCAATGGTTCGAGAACGATTGTAAGACCGGCCGGTTCTGTCACATCGCAGCAATACCTCAGATTATCAATCACATTCGCCGTCTGGATATCCCTGTGCAGGCGTTCATCATATCTTCCAGGGACTACAAGGGCCCATTTGGCTCCTGTTCTTTTCGCTACTTCAACACCCTCTTTCATCTTGTTAACGAGCATTTCGCGGGTGTCTGCATTATTAATTACATAGGAGGTCACTTTAAAATCGGCATACAAAACGAAAGGTCCGAGTTCCATGCCCAGGCGATGCATCTCATTTGCAATTTTTACCTGGTCTTCAACCGGTCTGCCCATCAGTCCGTTGTCAAACATAGCCCTGAAGCCCATGTCGTAACAGAACTTAATGTTATCAATAATGTCTTCACCTGCATGCTCTTTGAACATTCCGATATATGGAGCATACTTCAGTTTAAAAGGGGCAGCCGGGTCAGCAGCCTTTTGCTTTTTCCCTGGTCCCTCCATACCAAAAACTGCAGGAGCAGCTAAAATAGCGGCTCCTGTAGTTGTGGCTCTCTTTATGAAACTCCTTCTTGAGTTATCCATAATTATAAATTTACTTAATGCCTATATGAGAGTTAATTTGTCTCGCCTGCTTTTGGAACATACGGAAGTCCTGCAATCGGAACCTCTTTTGGCATATCCACCGGACCAAATGCAAATACCTTAGGACCGAGCTTGAGATCTGAGTTCATCATCTCATCCCAGGAGGTTTCTTTGCCTGTATAAGCTGAAATTCTTCCCATTATTGCCACCAGGGTTGAGATAGCAGTATTTTCCAGTTCGTTAAAAGGCTGCGCTGTACGGATAGCGGTAACAAGGTCGATATGTTCCTGAACGTATGGATCAACGCTTACATTATTTGTGGGTTTTCCGTCTTTATCAAGAGGGTACTGATATTTCCATACTTCTGTTCCGGCAAGGTCCATTATAGTGTTACTGCAGTTTGTGGATCCTTTTGATCCCTGGATTCTTTCAGATACATTATTCACGCAGCCGTTGATCTGGCGGCACATGCTATGGAAATGAATTCCGTTTTCAAAAGTATAATCGACGCTGAAATTGTCATACTGGTCGCCAGTTACCCGGCGAAGTCTTGATCCGAATCCGACAGCTTTCACAGGATGTGTTCCGGTGAACCAGTTTATGACATCGAGGTTATGAACATGCTGTTCAACAATATGGTCTCCTGACAGCCATGTCCAGTTAACCCAGTTTCGTATCATATATTCCATCTCGCTCCAGCTTGCATTTGGATCGCGATGCCAAAGCTTACCACCGTTCCACCAGCCATTACCACCTGTAATTTCACCCATTGCACCCTGGGCTACCTGCTGCCATGTTGCTACATAGTCGCGCTGATGGCGGCGCTGGGTTCCGGTAGCGATGCTCAGTTCCATTCCTTTCGCTTTCAATGCAGTTGCCATTACAGATCTTGCTCCTACAGGATCGACGCATACAGGCTTCTCAGCGAATACATGTTTTTTTGCCTGTACTGCAGCAGCCAGGTGATCAGGACGGAAGAAAGGAGGTGTAGCCAGAATTATAATATCGACCCCGGCATCAATTACCTTCTGATATGCATCAAATCCAACAAAGCAGTTCTCTACAGGAACATCCTGTCCCTTCTCTTTCTTAATCGCCTCCCTGCACGCATCAACACGGTCCTGAAATGTATCTCCCAGTGCTACGATCTGGAGGTTTGGTCCGGCGCTGAGAAAATTGATAGCTGCTCCGGTACCGCGGCCACCGCAACCGATAACTCCTGCTTTAAGAACAGGTCCGTCAGGTGCCTGGTCAAGCATTGTTGGAACTGCAACAACCTTTTTAGCCTCGCGGGCACAACTGGTTATGATTGTGGGCACCACAACTCCTGCAACACCGATTGTAGCAGCTGTCCCAAGAAAATTACGTCTTGAAATACTGGATTTTTTCATGATGGTAAGGTTAGTTTTAATAAAATATATCGCTAATAATTACTTCGGATTTGTTGTAACTGTAAATATATATAATAAATGAAGATGTTTTTCAGGAGAAATTAATGTTTTAGAGCAGTTTCAGTTTTCTCTTCCTTAAATAAAACAGCAAATGCGATCAGAAGAATTACAGAGAAAACGGTTGTTATTCCCCAGATACTGTCCCAGTCATATACATGAATACCCCCTGATGATTCTTTAAACAGGCTGATAATTCCGCCATCAATCAAATTTCCGGTCAGCAGCCCTACGCCGAATGTCATAAGGAAGATGAAACCCTGGGCCTGGGCCTTCAGCTCGTCAGGAGCTTTTTTATCAATATAAATTTGTCCGCCGACAAAAAAGAATCCGAAAATAAGTCCATGAACCAGGATCCCGATATAGAAGAGCCATTGCTGGTCAACAATACCACCAAGGTAGAGTGAAAAATAGCGGACCACCATTGCTATTAATCCAAATATCATCACTTTTCGCAAGCCAAATCTTTTAATAGCGGGGGGAATAAGGAGCAAAAATCCCAGCTCTGCAAGAATTCCCCAGTTTATGGTTATTGTAATAAACTGAGTGTTAATATTAAGAAGGAATTCTGAAAAATAGGAAAAATACATTGCAAACGGTATCAGGGCGAGGAAGGAGAATATTATGAAGATTGCAAAGTTCCTGTCCTTCATAAGGCGGACAGTCCCTAACCCAAAAGCATCAATCAATGAACCTTTTTTACCTTTTCCTGCAGGAGGTGTGTCGGGTAATGACAGGTTAAACCCTGCCGCAACAAGACCTATGCCTGCGCCGCAATAAAACGGAAGATTTGTACCGTCAAATTCAAGATGCAGCAGATGAACGGCCACAAGGCTGCAAACACCTGAAGCTACATGTCCTATTGAGCCAAACAGCCTGATTCTCGGAAATTCTTCAGATGGTGAATGAGCCATTGCAATTGCACTTGTCAGACCCCATGTCGGCATGTAAAATAACATTGTAAACAGTAAGAAAACAAAAATCAGATCCGGGTTGTTTGTACTTGCAGCGCAGAATAAGAGAATGCTGTTGAGAACATTCAGTACCATAAGGACTTTCTGACCGGAAAAATAACGATCGGCAATCATCCCTATTACAGGTGAAGCCATACAGCCAATCGCCATTGAACTGAGGATAAACGCTTTCTGGGTACCCGGAACATTGAGATTGGTAAGGTAAGCAGCAAGAGGAACCCACCATACTGCGTACATCATATACTGAAAGAACATCATTACAGATAAGCGGATTCTTGACATAAGGATTGATTAAAGGTTAATATTCAATAAGGCATCTGTTTATAAAGATAATCAATTCTGTTGTGAATCCTGATTCCCGGTGTTTTTATCAAACTCACATACTACCCTGAATCCTACATGGAAACAGTCGGAATACCACCAAATACTTTTTGGCATCTGGGGATCGGTTTTCAACCAGGCTTCAGTTCTGCTATAATCTCTTGCTGCACTTCGCAGAACATCAGCTGTACTCATAAACGATCCTCCCCTTACCACATGCTCAGTCCCTTCCTCAGGCCCCTTGGGATCTTTAATAGTTCCACCTGCATTTTTAGAATATGCTTCTGGCTGATACCAGTCGGCGCAGAATTCGGCGACATTGCCGGCCATATTTCTTAACCCGAAGGGATTCGGTTTCACCCTGTCGGGAAGCTGTGTCTTAACAGGGCTGTTGCCTTTAAAGATGACATAGGTATTAATTACTGCAGTATCATTTTTGGATATCCTTGCTCTCAGCCCGCTTTTCAGAAATTTTGAAGGATCGCCCTTAAAGAAATAGGGAGTTTCAGTTCCTGCCCTGCAGGCATATTCCCACTCCGCCTCAGTCGGCAGACGGTATGTCTTGCCGCTGACCGAGCTTAACCACTTACAGTATGTTTCAGCAGCATGAAATGAAAATGAGATTGCCGGACGCTGTCCCAATCCCCAGCCCTGGTCAGGCTGACCATATGGTGGGGTGGCTCCCGATATCGCATCTGTCTCCTTTGCAATTTTATTCCTTAATCCTTCCGTATCTGTAGTACGTCCCTCGGCAGCTGTCTGCACATAAAAGGCCAGATACTCATCCCAGCTAACCTCAATTTCCGCCATAAAGAACGGGCTGAGCTCCACATCCCTCACAGGCCCTTCATCCTCCTTTCTGAACGGCTCCCCGGCAGGACTTCCCATTTTGAAGGTACCTCCCGGAATCGCTATCATATTAAATGAGACTGATGATTTTGGAATTTTTTCGGTAAAGTTTTTAAATTCATTGACCACTGCTGGTTCTTTATAGATCTCTTTGGCGGCCGATGAAACCTTTCCAAAGGTGGCATTGCTGCCGTGTGTGTAACCCTCCATGTAATGTCCGGCATTGAGATGGCAGTTAATACAGTGAAGATCATCTTTCTTTTTAGTCTGAGTATAATAGAGATGCGCATCTTCCCCTGCCTTGGTGAGCTTTGCCGGGAAAAGGTTTTCATGGCATTTTACACAGCTGCTGTTATATACATATTCCCTGGCAACTTCAAGACGTGCTGCGGTCTTCCCAGTTGAATGATGCAGAATCTTTTGTCCAGTAACTCCATAGATCCCTGAAACCCGTAGTCGCCTTTGCCCAGAGATAACCCTCTCCATGGGGAGGAAGATGACAATCAACACAGGCAACTCTGTATCCTGATTGTGTTTCATAATGAACAGATTTTTTCCAGGCTGCATCGGCCATCGGGTGAATATGACATGACATGCAAAACTCGTTTGTAGATGTGACACGAATTGCCTTTCCGCTTCCAATTATCAGCAATGCTCCTATAATAAGCCCCGGGATAAACCATAAAAGAAATCTCTTCATAAAAAATAAAATTATGAGGCCTAAGATAAAGAAATATCTTTCACAAGCAGTAAGCTGAGATTATTTTCAGAAGCGAAGTTGAGTTACTTATTTTCGCGCGTAATGACATAAGGGAAATTTATCTTAAAATATTTTTAACCACGGAGTTAAAAGGAGTATCGCGGAGTTTCACGGCGTAATGACTATCGAATTAACTTCTTGTGGCTTCGGACTCCGTGCAACTTCGTGTAAATCTGGGTAACTGTCATTAATTCTATGTCTTACTCCGTGCATTCCTCCGTGCAACTCCGGTAAGTCCGTGGTTAATACGATTTTTATGACTATTTATTGTATTCATCAAAGAAATCATTTCCCTTATCGTCGGTTATAATAAAAGCCGCCATATTTTCAACTCTGATCTTCCGTACAGCTTCCATCCCAAGATCCTCAAAGTCAACGATTTCTACTGATTTTATATTTTCTGCTGCAAGAACAGCGGCAGGTCCTCCAATTGAACCAAGGTAAAAACCTCCATGTTTTTTACATGCATCTATAACCTGTCTGCTCCTGTTTCCCTTCGCCAGCATGATCAATGATCCGCCAAGACTCTGGAATTGATCTACATAGAGATCCATCCGGCCTGCAGTAGTCGGACCGAAGCTTCCTGAAGGCATTCCGGCAGGTGTTTTTGCCGGTCCTGCATAGTAAACAGGGTGGTCCTTAAAATAATCAGGCATCGGGTTACCTTCATCAACCATTTTTTTAATCTTTGCATGAGCAATATCCCTGGCAACAATAAGAGTACCTGTAAGATTTAACCTGGTTCTGACCGGATACTTTGTAAGCTCGGCAAGGATCTCTTTCATCGGACGATCGAGATTGATCTCCACTGGGTTTTTCGAGCTCAGGAGCTTTTTCCGGCATAAACCGTGCAGGATTTCTCTCGAGCTCTTCAAGGAAAATGCCCTCTTCAGTGATCCTTGCCTTGATATTCCTGTCGGCACTGCAACTCACACCGAGCCCTACAGGGCAAGAAGCGGCATGTCTGGGAAGACGAATGACTTTCACATCGTGAACAAAATACTTTCCTCCGAACTGGGCACCGACACCATACTCATGGCAGATCTGCTCAATCCTCTTCTCCCATTCAATATCACGGAAAGCACGTCCTGACTCATTGCCTGTAACAGGCAGATTGTCAAGATATCCGGCAGATGCCTCCTTAACAGTTTTAAGGGTCGCCTCTGCTGATGTCCCTCCGATAACCAGGGCAAGATGATAAGGCGGACAGGCGGAAGTACCCAGATCCTTTATTTTCTCCTTAACGAATTTTATGAGGGATTCTTCATTCAGCAATGATTTTGTCTGCTGATAAAGAAAGGTTTTGTTAGCCGATCCCCCGCCCTTGGTAATAAATAGAAATTCATACGCATTGCCTTCTTTAGCAAAAATATCTATCTGTGCAGGAAGATTTGTTCCCGTATTTTTTTCATCGAACATAGTCAAAGGTACGATCTGGGAATATCGCAGGTTTTTCTCCCTGAATGTTTCAAAAATACCCTTTGAAAGAAATTCTGCATCGTTAACCCCAGTCCAGACATTCTCTCCCTTCCGGCCTATTACTATTGCTGTGCCTGTATCCTGGCACCAGGGCAGATCTCCCCTGGCAGAGATAACAGTGTTACGGAGCATTATATATGCTACAAACCTGTCATTATCTGTCGCCTCCGGATCTTTGAGTATGCCTGCCAGCTTCTCAAGATGTGCCGTACGGAGATAAAAAGAGATATCGGAAACAGCTTCCCTGGCAAGCAGCTCAAGGCCCCTGGGATCAACTATCAGTATCTTTCTGCCATCTATAACTTTTGATTCGACATAATCTTTTGTGAGCAGACGAAACCTGGTATCGTCTTTCGCAAGCTGAAAAGGAGCTTCATATCTGAATTCAGGCATATTGAAAGATATTTGGTTAATACTGAAACAATATGGTCATACGATCTCAAACATAAAAATACACTATTAAGTTTGATTGTGATAGAATTTATTTTCTAAAACCTCCATTGAAGGTGTTGCATACACAGATTCCCCCTAAGGGGGCCAGGGGGATGTTTTTATTCAGACCGTACAACCTTCAGAGTCACCTCACCCTCAAATTTATCACCCTTCTTTAATGGTCTCCGTTCTGATTCAAGATGAGATGCAAAAAATATCTCAGCGCCTCCGTTCGAGTAATCAGCAACAAGGAAATTAACAGAATTCCCATTCACCCAGGACCTGAAAGATTGCTTTCCATCGGAAATAGCTGCAATACCGGTCCCGTTTGCATTGGTCAGAGCTGCCCAGTAGATGTTATCCTTTGTCGATCTGAAATCATTGGTTCCCAGGGAATTTGCATCCAGCTTCCATTCAGTTTCCGGCCTGACACCCAATTTGTTTAAATAAAAAGCATCCGGCGGGAAAGGGACAGCAGAGCCGCTTGTCCTTCCGATATGCCATTCAGGATAAGAAGACCAGAATCCTTTGCGGTACCAGCTCATATTCCGGTTTGACCACGGGACAGAAAATACCAGTCCTACCTGGCGCGGATTGACATCCTCATTTGCGGTAAAGCTATATTTAATAACCAGACTTCCCTCTTTCAGAAAATAGTAATCAAAAGTGATTTCAGCTTCCCTGAAGCTTCCTCTGACTCTTACCTTTATTGTGTCTGCAGCCTCATCTGAAATAACTGAACTCACTTTCCATCCGGCACATGTACTGTTTATAAATGGGATATTAAGGCTATGCTCTGTCTTGCACTCCTCGCTGTGCAGGGGAAGAATCATCAGATCTGGTCCATTGCTGAGAATAGTATCAGACTTGTAAGCAGCATATGCAATTCTACCACTCTTCCTGTCAAATATCCAATTTACATCCCCGGCTGTAATTTTTAAAGATGATGCATCCCCCGACTTTATCATTTCATTCGCTGAAGCCAGTTTTAACGGGAAATTCTCATGACTGACTTCCCCGATCTCAACCGATGATTCATCGATGAGAAGATTATAAGGGGAGTATATTTTCAATGACAGCATTTTCCCTTCGATATTCCCGCTCACCGGGCCAATTTTCAGAATTCCGGAGTTATGCGGAATAACACTTAAAGATGATGTTCCCTTTATACCAGCCACTTCCCATTCAAAACGGCATTCTTTAAGATCAGTAAAGTCAAATCTGTTTTCGACCTGAAGCAATACTTCCCCTGTTGAAGTAACGAATGCCTTCCTGTTACCGATTATAACGGGAGAATAGGTCTTCTTCACATGGTAATATTCCGGCTTCATCCTTCTCCATCCATCTATCGGCCCCCACTCGCCGTAACCTACAAGTTTTCCTTCGGGGAGAATGAATGCATCGTCAATACCTGACCAGAGGGCTCCGCCAAGGCATCCCCGGGTCCGGTACATATTCTCCCACATACTGTGAAATCCCTGCACCCACGCATCCCTGACACCGGGATCAGTTGCAATCTCCTGACGGTTATATGTGTTGAGATGGCAATATTCTCCGAAAAGAAGCGGACGCTCAAATGTTTCTGCCACTTCAGGACCTTTCGGACCGGGATAATGAATATTTGCAATGGGCATTGATTTGCTGCCATAATTATTAGAAATCCCATAAGCCTGATCATGGAAAGATCCGGGCCTTGTGGGATCCAGGATTACTGCCTCTTCATGGGCAGCCTTCCAGTTATCGGTCCATGCAGATTCATTCGCAAGTGACCATATTATTATGGCTGGATGATTCCTGTAAAAAGTAATTGTCTCCCTTGTTGTTTTTATAATTTCATGGCGCAGCCTGATGTCCCAGGCTTCCTGGAACCGGAGGCTTAAATTGGCATTATGGCCTATCCATACCAGCGGATTTTCAAGTTCAACATAGAATCCTATTGAATCACAAAGGTTAATGAATTCTTCAGCCGGAGGATAGTGAGAAGTTCTTATATAATTTACATTTGCTTCCTTATAGAGCATGGCATCTTTCATCCACAACTCCATGTTAAGGCTGCGCCCGGTAAGAGGGTGCACCTCATGACGGTTAACACCATGGAGCTTAATTGGTGTTCCATTCAGAAACAGCTGATTACCCACAACTTCAAGGTCCCTGAATCCGATCATTTTTTCTATTACCTCACTCCCTGCTGAAGAGGTAAGCTGCAATCTGAGTTTATAGAGGTTTGGGTATTCAGCACTCCATTTTAATGGATTAAAGACTTCCAGGCTTATTGTTTCATAAGATTCCAAATCACTCTTTATCTCTATAATTCCGGTCTTCCCCGCTATAATTTTCCCATCAGCGGAATACAGATCAATCTGCAGATTGCCTCCAATCAGCCCTTTGTTTATATTTCTGAGAGTCAGGTTAAGATTCAGGTTTGCGTTGATATATTGGTTATCAAAGTCCGTTTTGATAAAAACATCAGAAATATGGAATTCAGGCACTGAGAAAAGTGTAACTTTCCTTGGAATCCCTCCAAGAGGATGTGCTGCATACTGTGATCCGCAGGAGAGTGTGTCTGCAATAGATTCATTCATCACTCCGACTGTCAGGGTATTAAGCCCTTTTTTAAGGAATGAAGTGATATCAGCTTCAAAGACATTGAAACCACCTGTATGGGAGACAGCATTTCCTCCGTTTATCCATACAATTGCATCACTGTATACTCCGTCAAAACGCAGAATTATCCTTTTCCCGCTCCATTCTTCAGGAACTTTAAATCTTGTCTGGTAGGCGGCCCTATCCCCTTTTTTCACCTGAAATCCCTGCATTGTCCATTCACCGGGGACTTTAATATCTTTCCAGCCTTGATGGAATTCCGATGATGAGAATGTTTTCTTATCGGGTGCGGGATTGAATTTCCAGGTGCCGTTAAGGCTGATTGAAGAGCCAATGGGAACAGGAATGTATTGTGAAAAGGAATTTAGAACGGATATCAGAATAATCGTGAGGCTGAAGATAAGCTTTTTCATAATGACAGGTTTTACAACTGCCAATTTATTATAATTTACGACATGCAACAAATTTTACGGTGCTCTGCACCTCTAAAATAAATACAAAATACACATGCTACAAATATTAAGGTGCTCTGCACCTTTTAAGATTTTCTAAATCAGCCCGTCCAGACAAAATTTCATAATATATTAGTATGAAATAAAAGAAACCAGAAAAGCAGCAAAATTTAGCCTCTAAAGAGCCCTGGTTTATATAGCGCTTTGTAAGTCATAATATATTTCTAAAGCAGACAGGCACCTCCTGATTAAAAAATTGTAATTATGAAATTTAAGGTACCATAAAAACAGAAAAAATGATAAATTTAAGCGGCAGAGCCGCGAAAAATTTGTAGAATAATTGCATTAAAGAAACATTAAAGGTGCAGAGCACCGGAATATTCAATCCCAATTCAGTATGCCATCAAAAAATTCGAAAACATATTCATCCTTAAATTCAATTTCGTTTTTGATTAACATCTCCAGATATTCATCGCGGAAATGTTTCCTCTTATGATGTTCTTCCTGTGACAAAATATATTTTGCAACAGAGTCAATCTGTTCATGAGAATATGTGAATGCGCCATAACCTTTCTGCCATGCAAAATTAAACCTTGATAACCTTTCTCGCTTAATCCATTTATTGGATGAAGTTTTAATTTCTTCAACAAGATCAGGAACAAGATGATTCAGATTATAACCTAACAATATATGTATATGATCAGGCATTGCTCCTATTGCCAGCATCTTGTGATGATGGTTCTGCACAATTCCTGTAATATACATTTCCAGATTATCTTTCCATTGTTTTTGTATCAGGGCTTCACGGTATTTAACTGCGAATACCAATTGAAAATAACATTGTGTGTATGTATTTGCCATGGCTTTAATCGTTTAAAGATTTCGGTGCTCTGCACCTTAATTATAATTTTGCTATTTAATGCTACAAATATTTGGGTGCTCTGCACCATTTTAATTATTGCTTTATTGTTCTACGTTGGATTTTTAATACACTTTGTACTGCACCATTTTAATTATTGATTTATAGTTCTACGTTGAATTTTTAATACATTTTGCTCTGAACCATTTTAATTATTGATTTATTGTTCTATGCTGGATTTTTAATACATTTTGCTCTGAACCATTTTAATTATTGATTTATAGTTCTACGTTGAATTTTTAATACATTTTGCTCTGAACCATTTTAATTATTGATTTATTGTTCTATGCTGGATTTTTATTACATTTTGCTCTGCACCATTTTAATATACCATCCTAATATTAAATTGCACGGTTTATCCATTTTAGCTTTGAACATTAAGGTGCTCTGCACCTTTTTGCTTTTGTGAATTTTTCTTCTGAAAATACTCAACATTAATCAAATCGGTTTATTGATTCATTCTAGCATCAAAGCAGCAGAGCTGCATAATATTTGTAGAAAATTTATCATGTAATTAATTGTAAGGTGCAGAGCAGCGAAATATTCAATTTCATTTATAAATAATATTTAAATTTCAAAATTTCTCAGTTTCTGATTACCGACTACAAACCTTCTTCCACCGGTGGGTTTTACCGGAATCATCAAACATTGTTATGAAAACAATATAGATCCCGGTATTTACCATCGAACCATCATCGGCAGTCCCATTCCAGACTACTGATGCCTCAGGGCCCGCATACATATTATCAGCGATCTTACTGACATAGCTGCCTGCTTCATCGAAAATTGTGACTGAAACAACATTACTGTTTCCGGTAAGAGTAAAATCTATTACAAGGATATCTTCAAACCCGTCAGCATCAGGGGTAATTCTCGATGATGACAAACTGACAATATCTGAAGTGACCGGCATTTCGGAATAGACTGAATTCGGAGACCCCGGAGTTCCCCATCCTGAACTCTCCGATGCAGAGTGCCAGCTTTTAGTCTCTTCCGATTTACTGTCCGGACTGATCTTCTCCAGAGCAACACCTTCATAACCCGACAAAAGAACCGATTGCATTTTTTCGGTGTATGAGACCTCATCAATCTTCCTGAGTTCCCTGCTGTAAAGGATCAGATGGCCCCTGTCGTCGGGCATCGAAGGCAGGGAACTGATTTCAGAAAGATGATCCGGGTCTGCTGAAAAATACCTCTGCAACACTTTTTCCGCATCAGCAGTAACAGCATAATATTCCCCCGGAAGAATGCATTTATGCTTCTCAGATATCAGACAGATCTGTGAAGTGTCGCCCGAATCATCGTTTACGGAGACGAGTTCAAGCCTTGATGCATCAAGAATTTTTTCAGAGGAGTTGTATAATTCCAGATAATCAGGATCGCCTGGCCATGAATTGAAAAGAAGCTCATTAAAAAGAATATTGCCGGGTTCAGCTGCTTCAGACAAGCCAAATGGAATTCTATCTTTCATTAACCTGTTTCCTGCGAAATCCTTAATGTCTGCAGACGTCCCAAACTGGTAAACTTTTCCCTGTTTCAAGCGGATTAACTAATTTAAGTGGAGAACTCCCGGTAAAGAGGGTCAGCCGGAAAGATTCCGAGAGGTGGGTCACCGTCAATATTAATACTGTCAACCATCCGGAGAAGATTGAACAGAGGTTCCGGAGATCTTACTGAAATCGTTAAACTGTCTTCAGGAAATACGATCAGATCGCCTGAAAAACTATTATCCGGATTGATGCCCGCCACAGAGTTGACTGCCCCCGGGGTACCTCCATTTCCAGACTCTGAAGAGGTCCAGTTCCCTTTAAAATAGAATGGGTACCCGGTGTCAATCATTTCGAGCGACCAGCCTCCCTTTGACTTTAATCCATCGCTGTACCACTCTGAAGAATATTCAACGCCATGAATAAGTTTTCCGGAATTATCGTACAGCAGGAGGATCTTTCCGTTATCGGTGAGGATTGGAAATTGTTTGAGACCAATTACTTCCCCATAGCATGAAAATTTTGAGGTATCCTGGGCAGAACATATTATAATGATTCCGTAAGGTTTAATTATTACCTCAGGAAAGATATAATCCTGGTCACCGGATGTCAGCTTCCAGTTTTTAAGATTATACGGAGAATCCGTTCTGTTAGTGATTTCAAGATATTCTCTGCCCGGGAGGGAAACCACCGGCTCCGGGTCTGCCATTATCTCGGAAATTATAACATCGCCAGTCTCTGGCAGTACAGGAGTAACGGGGGGTTCCTTATCTTCATGGAAGATCCCGTCAATCCGGAGATCATCGAACCAGAGAAGCCTGTCACGGCCGGAGGTGTAATTATATGTGATTATGAACCATTCACAGGGGAATAATTCAGCATCATTTCCTGTTGAGGTACCTATCAGGTTTCCCGGCAGATAGAAGGCTGAAACACTCCATTTGCCGCTGGTTGTCCTTTCAACAATAATTTTCACCGGGCTGTCAGTACCGGTTATTGATTGCCAGTTTAGCCTGCAGTTAACAACTGTTGTAACTTCATCACCCTTAACTTTCCAGAGACGGAGAGTATCATCATATCCTGTAAGGTTAACACCAAGAGCGTAACCGTTCGTGCTGACATCGGAATAAATTGCAGAGGGACCGGTATCTGACATAAGGAAGGCTGACCAGTTGTTTGAGGATGACGGTTCGCAGCCATAGCGTATGATAAAGCTCCATGTCACCAATCCTTCAGAGGGTTGGAGGCTGTCAGCAGAAATACCGATCTGGTCGGTGCCAGCTGCGGGGTTATCGAAAATATGATGTAAAGAATATCTTCCCGAAATGCTTTCTGAAGTGTCAGCATTCCAGCGTTCATCAACACTTTGCTTCCAGCTAATCAGGTTGCCGGACTCAAAATCTTCCACAATCTGCCCATATGCCAGGTACGGCATAAGACAAACAAGCAAAATAACTTTTTTCATGCAGCGGGACGAATAGAAAAAAAAGCTAATTTTGACCGTTTTAATATAGAAGTAAATTTAATAAAAACTTAATAAAATTCCAAACAAATTACTATGAAAACAGCTGTTGTAGGAGCCACTGGTATGGTAGGCCAGACAATGATCAAAGTCCTTGAGGAGAGAAATTTCCCTGTAACACAACTAATACCTGCTGCATCGGAGCGTTCAGTGGGTAAAGAGGTTATTTTTAAGGGAAAGGCTGTTAAGGTTGTAAGTGTTATGGATGCAGTTGAAGCCAGACCGGAATTTGCAATATTCTCGGCAGGTGCATCAACATCAAGGGAATGGGCACCGGTATTTGCCAAAAACGGAACCGTAGTAATTGACAATTCATCCTTCTGGCGTATGGATAAAAACGTCCCTCTTATTGTCCCTGAAATAAACAGCCATGTTATCAAAAAAGGTGACAGGATAATAGCCAATCCAAACTGTTCGACAATACAGATGGTAATGGCACTGGCTCCGCTTCACAGGAAATATAAGATAAAACGTCTGGTGGTAGCGACATATCAGTCTGTGACAGGTACCGGTGTAAAAGCGGTACAACAGATGGAGAATGAGCGGCTTGGTATTAAGGGAGAAATGGCTTATGCTCACGCAATTGATAAGAACTGCTTTCCCCATGGAGGCTCTTTTCAGCCGGACGGATACACCACAGAAGAACAGAAGCTGATTGACGAAACCAGGAAAATCCTTGAAGATCAGACAATTCAGGTCACTGCTACTGTTGTCAGGATCCCTGTAGTAGGGGGACATTCGGAAGCTGTCAATATTGAATTTGAAAGAGATTTTGATCTGAATGATGTCAGAAAACTTATAAGTGAATTCCCAGGGGTGGTAATTTATGATAATCCCTCTGCGAATGAATATCCGATGCCTCTGATGGCTCACAACAGGGATGAGGTTTTCGTCGGAAGGATAAGGAAGGATCTCTCAAGGGAGAGATGTCTAAATCTCTGGATAGTATCTGACAATATCCGTAAGGGTGCTGCAACAAATGCCGTGCAGATTGCGGAGTATATGGCAGCGAACAAATTGTATTAGAAGATCTTTACCCTCTGCTGCTCTGCTGCCCCCATCTCTCCGCAAAGGGGGGCGCTGGATTCCTGCTCTGAATTAGGACCCCATGTTAGGGGGCTGGGTGGTTCTTCAAACAGGAATTCATTATAAGGATACCTCTTTACGTGTATCTTTTTTACCTCCTCATAAAGAAGTTTCCGGAGTTCTTCGACATTCTCCTTTGTCATTGCTGAAATGAAAACTGAACTGTGGTGCTTATCGGATGCCATCCATGATTTTTTCAGATCGGTGAGAGAGAAATTCTCTCTTTCAACAGGAGTAAGGTCAAACTCATCCTTCAGCACATATGAGAAAGAATCAATCTTGTTGAAAACAATAATCAGGGGCTTTTCGGATGATCCCAGTTCAAGCAGGGTTTCATCAACCACTTTTATCTGATCCTCGAAGCCCGAGTGTGAAACATCGACAATGTGAACAAGCAGGTCTGATTCTCTTACCTCATCGAGTGTTGATTTAAAAGATTCGATAAGGTCATGCGGCAGTTTGCGTATAAATCCCACAGTATCGGATAGCAGGAAAGGAAGATTCCCTATCACCACCTTTCTCACTGTAGTATCGAGAGTTGCAAAAAGCTTGTTCTCAGCAAAAACGTCAGATTTACTCAGAAGGTTCATAATCGTTGATTTCCCGACATTCGTGTATCCGACAAGAGCTACCCTCACCATTTTCCCTCTGTTCTTTCGCTGGGTAGCCATCTGGGTATCAATTTTCTTAAGTTGTTCCTTAAGCAGGGAGATCTTGTCCCTGATAATCCTCCGGTCTGTTTCAATTTCTGTTTCACCGGGACCTCTTAACCCTATACCTCCCCTTTGCCTTTCCAGGTGGGTCCACATCCCTGTAAGCCTCGGGAGAAGGTACTGATACTGTGCAAGTTCAACCTGGGTTCTTGCATGCGAAGTTCGTGCTCTTCCGGCAAATATATCGAGAATAAGATTTGTCCTGTCTAGTATCCGGCAGCCGAGTACTTTTTCAATATTTCGTAGTTGGCCAGGCGATAGTTCATCATCAAATATTGCAATATCAATATTGTTTTCTTTAACAAAAACAGCTATCTCCTCAACCTTTCCTGAGCCAACAAATGTTCGCGGATTAGGAAAATCAAGCCGCTGAATGAATCTATGTACAGGCTCTGCACCAGCGGTTTCTGTCAGAAATGCAAGCTCTTCAAGAAAATCATCTGCCTCCCTCTCATCCTGACCCGGATATATAATACCAATCAGGATTGCCCTTTCAAGGGGTCTGTCCGTGTCTATCATAAATCTATTGTCATTCAATGGTCATTCAATTGTCATTCAGTTGTCATTCAGTGGTCATTCAATGTCATTCAGTTGTCATTCAGTTGTCATTCATTGTCATTCAATTGTCATTAATGACGCCGAAGGCAAATGACGCCGAAGGCAAATGACGCCGAAGGCAAATGACGCCGAAGGCAAATGTCGCCGAAGGCCAATCGAACTACAATTTAATAAATGAACCTCCTGTTATTCTCAATGGCGCCCCTTATAGCCATTTTAAGCGACTCTGAACATCTCATCACCATTTCAAAATCGGAAGGAAAAGGGACTACAGCCGTTTTTGTTCTGTCGAGCTGCTGCTGATTAAGGGCCTGAATATCGCCAAGTGCACGTGATGAAATATTCTCAAAATTTGACTGGGCTCCTATCGGATCCTTTTTAAGAACCTTATCAGGATTCACCTGGATAACTTCCACATCGCCGTCGATGCGGCAAGCCTTTGACTGGATTGTCTCCACAAGAGCGCACTGGAGTGTTTTATATTTTTTACGCTTGATGTCATTCCCAAGGGAATCTTTCATCACATTCCGGTTCTTGTCAAGGACATAATCAAATCCATCCTCCACATCTCTTTTTATGACGGAATCTCTTTGTATAGTCTGATCGGGACTGACAGCAATATTTTTTACATTTACATTAACATAATAGTCATATTTTGTGTTTTCATTCAGGTTCCTGGTGTGATATTCCACCCAATCCGTATTAAGCCTGGGCAGATCAAGGGCCAGAAGGTCCTGCTCAAATTCAGGCGGAAATTTCAGAACTGAGCTATTCCGTATTGAGATAAATACCCTGCTCATTCCGAGATATTTTGCATCCTGGATCTTTTTATCAATCCCTTCATAATCTCCGACATACTGTTTTGCCCTCACATACTCATTAAACGCCTGTCTGTAATTTTCCTTTATATCTGCCTTCATGAGTTCATTACCATGGGCGTAATAGAAATCTGCTGCTTTTCGTTTTGCCCCGATCATTTCGGGCATATAATCAATATAGGGAAAATCAACAGACCTTCCATTATTATTCAGCGGAGTAACAGTTCTTACAAGGGACTGCCTGTCATTCAATACTTTATATGTCTGGTATATCTCGTCCCACCCATCCGGTCGACCCTCCATCTTGAGGAAACGGATTCTCTCATTATCCAGGTCATTTGCAACCTTATAAGACTGGGTGAGGATCTCAATCTGCTTGGCGTCATCAGGATCTTTTCTCAGCTGTTTGACGGCCTTATCAATAGCAGCATCATAATTACCTTTCTGGAGTTGTTTCTTTGAAGAACCGCATCCCGACAGGAGAAGAGCAAGAAGGAAACAAGATGAAATGATTTTTTTCATAGGGTGCGAATTTGATATATGCCGTTAAAGATAATTAAATCTTGCAAAAAAGAAATATACAGATTTTTTGAAGCAGCGTATAAAACTTTTCAGAGGGCAAAACTGAGTGACATAGAGTACCTGACACGCACCGGTTGTCCTCTCTGAAGACCAGGACTCCATTTTGGCGATGCCTGTATAGTCCTGACAGCTTCTTTATCAATGAGCGGATCAACTCCTCTGACGACAGTTACATTGGAAACAGTTCCATCAATTTCGACAATAAAAGTAAGGTAGACCTTTCCCTCAATCCTGTTATCAACAGCTGCCTGGGGGTAATTTGTCCGTTTCATGACCCATTCGCGGAATTTATTTATATCGCCACCCTTGAATGAGGGCATAACTTCCACAATAAAAAATGCCTCATCTGTTTCTATTCCGTCCTGCCCTGATAAAAGGTCATCTCCTGTACCTGTACCGCCTGCCACGACAATTTCTGTGGAAGGTTGTGCCAAAACCTCGTCAGCTGTTTGCTGGGTTGTCTCAAGAGGGAGAACAGTATCAACAACAACCGGAGGAACATATTTTACAATCTCCTGCATCCTGGCGGCTTCGGCCGGAGGAGGAGGTGGCGGCACAACAATTTCATCAATAGGCGGCTCGAGATTATCCATCTGAACCTGCACATAGCTTATGCCTCCGGTAATTACTTTGCCGGAACGGGGAGATATTATGAATGGAAGAACTACCGCAGAGCTAACCATAAAACATGCGATAAGTATCCCTGCAACAATGACTGAATTATACCTTTTCCGGAGCTGATAGGCACCATACTCCCTGTTCCGCGTTTCAAAAAGCAGATCATCAAAATCGAGCCGGTCCATGAGATTATCGAACATTTATTACTTCGGCAAATTTTAAAAATAAGAAACCTGTGCTAAAAGATTTGCGAAATTACAAAAAATAGTCTTTCCCTGCCAAAACTAATTTGAGGATGGTTTGTGAATTTTTGTAACTTCTGCATTCCGGCTTCCGGCTTCCGGCTTCCGGCTTCCGGCCCAAATGCATTTAAAACCGATTAGCCACTTTTATTTTAATATTTTCAATTTTTTCTTACATTTGCCGTCGCAGAGAGGGGGTTTAGCTGCGAGTTCTTTTAAAGGGGGTTTAGCTCAGTTGGCTAGAGCGTGTGACTGGCAGTCACAAGGTCAGGGGTTCGATTCCCCTAATCTCCACCTTCACTCCAAGCCAGATGTATTCATCGCCAGTGAGTATGCTCTGACTACAAACTCAGCACCTAAACCTACTTTGTTTATCGTAAGTCCGTCAGTCAGAAATGGTCGTGTACCCCCAGGATTAATATACCTGCATCCCATTTTCTGGCCTTCAATTATGCGAAAATAATATAAAGCCCCTACCACTCCGTGGTTCAGATATTCTTCATTACCATCAAGTAAGCCCATACGTATAAATTCGAGAGTGTCCCCTGATCTTATAAAAAATGACTCAGCCACAATAACCCCATCCTCCTTTATTGCCATCAAAAAAGGTGAAGCAGAAGATTCCCATATTAAATTCAAATCCTGAATCATTGCTTCCTCTCCAAATCGTTTGGCGGCATAGGGCTGGTAAAACTTATCAATAAAACAATTAAAACTTTCTTTATCAGTGAGTACTTCATAAGTCAGATTATGTTTTCTTATTCTTCTTTTTATATTGGCAAATACAGACTTCCTCCTCTGGCATATTTCACTCAGAGGCAAATCAATATTTATCCTCATATTGATCCATACAGGAAGTACGAATCCATTGAAGTTCCGAAAATGATTCAAAGAGATCCGGCTTATTTCAGAAATAACCATATCAAAATTGTACGAATTAGAAAGACCAGGTATTTCCCAAAACCATTTCCGCCCTAAATAAGTGTGATGGTAATCCCTGTCCATAATAAACCGGACAAAGTACTCCTTCTTTATGGAGGAATACCCCGCATATGCGATCTTCATTGTATCAGCCTCATACTGATATACCGGCAAATATATCCGGGCAAGATGTTTAAGCCATTGATTTCCCATATAATGGTTTAGTTTTAGTTTTTGAGTACCATGTGTTTATAAGATTCTTTATAAACATGAATTTCCTCATTACTCTCTGTTTAATTTATATCAATTAAGCAAAAATAAGGAATGATCAGAATTTGACTCCCAGTGACAATGCGGCCCTGATTCCTGCCCATGGTCCGTCAAAGACCATACTTACCTTATCAGATGTTACATTTACTGTCTGACTAAACATTGGTATATCAATGCTGTTCAGATTATCTGCGATGTCTTGCTGGTCAACGGGGGAAAGAGGGCCTGATGATATACTGATCATATCGCCCGAGCTTACACCAAACTGCGGTCCCAGTATCCACCAGTCGAGACATATGTGTCTGCCTAATGCCCACTGAGCCCCGAGCATGAACCCGCCAGTATGCGCGGACACATTGCCGGAAGTGGTGAGCGTGACCTCATTCCCGCCATCCGTATCGTAAGGTATTAGTGCGTTATTAACAGTATAATGACCATACCTGTAAAAGAGTGCGAAATAAAAACCATTGCCGTATTTCTTCTTCCCTGTATAAAATCGTATCTCTGGCGTTATAGCATAGTTACCTACAATGGTATTTTTGATAACAGCTTGTGTTTCCGGGTCAGTAATATCAAACCATTTGAAAATCTTATCGGTGTAAGGGATGCCTGATTCCGGCATCATTCTGAAACTCAACGCCATGGAGACACCTCTTGAAAGAATCCGCTCATACTGAAGTGATTAGTTCTTTATTATTGCAGAAGTAATATTGAACTTTATAAAGTTCTTTGAGATCTTCACTTTATCAGCAGGGACCTTTTGAGTATCAGCAGAGGTCTTCACCATATCAGCGGGCATCTTTAATGTATCACCAGAGACCTTTGCTGAATCAGCAGGAGAAACAGCCGAGATCTCCTGTGCACCTACAGAAGATAGTGTACATGTAACGAACAAGGAAAGAATAAACAGCTTTTTCATAGTTGAATAAGATTTATTATACCATCATAAGATTATTACCATAAAGTAAACATATTCATTCCTAAGCTAAGACTATTTTTGATCAAAGGCAACAATGAATGGATGAATGTTCAAAGTAGAAAGACCATACATTATTTAAAGGGCTAATTTTTCAGGGTATCGGGTATAGCTATCGTGTAACATTAAAATTTTGCTTTGATAGGAAAAGAGAATTGATCCGGTTTTTGAATATTTAAACAGCTAGGTATGTCTGATACCTGGCCTGACATAATTGAGCTTTTCTTCCGGAATTTGATATGGAAGTTATTATGGGCTAATTCCCTGTTTAAGTCTTATCTTTGTTACAGAATCCGGAAGCAAAGAAAAATGGAATATACTGAACTGATCCGCAACCGCGAAAGCATCCGCAATTACGATCCGGACCGGCCTGTACCACTCGAGATCCTGAAAAAGATACTCGAAGCCGGAAGGCTGGCACCTTCAGCAAAAAACTATCAGCCATGGAAATTCCTCCTGATATCTTCCGCTCCATTGCTTGAGAAGGTCAAAGCCTGTTACCAGCGCGAATGGATTAAAGATGCTCCGCACATCCTCGTTCTTATAGGATTAAAGAATGAAGCATGGACTCGCGGTTATGACGGATATAACTCTGTTGAAACCGACGTTTCAATCGCAATGACACATCTGATACTGGCTGCTGAAAATGAAGGAGTGGGAACCTGCTGGATTGCGGCTTACGATCCTGCACTGCTGAAAGAAGCAATTAATCCCGGTGAAAACCGGCAGATATATGCAATGACACCGCTGGGCTATCCAAAAGCCGGATTTCAAAAGACCGCTCTCAAAAAGAGGAAACCGCTTGACGAAATCGTTGAGTTCCTGTGACTATATTTCCCCCGGCCACCGAATCCTGGCTTCAGGCTTCAGGCGTCAGGCTTCAGGCTCCAAAATTGCCAACTGCCTTTTGCTAACTGCCAACTATGAGTTATAAACTGAACTTTGTATTCATTTTTTTGTTTGATGTTCAAGTTAACTTAAACTTTATCTCAAAGGAATAACAGAATGGCAAGTCTGATCCCGGGATTTGAATACGACATTTTCATCAGCTACAGGCAGAAAGACAACAGGGGCGACAGATGGGTGAGCGAGTTTGTTGAAGCTCTCAGGACCGAACTTGATTCCACATTTAAAGAAGACATCAGTGTCTATTTTGACATTAACCCCCATGACGGTCTCCTTGAGACACATGATGTGGATGCCTCTCTGAAAACCAAATTGAAGTGCCTTGTCTGCATTCCGATTATTTCACGCACATATTGTGATCCCAAATCGTTTGCATGGGGTCATGAGTTTAAAACATTTATTGAACTGGCTGCCCGGGATCAGTTTGGATTGAAAATAAAACTTCCCAATGGCAATGTTGCAAACAGGATCCTCCCGATCCGGATCCATGACCTGGATGCTGCTGATATTAATCTGTTTGAATCTGCAAGCGGAAGCGTATTGAGATCTATTGATTTTGTTTATAAGGAAACAGGAGTGAACCGTCAGCTGAGGTCAAAGGATGATGATATTATCAAGAGCCCCGGGCAGATTCTCTATCGGGACCAGATAAACAAGGTTGCACTTTCTGTAAAAGATATAATAGAAAGCATGAGGCGGCCTGATATTTCAGGGAAACCAACAGAGATGGAGATTCTGGCTCAGAAAAGTCTGGCAAAAGAAGAGGTTGTTCATGAAGAACCTGTATTAACTGAAATACAAGAAACAAAGGCAAAAATCTCAGATGCAGGAATAAAATCAGCAAAGGAAATAAAATCCAAATCCTCACAGAAAAAACAAAAGATACTGATTTCAGGAACTTTATTAATCACTGCACTTCTGGTTGCTTTAATTGCCATTTTAAATCATCATTCTAAAGTAAGATGGGCAAAAGAAGTTGCGTTACCGGAAATTGAACAGCTTATAAACAAATCAGATATTTCTGCTGCTTTTAACCTATTGCAGAAAGCAGAAAAATATATCTCCAAAGAACCAAAATTCGATGAATTATCATCATTAATCACCTCCAGATTAACGATATTAACTGATCCTCCCGGGGCAGATGTATATATAAGAGAATATTCCGATACTGCTGGAGCATGGGAAAAAATTGGTACAACACCAATCAGCAGCCTAAAAATGCCCGGATCCAAATTCTATCTGACAAGCTCATTCTATTTAGCCAGGATTGAGAAACCGGGATATCAAAATATACTGGCTTTGACATCAACTGAGAAAGACACTTTAAGCAGAAAATTATTCAGGAATGATTCAATACCTGCCGGAATGGTATATGTGGAAGGTCTTAATCAGGAAATAAAAGGAGCCTTTAATCAGGAAAAGCATGGATTCTTCCTTGACCGCTACGAAGTAACCAATAAACAATACAAGGAATTTGTTGACAATGGCGGATACCGGAACCCCCAATACTGGAAGTATAAGTTTATTAAAAACGGAAAGATACTTTCCCGGGAAGAGGCTATGGCTGAATTTCTTGACAAAACAGGGAGACAGGGACCTGCCACCTGGGAAGCAGGAGATTATCCTGAAGGGCAGGAAAACTATCCGGTATCAGGAATAAGCTGGTATGAAGCAGCTGCCTATGCTGAATATTCAGGTAAAAGCCTGCCTACTGTAGAACACTGGAGAAGTGGCGCCGGATTATCATTTCAGGGAATAAGGTTTTTTTCCAAGATAATACCCCTTAGCAATTTTAGCAGCAAAAGGTCTGACCCCTCGGGGATTCACCAGGGTGTAACCTGGTTCGGGGCATATGATATGGCAGGCAATGTCAGGGAGTGGTGCTGGAATGAATCACCCGCAGGTCATTTCATTTGCGGCGGCGGCTGGGATGATGCCACTTACAGGTATATGGATACCAGTCAGTTGCCATCCTTTGACCGTTCTCCTGAAAACGGATTGCGCTGTGTCAGATATATTGATAAAGAAAAAATTCCAGAAAGTGCATTCAAGCCTATAGATTTAGGTGCAGTAAGGGATTACTCAACTGAAAAGCCGGTAGAGGAAAGCACATTCCAGATTTACCGGAACCAGTTCCTCTATGACAGCACTGACTTAAAGGCCTTTATTGAAGCAACGGATGAGAGCAATGAAGATTGGACCAGTCAGAAAATTTCGTTTAATTCTGCTTATGGAAAGGAAAGGGTTATAGCTTATCTCTATCTGCCCAAACATTCAGCTCCCCCTTATCAGACACTCATTTATTTCCCCGGAACCGGCGCTTTTTATGAAAAAGAGATGAATAAGAGCACCGAAACAAAATGGTTTATAGATTATCTGTTAAAAAGCGGCCGTGCAGTAATGTGCCCGGTTTATGACGGAACATTTGAAAGGAAAGGTGAGCAGCCGGTTATAAGAGAAGGACACCAATTCACAGAATGGACAATAAAATGGATAAAAGACTTCCGCAGGACTGTTGATTACCTGGAAACAAGACAAGATATAGACAATAGTAAAATTATATATTATGGGCACAGCTGGGGAGGATTGATGGGTGGAATAATTCCTGCAGTGGAAAAACGGCTTGCTGTAAGCGTTTTACTCCTGGGGGGCTTTACCAGTGGTCACCCTTACCCTGAAGCTGATGCAATAAATTATGTTTCGAGAATAAACATACCCGTACTAATGTTAAATGGCAGATATGACAGTAATTTCCCGTTGGAGGAGACTGTAAAACCATTCTTTAACCTTCTCGGAACTCCTGCGAAAAATAAAAGACTGGTTGTCTATGATACTGATCATTATGTCGCTAAAAGCGATATGGTCAGGGAAGTGCTCGCCTGGCTCGATAAATATCTGGGGCCGGTAAACCATTAAGAGGCTGTGTTAAAAGCCTTTTAGAATGCCACTTTCATTTTCATTATAAGAATTCTTTATAAAGTCCCCGTATTAAACTATATTGATGGTTCAAAAAATAATCTCGCTGTACAGATTTTAAATTTTTTGAAGCAAATTTTCTTTTAATAACATGTCCTTGAGAGTGTTGAGGATAAAGTTGTTGCTGGTTTCTTTCTGCTGGCTTATGATTGCCTGCCGGATAACTCTTAACGGGCAACCCGGCTGTGAATTGTCACCCGGGTCCATAAACACCACCCTAAGACAATTCTGCATCGGAGGCACTACTGCCATTGGAGGAACCAACTCGCCTTATGGTCCTGCAACAGGAGGATCAGGATCCTATACTTATACCTGGCAGCTGCAGGAGGGATGCACGGGAGGATGGAATGATATTCCGGGAACAAATACTACAAGTTACACCCCGGTTGCACCGTCTGTTACAACCTGCTACCGCAGGAAAGTGACAGATACTATTTGTAATACTGATGCATGGACCGACTTCAAAAGATTTGAAATTTTTGAAGATCCTGTATCACAGAACATAATTCCCTCACCCGCAGATTTCTCGATATGTTCCGGAACTGCCGTTTCTGCAGTGTTTACAGATGGATCCGGGGGCTACCCCGGAGGTTATACAGATATATATGAATATAGCACCAATAGCGGAGTCAGCTGGAGCTCATATCTCCCCGGAGAAAATATATCCACAAACGGCCTGTCAGGAACCAATGTGGTCAGGATCAGAACAAGAAGGATTTCAACAGGCGTAAATGGCTGTAATTACGGATTATATGTTACGGCCTCGTGGAGCGTAGATCCCACACCGGTTACCTCAGCAATTTATCATCAGTAGATAATCCAGTTTATTAACCAATAAAAACCAAATGCAATGAAAACACAAAATCAAATCAGAAGAATGCAGGGATCGTTAATCCACAGATGGATACTTCTTACTCTGTTCCTTGTGTGCACAGCCGGGGTTTGGGCCCAGAGCAGTCAATCTCCGACACAAACTGTGCCAGTGGGCAATGAACCCTACCTGGTTACACCCACCACCGGCTCAACGTACAACTGGGTTATAACCCCTGGTAGCGCCGGTACAGACTGGACCATAAACGGAACCGGGAATTCAGTATCTGTCGACTGGAACCAGCCCGGAGTATATACACTTTCCGTTGTTGAAACAAATGCTTCAGGTTGTCAGGGCCTCCCCGTTTCTGTTGTTGTAACAGTTAATCCGGGTCCTGCTGTGGATGATCCACAGGATCAGGTGATATGCGGTGGATCTCCGACTGCTGCCGTTAATTTCACCGGAGGAGTGCCGGGCACAGTTTATAACTGGACAAATGATACACCGTCAATCGGGTTAGCTGCATCAGGCACGGGCAATATTGCATCATTTAATGCAATCAACGCAGGTACTATCCCTGTAGTCGCCACTATCACAGTAACCCCGTCCTATACAAATGCCGGTATAACATATACAGGAACACCGCAGTCGTTCACAATAACAGTGAATCCGTTGCCGGTCACATCTCCCATCTTTCACAATTAGATGATCAGAATGCACCCGCACATATTATTATCAGGCATAGTCCTGTTCTTCACCCTCAGGGTGACCGGGCAGATTACTATGCCCGATAATGTATATGTCGGACAAACAAGGTTATACTATGTTGAGCCTGAGCCGGGATCAACTTACACCTGGTGGATTGACGGGGTGGTTCAGACCGGTTTTACCACAAATGAATTTGTTCATACCTGGAATGACCCCGATACCTGTTTGATTGAGGTAAGAGAATATTCAGCATATGGCTGTCAGGGACCGATAAGATCAGGACAGGTCTATGTCAGCCGGGTGAACGGCATGTTTCTCATTATACATAATGCATTTTCGCCCAATGGCGATCTTATCAATGATTTCTGGAACATAGGAAATTCAGAGATGTATCCTGAAATGGTGGTAACTATCTATAACCGATGGGGACAGTCTGTATGGAAGTCGGAAAAGGGTTATCCGGCACCATGGGATGGAAGAACCAATGGAGCTGACCTTCCGGTTGACTCATACCATTATGTTATTGATCTGCATAATGGCTCAAAGCCAGTTATTGGCGATATAACTATTGTGAGATAGAGATAACCCGGAGCGAAAAGAGGAGAAGAGAAAAAGGTTGAGGTTGAGGTTGAGGTTGAGTATTTCTTAACCTTAGCCTTAACCTTAACCTTTTCAACCTTGTGGGGTAAGTATCAGCAGAAATTATCTTATAGCAGGAGTCAACATAACAGACATCAGCATAGTATCATCTACCTGAGGATTATGCGTGGATCCGGCATTCTTAGCTATGACTTTATCGCTTATAACCTGGATATTATATTCTCCCGGTTCCGGTACATAGAATGATCCTACATATGAATCTGCCCTGAACCAGGAATGAGGCACATCGCCTGAATTCTGTACAATTTTGTCAACTTCGGGAGTCACTTCCATATGATCATCGAGGATATTGACCTTTACAGAATTTGAATAGCTGAGGTCAGAAGTGTCTTTCGTGGCGCTTGTGATCCAGACTTTGAAACGACCGGGCTTTGATATTACAACATTCCAGTCAGCAGTGTTGTTTGTCGGATTAACAGCATCATTATAGCATACTGCTTTTTCCAGTTTCAGCGATACTGTTCCGTCTTCCTGCTGCAATATCCGGTTATCAGCTTCCTGAGTATTATTTGTAGTTCCATGCTGGCCGCATGACCAGGCCAGAACTATTGCCAGCCCGTAAATAATCGGGAAAAATCTTCTCCTCATAATCCGGTTCTCCTATTTTAATTTTAACTATTTCCTGTTTAGATCTATTATTTCCCGAAATATAAACCTAATAATTCATTCAAAAAAAGGGGTTTTGATCAATGCTTTAAATTCTTTGACAAACAGATTTATTATACCTTATACAGCAAAATTCGTGCAATTAATTTTGACAAAAAAAACTGCCCCGTCATACTGAAGGGGCAGTTTCAATTGTTACTCTGCATGCCGGAAATCCAGCTTCAGAGGATTCTACTTTTTATGTATGGCTTTTCCTACCACCATCTCATGCCCGTTAATGCTGAGCTTGTAGATCACAACTCCCTCACTCATGTGCTCGGGAAGGAATTCGAAGCGGTAATGATCAGCCGTCAGATTGCCTTTGAAAACGGTTGCTATCTTGACACCAATTATATTATAGATCTCAAGAAGAACCTCTGAATCGTTGTTCAGATCAAATTCGAACCATATATGATCAGCGAACGGATTCGGATAGGCATTCATTTCAAAACCTGCAGTGATATTGAGAACCGCTTCTTCAAACGTAATGTCATAATTGTCTCCCAGACTCAGTGTTCCCTGGGTGATGGCATAGACACCAACGTCCTCTCCGGGATCACGTGTCAGTCCTCCGGTGAAAGCATCACCATTGGCAACCAGTTCGCCTGATGTTATCTCATAGGTCAGTTCAGGATCAGATTCTCCGAATACCTTTGATTTGGAATCAGCTGTCACTGTTATTGGCCTTGAGGTTATTGTGAAGTCGGCCACTGTGAAGACCAGGTCATAGTTGGTACTAAGAGCCAGTGTTCCCTGGAGAATTGCATAAGTGCCCACATTCTCTCCTGGCTCACGTGTCAGCTCGCCTGTGAATGTATCCGTTCCAACCAGTGCACCTGATATAATCTCATACGTTAATTCAGGATCGGCCTCACCATAGACTTTCGTCTGGGGATCAGCAGCAACTGTAATTGCAACAGAAGACCTTACGATATTGAGATCAGCCCCCACATATGTCAGTGTATAATTGCTGCTCAGTGACAATGTTCCCAGTGTGATTGCATAAATTCCCACATCTTCACCCGGATCACGTGTCAGAGCACCGGTAAAGGCATCACCATTGCCGGCAAGATTGCCGGAAGTGATCTGGTATGTCAGTGCAGGATCAGTTTCTCCGTAAATCTTGAGTTTCGGATCAGCCGTAACAGTTATCGGTCTCTGGGTTATTGTAAAGTTGGCTCCTACGAATGTCAGGATATAGTTGCTGTTGAGAGCAAGATCTCCCTGACTTATTGTATAGTCGCCAGCATTTTCACCAGCATCACGTATCATAGCGCCGCTGAATGTATCACCCAATGCCAGGCTTCCTGAGGTAACACTGTAAGTCAGCATCGGATCAGAGTCTCCATATACTTTTGAAAGTGTATTGGCTGTTACCGTTACAGGCCTTGGAGTGATTGTAAGTGTAGCTCCGATAAATGTCAGAGTATAATTGCTGCTGAGAGCCAGTGTACCCTGAGTTATAGGATGGGTACCTACATCTTCCCCACCATCATGTGACAATGAACCCGTGAAAGTATCTGTACCGAGAAGGGAGCCTGAGGTAATCTGATAAGTCAGATTGTCGTCATCGCCGTAGACCTTTGCAGAATTATCGGCAGTGACTGTTACAGAGCTTGTTACTATGGTAAGATTGGCTCCAATATATGTAAGGTCGTAGTTGGATCCCAGACCCAGAGTACCCTGTGTTATGGCATAAGTGCCTGCATCCTCACCCGGATCGCGTGTAAGTGATCCGCTGAAGGCATCACCGTTGCTTGCAAGACTGCCTGAAGTGATCTGGTAGGTAAGCAAAGGATCACTATCCCCATAAATTTTGGTCTTTGGATCTGCTGTAATTGTTATTGACCGTATAGTTATTGTAAGGTCCGCTCCCACATAAGTCAGGGTATAGTTACTGTTCAGAGCCAGTGATCCCCGTCTGATAGAATAGACTCCAATGTTTTCACCCGGATCCCTTGTAAGAGAACCTGTGAATGAATCTGTTCCAGCCAGGCTTCCGGATGTGATCTGATAAGTCAGAACCGGATCAGCATTACCGTATACCTTAGTCTGAGCATTCGCTGTTACAGTTATTGCCCTTGGGGTAATCGTCAGGTTTGCTCCGATATAGGTCAGTGTGTAGTTGCTGTTCAGAGCCAGTGTTCCCTGCCTGATAAAATATGCGCCTATATTCTGACCGGGATCGCGTGTAAGTGCACCGCTGAAGGCATCCCCGTTACCTGCAAGACTGCCTGAAGTGATCTGGTAGGTCAGTGCAGGATCAGCTGTTCCATAAACCTTCGTTTGAGGATCAGCAGTGACTGTAATTGCCCTTGTTGTGATAACCAGGTTAGCTCCCACGTAAGTAAGTGTATAATTCGGTGATAGAGCCAGCGTACCCTGAAGGATAGCATAGCTTCCGACATTTTCACCTGCTGCACGTGTCAGGACACCACTGAATGCATCTGTTCCAACTAGTGTTCCTGAAGTTATCTGATAAGTCAGGGCAGGATCAGAAGTACCATATACCTTTGTTTTGGCATCAGCCGTAATTGTTATCGGCCTTGCAGTGATTACGAAGTTATTTGATACAAAGGTGATATTGTAGTTGCTGTTAGCCAGGGTACCCTGAAGGATTGAATGTGGTCCGACATTTTCACCTGCTGCCCTGATCAGAGCTCCGGAGAAGGAAACTGTAGTTCCATTAGGCAGTATTGTACCGACTGCAGGAGCAGATACATAGTTAAATGAAACAGGATCAGCACTACCGTAGACTTTTGTCTGTCCAGGACTTGCAGTAACTGTTATTGTCATCGGTGTTATTGTGAAGTTGGCCGGGACAAATGTGATAATGTAGTTACTGTTTGCAAGAGATCCAATCTGGATTCCATAGTTGCCGATATTCTCTCCTGCAACACGTGACAGAGAACCTGTGAAGGCCACTGTTGCACCATTTGGCAGTAAGCCACTCGGAACGGAAGAATAAGTGAAAGCCACAGGTTCAACAGCACCGTAAACCTTTGTCTGGCCTGCATTGGCTGTAACAGTCACAGCCAAAGGAGTGATCGTAAAGTCATCCGTTACAAAGGTTATAGTGTAATTGCTATTGGCAAGAGTACCCTGCTGTATTGCATAGCCTCCGACATTCTCTCCTGCAACCCTGTTAAGCGCTCCTGTGAATGATACTGTTGCACCATTTGGCAGAAGGCCTGTCGGTACCGAAGTATAGGTGTAGACAAGAGGATCAACTGCTCCATACACTTTATTCTGTCCGGCATTGGCTGTAACAGTGACTGGCAAAGCAGTTATTGTAAAGTCAGCCGGTACAAAAGTGATAGTGTAATTGCCATTGGCCAGACCACCCTGTGTTATGGCGTGTAATCCAACGTTCTCTCCAGCTACCCTGCTCAATGCTCCCGTGAAGGAAACCGTTGCACCATTTGGCAGAAGTCCGGTAGGTACTGAAGTATAGGTGTAAACCAGCGGATCTACTGCACCATAGACTTTTGTCTGACTTGAATTGGCGGTAACAGTGATTGGCATTGCTGTGATAGTCAAATTAGCTCCAAGGTAGGTAAGAATATAATTGCTGCTCAAAGCCAATGTACCTTGAGTTATCGCATAGGTGCCAACATTTTCCCCTGTATCGCGTGTCAGTTCACCAACAAATGCATCTGTTCCAACAAGTGCGCCGGAAGTGATCTGATAGGTCAGCAATGGATCGACTGCACCATAAATTTTGGCCTGAATGTCAGCAGTAACTGTAATTAATGCTTCAGTCACTTCAAAGTCACCCATAACAAAACTGAATGTGTAATTATTGTCTGATCCACCTGATAATGTGATAGATCCAGGGTAACTTCCGACATTGGTAGCATTTGTAACAGTTGTTGACGCTGTTGGCGCTACATCTATTGTCTCAATGCCATTAACCCAACCGCTGTACTGGAATGTCAATGGAGGATTGGCTGCTCCGTAAACTTTTGTCTGGTTATCTGCAGTAACTGTCAGCACTGCTTTAGTCACTTCAAAGTCACCTGCGACAAAACTGAATGTGTAGTTATTATCTGATCCACCCGATAACGTGATCGATCCCGGGTAAGTTCCAACAACTGTTGTAGTTGTAACAGTAGTGGCAGCTGTCGGTTCGACGTCTATTGTCTCAATCCCGTTAACCCATCCGCTGTACTGGAAGGTCAATGGTGGATTGGCTGCACCGTAAACTTTAGTCTTGCTGTCTGCAGTAACTGTGAGCACTGCCTTGGTTACTTCAAAATCTCCAGCAACAAAACTGAATGTGTAGTTATTGTCTGATCCACCTGATAATGTGATCGATCCCGGGTAAGTTCCAACAACTGTTGTAGTGGTAACAGTAGTGGCAGCTGTCGGTTCAACATCTATTGTCTCAACTCCGTTTACCCATCCGCTGTACTGGAAGGTCAATGGAGGATTGGCTGCACCATAAACTTTTGTCTGGTTATCAGCTGTAACTGTGAGAACTGCTTTAGTTACTTCAAAGTCTCCGGCTACAAAGCTGAAAGTGTAATTATTGTCTGATCCACCCGATAATGTGATTGATCCCGGGTAAGTTCCAACAACTGTCGTAGTTGTAACAGTAGTGGCAGCTGTCGGTTCGACATCAATTGTCTCAATCCCGTTAACCCATCCGCTGTACTGGAAGGTCAATGGAGGATTGGCTGCTCCGTAAACTTTAGTCTTGCTGTCTGCAGTTACAGTCAGCACTGCTCTGGTTACGTCAAAGTCACCGGCAACAAAACTGAAGGTATAATTATTATCCAGGCCACCTGTGAAAGTAATCGATCCCAGATAGGTTCCAACCGGGGTTGTGGTTGTTACTGTGGTACTGATGGTCGGTTCCACATCAATTACTTCAACTCCGTTCACCCAGCCACTGTATGAGAAGGTCAATGGAGGATTGGCTGCACCATAAACTTTAGTCTTGCTGTCTGCAGTAACTGTGAGCACTGCCTTGGTTACTTCAAAATCTCCGGCAACAAAACTGAATGTGTAGTTATTGTCTGATCCACCTGATAATGTGATCGATCCCGGGTAAGTTCCAACAACTGTTGTAGTGGTAACAGTAGTGGCAGCTGTCGGTTCAACATCTATTGTCTCAACTCCGTTTACCCATCCGCTGTATTGGAAGGTCAATGGAGGATTGGCTGCACCATAAACTTTTGTCTTGCTGTCAGCAGTTACTGTCAGCACTGCCCTGGTTACCTCAAAGTCACCGGCTACAAAGCTGAAAGTGTAATTATTGTCTGATCCACCCGATAATGTGATCGATCCCGGGTAAGTTCCAACAACTGTTGAAGTTGTTACAGTAGTGGCAGCTGTCGGTTCAACATCTATTGTCTCAATCCCGTTAACCCATCCGCTGTACTGGAAGGTCAATGGAGGATTGGCTGCTCCGTAAACTTTAGTCTTGCTGTCAGCAGTTACTGTCAGCACTGCCTTGGTTACTTCAAAGTCACCGGCAACAAAACTGAAGGTATAATTATTATCCAGGCCACCTGTGAAAGTAATCGATCCCAGATAGGTTCCAACCGGGGTTGTGGTTGTTACTGTGGTACTGATGGTCGGTTCCACATCAATTACTTCAACTCCGTTCACCCAGCCACTGTATGAGAATGTCAATGGAGGATTGGCTGCACCATAAACTTTAGTCTTGCTGTCTGCAGTAAGTGTGAGCACTGCCTTTGTTACTTCAAAATCTCCGGCAACAAAACTGAATGTGTAGTTATTGTCTGATCCACCTGATAATGTGATCGATCCCGGGTAAGTTCCAACAACTGTTGTAGTGGTAACAGTAGTGGCAGCTGTCGGTTCAACATCTATTGTCTCAACTCCGTTTACCCATCCGCTGTATTGGAAGGTCAATGGAGGATTGGCTGCACCATAAACTTTTGTCTTGCTGTCAGCAGTTACTGTCAGCACTGCCCTGGTTACCTCAAAGTCACCGGCTACAAAGCTGAAAGTGTAATTATTGTCTGATCCACCCGATAATGTGATCGATCCCGGGTAAGTTCCAACAACTGTCGTAGTTGTAACAGTAGTGGCAGCTGTCGGTTCAACATCTATTGTCTCAATCCCGTTAACCCATCCGCTGTACTGGAAGGTCAATGGAGGATTGGCTGCTCCGTATACTTTAGTCTTGCTGTCTGCAGTAACTGTGAGCACTGCTCTGGTTACGTCAAAGTCACCGGCAACAAAACTGAAGGTATAATTATTATCCAGGCCACCTGTGAAAGTAATCGATCCCAGATAGGTTCCAACCGGGGTTGTGGTTGTTACTGTGGTACTGATGGTCGGTTCCACATCAATTACTTCAACTCCGTTCACCCAGCCACTGTATGAGAAGGTCAATGGAGGATTGGCTGCACCATAAACTTTAGTCTTGCTGTCTGCAGTAACTGTGAGCACTGCCTTGGTTACTTCAAAATCTCCAGCAACAAAACTGAATGTGTAGTTATTGTCTGATCCACCTGATAATGTGATCGATCCCGGGTAAGTTCCAACAACTGTTGTAGTGGTAACAGTAGTGGCAGCTGTCGGTTCAACATCTATTGTCTCAACTCCGTTTACCCATCCGCTGTACTGGAAGGTCAATGGAGGATTGGCCGTGCCATAAGCTTTTGTCTGGTTATCAGCTGTAACTGTGAGAACTGCTTTCGTTACTTCAAAGTCTCCGGCTACAAAACTGAAGGTATAATTATTATCCAGGCCACCTGTGAAAGTAATCGATCCCAGATAGGTTCCAACCGGTGTTGTTGTTGTTACTGTGGTACTGATGGTCGGTTCCACATCTATTGTCTCAACTCCGTTAACCCATCCGCTGTACTGGAAGGTCAATGGTGGATTGGCTGCACCGTAAACTTTAGTCTTGCTGTCTGCAGTTACAGTCAGCACTGCTTTGGTTACTTCAAAATCGCCGTCAACGAAACTTAAGGTGTAATTATCATCTGATCCTCCCGTGAAAGTAATCGATCCCAGGTAGGTTCCAACCGGTGTTGTTGTTGTTACTGTGGTACTGATGGTCGGTTCCACATCTATTGCTTCAACTCCGTTCACCCAGCCACTGTAAGAGAATGTCAATGGAGGATTGGATGTTCCGTATACTTTAGTCTTGCTGTCCGCGGTAACTGTAAGCACTGCCCTGGTTACATCAAAGTCACCAGCTACAAAGCTGAACGTGTAGTTATTGTCTGATCCACCCGATAATGTTATCGATCCCGGGTAAGTTCCAACAACTGTCGAAGTTGTAACAGTTGTGGCAGCTGTAGGTTCGACATCTATTACCTCAACTCCGTTAACCCATCCGCTGTACTGGAAGGTCAATGGTGGATTGGACGCGCCATAGGCTTTGGTCTGGTTATCAGCTGTAACTGTAAGAACTGCTTTTGTTACTTCAAAGTCTCCAGCTACAAAACTGAACGTGTAATTATCGTCTGATCCACCTGTGAAAGTGATAGATCCCGGATAGTTTCCAACATTGGTTGTAGTGGTTACTGTCGTACTGATCACTGGTTCGACATCTATTGTCTCAACTCCATTAACCCATCCGCTGTACAGGAAGGTCAATGGTGGATTGGCTGCACCGTAAACTTTAGTCTTGCTTTCAGCAGTTACAGCCAGCACAGCTTTGGTTACATCAAAATCGCCGTCAACGAAACTTAAAGTGTAATTATTGTCTGATCCTCCCGTGAAAGTAATCGATCCCAGGTAGGTTCCAACCGGTGTTGTTGTTGTTACTGTGGTACTGATGGTCGGTTCCACATCTATTGCTTCAACTCCGTTCACCCAGCCACTGTATGAGAATGTCAATGGAGGATTGGCTGTTCCGTATACTTTAGTCTTGCTGTCTGCGGTAACTGTCAGCACTGCCCTGGTTACATCAAAGTCACCAGCTACAAAGCTGAATGTGTAGTTATTGTCTGATCCACCTGATAATGTTATCGATCCCGGGTAAGTTCCAACAACTGTCGAAGTTGTAACAGTTGTGGCAGTTGTAGGTTCGACATCTATTACCTCAACTCCGTTAACCCATCCGCTGTATTGGAAGGTCAATGGTGGATTGGCTGCTCCGTAAACTTTAGTTTGATTGTCAGCTGTAACTGTCAGGTTTGCCTTGGTTACAACTATATCAACTGTCATCTCTTTAGCATTGTAATATTGAGTTTCAGCTGCATGGACAGTTAGTGTATGAGTACCAGCATCAAGTATAGTGCCTAGATCCGGAGTATATGTCAGTGCACCTCCTGGCTCTCCGCCAAGAATTCCGGCAACTGTTGCATTTAACTGGGTAGCACTTAAAGGTGTACCATAAGGAATAGTTGCAGGAGTAGCCCATGAGATTGTCTGCTCGGCCCTCTCAATCAATAAAGTTGCAGGAGCACGGCAGTCCGGGGCATTTGAGCAAACCGTATAGAAAGTGTATGCACCCGGCATGGTAAAATTATCCAGACCTGATACCGCTTCCAATAGTGTATTAAATGGATTTCCGGTGAAAATCGGAGAACCTCCGGTTACTGCAGAATACCATTGAATTGTTCCAGGGAGGGTGTAATATACAGTAATCTGCATATAATCCACTGTTGCATCTCTTGAACCGCTGGGTCGAGTATTCATCGCTGAAAGAACAACACCAAAATCAGCATTATTAATTTCTGCAAGTGTCCAGGTGTTTCCCCAAAGATCAGTCTGGCCACCATAAGTTGCGGTACTGAAGTCGGTAGTAGTCCATGGGTTAGTTGTTGCTTTGTTTGTAGTTTGAACTATGCCACCAGGCTTTACGAGGCTGACCCTGTTATCAATCATAGCAGAGGTTTCTGATATTCGATTTATGACTACTTCTATTCCTGTTATGATTGCCCCTGTTGGAATATTAAACCCATATCCTGAACCTCGAAGATAGTCAGAGGTACCGCCATTTGAGCCAATATTGAATGCTGTTGTATAAGGACTCCCTACAGAACTAATATTTGAAGGAGTGACCCAATCTGTTCCGGGTCCAATAATACTTTGACCGGTAGAAGGGTTGAATGGTCCAGCTAATCCATTTACTGAAGAGCAAATAGATGTATATGTAAGTGCCCCATTGCTTCCGGTCTGGCCATAAGTAATGGTAGAACCGGTTGTTGAAGGTAGTGGAATAACACTAACATTAAGTGTTGATGGAGATACAGCTGTACACCCGGTCGAATTGATGTAATTAACTCCAAGAGATGTGGCTGTTGCAGATGTCCAGGTTACAGTTACTGCATTTGTACCTGCACCTGAAGTAATTATGCCTCCTGAAATAGTCCAGGAATAGCCAGAATTTCCAGCCTGGGTAGTATATACATTACCTGTTGAATTGAGACAAACTGGTGTCGGACCTGTAATAGTAGGATCTGGCAGTGCGTTAACTGTAACCTGTTTAACAGTTGCAGTAACTCCACGACATAGCGCTGGATTGGTGTAATTTACAGTTATAAACTTATCCCCGGTTGATGTAAACCGTATAGTCACGGAGTTAGTACCTGCTCCGGAAATGATGGACGCTCCACCGGAAATACCCCAGGTGTAACTTGTCATTGATGATTCCGTGGTAAAAACTCCTGTCAAACCGTTGCAAACAGCATCCGGACCTGAAATTGTCGGGACAGGTCTTGGATTGACTGTAACGGGATAAGTTGTAGGTACAGTAGCTGAACACCCATTTGCATTGGTATAATTTACACTTACCGATTGAGCCCCTAAAGTATTCCAGGCGATCGTAACTGAATTTGTACCAGCTCCTGAAGTGATTGTTCCTCCGGCGGATACTGTCCAAACATAGCCAGCCATACCGGCCTGTGTAGTATAAGTATAACCAGTCAATCCTTCAAGACAGGCAATTGCAGTACCACTGATTGTCGGAACTGGTCTTGGATTTACAGTGACATTTAGTATAAATGGCGATATAGCAGTACATAAGTCAGGGGTTGTATAATTAACTCCTACCCATTGCGCTCCCGATGTGTTCCATGTAATCGTTGCAGTGTTATCTGTGGCACCACCTCCCGAAGTAATCGTACCACCTGTAGATAAGGTCCAGATGTAATTTGTCATACCCGCTTCAGCAGTATAGACATTATCGATAGAGCCGGCACAAGCAGATTCTGGTCCAGAGGAAATATAGGGCAGAATTACTGTAACATCATATGACGAGGTACCGGTACATCCATTTGCATCAGTATAAGTCAAACTGACAGTTTGAGTGCCAGGAGCACTCCATAAAACTGTTGCAGTAATATCAGCCGGAGTTCCACCCCCAATAATTGTACCTCCTGCAGATACTGCCCAGAGATAATTTGTCATACCCGAATCTGTAGTATATACATCGCCAGAGGCACTCGGGCAAGTTGATGAAGGGCCTGAAATGTTTGGTACCGGAGGAGGATTGATAGTAACAGAGGTAGCGGTTATAACATCGCCGCACGTAGGTGTGGATACTGTTACAAAATACATTCCGGTGTTGGCAGCATTTAAGCCATTAACTGTAAGTGTAGGTACAGCAGTTGTGGATATAATATTATCATCGGGATCCCTCCATTCATAAGAAGTACCGCCACTTGTTGCAGAAAGATTTAGATCAGTACCTTCACATATTGGAGAGTTGCTAAACATTTCCACATCAATACTATAAACGATAGAAACATTTGTAGTTGCAATTGCTGTGCAACCATTGGCATCTGTAACTGTCACAGTATAAATACCTGATGCCAAAGTGGTAACACCTATTATAACAGGATCTTTCGCTATAGATGAAAAGTCATTTGGTCCCGACCATAGATAAGACACACCCCCACTTGAAGTCAGGTGCAGGTTATATCCATTGCATACAGGAGAATCGTTTCCTGCTATTGCGACAGGTGCAGCGTTGACGGTCACGTTATATTGCGTAGAATTTATGGCATTACACCCGTTTAAATCAGTGTAATTTACTCTTACATAACGGGCACCTGATTGTGTCCATGTTATAGTTACAAAATCATCATTTATGCCTCCGCCTGCAGTGATGGAGCCTCCAGTCGAATGAGTCCAGGCATAGTTTGACTGGCCCGCTGAAGTAGTATATGTTTGTGAGGTTCCAGGACAAGCAAGATTATTACCTGTAATTGTCGGGGATGGCCGTGAATTTACTGTTAAGGTAACAACATCACTATTTCCATTACAACCGGTGTTATTGCTAATTACTCTTCTGAAATAATAAACTCCAGGTACATTATAATATGTGTTGCTTATAGTCCAGTTATCAACATCTCCAGGATTCGGAGAAACTGTAGAAAATGGACCTGATGGATCAGTGGTGGAAACTTGCCATAAAAAATCTTGAGAATTGGTAGGATTACCACCATTAATAGTAGTCCCAGTAGAACCACTACATATTGATAATACATTAGTATTAAAATTACCATTAAATCCAATGTCATTTGCGACTTCAACGGTTACAGTAAGTGTCCGTTGAGCGCTCGATCCACAGGAGTTATTGGCTACTACTATAACATCTCCAGCCTGATCTACTGGAGATACAGTAATACTTGTTGTTCCTTGGCCTGAGATAAGAGACCATCCGGCTGGTAGAGTCCATGTATAATCAATTGCACCGCTTACTGCACTTATTGAATACTGAATGCCTGTTGCATTTGGGCATACAGTTGCAGGACCAGTTATTGTGCCAGGTGTTACCGGTAAAGGATTAACCGTTACATCATACTGAGTAGCAGGTATTGCTGAACATTGAGTCAATGGATCCTCATAATTCACACTTATATATTGTGCCCCTGCAATATTCCAGGTAACAGTAGCTGTATTATCAGCTAAAGTACCTCCTGAGGTAATTGTCCCGCCCTGGATTGTCCAGACATAATTATCTTTGCCAGCTTCAGTGGCATAAACATTATCTGTTGAAGTGGCGCAAACTGGTGAAGGACCTGTCAAAGTTGGCACTGGTCTTTCATTAAGTGCAACAATTGTTGCAAATCCGGGAGGATCCGGAAAACATTCATTGTAGATAAATACAAAATAAGGCCCTGCTGCCTCAATTGGAACATTTGGAATTTCAGGATTCTGATCGAAAGATTCAAAACCATTTGGACCGGTCCATCTGTATGTATTACCTCCGTCAGGCGCTGTAAGAATCAGAGTTGAACCTGGGCCTGCGCATAACGGAGCGGTAGCAGGAGAATTGCTGTAAACTGTCGTCTCATCAACAACAAATGTTACATCATTGACATTTAAACCTACAGTAGCTGTATTAGAGCATGTTCCGTCACTATATGTATAAACAACTGTAACAGTACCTGGTGTCACTCCCGTCACATATCCATCTGTTGTAATTGTTGCTGAACCAGATCCATTCAGAATAGACCATGATCCTCCTGTAGTGGCATTAAGAAATTGAGGAGTTGTGGTAGCAACACATACTCCCAGCGCTCCCCCTGTAATTGGTGCAACGACTGGCAAGGGATTCACTGTTAAGGAGGTAGTTGCAGTATTTGAGCAAGTTCCGTCACTGTATGTATAAACAACTGTAACGATACCAGCAGAAAGTCCAGTTACAACTCCTCCTGATGTTATACTGGCCGTACCTGATACTGGCGTTATTGACCAGTTCCCTCCACCGGTAGCATTTGTAAATGCTGGAGTTGTTGAATTAACACATACCTCTGATGCGCCGTCTGCTATTGGTGCAACAGATGGCAATGCATTTACAGTAAAGGAAGAACCACTGGTACCCGTTCCTACCGGTGTGGTAACACTTATTGTACCTGTACTTGCACCTGCAGGTAGTGTAGCAGTAATTTGTGTTGAACTGTTTACTACAAATGTTGCTGTTTGTCCATTATAAAATGTAACTGCTGATGCACCTGTGAAACCCGTTCCGGTAATAACAACAGATGTTCCTGAACCTGTACAAGCGCTTGATGGTGAGAATCCGATAATTGTTGGAGGTTGTGGTGCTCTAAGTGCTATTAAAATTCCTCCATTTCTATCCCCTCCTGTTAAGGTTACTGTACCATTGCCGGTGACGCCGGAAGTAGGTTTAAGTGCCCATGCAGCTCCAACAGAGGCATCATCTGTATTGGTGGTAGTGTTTTCATACAGTTCTGTTAAAGTTCCAGGTGATGTAGTAGACCAGCCAGAGTAAGTTCTATCATTAGCAACATGTGCAAGCATTATAATGGCCGCATTAGGGGTTGCTGTTGTTATTCCGTTTGCTGTTACTGTTGATGAATTAGCAAGATTAATAGTACCCGGATCTACATCAAATGGGCCACCTGCAGAGCCATCCGCATTAACTCCGCCCGTTGAAGCAACATTATAAAATGCCACAATAGAACCGATAGACATATCAGCATCGTTATCATTATTAAATGTAAAACTGGCACCTTCAGTCCCATCAGCCACTCTGTACAAAACAGTTCCCCACCATGCATTCGCTCCATTAAAATTTCCTTCGTCATAGGTTAATCTACCATCAATAAGCGTCCATCCAGTTAAGCTGGAATTGTTCAAATTATTATTATTGGTTTCATTCTGTACAATATTGACAATCAAAACATCACCAGCAACAATACCAGTTGGCTTATCAATTGTTATTGTGTTGGTCCCAGTAGACGTTGTTGCAGATCCTCTTTGTGTTATCTGCCCAAATGCCTGGGAGGCACCTGCCAGGAAAAATCCTAATATAATCAGCCAGACTAAACTTACATTATGCCATTTTGCTCTGTAATTGCAATTGGTCATTAGGTTCTGGCTATTTGAAATGTTTCCTGCAAAGGACCTTACGCTAAGATAAATATCAGCGCTGATTACGTTTTTTTGCATGATGCCGGGGAGAGTAGAACTTTTCATATAGTTGAATTTTATATTTCTTTTCAGGAATTTTTTATTTGGGAACTGATGTAATATATAAATGAAAAAACTGATCCAGTCAAAGACCGGAACTCCGAAATTGAGTTTCTGAATGGGATTATGTTCGGCTTGTTAAAAGAGAGTAGAAGTTTTACCATTCAATATTATTTGGTGAAAAAAAGGTGAAAAAATCAGTACCTGTCGATCGGTCTCCAGATACTGAAATGTATTAAAAAACAGTTTTTATATAAATATCCAACTTCGATATTACAACATTTTTTCATATGGCAATTCAAATAAGAGTTCCTTTTTGACCATCGTAAAACTATTGGTGACAAATGGGGTATTTCTCATGATAAAGAAAAAATCAGAGAGATAATACCTCCACATCTCTGTTATTTTAATTTTATAATATGAACCTAAATAATTATAATTCTGTATGTTATAAATTAGTAACAAACGTTTTCAAAGAAAAATCAGAAGACATAATATCTTCATTGAATATAATAAATAACCTGATAGATATTAACATGAGTGATATATATCTCAAAAAATAATATATGATTTCTGTATTATAAGTGAAATCTGTGTAAGTTATTAACTTTTCAATTACACAGAGAGCTACAGGGGAGGACAAAGCGACTAAGAGACTGAGGGATGAAGAGACAGAGCGGTATTCAGTATTCAGTAATCGGTATTACTCTGTGAAACTCAGTGAGAACTCCGTGAAACTCAGTGGTTAAATTGCGAAATAGGTATTGATAACACAGAATGGGAGAAGGGGAGAATGGGAGAAAAAAAGGCTGTACCGGAAAGATACAGCCCTTTGAATTATTTTGGTTTAGGTATTATAAACCGTTCACATGCTTTACAAGTGAGGACTTTAGGTTTGAAGCCTTCTTCTTGTGTATGATGTTTTTCTTGGCCAGCTTGTCAAGCATGGATGTCAGCTTCGGAAGAAGAACTCCTGCCTCCTCCTTATTCGTTGTTCCGCGAAGAGCCTTAACTGCATTACGCGTTGTCTTAGCATAATACTTGTTGCTCTCTTTCTTTACTTCTGTCTGCCTGATCCTCTTTTCTGACGACTTATGGTTTGCCATGTTGTATGTGAATTATCTATATTTTAAAAATGTAGTCCATAGGGGAATCGAACCCCTGTTACCAGGATGAAAACCTGACGTCCTAACCACTAGACGAATGGACCATACAAAGAACCTCAAAATGCGGATGCAAAGAAAAGATGTTTTTTCCGATCTGCAAAATATTTTGGTGTAAAAATAATTTTGGAGCAGTTTAATTTTTAACCACGGGGTTACACGGTGTCTTCACGGAGGAACACTGTTTTTTGAAACTAAACATTAATTATAGTTATAGATATTATTTAACTTTACATTGTCTCGCTAAATTTAAATTATTATGAAACTATTGTATGAGGAACTCACGGGTTCAATCTTACACTGTGCTTATAAGGTGCATAGTGCCTTAGGACCCGGTTTATTGGAATCTGCATATGAAGAATGCCTTCATTATGAGCTCGATAAAATTGGCTTAATGGCAATCAAACAGAAGGCCATGCCTCTTGTTTATGAAGAAAAGAAACTTGATCTGGGTTACAGAATTGATCTGATGGTTGATGGTAAAGTCATAATTGAGGTCAAATCTGTGGATGCACTTAACCCAGTCCATTTAGCTCAAATAATGACTTATCTGAAACTGTCCGGATGCAGGATCGGATTCCTAATCAATTTTAATGTAGAATCTTTAAAAGATGGCATAAAAAGAATTATTTTATAAAACCTGAATCTCCGCATAATTTCAGTAATCACTCCGTGTTTAACTCCGTGCAACACCGTGTAACACCGTGGTTAATGATTCCTTTTTGCCAACTGCAAACTGTTTCTTGCCAACTGAATTAAAAATCACCACCACATCATACATCACAGATCCTGATGCACTTTCTCAATGAGGCAAGCTTGTCCTTCTGCGCAGGCACAAATTCCTGACCTACATATCCCTTATAGCCGGTTTTTACAAGAGCCTGCATGATTGCCGGATAGTTAAGTTCCTGCGTCTCGTCAATCTCATTTCTTCCAGGAACACCTCCGGTGTGAATATGACCTATATATTTGCTGTACTTTGTTATCGTTTCAATGATATTGCCTTCCATTATCTGCATATGGTAGATATCATACAGAAGTTTAAACCTCTCCGATCCTACCATTTCGCAGAGGGCAACACCCCAGGTTGTTTTATCGCACTGGTAGTCGGCATGCCCGTAGCTGTTAAGAAGCTCTATGATGATTGTCACACCGTGCTTCTCTGCAAGAGGCATTATCTTTCGGATACCTATTGCGCAGTTCACGAGTCCTTCATTATCATTTTGGCCTTCACGGTTGCCGGAGAAACAGATAAGATTCGGTACACCCGCCTCAGCTGCCTTCGGGATCATAACTTCAAACTCTTCAATCAGCCTGTCATGATTTGCAATACGGTTAAATCCTTTGGGAATGCCCAGTTCGGTCGCAAAACCAACGGCACATTTAAGACCGGCCTTGCTTACTACCGGCCAATCTTTTTCGCCTAAAAGCTCTATTGACTCAATTCCCATCTCTTTGCAGGCTTTAGCAAACTCATCGAATGGGATATCATCATAACACCACCTGCTGACTGAATGGTGTATATTGCCCTTAAGGGGAGTGTCGCCTTTTCCGGCACCGTCCAAAACACTGTTCAGGGGGCTTGCGGCTGTAACTACTGCTGCCCCTGCCATATTCGTTATCATTTTTCGTCTGTTCATTTTGTTTGATGTTAGATATATAATGTATTTTAAAGTCGGAAGACCGAAGACCAAAGCCGGAAGACCGAAGCCGGAAGTCAGAGATTTCGGAGCAATGATTAATAACAAAATTAGCATTTAAATCTATTCAGTCATCGGTGAGGTTTAAGAAGTTATTTTTAGACTATTTTTACTAAACTCCTACCCCCTGTTTTTTGAACCCATCACAATCCCCAATGACCTTATTTTGACCTCATCCCCCGAGGGGCTTTTGAAAAAGTCAAAATCCATTAACCGCAAAGGGCGCATCCCGATAAATCGGGATTACGCAAAGTTCGCAAAGGGCTCATGTTTGGGTGCGGCGGTTCCGCTTAAAAATACTATATTTGTATCTGTGACAGGAGTATAGGTAAATTACATGAAACTTCCAGGAACACGCGATTACAAGAGCGGCCATGCTGTTGAACTGCTTCGCAGCGGCAAGCAATATTTTACGGAATGCGTGAAGGAAATAGACAAAGCAAAACACTATATTCATTTCCAGACTTACATCGTCGATGATGATGAAACCGGGCGACGCTTTGTCAATGCACTCATAAAAGCGGCAAACAGGGGTGTGAGAGTCTATTTTCTCCTGGATGCTTTCGGAGGCGGCAGCTTCTCAAAAAACCTGATGGATGCAGTCGGAGAAGCGGGTATTTTGTTCAGGAAGTTTTCATCTAAATTTATAACAAGAGATTTCCAGATGAGCCTCAGGCTTCATCACAAAGTACTGCTTATAGACGGGAAAACAGCTGTTATCGGGGGGATGAATGTGGCAAACCGATACCGGGGTACTCCGGATATGAAAGAGTGGCTCGATTTTGCTATACTGATAAGGGGACCTGAGTGTGCCCATGTGCTCTTCATTCTCAAAAAAACCTGGAACAAGGCATTTATTCCAGGGAGGGAGCGGTCGCACGAAACAGTACATTTCCCTGCGCACTATGATGCTAATGTGAATGTGAAGGTCCTGCAGAACAACTGGTACAGGAACAAGATAGAGATCCTTAAAAGCTACCGCTTTGCAATAAAGCATTCAAAAGACCGAATGATAATAATGGCAAGCTATTTCCTGCCGGGCAGGAATGAACGAAGGCTTCTCCGGCAGGCAAGCCGCCGTGGAGTGGATATAAGGATCGTACTGGCAGCCGAGTCGGATGCCCACCTCTTTAAGAGAGCAACAAATTTCCTTTATGATTTCATCCTGCGGAACAATATCAGGATCTATGAATATCTCCCCTCAAACCTTCATGCCAAAGTAGCTACCGTCGACGGGACATGGTGTACAATCGGAAGCTACAATCTTAACCACCTGAGTGACTACGGCAGCATCGAAATGAATGCAGCCATCCTGAACTCAAAATTCGTAAGGAGCTTTGATGCTATCCTTCTTGGGATCATCGAAAAGGATTGCCGGCAGATCATTTTCAGGGAGTATTCCCGTCGTAAAACATGGTTTTCCCGGCTGGCCGACTGGTCATCCTATCAGATGATAAGGTTTATGATGAGGATCATGTTCCTGCTGACCGGGAAGACGCGGTGACTCAGAACTGGTGAAACGCCATCGAAACAAACTCCAGCACCTCCGGCAATGACTCCCTCCAGTATGTCCAGCTATGTATACCTTCGCGCATCCTGAATTCGTGGGTAATTCCTCTTCTGTGAATTACCAGGTGAACGAGGGAATTACCTTCTAAAAGAAAATCATCTTCCCCGCAATCGATATACCACCTGACGGCATCTTTCTGCTCTTCAGGCATATTCTCAACAAGGCTGAGAACGCTGTACTTTTTGAAGTAAGCCTCTTTATCAGAGGCTGAGACTCCCTCTGCTCATCTGCTTCCATCTGCCGGTATTCATATCTTCAATGCTCTTCGGACCGGTTGCCGCGCTAAGCGGACAGGCTGATGAAAACAGTTCCGGATGATGCAGGGCATAAATGAATGTTCCTTCACCTCCCATTGACAATCCTGCAACAGCCCTGTAATGCTTGTCAGGCCTGATCCGGTAAGTCTTTTCAATAAATGGCATGAATTCCTGGAAGAAGAAGTCTTCATAGCGCCACTCTCCCTTTATATCATTTACATAGCCGCGTCTTCCGGTGTTGGCATCTGGCATAACAATGATCATTGACGTTGCCTGTCCTGAATTAATTGTTTTGTCTGCAATGTGGAGCACTTCTCCGAATTGTACCCATCCGGTCTGGTCATCTCCTCCCCCGTGCAGCAGGTATAATACCGGATAGCTTCTTTGTGATGTCTCATAGTCAGGCGGCAGGTATATTGCATATTTCCGGTCCATATTGAGTATTTTGCTCTGCATCGAAAGGTTGTCGAAGACTTTTCCTGTCTGTGCCGACAGAACTGATGAAAGAGATAGAATCAGAATTACAAAAATTGATTTTTTCATGATTAACGGTTATACGTGTTAAAATAAAATTAATACCCTGCCCTTCTGCCCCCCTAAATCCCTCTCCCGGGGGGAACTTAAAGACTGTCCCCTAGGGGGTTGCGGCTAACCCATGGGAGTGGGGGCTACTGGGGGTGAGGGTCATTACTGGTGAAATGCCATCGAAACAAATTCAAGCACCTCGGGCAGTGATTGCCTCCAGTATGTCCAGCTGTGTACTCCCTCGCGCATCCTGTATTCGTGAGTTAAGCCTTTTTTATGAATTGCAAGATGAACAAGGGAATTCCCTTCAATAAGAAAATCATCCTCTCCGCAATCAATGTACCATCTGACGGCATTCTTCTGATCATCAGGCATATTTTCAATCAGATTCACAACATTATAGTTTTTATAATATTCCTCCCTTGCTTTTCCGGTAACTCCTTTTGTATATCTGAAATTGTTAAGGGAATCAATGATCTCCATATCTGTTGCTGCACTCAGCGGACAGGCAGATGAGAAGAGCTCAGGATGATGAAGTGCATATATAAAACTGCCTCCGCCCCCCATTGACAATCCGGCTACAGCCCTGTAATGTTTGTCAGGTCTGATCCTGTAGGTCTTTTCAATGAACGGAATAAACTCCTGAAAGAAAAAATCCTCATAGCGCCAGTCCCCCTTTGCATCATTCACATAACCTATGGTTCCGGTATTTGCGTCAGGCATCACAATTATCATTGGAGTGGCCTTCCCGGAGTTGATTGCTCCATCGGCAATGTGCATAATCTCTCCGAACTGAACCCAGCCTGTCTGGTCATCCCCGTATAACCGTGAAGAAGGTACAGCACAGGGTAGCTTCGCTGGGAGGTTTCATAATCCGGCGGAAGATAAAGTGCGTATTTGCGGTCCATCTTCAGTATTTTACTGGGCATTGAAAGGTTATCGAATACTTTGCCCATCTGGGCTAAGAGGGCAGAGGAAATGGATAACGTGATAATTAAGGAAAGGAGTTTTTTCATTTTATGAAGTTTAATTAGTGGTGTATATAAAGACCGAAGTCGAAGACCGAAGACCGAAGTCCGAAGACCGAAGACCGAAGTCAGAAGACCGAAGTCCGAAGACCGAAGTCAGAAGACCGAAGTCAGAAGACCGAAGTCAGAAGACCGAAGACCGAAGTCAGAAGACCGAAGGCTGTTTTAAACTTCTGGCTTCCGACTTCCAGCTTCCGGCTTTCTTCTCATCTTATCTTCTCTTTAAAAGCTACCATCATATTCATTAAATTATATGCAAATTCATATTGTTCACTAAACTCATCATCAGATATATATTTCCTTCGTTGAGCTTTATGCAGGCAAGTAACCACTTCAGCCAAAGAGCGTATTGCGAAACCTATAAATCTTTTATATTCAGGATTTGATTGTCCGATTGATCCTTCTGAAATATTCAGGGCAATGGAATCAACTGCTCTCCGAATCTGGGAAGTCAGATTATATATTTCTTCCTTTGGAAACTGGGCTGATAACTGGAATATACTTTCACCATAATCCATTGCTTTCTGCCAGATTATAAGTTTTTCAAATTTAAATTTTCCCATATCTTATCACTTTCTTCAACTTCTTACTTAGGTCTTCCGGCTTCGGTCTTCCGGCTTCCGGCCCAAAAGCAAAAAATACCGGTTCGTAATAAAATTTGATCTACTTTAATGAACTTAAAGGTACTAAAATTCTTTATATTGCTTAACAATAATATCTGCCATGAAACTTCACCTTTTCAACATCTCCAATTTCCGTACCGATGGCGGCGCAATGTTCGGAGTGGTTCCGAAGATTTTATGGTCGAGAGTCTATGCTTCCGATAATAAAAACCTCATCGTTCTTACTTTGCGGTCACTGATTGTCGAAACGGAAGGTCATGTCATACTTGTTGACACGGGCTGGGGAGATAAGCAGGATGAGAAATTCTTCAGGCATGTCTATATGCATGACGGAGAAGGACTTATTGAAGGACTGAAAAGAAGGGGCTACAGTCCGGAAGATATTACCGATGTATTTCTGACACATCTTCATGCTGACCATTGCGGAGGAGGAGTCCGCAGACAGCTGAACGGAAATGGTTATGAACTTACCTTTCCCAATGCGACTTACCATGTCAGCAGGACCCAGTGGGAATGGGCAGTGAAGAGTAATCTCAGGGAAGCTGATGCATACCTTGAGGAGAATATTCTTCCGATTATGGACAGCGGACATCTCAGCCTGGTTGATGAAGAGTGCGAGCTATTTCCGGGTTTCTCTGTAAGAATATGCTATGGCCATACGCCGGGACTAATGATCCCGGTAATAAAACACAATAACAGGACACTTGTATATACCGGCGACCTCATCCCTACCGTTGCACATCTGCCACTGATCTGGAATATGAGCTACGATATTGAATCCCTTAAGACAATAGATGAAAAAGAAAAGCTTCTTAAGGAGGCTCTGGAGGGAAATTATATCCTTATTTTCCAGCATGACGAACATACCGAATGCTGTACCCTTGAAATGACTCCAAAGGGGATCAGGGCGAAGGAGAGGTTCGGGTTTTCGGAGATAGAAATAACGGTGTGACGGTATGACGGTGCAATGGTTCGACGGTAAAATGAAGGAGTGACCAAAAAAGTTTCCCCTCCTCTTCAACGAGCTACCCTTTATACACATCTCTTTGGAAATCTTTTAACCACAGAGTATCACGGGGTTGCACGGAGTTACACAGAGTATACCTTTGTATATCTATTCGGATGGGAGTATGTTTCCGGATACAATAACACACAAGCAGTGTACCTCCGTGATAACTCAGTGTTACTCCGTGGTTAAGATTGATTATAAATTAAGAAGATGTGCATAAGGGGTAGTTTCAAGGAGGGGAAACTTTTTCTAATCTCCGCATTTACAATTCTACTCTTAACTTGACGGCTATGCCTTCAAAGGGGGAATCAAATTAATGGTTCTCCTAACACCCAGCACCAAGCACCAAGCACCCAGTACCCAGCACCTAAAGTGCAGCAATCAGCTCAGTTATTAAAGTCGTCAGCCTCCCCTCAGCTTTGGCCGCTTCTGCCTGAACCATTTCATGCGTGATATATTCTATTTTGCCTTCGACCCCCAGATCGGTGATAACGCTTACAGCAAAACATCGCAGATTCATATGACGTGCAATAATCACTTCAGGAGCGGTTGACATTCCGACTGCATCCGCCCCTATTATCCTGAAATACCTGTATTCGGCAGGTGTTTCATAGGTTGGACCAGTGGTTGCCAGGTATATCCCCTTCTGAAGAGTTATATTGTTTTTCTGAGCAATCAAAAAAGCCTTTTCAATAAGAGACTTGTCATATGCCTCCCCCATATCAGGGAACCTGACACCAATACGGTCATCATTCTCCCCTATCAATGGATTAGCAAGAAGGTTAATATGATCTGTGATCACCATTATATCTCCTATCCGGAAAGATGGATTGACTCCGCCAGCTGCATTGGAAAGAAAAAGCGATCCGATACCCAGATATTTCAACACCCTTACCGGCAGAGATATCAAATCAGAACCATAACCTTCATAATAGTGAAACCTGCCCTTCATGGCAACTACTTTCTTCCCTCCCAGATAACCATAAATGAGTTTCCCTTCATGGCCGTCAACAGTTGAGGAGGGAAAACCGGGAATCTCTTCATAATCTATTTCGATCCGGTTTTCAATCGTGTCTGAAAGTCCGCCGAGACCCGTCCCAAGAATGATCCCGGCAACAGGATCGGTAAATCCATTCTCTTTAAGAAAACCTGTTATCCTGTTTAGCTTTTCTAACATAGCCCAATATCAGATTATCAAACTTTTCTTTATCATCATTAAGGAAGTTTATTCCAACCGGGACATAAAAAAAGGCTGACCTCACAGGTTCCTTAATGTTTATGAATTCCCTTAACCTCACAGCATCCTTTTCCGTTGTAATAATGTATTTTGAAGAAGCCATGAGATCATTATAGGCAGATGTGACAGCTTCAAGATCCCTGTCGTTATATGAATGATGATCAGAAAAGGTAAGTTCAGCTATCTCACCAAAATATTTCTTAAGATACTCCTTAAGCGGTCTGGGATTAGCTATTCCTGTAACAAGCACAATTCCGCAACCGGAACATTTTGTAAGGTCAATATGAGGACTCTTTTTTTCATTATTGTCAAATACAGGCAATGGGGTCTTGTAGGAAAGTGATGTAAAATAGAGATTCTGATAGGGTGCTTTCGCAATCTCTTTTACTATCAGTCTTCTCTGTATCGGATTAAGATTTTCAGGACATTTTGTTATCAGGATGATATCGGCCCTGCTCATATTTGATTTATCTTCCCTGAGGTTACCATAGGGCAGCATATGATCTCTCATAAAGGGACGTTCAAAATCAGACAGCAGGATTGAAAATCCTGGCTTAATACTCCTGTGCTGGAAAGCGTCATCCAGAATAATCACATCAGTATCAGATGCATAATGAAGGATCCGCCAGACACCGTTGACCCTTCGTCTGTCAACAGTGACCAGTGTATCAGGAAACTTCCTGAAGATCTGCATTGGTTCGTCGCCGATTTCGCTTACCGTTGATGACAGTGTAGCAATTCTGAAATCGCGGGTTTCTCTTTTATAGCCTCTGCTGAGCGTGGCAACTTTGATAATCCTTGTTAAGCAGATCAACAAGATATTCTGTATGAGGTGTTTTACCAGTGCCTCCTACTGTTATATTACCGACACATATAACTGGAATGGGAAATACTGTACTCGGACAGAATGCCTGAATTATAGAGAAAGTTTCTGAATGCGGTTATTAATCCGTAAATGATAGAAACCGGGTATAGAAGTATATTCCTGGTGGATCCCATCTTCTAACGGATCTCCAGAAAATATGGTAACCTTGCCTGGATCCCTGACAGCTCCCTGATCTCTTCAACCATGTTAAAATATCTTGCCGACTCTCCAAGTTCACTTTTCAGAATACGCATCGTGATTTCCCCTCCCAGCTGTGAGAGAAGCCTGGTATAAGGATCCTCATGCACCGGCAGTTCTCTGACTGAATAATTATCAAGTCCTGCCAGTTCAGCCGCACCTTTGATTGCATCATTCAGTCCTCCGATCTCATCAACAAGACCAATATTTTGGGCGCTTTTTCCGGTCCAGACCCTTCCCTGTCCGATGCTGTCAACGGATTCAAAACTCATCTTCCGTCCCTTTGAAACCTTTGATACGAAATCACTGTAAATATTCTCAATACTCCTCTGCATTACTTCCTTCTCATACAAATTCATAGGTCTGTATACCGACGGGAAGTCCGAATTCTTATTGGTTTTAATTATTTCAGTGGTGAGTCCAAGCTTCTTTTCAAGGAGTTCTTCTGCATTGGGCAGCAGTCCGAATACCCCTATAGATCCTGAAATTGAGGTTGGACTTGCATAAATCTTTGTTGCAGGCGCAGAAATGAAGTATCCTCCGGATGCAGCATAATTACCCATTGAGATTACAACAGGTTTTGCCCTGGCTGAAAGTTCGAGTTCCTGCCACATGATATCCGAAGCGACAGCACTGCCTCCCGGTGAATTGACTCTCAAGACAATTGCCTTTACAGATGTGTCGAGCCTCTGTTTCCTTATAATTTCAGCATAACGGTTTCCTCCGATGTTGCCTTCGTTACCCTTGCCTGTTACTATGGTACCTGAGGCATAGATCACTGCTATCCTGTTTTTAGCTGAAACATTTTTATCAGGATCGGGGACCTTGGCATATTTTGACATAGAAACCAGGTTCAGATCCTTTTCTTTGGCGATCCCTGACAGGGATTTTAAAGTATCGATCAATTCATTGCGGTAGAGAATTCCGTCGACAAGCTTTTCATCAAGCGCAGTGGAGGCAATATTTCCTGAAAGATTATCGGCCAGAAGATTCAGCTGTTCAGCAGAAATGCCTCTGGATTCAGAAATCGCTGCAATTACATTATCCCAGATTGAACCGACATAGGCTTTTATCTGCTCTTTATTCTCATCACTGAGCTTATCGAGGATAAATGGTTCAACGGCGCCCTTGAATTTCCCATGACGTGTGACCTGCACTTCAACACCAAGCTTATCGAGAGCCTTTTTATAAAACATTACCTCCCCGCTTAATCCCTTGAAGTCAACCATCGATCCGGGATTGATATATATTTTATCTGCAGCAGAGGAGAGGTAGTAGCATTGCTGTGTCAGCAGATAATCGGAATAGGATATGACAAATTTACCCGATTCCCTGAATTTCAAAAGAGCGTTTCTGATCTCTCCGGTTGTTGCCCAGCCTGAGGGAAGCATTCCGTTTTCTATAAGTATGCCTTTAATATTGTCATCAGAATAAGCTTTCTTAATGTTCCCGAGAATTTCATTCAATCCGGGCGTGGAAGTAACTGTCATGTTAACAATGTCAAAACCTGCAAAAGGATCTTCATTGCCTCTGTCAGGTATTTCTACTCCTGCCTTCAGAACCAGGATTGAATTTTCACTTATGGAAACAGGTTTATCACCTGATGCAACAAGGGCGCTGAGACTTGCGAGCATTACTACAAAAAAGAGGATTGAAGTAATTATTATCCCGGTTATTGTAGCCAGTGTGTATTTAAGGAAGCTTTTCATGTTATGGATGTGTTGATATAATGACTTTTATACAGATGAACCCCGCATTAATAATTGAACCACAAAACTAATTGAAAATAATTAAATCTCAATCATGAAGATCCTTATCAGGTTAATATAAAATAAATTAAAAATGAATAATTCGTAACTCCCTTGAGAAATTAAGCAGTGATACTCCGTGCAAACTCCGTATCACTCCGTGGTTAAATAAATCATATTATAATATTTCTTCTGAATTTTATACTTTTAAGGTCTGAAAGGATTAAAATGAGTAAAGTATTTTTAGGCATAGGAACAAATCTCGGAGACAGAGAGCTAAATCTCGAAAAAGCAGTTGAGAAGATTGGGGAACATATCGGCAGGATATTGCAGTCTTCTTCAGTTTATGAAACACCGCCATGGGGTTTTGATGCGGAGAATGATTTTCTCAATATGGTTGTGAGTGTTGAAACCAGCCTCACTCCCTCTGAAATAATAAAGAAGATCGTAGCGATTGAATCGATGCTGGGCAGAGAAAGGGATCAGAACCGTTACTCATCAAGGGTAATAGATATAGATATTCTTCTTTATGATGATCTTGTAATTACTGAGAAAGGTCTGAAGATCCCTCACCGGCTGATGCATGAACGCAGGTTCGTTCTTGTGCCTCTCTGTGAACTGGCTCCTGATCTGATCCATCCCATACTTCAGAAAAGCATGAGCCTTTTGCTCGAGGAGTGCAGGGACAGAAGTAAGATTTCTAAATTATAATCCATTCAGCTTAACCAAGATGAGTCGGCTATTAGCTAACATTGATGAGCAGATTCTCAGCTTCTCTATTACTTGTCTGTAACATCTAATTAAAACAAGTCATCTGCATAACGCACATCTTAACTATGCTTGCTAAACAGACTTTGGCATTATTAACTATTCTGTCAACTAAGTAAATAAATGTTAGCAGAGTGGATATAGCTTGGTACCGTGGATGTCTTACCACTTTTGTATTGCCATCTCATATACGATACTTTTAACCACTTGGTTATTAGCTTTAGCATCTTGGATCGGCTATACGTTGCTTCAGTGCTATCTGAAGCTTGTCATGTGGTATTGTATCAAAGTACTTACTAAGGTCTGCATATAAACCTCTGTTTTGCTGCCTTAAATGTCTTTATGCCGTTATCGCATCTTTTGAACTGGGCGGTGAAAACATACGAGCTATCTCAAAATCTGCTAATATCGGCTAAGTATCATTTACATACTGCCTGTGCTATCTGTTTACTGTTGGAATGCCAGCGGTCGTTGGCACATTAGCTTTGGTTAACGTTTTACTGCTGTAGTTATAGTTGCTGCGCAGTTCTTCCAAGTTCTTAAGATATACATCTACTCATATTCTTCTACTTTCCTAGGTAATGCATCGACCAGGCGCTCATCATTGATTTAACGCTTTTCATGCTTCTCGAGCAATACGGGATAAACATCTTGTATACAATACATAAAATACATACTCTGCTCTTGCTTGGCTTTCTGATATAGTTTCTCTGTAATATTAACTTTCTGATGTATTTCGCTCCGTGTCTTTTGAACAACTGTTGTACTTGCTAAGTTCTCTGATATAATAATACGGAGTAACACGGTGTTAAACACTGAGTTACACGGAGTGATAAAACAGTGAAACTCCGTGCAAACTCCGTGTAACACCGTGGTAAAAAAATCAAATCAATCCGTTATCAGCAAAACTGTAATAATCCTTATCGGATATTATCAGGTGATCGAGCAGCTGTATATCCAGCAGGTTACCAGCCTCTTTTATCTTCTGCGTGATCTTGCTGTCGGACTCGCTGGGGTTCAGGTTTCCCGACGGATGGTTATGGCATACAATAATTCCTGAGGCCAGGCATTCAATTGCCTTTTTCATTGCCAGTCTGACATCTGTAACAGTACCGCTTATACCCCCCTGGCTCAGCTTCATCCTGCTGATGACCCTGTTCGACCGGTTCAGGAAGAGGATCCAGAACTCTTCATGCAACAGGTCAGACAATAAAGGCTGAAAGATATCTGCGACATCCTTTGAACATTTTATCTGGACCACTTCAGGATTTTCGGTGAGTTTCCGTCTTCGTCCGAGTTCAAGTGCCGCGGCAATTGTAACTGCCCTGGCGTTACCTATCCCGTGGATCTTTGTAAGGTCGGCTATTGTAAGCTTCCCGAGCGCGTTCAGGTTATTATTCACCAGGGCAAGCAATTCACGGCCAAGGTCGATGGCCGATTTGTCTTTTGTTCCTGAACTTATGAGTATTCCCAGTAATTCGGCATCGCTCAGTGTGGAGGTGCCATACTGGATCATCTTTTCCCTGGGTCTGTCCTCGACAGCCCAGTCGGTAATTTTAAGAGACATTTAGCAACGAATTTGAAATGCATATGCAAGGTAGGAAATTCGGATTATCTGGCAATGGAGTGGTCCTGATTTTTATACAAAGTTGAAGGGTTGAAGCTCAGGGCTCAGGCATTGCCAGCCGAAGCCTTGGCGTAGGCTGGGCGCAGGGCTCAGGGCCGATATGTCCAAGGCCGATTACCGATTCAATCCGATTTTAACACTTGAACTTTGATTTTTTTACCGAATACTGAATACCGATTACTGAATACCTCTCTCCGCTCACGTCTCACCTCTCAAATCTCACCTCTTCCCCTCAGTGTCTCTCTGTGTAACCCAATTTTTACACTAATTATATGACTCATTTTCTGACACATACAGCGATATACCTTAAAATAAACTCCTTATTTTAACTTTAAATAGCAAAAAAGCCCTGTTTATGTAAATTCTAAACCCTTTTGTCAAAATGGACCCTTTTCTATACATCTGATTATATAAACCCTTTTATCTTAGCCATGTTATTAAATATATCGCAGAAAATTTTGAGAAGTTGCAGACTACCATTTAATAACGCCGGATGAAGATTTATCCGCAATAAACAGAAGATTAAAATTGTAAGGATCAGATCGGGTTTTAGAAATTAAAATTGAAACCGGATGTGATTTTTTCTCACTTAACTGAAAGTATATCTTGAAAAAGTTATCAGGCAATTTTGCCAGCTATATAATATCAACTTTTCAATATATGAAGAGTAGAATAAATCTTAGCAAGTTGTTACTTGTTTCAGGGTTCTCGCTCCTTGTCGCTGTAAAAGGACTAGGACAAACACCAAATATTTCATTCAATGAAACTGTTGATGACAATTCCGAGTCGATAACCATTTGCGGTGAAATTGGTGGTGGCGGACAGAATGATATAGATATCCGGCCCTCTTTTGCGGGAACTTACCAATGGGAATGGTCATCTGTAAGTAACTCAGGTCCATGGAATATTGATCCTTATACAGGTCAGGAATTTGTAATATCTTCATTTAGTTCAACACCCGGAACTTTTTGGTTTAGATTAAGGGTCATCAATGCTGCAAATCCTGGCGGAATATACAGCGATGTTATTGTTTTGACTGTATCTGGTTCTGCACCCACCAGTCCAACTGGTGTAGGAGCATCACGTTGTGACACAGGGCCCCTGACATTAACAGCCTCAGGATGTAGTACATATAGATGGTATAATGCTCCATTTGCAGGAACTCTGTTAGGTTCAAATTCTTCGTTTACAACACCTTCAATTTCCTCGACTACAATTTATTATGTTTCATGCAGGAATGGAACATGTGAAAGTCCAAGAACTCCGGTAGTTGCCACAATCGGAACACCGGGAACCCCAAGTGCAATAAGCGGCCCTGCAACAGTATGTCCCGGACAGAACAATGTAACCTACTCAGTGACAAATGTTACAGGAGTAACATATACCTGGAGTTACAGTGGATCAGGAGCAAGTTATTCAAGCACTACCAATAGTGTTACAATTAGTTTTTCCGGTGGCGCTACTGCGGGGACTTTAAGTGTTACTGCCACCGGGAGCTGTGGAACAAGTTCTGCAAGCAATCTTGGAATAACAGTCAGTATAATACCAACTCCAATAGTAGGCACCATAACTCAGCCTACATGTGCCGTAGCAACTGGCAGCATAGCATTTAGTGGTTTACCGGCTACGGGTACATGGACATTAACCCGATTACCAGGAGGAGTGACCAGCACCGGGACAGGTACAAGCACAACATTAACCAATATTCCAACTGGAATCTATACCTATACTGTAACAAATGCAGGGGGATGTATATCAAACTCCACAGCGAATATTACTATCAATCCTGCTCCAGGAGCACCTTCCCCCCCAACTGTAGGAACAATCACTCAACCCACGTGTCCAATACCAACAGGAAGCGTAGTATTAAGCGGACTGCCAACACCTTTGACATGGACATTAACACGGTCACCAGGCGGCGTTACCAGTACCGGTACAGGTGCCAGTACTACGTTGTCAGGGATACCAGCAGGAACTTACACTTATACTGTAACATATGCTGGTTGTATTTCAGGACCCTCCACGAGTGTTGTGATCACTCCGGCGCCGGGAGCTCCTCCTGCGCCTACTGTAGGCACTATCACACAGCCAAATTGTGCTGTGGGAACAGGAAGCGTGATATTGAACGGGTTACCTGCAACGGGCACCTGGACATTGACCAGGTCCCCCGGTGCAGTAACCAGTACCGGAACCGGTATCTCTACTACGATATCACTCCTTGCAACCGGAACTTATACTTACACTGTTACAAATGATGTGGGATGTATCTCAGGGTCATCAGCAAATATAGTTATTAATGCTCCGGCAGGGCCTCCGGCTCCCATTGTTGGAACCAGAACTCAGCCTACATGTACAGTACCAACCGGGAGCGTTGATCTGAGTGGTTTACCGGCAACGGGCACATGGACACTTACCAGGTCACCCGGAGGAACTAACACTACCGGAACTGGTACCACAACTACCGTAACAGGAATTCCGCCAGGCGCTACATATACATACACTGTCACAGATGCATCAGGATGTATCTCAGTGGCATCAGGTAATGTAGTAATCAATGCAGTGCCCTCAAATCCCCCTGCTCCGGTAATAGGTCTTATAACAAATCCAACTTGTACAGTACCGACCGGAAGGGTTATTCTAAATAGTTTACCAGCCGGCACCTGGACAATTAATCCAGGTGGTCTTACAGGTAGTACTTCGAGTACAACAATATTAGGACTGGCAGCTCCCGGTATATACACATTTACTGTTACAGATGCTGCAGGCTGCACGTCAGTGCCATCCGCAAACGTGAATATCGGTGCACAACCAGTGACTCCGACTGCCCCAATAATAGGAACAATTACACAACCAACGTGCGCTCTTGCAACAGGCAGCGTAGTATTAAACGGCTTGCCTTCAGGGAGCTGGGTATTAATACGGACTCCGGGTGGCACAGTTACAGCCGGAAATACCGCCAGCCGAACCCTGTCATTACTCCCAGCCGGAGTAACCTATACATATACTGTAACTAATTCTGCAGGATGTACATCTGTGGCATCAGCATCTGTTGCGATTGATGCGCAACCAACAATACCGTCTACACCGACAGCAAGTGTTACAGTACAACCAACATGTGCAATACCTACCGGAACAATAGTAGTCTCTGCCCCACTTGGTGCTCAATATGAATATTCTCTTGACCTGGGGACTTATCAGATAAGTCCTACATTTACCCTTGTAGCGGTAGGCAACCATACCATTACCGCTCGATTGGCAGCATCTCCATTATGCATATCTCTCCCAAGTTCTACACTTTCTGTAGATGCAGTGCCGGCAGTGCCGACGACTCCGACAGCCAGTGTGACTGTACAGCCCTCATGTACTTTAGCTACAGGGACGGTAGTAGTTTCAGCACCCCTTGGTGCTCAATATGAATATTCTCTTGATCTTGGCGCTTATCAGGTTAGTCCGACATTTACTCTCGTAGCAGCTGGCAACCACACCGTTACAGCACGACTTATTGCTTCACCAACCTGCGTATCTCCTGCAAGTCCAACTCTCACTGTCGATGCAGTGCCGGCAGTACCGGCAACTCCTGCAGCAAGTGTTACAGTACAACCAACATGTGCAATACCTACCGGAACAATAGTAGTCTCTGCTCCACTGGGTGCTCAATATGAATATGCAATAGATCTCGGTACGTACCAGGTGAGTCCTACATTTACTCTCGTACCTGTTGGAAACCACACCGTTACAGCCCGACTTATTGCTTCTCCAACCTGCGTATCTCCTGCAAGTCCAACTCTCACTGTCGATGCAGTGCCCGCAGTACCGGCAACTCCTGCAGCAAGTGTTACAGTACAACCAACATGTGCAATACCTACCGGAACAATAGTAGTTTCTGCTCCACTGGGTGCTCAATATGAATATGCAATAGATCTCGGTACCTACCAGGTGAGTCCGACTTTTACACTTGTAGCCGTTGGCAACCACACCGTTACAGCCCGACTTATTGCTTCTCCAACCTGCGTATCTCCTGCAAGTCCAACTCTTACTGTCGATGCAGTGCCGGCAGTACCGGCAACTCCTGCAGCAAGTGTTACAGTACAACCCACATGCGCTATACCTACCGGAACAATAGTAGTCTCTGCTCCACTGGGTGCTCAATATGAATATGCAATAGATCTCGGCACCTACCAGGTGAGTCCGACATTTACTCTTGTAGCCGTTGGCAACCACACCGTTACCGCCAGACTTATTGCTTCTCCAACCTGCGTATCTCCTGCAAGTTCATCTCTTACTGTCAATGCAGTGCCCGCAGTACCGGCAACTCCTGCAGCAAGTGTTACAGTACAACCCACATGCGCAATACCTACTGGCACAATAGTAGTTTCTGCTCCCCTGGGTGCTCAATATGAATATTCTCTTGACCTTGGTACATACCAGGTGAGTCCAACATTTACTCTTGTACCTGTTGGCAACCATACCGTTACAGCCCGACTTATTGCTTCGCCAACCTGCGTATCTCCTGCAAGTTCATCTCTTACTGTCAATGCAGTGCCGGCAGTACCAGCAACTCCTGCAGCAAGTGTTACAGTACAACCCACTTGCGCAATACCAACCGGAACAATAGTAGTTTCTGCTCCGCTTGGTGCTCAATATGAATACGCTCTTGACCTCGGTACATACCAGGTCAGTCCGACATTTACTCTCGTAGCTGCTGGCAACCACACTGTTACCGCCAGACTTATTGCTTCACCAACCTGCGTATCTCCTGCAAGTTCATCTCTTACTGTCAATGCAGTGCCGGCAGTACCGGCAACTCCTGCAGCAAGTGTTACAGTACAACCAACATGTGCAATACCTACCGGAACAATAGTAGTCTCTGCCCCACTTGGTGCTCAATATGAATATGCAATAGATCTCGGTACATACCAGGTGAGTCCAACATTTACTCTTGTACCTGTTGGAAACCACACCGTTACCGCCAGACTTATTGCTTCTCCAACCTGCGTATCTCCTGCAAGTTCATCTCTCACTGTCAATGCAGTGCCGGCAGTACCGGCAACCCCTGCAGCAAGTGTTACAGTACAACCCACATGCGCTATACCTACCGGAACAATAGTAGTCTCTGCTCCACTGGGTGCTCAATATGAATATGCAATAGATCTCGGCACCTACCAGGTTAGTCCGACATTTACTCTCGTAGCCGTTGGCAACCACACCGTTACCGCCAGACTTATTGCTTCACCAACATGCGTTTCTCCTGCAAGTTCATCTCTTACTGTCAATGCAGTGCCCGCAGTACCGGCAACCCCTGCGGCAAGTGTTACAGTACAACCCACATGCGCAATACCTACCGGAACAATAGTAGTCTCTGCTCCGCTTGGTGCTCAATATGAATATGCAATAGATCTCGGTACGTACCAGGTGAGTCCGACATTTACTCTTGTACCTGTTGGAAACCACACCGTTACCGCCAGACTTATTGCTTCACCAACCTGCGTTTCCCTTACAAGTTCATCACTTACTGTAATCGTAGCACCTGGAGCGCCATCCACTCCGTCATCCAGCGTGACTGTACAACCCACATGCGCAATACCTACCGGAACAATAGTAGTCTCTGCTCCCCTGGGTGCTCAATATGAATATGCAATAGATCTCGGCACATACCAGGTGAGTCCGACATTTACTCTTGTACCTGTTGGAAACCATACCGTTACAGCACGACTTATTGCTTCTCCAACCTGCGTATCTCCTGCTAGTTCATCTCTTACTGTCGATGCAGTGCCCGCAGTACCGGCAACCCCTGCAGCAAGTGTTACAGTACAACCAACATGCGCAATACCTACCGGAACAATAGTAGTCTCAGCTCCCCTGGGTGCTCAATATGAATATGCAATAGATCTCGGTACCTACCAGGTGAGTCCGACTTTTACACTTGTAGCTGTTGGAAACCATACTGTTACAGCCAGACTTATTGCTTCTCCAACCTGCGTATCTCCTGCAAGTCCAACTCTCACTGTCGATGCAGTGCCAGCAGTACCGGCAACCCCTGCAGCAAGTGTTACAGTACAACCTACATGTGCAATACCTACCGGAACAATAGTAGTCTCTGCCCCACTTGGTGCTCAATATGAATATGCAATAGATCTCGGTACATACCAGGTGAGTCCGACTTTTACTCTTGTACCTGTTGGAAACCACACTGTTACAGCCAGACTTATTGCTTCTCCAACCTGCGTATCCCCTGCAAGTTCATCTCTTACTGTCGATGCAGTGCCCGCAGTACCGGCAACCCCAGCAGCAAGTGTTACAATACAACCAACATGTGCAATACCTACCGGAACATTAGTAATTTCAGCACCTCTTGGTGCTCAGTATGAATATGCTCTTGACCTTGGTACATACCAGGTGAGTCCTACATTTACCCTTGTAGCTGTTGGAAACCATACCGTTACAGCACGCCTTATTGCTTCACCAACTTGCGTTTCACCTGCCAGTTCATCTCTTACTGTCAATGCAGTCCCGGCAGTACCGGCAACTCCTGCAGCAAGTGTAACAATACAACCAACTTGTGCTGTACCAACAGGAACAATAGTAGTTTCAGCACCGCTTGGAGCTCAATATGAATATACACTAGATCTCGGTACTTTCCAGGTGAGTCCGACTTTTACACTTGTAGCTGTTGGCAACCACACTGTTACAGCCAGACTTATTGCTTCACCAACATGCGTTTCTCCTGCAAGTTCATCTCTTACTGTCAATGCAGTGCCCGCAGTACCGGCAACCCCTGCAGCAAGTGTTACAGTACAACCCACATGCGCTATACCAACCGGAACAATAGTAGTTTCTTCTCCACTTGGCGCACAATATGAATATTCTCTTGACCTCGGTACATACCAGGTGAGTCCGACATTTACTCTTGTACCTGTTGGCAACCATACCGTTACAGCACGACTTATTGCTTCACCAACCTGCGTATCTCCTGCAAGTTCATCTCTTACTGTCGATGCAGTGCCAGCAGTACCGGCAACCCCTGCAGCAAGTGTAACAATACAACCAACTTGTGCTGTACCAACAGGAACAATAGTAGTTTCAGCACCACTTGGAGTACAATATGAATATACACTAGATCTCGGTACTTACCAGGTGAGTCCGACTTTTACACTTGTAGCTGTTGGCAACCACACTGTTACAGCCAGACTTATTGCTTCTCCAACATGCGTTTCTCCTGCAAGTTCATCTCTTACTGTCGATGCAGCACCAACTGTACCTGCTATCCCGACAGCTAGTGTTACAGCACAACCAACATGTTCTGTTTTGACAGGAACAATTGATGTTTCCGCTCCACTTGGAGCTCAATATGAATATGCGCTTGACCTTGGCGTTTATCAGGTGAGTCCGACATTTACTCTCGTACCTGTTGGAAACCACACCGTTACAGCACGACTTATTGCTTCTCCAACATGCGTATCTCCTGCAAGTTCTACTCTCACTGTCGATGCAGTGCCGGCAGTACCGGCAATCCCTGCAGCAAGTGTTACAGTACAACCAACATGCGCAATACCTACCGGAACAATAGTTGTTTCTGCCCCACTTGGTGCTCAATATGAATATTCTCTTGATCTCGGTACTTTCCAGGTGAGTCCGACTTTTACACTTGTAGCTGTTGGCAACCACACTGTTACAGCCAGACTTATTGCTTCACCAACATGCGTATCTCCTGCAAGTTCATCTCTTACTGTCGATGCAGTGCCCGCAGTACCGGCAACTCCTGCAGCAAGTGTTACAGTACAACCCACATGCACAATACCAACCGGAACAATTGTAGTTTCTGCTCCCCTGGGTGCTCAATATGAATATTCTCTTGACCTTGGTACATACCAGGTGAGTCCGACATTTACACTTGTACCTGTTGGCAACCATACCGTTACTTCCCGACTTATTGCTTCACCAACCTGCGTTTCTCCTGCCAGTTCATCTCTCACTGTCAATGCAGCGCCAACTGTGCCTGCTATCCCGACAGCTAGTGTTACAGCACAGACAACATGTTCTGTTTTGACAGGAACAATTGATGTCTCCTCACCACTTGGCGCTCAATATGAATATGCGCTTGATCTTGGCGTTTATCAGGTAAGTCCAACATTTACTCTTGTACCTGTTGGAACCCACACGGTTACTGCCAGACTTATTGCTTCACCAACCTGCGTATCTCCCGCCAGTTCTTCTCTTACTGTCAATGCAGCACCAACTGTACCTGCTATCCCGACAGCTAGTGTTACAGCACAACCAACATGTTCTGTTTTGACAGGAACAATTGATGTCTCCGCACCACTTGGCGCTCAATATGAATATGCGCTTGATCTTGGTACATACCAGGTGAGTCCGACTTTTACCCTTGTAGCTGTTGGAAACCACACTGTTACCGCCAGACTTATTGCTTCACCAACCTGCGTATCTCCTGCAAGTCCAACTCTCACTGTCGATGCAGTGCCCGCAGTACCGGCAACTCCTGCAGCAGGTGTTACAGTACAACCAACATGCGCAATACCTACTGGCACAATAGAAGTTTCAGCACCCCTTGGGGCTCAATATGAATATTCAATAGATCTCGGTACATACCAGGTAAGTCCGACATTTACCCTTGTAGCTGTTGGAAACCACACTGTTACCGCCAGACTTATTGCTTCACCAACTTGCGTTTCTCCTGCAAGTTCATCTCTTACTGTTAATGCAGCACCAATTGTACCTGCTATCCCGACTGCTAGTGTTACAGCACAGCCAACATGTTCTGTTTTGACAGGAACTATTGATGTCTCCACACCTCTTGGAGCTCAATATGAATATTCGCTTGACCTTGGCGTTTATCAGGCGAGTCCAACATTTACTCTTGTACCTGTTGGAAACCACACTGTTACTGCCAGACTTATTGCTTCACCAACCTGCGTATCTCCCGCCAGTTCATCTCTCACTGTCAATGCAGCACCAACTGTGCCTGCTATTCCGACAGCTAGTGTTACAGCACAGACAACATGTTCTGTTTTGACAGGAACAATTGATGTCTCCGCACCACTTGGCGCTCAATATGAATATGCGCTTGATCTTGGTACATACCAGGTGAGTCCGACTTTTACCCTTGTAGCTGTTGGAAACCATACCGTTACAGCCCGACTTATTGCTTCACCAACCTGCGTTTCACCTGCAAGTTCATCTCTTACTGTCAATGCAGTGCCGGCAGTCCCGGCAACCCCTGCAGCAAGTGTTACAGTACAACCAACATGCGCAATACCTACTGGCACAATAGAAGTTTCTGCTCCACTGGGTGCTCAGTATGAATATGCTCTTGATCTGGGAACCTACCAGGTGAGTCCGACATTTACTCTTGTACCTGTTGGCAACCATACCGTTACTGCCAGACTTATTGCTTCACCAACATGCGTATCTCCTGCAAGTTCATCTCTTACTGTTAATGCAGCACCAACAATCCCATCTGCTCCAACAGTCGGCTCTATTACCCATCCTACCTGTTCCGATGCAACTGGAAGTGTTGTATTGAATGGTCTCCCAGCAGGAAACTGGACAATAAATCCGGGAGCTATAACCGGATCAGGTGCAAGTGTATCTATTTCTGGTCTGGCAGCTGGAACATATAATTATACGGTTACAAATGATGCCACTTGTACTTCAGGGTTATCTGCAGATATAGTTATCAACCCACAACCTGCCACACCAGCAGCTCCTGTAAACGGCGGCATCACTCAGCCTACCTGCACTGTTCCTACTGGCAGTGTGATATTAAACGGACTTCCTGGAACAGGATCCTGGACCATTGATCCGGGATCAATAACCGGCACCGGTACAAGCATAACTATTCCAGGACTTGACCCGGGCACTTACAATTTCAGAGTAACCAATGATGAAGGATGTACATCACCAGCAACCGGTGATGTGGTTATCGATCCTGTTCCGGCGGCTCCTGCCGCCCCGTCAGTGGGTACCATTTCCCAGCCTACATGTTTAAGTTCAACAGGAAGCGTAGTACTGAACGGTCTGCCATCCGGAAACTGGACAATCAATCCGGGTGCAATAGCGGGATCAGGAGCATCTGCAACTATATCCGGTCTTCAATCCGGGAACTTATAATTTTACAGTTACAAATGCCGTCGGATGTTTTCAGCTACTTCCAGAGGTGTTATTATCAATGCAGCTCCGTCATTACCTTCAGCTCCTGTAAACGGCGACATCACTCATCCTACCTGCTCTGATCCAACAGGAAGTTGTACTAAATGGACTGCCGGGAATAGGTACATGGACTATTAATCCGGGTTCAGTTAGCGGTACCGGAACAAGCCATACCATTTCCGGACTTGACCCGGGCACTTATAATTTTACTGTGACCAATTCTGATGGATGCATATCACCTGCTACACCGCTGACAGTGAATAATATCCCAACAGCACCGACGGCATCAACCAATGTGACAAATGCATCCTCTGTGGGTGCCTCCGATGGAGCTGTTAACCTTACCGTAACAGGTGGCACCGCTCCTTACTCATTCAGCTGGAGCAATGGCGCTACTACTGAAGATATATCAGGTCTCAATGCAGGTACTTACAACGTTACAATAACTGATGACAATGGCTGTACTGCTTCAGCCAGCGCTACCGTCAGTGAAAATGCCGCCCCCATAAATACATCAACTGCCGTCACAAACGCCACTTGCAACGGTGATGCCAATGGTGCCATTAACCTGACCGTAACAGGTGGAACACCTCCTTACTCGTTCAGCTGGAGCAATGGTGCTACAACTGAAGATATATCAGGTCTCATTGCTGGTAATTACAGCGTTACAATAACTGATGACAACGGCTCCACTGCAAATGCCAGTGCTACCGTCATCCAGCCTCCTGCACTGAATACTTCAACCAATGTGACAGATGCATCATCAGTGGGTGCCACTGACGGAGCCATTGACCTTACTGTAACAGGTGGCACCGCTCCTTACTCATTCAGCTGGAGCAATGGCGCTACTACTGAAGATATTTCAGGTCTCAATGCAGGTACTTACAACGTTACAATAACTGATGACAATGGCTGTACTACTTCAGCCAGCGCTACCGTCAGTGAAAATGCCGCCCCCATAAATACATCAACTGCCGTCACAAACGCCACTTGCAACGGTGATGCCAATGGTGCCATTAACCTGACCGTAACAGGTGGAACACCTCCTTACTCGTTCAGCTGGAGCAATGGTGCTACAACTGAAGATATATCAGGTCTCATTGCTGGTAATTACAGCGTTACAATAACTGATGACAACGGCTCCACTGCAAATGCCAGTGCTACCGTCATCCAGCCTCCTGCACTGAATACTTCAACCAATGTGACAGATGCTTCATCAGTGGGTGCTTCTGACGGAGCTGTTAACCTTACTGTAACAGGTGGCACCGCTCCTTATTCATTCAGTTGGAGCAATGGAGCTACTACTGAAGATATTTCAGGTCTCAATGCAGGGACTTACAACGTTACAATAACTGATGACAATGGCTGTACTACTTCAGCCAGCGCTACCGTCAGTGAAAATGCCGCCCCCATAAATACATCAACTGCCGTCACAAACGCCACTTGCAACGGTGATGCCAATGGTGCCATTAACCTGACCGTAACAGGTGGAACACCTCCTTACTCGTTCAGCTGGAGCAATGGTGCTACAACTGAAGATATATCAGGTCTCATTGCTGGTAATTACAGCGTTACAATAACTGATGACAACGGCTCCACTGCAAATGCCAGTGCTACCGTCATCCAGCCTCCTGCACTGAATACTTCAACCAATGTGACAGATGCATCATCAGTGGGTGCCACTGACGGAGCTATTGACCTTACCGTAACAGGTGGCACCGCTCCTTACTCATTCAGTTGGAGCAATGGAGCTACCACTGAAGATATATCAGGACTCAATGCAGGTACTTACAACGTTACAATAACTGATGACAATGGCTGTACTGCTTCAGCCAGCGCTACCGTCAGTGAAAATACCTCTCCAATATATGCAACAATTGTCATCACAAACGCCACTTGCAACGGTGGGGCCAATGGTGCTATTGACCTGACTGTAACAGGTATTACCGGTCCTTATTCATTCAACTGGAGCAATGGTGCTACAACTGAAGATATATCAGGTCTCATCGCGGGTAATTACAGCGTTACAATAACTGATGACAATGGAACAACTGCCAATGTCAGTGCTACTGTCAGTGAACCTCCTGCACTGAATACTTCAACCAATGTGACAGATGCATCATCAGTGGGTGCCTCTGACGGAGCTATTGACCTTACTGTAACAGGTGGCACCGCTCCTTACTCATTCAGCTGGAGCAATGGAGCTACCACTGAAGATATTTCAGGTCTCAATGCAGGTACTTACAACGTTACAATAACTGATGACAATGGCTGTACTGCTTCAGCCAGCGCTACCGTCAGTGAAAATGCCGCCCCCATAAATACATCAACTGCCGTCACAAACGCCACTTGCAACGGTGATGCCAATGGTGCCATTAACCTGACCGTAACAGGCGGAACACCTCCTTACTCGTTCAGCTGGAGCAATGGTGCTACAACTGAAGATATATCAGGTCTCATTGCTGGTAATTACAGCGTTACAATTACTGATAACGACGGAACAACTGCCAATGCCAGTGCTACCGTCATTCAGCCTCCTGCACTGAATACTTCAACCAATGTGACAGATGCATCATCCGTTGGCGCTTCTGACGGAGCTGTTAACCTCACCGTAACAGGTGGCACCGCTCCTTATTCATTCAGCTGGAGCAATGGCGCTACTACTGAAGATATATCAGGACTCAATGCAGGTACTTACAACGTTACAATTACTGATGACAACGGCTGTACAGCTTCAGCCAGCGCTACCGTCAGTGAGAATGCCGCCCCCATAAATACATCAACTTCCGTCACAAACGCCACTTGCAACGGTGATGCCAATGGTGCCATTAACCTGACCGTAACAGGTGGAACACCTCCTTACTCGTTCAGCTGGAGCAATGGTGCTACAACTGAAGATATATCAGGTCTCATTGCTGGTAATTACAGCGTTACAATAACTGATGACAACGGCTCCACTGCAAATGCCAGTGCTACCGTCATCCAGCCTCCTGCACTGAATGCTTCAACCAATGTGACAGATGCATCATCAGTGGGTGCTTCTGACGGAGCTGTTAACCTTACTGTAACAGGTGGCACCGCTCCTTACTCATTCAGCTGGAGCAATGGAGCTACCACTGAAGATATTTCAGGTCTCAATGCAGGTACTTACAACGTTACAATTACTGATGACAATGGCTGTACAACTTCAGCCAGCGCTACCGTCAGTGAAAATGCCGCCCCCATAAATACATCAACTGCCGTCACAAACGCCACTTGCAACGGTGATGCCAATGGTGCCATTAACCTGACCGTAACAGGTGGAACACCTCCTTACTCGTTCAGCTGGAGCAATGGTGCTACAACTGAAGATATATCAGGTCTCATTGCTGGAAATTACAGCGTTACAATAACTGATGACAACGGCTCCACTGCCAATGCCAGTGCTACCGTCATCCAGCCTCCTGCACTGAATGCTTCAACCAATGTGACAGATGCATCATCTGTGGGTGCCTCCGATGGAGCTGTTAACCTTACCGTAACAGGTGGCACCGCTCCTTACTCATTCAGCTGGAGCAATGGCGCTACTACTGAAGATATATCAGGTCTCAATGCAGGTACTTACAACGTTACAATAACTGATGACAATGGCTGTACTACTTCAGCCAGCGCTACCGTCAGTGAAAATGCCGCCCCCATAAATACATCAACTGCCGTCACAAACGCCACTTGCAACGGTGATGCCAATGGTGCCATTAACCTGACCGTAACAGGCGGAACACCTCCTTACTCGTTCAGCTGGAGCAATGGTGCTACAACTGAAGATATATCAGGTCTCATTGCTGGTAATTACAGCGTTACAATAACTGATGACAACGGCTCCACTGCAAATGCCAGTGCTACCGTCATCCAGCCTCCTGCACTGAATACTCCTTCACAATCAATTGACTGTTCTCCTGGTTTCGGTAATGCTACGGTGATTGTGACAAGCCCCACCGGAGCAGGCCTCGAGTATAGCCTTGATGGCGGTGGATATCAGACATCCGTAACCTTTACAGGTGTTGCAAACGGAAACCATTCTATATCTGTAAGAAATGGTTCAGGATGCTCAACTATTGGTAACATCTTTTCCGTATCATGCGGTTGTGTGAACGGTCCAGCGATTAACATGAGCAGCACGGCTGGTAGTACCTGTGGCACTCTGCCTGTAACGATAGGTGGAAACACATTCATAAATGCCACCACCGTTTCAATAACACATGACGGAGCCGGAAATGTGAGCCCTGCAACAGCAGTTGCATCACCCTTTACATTTTCTTATACCCCTGCTGCCGGTGATGCAGGTAATACCGTAATTATTACAATTACAACAGATAATCCTTCGGGAGCTCCATGTACACCTGATGTGGCCACTTACAGCTTAATCGTAAATGCCATTCCATCAGCACCTGTATCAGGAGCAACAACCCAGCCAACATGTGCCCTTGCCACTGGAAGCGTTGTATTAAGTGGATTGCAATCCGGAAACTGGACCATCAATCCTGGAGCCATATCCGGAAGCGGCTCAAGTACAACTATCCCAGGACTTTCTGCTGCAACCTATAGCTTTACTGTTACCAATGCTTCAGGATGTACATCGCCTGGATCAACTAATGTTGTTATCGATTCGCAACCTGTTACACCAATTGTTCCTGATCAAACAACTACAATTCTATCAGGCAGTACATTTACAGTAACTCCTGCCGGAGTTCCCGGAGGAACCACTTATACCTGGACAGTTCCATCATATACCGGCAGTGTCTCCGGAGGGAGTGCACAAGCCGTTCCTCAATCAGATATTAGCGGAACTTTAAACGGATCCGGTACTGCGATCTATACAGTAACACCGACATCGGGTGCCTGCATTGGATCATCCTTTAGTGTGACTGTAACTGTTAACAGCGGATGTGTTCCTGTCTCCATTGGAGTACAACCTTCTGGTAACAACATGTGTGCAACATCCGGTAATGCATCATTTACAGTAGTTGCAAACGGCACTGCTCCATTTACCTATCAATGGGAATACAATAATGGTGGTACCTGGGCATCAGTAGCAAATGGCACTCCGGCAGGTGCAACATATACAAATGCCAATACTTCAACACTGAGTGTCGCTGGAATTACTGCTGCAGGAAATTATCAATACCGGTCTTATATTACTAACTGCATCGGTGCCAACAATGCCACATCAAATGTGGTCACTCTGACAGTTAATCCAACACCCGCTGCTCCTACTGCTTCCAACAATAGTCCGTTATGTGCAGGTACAGCTTTGAACCTGACAACACCTGCTGTTGCGGGAGCCACATACGCATGGACAGGGCCTGACAGTTTCAGTTCCACCCTGCAGAACCCAACTATTACAGGAGTTACAGTAGCTGCATCAGGAACATATAATGTAACTGTTACATTAAATGGCTGTACAAGCATTGCCGGTAACACAACGGTTGTCGTCAACCCTGCACCAGTTGTGAGTGATCAAACAACATCAATTATTTCAGGCGGTACATTTACTGTAACTCCAATTGGGGTTCCCATTGGAACAACTTATACGTGGACAGCCCCAACTTATACAGGCGGAGTAACCGGAGGCAGTGCACAAACTACTCCTCAATCGGAGTATCACCGGAACATTAACTCTTTCTTCCGGGATTGGTACTGCTGCCTATATAGTTACACCCGTTTCAGGATCTTGCACCGGAACACCATTTAACGTAACGGTAACTGTTACTCTTACTTGTGCGCCTGTTACTATAGGAACACAACCGGCTAACAGTGTTATGTGTGGCACCTCCGGAATTGCTTCATTTACTGTATTTGCAAACGGAACAGCTCCATTTACATATCAATGGGAATATAATAATGGAGGCTACATGGTCAGCAGTAATAAATGGTACTCCTTCAGGTGCATTATATACAAATGCGAATTCTTCTTCATTGAGTGTGACCGGAATCACCTCAGTAGGAACTTATCAATACCGCTCATATATTACCAATTGCAGTAACGCATACAATGTCACTTCGGATGTTGTCATACTAACTGTGGGCTCACCATCAACTCCCGTTGCAGGTACTCTGACCCAGCCCTCTTCATGCTCATCTCCTTTCGGAAGTGTTGTATTGAACGGACTGCCGGCAACAGGAACCTGGACTATCAATCCGGGTGGAATCACCGGAACAGGTACAACCACAACAATCCCAAACCTTGCAGCCGGGACCTATAACTTTACTGTTACGGTAGCATCAGGTTGTACATCACCTCCATCAGCCAGTGTTGTCATCGTGTGCATTTCCCGGAACATCTGATATCCCGATAGTGGGAACAATAACCCAGCCTTCTTCATGCGCAGTTCCAACAGGAAGTGTAGCATTAAGCGGTCTGCCTGCAACGGGAGTATGGACCATTAATCCGGGGTCAATAGCCGGAACAGGCACAAGTACAACAGTTTCAAATCTTAACCCGGGTACCTATAACTTTACAGTTACAAGTGAAGAAGGATGTATATCCCTTCCAACAGCAAATGTTGTTATAGATCCTGCACCCACAGCTCCGCCGGCACCAACAGTTGGTACAATTACGCAGCCTGCCTCATGTGCAGTGCCTACCGGAAGCGTGGTCTTAAGCGGACTGCCTGCAACAGGAGTCTGGACAATTAATCCGGGTTCAGTAGCCGGTATCGGGACAACTACTACAATCGCAAACCTTATCCCTGGCACTATAACTTCTATGTCACCAGTGAGGCCGGATGTATATCTCTTGCATCTGCCACAGTGGTTATCAATGCTGCTCCGGTTGCTCCGACAGCTCCGATAATCGGGACTATCACCCAGCCTGCTTCATGTACAGCTACAACCGGAAGCGTGGTATTAAGTGGTCTGCCTGCAACAGGTACCTGGACCATTAATCCGGGTGCAATAGCAGGAACAGGTGCAACAACAACTCTCACAAACCTGGCTCCCGGTACCTATAACTTTAATGTTACAAGTGAAGCCGGGATGTATATCCGTTGAATCTGCCACCCTGGTCATCAACAAAGCACCTGTAGCTCCGACAGCTCCGATAATAGGGACTATCACCCAGCCTGCTTCATGTACAGCAACAACCGGAAGCGTAATAATAAATGGTCTGCCTGCAACAGGAACCTGGACCATTAATCCGGGGGCAATATCAGGAACAGGTACAACAGTTACGATTTCAAATCTAAGTCCGGGTACATATAATTTCGATGTTACCAGCGCCGCCGGATGTATATCAGTTCCGTCAGCAGATGTGATCATACATGTGGCTCCTTCAGCACCGACTGCTCCGATAGTGGGCACAATCACACAGCCTTCTTCATGCTCCGCAACAACCGGAAGCGTGGCATTAAGTGGTCTGCCTGCAACGGGTACATGGACTATCAATCCGGGTGGAATAACAGGAACCGGAACAACCACAACTATCACGAACCTTGTCCCGGGAACTTACAACTTTACCATCTGGAGCGATCCCGGATGTATATCAAATGCATCTGCAGATGTTGTTATAAATGATCCGCCGGCAGCTCCTGCAGCACCGGTAGTGGGAACCATAACCCAGCCTGCTTCCTGCGCAGCAACAACCGGAAGTGTGGTACTCAGTGGTCTGCCCTCAACAGGTACATGGACTATTAATCCGGGTGCAATAACTGGAACAGGGACAAGTACAACCATTTCGAACCTTATTCCGGGAACATATAACTTCAGTGTAACTTCTGCTGCAGGATGTATATCAAATCCCTCAGCTGATGTTATTATCAATGCTCCGCCGGTAGCTCCCACAGCACCTATAGTTGGAACGGTTACACAGCCTTCTTCATGTGCAGCTCCAACAGGAACAGTCATACTAAATGGCTTGCCCGCAACAGGAACATGGATTATTAATCCTGGATCAATAACCGGAACCGGCACAAGTGCAACTATTACAAACCTTGTTCCGGGTACTTATAGCTTTAACGTCACAAGTGAAGCCGGATGTATATCCCTGCCTTCAGCTGAAATAGTTATAAATGATGCACCGGCTACATTGGCACCAATAATCGGGACAATTACACAGCCTGCTTCATGTGCAGTTCCAACCGGCAGCGTGGTATTAAGTGGTCTGCCTGCTACAGGAACATGGACTATTAATCCCGGATCAATAGCCGGTACGGGAACTACTGCAACGATTGCAAACCTTATCCCGGGAAGCTATAACTTCTATGTCACCAGTGAAGCCGGATGTATATCATTCGCATCTGCCACTGTGGTCATCAATGCCGCTCCGGCAGCTCCGGCAGCACCAGTTATTGGTACTGTCACTCAGCCTGCTTCATGTGCAGCACCTACCGGAAGTATAGTATTAAGTGGTCTGCCTGCAACAGGTACCTGGACTATTAATCCGGGTCAATAGCCGGAACAGGTGCAACCAAAACTCTTACAAACCTGGCTCCGGGCACCTATAGCTTTAACGTAACAAGTGAAGCCGGATGTATTTCAGTTGAATCTGCAAGTGTGGTTATCAATCCGGCACCGGTAGCTCCGACAGCTCCAATAATCGGAGTTATCACTCAGCCTTCTTCGTGCATATCAACATTGGGAAGCGTTGTATTGAATGGCCTTCCTGCAACAGGAATATGGACTATTAATCCGGGTGCAATATCAGGAACAGGGACAACTGTTACTATTTCAAACCTCAATCCTGGTACCTATAACTTTGATGTCACCAGTGCAGCCGGATGTATATCGCGTGCATCAGCTGATGTAATAATAAATGATGCTCCGGCGGCTCCGACAGCTCCGATAGTGGGCGTAATAACACAGCCTGCTTCATGTCTAGCAACAACCGGAAGCGTGGTATTAAGTGGTCTGCCTGCAACGGGTACATGGACTATCAATCCGGGTGGAATAACAGGCTATGGAACGAGTACAACAATCGACAACCTGGCCCCGGGTACTTACAACTTTACTATCTACAGTGATCCCGGATGTATATCCAATGCATCAGCAGACATTGTTATAAATGATCCCCCGGCAGCTCCTGCAGCTCCGGTAGTGGGAACTATCGCACAGCCTGCTTCATGCGCAGCAACAACAGGAAGTGTTGTACTGACCGGACTGCCTGCTACAGGAACCTGGACTATTAATCCGGGTGCAATAACAGGAACCGGTACAACCACAACTATCCCGAACCTTATTCCCGGAACATATAACTTCAGTGTAACTGCTGCTGCAGGATGTATTTCAAATCCGTCGGCTGATGTTGTTATCAATGCTGCACCTGTAGCTCCGACAGCACCAATAGCTGGAACCATTACACAGCCATCTGCATGTGCAGCACCTACCGGCAGTGTGGTACTCAATGGTCTGCCTGCAACAGGTACATGGACTATCAATCCCGGCGCTATAAGCGGAACAGGTACATCAATAACAATCAACAACCTTGTCCCGGGTACTTACAGCTTTAACGTCACAAGTGCTGCCGGATGCATATCTCTGCCTTCAACTGATGTTATTATAATATCACCTCCGGGAACTCCCGCTGCACCAAGAATTGGTGCAATTACCCAGCCATCATCTTGTGATGTCCTAACCGGAAGTGTCGTACTGAATGGCCTGCCTGCAACAGGAACATGGACTATTAACCCGGGTGGAATAAGCGGAACAGGGACAAGCACAACTATCTCAGACCTTATCCCCGGTAATTATAATTTCACCGTTTCCATAGCATCAGGATGTACTTCACTGCCATCAGCCACTGTTGTCATCGATGCAACATCCGGATCACCATCGGCGCCGGTTGTTACGCTGACACAACCAACCTGTACTGTTGCAACCGGTACTATATCAGTTACTGTACAGAATGCAGGTGAGACATACAGCTTCGATAACGGAGACAGTTTCCAGGCAGGAAACAGCAGACCAGGACTGGCAGCCGGAACTTACATTGTAATTATAAGAAGTGCTTCGGGATGTAATTCAATCGGAACAACAGCAATTATAAATCCTCCTGTTTCAACTCCGGAATCTCCCGCACAATCAGTTGACTGTACACCGGGAGTCGGGAATGCAACAGTAACGGTAACAAGCCCTGCAGGAGCTGATCTGGAATATAGTCTGGACGGCGGCACATATCAGACAGGAATGATATTTACAGGGATTGCAAATGGAAGCCATACTATTACTGTAAGGAATTCTTCTTCCGGATGCATTGCAACAGGAACAAGCTTCACAGTATCATGCGGATGCCCTGATGCGCCAACTCTTGTACTAAGCAGGGTAAGTGGCGGCACCTGCGGTATTACACCAATAACAGTAAGCGGCAATACATTCATTAACGCAACGAATATAACTGTAACGGAGAACGGAGCTGGCACAGTCAGTACAACTGATCCCAATACATCACCATTTGCGTTTACCTACACCCCCGCAGCCGGTGACGCAGGCAATACTGTTTTGATTACTGTTACCACTGACAATCCATCCGGATCGCCATGTGCAGCAGCATCAGCAACATACACTTTAAATGTTAATGCCTTGCCGGCAGCGCCAACATCCGGTGCCATTACCCAACCTGTCACATGCGATGCAGCATCGGGTAGTGTGGTATTAAATGGATTGCCTGCGACGGGTACCTGGACAATTAATCCGGGAGCAATCACAGGTACAGGTGCAAGTACAACAATAACAGGGCTTGCCGGCTGGTACCTATAACTTTACTGTTACAAATGAAGCAGGATGTACTTCAGCAGCATCCGGAGATATTGTAATTAACTCAGCACCTGCTAGCACCTGCTGCACCAACTGTTTCTGTTACTGATCCAACCTGTACCGTAACCACAGGAACAATAACTGTAACATCTTCTACTGCAGGTCTGACATTTAGTCTTGACGGGGCTCCGTTTACGACCTACCCGGCGGAAGGATACACTTCAATAGCTGCCGGACCACATACTCTGACAGCACAAAATGCAAGTAATTGTATATCTGCTGTCACCAATATACTGTCAAATCACTGCCATCTATTAAAGACAACTATACTAAAGAGCTGTCTGATTTTAATGGCTTTAACATCAGCTGTTATGGTAAATCAGATGGATTCATAAGACATTAATTCTTCGGGAGTCAGCAACTCCGTTCGCTTTCAGCTGGAATGGTCCGGGAGGCTTCACAGCTTCGACAGAAGATATTTCAGGACTTACAGCCGGAGAATATACCGTTATTGATCACTGATAAAAATCTGTGCACAGCGAGAGATACATTTATGCTTACTGAGCCCACCCGCCTGAGTATGACATTTGATCTTTCAATCAGCACAGATGGTGCATACAATATCAGTTGTGCCGGCGAAAATACAGGGACTATTAATGTTTCATGTACCGGACTATGCTCGGCCTTGTAAATTATTTCTGGAGTGACGGTCAAACCGGAAGCCAAGAGAACAGATCTCTCAGCCGGGACTTATGACGATAATAATAACAGACCATAATAATTGTATGCTTGATTCCAGTGTTGTGTTAACTGAGCCTGATCCTGATAAAACCAGCCTTCGACATAACTCAACCAACCTGTCCTGACAATGCAGACGGCGAAATCAGACTGACTGTTTCAGGAGGAGTTCCGGGCAGTGATTATAACTACCTCTGGTCGGATAATTCCACAAACAAGGATCTATCAAATATTCCGGCCGGGTCATACGAAGTGACAATTTCTGATGCGAATGGATGTTCATCAAGAAGTTCCATAAATCTGGAAGCTTCGAAGGAAACCTGCCTGGTAATGAATGAAGCATTATCACCTAACGGAGACCTTATAAATGATGTATGGAATATCAGCAACAAAAGTTCATATCCTGATATGGAAGTCACCATATACAACAGATGGGGTCAGTCGGTATGGAAATCAGGAAGAGGTTATCCGGTACCATGGGATGGGAAAAGCAATGGCGCCGACCTGCCTGTGGACTCATACCATTATGTTATCGATCTGCATAACGGATCAAAACCAATTGTTGGAGATATAACAATTGTCAGATGATTAATATAAATTTGTAATTATGAAAAAGCTGGCATTCATTTTATTCCTTATCGTATTTCATCAGATCGTATCTGCCCAGCAGCTGCCTATCTACAGCCAGTATCTGTACAACAAGTTCCTGATAAATCCGGCTCATGCCGGGAGTGATGGTTATACAAGTCTTAACCTGACAGCGAGGGAACAATGGGTCGGATACTCAGGAGCTCCCAGAACATATTCGCTGAGCTGGCAAACAAGATTACTTAAGAGAGCTTCTGATATAAAATTAAAATCATCCAACCGAACAGTCTACAGGCCAAAGACTGACGGGAAGGTAGGCCTTGGTGCATATATCTTCAGTGACAGGAACGGACTCATTCAAAGAACAGGCTTCCAGGCTACCTACGCTTATCACATGTGGATCCAGGACAACACCCAGTTATCGTTAGGTCTTGCCTTTACCGGGTATCACTTTATTATCAATGCTGATGAAACAAGCTTTGAGGATCCCAACGAACCCTGGCTGACGGATAACCTCCGCCGGGGTGTTTTTGTACCGGATGCCGATTTTGGCTTATATATTCTGAATCCAAAATTCGATTTCGGGATCTCAGTACAGCAGATGTTTGGTGCTGCTGTTAAAATAGGTGATTATGCATATAAAAATTTCAGGATGGACAGACACCTGTATACGTTTGGGTCGTATTATATTGACATTCATAACAAATCGGAACTCGAACCGTCAGTTCTTGTAAAGGTGTCAGAAGAGCTCATGCCCCAGGCGGACTTTGGTTTGACCTACATATATGACCAGAGCCTCTGGTCAGGTTTGACCTACAGAACCGGTGGAGGGTTAATCGCCAACATAAGATTTAAGTACATCCCTAAACACACAACCAAGACTGCATTATTTTTCGGCTATGCGGTCGATTTTACACTTAACCAGATCCAGAGAGTTACCTATGGAACCCATGAGTTGACTTTCGCTGTTAAATTTGGTGACAGTTCCAGAAAATACAGGTGGCTGGACAGGTACTAATACGTTATTCCGCCCCTACGGGGCTTTGAAGATGTAGCATGCTTCTGGCAGGGCGATGCCCTGCCTTAATGTATTTAAGGCCTACGGCCTTTACTTAAACCATGAATCATAAGGCTTGAGTGCAGGTGTTTGCTCCACCTTATCGACTGTGAGGTAAGCTGTTTTTCGTTCCGTCAGCGGTAGCTACAATAAAACAGGGTAGCTCACCGGAAGATACGGGTGGACCTCTTCAGCCCCGTAGGGGCATCATATGATAAAACAGGGCAGCGCCCTGTTTATGGTCATCTCCCCGGAACTAAGCCCCGTAGGGGCGGAATAAATTCGATTTTTGTAATTATCCATAAAACCGTTAACTTGCCGAACCTGGGATAAAATTAAAAACACAAAGATTATGAAATACAGGAATCTTGGCAGAACAAACTGGAGCATAAGTGAAATAGGTTATGGAATGTGGGGAATGGCCGGATGGACGGGTTCGGATGATGAGGAATCATTCCGCTCTCTTCAGCTGGCAGTTGATATGGGATGCACATTTTTCGACACAGCCTGGGGCTATGGTGCCGGTAAAAGTGAAAAGATACTCGGAGAACTTGTAAGAGCCAATAAGGATAAAAAGCTCTACACAGCAACTAAAATGCCGCCAAGGAATTTCAAGTGGCCGAGCCAGCGCGAATTTACCCTTGATGATTGCTTTCCTCCCGGCCATATTCAGCGATATGTAGAAAAGAGTTTAACCAACGCCGGTCTGAATTCGTATGACCTGATGCAGTTCCATACCTGGGAAGACCACTGGCTTGAAGATGACCGTGGTATCAAAAAAATGATTGAACTTAAGGAGCAGGGACTCTTTCATTCAATAGGGATAAGTATGAACCGGTGGGAGCCGTGGAACGGAATTAAGGCTGTGAAGAGCGGATTGATCGATGTTGTACAGGTAATCTATAATATTTTCGATCAGAATCCGAAGGATGAGCTCTTCCCTGCCTGCAGGGAGATGAATGTGGGAGTCATTGCCAGAGTTCCGTTCGATGAGGGCTCCCTTACAGGAACACTGACAAAGGACAGCAGATGGCCCGAAGGCGACTGGAGAAATACCTATTATGTCCCTGAAAACCTTATCCCGGCTGTTGAACATGCAGATGCTCTTAAACCCCTCGTTCCGGCAGGAATGACGATGTCTGAGATGTCGCTGCGCTTCATCCTTGGTGAACCAACTGTAAGTACTATCATTCCCGGGATGCGAAAAACTGACCATGTCAGAACCAACTTAAAAACAAGCGATGCCAGTCTTCTTGATCCTCATCTGATGAAAGAACTGGAAAAGCACCGCTGGGACAGGCAACCGCAGAAATGGTCACAGTAATATTCAGATAACTGATGACAGAAGAGAGCCATTATCATCTTGTAAGCAAACTCAAGCCCAGGAAAATAATATTACCTGCGATTCTGGGTCTGGCAGTGGTGGTATGGCTTATTTCAAAGGAATTTAATACTGATACCCTCAGCAAACTTGTTTTCACATGGAAGTCAGCATTCTGGCTCCTTATTGCCTGGTTATGCATGATAGGGAGGGATCTTGGCTACATAATAAGGATAAGGATCCTGACAGATAAAGGGCTGACCTGGAGACAGGCCTTCAGGGTTATTATGCTGTGGGAATTTACCTCAGCAATTACTCCTTCCACAGTCGGAGGAACAGCAGTGGCGGTAGTTTTCCTTCACAAGGAAGGCATGTCTGTCGGAAAAAGCACAGCAGTAGTTCTGGCCACCTCGTTTCTGGATGAGCTGTATTTTGTAATAATGCTGCCATTAATGATCCTTCTTGTCGGGAGTGATGCCTTATTCACCACCTCCCTTCAGGGTAGCGGGATATCATTCCTTAATGAACTGGCTCTGGTAGCAGGAATAGGCTATAGCATAATTTTGATCTGGGTCCTTCTTGTCGGATACGGGCTGTTCTTCAATCCTCAGGCAATAAGCACCATCATTAACAAACTGTTTGGACTTCCGGTCCTGAGACGATGGAAAGAATCTGCCCGTAAGGCCGGAAATGATATTATAGAAAGTTCAGTTGAATTGAAGAAGAGGTCAGCAATTTTCTGGGTAAAAGCTTTTACTGCAACCTTACTTTCATGGACATCGAGGTACTGGGTCGTTAACGCTATCCTGCTTGCCTTTTTTTCCGTCAGTGGCCACATACTGATCTTTGCCAGACAGCTTGCTGCCTGGATAATGATGATAATAAGTCCCTCCCCGGGGGGCAGCGGATTTGCAGAACTCATACTGGGCCGCTATATTACTGACCAGATTCCCTTCGATCCTCTTATAGCTGGTGGTATAGCCCTCGCCATAGCCGTTATCTGGCGAATGATAAGCTATTATCCGTATCTTATTGTAGGAGCTTTTATTGTTCCGGGATGGATAGAGAAGAAATTTGTTAAGCCAATCGCTAAAAAGAAATAGTTTTTCAGTAATTTCGGTTGCTGGTATTAAGCCTGATCAAAATTAAATCATGAGTGAGGAGATTCTGAAGGCATTAATGGAATTATTCGCCCTCATTGTAAAACAGGACGGGGGAATGCTGCTGAGTGAACGCGGGTATGTCTCCGGCTTCCTGAAAAAGCAGCTTACAAAAGATTCAGTAAATGAGTACATTTCTCTTTTCGACATGCAGGCCGGTCCGATCCTGAACGATTCAGATGAAAAGAAAGCCTCTACCCCCTCTGTAAAAGACTCTGTTAAAATATTCAGCATTTGTAAAAAGATCAACCGCACTCTGAATCAGGAGCAAAAGGTTGTTGTGCTTATGCGGCTTTTTGAACTGGTAAACTCTAACCGCCAGTTTACCCTTCAACGAATGAACATAATAAACACAGTCGCAGAAGTCTTCAACATATCATCGACCGAATTTTCTGATATTGAACTATTTATCAGGAAAGATGAACCGGAGGAACTCAAAAACCCCGCAATCCTTGTCCTGATCCCTGGCGATGAGTCATGCAGCATTTGCAAGCGATTGCAGACCGGCTACCATGACACGAAAATAATAATCCTGAAAGTTTCCAGTGTTGACCTCTTCTTCATAAGATACATTTCGGACGACCAGCTTTACCTCAACGGACTTCCTATAACATCAGGGAGTATATACACCTTTGCCAAAGGAGGTTCCCTGAAATCACACCAGGGCCATGCAATATATTACAGTGACATCAGCTCCAGCTTTCTGTCTGATCACATAATTCATAAAATATCCTTTACAGCTGAAAATCTTTCCTTCAATTTCAGGGAAGGGGATTCGGCAATTGACAATATTAATTTTTCCGTTGAAGAGGGAAAACTGATCGGGATCCTTGGTGCCAGCGGCTCAGGAAAGACCACACTTCTCAACCTGATCAGCGGTATTCAGAAACCGACATCCGGGTCCATCAGGTTAAATGGGCTCGATCTGTTTAGGGATAACAAAAAGCTGGAAGGAGTATTTGGATTTGTACCGCAGGACGATCTGCTGATAGAGGACCTGACAGTTTTTGAAAATCTCTATTTTTCAGCCTGTCAGTGCTTCCGTCACAAAACGGACAAAGAGCTGACAGAGCTGGTAGATCAGGTTCTTTCCAATCTCGGATTATTTGAAAAAAGAGAGCTAAAGGTAGGTTCTCCATTCAACAAGGTCATCAGCGGCGGACAGCGAAAAAGACTTAATATCGCACTGGAACTGATCCGTGAGCCCCTGGTTCTGTTTCTTGATGAGCCTACATCAGGGCTCTCTTCAAGGGATTCTGAAAACCTTATGGACCTCCTGCGTGACCTTACTTTAAAAGGGAAGCTGATCTTTACCGTAATACACCAGCCATCATCTGAAATATTCAAGATGTTTGATAAGGTAATTATCCTTGATCATAATGGATGTATGGCCTGGTTCGGAAATCCTGTAGATTCAGTTGTCTACTTTAAAACTCTCGATGCGCAGATAAATTCAGATATCGGCGAGTGCCCGTCATGCGGGAATGTCAATCCTGAGACAATTTTCAATATCATTGAATCACAGGTTGTTGATGAGTTTGGAAAATATACTGAACAAAGGAAGGTCCAGCCAAAGGAATGGTCAGCCACCTTTAATTCAAGATTTCCCTTTGCAAGACTTCCGGATGTTATAGATCCGCCTGTGAGCAACCTTCAGATACCCGGTGGCTTCAGACAATTCCTGATATACCTGAAAAGAGACTTCAGAAGCAAAATTGCCAATCGTCAATATGTATTGCTCACTCTGCTGGAGGCTCCTATTCTTGGATTCATTCTGTCGTTCATTATAAGATATATTCCTGATCCTGAATCTGATGTGTATATTTTTTCAGAAAATGAAAATATTCCCATCTATATTTTCATGAGCCTGATTGTTGCGCTTTTCCTTGGACTGACTATTAGCGCTGAAGAAATTTTCCGTGACAGGAAAATCCTTAAAAGGGAACATTTCCTGAACCTTAGCCGCAGCAGTTACCTGCTCTCCAAAATTGTAATCCTGATAATGATTTCTGCAATGCAGACGTTCCTGTTCATTATTGTTGCAAACCCTGTCCTGTCAATAAAGGGGATGTTTTTTAGTTACTGGATAGCACTTTTTACAACAGCATTTTGCGCAAATATGCTGGGATTAAACATATCTGCCTCATTTAATTCAGCTATCACTATCTACATAGTAATTCCCCTGCTTATTATTCCGATGATGGTATTAAGCGGTGCCATGTTCCCGTTTGACAAACTCAACAGAAAGATTGGAAGCGTTGAAAAAGTGCCTGTCATAGCAGAACTGATCCCGACAAGGTGGACTTATGAAGCGCTCATGGTGAAACAGTTTAAGGACAACCGCTATAGCAAAGTCATATATAACAAGGAAAAGGAGAGCTATTATATGCTGCAGAAAAAGATAAGTGAAGCTGAATTTAATAAGATTCACAGGATTAAAGCATTGCGTGATGCGCTGGAGACATCGGTAAGGGAACAAAAGGCGGGTCTCATTCTGAATAAACCAGCCAGTCAGTTCAGCAGGCTTCAGCTCCTGCAAAATGAGGTTGCAAAAATGGGCAGTCTCAACAATGTTCCTGAATTTCGTTATACATCCCAATTGACCCCTGGTAAATTCAATCCTGAAATTGCCGATTCGCTCTCAGAATATTTTAACAGACTCGATCAGGAATTCGGCAGAATCTCAAATTCCGCAAGTGAAACGAGAGACAGATTTTACAATCTGAATGAGGTTAAACTGCAAAAGCTTGAAAATGACTATTATAATTACAAACTGATGGAGATAGTCACAAAGCCTTATGAAAGAAAGAAAATACTTGTCCAGAACAATTCTCTTATCCAGAATACCGATCTGGTCTATCTTGACTCACATAAAAGAGGATTCCTCGATTTCAGAACACACTTCTATGCTCCCTGCAAGTATATTTTCGGAATAAAAACAGATACTTTTATATTTAATATTTCCCTTGTACTTTTGAGCACAGTCTTCCTTTATATCTTGCTTTACTTTGAACTGCCCGGAAGAGTTGTAGGTTTTTTTGAGAATTTTAAAATCCGAAAATAGTTATTTAAGACTTTGGTAACCTGTTTTTTTATATTTTTGTATTAACCAAGATAAACAACCTGAATGAACGGTAAAGCAATCCTGATTATAATTTGTGTCGTTTTATGCATTTCCTGCAGAAACACCACAAAAAAAACGGAGGAGTTCGTATTTCCTGAAGCCGATACAATACCGGTCTCAGAGGCAGAAAAACTGAGTCCTGAAGCAATTGCGGACATTTCCAGGAACATATCTTCCCCGGTTGAGATAGCAAATCTTCTTCAGTCGCTCAATGTACCGTTCTCACAAACTTATCTGGCATCCTCAATTGATGCCAATAAACAGAGTACGAATTTTGACAAGGCGCTGAAGCTGGGTATTCTGGGAGCTGATCTCGGATATCTTAACATGTACGAAAAGACCAGTTCGTCACTCGATGTTCTCGCTTCTATCAGAAAGCTTTCAGAAGATATCAAGGTAGGTCAGTTTTTTGATTTTGACTTAATTAAGCGCTTATCCCAGAACAGATCAAATCTCGACTCCCTGCTTTTCATCTCAATAGATTCATATAATCAGATAGACAATTACTTCAGGGCGAATAACAGAGGACACCTTTCTGCCCTCATGATAATTGGTGTGTGGATAGAGGGCCAGTACCTGGCAACGCAGGTTGCCATCCAGGTTCCCGACAAAATGCTTAATGACAGGATAGGTGAACAGAAAATAATCCTGAATGATCTTCTTCTTCTTGTGAGTCCATACTGTAATCATGATAAGGAGTTTATCGATCTATGCGCGGATCTGCAGAAAATTAAGGAAGCCTACAAGCCCGTCAGAATTACATATACACAGGGGAATCCTGTAAGTGAAGAAAAAGACGGTGGCCTGGTAATTACCCAGACTGAAACAAGCGTTGTTGAAATGTCGAAGGAACAGCTTGACGACATTATAGCCATTACGAAAAATATCAGGAACAGGCTAATTTCAAATAATTAGTATGAGAAAAAAAATATTCTTTATTCTAAGCTTTCTGGCAATCAGCATGATGTCTTTTAGTCAGACAACTGATCCACTTGTAAGTAATTGTGTTATGAATGTCGGAGCCAATGCCAGATACCTTAAAGATTTCAGGATACAGCTTGGCCAGGCCGCTACCCAGGGAGAAATGAGGTATAAAGCAAATATGTCGCTCTGGAAAAATACCAAATACCGCTTCACCCTCTGCAACTCAGAAGATTCAAAAGGACAGCTCATTCTTAATTTAAAAGACGATACAAACAAGATAGTAGCTTCATCTTACGACCAGAAAACAGGTAAGAGCTATCAGTTTATAGATTTTGTGTGCAATAAGAGCGGCATCTACCAGATTTTTTATGATTTCACCGGAGGACAACAGGGATCAGGCGTTGGAGTTGTCTCGATGATCAAGTAATCGTCTCTCTTTTCCCATGGACTTACCCTATTAATCCATCGCCGTCATCTAATGGGTAGAATTGTAAAAACGAAGGTTAGAAAAAGTTTCCCCTCCTTTTGAAGGACTACCCTTTATACACATTTTAGAGTGATGTCAGAGTTTGAGCTGTTTATAGTAATCAAAACTGGTTCATCCCTCTGTTTATAATACTGGTAGATCCATGAGATCCCTCATTTCGCCATCCTTCGCAAGCTCAGGCTGGCTGCATTCGGGATGACAGGTCCATTTTAAAATCATGGAGGGAAGCGGCGGCGATTCGAAGTATTATTTACATGGCAATAATGTCCAATCGAATCGCCGCCGCTTCCCTCCATCACCACAAAAACGACCTGTCATCCCGAAGCGCAGCGAGGGATCTTATTCTCTCATAGACAATCAATTATAAAAAGTTATTCGATATTCAATGAATATTAAAATAAGATGTGTATAAAGGGTAGTTTGAAGGAGGGGAAACTTTTTGTAATCTCTGCATTTCCAATACTACCCTAGGTTGACGGCTATACTCAGGAGGCTAAGTTCATGAGGCTCAATCTCATCTGAAATACGTTATCTGAATTAAAAGGACAATAAGGAAAAGGACGGAGAGAAATATTTCAGGCATCAGCTTCTTTCTTATGAATAAAAAATAATGGGCCAGAAAATAACTGACCGGAATGGCTGTTATCCAGATCATCTCAACAGATACTGAAGGCATTATAATATAAACAGCAACTGATAACAGAAATACCCAAATCAGTAATGAAAATGTCTTTCTCGATTTAATCTTTTTGATGTTAAGGCGTGTAATGAGAAATGACATGCTCACAATTATTATAAGTGCAGCAATGACAAGACCTGCTATTGTCAGCGCAGGGAACAGGTAACCTTCAGTTCTCAGGAAGAGATTGCCGGCAATAAGGGTAAGCAGAACCCTGAGATCCTTGCCGGCTACATAATAAATTCCAAATGTAATGAAGTACGGTGTTAACAGTCCGAGTAATGCAATTATAATATCAGAGATGCTGACTGTCCTGATCAGTATAATTCCTATTATAACAACCAGTCCAAACCATATAAGGCTGGCATAGAACAGGCTGCCGGTAGCGATCAGAAAACCTGCATCAAAAAATTCGTTCGCTATGCCGGCTTTCCTGTATCCGTCAATAATCCTGATGATTGCAACAATAAGGAAAATGGAAGCTGGCAAAGCCGGATTCAACGACTGGTATTCAGGGAAAAAACCTCCTGCCAGAATATAAAATAATGCAGGAAGATAGGTCCTCTCGTTTATAAAAAAGCTGGTTGTATTAAAATTCACAAGCAGGAAAGCAATAAGAGCAGCCATTAAAAATGAGATGACGACTCCAAAAATGTTAATCTTGGCTGTCACAGCAGCCAGCAGGCCATAAAGAGGCATAGGATCAGAATCAAACTGCGATGCAGTTAAACCTGAAGGATGGGTGAATGCACTTATCCAGACAGCAATGAATATAACTGCAAGCAGGAATATTACACCCGGGCCGTTCCCTTTAAATATTCGTAATAGCATTAATTCCGGAGATCAAATCCAATATCCTTCCTGTAGTAAATACCATCGAATTTTAATAACGATGCGTTTTTATAGGATTTATCCAGAGCTTCCTTCATTGAATTGCCATAGGCAGAGACTGCCATAACCCTGCCTCCTGCTGTTATCACACCATTTTCCGCCAGTTTTGTGCCTGCATGGAAAACCATACAATCGGTGGTCAGGTCTAATCCTGTAACTTGCAATCCTTTGTTAAATTCCCCCGGATAACCTCCTGAAACCAGCATAACAGTTGTTACAGACCTGCTGTCAATCTCAATACCCCTCTCATCAAGATCTCCGTAAGCAACTCCCTCAATCAGTTCAAATAAATCCGATTTTATCCTGGGGATCAGGACCTCAGATTCCGGATCTCCAAGCCTTGCATTATACTCAATAACAAAAGGATCTCCCTCAACATTAATAAGACCGAAGAAAATAAATCCTTTATAAACAATCCCGTCTTCAGCCAATCCTTTCATTGTAGGATCAATAATTCTTTTAACAACCTTTTCCATAAATGTCTTATCTGCAAAGGGAACGGGTGAGACTGCGCCCATTCCGCCTGTATTAAGACCTGTATCTCCCTCTCCTATTCTTTTATAGTCTTTTGCTTCAGGCAGTAGTTTATATGAAGTGCCATCAGTGATAATGAATACCGACACTTCGATACCCTTCAGAAATTGCTCGATAACAACTTTCAGGCCTGCCTTTCCGAATTTCCCGTTAAGAATTGCCTCAACCTCTTTCTCAGCTTCAATCATATCATCAATTATCAAAACCCCTTTCCCGGCAGCCAGCCCGTCGGCCTTAATAACATAAGGGGGATTTAATGTCCTGAGAAACAGCGGAACTTCCTTCAGGGAGGAAATATCAAAACTCTTATATCTGGCGGTAGGTATATTATAGCGGTAAAGAAAGTCTTTTGCGAAATCCTTGCTTCCTTCCAGACGGGCAGCAGACTTATCCGGACCAATCACGGGGATGTGATTCAGGGAACTGTCATTCAGGAAGTAATCATGTATCCCATCAACGAGAAGTGCTTCGGGACCAACAATTACCATTTCAATGTTGTTACCCAAAACGGCATCTCTTACCTCTCCGAAGTTACCCGGATCAATCTTCAGATTAGTTCCGGAATTAATGGTCCCGGCATTTCCCGGTGCGATAAAGATCCTGCTGACTTTTTTACTCTGGGCAAGTTTCCATGCAAGGGCATGCTCCCTGCCGCCTGATCCAAGGATAAGAATATTCATTTATGGGATAATTATATTACTTCAAAAGTAACAATTCATTCAGATAATCAAAATCCGCCAGACAAAAACCCTCAGCTGATTTCAATTGTCTGGTAATATTTTGAGAAGGTCTCCATAACAGGATTGATATAGGTCTTTGATACAGGAATATCCATCACCAGAGGATTATCAAATCCAAGCTTAAGTCCATCCCTGTCTCTCCTTATAACTTTAACCTTTTCAAAATTAACCATATATGACCTGTGGCACCTGACAATCTCATTTCCTGAGAAAGTCTCTTCTATCTTTTTAAGAGTATCACGCAGCAGGTATTTCGATACTTTATCCTTGTTTAAATAGCAGATATTAACATAATTTTCAGCTGCCTCAAGGTAAAGAAGATTTTCCTTTTTCACAGAAAACTTCAGAATTCCCTTATCATCATAAAATGGGATCATATTTCTTGTAGTGGCAGGTACTGACTGTCCATCGGCCAGTCTCTCGATCTGTTCCTTCTTATCTCGCCATGAAAAATAGAGCCATGAAACCGAATAAGGCAATAGCAGCACAAGAGCCGTATTACGTAATGAAATCTTAACCAGTTCTGAAAACAGCCGTGAATCACTCAGCAGGAACTTTTCAAATGCCGCATAAGACAATGCCATGAAGAGCACCTCAGCAAATATCCATAACAGGTAATGCCATAAAATTATAGCAATCTCTTTTCGATACCTGGTACATTATTACCCTGCTTATTACGACAACCAGCACACCGGTAAGAATAATCAGGCTGGAGTATGTAAAAAACTGCAGCCGGGTAACATTGAACCAGGTCCCGGAACCAAAAGGCGAGTAAATATTTATGAAAATCAGGGCAAAAAGGGAAGTAAAGATTATCAGACGTACAATATTCTGCCTTTCATTCAGATAAGAAGGAACCGGTTTTTGAAAATCAACCATAGAACGTCAGGGTTTACTGAATGTAAAAGTAAATAAATTCCATCCCTAATACAAGAATTACATCCCTCATCAATAGATTTCATCACATCAGGCTATCCCCCGGCACATAAATTTGCCCGCCTTGAATACACTTATTTATTTTACACAAAAAAGTGCAGTAAAAAGATTATGGAATACACTGAAACATTCAACAAATTTAAATCGTTGTTCAACTCTGAAAATAATTTAATTGAGATTCCTGATTCAAAAGTAAAAATTTATAATACCGGTTTCAGATCCGACCTCCCCTCTAATGATTTCATGAATAATAACGATAAACTAATTCCGGAGAACCGATCTTTCTCCTATCCTGTTTTTGCACCTCGAAGAGCGGATAGCAATAAGGTAATTTTCCTGCTTCACGGACTAAATGAGAGAAGCTGGCTGAAATATCTGGCCTGGGCATATAACCTGGCAGACCAGACAGACAGCTATGTAATTCTTTTCCCAATCTCCTTTCATATCAACAGATCTCCTGCTTCCTGGAAAGATCCACGGACAATGATAAGCCTATTAAAAGACCGCAATTCGTCTCTCGGGGAAATTGATATGTCAAGCTTCGCCAATATCGCTATCAGCAACCGTCTGGCAGAAGATCCTATGAGATTTTTCAAATCGGGCTACCAGACTGTGGAAGATATTGTAAAACTTGCTTCGGATATAAGCAAAGGAGAGCATGCTATTATTCCCCGAACCAGTAACATAAATATATTTGCATATTCCATCGGCGCTTTCCTGGCAGAGATTATTATGATGGGAAACCCGGATAACATCTTTTCAAAGAGCAAGTTATTCATCTTTTGCGGGGGATCGGTCTTCAGTAATATGAAGGGTGCCTCCAGATTCATAATGGACAAACGTGCCTTTGACGGGGTTTACAATTACTATCTGTATGATTTTGAGAAAACCCTGACAGGAAAGAGTCCCCTGATTGACTTCCTTAGTTCAAGTCAGTTGGGAATGGCTTTCAGATCGATGATCGACCTGGGCCGGCTAAGGACATTCAGGGAGAGTATTTTTAAAAAACTGAGGGAACAGATCCACATCGTAACCTTATCAAAAGATGCTATAATCCCTTCCAGGGGGGTAGTTGCCACCCTGGGCAGGTTTGTACCTGCATGTAATCTGAAGGTATGGGATTTCCCCTTCAACTATTCGCATGAAAATCCCTTTCCGGTTCTTGATACTCCTCATTCTAAAAAGGTAGATTACTGGTTTGAACGGGTCTTCTCGGAAGCAAATTTGTTTCTGGCATAACCTTTTATCTCATCGATCTGTCTATACAACATGAACTCACCCCCAACCCCCTCTCTGCTCCGCAACTACCCCTTATACACATCTTCTTAATTTATAATCAATCTTAACCACGGAGTGACACTGAGTTATCACGGAGGTACACTGCTTGCGTGTTATTGTATCCGGAAACATACTCCCATCCTAATAGATATACAAAGGTATACTCTGTGTAACTCCGTGCAACCCGGTGATACTCTGTGGTTAAAAGATTTCCAAAAAGATGTGTATAAAGGGTAGGCTCCGCAAAGAGGGGGCAATACCCAGTTCTTCAGAGTCTTGGGGGTGAGTTCATGAGGAAAAAGAAACGTATTGGATCTCTGTTCAGTCTATCATCCCAAACCTATAGCCGCAGCTTCTGGCATAAGTTATAAATTCACCGGTTATGGTGTTTGCAGATGAAGCTGGTGTATCATGCAGAACAATGATTGACCCGGGTCTTATTTTTTTCATCAGCACCTTAAGGGTTTTTTCGCTTCCGAAATTATTGTCAAAATCATAAGGCATTATATCCCATAAGACAATTTTAAATTTATCCTTCAGCTTTCTGTACTGATCAATTTTCATGTGCCCGTAGGGAGGCCTGAAAAACAGGGATCCGGCAAGCTCATTTGCTTTCGAAATATCTTCAACATATCTCTCCGTTGAAGTTCTCCAGCCATCTAAATGGTCAAAGCCATGATTCCCTGTAATATGCCCATTGTCAATAATAAGATCAACAAGTTCAGGGTATTTTTGAGCGGCTCTTCCATCACAGAAAAAGAGCCCTTTTACATTATGCACTGCAAGCAGATCAATCAAACCAGGAGTTGAATCCGGATCGGGTCCGTCATCAAATGTCAGGTACAAAAGTTTTTCATCTCTCTTTATTCTGAAGATTGCTTCAGGGTAAAGAAAGCCTGCGATAAAGCAAGGCCTGAAAAGGCGCATAAGAATTTATTTTACCGAATAAAGCTTTGAGTAATAATTATTTATATCGGGTTCAACAACAGCAGTCAGAGAATTTAGCTTTAGTTTAACTGAAAGATTATAAATATCAAGCAGTGATTGCATACTTATCCCCATAGGGTAGTCAAGCCCGAACCTTTCCTCCGGCCTGAGGCTTATTGAATATTCCAGATATGCCTTTGCATAGTCAAGTACCTCATTAAGTAACTTCTCTCCCTCTTCTTTCTTTCCTGCCATTATAAGAACCTCAGCTAAGCCAATTGTAAAGAAGTCGTTCGGCATCTTTTGTTCAGGAACAAGCTCCAGCCCGCGATGAGCCACTTCAATTGCTTTTGCAGTATCTCCTTTAAGTATGAGGTCTTTACCAAGAGATGCAAAGATCCTTTTAAAGTTGCTGAACATTCTTCTGTTGTTTTCATCAAGGTAGACTTCCGGATCTCCTGCATTTCCCCAGGTGAACTTATTCATCAGGTTATCGTACATCACATCAGGATCGATCATTCCGAACTCTCCTTTTTCCGGCTCGTCAATTCTGACAGGAACCACCCTGTAAGCCAGACCTTCCTGGACAAAATATTTCTCAAGACCTTTGTACTGGTCAGACGGCACTGTCGTTGAAAAATAGACGGGTCTGTTCCATTTATTTGTTGCCAGAAGATCCATTATGGCAAGGTCTCCCTTGTAAGCGTCCTGTCCGGTATATTCCCATATCATTGGAGAGAGGAGCCTGTCCTTATAATATTCCTTAACAGTTCCATTGGCAAGCACTGTTGAGGAATCAACATCAATTATAAACTTGCTGGCAGGCAGATAATTCATATAATCACCTCTGCCACTGATATCCACCATGTATTTTTTGTCATCAAAGCCTGCGAATTGCACAACCTCTTTAATATCAACAGGTTTATCCACCCTGTCATTCACCGGTAATTGTTCCCTCACCCCATCGGCATATTTTTCCTGACCAAGGGTCATCGGCATCGGATCAGAATCATAAGCTTTTTGCCTCATCATGGAGATATACCATCCTGCCTGGATATAACTAAGGTTGGCAACACGGATATCAGTTCTCACATTTTCCACATCCTGGGAATACCAGACGGGGAAAGAATCATTATCTCCATACGTAAACAAAATGCTGTTAGGAGCACATGATCTCAGATAGTTCGCTCCGATATCCCTGGCAGTATATCTTCCGGAACGGTCATGATCATCCCAGTTCTGAAATGCCATCAGAAGAGGTACTGCAATTAGCAGAGCAATAAAAGTAACAGCTGCTGATCCCTTTTCACCCATGAACTTCTGAACCTTCTCATAAACAAGCATAAAACCCATGCCCACCCAGATAGCGAAGGCATAGAATGATCCCGCATAGGCATAATCACGTTCCCTTGGCTGATTAGGATACTGATTCAGATATAAGATTATAGCAACCCCTGTCATAATAAAAAATGCCAGGACAAGCCAGAAGCCTTTCTTTTCCCTGTTGTATTGCCAGAACATTCCTGCAATTCCGATCAGAAAAGGAAGAAAATAATATTTATTATTACCCGGATTGGACTTGATATCAGACGGAAGTTTATCAAGTTTCCCCAGGCGGGCTTCATCAATAAATTTTACACCGCTTATCCAGTTGCCCTGAATATTATTTCCATTTCCCTGCATATCATTCTGTCTGCCCGCATAATTCCACATAAAATACCTCAGATACATGAAACCTACCTGGTAGCTGAAAAAGTATCTTAAGTTTTCCCCGAATGTCGGGCAGACGATAGTCTCTTTGGAGTCGTTACCCACCGAATATCTTTTCCCGACTACCTTACCCCAGTATTTATATGCACTCTCATGGTCAGGATCTGAGCTGTACATGCGCGGGAAAATGGTTTCAAACTGCTTGCTGTATTGATATTCAGGATGGTAATAGGGTTTATATTTGCCGCCCTCTTTGTTATAGCCTGCAATAACTTTCTTTACGCCAATAACAGGAGCGCTATAGTAGTTGCCGAAAAATTTTGGCGAACTGCCATACTGCTTCATATTTATATAATAGGAAAGTGAAAACACATCTGAAGGATTATTCTGGTTCATGGGAGGACGTGCAGATGATCTGATCATTATCATGGCATATGATGAATAGCCGATCATTACCACAAGTAAGGATGTCAGAACAAAATTAAGTATAACCCTGTTTGTCTTCAGGGAATAATGAATCCCGTAAGCCAGTCCACCAAAAATTATCAGAAGATATATTAGAAGCCCGCTGTTATAAGGCATTCCCAGAACATTTACGAACAACAGTTCAAACCATCCCGCAGCCTCAGGTACTCCCGGTATAACAACAAAAACCATTATCCACAGGAGTATGACTGCAAAGAGCAGGGCTTTAATCAATCCATTTCTTGAAATTTCATATTTTTTAAAATAGAAAACAAAAACAAGAACGGGGATCACAAGCAGGTTCAGCCGGTGTATCCCAAGGCCGAGTCCCATTATATAGGCAATAAGGATTATCCATCTTCCGGCATATGGCTTATCGGCCTCCTCCTCCCATTTCAGCATGCCCCAGAACACCAGGGCCGTAACAAGCGATGATAGTGCGTATAATTCTCCTTCAACAGCTGAAAACCAGAAGGTGTCGGAAAAAGTATATGTCATCGCACCAATGATGCCGCTTCCGATAATTGCCGGAACGTGCCTTGATTCAAGTTCTCTGCCATTTACATATACTTTCCTCACAAGATGGGTTATTGTCCAGAAAAGGAACATAATGGCAAATCCGCTGCTAATCGCAGCCAATGCATTCACCATCACTGCGGCTTTTGATCCTTCGCCGCCGGCAAAAAGAGTTGCTACCCTTCCTATCATCAGGAACAATGGGGCTCCGGGAGGATGACCTACCTGCAGTTTAAAGGCGGAAAGAATAAACTCACCGCAATCCCAGAAACTTACAGTTGGTTCCAGTGTTAATAAGTATATAATTGTTGAAATGACAAAAAGTAACCAGCCGGTCAGATTATTCCACCGGCGGTAATTGCCCCATATTGAGTCCATAAACAAATTATTTTTATGCTATTAGCAAACAAAGAACGGAAAAAATTGTTATATGTACCAAACTCCTGTTCTATTTAATAATATTTTAACCTCTGAAAAATAATATTACTTTTGTCAAAATTTTCCACTGAACTTGTTCATGAGATTAACTTTAATCGTCTTCTTACTGCTCTTTATTACTAATAGCACATATAATATTCTCGGTCAATCCGGAATTGAGACTAAGCCTCAGTCGGGAGATCTTTCCCTGAGAATAAAAAGTATAAGCTTTATAGAGGACAATGAATTTTTCAATCCTGTTGTTGAAGGTTATACACTTCTCGGATTCTTCCTTCAGCCTGAACTGGTATACACCCCTTCAGCCAAGGTATCTCTCAGGGCAGGGGCTCATATTCTGAAATATTACGGCACTGAAGATTTCTCTGAGATCAGGCCTGTTTTCTCAACAACCCTGAATTTTTCTGAAAAAACTTCACTTACACTGGGCTCTCTTTCAGGTCCGGACAAACATCATTTACTTGATCCTCATTTTTACAGCGAACGTCTTTACAATAAGTATGTCGAAGATGGAATCCAGCTTACTCATGTCAATGAACATATTTTCACCGATACCTGGATAAGCTGGGAAAACTATATTATTAAAGGAGATTCAACACGCGAACAATTCACTGCAGGAGAATCATTCAGGTATACCTCCGCTCCCATAGCTGATTTTATAAGAATAGAAGTTCCGGTACAGATTCAGTTTAAACACCTCGGCGGACAGATCAGCGACTACTCTCAACAATTGCAGTCATTTATGAACCTGGCTGCAGGTATGAGGGTAAATTTCGACCTTGCCGGGAAAAAATTCGGACAGGCAGGGATTGAATATCTCCAGTTTATAAATCAGAGCCGGGAAGGCGATACAACTGCCGCAGTTTCCAATGGTAATGCATCATGGATAAAGTTACACTATTCCTATAAAGCTCTACGGTTTGAGACCGGATACTGGAAAGCCCATGATTTCTACGCCCCCAACGGGAATCCCATTTACGGCAGCGTATCTGACTACAAGCCCGGTGTTGTTATCCATGACCGAAGATTAATTACAAGCTCCCTGCATCTTAAATTTCTTCCGGCAAGTTCACTGGAATTTTTCTTTGGAGTCGATTTTTATTATGACATCGACCAGAAAAGACTGGATCAGACTTATGCACTTCATCTTAATTTTGACAAGCTTATTAATCTGGTCTCCTCAAAGCGCAAGCCGGAACACCTTGAATGAGACTTGCTGACTAAAGATAGTAACGCCAGGGCCTTGATCTCCAGTATTCACCCGCATAGTCGATTCCTATCCTCTCTCCTGTTCTGATTATCGGGTTAACAGCGCTTTCTTCAAACCATATTCTCTCTGATATTATCAGATCTTCACCATAATAGGTACGGTCTATACCCAATGATCTGGTTAATTTCCCGGGGCCAGGCAGGGATTCCACACCTCTTATTAGTACAGCCTGGGGATTATTTTCATTACCTGTTACGACATTCAGCATCCAGTACATTCCATAGACAAGATAAACATAGAGCCTGCCTCCCTCATGGTACATTATCTCCGTGCGTGCAGTACGGCCTTTGCTCGCATGACAGGCTTTATCTTCAGTTCCCCTGTAAGCCTCAACTTCGGTAACCATATATCTTCCGATCATATCGGCTTCTAACCTTACAGTCATAATTTTGCCTATCAGCTCAGGGGCGACATCCAGAACATCACGAATAAAAAATTCTCTAGGTAATCTCATTCCAGACATCATGCAGGCGGCATTTTTGGTACATAAACAGTATAAAAGTAAGTTAGATTAACCGAACTGAAAATAAATTCTATACAATATTCTTTTT
>CAWALO010000014.1:0-83240 GCA_963782945.1 uncultured Bacteroidales bacterium
GGCTATTATTATTTTAAAGCTTATTTTCATTTTTTTTATGTTTAAGTGATATAAATATGAATACTTATGAGCCAGTTCTTTGAAAAACTGTCAAAACAGTTTTGAGCAAAATTATAAAATCTAACCGAAGTGACCAATTATCTATATAGGCTAAATCCATTTCCATCCACTTCTCAAATTTAATACTATTTCTGTCAGGTTTTATCTGCCAGAAGCAGGATAAGCCTGGTTTAACAGAAAGTCGTCGCAGCTGCCAGCGCTTATATGCTTTTGTCTCCTCTGGAAGAGGAGGCCTGGGACCAATAAGAGACATTTCGCCTTTCAGAATGTTAAAAAGCTGAGGGAGCTCATCAAGTCCTGATTTTCTGAGGAATTTCCCTATAGTGGTCACGCGAGGATCATCTTTTATTTTAAATACCGGTCCATCAGCTTCATTCTCTGATTCAAGCTGTTTCTTTAACATTTCTGCGTCAACAACCATTGTCCTGAATTTATACAGACTGAACAACCGGCCTCTTAGACCCACACGTGTCTGACTGAACACTATTGGTCCGGGTGAGGTCAGCTTTATCATGATGGAAATACCCAGGAGAAGAGGAGCTAAGATTATTACCAGGAAAAGTGATAAACTCAGATCCATAATCTTCTTAATTGTGAGAGCCGTTAAATTGTGGGGTACATTGATAAAGGTGAGGAACTTCTCATTCCCAATGCTGGTTTTAATAGCATTGGTCAGTTTAATGTTGCTGTCCTTATATCTTAGACTGAATACCACACCAAGCTCTTCACATGATCTAACAGTTTCTCTTACTTCAGAAGGGATTACTTTATTCTTCAGGTAGAGTACCTCATCAAGTATATCAACCTCCATCAGGTCATTGAGCACATTAAGGTATTGTTCGGGCAGCAGGATAATGCTTTCCTGGTATTTCTCCTTAATGATTGAAGATGCAGTAAAGATGGCTATTATTTTATACCCCCATTCTTTTTCTATTAAGAGATTTTCAATGAATGGGAGCGATGACTCGTCGGCAATCACAACAATATTCACCTGATTATAACCTTTTGCACGGTAAATCTTGAACAGATGATATTCCAATAACCTGGTGAAAAATAAAAATAAGAAACCGAAAAGGGCTATGGTAATGAGGAATATCCTGGAGATCAGATAGAGCTTGAATACAAAATAAAATACTAGTAAAATAGTAGTTATAAGAATTGTTGACTGAAGATATTCGAAGAAAAGGACCTTGATCTGCTTTGTTCTCGGGATCTCCGTAATTTGTATCAGGTAGAGAATTACAAGCCAGACCGGCATAATAAGAATGAAGAGCTTAAGCAGTCGTGGTTCAGTGAAGAAGAATCCTCCTATACGGAAGTATTTAATAAAATATGCACATTGAAAAGCCAGCGCTATTGAAAAGATGTCAATCGCACCTAAAATATACTTCTCCCATTTCCTGAAGAATGGAACTAACTTTGGACGAAACAGGAATAGGTCAAAATCCATAAACTGAAAACTTAAGTATAACTATTTTATAAGTACTCTCAATAATGGCTTCACAATTGCATAATGCCCGGCAAAGGTACTGTTTTGACGGAGAGAATTGAGGATTGAGTTAATAATTTTTGAAAAGCAATCACCTCCTTCAATAGTCAGAATGTCAGAAATTACATTATTTTCCATCATTTCCCAGATTTGCAACATTATTTAATAGAAGTGTTAATGTTTTGATTAGTAAATATATAAAATGCACTTGTCATTATTATCTTTCTAATTTCTTCCGAAGAAATCAGGCAATAAAAATAGTTATTAAGAGTGTCTTATTCAATAGGTTGCTGCAGTCCGACATGTTTGTGTATTATTTCTGTTTATCTGTTAGTCAATTCAAACCATAATTATATCATATATTTTGTAACGATTGATGCGAAAAATAGTTCGATTTGTCAAAATGGATCAAAATTTACTAACAATTTTCAATAATTCTCAGGATATATCTTTTTGAGCAGTCTTAAAGCACATAAAATCAGGTATATAAAATAAATTGAAATATAGATGAATCCGACCGGTGAAGGTTTTTAGATTTTGACTAATGAAGTATTTGCTGTGACAAATTTTAGTTCTTTCCAATACATCGGATTATAATCTTGTGGTTTCAGCCTGATTCATTATTTTTTACATTAGTCACCAAAAAAACCATATTCGTCATCTAAAAAACTCATTTAATAAACAAAATATTGTTATTTGTCAAAAAAAAGCTAAATTTATCAACGATTTGAAAAGATATCAACCCAGTGCTTTGGTGGCATTTTGGCTGTAGTTGATATTGAACGAATTATGTAGCTTTTTTTCATGTTTTATGAGGCTTATTATTGTTTAATGTAATTCGACAAAAAACGGAATTTTAATAATAAAAATTCATATATTGGTGAATATAAACCAATGAATTAATACTGTAGCGAACAGCAGCTTTTAAACCCGGAAATTTTTTAGTCAGGGGAAGATTAAGGCAATTTAAAAACAGATATTGCTTTTTTTATACAAATGAACCGAATTATTTGATGATTGATGATAAGTTTTTGACAAAAAGCTTGTGACTTATAAAATAATAAACAAAATTTATATATAATTTAATAAGGGGGAAAAGGTCCTTTCAGACAAGAACTATGAAAGATTTTACTAACCTTTTTGTTGAACAAACTACAAAGACTCCTCAGGTTGACCTGAACCAGTATAATGGAGAACTTATTCTCTCCGGGAAATCAATTCCTGAAAATGCTGCAAAGGTCTACGAGCCAATTCTCAATTGGGTCTCGCAGTATATACTCAATGCAAGGCCAACAACTAATTTCAGACTCAATCTTGAGTATTTCAACACATCTTCCTCCATCTGGCTTGTTAAAATACTTAAAGTACTGATTCAGATTAAAGATCCGGATTATGTTCTGTTAATTCATCTCTATATCCCTCAGGAAGATTTTAAGGATCTTGAAGAATCAGGGGATCTGAATGAGACATTTTCACCTATTTCAGATATTCTTTCCGATGCGATTGTCAGCATTGGAATTAAAGTGTATGCTACTGATGCCAGCGGAAAGATTAATAATGATAAACTGATCTTTATCTGAGAATATCAATTCGTCAAACCTGTCTCCTTCTTATCTTTAAAAAGAGTTTTAAAATTTAAGCTTAATGTTGGTTTGTGACTGACCAAAGACTGTTACAGGTGAGTACTCTTTTATGCTGCTGTTGAGATTGTATGTATAATTAAGCAATACCCCGCGGCAAATCTCGCCGCCTAAGCCGAAGCCAAGAATCCCGTGTGTTCTATAAGTAATAGTCATCCAGAAACGGTCATTCCAGTAAGTTGTAGGGGATATTTCAAACTGGACCGGGATATCTTGTCCGCCCCTGAATATTGCAGTGGGTTTTAATGACCATTTATCATCAAGCCTGAAAGAGTAGGATGCATGTAATAGATAGTTCTTCAGTGGTTTATAAGTCATGTCTGTATTTGTGTATCTGACAGTTCCGAACATAACATTTGAGAAGAGTATTCCGGCCTCGGCCTTTTTATACCTGTATAAAGCACTTATATCGGTTGCAAATTTTATTTTTGATTGCTGTAACCCGTATAAAAGTGCCATATCCTGAACATAAGTCGGGTCATTATAGTACTTGGAAAGATCTATTGAATTCCGGTAGAGTCCTGCCGACAAACCAAAAGTTATTAAATGTTTCTCCTTCAATTTTATTTCATACGTGTAGGTTCCAATGATAAGTGTTTGTTTAAAGATATCAGTCTTATCATAAATAAATCTGCCCCCCAGACCTATTCTGTCCCTGATCTTGTCACTGTAACTAAGCTGGTAAGTTGTTGGACCTCCCTCGATACCAGTCCAGTCAGAACGATAATCCATGAAGAGGGTTTTGCTGTTATGGATGCCGGCATAAGCAGGGGAGAGGCTGAAAGGATTAATATTATAACCTTCCATGAATGGGAATTGCTGCCCAAAAGCCAATAATGGAATTAATGCTGTAAATATGAGTATGTATTTTTTCATCTGTATTGAATTCACCTTATAACTTTCCGTTATCTGACAATGTTTACAACTCCTTTTATAAATCCCTTTTTGGAAGATTTTATTAAATAATAATATGCGGCAGAAGGAAGAGGATTACCGTTCCATGTGCCATCCCAGTCGTTTTTGTAACTTTCTGATTTGTAGACTATCTGGCCAAACCTGTTATAGACTGATACCTGAATTGTTCCAAATTGATCGGAGTCAGGAATATACCAGTAATCGTTCATCCCGTCAGAGTTAGGGGTGAAAAGAGAGCTTATATTATCAAATGTTGGAAGAGCTTCAAAAGATTGTATCACATTTTCCGCAGCCTGCCAGTTATGGTTACCTTCCTGTTTTGCTATTATCTTTATATCTCCATCTTCAAGTATTGTAAGAACATTACCGTTAAGGCTGCCTTTATTTGGGTCTTCAAGTTCGAAAGTAACTGGGAGTCCGCTTGAGCTTGCTGCTACCAGATTGTACTCCTGGGTCATTCTCAGACCGGACGGAATCTTTTCAAACTGAATTTCCTGTTCAGTCTGGGTTATCGTAAGAGTCCCGTTATAATAGGTAAAGGTAAAATTATCATCCCTGGCTCCGGATACAATAATGTCATAAACGCCTGCATCCGAACTGGTTTCTGCGTCAGTTTGAATAAGGGGAAGAACGTCAATAGTCTTTTGATCCTCCCCATCAGGGAATCCTGAGTATGTGAGAGTGAGAGGAGGATTGGCCTCTCCATAGACTTTTGTTTTATCATCAGCTTTAATTATAACCGGTGCCTTGTTAACAGTCAGTATACCGTTCACAAAAGTTATTGTATAATTTATTCCTGCACTGCCAGAAATTAAAATAACGTATGTGCCGACAATGGCAGATTCCGAAGCTCCCGGACTGCTTAATGAGATTGTTGGAACAGCATCTCCTGGTATAAATCCATCTATTGCATATTCACTTCCGGTAAAGGTCAGTTCTGTCTTATAAGACTTGGGGAGATTATCTGCAGTTACTGTTATAGGTTTAGGTGTGATGTCAGCGACAGTTGAGGGTTGAGTCAGTGTATAGTTGCTCGCGGCAGCTCCATTAAGTGAAAGACCAGTAATTGAGACAGTTTTATTTTTTCCAGCACTTTTATCTGAGAATACTCCTGCTCCGTTTACTGAGTTAAGGGTTACTGCATCTGTACCAAAAATGCCAACCAGAGACGCACTTGTTACATTAAGGGTAGCCGAATTTGTTCCGTCATATACTTTGTTATTTGCCCTTATGCCAGAAACTGTTAGTGTGGCAGCTGTAATATTTGCAGAGCTTACAGGTTGGGTCACAATATAGTTTCCTCCGTCTGTACCCCCGGATGAATATCCCGAAGTGGTTACCGGTATTCCCGTTCCAACGTCCTTTGTTGCGAATGTTCCGGTGGCGCCAGATGTAACCAGTGTGACCACATCTCCACTTAGAACACCGTTAAGAGTTGCTCCTGCTGATTGCAGGGTTGCCGCTGTTGTTCCACTATAAACTTTATTGTTGGCTGTAATTCCCGAAATTGTAATGGTAACAGGAGTAATGTTTGCAGTCGTTGTCGGCTGGATCACAGAATAATTTGCCAGATCAGTTCCTGCAAGGGTAAACCCCGAAGTTGTAATTGTTTTGGCCGTTCCGACATTCTTGTTGACAAAAGTTCCTGACGCTCCTGAAGTTACCAGTGTGACTATGTCGCCGGATATGATACCGGATAGTGATGCTCCTGCGGTATTAATTGAGGCGGTAATTGTGCGGTCATAAAGCTTGTTATTGCCTGTTACACCTGCTATTGTCAAAGGAAGCGGTGTAATATTGGCTGTTGTGGTGGGCTGGGTGTATGTATAATTTGCCGCATCGGCGCCACTGAGAGTGATGCCAGATATGGTTACAGTTTTAGCATTACCTGCATTTTTATCAGAAAACACAGCCGTAGCACTTCCAGAGTTGATAGTAACGGCATCGCTTGAATATCTTCCGGTAAGAGTCGCACTTCCGAAATTAAGTGTAGCTGCTGCTGTTCCGTTATATATTTTATTATTAGCTGTCACCCCGGATATGATGATGCTTGCAGGCGTTATATTTGCAGATGATGAAGGCTGTGTAACAATGTAATTTCCGGCATCACTTCCTGAAAGGGTAAACCCCGACGTGTATACTGTCTTGCCTGTTCCTACATTCTTATTTGTAAAATCTCCGCTGGCAACGGATGAACTCAGATCAACATCATCTCCGCCAATAATAGTTCCGGAAAGGTATGCACTGGCAGTATTAAGAGTTGTACTAGTTGTACCGTTGTAAACTTTGTTATTTGCAGTTACTCCGGTAATAGTAAGTGTAAGTTCTGTGATATTCGCAGTAGCTGTAGGTTGTTGCAAAGTATAATTGCCTGAATCACTTCCGGTAATTGTAAATCCGGAGACTGTAACCGTTTTGGAATATCCGGCATTCTTATTGGAAAAGGTACCTGTGACGCCGGATGATACCAGAGAAACATTATCACCTCCTATAACTCCAGTCAGCACGGCACCTCCTGTATTCAGTGTGGCATTTGCTGTACCGTTATAAGCTCTGCTGCTGGCCGTTATCCCTGATATTGTGAGTGGCCTTGCAGTAATATTGGCGGTTAATACCGGTTGTGTAAGAATATAATTGCTACCATCATCTCCTCCAAGAGTAAAGCCTGAGGTTGTAACTGTTTTGCCGGTGCCGACATTCTTGTTTGAAAATACTCCTGTCGCACCGGATGAGATCACTGTTACAACATCGCCGCTAAAAACTCCATGAAGGGTTGCGCCTCCGCTGCTCATAGTAGCGGAAGTTGACCCGTTATATACCTTATTATTTGCCGTAATGCCAGACACAGTAAGACTGGCTGCCGTAATACTGGCTGATGTCGCCGGTTGTGAAAGAGTATATTTTACGGCATCGGGTCCTCCCAGAGTAAACCCTGATGTTGATATTGTCCTGGATGTACCCACATTTTTGCTTGTAAATGTTCCTGTGGCTCCTGTGGAGTTAAGAGTAACATTGTCTCCCGGAGTTACACCAACCAGAGTTACGCTTCCAGTATTCAGATTTGCATTTGTATTACCGTCATAGGTTTTATTATAGGCAGAGAGCCCTGAAACAGTCAGGACGATTATAGTATAATTAGTTGTAACATTTAATATAGTGCTGACTCCAGATGTATTACCGGCAGCATCTTTTGCCCTTACGGTCATCTGATAGGTTGTCGATTCAGCAAGGCCGGTTATACCTGCAGATGTCACGGCAGTGGTCATTGCCAGCGTACCATTTCTAAATACCTCATATTCAGATACACCTACATTATCAGTGGATGCAGACCATGACAGAGTGAAGCTTGTTGCTGTAATATTGCTGGCTATGAGGCCCGTTGGAGTTGATGGAGAATGAGTGTCAATGGTAGTGACATTAATCGCGGAGCTTACAGCTGAAAGATTGCCGGCTGCATCTCTTGCCCTGACCGTAATGGCATATGATGTTGAAGCACTCAGTCCGGTAATATTTTCTGATGTGGTTGTTGGGGTGGAAAATAAAGTACCATTACGGTAGACATTATAACCTGTTACGCCAATATTATCTGTTGAAGGAGACCATGTAAGGGAAAAACTTGTCTCTGTTATACTGCTGGCAACAAGATTTGCCGGAACTGTTGGTGCCTGGTTATCTGAATCATATTCCCCAATATGCCATGTCAGCATGTTATTATATACGATTATTCTTGTGGCCGTTCTGATATTGGCAGCATCAGAGGCACTCAGAGAGTAATTATACGTCAGAAGTGCAGGATCTTTTCGGAAGATTGCAGTATAAAAACTGCATGCTGCAGCATAGGAACCTGCACTGGAAGGATGGCTTCCATCAGGATCATATAATTCAATTGAAGGATAATTTTCCCTGATATAGCGCCAAACTGCACCTACCGGAGAAGTAATTGCATGATTGTCTGCTGCCATTGTCATATACCGTTCCCGTGTCAGATCATCCATTCCTACATATGTACAAACTTCAGGCAGGTATGGGCATCTCTCAGCATCTCCATTTTCTCTTCCCCATGTCATATAGAATATTGTTTCAGCACCCGGATTGTAGGTATTTATTCTGTTGTCCAGAAGCTGGGCGTATGGAAATACATTGCTCTGCACCCATGAGATTGGTTGTGAAGGATTCTGGCTTTGCTCCTGTAATGTCACATAATCCCAGCCTCCCTGGCCTATCAGATTGAGAGTAGTAGAATTTGTCGAATGCTGATAGAGAGAATAACCATCTACTGTGGATGTTGAAAAATTCAGATTGTCGCCAACAGAACTTGCCAGATTCGCAACCAGCTGGGGCATATTGTTATACGCTGTATAACTGTTCCCAATAAACAATACCTTTCTGGTTTGGCTAAATCCAAGGGTATCAAAAAATATTAGTAATATAATTAAAAACTTTTTCATCGCAGGAACTTTTGTTAAATGCCAACAGAACGAATAGAATAAAAGCTATCCGGATCAACCACTAACCTGGATTTGTTATTGTTGTTTAACAGGGTAAATAAAAGAATCTTTAATCGAATATTGTTATACTTAGGAGGCAGATTTATTAACAGGATATCCCCCATTGACCCTGTCTGAGAATCCCATTTCTCAGTATTAATCTGCATAAGAGATAATTCAGGATGGTTATTCTGCCTCTTCAGGACTAATTCACCAGGAGTTTCTTCTACCCTAATTGAACGGCAGGAAAGGTTCAGACCCGTGAGATCACCATCAACAGAATATTTATCCTGGTGACTGGCATGGCTCAGTTCATTGATATAAGGGGATGACAATGTATTTGAACTCCCGCAGATTTTTGTATTGGAATGAAGATTATCTGTATATTTTGTTTTTTGGTTTGTTAGTATCCTTTTTAATAGAAATTTCATAAGGTTAGTCTTATAATTTTCATCCTGGTAAACTGTTAATATTTACTGAGGCCAATTTAGTACACCTTATTTATTAAAGTATTATGCTTTATCAAATTGTAGTTATCATTAGTCAAAGATTCCAACCTTTTTGCATAAGATATGAAATTTTACAATGTTTTGCCAGTCTTTCTCACGAAATACTCCATAGAAATCTCATGAAATTTCCCATGAATTTTCATCAGATGTTTAATCAGTATATTAAATGTAGATAAACCGTCAGAGCTGCTTATTAATAATTCTCAGCTTGAACGTGCGCCTATTTGAATGTTTTCAGGTCCAGCGATCTTGTGTTATTCTTAAATGCTGCTATAAAAGCCTGTGGATAACCTGATTTCTTGCAAATGGCCTGTAACTCCCTTGCAGGTGACAAAGTGGTAAACTCACCTACTGCATACCTGTATGAATCGAGATATAAAAATTCGAAAGTTTTATAGGCAACGCCATTAATAACTATCTGATTTTCCTTTCTGGGTTTGTTTGTCGAAAGGAACTGAACCCTGTATACAACAACATCTTTTAGTTCGTCAGGAATTGCTCCGGTAGGTTTAATTATTACAACTTTAGCTGCACCGGGTGAAGGTACAGGTTGGGAAGGTGTCTTTTTTTCTTCAGCCTTCACCTCTTTTTTTACTTCAGGAGGGGCGTTTTTGGCAGGTTCTTTTTCTGCAGGTTTGGCCTCTTCTACAGTCTTCACAGCTACTAATTCTGTTTCAGGTGCCGGCTTGCCATTATATATGTCAGAAATTGATGATGGTTGATTATCGGCCATCTCTTGCTTAAGTACGACTTTGAATAACTGCATCTCACCCTTTCCTGACTTTTGTTTTTTTGTATAGAAGGCACTTTTCCCGTCTGTTTTGTCAATGGAGAATGCAATATCATCATCCCCGGAATTTATCCTTGCAGAAAGATTCACAGGAGTATTCCATGTTTCAACATTGTATTTGCAGGTAAAGATGTCATATCCTCCAAAACCTGATTTCCCATCGGAGGAGAAAAACAGGTTGTTATCCTTATCAAGATATGGGAAACATTCGTTTCGTACGGTGTTTATTAATTTGCCGGGATTTTCGGGTTTGGACCATTTATCACCTGCTTTCCTGACGATGAATAAATCCATCCCTCCCAGGGAACCTGCCATGTCAGAGGCAAATATCATCATTTTCGCATCTGCTGATAAGGCAGGATGAGTATACCTGTAATCGCCATTGCAAAAGTCAAGCGGCTTATCATCTGTAACCCAGTTTAAACTACCATTGCCATCTGGTTTTAATTCTGCACGATAGATTTTTTCCTTTGTATCCTTTTTAGCAATCTTGGTGAAAAACATTGTCTTAAAATCATTACTGAAAGTAATTGCTTCACAGGGAAATGAAAAGGATGCTGCTGAAGAGAAAATCATATGTAAACCCAGCGAAGTATCTTTAACAATTGCAGTATATGCCTCAGTTGTCGCCAAATGAAACATGTTTTGGAAGCATTTTACCCTCATTCCTGGTGTTTGAAAGAAATACAATTCCGTCCCTGAAGAACTGAACGCCAGAGGAGGGTGGTATAATATCAAGATTGAAGGAGTCTACTTTTAAAAAACCTGCTAATGGTATGGTATCCTGAGCCTGAAGAACAGAGAATTCCTTTATTGAGGAATTATCTGGTCTGGTCTCTGTTTTTCCTGATGTCAGAAGACTAAAAGTGATACAGGATAGTGTTATTATTTCAATAAGTCTTTTCATAATAAATTAACATAACAATTACCAACGACTTTGTTTGGATAATCTTGATTTATCGGACTGAAAATTCCATCCCAGTGTAAATTCCATAATAGGTGGTTTTTTGTAATAGGCCGTCTGGCGGGGCAGTTCAGAAAATACACCTACATAGAACCTGGGAAACCTGTACTGGAAGAAAAAGGAGGTATTACCATCGCTCAGAAAATAAGATCCAAGACAGAAATTATCCATATACAGTTTTATAATAGGGTTAATGTTATCTGCTATCTTTCCCAGAGTTGAGTCTACAGCGTCAATGAGAATGGAAGGCTCCAGTACAATATTCAGGCTCTTGCTCAGTATAAACTTGTATCCGATCGTAAAGAAATATGTTCTGGAAACTGGAATGTCGTATCGCCCCAGACTATCTGCATCTCCAGGATTACCAAGAAGGTTGATTGCCGATACCCCGGTGAAAAGATTCGTGCCGTAATAGTATATTCCGGCATCAACGTTGGGATAGAAGGTGTTTTTTGAAGGAGATCCTGCCTCGGCCAGGCTTGTGTCAAGCATGTTATAAACACCTTTGACGGATGCTCCGAAAGAGAGAAATGATAAATCCTTTTCATTGAGAGGGATCTGGTAGGAACCTGCTGCATTTACACCAATATTATGCGATGATTCATGTAAATCGTTGAAAACAGAGCCTCCGAGTCCTACCCCATTGAATTCTTTCAGTTTTGGAGAGTTGAAATAACCTGATTTGTTTTTTGTGAGCCTGGAGTTCCCGCTCAGTATCTGTGCCCTGGAATCCCCCTGGAAAGCTGCATTAAAATCAAGAGTCGTATAATCTTTGCTCCCGACCATCGCCGGATTGTAAATATAGGGGGTAAAAACCCAGTAGGACAGAGGATTCAATGGCGTTTGCTGTGCAAATGTCAGGTTAAAAATGTTAACCGTTATCAACATCAGAAATACCCGTATCAATATGCGCATGTTATATCTTAAATCCATAAATTTCAGGTTAAAAAGAAAACAACCTAATTTTCTCCATGTTAACTTTAACTTAATATTCAGGAAATTATTTCACAAATATCAAAAAAGTATTTGAGATTAGGCCGATCATTGCTAATAATCATAACTTAACTGAAAAATGTTCTGAAAACCGTATAATGGTTTAAAACACAGGGTAAATTTAATTATTGATTACAACATCCCAGCTTCCGGGCTCGTTGATAATAAATTCAAATATTACATTGTATTGTGAAGTCATAAGCTGATTCCATGAACGGTACTTCACTTTGACGCTCAATGGAAATCTCACATTTTCAATTCCATAATAGTTACCGTTCCTGTATTCAGTGCCGCTGTCATAGGCCATGGTAAAACCTTCAATGGCTATATTATCAATTCCCCCCTGCTTGATACGGATCTTTACTGCATTATTTTTATCCTGAGCTTTCATAATTGTTGCCCGTGATACACTCATACTGGTAACTATCTTGTAAGGCGCAATTACCTTTTTCCCCATATATTTATCTTCCTTCCAGAATCCGGTTACTACTGAGTCTGGGTATACCATTTTCCCTTGTCCTTCTCTAAATCCATCTTTCCACTCTCCTTCATAGTAGATTCCGCTGGCCCATCTGTAAGTGCCTGTTCCATTGGGTAGCCCCTTTATGAACTGCCCTTCATAACGATCGATACCCTGGGCAATTCCCTTCCCATGTGCCAGCCCTTTTTTACAGTCACCGGTATATGAACCGGAGATAGATGCTTTATTAACTTTACAATCGGCTGTCTGTGCATATGCATTAAAGCCAATTGATAATATCAGAAGAAGAAATAATCGGTTTGCCATATATTAATAATTTAGCGAATTTACTTAGATTAATTCAATTATACCCTCATTTTAAAAACATCTTGTCGAAATACATGTACATTCCAATAACCGCAGGATTCACCGCGGGCTCCTTACCGCTCAGTTCCTCCGAATTCAACTGTTGTCATAAATATATGCGCATCTTAATTAAAAGTATCAGAAATATAAAGAATAGTACTACCGTATCAGGAAAGTTAATTGTTATTTTGATATGAATGGTTACGAGGCGTAATCAACAGTTGCTTATAATTTATATTTTTTATTTACCTTTTGGAAAAGTTTTCCCGAGGGATGATAATCATCTAATATCAGATCTATGAAAAAATCGATTTACTATCTTTTTGTACTTTACTTTCTGATTTCTGTAATTATTACAAGCTGCGGGCAAAATAAGGAGCCTGGCGGAAAAAAAGTATTTGCTGTTCTTGAAAATGAAAAATGGTGGGGAGGAGCTGTTCTCGACGGACGTAACTCCCCTCTGAATGACAGACAATTTGTTTATGACCAGTATGCCGATTGTAAGTCCAATCAGGCTGCGCCTTTCTTTATCTCTGATAAGGGACGGTATATATGGAGTGATAAACCCTTGAAAATTGAAATTTCCGCTGACAAAATTGCTGTCGAATCCAAAGGAGGAGAAGTTGTATGGGGAAAGGCAGGGGAGACTCTGAAGGATGCTTTTCTATATGGAAGCAAAAATTTCTTTCCTCCTTCCGGTAAGATTCCTGATCCTTTGCTGATTACTTCTCCCCAATACAATACATGGATTGAGTTGCAATACAACCAGAATGAAAAAGATATACTGAAATATGCAGATAACATTTTTAATAACGGATTCCCGTCCGGCGTCATTATGATTGATGACAACTGGCAGGAACGTTATGGAACATGGAGCTTTGATTGTAAAAAATTCTCCGATCCCAAAGGAATGATTGAAAAACTTCATAAAATGGGTTTTAAGGTCATGCTCTGGGTAGTGCCTTTCATAAGTTCAGATTCCCCGGTATACAGGGACCTCGAAAGGAAAAAACTGTTGATTTTTGAAGACAGCACAAAAACAAAACCTGCAAAAATTGAATGGTGGAATGGTGTAAGCGCACTAGTGGACCTGTCGAATCCTGAAGGCAGCAAATGGTTTAAAGGGGAACTTCAAAAGCTGGTCAGCGAGTATGGAGTCGATGGATTTAAGCTTGATGCGGGTGATCCGGAAAGTTATGTCGGGAACTATTCCTTTAATGATTTTAACCCTAATGATCACTGTGAAGCCTATGCAAAACTTGCGCTTGATTTCCCGCTTAATGAACTCCGGGCCTGCTGGAAGATGGCTGGCCAGCCTCTGGTGCAGCGTTTAAGGGATAAAAGCCATACCTGGGATGATGTTCGTGTGCTCATTCCTGATATGATAGCGCTTGGACTGATCGGTCATCAGTTTGGCTGCCCTGACATGATAGGAGGGGGTGAATGGACATCATTCCAGGATAGCTCTGTGATGGATGAGGAGCTTATTGTACGTGCAGCACAGGTTAGTGCCCTCATGCCAATGATGCAGTTTTCTGTGGCCCCGTGGAGAGTTTTGGGGAAAGAGAATCTTGTGATTTGTAAAACTATGGCAGACCTGCATTATTCGATGGGTAAAGAAATCCTCAGTCTTGCCGGGGAATGTGCCGCGTCAGGTGAACCTATGGTGCGTAACCTTGAATACGAATACCCTGGAAATGGTTATGGAGAGATTAAGGACCAGTTCCTCCTCGGAAATAAAATTCTTGTCGCACCGGTAGTTGTAAAGGACCAGAGGTCGCGTGAAGTTATTTTCCCGGAAGGAAAATGGCAGGGTGATGATGGAAGTATTGTAAGTGGTCCGGTAACTTTAAAAATTGAAGTTCCTCTTGAAAGATTACCATGGTATAGAAAAATCTAAAACTATGAAGCCGAGACATTTCGTTTTACCCATCTTATTTCTGACAATTGCAGGATTAGTGTCCGCGCAGCCTTTCGCATCCCGATCGGGCGACACTCTTATACTCGATAATGGCTTTGTGAAACGGATTGTGCTGTTTAATACCGGATATGCAGGAATTCAATCGACAAGCTACAGGCTAAGTGCAGGTATAGGTGAATTTCTCGCAGGGGGTTCGGAAGAATTCTCTTTCATAAAGGATGGGAAGCAGATTACCGGTTCCGGCAAATGGAAAGTAGTCTCCGTTGATCTGTCGGCAAAAGAGGGCAAAGGCAGCGGAGCCATTGTAGTGCTGGAGTATCCAGGTGAAGGCCTCAGAGTTTCTGTTACTTATATTTTATATCCAGGGCTTCCCCTGGTTAGAAAGAAGATGGGATTCACAAATACCGGCACAAATGAGACCATGATCGAAGCTCTCGATATTGAAAGTATTTTGTTCAGTAGTGATGATGGTACCCATACCTGGATAATGCATGATTATGGCAGGCAGAAATCGCTTGGACAGTTTGTTGGTAACTGGTATGATCCGGTGGTTGTTGCACACCAGGTCACTAACCGCAGGGGAATTGCATTAGGCAATGAAGCCCCCGGCGTCCTGAAACGTACATCGGCTTTTCTGAAACCTCAGCAGTTCACAATTGGCCTGACGCATCCCGATCAGAATTATGGATTCAGAAAGTGGATTAAACCCCGGGAAACGTGGGAGAGCACCTGGGTTTTTACTGCCCTCTATGAAAACTCCGATGATCCTTATTCAGTACTCAATACTTCAGTTAATGATTATATCAGGCGTCACCTCGGTACACGTTTGAGTAAAATCCCGGAAAAGCCTGTATTTGTGTACAATACATGGGAGCCATTTCTGCATAACATCAACGATAAGCTTATACGTGAACTGGCTGATGCCGCTGCCGAATGCGGTATTGAGGAATTTATAATAGACGATGGCTGGCAGGATTCCTATGGTGACTGGGGAATAAACAAACAGAAATTCCCTGATGGACTGAAACCTGTATTCGATTATATCAAGTCAAAAGGCATGAAACCGGGAGTCTGGATCAGTCTCGGAGCTGCCGAATCTAAAAGCAATGTTTATAAGGAACATCCTGAATGGGCAGTGCGGAAAGCTGACGGTTCGCCGATAAGTCTTCATGCCGACTTTGATAAAATGTATGAATGGGAAACATATTCAATGTGCATGACAACAGGCTGGTACGATTATATCAAGGGTGTAGTCCTGAAGATGGTTAAAGAATATGGTCTTGAATATATAAAAGGAGATTTTGCCGTTGTTACCGGGGCTTATACTACAGATAAAACCAGGTCGGGTTGCCATGCTGCCGGTCACCTTATGCACAAAGACCGGAATGAATCTATGCTACCAATGTATCAGCGCACATGGCAGTTATTTGATGATCTCCATAAGGAGGCTCCGGATCTGTTTATCGACTGCACCTTTGAGACTATGGGTGCCCTTCAGCTGATCGACCTTGATATGTGCAAGCATGCAGAAGGAAACTGGCTGTCAAATTTCGGCGAGAAAGCTCCTTTGGGCTCAATGAGGGTCAGGCAGATGTCGTGGTGGAGAACACCGGTTATACCTGCAACTGCAATGGTAATTGGCAATCAGCGATTTGATGATCCTGATTTTGAACTTTCCCTGAAGTCACTTGCCGGATCTCTTCCTATCGTACTTGGAGATCCCAGACTACTTTCAAAAGAACAGCGCGCAAAGATGAAGGGCTGGGCCGACTGGCTGAGGAAGATGCAGACAAATCATGATTTTATGTCCTTCAGACAGGATCTTAAGGGGTATGGGGAACCTGCAGAAGGAAACTGGGATGGTTACCAGCGTATCAATTCAGAAACATGGTCAGGCGGCATTGTGGGTATCTTCAGGCAGGGTTCTCCTGAAAATCAGAGAACTGTAACTGTTCAATTCCTCAATCCTTCGTTTGTTTACGAGGTGAGGAAAGCTCCCTCCGGAGAAGTGATAATGAATTCAACAGGAAAGGAACTTTCAGTAACCGGATTTAAAGTTGTGCTTGATAAGAAATATGACGGAGCACTGTATGAAATTATTCAGAAAGACGATCAAATAAATTTTTATAAATAATATCTTTATGAAGACAATTATATTTTCTCTGATTATTTTGGTTCTGATTGGTTGCAAAAACGGAAATAAACCCGAACTCAGCCTTGAGGAATATAAACTCGAAGAAGCTGGCAAAGCTGAGCTCAGAAAGCTGGAATCCATGTATTCCACTAAAGAGGAATGGGAAGCAAGGAAGATAGTTCTAAGGGAAGAGATCCTGAAAGGTATAAATCTCTTTCCGTTACCTTCAAAAACTCCATTGAATGCTGTTATAAGTTCAAGAAGAATTTATGATGGATATTCCGTTGAAAATGTTTATTTTGAAAGTATCCCCGGTTATTATGTATGCGGAAACCTTTACAGACCATCAGATGATACAAAAAAACATCCTGCTGTTCTTTGTCCTCACGGACACTTTGAAGGTGACAGCCTGTCAGCCTGGGGACGCTTCCGTCCCGATCAGCAGAAACGTTGTGCCACTTTTGCACGAATGGGTGCAGTGGTATTCAGCTACGGTATGTTTGCATGGGGAGGAGAACCCATCTGGCAACTTGATACGACAGCTATAATAGAAAAAACAGATATTGCTGTAATTCGAAAATGCCATGATATACCCCTGGCTATAACAATGCAGACATGGAACAGTATGAGAGTCCTGGATTTTCTTGAAACATTGCCTGAGGTTGATAAGACGAAAATTGCCGTTACAGGAGCTTCCGGAGGAGGGACACAATCTTTTTTACTCGCGGCCCTGGATGACAGGATAAGCTTAAGCATACCAGTTGTAATGGTATCGGCTCATTATAAGGATCTTTGTGTTTGTGAGAAAGTCATGCCCACTGGCAAGGATCCGGAACAAATTCTGAATATGGCCGAATTTGCCGCTATGGTTGCACCCAGACCAATGCTTCTTGTTTCTGACGGTGATGACTGGACCAGAAACACACCGAAGGTGGAATATCCGTTTATTAAACGTACATATTCATTCTATGATGCTGAAAGTAATGTTGAGAGTGTTCATTTCCCTGATGGTGTTCATGATTACGGTTTAGAGAAAAGAGTTCCTGTATATTCTTTCCTGGCAAAGCACTTTGGAATGAACCTAAGTGCAATTACTGATTCAAAAGGAGCCATTGATGAAAGTAAAAGTATACTTGAGAACCCGGTGGTAATGCTGGCATTTTCCAGTAAGAATCCTTTTCCTGCAAATGCTTTGAAAGGCAGTGAGGCAATCGAAATCGAATTGAAGTCATTGCAAAAATGAAATATTTACCAATGAGCAAAATTTAACCCACATGAAATATTATTATCTTATTGTAAGTGTCCTTTTATTGTTCACTTTTTCGTGCAAACAACAGAGAGAACAAACCCGAAGAGATAAAGCAGATGTTGCATTGACTCCGCCAATGGGATGGAACAGCTACAACTGCTACGGAGCAACAGTTACTGAGAAAGAGATGATGGACAATGCATTGATGATGTCTGTTCATCTTAAGGAATACGGCTGGCAATATGTGGTTGTCGATTATTGCTGGTTCTATCCCTATCCCGGAGCCATGAACAATCCTCCCCAGACCAGGGACTTTAAGCCCGGCTTAACAATGGATGGCAACGGAAGATTATTGCCTTCAGTTCAGAGATTCCCCGGATCTGCCGGTAATATGGGTTTCAAACCACTGGCAGATTATATTCATGGACTGGGACTGAAATTCGGGATACATGTTATGCGCGGCATACCAAGGGAGGCTGTCGCAAAAAAGCTTCCTGTACTGGGTACAACAGTTACTGGTGATATGATAGCCAACAAATCTGATACCTGTAACTGGCTGAACTCCATGTATGGCATTGATATGACAAAAGAGGGAGCTCAGGAGTATTACAATTCATTATTCGAACTCTATGCATCATGGGGAGTGGATTATGTCAAGGTGGATGATATTGCCACCCCTTACCATGCACAGGAGATAGAAGCTGTCAGAAAAGCCATTGATAACTCTGGCAGGCCAATGGTGCTGAGTTTGTCGCCAGGCGATGATATGCCTTCAGAACAGGCCGAACATGTAAGGAAATACGCAAATATGTGGAGGATCTCGGCAGATTTCTGGGACCAATGGGAGAGTCTTAAGAAACAGTTTGAATTATGCAATAAATGGTCACATGTTTCCGGACCAGGGAACTGGCCTGATGCTGACATGCTCACCCTGGGACGCCTGAATTTGAGAGGGCCGAATCCAGGTCTGGGAAGAATGACAAACTTCACACTGGAAGAACAAAAGACACTTATGACACTATGGTCAATCTTCAGATCTCCGCTTATGATGGGTGGTGACCTGATAACTCTCGATAATTACACCCTCATCCTGCTGACCAACAGTGAAGTTATTCAGGTCAACCAGAAGAGTGAGAATAGCCGGCAGCTATTCCGCGATGTAGATAAAATCGCATGGGTAGCTGATGTTCCGGGAAGTGCAGAGAAATATCTTGCATTGTTTTACACGGGTGATCTTACTGATTCCGAACTAACAGTAAATCTTTCCGGACTGGGATTCAATGGTTCGTGCAAAGTAAGAGACCTTTGGAACCATACTGAAACCGGAAATGTTTCCGGGGCTTTAAAGATTACCCTTCCTGCCCATGGCTCAGGGTTATATAAGGTTAGTCCTATATAGCCTGTATTCATTTTATTAATATATAAAAGACATTCTATGAAAAGAGACAATTTCTGGATGATTCTTTTCTTCCTTCCGTACCTCTCTTCTTTCACGGCTGCTGCTCAGGAATACACTCTTGCAGGGAATTATATTAAACATAAGAAAACAAAAAACATTATAGAATTCAAATGTACAAATGCTAAGATCAGAGTTGATATATGTGCGGATGATATCCTCCGTATCCGAATGCGTCAGGGCGGAGAATTCAAACCCGATGAAACATATGTGGTAATCAGATATGACTGGCCTGTAACTTCATATAGCATAAAAGACAAAGGAGATTATATTGCAATTGAAACACAAAGAATGCAGATCAAGGCCTTTAAGTCGCCCTTCCGTTTCGAATTCTATGATTTGAATGGAATCCCTGTCAATAAGGACTGGAAAGAGGGAAGTATGGGTTTCAGAGGCAATGAAATTATCTGCAAAAAGGAACTCACCGGAACAGATCATTTTTTTGGATTGGGCCAGCGGTATGAGAAAAGTGATTTGCGGGGAATGAAAGCTACATGCCTGGTTACCCGGGAATACACACCTGTCCCGTTTTTCCTGGGAACGGATGGTTACGGCATTTTTTTCCATAATACCTGGACTTCCACCTTCGATTTCACCCAAAATCCCTATTCATTTTCGGCTCCGGGTGGTGAAGAGCTCGATTATTATTTTATTTATGGCCCGGGTTTTAAACACATTATTCAGCAATACTCAAAAATTACCGGACTATCCCCGTTACCGCCAAAATGGGCTTTTGGCCTGTTTTTCAGTCGTTGGGATGAAGAAGTGGAGGGAATTAAATACAGGCAGGATGGTCAGCAGGGGATGCTGAGAACAATCAAATCTGTAAGAGAGATATGGGATTGGCCACTTGACGGCATTCGTGTTCATTCCATGGGGCCAAAACAAAGTTTTTATGCAAGCCCTGATCTCAGCTGGCCTGATATGTTGTGGGGAGAATTTCCTGCAGTCGACTCATTTGTGCTGAAACTGCATGAACAGCATATTCATCCTTTGTTCTGGGAAGCGCCCGGTATCACAGGCAACTGTAAAATGTATGATGAGGCGATTAAGAATAATTACTTTCTAATGAAAGATGGAAAACCTCAGAATATCGTTTTTGGCTATCTTCAGCCTCCGGGAGGCATGGTGGATTTCATGAATCCTGAGGCAAGAAAATGGTGGGGGAGATACCATTATTATATGGCTGATTTCGGATCTGATGGAGTTGCCGGTGACTGGAACGATGAAAAGATGCTCGAGAGGCACAAATTCACCATATAATGGAATGGGTTCAGATGAATTCCTGAATATTTACTCCCTGTTGTTTAACCAGGCAAGCTGGGAAGCTTACAGGGAACGTAAACCCGATAAAAGATGCATTAATTTCGGGCTGGTTTACTGGGCAGGCGGTCAGCGGTATCCCATGCAGGGAACGCAGGACTCACATGCCGCAGGTAAAAATATCTGGGGAGAAATGATGGGCTGTATCAACCTCGGAATGTCCGGCATCCCTTTCAGAACATTTACGGATAACGTATCAAGAGAATTGACTCCTGGGTTGCCATATTCGAGATTGTCTCAATACCTCTCTCTTACAGTTGCCGGAGAAAGGACCCTGAGCACCCAAACGGGCATCGAAATGGCCGACTGGAATTACCGCCATTATGGCAAGCTGCGCTATCGCCTGATGCCTTATATTTATACTTATGCCCGTGAAGCTACAATAAATGGTTCTCCTCTAGTCAGAGCTCTTGTTCTTGAAAATCAGAACGATCCTGAAACATATAATTCCTTTTGTGAATATCTTTTAGGAAAAGAGATCCTTATAGCCCCGCTCTGGAGTGATACCACTTTCTACAGGGATATTTACCTGCCGGAAGGTGAATGGATTGATTTGTCTGATGATATCACATATCCCGGTAAGCAGACAATTAATTTTCATGCACCCATTGACAAGGTGCCGATCTTTGTTAAAGCCGGAGCAATAATTCCTATGGCTCCTGATAATCAGCACTATATTGATGAAATAGCTAGTCCTCTCACGATACAAATATATCCGAAAGGCAAGTCATCATTTGAGCTTTATGAGGATGATGGTGAAAGCTATGATTATGAAAAAGACATATTCAGCATTACTACTTTTTCATGTACTGAAAATGGAAACGAATTGCTGATAGAAAAATCAGCTCCGTCGGGAAAATACATTGTTCCTGAAAAGGGTATTGTGTACTGCGTACATATGAAGTCAGACGCTAAAGAGGTCATGAAGGATGAATATAAATTGCCTTTATGCAGAACAGAGGAAGAATTCAATTCCCAAAAGGAAGGATGGCTGCAGGAAAAAGAAGGGAAAAAACTTCTGTGGATAAAATCGGACTCCAAAATAGCTGATAAATCAAATTTCAAAGTTCTCTATTAGTAAATTCTAACCAATATCAAAAAAATGTCATTTAATCAGATTCATCGTCTTGTCATTATTTCTGATTGCAGAAATTAGTGCTTATTCTCAGGTTATTCCGGGTGAAATGATCACGATCCCTGCCGGTGAATTTATTATGGGAAATAATAAAGGTGACTGGGATCAAAAGCCAGAACATACTGTATATCTTCCTGCATATCAGATCGGGAAATATGAAGTGACCCGTGGTGAATTCCGTAAATTCATGGAGGCCGGCGGTTATAGTAACCGTAGTTATTGGTCCGATGAAGGATGGAAATGGAAGGAAGGCAAGTATATCATTTATGCAGGGATGTATGGTAATGTTGATTCTGTAATACGGCCGGATAAGGATAAGAAACGAACTGAACCTCAGTACTGGAAAGCGGAACAGGAATGGAAAGGTCATGGTTACGGACATCCTAAGTTCATACAAACTGATAAACATCCTGTTGTCGGAGTTACATATTATGAGGCCGAGGCTTATTGCAAATGGGCAGGGGGCAGGCTTCCGACTGAAGCAGAATACGAAAAAGCTGCAAGATGGACAGGCTCTCATTCCAATATCTGGCCATGGGGAGATACCTGGGACCCGGAAAAGGACAATAATCCATCTGACCATAATCCGGCAGGAGGTGGCTACAGGGTTAACCAGAGTGCACCTGTGGGGAGCTACCCTGCCGGTGCAAGTCCGTATGGCTGCATGGATATGACAGGCAATGCCTATGAATGGTGTGCTGATTGGGCTAAGTCATATCCCGGATGTGTTAAGCCTTATGATTATACAGGTCTTTATCACGTTGTAAAAGGAGGATGCTGGGACGATCCGGAAGCGAACACCACCTACCGGACCTGGTATCTTCCCCCCGGAAGTGCCGGTGTTGGCGGTGACGATTCTGATATAATAGGATTCAGGATGGCAAGATAACCATATATTCAAATCAAATCTTTATTATGGAGAATAATAAATTTCTTGCAGGCGCCGCCAGAGTCGATATAACACCTCCCATGGGCACTATCCTTGGCGTAGATATGTTTCCTCATTATGCACGTTTCATCCATGATCCCCTGCATGTTAAGGCATTGGTATTAAGCGACGGTAAGCTGGTTATTGCTATTGTTATTGTTGATACCTGCATTATGGGTACCGACTTTATGGATGACATTAAAGCAAGGGTACAGAAAGATACCGGAATTCTTCCGGAAAATGTACTCCTGGCAAGTAATCATGACCATGGCGCCGGTAATGTAGTTGGATTACTGGGTAGTGCCGTGGATATTGAATACAGGAATAAGCTTCCTGACCGGGTTCTTAAGTCTGTTATACTGGCAAAAGAGAAATTGAGACCTGCGAAGATTGCTTCCGGTTCGGTTGATGTTCCAGGTTATGTCCTTTCCAGGACGATACTTTATGAAAGATGGCTACGAGGCAAGAAATCCGGTTACAGGTAAAACGGACCTGGTCAAAACAAATCCTATAGGAGCAGAGCATCTTATTGAAGGCCCCTCCGGAACCCCCGACCCTGGTGTCGGATATCTTGCTGTAAAGGGAATTGATGAGCAATGGATTTCCGTCCTTGGGAATTATTCATTGCACTACGTCGGAGACTGGCATGATGATACGGTTACAGCAGATTACTTCGGGGAATTTGCAAATCAGATCAGGGAGAAATTAAATGCGGGAGATGATTTTACAGGTATAATGAGCAACGGGACAAGCGGCGATATAAACATCTGGGATTTTATGAATCCTGACCGCTTTCCAAAGGAACAATTTGCCAAATCAAAATTAATCGGAGGAGCTCTGGCTCAAAAAGTGGTTGAGGAGCTGAGAAAGGTAAAATGGCAAGAGAATCCATATCTCGCTGTCCAATACAGTGAATTGAAGTTAAATGTCAGAAAACCAAATTCTGTCGAATTGGAGGCTGCTGCTAAATCATTTATTGAAAATGATTTTGATAATCTGAGCCTTAAAAAGGATATGGTTCAGATGATTTATGACAGGGAACAGCTGTTGCTGAATGAATACCCTGATACTGTTTTAGCTCCTGTGCAGGCAATCAGGATCGGGAATCAGGTAATTGGCTCCCTTCCGGGCGAATTCTTTGCTGAAACCGGACTTCTGCTGAAAAAAAGTGTATCTGGATTTGATTATTTCACCATTTCCCTGGCAAATGCATATTGCGGCTATGTCCCGCCTGCACACGAAATGGATAGGGGTGGCTATGAGACCTGGCGTGCCCGCAGCAGCTTTATGGAGCCTGATGCTGAGAAATTATTACGGGAAGAATTGTTGAATCTGATAAAGAAATATTAACATGTTAACTATAAGCAAGTTATTTATCTATCCTATAAAATCTCTGAGAGGTATTTCTGTACAATCCTCCCTTGTTACTGACCGTGGCCTGCAAAACGACAGACGATGGATGATCGTGGATGAGAATAATAAGTTTTTATCACTCAGAACACTTCCGAAAATGGCCTTGCTGAAGGTGGAATTGCAGGATGGAGGCCTGAAGGTAATATCACTTGAACATGCAGGGAATGATTTTCAGATTCGATTTGATCAGGAAGAAAATTATCCGGAAAGCGTCACCATCTGGAATGCCACTGTTGAGGCTAAAAGAGTTGGCAAAGATGCCGATGACTGGTTCAGCGAAATGCTTGGGGTCAAATGTAAATTAGTCTATATGCCTGATAAAAGCTTGCGACCTGTAAATACAACATCAGGTTTTGCCCCGGAAGGTAAATTTACATCATTCGCCGATGCCTACCCTTTCTTAATGATAGGTCAGTCTTCGATGGATGATCTCAACCAGCGCATGCAGATCCCTCTTACTATCGAGAGGTTCAGACCGAATATAGTGTTCTCAGGAGGTTTTCCTTACCAGGAAGATGTTATTGAAGATTTTACAGTCGGACAAATTAATTTTACCGGACTCGAAAACTGCAAGCGCTGCATGGTACCCAACGTGGATCCGGAAAAAGGAGTATTGAATTCAGATAAGGAGCCAACAAAAACTCTTGCAACATATCGGATGAGAGATAATAAGATTGAATTTGGCCGTAATGTTGTTCATCAGGGTACCGGGATAATTAGCGTCGGGGATGAGCTTCACTTGGTTAATAAAAAGTAAATTATAGTTTCAAATAATATAAGGACTCTCATGACAAAACGAAAATCTTACATCTTTCCTTTATCCATAATTGCAGTTATATTCTTTGTTTTCGGATTTATAATCTGGCTTAACGGTGTGCTGATCCCATATTTTAAGATCTGTCTGGAATTAACTAATTTCCAGGCATCTCTGGTAGTTTTTGCTGCCTATATAGCATATTTTGTAATGGCTCTGCCCTCAGCCGGAATACTTAAATTTACAGGTTATAAGAAAGGTATGGTCTTAGGATTGTCAGTTATGGCGATTGGTGCTTTGATGTTCATTCCTGCTGCATATACAAGGACTTATGGTTTGTTTTTATCAGGCCTCTTTATTACAGGTACAGGTCTTACTCTTTTGCAGGCGTCGGTTAATCCGTATGTTGCCATAATCGGCCCCATAGAAAGTACGGCTCAGCGTGTCGGATTTCTTGGTTTTGCGAATAAGGTTGCAGGCATCTTCAGCATCTTTGTATTGGGTTCTGTCTTTTTGCTTGACGCCGACAGTATTATTGCCACTATTGCTCAGGTGGATGCAGCAGAAAAGGCAAAGATCCTGGATCTGTATGCACTTAAAATAGTCGGCCCTTATATAATGATCGCCAGTGTTTTTTTATCCCTGGCAACATTGATATTTTTCTCAAACTTGCCTGAAATTGATGATTCTGTGGCTGAGGAAGATGGCATTACAAGAAAGATACCCTCGCGATCAGGTGTATTCAGGTATCCCTGGCTTATCCTGGGTGTAGTCAGCATGTTCTTTGCAATTTCCGTCGAAATAATACCTGTCGACGGGATAATTATTTACAGCAGATCGCTTGGTTTCTCGATAGAGGAATCCAGGCTTTTTCCTACCTATACCCTTATTGCAATGATTTTTGGCTATCTGGCCACCATAATTTTGATTCCCAGGTTTTTATCACAAAACAGGGTTTTGCAGCTGGCATCAGTATGGGGAATAATATTTTCTGCAGGTTCATATTTCAGTGATGGAAGGATTTCAATCTATTGTCTGGTTTTAACAGGATTTGCTACGGCTATGTTCTGGGGAACAATCTGGGGATTATCAATGAGGGAACTTGGTAAATACACTAAAGTTGGGGGCGCTATGATACTTATGGGAATTCTGGGTGGAGCTATTTTACCTGTATTATTCGGAAGACTTATTGACTCCAACGCTCATTTTCCTCAAAACGCTGTCTTACTGCTGATCCCTTTTTATATGGTGTTGCTCGCCTTTGGCAGCTGGGGTTACCGGCTTGAGAGCTGGTCGATTCAGTCAATAAAAGAGGCGGTATTCCCCGCAAAGAAAAAGTAAACTCCTTAAATATTACTCATGAAAAAAATATTAAGTGCCTTAATCTTTTTAATCTCCATTCCTCTCTTTGGACAAATAAAATTCGAAGATGTTACAGAAAAAGCGGGACTGGTTGAACCTTTAAAAGGCATAGCCGGGCATTGCGCAGTTTTTGGCGATGCGAACGGAGATGATTTCCCGGAACTTTTTGTAGGTACCTTTACTCATTTCGAAGATTCGGTATATAATCAGCGCGGACATACAACAGGCAAAGAACCAAACAAATTTTTCATTAATAAAGGCAATGGTACTTTTGTTGAGGACAAGGAGTGTCCTTCCGGCGTAAAAGGGAAATGTTCTGGCGGAGCATTTGCCGATCTGGATAATGACGGCGACCTGGATATGATCATATCACACCAGGCTCATCTGAAAAAATGGCCCGGAGATCTGCTGGAGGCAGGTATTGAAAGGAATATCCTGCTGGAAAATGACGGCAAGGGTAATTACAGGAATGTAACTTTTCATTCAGGTCTCGATTTCTGGTACCCCTTCATGGGAAGAAATACTTTCATATTTGATTATGATGGTGACGGTTTGCTTGATATTTTCATGCAGGAGGATTTTACGCTTGGCGATGTTTCAGCTGGAAATTCACGTCTTTTGAAAAACATGGGAATCCTGAAATTCAAAGATGTTACAAAAGAAGCCGGATTTCCAACAGGATTTCAGCAAGGATTTATACGGACTTGGCGGTTTTGTCGATGATATTAACGGGGATACATGGCCCGATGTGTTCTTCTCACACAGCTGCAGGCTTTTTATTAACAACCGCAACGGAACTTTCAGGGAATTGCCCTTCAAAATGCCTGATCCAAAATATACTCTGCCTTCAAATATCAATAAAGATTACGCCTACTATTGCGGCGCAAATACAGGTGATCTTGATAATGACGGCGACATAGATTTTGTTGTTGGAGACCACCTTGAATATGAATCGCCCAAACACAGGTTGTTTGTATTCCAGAACCAGGGTAATGATGCAAGTGGCAATCCTGTCTTTACGGATATCACTGAAGCTGCAAATATTGGTGAGTTTGGAGGCAGGGCAATTTACATACAAATAGCAGACATAGATAATGATGGCAAAATGGACATTTGCACCAGCCGGTATAAAAATTTCATTTATAAAAATATTGGAGCTGAAAAAGACATTCCGAAATTTGCTCAGCCTTTTGATGCAGGTACTGAGGCTAAACTAATGAATTACTGGGCCGGAGGGTCGTTTGCCGATTTTGACCGTGACGGCAGACTGGATTTCTTTGGACCGGAATGGTACCCTGAAGATAAAGCAAGATTACTGAGGAATGTTACCCCAGATGCCGGAAACTATATTGATGTAAAGCTGGAATTAGGCAAAATTCCGAACCGCAATGGAATAGGAGCCAAAGTTGAGATATTCAAAGCCGGCTCTCTGGGGAAACAGGATGATCTCCTTGGAACTCATATTATTTCAGTCGCGAATGGCTATAGCTCAGGTTATGAAGCAATAGCTCATTTCGGTTTGCCTGATGATGAAAAGGTAGACATTCGGGTTATAATGCCCTGCAATGGCCCGGTTTACACTGCCATAAAGGTTAAGCGTAATCAATTGTTTAAACTGAAAAATTAATCAGCATAAGGTTAATTTTGAGAAGCAGGTTATTTCTAACAGGTTAAATTAAAGAAACTATTTTAAATGCTAGATGCAAGATTCACGCCGTAAATTTTTTAAAAATGCAGGGCTTCTTTCTGCAGCGATCACAATTCTTCCTTCATATACTATAAAAGGTATGTTTTTACCACGCAAAATCTCAGATGGGGTTAGGAGAACAGTCAGACCTGTCGATGGGAAATGGGTGCCTGTAGTTTGCTGGCATGACTGCGGAGGCCGTTGTGCCTTAAAAGCACTTGTCGTCAATAATAAGATTATACGGGTTAAGAGTGACGATACTCATAAAGATACTCCGGATTTTCCTCAGCAGAGGGCATGTGTCCGGGGGCGATCACAACGAATGCAGGTTTGTGCCCCCGACCGTCTTAAGTACCCTATGCGTCGGAAACACTGGACGCCGGGTGGTGGCGACAAATCCCTCCGCGGAAAGGATGAGTGGGTTCGCATAAGCTGGGATGAGGCGTTGGATATTGTTGTGAGTGAGCTGAAACGCATTAAAGGACAATATGGCAATGAATCATTTTTCAGCCCGGGCGGTGAAATAAAACGAACTCTGAACCTTTATGGCGGCTGTGTTGATTCATGGAGCAACGACTCTCTTGGTTCATGGATGGGTTCCGGTAAACAGATCGGATTATATGCAAAAAAACCAAATAACGGATTTGACTGGATCGGTTGCATCGGCGACAGGATGGATATGAGGAACAGCCAGCTTGTTGTAATGTGGGGAGTGAACCCCGCCTGGAGCAGCCCGGGCAGCCCTACCTATAATTTCCTCCAGGTCAAAAAAGCCGGGGCAAGGTTTATCTTCATCGATCCTTTTTACAGCTCTTCAGCCGCCGTTTTAGCGGATGACTGGTATCCCGTCCGGCCAGGGACCGACCATGCAATGATACTTGGCATGATGCACACTTTACTCGATGAGGATAATCCGGTAAATAACCCTCTTATCGACTGGGATTTCCTTAACAGGTGTACAGTAGGTTTTGACAGGGATCATATGCCGGAGGGTGTTGACCCTTCAGAAAATTTCAAAGATTATCTACTTGGCAAAAATGACGGTCAGCCAAAAGATGCTGTATGGGCTTCCGAAATATGCGGGATCCAGGCAGATCGTATAAAAGATGCTGGCGAGGGAGATTGGCAGTACAAAAAAAGTAGCATTGCTTACGAGCTGGGCTCCTGCCAGGGTAAACAATGCGGATTCCTGGCCGCAGGCATTCATGACTCTTGGCTGCATGACAGGTCATATCGGCGAATCGGGCCGGATGACTGGCACTTCGATTCATATCGCTACTGGAAATGGTGGTCCGCCTCTGGTTTATGCAGGGAGTTCCGGACTGGTGGATATTCCAAATCCTGTTGGTGGAGGTAGCAGCTACACCAGAGGGCGTCCGGAGGAAAAAATTTCAATTCCAGGAAATCAGATCTGGAACGCCGTCCTGACTGGTGAATACACAGCAGGGAAAGACCGGACCCGAAAAGTCGATATCCGGTTGATGTACCTTGGGGGAGTAACTAACATGCTGGGTTCCAGGGAGGGGCAGAAAAAGGGTTTTGAGGCTATAAAGAAACCTGATTTTATCGTATGCCATGCACATTTCCTGAATACAACTGCACAGTATTCAGATGTGGTGTTGCCCGTTACTACTCAGTGGGAGAGGGATGGCTTATTGCAGGATGACGGTAACAGAGAGATAATCTTCCTTGGCAGCAAAGCTATCGAGCCTCTGTATGAATCCAGGGATGATATGTGGATCGCAAAAGAGATAGGAGCCCGGCTTGGACTGGATACAAAACTTATTGAATCAGCAAGCCAGGCCCAGCAGGTTTACAACTCGGCAAGCGGTGCAATGGTTATCAAAGATGATGGAAAGGGTTATGAACCACTTTTAACTATTACTGAGGAAGATATTAAAAACCTGGGAGCTGTAGGTTCTCCTCAGAAAGGACGCATTCCATTCAAAGAGCTTAAGGAGAAGGGAGTTTTCCAGGTACCCCGTTCACCCAATGATAATTTCCGCCACATACCTCTGGAGGAATTCAGGAAGGATCCTGTTAAAAATCCCGTAACGACCAAAAGCGGAAAGCTGGAGATCCATTGTCAGGATCTTGCTGAGTTTGTTGCCAATTTCGGATGGAGTGTCATTAAACCTGTACCCGAATATGTACAGCCAATTGAAGGATACGAGGCAAGTTTTTCGGACTGGAAAACCAAAACAAAGAGTAAATATCCACTGCAGTTCTATTCGGTTCATTATCTCCGCAGGGCAGGGTCAACCTATGATAATGTTTCATGGCTCAGAGAGGCCTGGCCTCAGGAATTTTTTATTAATCCGCTCGATGCGGAGGTGCGTGGTATTAAGCATGGAGACACAATTAAAGCCAGTAGCCGCCATGGGGCAGTTATCAGACGCGCGCATGTTACAGGCAGGATCCGTCCGGGTGTGACCAGCATGGGAGCAGGTGCATGGTCAGAACTTGATGAAGAGCTTAGGCGTGGATAATGCCGGAAGCTCCAATATGTTAGCCGGTGATATAACTACCGGACAGGGAACAAGCGGATGGAATTCCTGTCTGCTGGAAGTAGAAAAATATAACAAGGAACTGATCCCTGATCATAAATGGCCGGCCAGAATCTTATTTAATAGCGAGACTCATGAGTAATAAAAAGCAGTTGGGTTTTTATCTCGACAGCAGTGTATGCATCGGTTGCAAAACTTGCATAATTAGCCTGTAAGGATAAAAATGATCTTCCGGTGGATGTTAACTGGAGAAGAGTAATTGAGTATTGTGGTGGCTCATGGAACAGTGAAAAAGGTGATTTGGTCCCTTCAGGTGTTTTTGTTTATTACCTGACTGTATCATGTCAGCACTGTGCCTCTCCTCCCTGTATGGAAGTATGCCCCTCTTCAGCAATCAGCAAGAGCGATGACGGTATTGTGCATGTTGACCAGGATATATGTGTTCGCGACCAGTCCTGTTTATATGCCTGTCCGTACGGTGCTCCCCAGTTCGGAAGTGATACTGCACGAATGAGTAAGTGTGACATGTGTGCCGATTTGCGAGCTATTGATAAAAATCCTGCATGTGTCGATGCATGTCCGCTCAGGGCCCTGGATTGGGGTGATATGGATGACCTAAGGAAAAAATATGGTAACATTACGACAGTAGATCCGTTACCCGATGGAAGTATTACCAATCCATCAATGATTCTGACTCCTCACAGACATGCTCAGTTGTTAAGTAATGGCAAGGGACATACGACTGATCTGCCTGAGATTAATCCAACGGGAAATAATGCAGTTGGACCAAACATTATGAAACAATCAATATTATTCTGATAATTGGTGATACTTGGTGTCTTGGAGTCTTAGTGGCAAAGAAAATATTTAACTAACCTTAATCATATGTCAGGAACAGTAATCAAAATCAAAAATGCACTTACATTTTGCATACTTTTTGCCTTTTCAGCCTATATTAAGGCTTCTCCCAAAGTTTTTAATATTTTGGATTACAAGGCTAAAGGAGATGGAGTTACCCTTAACACCAAATCAATTCAGGCTGCAATTGATGCATGTTCAAAATCAGGAGGAGGAACTGTTTGGTTTCCGGCCGGCAGATTCGTTTCGGGGACCATTTATCTGAGGAGCCATGTGACATTATTCCTTGAGGCTGGTGCCATTCTTGAAGGAAGTAAAGACCTGAAGGACTATCCTGTGACAATTTCAAAAGTCAGATCATATACAGATAACTATACGAATAAGAGCCTTATTTATGCTGAGGATCTGGAGAATGTTTCCATTACCGGAAAAGGTCTGATTGACGGGAACGGAGCCTGGTTCAAAGTTGAAAATATGGATAACAGCGATGAATTAAGGAAAAAAGATGATTTTGCATTTTACAAATACAGGCCCTATCTGATCAGAATGATAAATTGCAGGAATATTCTTCTCCGTGATATTACAATAATCAATTCACCGATGTGGGTTCAGCATTACCTCCTCTGCGAAGATGTCAATATTGACGGGATTAAGGTTAACAGCAGGGTAAACCATAATAATGACGGGATAGATATTGACGGCTGCCAGAGAGTGAGGATTTCAGATTGCGATATTATAAGCGGTGATGATGCCATTGTTCTGAAAAGCACCCTTGACATTCCATGCAAAAATGTAACAATCACAAATTGTGTTTTAAGTTCGAATTGTAATGCATTCAAGCTTGGCACTGAGACCAACGGCGGATTTCAGAATATCGTATTCAGCAACTGTACCATTTATGATACTCCCCTGGCAGGCATTACTCTGCAGATGGTTGATGGCGGCACCCTGGAGCGTGTTTCCGTTTCAAATATTACAATGAATAATGTCGGGACCGCAATTTTTATCCGCCTTGGTAATCGTGCCCGTCCTTATAATGATAGTTTGCCAAAACCCGGTATGGGCAAAATGTCTCATATATTTATCGATAATATAATTGGAGCAAATATTGGTAAAACAGGCTGTTCCATTGTTGGAATACCAGGTTATATGACTGATGAGATAACCCTAAGTAATATTAACCTGACTTTTGAAGGAGGAGGGACAGAAGAAAATGCTAAGAGTGAGGTGCCTGAGCATCCCTCTGAATATCCTGAGCATGGTATGCATGGAATACTTCCGGCTTATGGATTTTATTGCAGACATGTAAAAAACCTGAGTTTCAATAATGTCAGCCTTGGATATGACAATGAGGATTTCAGACCGGCACTTGTATTCGATAATGCAGAAAATATTCAGATTACTGGCATAAAAGCAAGTTCATATGTTACTGCACCTGTAATTCAGTTCAGCAGAGTAAAACATGCAATTATCCAGTCATGCTCAGCTAATGAGGGAACTGGTACGTTCCTTCAGCTGAAGGGTACTGGAAAACCTTCATCTTACAATGACGGGAAATGATCTGAGCTATGCTAAACTTCCGGTAAGCGGAGATAACAGCTCTTCAGTTTTTATTGAGGCCAACAGGATGCCGCCACTTTATGGACAGTCCGATGGGCTTTATGTAAACTGTGGCTTGCAATACACAGACGACAGGGAGATAAAGATCCACACACCAGCCGAAGTAAAAGCGAAGCGGCTGGAGATAATAAAGGCAATATGGGGCGCAAACACTTTGCCTCTCCGAACTGACGTACTGGTAACTCCGGATGTAAAAAGTCCCTTGAGCCCCACCTCATACTTATCAAGGGTTGACAGGATTGAAATCCCTGTCAGCGGTGCACTGGAACAAATTGTTGCACAAGTTAAGGACCTCGCCTATTTATTTGTCCCTGTCAAAAGAAATAACAGGCTGGTCCTTTTGAATCCTGGTCATTCCTGTACACTTAAAGAGAGTCCGGAGACAAATTACCGGATCGAACCAACTATAAATGGATTGCTCCAGGCAGGATTTGATGTTCTGGCGGTATTTATGCCTCATGTCTCAGAAACAGGCTGTAATATTGATCATTGCAGTGTAATGAATACCAGTTTGGCTCCCGGCGATCACCCTGCGACTTATGGATTAAGGTTCTTCCTTGAGCCTGAAATTGTAAGTCTTAATTATATTCTCGGGAAGACTACTTACAATAACGTAAATATGGTTGGTCTTTCAGGAGGGGGCTGGACTACGAATCTCCTGGCAGCTATCGATGAAAGGATAAAATACAGCTTTTCAGTTGCCGGTTCAATGCCACTGTATTACAGATCAGATGCATCAATGGGGGATATCGAACAATTCCTGCCTGAACTCTACAGAGACATTGCCGGATATCCTGACCTTTATGTCCTGGGGGCATATGGCAAAGGACGCAAACAGGTTCAGATCCTCAACAGGAAAGATGATTGTTGTTTCGGGCAAAAACAGCATGATCCTGACAGAAACTATGACAGGGATGTAAGGATATTTGAAACAAGTGTGAAGGAGAAGCTGAAAACCCTTGATGCGGCAGTCCATTATTACCTGGTAATCGATGAAACAGCGCCTAGTCACCAGATTTCTGAATATGCTTTCAAAAATATTATATTGAAAGAGTTGCTGGGGAAATAAGCAACTTTCTTAATTTGTCTGATAATAAAAACTTTATAAAATTCAGAAAGAATGGAACATTCTCCTTCGGCAGAAATTAATAAAATGTTAGCCAGACAGGAACCGTCACGTTTCGTCTATTCACCAAACTACTGGCAGTGGTTCAAGCATCAGGTAAGTCACAACCTGTTGCCTGATGAAATTAGGCATTGTAATACCTTGCTTGATCTGTATAATTATCTGGGGGTGGATGTCTTCAGCAGAAATATCTATTCGGATCCAGAGAAATATTGGTTTGGAGGAATATGTGATGAAGTTTTTGACGATTTTGAAATATTTGAAAGAAGAACCCTTTCGGGTAAAGATAAGATAACATCCAGGGAATACAGAAGCCCCAGGGGGATCCTTGATGAAAAGCTGACCTATATTTTTAACGAATCTACATTGGTCCAGACAAAATTTCTTATAACTGATTATGTTAAGGATTTTGAGCTGTTCAGACATTTTCTTGCAAACAGAAGATGGGAGCCAAACATCGAAAAATTCAAAAATGTAAGCAGATCAGTAGGTGAAAAAGGAATCGTAATTGCAGGTGAATTCTTCAGCCCTTTGAAAATGTTTCATTTTACAATGGGCCCTGTAAATACAGTTTATTTTCTTATGGAATATCCGGAAAAAGCAAGAGAACTGGTTGAGCTTCATGAAGAGGCTCAGCTGAAATGCATGGAGCTAACTGTCAAAAGCGGGGTAAAAGTAATAATGTCAATGGATAACCTTGATACGATGTTCCATCCTCCCGATTATGTGGAGACATACTCTTCATCCTATTATAAAAGGGCGAGTGAACTTTGCCACGCCAATGGAGCGAAGTTTTTTATTCATGCCTGCGGACAGCAAAAAGATAACCTGAAACTGATCTCGTCTTATGGTGTGGACGGACTGGAAGGAGTTGCCTCACCACCTCTTGGGGATGTAATGCTTGATGAGGCAATGAAAGATACACGGGATGGTTTTATTATTACTGGAGGTATCAGTGCAATGGAGACAAGGGACCTTAAATCGAGGGATGATATTTTTGATTATGTCGAAAAACTTTTCAGAAAAATGGTTCCCTATAAGAACAGGTTCATCTTTTCTTCAAGCTGTAATACATCTATTGATACAAGCTGGGAGACAATAAAAAATTTCAGGGATGCATGGCTGGAATTCAGGGATATGAAGTAACCTGATTATTATAAAAGAGAGGTTTAATATTACGAATGAACGGATTCATTAAAAAGTTTAAAATTTTGTAATTGCCACCAAGACACTAAGACACCAAGTTTCACAAAGAGTTTATTATTAATGACTTATTCTTGGTGTATCTTAGTGCCTTGGTGCCTTGGTGGCAAAAAAATTTAGCAGTAAAAATAAATAATGTATTGAAAAAAATAGAAATATGAGAATCTCTATCTTTATCAGATCTGTTTTAATTTGCTTGTCACTTATTTGGGTAACAAGGAATAATTCTTCAGCACAAAATACCTTTAACAGTAAATTTGAAAAGATAGTTTTTGGCTGTTATGCAAGGGATATAAGGGAATTTGAGGAATTTGCAAAACGGGCAAAACAATCGGGTGCGACCCACATAAACCTTTCAAACGAAGATCTTCCCTTTGCAAAATGGGAGTATGATACTGAAAATGATCCTTATCCCTCATGGGTTTTCACCAATATTGGCTTGCTGAAAATTGCTACACCGGCAGCTTTAAAACCTTACCTGCCTCAGGATTACGCGGAGCGTGTATTCAGTATTCTCGAAGAGCGCTGCAAAGTACTAAGGAAGTACGGCCTGAAAGCTGCATTCAGGACTTTTGAACCGCAGATGCTTCCTGAAAAGGTTTATACCGATCACCCTCTTTGGAGGGGCCCGCGTGTCGACCATCCAAGCCGGTCACGGGTGGCAAGATGGGCTCCGGATATTGATAATCCTGAAGTGCTTAAGCTTTATGACGAGGCAATGACCATTCTATTAAAACGATGCCCTGAAATAGAAATATTGTCTCTTACAACCAATGACTCCGGTACCGGTCTAAGCTGGAGTGGCGGACTATACAGCGGGGCAACCGGAAATACTTTCAACAAGTACAGGAGAATGGATGATCGCATTTTCAGTTTTTTCTCTGTTCTTCAGGAATCAGCAAAAAGAACAGACAGCAACCTTGAAATTGATATCTTCAGTACAAGAGAATATTTTCCGGACAGGATAGCTGAGAAACTATCTCAGGGTATGGCTATTGAGAATCTTGAAGGCCCTGACGGGAAGCCCTTTAAATATGAGGTTGGTTTTGTGATGGATTACTATCAGGCATTATATCCGGTTATTGGAATTCCTGATCCGGTTAGGTTTATAACAGAGCTGGAGAATGCTGCTAATAGCGGGGCTAAGCGGCTTTTTGTACTTTTTGGCGACAGATTCAATGAAGATCTCTACTTCAATATATTTGACAGCTACAATAAGCAACCTGAAAATGATCTTATTTCACGCCTGCTATTGCTCAGGGATGTGGCAGCAGGAATTGCCGGTAAGCAAAACTCCGATCAGATCCTGAATCTGTGGGTCTCTCTGAACGAGATGAGAAAACCTCTGGATATGAGTAAAAACGGAGGTTATGTCTTTTATCTTGGAACAGTTATGCAGCGCTGGCTTACCCGTCCGTTCGTTCCTTTTCCCGGGGAGCTTAAACCGGCTGACCGTGAATTTTACCGCAAATATCTTTTCCAGGCATTATCAGAGGATAATGCCAATGATATGGCTGACCTGCAGTCCAACAGGGTATTTTCCGGATATAACGGAGCATCCCTGGCTGAAAGATTCCTTTCTGAGGTGAGTATTTCAAATTCTTCAGCCAGGAATTCAATACATGAAATACTTAATGCAGATATTCCTTTAGAACTTAAAAATGAATTAGAGCTTCTGGACTTAAGACTTCAAGCCGTATATCTCCTGTGCAACAATGCGCAGAATGCTCTTTTCTATCAGGCCAGACTCGACCAGGTAAAAGCCGTGGGAACAAAGCCTGACCCAAAACCATTGATTGGCACACCTTCAGAGTTTGAGAGGAGCGATATACTGGAAACTGCCCGGAGAGAAATTGACAATACAGCTCTACTGATTCAGCTGCTTGAAACCGGCAAACCGGATATTTTAGACATAGCTCCCACTAAGGATCTTGAAGATATCAGGCGATTCGGTCCTGATCTAGTTAACCAGCTGAAGACCAAGCTAAGGATCATGAATGAGCACTGGATTGACTATAACAGACTTTTCACTACTCCTAATCTTTAAATTATGAAAAGATACAAGCAAAGGAATGCGTATTATCAGAGATTTCCGGGAGAGATATCTACTCTCATACTTTCAGCTTTATTTCTTTTATTGTTGGCTTCAGAAAATGAATCTGCTGCACAATCCAAAGATTATCAGACATACGGGGCTAAGGATTATCTTCCTGTTTTCTATGAGAAACTTGCTGAAAGACAGGTATATCCACTTTCATGGCTACAGGGAGAGAAGGGTGATTTTTCGATATGGCGAACCGAGGCCAGAACAAAGGTGATGGAATGCCTTCTGACTCCCCCTCCGGCAGTCCCATTCAATCCGGTCGTAATCTCTGAGCAGGACAGGGGCAGCTATGTTGCCCGTAAAATAATTTTGAACATAACAGGCGACAGCCGGGTTCTGGCATACATACTTGTGCCAAAATCAAAAGGTCCGCACCCTGCAGTCTTGCTGCTGCACGATCATGGCGGGAAATTTGATATAGGAAAAGAAAAGGTTATTGAGCCATGGGATGAACCTGCAGAGAAAATTGCCTCTGCCAGGGCCTGGGTAAAGGAGTGTTATGGCGGCCGATTCTTCGGTGATGAGCTTGCTAAACGAGGTTATGTATGTTTTGTGACCGACATGTTAAACTGGTCGGACCGTGAAGGTGGCGGACATGAGACCCAGCAGGCTCTGGCCTCAAATCTTTTCAATCTGGGGATGTCGTTTGCAGGATTGATAGCACATGAGGATCTCCGTGCCGCAGAGTTTCTATCAGAGCAGCCTGAAGTTGATCCGAAGAGGATAGCTGCCATGGGGCTCTCAGTCGGGGGATTCCGGACATGGCAGGTGGCAGCCCTTTCTGATCATATAGCAGCCGGCGTTTCAGTTTGCTGGATGTCAACCTACACAAGACTTATGGTTCCGGGTAATAACCATTCGCTTGGCAATTCAGCTTATACAATGGTTCATCCGGGGTTATCTCATTACCTCGATTACCCTGATGTTGCTTCTGTTGCATGCCCGAAACCAATGATGTTTTGCTGCGGCAATAAGGATGACCTCTTCCCCCTGGAGTCAATAAATGAAGCCTTCAAAAAAATGAGGATGGTCTGGGAATCGCAGGGTGCCGGAGAAAAACTTGTCACAAAGCTTTACGATTCGCCTCATGAGTATAACCTTTTAATGCAGTCTGATGCCTTTGAATGGCTCGATAAGGTACTGAAAAACAACAGATAATTTGAACTTATAATTCTATGGTTTAACTTTGCCTTAAAACATTTACAAATGATAGTAACTTGTGTTTATATTCATGTTAAGCCTGAAACTGTCGACAGTTTTATCAATGCCACAATAAGGAACCATATGAGAACTGTTAAGGAACCGGGCAATATCCGGTTTGATTTTATCCGGCAGGCTGATGACCCATGCCGGTTTATGCTCTATGAAGTATTTGATTCGGCTGAATCCGTGGACCTTCATAAAACAACTGATCACTATCTTGAGTGGCGAGATACGGTTGCTGAATTTATGGCCGACCCCAGGAAGGGAGTGAAGTATAATATTATTGAGCCCAGAGACAGAACAAGATGGTAAAGCCATTTCTGTTTGCAAAAGTTCCTCAGATAATCTTCAGAAATGGGGGAATATCTGCGCTGCCCGATCATCTCAGTTCAAGGGGCATAAGATTAGCCCTTGTAACAGGGAAAAACTCATTTACCGGTTCCCCTGCGGCGGAGAAACTGTTTGATGATCTGGAAAAGAAAAAAATAGACTGTCATGTTATTTCAATCCATGGAGAGCCTTCACCTGACGATATTGATAACGCGGTAAATGCCTTGAATGACAAAGGCATAGATATGGTGGCAGGAGTTGGGGGAGGCAGCGTCCTTGATGCAGGCAAGGCAATATCCGCAATGATTAACAGATCTGAATCTGTAGTCAGGTTCCTGGAGGGCGTAGGAGATAGGGAACATCCGGGAACAAAGCTTCCTTTTATAGCAATTCCAACAACTTCAGGCACAGGCAGTGAAGCAACAAAAAATGCTGTTTTATCAAAAATCGGTATTAATGGATTCAAGAAATCGCTGAGACATGATAATTTTGTGCCCGATCTGGCCATTGTGGATCCGGAACTGACACTCAACTGCCCGCCGGAAATTACTGCTGCCAGCGGGATGGACTGCTTCACCCAGCTTACGGAAGCGTATCTTTCAGAAAAGTCGAACGAATATACCGATGCCCTCGCGTTGGAAGGTCTGAAGGCAATAAAGCTTTCGCTGAAAAGAACCTGTTTGGATGGCCATGATACAGAGGCCAGGACAGGTATGTCATTTGCTGCACTCACTTCAGGGATCTGTCTTGCAAATGCAGGCCTTGGAGTTGTGCACGGTTTTGCTTCATCTGTCGGAGGAATGTATGATATACCTCATGGTCTTGTTTGCGGAACTCTTATGGCTAAATCAAATGAGGTCAATGTCGGGAATTAAGAAAGAGTGCAGGCAGTCTGACTGCTTTAAACAAATATTCAGTGCTTGGTCAGCTATTCCTTGATGAGAAAGGGGAAAAGCGATGATTATTATATTGATGGATTTATACAATACCTTCATAAACTGACTCTGATCTCCGTTTGTCGGGCCTGTTAGGCAAATACGGAGTTGATGAAAAGGATATCCCTTCCATACGTGCAATAACCGAAAATAAAAACAACCCGGTAAAGTTAAGCATGGATGATCTGCAGGAGATACTTTCAGCAAGATGTTATTGATTTTTCCTATATTTACTAGGAATTTTGATTTTTAATTACCCATAACAATCCACTTCAATGAAAACAAAAAAACTCTCAATTCTTTTGTTAACAGCTTTATTGTTAATTGTTACGCAAATGGCTCAGGCCCAGCTTCCAAAAGAGACTGAGGCACAGAAATCCCAAAGGATGAAATGGTGGACAGATGCCCGTTTTGGGATGTTTATTCATTGGGGATTATACGCTCTTCCTGCCCGCCATGAGTGGGTAAAAAACGCTGAAAGGATGACTAATGAGCAGTACCAGAAGTACTTTGAGATGTTCAATCCAGATATGTATGATCCGCATGAATGGGCCAAAATGGCAAAAGCAGCAGGAATGAAATATGTTGTCCTCACCGCCAAGCACCATGAGGGCTTTTGCCTGTTCGATTCTAAATTCACAGATTACAAGGCTACAAATACTCCCTATGGAAAGGACCTTATAAAAGAATATGTGGAGGCTTTCCGTGCTGAAGGACTGAAGGTGGGATTCTATTATTCACTAATTGACTGGCATCATCCTGATTATACAATAGACAGAGTGCATCCGCTGAGGCAAGAGTCAGATAGTGCATATGCGCGTCTGAACAAAGGAAGGGATATGAATAAATATCGGGAATATTTAAAGAATCAGGTGAGAGAACTGCTTACAAACTATGGTGAGATAAGCATTATCTGGTTCGATTTTTCTTTCCCCGGCAAGAATGGAAAAGGACGCGCCGACTGGGATTCTGAAAATCTGTTAAAGATGACCCGTAGCCTTCAGCCCGGCATCATTGTAGATGATCGTCTGGATCTCAGTGATGTTGAAGGCGGATTTGATTTTATTTCACCTGAGCAGTATAAAGTTGCAAAATGGCCCGAGGTCAATGGGAAAAGAGTTGCATGGGAGACATGCCAGACTTTCTCAGGTTCATGGGGCTATTACCGTGACGAGAATACCTGGAAAAGCTCAGCTCAGCTTATAGAACTGCTTGTTGAGTCAGTAAGCAAAGGCGGTAACTTATTACTGAATGTTGGTCCTACCGCAAGAGGAGTATTTGATTACAGGGCTCAGGACAGGTTAAGCTCAATGGGAGAGTGGATGAAATACAACAACCGTTCAGTATACGGATGCACAGAGGCTCCTGCGTCATTTGCAGCACCTGATAATACGCTGCTCACATATAATCCGAATACAAAGAAACTCTATATACATCTGCTTGCCTATCCAATGGGTAGTCTGACACTTAAAAATATGGCAGATAAGGTGAAATATATCCAGTTCCTGCACGACGCTTCGGAGATAAAATTCAAGGCAGGGAGCGATGAAGGCAAAAATGATATTGTTGTTGAGCTGCCAGTACTGAAACCTCATTCTGAGATTCCGGTGCTGGAGGTTTACCTGAAATAACTAATGGTGCTGGGTGCTGGTTGCTGGGTGCTGGGTCAAGAACAATATATTGTATACAGAACCAGAACCCAGAACCCAGAACCCAGAACCTTTAATCTTAACAAATTAACATACTCATCAGATTGTCACTGAATCATACACCACCACCTTCTCCCAAAGGTCTGAACAATCTTCAATGAATTTCAGGTGAGTTGGATGGATTTGATATATATCCTGATCCTCCTTATTCTTAAAAGTTGTAAGAAGAGAATAAGTATAAGATGAGTCTATTACTTCCCTGTTTGTTGCTGCCGGAACGCCGAGGTGGTAACTGACAATGGTTTCTACCGTTATCAGCTTCTTAAGTGCATTTTCGAACTTTTGTCTTATATCCTCAGTAACTGGCCGCCTGAGCCAAAAGAAAACATGATGGATGAAAAGCTGTTCAAAACTTGCTTTTCCGGGTGTGCTGTATGAGGCTCCTGCCATTAATCCGGTTACTGCCATTCCTTTTGCTGTATTTTCAATGAATACTCTCCGGTTCAGTTGCTTTTTCATGAGATCATATTTCAATTATGATTATAGTATCTGTTTTGTCCTGTACCTCTTTTGGGACAGAAATTGTAATTCCGAATGCGTCCTGCTTGAATTTAAGTTTGGCTGAGGTGGAGTGAAGAGAAACTCCCTTTACTTTCTTTCCGAAATCAGGTATCAAGAGATTAGTGTCTTCAGGATTCAGAAGATGAATATATACCTTGTTGTTTTTATATGTTGAAACTCCCCAGCTTTTTGGCGGTACAGGACCACCGCGTGTTCCATAGATCGTTTCCCCGTTTTTCTCCATCCAGTTACCTATCTCCTTAAGTGTGCTGATAAATTCCGGCTGAATTTTTCCATCGGGCATAGGGCCTACATTAAGCAGAAAATTGGAGTCATAACCAGCTGCCTTAACAAGGTACTGAATCAGCGATTTCGCTGATTTATAATTTTTATCCTGAAGGTTAAATCCCCAGGAGTTATTCATTGTCTCACATGTTTCAAGCGGGATTGACCCTATTTTGGCATCTCCGCTGAACCCGGTAGTATTATGACCGGGCAGGTCTTTTTCAAACATCTGAAAATCCTCTCCGGGAAAAGGTGTAAGATGGTGGTTGCTTCCAACCATACAAGCGGGCTGCAGGCTGTGAATCAGGCTATATGTCTTGTCAATTCTCCAGTCTGCTTCTTTTTTATCCCAGAAACCGTCAAACCAGATACCGCCTATCTCCCCGTAGTTGGTCAGCAGCTCCTTCAGCTGACCATCCATATAATCCAGGTATTTATACCAGTCGCCGCTCTGAGGACGTCCGGCAGTAAGACCTGTATTTCCTCTGGGATAATAATTCTCCTGGTACCAGTCGAGCTGAGAGTGATAGAAGAAGAGTTTTATCCCTTCTTTTCTGCACTCTTCAGCCAGCATTTTTATCACATCTTTCTTATATGGTGTACGGTCAACAATATCCCAGTCTGTAAGCTTTGAATCGAACATCGCAAAACCGTCATGGTGTTTGCTGGTGATTGTAATGTATTTCATCCCCGCTGCCTTGGCCATTGCAACCCACTCTTTAGGATTGTAACTTATCGGATTAAAGAAATTGGGCAGCTTCTCATATGTCTGTTTATCAATGGAACGGGTGTTCATAACCCATTCGCCATCCTGGAGAACGCTGTAGACTCCCCAGTGAATGAACAGACCAAAACGGGCATCCTGGAACCATTCCCTCGACTTCACGTTCTCCGGAGAAGGAGTATAGCCAGTTTGTGCATTTGCTCCGAATGCAGTTATTAAAAGGATCAGAAAGATAACTTTACGTTTCATGAGATAAGTTTTTAATAATGAATAATTATACTGAATACTGAATACTGCATACTGAATACTGAATACTGAATCTTGCCCTTGAGTATCAATCTATATTATAAACACAGCTAGTTCTCAAGTGCTTTATTCAGGGCCTCAATCACAGGCTGAGCCGAGATCTTTGTGCCGGTAGCTCCAGTCATCCATTGCTGCGGGGTTAATTTTCCCTGTCTGAAGATCCGGTCTACCTCGTCAGAGAATTTTTTGTCTGCTATATAGTTTTCAATCTGGTTTTCAATTATCTGTCCGTAAGCATAGTTGGGAAGATAAAGCGGCACCTCGACCATATGAGAATATATTGCAAGAATCGGAGAGTCCTTTACACCTATAACAGGGGCAAAATATTTGTTCCAGACCTCCATGGAATACTTTAACATGGCTTCTTTCAGTCCGGCAGGGGTTGCTTCAGGATTTTCATAGAGCCATTTCCATACTTTCATTTCAACCATGCTGACACCCATTATTTCCATCAGTGACCAGGCAGCATTCAGATTCCCGATCTTCTCTCCATCCTTGTTTTCCTGATCTATATCAAGGAGATAAAGGTCGCGGCTCTGGAAAAGAAATGCCAGAGCTTCAGTGAATGCTGTGTTCGGGACTCCTGACATCATATAATTATCAACGTCATACAGTGAAATTGTCTGTTCCACATTATGTCCGAACTCGTGGACAGCTATGTTATATCCCTTGTAATCCATCCCATTATCCGAAATGCGTGTGCGGAGATGTGAAACTGCTCCCTTCATGGCTGCCCCTGCAGCATGCCCTGATCCGCGTGCCGGATCTACAACTATTTTGTCAGAAATATAAGCTGCCCTTTCACCTGACCAGCCAAGCTTTTTCAGCATGGATGGCATTGCTGACTTAAATGCAGCAGGGTTGGGATAAAGTTTCGATGTCTTTGAACTAAGCATATTCTCTGAAATTGTACCCTGTGATTTGAACCCATTGTACCAGATATCATAGGGCCTGAGGTCTCTGCCAAGTCTCTCTCGTATAATCTGTCCAAGCGCTGTAAGATCTGGAGAACTGAGGTAGGAATCAAAAAGTGATTCAACTTCTTCCTGTGAAATTTCCATCTCCATTGAGAATTTCCTTAGAATGGCACTGTTCATTTCAGGGTTGTAGGCATCAATAGCCCTGGCTGCCCTGAAAATATCAATAATATGAGAATAACGTAAATCTGGTTCACTCTTTGCATCGACAGGTTCAGAACTTTTTGTCACTTTATTGGAGTAAGGAGCCCATTCATATTCTGGGTTATTGATAACAACCGCCGGGATCTCCTGGTTTATGATTCTTTGCATCACCTGGTAGATCATCTCCTGCTTTTCCGGTCCCTTTTCACCGTCAGCATAATCTGCCTTCAGCTCATCACGCAGGTTCCAGTGTGACAACAGTACCATTCCATCAGGAAACAGCTGCCGGTTATCATCTGTCCTGAGCTTACCCATATTGATATTGTATTCGGCAATATACATCTCTGCATTTCCTGTTGCAGTTGTCATTGCCTGACTGAGCTCAGCAGGTACCCGTGAAACAAACATATCCCCGAGCCTTGCCATTGCCCACTCTTCGCGACTCCATCCTGGTCCGAGGTCCTCTTTCTCAGCGAGGGTGAAGTAGGGGAAATTAAGAGCTATAACAAAGGCTATTTTGTTGGAATAGAAATCTTCCAGCAAGTGGGAATAGACCGAATAATTGCCAAACATCCTGTCTGTCTCGGCTATCTTCCCCACAGACTCGTCCAGTACTTTTTTAAGATCAAGGGTTATTTCATTAAAATTCCCGTAAAGTGATTCAAAGTAAAAGCTTATCTTATTAAAAACAGATTTGCGTTCTGCAGGATCGGAAAGATAATTTTTGCAGGAGAAAGTTACAAATTCCTCCGGGGTTCCGTCTTCCTCTCTCCATAATGATGCAGCATGTTTAACTCCTTTTTCAAGGAGATGCAAATTAACTTCAGGGTGAGCTGATTTTACACTGTCAACGGCAGATTTTTGAATAGCGTCTCCAATGAAGAGTGAGGTCTGAAGCGACTCTTTTTTTACTGAAGGGGAAGAACATGCAGTCATTACTGCAAATATAAGCAGAAAGATTTTTTTCATCTGGGTGTAAAATTGGTATGGTATTGATTATCACATTTCTGACTTAGAGATCATTTTGCTGAACAGGGAGAGCTGTTCTTTCATAGCAGCAATTTTGTCAGCAGGTTCAGTTCTGGCTTCCAGGAGTATCCATCCGTCATAATTAATGTCGGTAAACAGGTTGAAAAGTTCCTGATATGGATAGTTGCCTTCATTAAGTTCTCTTATATGCACCGTATCTCCAAACCACCTCTTCAGCGAATTGAAGTTAGCCTCCAGTCCGGGCGGCAGCAAATCCTGATCATTACAGTTCCAGCAGATCCTGACATTGGGTTCTGTCACCTGATCAAAGATAGCCTTCATATTTGGTATTTCCTGGGTAAGATTTCCATGCACTTCAACTCTGACAAGCTGGTTAAAATCACTTGCATATTTACCAACCTCATTTAGTGAAGCAGCTATCTGTGCAATAGTTTTTTCCTTCGGAACGCCTGAAGGCAGGTCATTTGGCTTGACTTTTATCCCGGAGGCACCTATATCCCTGCAAAGTTTTATATATTCTTTAGTCTGTTCAATATTGTTGCGAAGAACAGCTGCGTCAGGGCTGTGATACTCAAAATTTGAACCATATCCTATGCATGTTACCTTGCTGTCGGCAAACCGTTTTTTGACCTCCACGCGTTGTGCAGCATTAAGGTTAGCCTCTACTTTATGGGCATGCTGTGTTCTCAGTTCCACTCCCATGAATCCAGCTTTTTCACAATTGGTAATTATCGTCGGCAGATCCCAGTCCTGCGCCCACAAATAGGTTACAAGTCCAAACTGCATTCCTTTTTTTGTTCCGGATGGAATTTCCGACAGGTGCTTCATTGCCGCAAGACCTATCCCTGCCGCAAAACTTCTCTGCAAAAACAAACGTCTCGAAAGGATATTTTTCATATTAAACTATTTAAGGATAACCGAAATTCTTTAATCCAATATAGTGTATTCCATCTTAATACATCCCCCTAGCCCCCTTCAAAGGGGGAATCAGAGGAGTAGCCCCTTCATAGGAGGAATCAATTTATCGAGCTCCCGCTTAACCTCTCCCTGCTCACCTCTCACCTCTCACCTCTCACGCCCTGAGCCCTGAGCCCTGAGCCCTGAGCCCTGAGCCCTGAGCCCTGAGCCCTGAGCCCTGACGCCCTGCGCCCTGCGCCCTTTTTACTGAACAAACTGCTTTGCATAGTATTTCGCAGTAAGTTTTTCCCCTGTAGCCCTTTCGATCATTTCATTCCAGTAATATCTTGTTCCCGGCTTGAATATTTTCTCCCTGAAATAGTCACCAACTGCTTTTTCTTCTACAAAGGACTGGTTTTTAGCAACATTGGTATTACATAGGAATATAACTGGGAAGCAAGACAGCTCTCCCAGAAGATAGTTATGATAGTAACAGGGATAAAGTGCAATATGTATTTTTGTTGCCCAGTCAGGCATGTTTCTTCCTTCAGGTTTTTTAAGATTCTGGTATTTTTCTGCCGTTGCCCACCATAAGCTGTTTAGATCCTGATCGGGATCCTCATACATCGATTTTTCAAAACGGTACATTACCTGTGCCCAGCGACTGAAGACAAGCATTCTCAGCCGAAGATCAAGAAAACTGTTTTCAGCGATACTGGTGCATTCCGCTGAATCTATTATGCCCATATTAAGCATCCATTGAGGATCAGTAGCCAGTCTTCCGAACAAATTGGCAATTGCTTCAGTTGTGAAGGCATGGGCAGCATCCCTTAGTGTGAAAGGCAATGACATATCGTTATAATACGAATAAACTCCATGTCCGAGTTCATGCAATATCGTACCCATCCAGTAAGAGTCAGGTTTAATATTGTCAAGTGTCCTGACATCACCTGCCCTGTCGATATCTGTACAGAAGGCATGCTGATTCTTGCCGGGTTTCTCATACAGGTCGCTTTTTGCCAGGATAGCATCCACATTGAGTCCTATCCCATCGTAAAAAGCGGCTGCGAGTTTTACCGGATCCTGTTTTTCAAAGTATTTGTCAAAGTCAACTTTATAAATCTCCGGAGCCTCCTGGAAATAACGGTTCTGATAATGCCATGGCATAAGATCCCTGGCAGGAAGATTATAACGTTTTGAATAGTATGTATCAATGTCACCCTTCAGTCCGGAGAAATTATCCCTGGTCAGGCTGTCAAGCTCATCAAATATTCTGGTTACCTCAACTGGATCCTGGCCCGATAGTTTCAGACTCATCTCATGATAATTTCCGAATCCTAATTTTTTAGCGATGGTGTTCCTGTGTTTTACGAGTTTAATGATATCATCCGCTACAACAGGTCCTATCATTTTTGATCCTTCCCATGCTGACTTAAGCTCCTGACTATTTACCGAGTTTTTCAGGATATCCTCGACTTCGTTATCCGAGAGCTTTTTATCCCTGATAGTTACCCTGAAATTTGAGTACTTTTTGGTAATCTCAGTCTCCATTTTTATCTGCTCTGCAATGAGGGCTGTGTCGACCTGCCCTCCGAGAAAGGAGTTGTAAAGCAGCTCAAGCTGGCGGGACAGGATGGGGTCCTTTACAACAGCGGCATCCCTCATTTCCTTAAGTTCCTTAAAACGTTCAGGATCTGTAAATACTTTGGCATAACTGAAAGAGGCTTTTTCACTCTTTGCATAATCGTCATCACTGCCTGTTATATTGGCATTCCAGGATGTGAGTGCCATTTCCTTGTAGAGGGGGATTATCTTTTCCTCATACGATGAAATAAATGACTTCATTCTGTTCTCCATTTTTGCCTGTTTTGAGGTGCACGACCATAATAGGGTTAATACGATTGCTGATGTCAGTAAAAGAATACTTTTTTTCATATGATAATTATTAAGATGCCAAGATAAAAAAAAGAGTTACCACTTTTCAATCCGTTTTATAATATCGGGCTGGTCTTTCTCCTCTGCCGCTATACAAAGCATAATTCCTTCAGGTTTAACGGCAGAAACAAAATCCTCCAGCTCATTTAACTGAATATCCAGAAGCAATGACTTTCCTGCTGCCTGGATCTTTTTTATAAATGGTATCCATTGCATTATAGGGGTATCGTCACCCATACCCTGCACCCACTGGATAGCATTGATCTCTTTAATATCCAGAATATGGTCAATATGACGGGCCACTCCCTTGCCATCGACATGATAGACATTATGGGTCATTGTTTTGACCTCTTCAACTGTAATAGGATGGATAAATTCAAGATATAGTTCAGTCGAAATCATTGCGGAAAAGTCAGAGCTTGGAATATGCATTTTTCCGAATGAAGGTACCCCCATCCATGTGACTGAAAGCTGATTATGTGTTTTAAGAAGATGGTCAAAATAATCAAATACTTCCTGGAAGTGGCGGGTTGAAAGCCCGATGAGTTGTTTTACCCTGCCGGGATCAATAAGCAGCTCAATACAAAGCTCCTGCGGATCGATCCAAGCTGCCACGCAGTCCATTCCGGGATGCAGATCCGTATACCCGACCATAAATCTGCCCCTGCATTTTTCGAGTGCCAGGCGGGTCAGCTCCTCGATTTTCATAAAATATTGATTATGCTTGTCAAAACGGATCAGTTTGATATCTTCCGGGCTCTTTATTAATGGAACTGAATATGAGGTAACTTCCATATATTCCAGCTCGCTGCCATGGAATGCAGTATAGACCTCGGGTCCCAGGTTTGGCCAGAATACGGGGAAAGTTTCTGCATAGAATTTTCTGTCTTTTATTGAATCTATGAAGGAATCAACCTGGTATTCTGCATCAAACCACCTGTCTTTGAGGGTCGGCCACGATTTCTTCAGGTGAGGCGATATCACATATTCGGCATTATGTGCTGAAAACCGGATAGGAGGGCGGTCGATCATTTCCTGGTTATACCAGGCATAAATGCGCTGCATCGCTTTTTCAAAATCGGGTTTGCCCTCAAGCTCCAGATTCCATGCACCGGGTATCATTATTCAGTAAGTGTTTAATTATCTTTTCACGTTAATTATTGAACTTCAGGTTTTATCATTTGTCTCGTCATTTTCATCTTCAGGACCCAGCACTTCAGCCTCAGCCTCACCTGATTCCAGAATCCTGGCTGCCTCGGATGCCGGCAATTCCTGGATATTCCTTAGCTTACGCTTTATCGCCCTTGACCGGGTTCCTACAAGTTTTTCAATGTTACCGCTTGCAGATATTATTTGATTCTGAGCCTTTTCCAGGACTCTTTCGAAACCTTCAAACTCGGTTTTAACAGCTCCCAGGATCTGCCATACTTCGTTTGAACGTTTCTGTACTGCAAGGGTTCTGAATCCCATCTGGAGGCTGCTGAGGAATGCAACAAGGTTTGACGGACCAACAACAGTCACATTGAAATCCCTTTGCACAAGCTCGAACAGGCCCGTCCTGGAAAGTATTTGTGCATACAGCCCTTCCGTAGGGACAAACATAATTGCAAAATTTGTGGTAACAGGAGGTGAAATATATTTCTGCCAGATAGTTTTGGCCGATTTTGCAACACTTGCATCAAAGGACCTCTCTACTTTAATAATCTCTTCTTTTGAGTAATCGGCAATGTTTTCATAAATTTCAATTAAGCGCTGGTAGTCTTCCACCGGAAATTTAGAGTCGATGGCAAGAAGCACAGGTTCATCAGGATTTTCATTTCCGGGTAGTTTTATAGCAAATTCCACACTCTCTTTTGTTCCCGGTTTAATAACTACATTTTTCAGGAACTGTTCCGGCGAGAGGTATTGTTCAAGGATACTGCCAAGCTGTATTTCACCCATTGTTCCGCGGGTCTTGACATTTGAAAGTACCCTCTTCAGGTCACCGACACCAACTGCAAGTTTTTGCATATCGCCCAGCCCTTTATAAACCTGTTCAAGCTGGTCGGTAACCATTTTGAACGATTCACTGATACGGGTATTTAAGGTTTCCTGCAGTTTTTCATTGACTGTTTCCCGCATCTGTTCAAGCTTAACACTGTTATCTGTCTGTATCTCCTTAAGCTTGCCCTCTATCGTCTCTCTCATCTTCTCAAGTTTAGCTTCAATATTCTGGGCTTGTTCCCTTGCCCTCGTCATGGAGCTTTCAAAATTCAGTCTCTGATTTTCATTGAATTCCCTTATGTTCCTGGAAAGACTGATGTCAAATGTTTCAAGCGATTTTTGAAGTTCATCGCGGTTATCCTTGGCAACCTTTGATGATTCCTCCCGGCTGCGCTGGAATTCATCCCTGAGTGAGCCGTTTGTTTTATCAAGATTATTCCCGAATACAGCCAGGGCCTCTTTGACAGATTCCATCTGTGCAGGATTCTTTAGCTTAATGAAGACCATGATAATCAGGATCATGATGATCAGAAGGAGAAATATTGAGATGACAGGTAAAATTGTTGGCATAAATTGAAAGAGTTTGCAATCTTTAATTCCTCTAAATTAATTATAATAGTTTAAAAAGAGCAATTGTATTAAACTCTTCAGTGGGCTGCTGAAAGCTCCCTTAGTGTACCTTTGTGAAACCATTAGTGTCCTTTGCGTCTAATCTTAAATCATTTAAACACTAAGGATCACAAAGGTTTACACAAAGGAACACAAAGGACTATTGAGGTATCTCCAGAATTTACTGCCATGATTTGCTGGAAATTATTATTTTTATAAAAAAAACGCCATGGAAAAATCAAATCTGAATTCACGTCGTGAGTTCCTTCAGAAAATGGTTGCAGCAACTGCAGCTGCAGGGCTCTATCCGCTTCTTAATTCTGTTGAAGGACTTTCATTGCCCGCCGTTGGGAAAGGCACTTTGCCGAAAAGGCCACTTGGCAAAACCGGACATATGGTAGGGATATACAGTCTTGGAGGCCAGGCCGCCATAGAGACTCCAGGTAAAGAAGAGCTGTCTGTGCAGATTATCAACAGGGCTATCGATCTGGGAATTAATTATATTGATACTGCTGCCTGGTATGGAAGGCCTACGGATAAAATTACACAGGAAGAGGCCCATGGTCATAGCGAGAAAAATATCGGGAAGGTTATGAAGTCCAGAAGGAATGAGGTTTTTCTTGCTACAAAGACACACGAACGTACCTATGATGGCTCGATGAGGCTGATGGAAAAATCTCTCAAGAATCTTCAGACGGATCACATAGATTTATGGCAGATACATAATGTAAAAGGTGCGGAAATTGATTCACTCGATAAGTTCTTTGCTTCCGATGGTGTTGTGAAGGCGATGGAAAAGATGCGTGATGAAAAGGTCATAAAGTTTATTGGTTTTACCGGGCATGAGAATCCGGCAGTATTGAAGGCTCTTGCTGAGAGATATCCGTTTGATAATGTTCTGGTTGCACTTAATGCAGCAGATAAGCACTATGATCCCTTTATAGAGAATTTTCTGCCAACACCGGTTGCAAAGAAAATGGGAATTGTTGGAATGAAAATCCCTGCCCGCGACAGGATCTTTGCCCATGGAGGGATTATTACAATAAAGGAGGCAATGGAATATGTCATGTCGCTTCCAATCAGTACAATCATAATTGGCCTTGATGATGTTGCACAGCTTGAGGAGAACATAAAGATTGCCATGGAATTCAAGCCTCTTACTGCAGAACAGATGCTTGCAATAGAGGATAAGACAAAGCCATATTACAAAGAGATAATGTTCTTTAAAAACCTGTCTGAATGGCCGCCAGAGTGGTAGTTTTATTGTTAATTATACTTTTTACATGTTGTAATGCTGGTCCGAAAGAGATAAGAGAGATTCATATTAATTCACCAGCTGTCGGAGACATTACAGTGAATTTCGATGGCACAACTCGTACGGGTTGGGAAATTACTAATTTTGGCCCTCAGGGACCTGTATCTGTGTCAGATGATCAGATAATTCTGGGCATGGGGGAGGGTTGTACAGGTATTACATGGAAGGGGGATTTTCCGAAGGTTAACTACGAAGTATCTCTTGATGCCAAAAGGGTAGAAGGGAATGATTTTTTCTGCGGCATGACATTCCCTGCCGGCAAAGACCCTTGCAGTTTAATCATAGGAGGCTGGGGAGGAACAATAGTAGGATTAAGCAGCATAAATGGACTTGATGCATCAGAAAACAACACCAGAAAACTCATGAAGTTCGAAAAAAACAGGTGGTATCATATACGCCTTGCTGTAACCGGTGATGCAATCCGGGCATGGATCGACAGTCTGATGGTCGTTGATTTTAAAATAGGGAGCAATAAATTGTCTGTCCGCCCTGAAGTTGAACTTTCAAAACCATTTGGCATCACATCATGGAATACTACAGCAGCACTGCGGAATATAAAAGTAACAAGTATAGAAAAATGAATCCTTATTCGGCAAGCGGTGTGAAGTGCGCGGCACGCGGCATAATACAATATATGAATTTGCCTCAGGACCGCACACCGCACACCGCGAACCGCAAGCCATTCACCATACTTTCAAATTCTATAATAAATATCTGTAATAAGTATTTTTTAAACAAAAGAAATGAAGAAATATCCCCTGGCCTTTCTGGTATTATTTACATTGTTTTCCTGTAAAACGAATCAGTTATACCTCAATGTTACTGAACCTGCTCCGGTAACTATACCTTCCTACGTTAAAATTGCCGGAGTTATAAACAGGAGCTTCCCTACTGATGAAACAAAAGTATTTGATGCAATAGACAGAGTATTCACGCTTGAAAGTGTTGATCTTGACAAGGATGGCGCCCTTGAAGCAATAAAAGGCTTGTCGGATGAACTGATGAACAATAACAGGTTCGTCCAAGTTAAAGCTTTGAATGACATTGATTTCAGAACCTCTAAAATGGAAAGCTTTCCTGAGCCGTTATCCTGGGACATTGTTGATCAGATATGTAAAGAAACCGGCACAGACGCTCTTTTCTCACTTGAGAAGTTCGATACGGATACCCGGGTAAGTTATGCAGCTAACCAGGTAGAGATTGAAACTCCAGTCGGGAAGATACCGGGAATTGAACATCAGGCGGATATGGAGACAATAGTTAAAACAGGATGGAGGATATACGACCCTGCAGGCAAGAACATTCTTGATGAATATGTAGAGAATGAATCAATATCAAGTTCAGGAAGGGGTATAAATCCTCTTGTGGCTGCAAAGGCTCTCTCGGGCAGAAAAAGTGCAGTTACTGAGGTGAGCATTAAGGCAGGTCAGAATTATGCGTTCAGAATACTGCCTTACAGGATAAGAGTCTATCGGGACTATTTTGTTAAAGGCAGCAATAATTTTAAGATTGCCAAACGGAAAGCTCAGATGGGACAGTGGGACGAGGCAGGTGAGTTTTGGAAGAAGGAGACGGCGAATCATAAAATGAAGATCGCCGGACGGGCTACATATAATATGGCAATACTGAGCGAGATAAACGGTGACGTAGACAAAGCATTGATTCTGGCCAGGAAAGCATGGGGTGACTATAATATTAAACAGGCTCTTGACTATGTGAGGATCCTGGAGAACAGGCAATTTAAAAGTGATGTTCTCGAGCAGCAGGGAAATTAAAACTTTTCCTTACCTTTAATGGAAATTCATCAACCATTTAAATACCTAACAATACGATCTATGAAAACTATTTTTTTCTTTTTAGCAACGGTTCTTGTTTCATTATCAATCATATCGTGCAAGGTTGAAACAAAGACTGAACCAGTACAAAAAACAGATATTTCTGAATTTCTGGGCCAATGGACAATTGACATCAAGGGAGGCTCAGTCGGCTGGCTTGAAGTAAGGCAGGAAGATAACTACCTCGATGGAGATATTCTCTGGGGCGGAGGAAGTGTACTGCCTGTTTCAAATATTTTCCTTGAAAAAGGCCATGTTCTTGTGGTTCAGCGCTCAGATAATGTTGTGAGGAAAGCTGATGAAAATAAAATTCCCATAAAAACTCAGATTGTAACTGAATGGCTTGAGATTGTAAAAAATGGTGAAAAAATTGATGGCACCCTTCTTTCTCCGAAGAAAGATGGAACAGGTGTTGACAGTTCCACATTCTCCGGAACAAAACTGCCTCCTCCACCACCAGCACCTGATCTTGCAAACCTTAAAATGGGAACTCCGGTGACCTTGTTTAATGGCAAAGATCTGACAGGATGGAGACTTACAGATGAGAAACAGACAAACGGATTCTCAGTTGTTGATGGTATTTTAACAAATAATCCCGCTCAGGTTGAAGGTCAACCTCATATCAGTTACGGAAATCTCAGAACAGACAATGTATTTGAGGATTTCAACCTGAAACTGGAAGTCAATGTGCCGGTGGATGGCAATAGTGGGATCTATTTGCGCGGCATGTACGAAATCCAGGTTTCTGATTCGTATAAAAAAGGTTTGAACCCTCACAATATGGGAGGTGTTTACAGCAGAATATGTCCGGTGGTTAGCGCTGAAAAACCTGCCGGCGAATGGCAGTCATTTGACATCACTCTTTGTGACCGCCATATTACTGTTATTCTGAATGGCATTAAGATAATCGACAATAAACCTGTATTTGGACCTACAGGAGGCGCTCTTACATCCGATGTATTTGCTCCGGGCCCGATCTACCTCCAGGGTGATCACAGGGCAGTTCAGTACAGGAACATTGTTCTTACACCGATTGTGAAATAATTTCATCTTTCAGTGTAAAATCCTGGTTATAAAAAGCCGGACAGATTGTTTATTCCTTGCAATGTGAAATGATCTGCCGGCTTTTTTGAATGTTTTTTACAGCCGTATACCATGAGAACTTTTATTATGTTCATCTGCTCAATTCTGATCTTTTGCATGACCCTGTCTGCTCAGGATTATAAAGTAGTCCGAGTTAAGGCGGGTACTAAAGTGCAGGAATATTATCCTGTTGATAAGAGATACCGGTACAGTGAGTTTGTTCCGGGGCAGGTGGTGCTTAAAAACGGCAAATCCAATAATCTTAAGCTTAACTATAATTTTATTTTTGGGGAGATTGAATTTATTCAGGCTGCTGACACTCTGTATATCTCAAAGAAGAAAGATATCAGGTTTGTCGTTGCACAGGACACATTTTTCTATGATAATGGTTATTTCGAAGTAATCTCCGGAGGGCAGCTCAGGGTTGGTCTGAAACAATATGTAAAAATTAAGGATATACTGAAGGAAGGAGCTCTTGGTACCACCAACCGGAACGCTTCCATAGATACATACAGTTCAGTGACATCCAGTAATGTTTCATATGAGCTTATTCCGAATTCAGATATTGAAGTACAGATGACTCTGGAATATTACCTTTCAAAATCCTCACAGGATTTCATCCTGTTCAACAAAAAGAATGCTATTCAACTTTTTCCTCAGAGTGCCGATGAGATAAAAGCATATATCAAATCAAATAAAGTAGATTTTGATTCACGGGATGATCTTCTCAGATTTGCTGACTATTTACGAAGCCTGTAAAAAAATATGAAATGAGACCTTCAGAAATTACCAGTCAGTTACTGATTCTGATCTTAATGACTTTTATGCAGGCAGGATGCAGATCCGGTAATTTTGATAACCCTTCCTCTGCAGGTCGCGAACCTGTTATTGATCCGGATTACTCCGGGGTAACAATACCTCCGAATATTGCCCCTCTGAATTTTGCAATTCAGGAGAAAGGAGAAGCTTTCAGAATAATTGCAACCTCTCCAAATGGTACCACTGTGACAGTTGAATCTTCTGATGGCACAGTAAAAATCCCTGTAAAAGCATGGAAAAAACTGCTGGCGGGCAGCTCAGGAGGAAAAATTGAAATAGGAGTTATTTCCTGGACCAAAGGAAGTTCTGCTATTAAGTATGTCCCGCTTCAAGTAATTGTAGCTGATGAACCAATAGATCACTATTTGTGCTATCGTCTGCTTTATCCTGGATACAGATCCTGGGTTGAGATGAAGATAGTTCAGCGATCACTTGAGGATTTTAGCGAGTATTCACTCTTTGAGAACCAGATGATGGAGGATAACTGTGTTAATTGTCACTCTTTCAAACAAAACAGTCCTGATAAATTTATGCTTCATGTCAGAGGTTCCAAAGGAGGTACCTATTTCTTTGATGGGAATAAACTGACCAGGACAGCATTGAAAACCGGGGAAATGCCTGTAAATGCTGTTTACCCAGCCTGGCATCCTTCCGGAAGATATGTAGCATTTTCGTCAAATAAGACGGTTCAGTCATTTCATATGCGTCCTGAAAAAAATATTGAAGTTTATGATCTCTTTTCTTCCCTTGTAATATATGATCTGGAAAACAATGAAATGTTTGCTGTACCTGAAAAAGATAGTGTCAAATATATGGAAACATTTCCCTGCTGGTCTTCTGATGGTAATTACCTTTACTATTGCAGAACACAACAGGTAAAGGAGGGATACGACCATCTCAAGGTTAAATATGACCTCGTAAGGAAACCATTTGACCAGAGTTCAGGAGTATTCGGACCTGTTGAAGAGGTGTTTAATGCCCAGGCTGTAAATAAATCAGTTTCATTGCCTGTGGTATCACCAGATGGAAAATATCTCGTATTCACTCTTCACGATTATGGAACATTTTCAATCTGGCACAAAGAGGCTGACCTTTATATTCTCGACCTGCAAAATGGTAAAACTGTGTAAAATGGACCTTAACAGCGATGCTACTGAAAGTTATCATTCATGGTCCTCCAATGGAAAATGGCTGGTTTTCAGCAGCAAACGAGGAGATGGCCTGACAGCAAGACCATATTTTTCATATTTTGTCACACCCGACAGCACAGGAAAGCCATTTGTACTGCCACAAAAAGACCCTATCACTCTATAAGAGGCTGGAGAAAACTTTTAACAGACCTGAGTTTGTCACAGGTAAGATCACCATCGGGACAGAAATAATAAAAAATGATAAAGGATGAAAATATCACTCCTGGTCATCTAATGGAAAGTGGCTTGTATTTAGCAGTAAGCGTGGTGATGGACTGACGGCAAGACCATATTTTTCATATTTCATATCACCTGACAGTACAGGAAAACCCTTCGTACTGCCACAAAAAGATCCTTCACTTTACAGAAGGCTGGAGAAAACTTTTAACAGACCTGAATTTGTTACCGGCAGGATCAAGCCGGGACCACGAGATTATGTTGAGGCTTCGAAACAGACTCCTGTAAAACCAAAATGGACAGAGAAAAGTAAATAACGTTAATCAGAACTTGTAAAATTAATGAAAAGAAAATCAGCTTTATATCAATATTTGAGAAATTATTCCGGATAAAAAGACAAAAGTGAAGTATGATAATTTTCTTTCCGCTCTTTTACTTTTTGTGTATCTTTTGCCTATTTTTATTTTTTGGGATCGGTACTTTTTTTATCAGGAAAATAATTTGCTGTTTGTATTTTCAGCTGATTATTTCGAATTTCAGTGAAACCGGGTGGAATGCTCAATTATGCAGGAAATTTTTTAACACAGTTTTATTTCAACCCACTGTTCGGTTCAATGATCATTTCAATTCTGTTCTTGTTCTGTTCACATAGTGTTGAAGGAGATTCCAGAGGTTTTCAATGCGTTGGAAGAACTTTTCCAATATTATTTGTATTGCTGCCTTCTGCTTCATTAATGCTAATGCAAACCCGGTATGATTTTCAGGTGTACCATATTCTTGGATTTCTGATTGTACTCATCCTGGTTCTGGTTTCAATTTCTATAGCAGAGTAAATCCCTTCTATCCTTTTGCTTATTTTATTCCCGTACTATATTATCTGACAGGTTCTTTTGTATTTGTATACCTGGGATTATATATAATTTATAGCTTTTTATATCAGAAAGGGAATCTCCGATATTTTCTGACTTCATCACTTGCAACAATTGCTGATGTACACTTTTTTGTTTTTAAAAATTTTTTATTTCTCCAGCCGGTTAACAAACTACTGGCTTTTCCCTTGTTCTTAATTTCACTTCAGGTTAACAATATTTCTGGTATTCTTCAGCGGTTTTATTATTTTGTTTCCCTTATTGATCAAAACGGCATGCAGAGTTTCCCTAACAGTGAAGATTGGAACGGTTTGATCATTGAGTCCCATCCTGATCATGTTCTCCTGCCACCATTTTCATATTGATCAGGAATTATGATTCTGAAAAAGCAAGTGTAATGAAATTTGAAAAAATGGTTTATAAGCAGGAATGGGATGAGGTGATCAGGCAGCATGAAAGATTAAAGTCATGCAAATATTGTTGAGCAGTATTATTATAATCTGGCTCTTGTCTGAGAAAGGAGAGCTGTGCAGCAGAATGTTTTTTGGCCGTCAGAGCCATGGATCCATGTCACTTACATTAAAACGTGATGATGATCAGTCTTACAGGGCAATATATTTTTATTATGCGGTCGGATTTACCGGAGAGGCTCATCATCTGGCATATGAACAGATGGTTCAGCATGGTTATCGTCCTGAAAATATCAAAATGCTCATAAAAACTGAACTCATTAACGGAAATTTCAAAATAGCAGAACGGTATATCAATGTTCTGAAAAAGACTCTTCATTATAAAAATTGGGCAGAAAAATACGAAAAGATGCTTTTTAAACCTGAACTTGTAAATTCTGATCCTGAGCTTGGAGAAAAGATAAGATTGCTTCCAGAGAAGGATTTTTATATTGTTACTGATGATTTCCGGAATATAGAGATGCTGTTGCAGGTAAATCCTGATAACAGGAATAGCATTCGAGTATAAAATAGCACGGTTGCTTCTTGAAAAAGATCTGATGGCTGTTGGATCTGAAGTAAAAAAACTGAAAGGATTGGGTTATGCACAAATTCCCAGGCATATCGAGGAAGCAGTAGTGTCACTTGTAAATGTTACAAAGGAGTTTCCTGACTTGGAGGGCTTTCAATCAGCAATGATACAGATCAGCGATTCATCAGGTATTTCTCAGATCTGAAATCTTTCAAAGGGAACAGGAGTCTCATTGAAAAGGGAATTAAGCAAGGCTGATAAAAATACGTTTTGGTATTATCTTCAGTTTGGTCTCATAAAAAGTGATTTTTTCAAAAGCGGCCCTGTTGATAATAGTATTTATTAATATTCACTTTCAAACGAAAATATAATGACAAAACGAAGAGAATTTATAAAGCAAAGCGTGCTGGGAACAGCCGGTATTGCCATAGGAGGCATGGGATTAAGTGCCAGTTCTTATTCATCTATTATCGGATCCAATGACCGGATCAATGTTGCAATTATCGGATTACGCAGCAGGGGCAGCAATCATCTCGATGAATGGCTCTATCTTAAGGATAAGCAGAATGTTACGTAGTTGACCACTCTTTGCGATGTTGATGAACAATTTTTTGCAGAGCGCTCAAAGACCGTACTGGACAAGACAGGTGTTAAAGCCATTACTGGAGTGGGATATACAGGAAAGTAATTGCTAATCCGGATATCCATGTTGTTTCCATCGCTACCCCCAATCACTGGCATGCTCTTGGCACAGTGTGGGCCTGTCAGGCAGGAAAGCATGTTTATGCAGAAAAACCGGCCTGCCATAATATTTTTGAAGGCCGCAAAATGGTTGAGGCAGCCCGTAAGTATAATGTTCGTGTGCAGGTCGGATTTCAGGGCACGTTCATACAAAAATATCAATGAGGCAATTAAATTTTTGCACGACGGAGGCATTGGTGATGTTTATATGGCAAGGGGTCTCTGTTACAAACCACGCGATTCCTTTGGTATTGCAAAAGACAGCGCTCCGCCTGCAACACTTCATTACGATCAATGGCTGGGGCCTGCTCAGTGGCGTGAATATAATGAGAAAAGAGGTCATTACAACTGGCACTGGCATTGGAATACCGGAAACGGAGACAGTGGAAACCAGGGAGTCCATGAATTCGACATTGCCCGCTGGGGACTCAACAAGCATGAACATCCTGTCTCGGTTTATTCCACCGGTGGGATATATGGAATTAATCCTGAAGAGTGTTCACAGGAAACTCCAAATACACAATCCTCTGTGTTCAAATACAAGGATGGTACAATACTGGAATTCGAAACAAGAGGACGTTATTTCAACAGGGAAGGAACTCTTGGCGTCGCCATCGGGAATATCTTCTACGGGACAGAAGGATACCTTGAACTTCAGTCATGGGAAAAGAGCGGAGGTGAATGGCAGGCTTTCCGCAAAAGAGAGAAAGATCCTTTTGCAGGATCATTAATCGGAGAAGGCAAGCAGATGGCCCCAACATTAATGGGACCTGACAGTACAAATCATTTTTCTAATTTCATTGATGCTGTACGGTGCAGGTAAAGACGAAATGCTAAACAGCGACATCAATGAAGGATTTTATTCCTCAGCACTTCCTCATCTTGGCAATATCTCTTACCGACTGGGACGTGAATTGAGATTCATGGGTGATTATGAGAGGTTTGTCAATGATCATGAGGCAGATACAATGCTTACACGTTATTATCGCAAACCATTCGTTGTACCGGATAATGTTTAATGGATAATGTTTAATGGTTAATTGTTAATGCTAAATTATTTTAATTATGTAACAGGTTTTGGTTTTTACTAGACAATGAATTGTTTTCATCTGTTAATTGTTCTTTGCAGTCATTCTGTAATGGACAAAATGCTCCTACCGGCAATCCAAAAGATTTTAAGGTAAAGACCTGCCTTCATTCTGTGGGTTACAGCGGTGCGTGGCGGGGCCAGGCTGTTCTTTCGGTTGATGAATTTCTTTTAAAAGCCAGAGAGCTCGGGTTTGACGGGGTAATGCTGGGGGCAAAGCGCCCGCACGTTTCCCTGATTGATTATGATGATGATGCCCGCAAGAAGCTGAAAGCAAGGATAAAGGAACTTGGTCTTGAGCTTGTGTGTATAGCCGGATACAACGATTTCACAGCAGGAGTTGACAGATCGGGTGTCCCTAATGTGGAGATCCAGGCTATCTATATCGGGGAACTGGCACGCCTTGCCCGTGATCTGGGAACCAATATGGTTCGGGTATTTACCGGGTATGAGAGGCCTGACATACCGTATGCTTCCCAATATGCCATGGTTGTCGAAGGATTGAAAATGGCTGGCAAAATTGCTGCCCAATATGATGTTACCCTGGTTGTACAAAACCATCATGATATAGCTGTGCATCACGATGCAATGAAATGGCTGCTCGACGAGGTTAACCTTCCAAATGTAAAAGCTGCTTTCGATCTCTGGTCTCCGACAATGGAAGGATTATCGACGGAAGAGATAAAAAAAGCCATTTATAAGATGAAACCCTATATCCTTCATACTACAACTGCTGATTACGAGAAACTTCCCCGGTTCAGATACGAATCCAGACAGGTGAATTATGAACCGCTATTGCCTGAGAACAGGCTTGTCCCTATAGGTGAGGGTTATCTGGATTACAAGACATTTATTAACACCCTTAAAGAGATAGGCTACCAGGGTTATATAGCTTTTGAAATGTGTGCGGAGCTTAAGGGAGGAGGATCGGTTGAAAATCTTGATAAAACAGCAAAGGCTTTTCTGGAATATGTGAAACAGTTTGAATGACACTGGTTAAACCTCTACGAGGTATTGAATCGGTTGGCTCATGATTTATTCTACAATACTTTATCGCCTACGGCGAATTAGCAAAAGGATAAATTCTTACAGTACAATGGATGTGTAACTTTGGTAATTTTTATGAATATATCTTATCTCCTTCGGCGAATTGAGCAATAATTAGATTATTCCCAGGTAAAAGCAATGATATTTTATTACAATTCCGCGTAGCGGATATAGTATTGCAGTATTATAATTGATTATTCGAAAACCAAATATTCCGCGTAGCGGATATAGTATTGTAGAAATATGATTAAAACCAACCAGGTTATTCCTCGTAGAGGATAGACATATGACAGACCAGTAATTATTAAAATCCAGAATTAAAATGAAAAATATTGTATGCCTTATATGGTTTTTCCAGATCCTTATATCATTTTCATGTAAGGAAGGGTCTTTTAATATTGACAAAGAAACTATCGGATCCATTTCAATAGTTATTCCCGACACAGCTAACAGCATTGTCCTTTTTGCGGCAGATGAACTTAAAAAACATCTTGACCTTGTTTTCGGAGGAGATATCCATATTACCGATCTGCCGGCTGGGATCAAATCAGGAAAGAAATTCTTTATTGGTATAAAACCGAAAGGATTTGACAGGAGTTTAAATCCGGAAGAAGCGGTTTACGTGGTCAGAAAAAACAGTGTTTATATATTTGGAGATGATGCTGTAAATACTAAGTATTCTTCTGAAAGACCCGGAGAACTCAAAAACAAGATGCTCAGCGAAGCATTAAATATTGCTTCAAATCGCGCAGGGACATTATTTGCCACTTACAATTTCCTGGAAAACGAATTGGGAATAAAATGGATAAAGCCCGGAGATGACGGGATTTTTTATCAGCCCCGGGCTGCAATCACCCTTGCAGAAAAGGATTCAGCCTGGACACCCGCATTATTGCAGCGAAATATCACGGACCGAAATGCTTTCATTTAAAAATCAGAAGCTGTACGGTCAATATGCGCCAAAGGAATTTGCACTCTCTGAAGACGAATCTTTAAAGAAATATGCGAACCTGCTTATCTGGATGAGACGCATGAGAATGGGAAGAAGCGAAAATTTCCGGTTCGGTCATGCTTACGGAAGCTATTGGGAGAAATATAAAGATACCAATCCTGAAATTTTTGCCCTCACAAGCAGGGGAGAAAGAAGACCGATGGGACGTATTGAGAGAGTGAAAATGTGCCCCACTAATACGGAATTGCCTGAAATTAAAGTCAATGAATGGAGAGATGATCTGCAGAAGAATCCATTGCAAAACAGCAGATCGATCTCCGGTTGTGAGAATGATTCTGACGGATATGGCAATGATGAATGGTGCCACTGCGAAAAATGTATGGCTATCGATGCCCGTAAGGAAGGAGAGGACCTGACAGACTATGTTACGGACAGGTACGTTTATTTATGGAATGCCATACTGAAAGAAGCACGGCAGTATAAAAGTGATATAATGGTAACAGGATACGCTTATGAGAATATGCTGCAGCCGCCAAGAAATGAAAAGCTTGATGATGGTATCCTGATTGAATTCATACCCAGGATGGGAGGTGATTTTGAAGTAACGAAAAAGTTGTACGAAGGCTGGGAAAAGGCTGGGATGAAAAAAATGATGTACAGGCCGAATGACCTCTGGTGGGAGGTAGGCATCCCGATGGGACAGGAGGAGCGATTATTTGAAAATTATAAGCTTGGGATCAGCCACAATGCAATTGGTACTGATTTTGATGCAATTATGGGATATTGGGAAGGAATTTCTGACATGACTTATTATATTCTTGCAAAAGGAAATGTTGATCCGGGTTCTTCATTTGATAAACTGGAAGATGAGTATTTAAGTTCTTTCGGAGAAGCAAAGGATGATGTTGCAAAATATTACAGGCACTGGAGAAATATCTTTAATAATAAAATAATACCGGAAGAGCTCAGATTAAATAATGGCATTAAGACGTATTTTCTTGAATATGGACTGCTGTACAGGCTTACAGAAAGAATTGATGAATTTTATTCGCTTGAAGATTTTGATCTGACCGATTCGTATTTAAAAGAAGCAGCAGAAAAGAATATCTCTGATCAGGCCAGGAATTATATCAGGAGAATGCAGATCGCAAATGAAAATTCACGACTTACTTTCATTTGTTTTATGGCGGGGAAGAGCAGTAATCAAGAGCAGATAATCAGTAAGGCAAAAGATCTTCTAAGTTTCCGGATAAGAAACAAAGATAATATTGATATCAACTGGAATGTTATGTTTCAGGCGCAGGATAACTTCATGCATGATCAGATTGGGATGAGATATCTGGGATTTCTTCCAAAGGATATCGATTCATCTGAATTCCGATGAGTGGGACAGGTCGCGATGTTACATTGTATTACAAATGAAAACAATAAATAAATATATATCAATGAAAAATAAATTGTTTTTACTGTGCAACATGCTTATTATCACTGCATCACTTTCAGCACAAAAGTATGAACCTGTTACTGTGAAAGCCGGCATGAGGGTTGTGGACTGCTTCCCCGTTAATGAAAGGTACCGTTATCCTGAATTTATTACCGGAAGGATCTGGGTAAGAAGCGGAGTCTATTCGGAAGCAAAACTGAATTATAATTTCCTCAACAGTGAAATGGAGTATATCAGGAATAAAGATACCCTTGTGATTGCCAATAAAAAAGATATCAGATTTATTGTAGTTGCCCAGGATACTTTTTATTATGACAAGGGGTATTATATGGAACAAATCTATGGCGGACCATTAAAAGTTGTTCTTAAACAATTCATGAAACTCAAGGAGACACAGAAGCAGGATTCCTATGGTACAACAAGTGCAGGAGCAGCGATGACTTCATATGGCTCATTGCCTGCCAACGGTAATTTTTACAGATTGACGGCAAATACAGACATGGTATTTCAGAGAACGCTTGAATATTATCTCTCCGATCCATCAGGAGGATTTGTTCAGTACACAAAGAAAAATGTCCTGCAACTCTTCCCGCGGCATGAGGATGCAATAAAGCCTTTCTTGAAATCCAATAAGATCAAATTTGATAATCGTGATGATCTGTTAAAACTGTCTGAATTTTTAGGGAGTCTGTGATCCGGCTATTTTTTCTCATTGAACTCTAATGTCTGAAATTATACTAGAACTGGATTGAAATTTTTTTGCCTCTGTAAATCAGTATCTTGTCCGGATTATTTACTGTCTGTTCATTCATCTCCTGATTTTCTTTGATGAAAACCACATTAATTTTTTTTGGAAGTGAAGCACCGGGGAAATCACCCTTCTGTTCTGTCAGTGCAAGAATATTTTTTTCGTTATTCCAGTTTATTGCAAAGGTTGTAAATAAACCCTTCTCATAATTATAGTTATCATGCTCATCCTGGTAAATCTCAGTGCTCCCTGAAGCTCCTGTATAGATACGTATTTCCAGATCTTCTGGTTTTTCACCGACATAATTGACTATCGGTCCCAGGGGTAAAACTGATCCTGCTTTGACAAAAAGGGGAATTCTGTCTATTGGAGCAGGAACTTTTACGGTTTGACCTCCCTTGTATTTAACGTTTGTCCAGAAATCGTACCATTCATTCCCTTCCGGCAGATAAACTTCGCGTACATCCTGCCCCTGCTCTGTCACAGGAGCAACAAGTATTGACGGGCCGAACATATATTCATCAGTTATATCAGAAGTATTCCGGTCATTCAGGTAGTCGAGGAATAAAGCTCTCATGAAGGGGGCACCTGTTTGGTTTGCCCGGAAGGCCTGTGAATAAATATAAGGTAGAAGACGGTATCTTAAATGGAGGTATTTAACAAGTATTTTTTCTGCCTCAGGCCCATAAGACCAGACCTCATTATCTTCACGCGATCCATGAGCTCTGAATATCGGGCAGAATGCCCCGAACTGAAACCAGCGGACATAGAGCTCAGGATAATCAGGAGCAGTTTTTGTATTTGGCGGGACAATATCCGATTTAATCAGCAATGGTTTTCCAGGTTTTGGCCGGTCCTTCAGCCATTCAATTTTCCCCCAGCCTCCAATGTCCGAACACCAGTAAGGCATTCCGGATGCACAGAAATTCAATCCTGTCGGGACCTGGCGTTTCAGATAATCCCATGTGGGATCAACATCTGATGACCATACTGTTGTGCCCCAGCGCTGTGTTCCAGGATATGCGCTTCTGAGCAGGATGAAGCAACGGGTATCCCTTTCTGTCCGATGGCCCTCATATACATTTTTAGAGTGAAGATATGGATAAATGTTGTGGATCCTTGCACCTGTCCCGGCATATAAAAAGTAGGGGTATGGACAAATATCAGGTTCACTTTCATCCAGCCAGTAGCTGCTGAATCCATTCCCGACATAATTATTTCTGATTAGTTGCCAGAACCACCTGGCTGCATCAGGATTAGTAATATCAACAACAGCACCTCTTTTGTCTTCAGGTGTTCCATAAACTGTCTTTCCATCGGTCTGTTTCATGAAGTAGCCGTTCTTTTCACCAATACTGTAATTCTTCGACTCTTTCATAAATCTTGGCCAGCAAGAGATCATGGTATTGAAATTCATCCCTTCAAGCTGCTTATTCATGCTTTTTGTATCGGGCCAGAATTTATTATCAAAATCCATATCCCCCAATTCTACCCAGTGGAAATAATCCACAACAAGGTTGTCGCAGGGGTAATTTTTCTCCCTGTACTTAGCTGCCAGTGTTATCAGATCGGCCTGATTGTCAATTCCAGGTCTGCCGGTTTTACACTGCATATATCCCAGTTTTGACTTTGGAGGCAGGGGAGTTGTTCCTGTCAGTGTACGATACCCTTTATAGATATCGTCACTTGTATTGCCGGATATTACATAATACGAGATTGCATCGGCCACTTCGGCTGTCCACTCTGTTTTGCCCTCTTTCCCGGGATAAGCCATTACTCTTGAAGGATTATCAAGCAGAAACGCATATTTCTTATTGGTAACCATAAAAGGAAACCCGATTATTTCTCCTTTATCCCCTTCATAATCATGCCAGCCCTGAACAACTTTCCCTCTCAGATTAAGTCCAATATTCTGATGCTGCCCCATTCCGTAATAATTCTCATCCTCAGGAGAATCAAATGAAATATTTAGACTGTATGTATCTTCTCCGGAAACAATGACCGGTGTCAGGGAATATCTATTACTCTTAAGTAATGATTCCCCCTGAGAATTGTAATATGATACCTTGCAATCTTTCTTATTTATTCTGACTGACATACTATTGGAAGATATTGTAATCATATCTCCATCTTCTATTACATCAGGACCGGTAATCTCAGTTGAAGGCATAATTCCCCATGATGGCAGCGATAATTGCTTTTCTTCAGGGAAATAAGCGAAATGGACAATGTTTTCAGAATAGAAAGAGATTGAAACAAGTCCTTTGTCACAGAATAACAATACTTTATCCAACCCGTTCTCAATACCTTTTATGTATGCGGGACTGACAATACCCCCTGATTCATTGCAAGCTAAAATGCCTGTAGAAAATGCAAAATATATAAACCATCTGATGGTTCCGGAAATGATGTGACCGCTTTTCATATTTTAAATTACCATCAATGTTACATTAAATCAATTAACAGTTCCGCTTAAATATATTTCCAGATTAGAATAGCCGGTTGCTCCAATCCTGGAACCATCTGACTGATCATACATATCAAGCCGGTTCCTTTTTTCCCAGATATCCGGCATTCCGTCATGATCAGTGTCTTCGCAGGCTTCACCTCCGGGAATGTTTGGAAATCCGCCAACCTCATCTTCTCTGACAGGTATTTTTCCCCCGAATGAATAATATTCCCTTATTATCCGCTGGTCGGCAGAATCTCTGTTGGGAATCCATTTCCCGTAACAATCAAGACGGTGAGAAGCTCCCACTGAAGTCAATAAAATTTTTTCAAGACTTTCTGCAGAATCAGCTGTGATTGGTACCGGCAGGTCAGGCAATGGAATTATCCTTCTGAAGGAAGCTGAAAGAGGTCCGGTTACATCTCCGTTTTCATCTGCTATTTCAGTTACCATTATCCAGTTATCATTTCCAGGGATCAGATTGTTAGGACCCTTATTCCCCATTACATAAATTGATGGTCTGCCTGAAGGCATCTCACTTGCAAACCTTGATTCCGGAAAAACCTCGATCTCAAATTTATGAGGAGAGTCAGTCTGATTTAGAGGTCCCGGCCTGTAAAGGTTCATTAAAACATCTGCCTTGGTTCCGGTAGCAACCATGGTGGCATAATATTGCCAGTTATAGACAATGTTACTTACGAAACGGAATGTTTTATTCTTGATGAGAGGATTTCTGTGTGAACTGTTGGCCAGCAGGTTGTGATGAAGATCAATATCTGTCATCTTATCGGCAACGTCTGAGAAATCGCTGCCTGTAATAACATTTGTCGGATGGGCACTAAGAGGTTCAGCGAATATATTCCACGACCATGTAATATTGTGCGGAGCATCAGCTGCTTTCTCTCCCCAGGCATCACAGTTCTCATCTGTTGTCCACATCAGTGTGCAATGATCAATGATCACATTATGCCCGGCCATAACCGATACGGGATCACCTGTCTGATCAGCTAAAGCATTGTAACCATGCCTTAAGCGGAGGTACCTGATAATGACATCATGAGTAAGGATTATCATAATACTTTCTCTGGTCCCCTGTCCATTGATCTGTATTCCCCCGCCGGGTGCTGTCTGACCGGCTATGGTTATGTAGGGGTTTGAAATTTTTAATCCTGACAACAATCTTATCGTGCCACCAACCTTGAATACTATTGTTCTGGGGCCACTATTTTCAATGCCTTCCCTTAAGCTTCCGGGACCATTGTCATTCAGGTTTGTAACCTCATAAACTACTCCGCCGCGTCCACCAACAGACTGAGCTCCACCTCCTCCTGCTCCCGGGAAGGAAGGAGTCTGGGCGTTTATTGTCACCGTAAATAAAGTGACTATGAAACATAATTCCAACAGTTGTTTTTATCTGATGTCCATAGCTTTTTCATATCAGAGAGTATATCTGGACGAAAGTTCTGAAAAACTCATTCTTTTATTCTTTAATCAGCTTTCAGTGACCTTTTTATTCTGCTGATCCCATTTCAGGTATTTCCTGTTACGGAATGATTCAACTCCCATCATGCATGCTACAACACCATAAAAGACCAAGAATCTGGTCACATTTTAAAGGGTCTGATTTTCCGTATTGCAGACTGCAGATTTCTGTGGTGCAGAGTTACATCTTCAGCACCTGTTTTCTTATGGGTAAACAGTTTAGTCCCTTTCAGTGTTTCACCTGTACCGCTTATTTTAGCCATTTCTGATTGTTCCTGTGGGGTTATCGTAAATCCTTCTTTTGTAAATTCGAGTGTTGCCTTGTGCCCTCTGATCACGTGCCTGATCGGCATATCATTTGCCAATGACGAAACAACCATTACAGTGGTTTTTTCCGGATAGTCCAGCATCATGTTAAAAGTATCAGGTATCTCGGCCACACTGTTTACAAAATTCCATGTGCCACCGGTAGCGACAACATAATCAGGGAAAGATAATCCTACTGATTTAATGATCCTTGTCACCCGGTGAATAAACAGATCTGTTGCAATTCCCCCGGAGTAATCCCAGTACCGTCTCCACTGAAAATATCTTCTCGGGTCCCAGGGGCGTTTTGGTGCAGGACCAAGCCAGGCTTCCCAATCAAGATTTACACCCGGTTTGGCATCACCATCGATTTCGTACGCCCAGAAATCTTCAGGATAATTCCTTGAGTAATCAATATGAGCCATAACAACTTTCCCAAGCGCCCCTTCCTGAATCATTTTATTCGCGGTTTCATATGAATCATCGGACATGCCCTGTACCCCGACCTGCATTTTGAGATTTGTCGCTGCAATTTTCTCACTTATATCTTTGGCCTGTTCAATAGTATGGGTCATTGGCTTTTCAACATAGATGTGTTTTCCTGCAGCAATAGCGTCCAGGGTCATTTGATAATGCCAGTGTTCCGGTGTGGCTATAAGCACATAATCAATATCCTTATTATGCAGGATCTCCTGATAATTTTTAAAAGCCAGGGCCTTTGTCAGCTCTTTCGCCTTTTCCAGTCTTTTTGTATATATATCACATACTGCAGTAATCTCAACATTATCAGATTGCTTCATATTTAACAGTGCTTCCATATGGCTGCCTGCCATGCCACCGCAACCAATAACACCGATATTAATCCGTTCATTAGCTCCGATAATACGAGAATAGCTTATTGCAGACATTCCCAGGTTACTTCCGAATGCTGCAATTCCGGCAGCGCTGCCAGCCAACCCTCTGACGAATTTCCTTCTTGAGATATTTAATCTATCCATTTTTCTATTGTTTTTTATTGTTATTAAATGGGTTTTTAAATTAATTTAAATCCTATTTTAACTATTGATTCAATACTTTCTGCAAACTTCTTCCGGACCTGAGAATCCGGCGCAGGGTATTGGGAGTTTTCATATTGGACTATTTAATTATTCATCAGTTTTTCAATACTTTTAGCTATTTGTTCACGTATTTCGGGCACATCATCCGGGGAATTCAGGATCTTAGTCGAATATCTCCCCATCGCACATGGAATATTGACGAGTTCAAGTGCCTCCTTCATGACAGAACTTGCTTCTGTTAAGGCAGGATTTAGGGGATCAGCTTTCTTAATCAGATTCCCTAAAATTGAAAGATATTCATAATCTTCCGCTCCCTCCCTGACCTGCTTCAGACGGATTGACCCCACAAGTCCATTCTTCACCAATCGGTTTTCCCGGATAGATAATATATCCGTCTCCATTGGGATATCTTTTCCATGATTCCTCACCGGGAGCCTGACTTTCAAAAATATAGCTGTGCCATCCATATTTATACGGATTATATGTGAGCCAGTTTACTCCCCAGAACTCGTAAGCTTCAGCTCCGTATTTATATCCGAACCACGGAAGCAGCCGTCTCCAGGGCCATATAAGGTGTTTCCGTGCAGAAATTACCATCAGTTGTATACCAGATCCGGCCGCCTGACCGTGTAATTTGCTGCATATCCTCAGCAGTTACATAATGTCCATAATCTCCTTCACCGTTAAAGCCCAAGCCCCCAGACATCAATATACCCTTCCCATTCAGGTCTGTACCACCATGTGCTCACATAGACCGGAATTTTTGGGTCCACTTCATGAATCATATCGCAAAGGGCTTTCATCTGGAGCCTGATATTATCACTCCTGCCATTATTATTCTCTGCTTCATGAGGTTCATCTGACAGGTAAAGGATAAACCTGTCAGCCCATCCTTTTTCTTTCAGATGATCCCAGAATGTCTTAAGCACAAGCTGGTAAGCTTTTTTGTATTCAGGACGCAGTTTGCTCCTGTCTGCACCTTCATAGGGATAATCTCCGGGATAAGGTTTCTCTCCATATTTTTCTGAAGGAGGAAAGGCCCATCCGAAAAGGTAGAAGAGGCTGGTAGGGAGGTAGGCAAAAGGGTTTTTTAGTTCATCAAAATAGAATGCGGCAGCCTTGTCATATTCCGTGAAATCAATGGCAACAGCGCCATTACTGTATTTGACATCTGGAACAGGATTTATCTCTCCCGAACTTATCCTGTGATTAGCCATGAATGAGAGATACATATTCCTCAAATCATTGCCCGGAATATCTTTCCGGGCCAGTACTTTCTCTGATTCAGGCGTCCGGTGAACAGACCGGTAATCATAAAGAGATCCAAATGAATTCATCTCAGGCAGGGTAAAGTTCCATACATGAACTTTCCATGGAAGCTGCTTCACCATGGTCTCTCCATTGTAGATTTTAATCTGACCTGTATAATCTCCGGCTGATGCTCCTTCCGGGATAGTTACTTCAATCCAGACCGGTTGAGTTGTATTGGCCTTAATGTCAAATTGTGTGAGTGGAAGGAGAGGATCGGGCCAGAACCCGCTCCAGCCATCGCTGCCAATAGGTTCTGTTGGAAATTTGAGATACCAGTAGGGAACCTTTTTTTCATAATAATTAGATGGATAATCAATAGGCACATATCCTACAATATTAACTGATACCTGGTCAAGCTTCCGGCCTGCTGAATTAACAGGGTTTGTGACTTCAACCCTGACATTACTGTAATCCTTGCTGCTTCTGAGCGCTATCTGAAGCGGTTCTTTCTCATTTTTAGCCGCAGAGATAAGCAGCGATTCAATGCGTGCGGGAGGAAGATCCTCGTGAAATACCTTAACAACCGGATTCACGGGCCATACATTCAGTTCCTCCGGCTTATCCTCTTCCCGCTGGTCAAAGAGCATGCTGCTGGAATATCCTTCAATAACCTCCATCATTATCATTCCCCGGTACCAGGCTTTTCCTGTTTCTTTCACGGCAAGGCTCATCCTGGCAGATGATGCTTCCGCCGGTGCACGGAAAACTCCTGATATGAACTTCCAGTCACTGGTTCCTGTAACTATTTCACTGGATACCTTTCCATTAATAATTGTATCATCTTTGCCCCTTAAACTGACCCGGATTGAAAGTCCATCTGATATATCTGAACATTTCACCATTGTTCCAAACATATATGTTTTGCCAGGCTTTATTGCTATATCCTTAGTCAATCCGGTTTTATCTATTTCTCCGCTTGCCGGAAGATTGCGAAGCAGATTTCTTGTATCATTGTGCCAGCTGCTGAATTCTTTCTGACGACCAGAAGTGTCTTCCTTCTCATTCCTGCAGAAATACGCATAAAGGGTTTGTTCTGAGAGAGGATCAACCTGACCTTCAAATAACAGTGCGTTCTCAAAACGGACACATGATCTGGTTACTTTGCTTCCAATCTGCATCCTGGCAGAACTGAACAGATTCATTATGAAGACGCAGATAAACCTGCTCCATATTCACGTATACAGGTAAGACCTCTGATTTGTTCTTCCTGAAGTTGAATATTTAATGGGTACCCGTATGTCCCATTTTGTATTTGCAGGCCATTCTTCATTCTGCCCGCTTCCTGTTAATGCAATTGTCTGAGTGGCCTTAATCTCAGCAACTAGCTTATCCCCCTTCGGAACGTCAGGTTCTTTTCCATCTTTTTTGCCATACCTCTCTTCCTCCAGAACAGCACCCAGAGGCCATGCTGCCTTATTATCATAATAAATATAAAAGGTAGATGACTGTCCTCCCTTAACTGTAGCCGGCAATATGAACCGGCTGTTGTCAGGTATAGATCCTTCTGTCACCAGTCCGCCTCCCGGTGATGTTATCCTCCACAGCAATTCTGTCCCATCTGAATCTGTCACTCTTACTCCTGATGCATTTTCTCCTGTCAGATGAAGTTGTCCTTCACCCTTGCCAATAATTACACTTACGGGTTCACCCAAAACATCCTTCGCTGAAGAATTCATAACTGCTACGGGGATACGTGCGTGCCAGTAGCCCATGTTAGACAGGTATAATGGATAGTGCCATTGGTCTGATAACTGTCCGCTTAGGGTGGATGAGATAAGCAGAAAACCTAAAACTCCGGTCAATATTCCAGCAGGCTTCTTCATATACTGGTATTGTTTTTGCTTTTTAAGGCAGGGTTTGTAACCATTTTTCAATCATTCCGAAATATAATTTTTCCGGCTGTATCATCCATGTCAGATCTTCGCTCTGGCTTGCAAGATGGAAATAGCGGTCAGGAATATAACTTGCAGGATATGACACAAAGCGTGTCTCTCCATAGACTGACTCCAGTTCTTTCCAGGTCTGCCGGAAATCAGTTATTGCTTTTTTCACTTTCTCAATGGCAATCTTTTGCAGATTCGTATCCGGTGTATCGCACTCCTTAAGAGCAAGCAGTAATTGAGGAGCTGTGAATTGGAGATTGTATAGTGCAGAAGAGAGGCTCCAGTAATACCTGTTTCTTTTGGATATATCATAAAGATTTTCAAGTCTTTCAGTTATTGCTTTATGATTATTCATTTCAGTTTGTGCCAGTTCAATCCTGGATTTATATTTCTGGCTCCACGAACCGGGATTATTCAGATCGGGCAGTTCTATTAGTTTGGATGTATAATCGAAATATACTTTTTCCTGTCCTTCAAGGGCCGGCAGCCAGTGTTCCAGGCGCTGCAGGCTCTGCAGGGCGCTCTCATCATCCAGGCGGCCTCCCTCTTTGTAATATGCTTTATACCAAAGCTCTGATCCTTTTCTAAGTTGACTGAAGAAGGTCAGATAATCGGCCATTGATATACCAAATTCCCTTTGCAGCCAGGCGCTGTCATATTCCTCCAGGGTTCTGCCATCAGGGGACCAGCTATATTCCGCCGATGCAATAAATCCGCGCCAGTAATTTTCCATATGCGGTGATTTATCATCCCATGCAGTACACAGCATGCCGCTAATACTCTTTTCTGCTGCCAGCTGGATGAAGCTTCTGATAGTACTGATGCCCGTGGAAGCGATCCCTTTATCGCGTTCTTCAGGCTGAAAAAGCATTCCCCCTTCACCATTTGTAGCTGTTGCGATCATTGCCTGTAATCCGCGGCTCTGATACCAGTCAAGGGCCAGGATGTTGCCCGGTTGTCTGGCCATCGAATAATTCCAGCGCATGTAGACACAATTCTTCGGAAAGTCTTCCAGCAGTTTATCAAGTTTTGGAGTACCCTCTTTCCATGCTTTTTCAGCCTCTTCAGATGTCACTTCATCACTCCATGTGCTTTCATAAACTCCTCCCTCCTTCAATGGCATGTCATCCCAGAATACTGGTATGCGGCCATTTTCCTCAGCAAACTCACATACTCTTTTAAGCCAGTAGAGACTTAAGCTGAGCATACCTTCCTTATCAGCCATTGGCTTGCAGCGCGGACATAATCCAATGTTTCCAATCTCATCGCCTCCGATATGAAGGTATTTTGATCCGGGAGTAGCATCTATCGCATCTCTGTAGAGATCAAAAAGCACCTGGTAGGTCCCTTCATGAAGCGGACAGAAGGCCCATGTATTCCAGGACAATTCGCGAAGACCGGCATATTCCTGATGCTTCAGTATGAAAGTTGCATGCCCCAGTCCCTGTACCAGAGGAGTAATCTCAATATTCCTTGCTCTTGCATAGCTGGTTAAAGCGGCCATCTCATCAATGCTTATCGATTGCGGAGCACCTACGAGCGGCTGCCTTCTGAAGCGCAGCTTGTCTTCAAACTCAAACACAACTGCATTGATCTTGTACTTTGCCAGCCGGTCTATACTTTCATAGTAATAATTCATATGATCCAGATGGTGCTTGACATCGAAGTGGACCGCACGGTAGGAGAGAGCCGGGAAATCAGTAATTTTGCATGCCGGAACAGGCTTGCTATAATCTTTTGAATCCTCAAGCAGCTGTTCGAGGGACTGGCAACCATAAAACAGGCCGGCCTCACCTTTTGCAGTTATCTCTGCTTTGTCATCCGAAACAGTAAGGATATATCCCTCGTCTGAAGGAATATTCTTAATTGTCTTATCAAGTACCAGAGTAAGCGTTCCATTTCCGGCCGATTTTACAATTGTCAGCTGCGAAAGTATATTTCCCGTCACCGGACGTCTGAACTCTCCCTTCAGAACCATATTCTTGAGTTTGCCCTGCTGGAGACCAGATCCCTTAAGCAGAACAATCTCCTGTGGCTGCGGTATAATTACAAAAGGCGAAGGAAGTTTATCAGCTGAGAAACTTCTACTGCAGGTAAATGCGAACACTATAAAAGTTAAAGCAAATGCCGGAAAGTTTTTTTTCATAATATGAGATGTATAAACAGGTTGAGTACTGGTGATGTCTAATTTATTATTTTTTAACCACAGAGTATCACAGAGTATGCACGGAGTTGCACAGAGTATTCCCTTGAACAGGTTTTTAGGTTGTGAGGAGATTTCAGGATATAACCAAATCCAGACAGTGAACCTCCGTGAAAACTCAGTGCAACTCTGTGGTTTAAAAAAGTGATCTCCATATTTACATTACTATTCTTCAATTGCCGGCGATACCCTCTACCCTGGCTAGGCCGAAATTACTACTTTTTATTCGAGAACATTTCCTCATAATGCTGAGATTGCATGAAGATTCCTCCGCTCTTTGAGTAGTAATCATCGTCAAGTTCGAAACACTCCTTTTTTGGTCTGAGCCCATGCTGAATCTCTGCATGGTTTGTATCCCCTCATGATTTCCCAGTTTTTGTAATTCTGGTGACCATTGGTTTCCAGCAATCCAATTCCAATTCCCGGAAACGGAGAAAGCCTTGCAGCAACATTCTTGTTCCATTCCACCAGTATAGGATTTACAGTCAGATCGGCACAGAAGCATGGAACATTGTTTTCAAAAGCTACCTGTGCAATTTTCATTGTCATGCTAAGTGTTTTTGCAATGGCTTTAAGGGCAATTGCCCTGTAACCCATCTGGATACGTTTCATTGCGTCCTTTTCGGTATGTGCACTTTCATCAGCCGCAATACGTACGGGAATATCCCTGATGTCGATCTCCATCTTCTCATCAAATGGTTCTTCAATGATTGCAATCTGATCGAATGCTCCTATTTTTTTTGCATGATCTAGGAATCGCATTAATGACTCCTTGCTTTCATAGCGCCCGTTTGCATCGAAATAGTAAGGCAGCTTACCGCTTTTCGAGTGTGAAGTCCGTACATCACCGATTGCTTTATGTATTTCAGTGATACGGGCCATGTCCTTTTCAAGCATCTCCGCCTGGGTGCCGGGCTGACCGATCTTGATTTTCATGAAGAAATAGCCCTGGTCACATGCTGCTTTTATGTCACCGACCGGTATTGAATAGGCCATTAGCGGAATGCTGGCGATACTTTCATGATGGTGGGATAGTGCCGGTTTATAAGCTGCAGGTATAAGTTCATCAAAATTTGAAATATTATTTTCAGCCGCATAGAGCAGCCAGACTGCGTTATCTACTGCCACCAGAGAGTTCAGTGCAAAGGTCTGACGCAGGTCCTCCTTTGAGCAGATCTTCTTACCATATTCCCAAACCTCCGGCCAGATCTCATCAAGGAGTGCTACCGGATCGGTGAAGCTCCTGCCTTTCAACAAGCCCAGCCCATATTCGGTCATGGCATACATAAGGGCATTGCCACCACTTTCGGAATGACTGGCGAAGACCTGTGAATCCGACCATAGGATGCTCTGTGAGCAGGTTCCGATTTTATGAATTCCTGACTCACTTTTAATGAATGCAACACTCTGCCATATCTCCCTCATATATCCGCCCTTGAATCCGAATGGCCTTATCAGAGGCTCTCTTTCAAAATTGGAGCTGACTTCAGTTATTTTGATCAATTTACCGGAGCTTGCTTTCTCACCTTTTTCCGGCAACTGTCCCAACATGGTTCCTCCTGCAGCAATGGCAGAGGTCTTGATAAAGTCCCTTCGTGTAATTGGCATATCTCAGATATTAATTTACAAGCTTAATAAAAGGCAGATGGCAGTAGGCAAAAGGCAGAATGAAGTAGGAAGAGTTCCAGGTATTTTGTTTTCCCTCAGCCCTCAGCCCTCAGCCTTCAGCCATCAGCCATCAGCCTCAGCCCAATTTCCAGGGCTTCCGATATTCGTAATGCAGAAGGTTATTAGCTTCACTGCTGTTTGTAAACTGCTCTTTGTCAGCATTCCACAATAATCTTGTTTTTGTTGCAAGGGCTATGTTTGCCAGATGAGCAAAGCTGGTTGAACGATGCCCTTCCTCCAGTGAACATATCGGGGTCTGTCTCGATTTTATGCAGTCGAGAAAATTCCTGATAAGGGCAGAGGTGCTTTCAGCGCTGCTTCCGTCATCAAGGGCGCGGTTGACATTCTCATACTCTTCAGCTTCAATGAGTTTGTCCCAGGTCTGGAACTGACCTCTCGTTGCAGGAACAATTTTGTAAGCTCCCTCATGTGCAAGAACTGTACCTTTAGTGCCCCGTATCTCAATTTCACCAAACGGAACCATGCTTCCGCTGTTTGCCTCATAATCGCTGAACATGATTATTGATCCTGATGCAAACTCGAAAGTGACCTGCAATGTATCGGGAATAGTGCTGTCATCATCAAGGACATACTTGCCGCCATGTGCGCTGACAGCTACCGGAGCTCTTTCTCCCATCATCCATCTGATGACATCCATATAATGCACGCCCCAGTTTCCCATTTGAGAGGAGTAGTCGCTCCACCAGCGGAAAGTGTAGGGTGCAATGTTATATTTATACGGAATGAAAGGCCTTGGTCCAAGCCACATATCCCAGTTGAAATCTTTTGGTGGTGTTTCGGCACTCAGTTTGCCAATACCGTCAGGGAACATATTGTTTATATGGGCGGCTCTTCCGACTGTCAGTTTACCGAGTTTTCCGGATTTCATTATTGATGCCAGTTTCTGATACACCGCGTTGCCTCTGCGGTTAAGCCCGACAGCCACAACACTCTTGCCTGCCGTCTGAGCATTGACCATGCTGCGGCCTTCATGTATAGTGGCGGTGAGTGGTTTCTCCACATAAACATCCTTGCCGGCTTTTATAGCATCAATAGTCTGAATAGCGTGCCAGTGGTCGGGAGTTGCAATACAGACGGCATCGATGGTTTTATCTTCCAGTAGTTTGCGGTAATCATTATATCTGGTTACATTATTTGGGAATTTTTCCCCCATTTTTGGGATCTGTCCCCCCTTTCCCAGAGGTCCATCAGTATATCTTTTATCAACTTTTGAAAAGTCTCTCTGCAGATATGGATCATACAGATCACATAAAGCTGCCACTTCGCAGTCGGGCTGACCCATGAAAAGTCTGAGCAGCTGGGTACCGCGATTGCCAACGCCGATAAAACCTACTCTAATTTTATCATTGGGTCCCGGAGACCTCATACCATTTGCCGGTATGGAATTCAGCCCCAGAGATAAACCTGTAGCTGCAATTGTCGTTTTTGCAATGAAATCTCTTCGGTTGGTTTTGTTGCTCTTCATAATGATTTTATTTATGTATTAGGTAAAAGTACTTATAAAATAAATTCAAACTATCTTATCACCTCTATCCCAGCCAGGTCATCAAAGAGATAACTCTTTTTACACAACTTGTTTCTTTTTTAACCACTGAGTTGCACAGAGTATACACAGAGTATCACTGTTATTTAGAGAACTTAAGAATTCATTTTTAGAACATAGAGTTATGGTCTAAACGCTTTATAACCTTATAGTTGTATTCTTGCTATCTGGCAAATCTACTCCGTGCTCTACTCCGTGATACCCCGTGCAACTCAGTGGTTAATATTCAGGGAATTTACACAATAGTGAAGGCTGCTAATTGATCTTGATTCTTTTCTGCAGATCCTCAATTGCCATAGCTATTTTCTGCCTGGTCTCCAGAATCCGTTCAGGCTGGTCAGGATAACGCAGCGTATTTTCAAGTGTTACCTTTATTTTCCGCGGATACTTATATAGCAGATATTCCTCCGGATTAAGCAGCTGACGGTATTCATTCAGCGTGGCATCAGAATTGTTATCCTTATATTTTGCCAGGAGTTCCCTGAGCCTGAACAGGTATTCATAATCATCCATCCCATCCCTGAAATTCTCAAGTCTTATTGATGAATATGGGACACCATCAGGTCCCGGGTATACGAGCTGTCCTTCACCATTGAAATAATAGTAGGTGCGGGAATCCCATGGGACGTTTGGCCACTTCTCACTCATGGGCTTACCTTCCTTTACATTTCTCCAGAAATAGTTTGAGCTCCAGTGCTCAAATCCGTCCACTCCGTACATCCAGCAATACCAGGCTATGCTGCGCTGATTAATCGCCGGGCAGTCGATATAGAAATTAGGAGCGCTTTCCCTGGCCAGTGTACAGAAATAGGTCCAGATCTCGCCGCCTTTTGCCTGAGTCTCGGGCGATTCAATAATATTGACAGGCGCCCAGATATTAATAAGGTTATTTAAGCCATACTTGTCTGTGGATCTGTCAAAGAAGTCGTACGGACCTCCTTCGGCAAACAATTGCAGACGGAGATCGGGATCAATCTTCTTCAGTCTTTCTGCCCGTTCTTTTATATAAGGGTATTCGAGGTCAGTTGGTTCATCCCAAAGCTCAACCAGTGCTTTATCGAGCCAGCCTTTGCCTTTCAGGAACCTGACATAAGCCTCGACAAATTTATAGGCTTTCTCAGCCTCTTCAGGCGTGTAAAGACCTTTTTTCATCTGGATGATCGAAAAACGATCGAGCCCCCGGTCTATGCAATAACTCAACACTTTCTCCACCTTGCTGAAATCATATACTCCTGCACTGTTTGGCGTTTGACTTACGTAGTTTACTCCTGCTGATCCGGGATTAAACCTGTTCTTCAGGAGCAGTTCACAGAATCTCTGATACCATTCAACCGGGAATACTTCCTTATTATAAAAGTCTTTGTAATACTCAATCTGATCCCAGGAATGTGTTTTTAAATGACTTGCAACAGGAAGGTCGAAGTCCCAAACCCTGCAGCTGACCTCTGCTGTGACACTTTTCATCCCTTCGGCTTTAATAGTTATTGCACCAATATAGTCTCCGGGTTTTGTTCCTGCCGGGGCATAAACGGTTATCCAGAGCGGTCTGCAGACATCGTTTCCTGCGATACTGACAGCAGCTTTCAAAGGGATCAATGGATCGGGATGCCAGCCTTTTTGTGCAACATAATCAGCCTGCCATTCTATTTTATTATAATCAACAAGGGAAACTTCAATATTATTTCTTTGAATTACACCACCGGTCTCATTTTTCAGATCGCTGACTTCAACGCTAAGCTTAATATTTTTCCCGAACGGCAATATTGCAAGCTGAAATGATTCATATTCATTCCCGGCCAGCGATATATCAATCTTGTCGTTCAGAGGCTGGGGAAAGAGTTCATCTCTTTTCAGTTTCAAAACCGAATGTGTGAGAGCTATCCCAAAATCATCCTCTGCCTTCCAGTTATGTAAAGCTGTCCATCGTACTTTGTGAAGGTGCTGTGAGATCTCAAGGTCCTTTTTTTCAACCAGTTTTGTAAGATCACTCCATTTGCCTGAATCCCAGTATGTCCCTGCATCTTTTTCAAGTTCCTGAACTGATGATAAAATAGCCTCTGCCTCTGCTTTAAAGTTCATTGCCAGGGGATTTGAAAGTCTGGCCATTGCAGCTATTGATTCTCCGATTTTTTCCTTCAGCCCGGTTAGTTTATTCCGGTTTGGTTCAATAGTGAACCAGAAGTCAACGCTTCGGCGTATTATTTTTCCATCTTCAGATTTTACCGTGGCAGAGGCAAAATAGCTCCCTTCTGAAGGTAACTCATATAATGCTTTCTCATTTATTGAACCGCCTCCAGGAATTGAATAATCATATTTAAAATATAAGGGTTCAGAATTTAGTTTTAACTGCAGATCGGAAGAAGCTCCCTGGCCTGTCTGGTTAATGAATTCAGGTTTTTCCCTGAGCGGCATCAGTTCAAGCTCAAAGATCACCTTAACTTTTTCAGTACCTGTGTTCTGAGCCATGAATGTAAGAAAGTTTTTTCCCGGAACCGGGTCGGACCACCTGCTGTAACTTACCAGTCCGCTGTTTTGTCCTGATAAGATACATGTCCCCGACCAGTTGGAGGATTCTCCATGCGGATAACTTCTTGAAAGAGTGATTTCGAGTTCTGTATTTTCAGAGTTCCCTGTAATTCCCACTTCACCAAGAGGGATACTATATTCAGCAGTCCAGTCGGTCAGGTTAATCGAAGCTGCATATATCCAGTTGCCATTCCACGCAATATCGCTGTTTTTCCAGTCTGTCTGCGTTCCTCTCGGATCAGCCATCAGCCGAAGGGAGATCTCTTTGTTCACTATTCCTACCGATACATGGTTACGTCCCCATAGGAAGGTGTCCCACGGACCTTTGGGGCTCACGCTTCTGTTAAGATCACTGGCAGCTGGGTCGGCATTGCGGAAAGCGACATAGAGGTTCTTCTCATCATAACAGATGAAGACTGAGACCTTATCCTTTATATAACTATCGAGAGACCAGTTTATAAACTCAGATAATTCAGCGCTCTTCTGCCAGGCAGCGTCATTCAGCTTCCCGTCAATTACAGGAGCCGTTTTTGTACGCGGGATCTGAAGCTGCGGAGAATGAATTGCGGCATTAGTAAAGGAAGTCATTACTGCAGAAATAAGTAATGTTAGAAAAAACCTGAAATGTACTGTTTTTGTTTTCATCTGTTTTTGAATTTCTGTTTTCTGTTTTCTGTCCCCTGTCCCTGTTCCCCGATGATTACTTCAGGGTTAACTTTTCGAGCCTCCTCGCCATTGCCTTGCGGGCAAGGTATAATTCTTCCACATTGCGTGAAAAAGCGCTGACATCCACAACCATATTATTTACTGTTGACTCTGCAAAAGCTGTATCGCCAAGATCTTTCAGCATCCAGAGGTACTCATAATCTTCAATACCCTCTCTCAGCAATTCAAGCCTGATTGATGATACAGGTCCGATGACATTTGGCTGCCCTGTATATCTCTTGGTATGGTCTCCGGGATAGATAAGTGAACCTTCACCATTAAGCACATACCCGCCGCTGCAATCAAATCCTGAGATATAGGTAACCGGATCAAGCCATGGATCAGGAGTCTGATTCCAGAAGTTGGCAGCCCAGTATAAAATGCCATTCATATGATAACGTGCTGTTATCCATGGAACCATAACCGGATCCATCGCAGGAGCGTCGATAAAGTAATTGGGTTGCGGATATGTCTGGTCACATGAAATATACCATGTGGCTTCACCTCCTCTTGCCTGTTCCTCCAGTAATGCCTGCTTTACCTTCGGATCGTTAAGTGAGTTCCCATGGACACAGAAATTATCTACATAACCCCTGAAAGTACCCCATTCAGGATTGTCACTTACCGGCGATTCCGTTGAAAGAAAATGAACTCCCGGAGCTGCTTCGTGTACAAGCATTGCCCATTGGCGGGTTTCTTCATAATCCTTCTTGGTATTGGGTTCATCAATGGGACTGTTGAACACCAGACGGTCTGACCATCCGTTTTTCCTGAAATAAGCATATACACCCGACAGATAGGATTTTACAATTTTAT
>CAWALO010000015.1:0-137093 GCA_963782945.1 uncultured Bacteroidales bacterium
GTTGAACCGCGGACCCCTACATTATCAGTGTAGTGCTCTAACCAACTGAGCTACGGGACTGAATTATACTTCCGTACACTTAAATTGGTTGTACATTCTCCTGTAAACAAGTCGGAAGCCCGAAGACAGAAGTCGGAAGTATTAGACTTCGGTCTTCTGGCTTCAAGCTTCTGACTTTTTTATTATATAATAATGAAGTAAACCAGGCGGATATGTAACTGTATCCATTTTCCATATCGCCCACCGTCGCTAAAGCTATGGTGGACAAAGGACTGCAGTAAGCAGATTGATCTTCTCCAGAAAGGAGGTGTTCCAGCCGCACCTTCCGGTACGGCTACCTTGTTACGACTTAGCCCCAGTCACTAGTTTTACCCTAGGCCGCTCCTTACGGTTACGGACTTCAGGTACCCCCAACTTCCATGGCTTGACGGGCGGTGTGTACAAGGCCCGGGAACGTATTCACCGCGCCATGGCTGATGCGCGATTACTAGCGAATCCAGCTTCACGGAGTCGAGTTGCAGACTCCGATCCGAACTGAGACCGGCTTTGGAGATTCGCATCCTGTCTCCAGGTAGCTGCCCTCTGTACCGGCCATTGTAACACGTGTGTAGCCCTGGACATAAGGGCCGTGCTGATTTGACGTCATCCCCACCTTCCTCACGGTTTACACCGGCAGTTTCGTTAGAGTTCCCGGCATTACCCGCTGGCAACTAACGATAAGGGTTGCGCTCGTTATGGGACTTAACCCGACACCTCACGGCACGAGCTGACGACAACCATGCAGCACCTTGCAAAGAGTCCCGAAGGAAAGGGATATTTCTACCCCATGCACTCTACATTTAAGCCCAGGTAAGGTTCCTCGCGTATCATCGAATTAAACCACATGTTCCTCCGCTTGTGCGGGCCCCCGTCAATTCCTTTGAGTTTCAGCCTTGCGGCCGTACTCCCCAGGTGGATCACTTAATGCTTTTGCTTAGCCGCTAACTGTGTATCGCTAACAGCGAGTGATCATCGTTTACGGCGTGGACTACCAGGGTATCTAATCCTGTTCGCTCCCCACGCTTTCGTGCATCAGCGTCAGTAATGGCCCAGTAAGCTGCCTTCGCAATCGGTGTTCTGTGTAATATCTAAGCATTTCACCGCTACATTACACATTCCGCCTACCTTGACCGTACTCAAGACTAACAGTATCAATGGCAGTTCTCCAGTTAAGCTGAAGGTTTTCACCACTGACTTATTAATCCGCCTACGCACCCTTTAAACCCAATAAATCCGGATAACGCTCGCATCCTCCGTATTACCGCGGCTGCTGGCACGGAGTTAGCCGATGCTTATTCCCAGAGTACCTTCAGTTCCGTACTCGTACAAAATTTTATTCCTCTGGAAAAGAAGTTTACAACGCATAGCGCCGTCTTCCTTCACGCGGGATGGCTGGTTCAGGCTTACGCCCATTGACCAATATTCCTCACTGCTGCCTCCCGTAGGAGTCTGGTCCGTGTCTCAGTACCAGTGTGGGGGATCACCCTCTCAGGACCCCTAAACATCGTCGCCTTGGTAGGCCGTTACCCTACCAACTAGCTAATGTTACGCATGCCCATCCCGTACCGTCGAAACTTTAAATACCAAAAGATGCCTCTCGATATCTTTATGGGGTATTAATCCGAATTTCTCCGGGCTATCCCCCTGTACAGGGTAGGTTGCATACGCGTTACTCACCCGTGCGCCGGTCGCCACCAAAGTATTGCTACCTCGTGATGCCCCTCGACTTGCATGTGTTAAGCCTCCCGCTAGCGTTCATCCTGAGCCAGGATCAAACTCTTCATTGTAAAATTTATTCTATTTGTCTCTTTCAAAATCAATCCTAGATCTCAATTCAAAAATACTAACAAGTTTTCTCGACGAGATTTTTCATATCTCGCCTGGTTGTTTACTTCATAATTTCAAAGAACATTTGCCTTCCAAAACTTAAACCCTGAAAGGTCTTTTATTTTGCTTTTGGGACGACAAAGATAATGCTTCAATTTTTTCTTCCAAATAAAAAATGAGATATTTTTTTAACCTGCCTGATTTCCCTTCTCCATTTTAATACCCCAACAATTATCCTGTCACTCCCTCAATTCATCCAACACCCTGTCTTAAAGCGGATCTGAAGATTTAATCTCCTTCCTTTCACAGTACGACCATACTATAAAAAAACAATAAACAAAGGTTAGCCCGGAGTAAGAAATTAGTTCAGACTCAATCAAATTATCATTCCATTATTCTTACTATCTTATGAATTTACTTATTTTAGCAGATATTTCAGGTTTTCATGTCCAACATAGTTATAATACCCACATATATAGAAAAGGAGAACATAGAAGGAATTGTTTCTTCAATTTCATCCCTGCCGGTAAAGTTCGATATCCTTATAATAGATGATAATTCTCCCGATGGCACTGCGAACCTGGTTAAACAAATGCAACCGTCCCATCCTAATCTGTACCTTATAGAAAGACAGGGTAAGCTCGGATTGGGAACCGCCTATATTGCAGGCTTCAAGTGGGCACTGGAAAGGAATTACACATTTATTTATGAAATGGATGCTGACTTCTCACATGATCCCAACGATCTGATAAGACTGTATAAGGCCTGTGATGAGGATGGCGCTGATCTGGCGATCGGCTCACGATATATAAGCGGTGTAAACGTGGTTAACTGGCCCCTCTCCAGAGTACTTATGTCGTATATTGCTTCAATATATGTCAGACTTATAACTGGTATGAAAATAATGGATACCACCGCAGGATTCAAATGCTACAGGAGAGAAGTACTGGAAAGTATTCATCCTGATAAAATCAGATCAGTAGGCTACGGCTTCCAGATAGAGATGAAATTCACTGCATGGAAGCTTGGTTATAAAATAGTTGAGGTGCCAATTATATTCACCGACAGGAAAATGGGAGCCTCCAAAATGACAGGGGGTATTTTTAACGAAGCCCTGTGGGGAGTTCTCAGAATGAAACTCAGAAGTACATTTACAAAATATCCGAGAAGATAGGAATACACTGATCTATGAAAAAACACCCCCCTTTTGATTCTCCCCAAGGGGGGAAAAAATGGTGAAAATGAGCAGTATACTAATAAAGAATGCAACTATTGTAAATGAAGGAATCATTTCAAAAAAGGATCTCCTTATTAAAGATGACCTCATCTCTGCAATAGGGCAATCGGAAAACTGGAAGATCCCTGCGGGAACAACAATCATTGAAGCAGACGGATTACTTCTGCTGCCGGGAGTGATTGACGACCAGGTGCACTTCAGGGAGCCCGGACTGACACATAAGGGCAGTATTTCCACTGAATCAAGAGCGGCGGCTGCCGGAGGAATAACATCCTTTATGGATATGCCCAACACAAATCCGCAGACTGTAACTATTAAAGCTCTGGAAGAGAAATACAAGTTAGGAGCTGAAAATTCCATTATAAACTACTCATTCCTTATCGGAGCCACAAATGACAATCTAAGCGAAGTATTGAGGGCAGATCCTGTACAGGTCTGCGGAATAAAAGTTTTTATGGGATCCTCCACCGGAAATATGCTGGTTGATAATGAAAAAGCCCTGAGTGAGTTATTCAGAAGGGCACACATGCCTGTTTCTGCCCATTGTGAAGATGAGCCTACAGTAAGAAGAAACAGCGAAATACAAAGAAAGATCTATGGCGATAATATTCCCGTCAGACTGCACCCTCTTATCAGAAGCCGTGAAGCCTGTTTCATCTCCTCATCGCACGCAATAAACCTGGCAAAAGAGTACAATACAAGGCTTCATATCTTTCATCTTTCAACTGCCGATGAGATGAAGCTCTTCAGCAACGAGAAACCACTGAGTGAAAAAAGAATAACAGGAGAGGTTTGTGTGCATCATTTGTGGTTTGATGATTCTGACTATGAGACTCTTGGAACAAGGATTAAATGGAATCCGGCCATAAAAACAAAATTCGACAGAGAAGCTCTGATAGATGCGGTGAACAGTGACAGGATAGATGTAATTGCTACCGACCATGCCCCGCATACACTTGAGGAAAAGTCAAACAGCTACTTCAAAGCACCATCAGGAGGACCACTTGTCCAGCATTCTCTAGTCATTATGCTCGAACTGTGGCACAGAAAAGTGATCAGCCTGGAGAAAATTGTGGAAAAGATGTGCCACAATCCTGCAATACTCTTCAATATCAGGGAGAGAGGATTTATAAGGGAGGGATATAAAGCTGATTTATGTATTGTCGATCCCGTAAATGAATGGAGCGTAACAAAAGAAAATATCTTATATAAGTGCGGATGGTCGCCCTTCGAGGGAACTACCTTCAGGTCGAAAGTGGTAAAAACTATTGTAAACGGAACTATCGTTTATGACAACGGCTTTATAAAAGATGATTACAGGGGCGAAAGGCTGTTGTTTGACAGGTAAAAAACGGTATGATGGTATGATGGTATGACGGTATGACGGTATAATTGTTCTAGGTCTCACCGTCAGACCATTGCACCATCGTACCGTCGCACCATTGTACCTTCATATCTGCCTGACAACATATCTCACAGTACTTCTTGTACGCTGCTCGAGAAGGATTTCACGCCCTTTGGTAATTCTGGCCGATGCCTCCGGTGTATAATGCCGTATTGAGAGTACCTCAACATTCTCGTTATAGATGGCTGAAAAATCTGACTTCAGGTCGTTGATAAGCCTATCAACCTTTGGCCTTTCATCATCAAGACATACATCGATGCTAACTGCACTGGCCTCCACAAGGTTAACCTTTATTCCATTCACCATAAAAATGTGGAATATCCTGCTAAGGTTATCTCCCATCACAAATGAGAAATCCTTTGGAAGTATGGAGATAAGTATCTGGTCCTCCTTCCTTATATAAACAGGAATTGTTTCCCTGAGAGCTGCATCAGCTTTTATTATAGTACCTGCTTCCGAGCGATTGACAAATGACCGGACATGCATCGGGATATTCTTGTTATGAAGGGGTTTAATTGTTTTCGGATGAATTACTTTTGCCCCTGAGAATGTCATTTCAACAGCCTCTTTGTAAGATATCTCATCAATCTTTTTTGCATCAGGGAGCCATTTTGGATCAGCATTCAGTATCCCAGGCACATCCTTCCACACTATAACGCTCTCAGCATCAAGTATATTTGCGATGACCGCTGCTGTATAATCAGACCCCTCCCGTCCGAGAGTTGTTGTTTGTCCGGAGACAGTTCCGCCAATGAAACCCTGTGTAACATAAATTCTCTTATTATTGAAGTCAAAAACTTTTTTTATTCTGTTACTGCTTTCATTCCATAAGATGTTTGCATCCCTGAAACGGTCGTCAGTTAACAGATTCCCCCTTATGTCTATCCATTCAATATCAGACATTAAAGTTTTCAGAAAGTCTGCAACAATAATGGTTGACCATAATTCTCCGCAGGATACGACCTGGTCATATTCCAAATCATAGCCATCCTTCTTCCCGTCCGACAGGTACTCTTTCAATTTTGCAAAAGAATTGTCAATATGACCAGATACAGCAAGCTTATCAGCAAAGAGTTCACCAATTACCGAATTATGATAGAGATAGATTTCATCGAGAAGATTATTGTAAAGAGCATCTCCATTAATCCAGGCTTTAAGGACTTTCTCAAGAGAATTTGTAGTTTTTCCGAAAGCAGAAATCACAATTATCAGATCACCTGTAACTTCAGAGACAATTTCAGCAATATTTCTTATCCCTTCACCATCTTTTACAGAGGCACCGCCAAACTTATAAACCTTCATAGTTGCTAATTTGGCTTAAAATTAACAATTCTGCCATATATCGCAATTCAGCAGCCAAACATCTCTTTTAAGATTCATTTTTGTAAATTTGCCCGCGAAAGCAGACATATGAAAATAAACGAACTTACAGAACATTACAGCAGTCATCCTCTTATGCCATCATTGTTGGCGACAGTGAATGACGGACATGCAGGGAAGATACAAATTGAGGGTCTTTCAGGTTCTGCAAGGTCAATGGTTTTGTCTGTCGTATTCCACAAATCACAGACCACTCACCTGATCATCCTTCCGGAGAAGGAGGACGCCGCATATTTCTATAATGACCTTCTCTCGTCCATCGGAGAGGAGTCTGTTTTCTTTTTCCCTTCAACGTACAAACGCTCAGTACAATATGAGCAGACAGAACCGGCAAATATTGTATTGCGCACGGAAGTCCTGAATCATCTGGCCTCAGGGAAGAGAAAGGGGATCATAATTACGTACCCCGAATCTGTTATGGAAAAGGTGGTAAGCAGAAGAAATCTGAAAAAGAATACTTTCAATATCTCCAGAGGCGACAAAATTTCCCTGGAATTCCTGGAGGAGATACTTCATGAGTATAATTTTGTAAGAACAGATTTTGTTTATGAGCCAGGCCAGTATTCAATAAGAGGCAGTATTGCTGATGTTTTCTCCTACTCAGCTGATCTTCCGTTCAGAATCGATTTTTTTGGTGAGGAGGTAGAGACTCTGAGGTCCTTCAACACTGATGATCAGCTCTCAACAGAAACTCATAAACAGATATCCGTCATCCCAAACATTCAGGATATTTCTATTGAAGAGATAAATGATTCCTTTACTGACTTTCTGCCTCCATCATCCATGATATGGATTGAGGATACAGGGTATATCAAGGACAAGATCAACAATATCTTCTTCCAGACAAGAGATAGGGAAGAGACTGGCAATATCTCAGGGAAGAAGGATATAGTAATGACCGGCAATCATTTTATTGAACACTGCAATAAGTTCAGGATAGTTGAATTCGGAAGAAAAGGCATCTGGGAACCGGAGGCAAAATTTGAATTCCGGACCGAAGCCCAGCCGGTTTTCAATAAGAATTTTGAGCTGCTCACCGGCAAACTTCTAGCAAACAACAATGAAGGTTACAATACATATATTATTTCCGAAAGTACTTCACAGATTGAGAGACTGAGGGATATCTTTTCAGAGATTAACCCTGAGGTTCATTTTATCCCCCTGCTCCTGAATCTGCATGGCGGATTTACAGACCATGATCTCAAAATTTCGGTATTCACCGATCATCAGATATTTGACAGGTATCATAAATTCCGGATAAGGGGCTATTTCACAAGGAAAGAGAGTATCTCTGTAAAAGAGCTTACCGGACTGAATCCCGGAGATTACGTTGTGCATATCGATCATGGCATCGGTAAGTTCGGGGGGCTGGAAAAGATTGAAGTTAACGGGAAGATCCAGGAGGCGATAAAACTGGTTTACAGGGATAATGACATTCTGTATGTCGGCATCCACTCCCTTCATCGCATCTCCAAATACAAAGGAAAGGACAATTCTGAGCCGAAGATATATAAGCTTGGATCAGGAGCCTGGCAGAAACTCAAGCAGAGTACCAAAGCCAGGGTAAAAGATATTGCCAAGGATCTGATCCATCTGTACGCCAAAAGGCTGGGATCTCCGGGCTTTCCGTTTTCTCCGGATTCATATCTTCAGAGGGAACTGGAAGCCTCGTTTATTTATGAGGATACTCCTGATCAGCTTACCACCTCAGTTGCAGTAAAGGAAGATATGGAAGCCGATCATCCGATGGACCGTCTCGTTTGCGGCGATGTAGGCTTCGGAAAGACTGAGATAGCTATCAGGGCGGCATTTAAAGCAACAGCTGACAGTAAACAGACAGCAGTACTTGTTCCGACAACAATCCTTGCATTGCAGCATTACAAAACCTTTTCATCACGGCTAAAAGGATTTCCCTGCAACATCGAATATATAAGCCGGCATAAGAAAGCAGCTGATCAGAAGCAAATCCTGACAAAGCTTGCGGAAGGAAAGATTGATATAATAATAGGTACACATAAACTTGCAGGGCAGGATGTTAAGTTCAGTGATCTGGGGCTCCTTATTATTGATGAGGAACAACGATTCGGAGTTTCAGTAAAGGAGAAACTTAAGAAGATCAGGGCAAATGTCGATACACTTACACTTACTGCAACTCCTATACCGCGTACTCTGCAATTCTCCCTTATGGGAGCGCGCGACCTGTCAATTATAAACACTCCCCCACCGAACCGAATGCCTATCGCCACTGAACTCTACGGCTATAATGAGGAGATAATAAAGGAAGGAATTGAATATGAAGTCTCCAGGAACGGACAGGTATTCTTTATCCATAACAGGGTGGAAAATATCAAACAGATTGAGGCCCAGATAAACAGGATATGCCCTAATGTAAAAACCGCCGTTGTCCATGGACAGATGGACGGCACTAATGTTGAAAATGTAATGTACGACTTCATCCAGGGAGACTATGATGTCCTGCTTGGCACTACGATCATAGAATCGGGTCTGGATATTCCCAATGCTAATACGATATTCATCAATGACGCCCATCATTTCGGACTTTCTGAACTGCATCAGCTAAGGGGGAGGGTAGGCAGGTCAAATAAGAAGGCTTTTTGCTATCTGCTAGCTCCTCCGCTGACAACTCTTACCCATGAGGCAAGACGCCGGCTGAAGGCCATCGAGGAATTTTCCGAACTGGGAAGCGGCTTCAATATTGCAATGCAGGATCTCGACATAAGGGGCTCAGGCAACCTGCTTGGAGGTGAGCAGAGCGGATTCATTGCGGATGTTGGATTTGAGACATACCAGCGGATTCTGAATGAAGCTCTCATTGAACTCAGAGAATCAGAGTTCAATGAACAGCCAGCAGAAGAACAGAATCTGAAAACAGAAAAACCCAGGCATGAAAAACCTATTGTACAGGATTTTCAAATTGATACTGACCTGGAAATAATGTTTCCCGATGAATACATCTCAAACATCTCGGAAAGAATAAGGCTTTACAAAGAATTAAATGAAATAGAATCGGATGAGGCCTTACTTTTGTTCAAGCAGAAGCTAACTGACAGGTTTGGAAAAATCCCTCCTCCTGCGGAAGCTCTTGTTGATATTGTCAGAATAAAATGGATGGCTGTCAGACTCGGTATTGAAAAAATAGTTTTAAAAAACAATCTGCTGTTTGCATATTTCATCTATGATCATAATTCTCAGTTTTACAGGAGCGATCTCTTTGTTTCAATTATGAATTATGTTAACAGAAAACAAAAACAGATGAGTATGAAGCAGAAAAGCTCCAGACTTAGTCTGACAGTGTCTGATATTAAGTCGGTAAAGGCAGCGATTATGATACTGAATGATATTTTGGATTCGCACCATGTGCCCCCCATCCCCACGAAATAAGCCCCCCAACCCCCCTAAAGGGGGGCTAATTCCGACTCTTTAAGATATTTACACTTATATCCGAGATTTAACCCCCCTTTAGGGGGGCAGGGGGGCAGAACTCAAATAAATCAGGGGGGCAGGGGGGCAGGGGGACAAAACTCCTTTAAATGGCACGGATTGCAAATCCGCGCCAGCAACATAAAGGCTCGGTGGTGATTTTTTACTATTTTTGCACTATGAATCTGATTCTTGACATTGGGAATACCAGCACAAAACTGGCACTTTTTGACAGCGGGAAGAAACTTAAAGTTGCTCGGATAAACGATTTAACCTGTGAAGAGCTTGAAAAAACGTTTTCCGGTCTCAGTATTCAGAAGGCCATTGTTTCATCTGTAAGAGAATTGCCATCTTTCATCACCGATCTGATCTCCGAAAACATACCTTATGTTCATCTTCTTTCCTATAGATCAAAACTCCCATTCAAAATTGAATATGAAACTCCTGAGACTCTTGGTACCGACAGGATAGCCGGCGTAGCAGGAGCCTTCAGCCTGTTCCCGAAATCAGAACTCCTGGTAATAGATGCAGGAACAGCTATCACATATGACTTTCTCTCAGAAGGAATTTACAGAGGAGGCAATATCTCTCCCGGATTGAATCTGAGATTCAGGGCATTACATGAATATACAGGGAAATTGCCCCTTGTAACACTTACCAATAATTTTACAAAACCCGGAAGAAACACTGCAGATGCAATACTAGCAGGAGTCATTACGGGGGTAACATATGAAATAAATGAGTATATTCGCACGTTTGAAAAAAAGAGGACTGATTTTAAAATACTACTGACAGGCGGTGACAGCGGATTCCTTAAAGACGAGATCAATTATCAATTCACATATATGCCTGATATCGTGATTGATGGTTTAAACTATATTTTAGAATACAATGCAGCATAAATCAATAGCGTTTGTTTTTATCTTATTAATCATAATTTCTTTCGCTGCTTCAGGCCAGAAACAAATAAATTCACCCTATGCAAGGTTTAATATCGGAAATCTTGAACCGGCTGCATCATTTAAAAGTCTGGGCATGGGAGGTATCGGAATCGGCATGAAAAGCAACAGTTCAGTATACTTTGCAAACCCGGCATCATACAGCAGTATTGATACAAACTCATTTATTTTTGATATAGGTCTCGACTATACTATTGTAAAACTATCAGACGGTATAAATAATTCTACTTCCGAAGACATGAACTTCGATCATCTGCTGATGGGTTTCCCTATTGCAAAAGGAATAGGCATGGCGCTTGGAATTGTATCTTCAAGCAATGGTTATTATCAACTCTCTCAATCAGTTGTTAAGACTGACCCAGATTATGATCCTCTTGTAGGTCCATATAAATCAGTTCACACCGGGGAGGGCGGGTTTCAAAAAGCTTTCATTGGATCCGGAATAAAACTCAGTAAGAATTTTTCAGTCGGGGTAAATATGTTACTTCTTTTTGGACAGGTAAAGAGGTCATATGTGGTTAGTTTTGATGACTACACAAATGTTTACGGCAATAATGCAACCGAGAAGCTGGAGATGCATGGAATTAACTTCAATTATGGCTTACACTACACTGCCTCCCTTAAGAATAACTATTTCCTGAATGCAGGCGTCTCAGTCAGCGCCGGAAAAAGTTTTACTACCGATTATCAGCAACTGGCCTACAAATACACTGTATACAATTCCAGGGATACCATTTCCTATATCGCTGACGACTCTACGAAAACATTTATTCCTGGTACTCTGGGAGTAGGATTCACCTTCGGGAAAATTAACAAATTCACTGCCGGATTTGACTACATAATAACCAAATGGTCGGGTGCAAAAATTCCAGGAGCCAGTGGATATACAGCTGATTCAAGATCATACCGTTTCGGACTTGAATATATTCCTGAGAAATATTCAAATTACAGTCTGATGAAGAGACTCGAGTATCGCGCCGGAGCACATTTCGGGGATACCTACCTCATGATACATAATGAACAGGTTAAAGAGTTTGGTTTTAGTGCAGGCGTTGGCATCCCCATGAGACGCACTTATTCCAGAACCAATTTCTTTTTTGACTACACAAGGTTTAAAGGAGCTGGTTCTGGTGCAGGTACTGAACATACTGAAAAATACTATACAATGGGAATCAGTCTTAATATGTACGATTTTTGGTTTATCAAACGCAAATACGACTAAGCCTCGACCACTCCTGTGGTATTGTTTCAGGAACTGAAAAAAGAATCTTCCAATAATGAAACATCTTTTCTCCAAATTCAAAACACACTTATGGACATATGTCATTTTATTCTTTTCTTTTATACTTATGTCATGTGAAAATAAGATAGACCTTATTCCAAAATCAGATCTCCTGACATTACCATCTCTTTCTGTAAAGGATTTCGAAACAGTTTACACTGATTCGGGCCGTCTCAAGCTGATATTATCTGCTCCGCTGATGGAAGAGTACAGCAATAATGCAACTCCCTATTATGAATTCATGTCGGGAATAAAAGTTGTATTTTATGATGGTAAGAAAGACCCTTCCGGATCAGTCACGGCAAAGTATGCAAAATACACTAAATCAAGTAATCTATGGGAACTCAGGGATAGTGTTGTTGTTATCAATGAGGGAAATGATAAGCTTGAGACTGAGATTTTATACTGGGATGAAATTAAAAACCTCATTTATTCCGACAGGTTTGTTAAGATCACAAATGAGGACCAGATTGTGATGGGCACGGGCTTCGAATCTGACCCAAGGCTTAAAAAAAGAAAAATCAGGAAAGTAAGTGCAACAATCTATCTTAAGGATGAGGAATAGTTCACCCCCACGTTATCCTGGTTAAGGCATAAACAGAGAAAAAAGAGTTAATTTTGACAGATGAACGGAATCCTGGTTATTATCCTCGCAATAATCCTTTCTGCATTCTTTTCAGGCATGGAGATTGCCTTTGTTACTTCCAACAAGCTCAGGATAGAACTTGACAGAAAGCAGGGCGCTTTCGGATCTGATATACTTAGACTTTTTACAAATAATCCGGGGCATTATATTGCAACAATGCTGATCGGGAATAATGTTGCCCTTGTAATTTACGGCCTTGTATTTTCCAAATTGCTTGGTCCCCCGCTTGCTGTATTTTTTGAATCAGATCTTCTCATACTGATAGTCAACACAATAATTTCCACTGCACTAATTTTGTTTGTAGCTGAATTCCTGCCAAAAACAATTTTTATTATTTCACCTAACTTTTTCCTTAAGTTTTTAAGCATTCCGACATTGTTCTTCTTTTTCCTGTTTTACCCGATCAGCAAATTTACCCTGGCAGCTGCCAACCTCGTCATCAGGATATTTTTCAGGATCAAAACAAGTGAAAAAAACCAGGAAAATATCATCTTCAGCAAGGTTGACCTCGACCATTTTGTGAATCTGAGCAAGCAGAGCAAAGAGGAATCGGAACCTGACCATCATAATATCAGGATTTTTCAGAATGCTCTTGATTTCTCAAATGTTAAACTCAGGGAATGTATGATCCCCAGGACTGAGATTGAGGCAGTAGATTGTAACAACACAGTGGAGAAGCTCAGAGAAAAATTTATAGAAACAAGGCTTTCAAGGATCCTTGTTTATGAGAACTCAATCGACAACATCATAGGTTACTTTGAACTAAAGGATATTTTTAAAAACACCTCCGACATAAGATCATCCTTAAGGAAGCTGGCTATTGTCCCGGAGACCATGCCTGCAAACAAGCTGCTGAAATTGTTTGTTGATGAAAAAAAGAATATTGCCCTTGTTGTGGATGAGTTTGGAGGGACTTCAGGTATGGTGACTATGGAGGATGTACTGGAGGAGATAGTTGGAGATATCGAGGATGAACACGATGTGAATGAACTCACTGAAAAAATTGTCGGCGCAAATGAATATATTTTGTCGGGCCGTCTTGAGATTGACTATCTTAATGAAAAATACCAGCTCAATCTTCCTGAAAAAGATGATTATGAAACCCTTGCCGGTATGATAATGTTTTATTATGGAAGCATTCCAGTAAATAATGATGTTATCAGAATAGGAAAGATCCTTATTAAGGTACTGAGGTCAACAACTACCAGGCTCGAGATAGTGAATCTGAAGATTGAATGACAATTTATCAGAGAGAGTTATAATAGGCAACTATCTTTGCCAGGTCCTCAATCTCCTTTACCCCAAGCTTATTTGAACTGATAAAGCTCTTAACAGCATCAGATTTATCTTTCAGGACAGTTAGCAGATCTTTCTTATTTCTGATTTGTACAGCGCTGCCGCCATCATTTTTAAGAAAGTATGTATCGGCTGTGAGTACAAATTTTGCTGGTTTAGCAGCCTGATAAAGAGTTGGAAGTTCAGCATCCTGTATCCGGATATTCTTTTTTACAAGCAGAGTGCATTTTCCCCCGGTCTTAAGTATAAAGTACGAGCTACTTGAAGGTTCATCATCCTTCGGGGAATTAAGATATGCCGAATAGATGAATTTATAATCACCTGCTTCAATAAGCTGTACTTTTTCAGGGTGAATAATAGCATAGATCTGATCCTTATTTTTCAGATGCATCTGGTTAGCATAAAGATCATACCTGATTTCAACATCAAACTTTTGATCATTCAGAACGGATAAGACACCCTTTTGAAAATCGCGGAAAAGATAGGGATCTCCTTTGATATCCTCATAGAGAGTAACCGGAATTCCCTCTATTCCCTTGTTCAGTCGTAGCTTATTCAGCATAAATTGTGTTCCAGATACTTCAACCTGAGCATTGATTGATTCCAGACTGAATATCAATATGCAGGCTAAAAAAATAAGTTGCTTAGCTGATTTCATATTTGCTGTTTTTATGGTAAATATAATAGCAAAAAGGCTGCCATTTGGCAGCCTTTTTAATATAAATCATAATTTTTTTATTCGGCAGGTGTCCAGACTTCATCCATAAGCCTGTTTCCGGTACTGCCTACATAGAAATATGACACATGAAATTCACCTGTGGCCGGGTCATAATAATTGTCTTTGCCAGGTTGGTTTATCATTTCAATGCCATCATCCCATGTTGAGCAGGTAACCAGGTTAGTTACAGGATCGACGGTCAGTTTTACAAAATAACCTGAAGCTCCCAAATCACCGGCATTACCCCAGCTTGCATTTGCATCAACAGGGGTGAGGAATTTCAACTCATTAATTGGTCTGGGACCTGCAGTTGGATGCGTAAAGACTCCGACACACTCATAGTAGCCAGCGTATTTATTTGCAACAGTTATTGTTGACATTTTACTGACACCTACTTTTCGTCCATCCTCCATAACGGAAACATAACGGAGTGTCCATGCGTCTCCAATTGCCAGTACAGTCTCATCAGCCGGCATATCAAGACCGGAAATCAGCTGTGCATAGTCATAGGTAACTGTTACGATGGCATCCTCTGTAACATTGGCAGAACCTGCTGTTACAGTCTGGTCCAGAACCTCAGGTTTTCCTGTATAGCTCTTATAGATCTCAACAGAAGCAACACCTGGTCCTTTAAGGACATTTAGTGATATATTAAAACTGGGCGTTCCCCCAAGTTTATATGGAACAGCGGAGGTAGGAATCAATATTCCTCCAGTCTTGACATCAGCAGTCATTAAGTCATCAGGGGTCGTTTCACATGATGTGAAAGTCATAACCGCCAGTATGAGACTTAAAGCTGAAAATATAATTTTTTTCATATTTCAAAAGTTTTAATAGATTAATAATTATCTGCTGTATCCCACCAGACTCTGGTATTCAGATCATCAGGGCCCTGTCGTTGAATTGCAGCATCCAGGTTGGTCGGGTTTCTTCCGCCTTCATCAGAAGGATAGTAAGATCTGACAGGAATTTTACCGTCATTCTGTCCTGCAATAGCAGGTACGAGCTCCGGGGTGTTAGTCCTGTTCCATTCAAATTTTGCCTCGAGGCCCTGACCAAACAGTGCAAGCCATTTTTCAGTACGGATCTTCTCCAGGGCTCTGGCCGGATCCCATGCTGCATACCTGGCAAGATAATCAGCCACAAAATCATCAATAGTCCATGCCGGGTCAATGCCCAGAGCTGCAATTGCATTATTACTTTCAACGATTGCATCGGCATACTGATAATATGATGCAGTGACTCCTAAAGTATAAAGAGAGTCTGCTGTTAAGTAGCCGGTAAGAAATCCTCTTTCAACTGACTCCGCAAGTATAAACTGTACTTCAGCATAAGTCATTAAAACACCCGGAGCTGTAGCAGCCGAAAAATAACTTCCAATTTTTGATGTACTTGTTAAACCGTTACCCTGATAATTAGCGGCATCTGTCGATGTCATACCATTTGGTAAACCGTTCCACCATCCGCCTGCGGAAGGAAGATTTGCATAAACCGCAACCCTGTAATCCATGTTTGGATTGTTGGTCCACTGAATGTCTATAATGGTTTTGCTTACCCTGTGGTCATCACGGGTTTTACGGTTCTCGTTGATCGGGTTGTTGTTCGGTGCGGAACCCAGGTATACCAAAGCTGCGTTGTCATCATTGCTTTCAAAAACAGGATAATTAACCGGATCAGAAATAATACCCGTGATAGCAGTTGTGGGGTCAACGCGGTCTGACTGACGCAAGAGCAATCTCAATTTTAATGAGTTAGCGAACTTTTTCCATAGCATAAGATCATTGCCATAAAGGATATCGCCTTCAATTGCCGGAGCATCTTCCGTGAGCCAGGTATTAGCCTGGTCGAGGTTTGCGAGTAATGCAGCATAAATGGACTCCTGGGTGTCATAAACCGGAGATAAAATTGCTTCTGCATCGTTGCCTTTCCATGCCTCAGTATAAGGAACATCACCGTATAAATCGGTAAGTACAGATGTCAGATAGCTTTTAAGTATCAAAGCCACTGCCTGGTAAGAGGTATTGTTTGTTGCACCTCCAATACTATAAATTGTCTGGATATCATAACCGGAAGCTGCATAGAAGCTGGTCCAGGTATTATTGATAACGCTCATACGAGGAACATATCTGTCTTCGTCGGGGTACTGGACTTTTGCCATGTGCTGTACCCAGCATCCACCCATCTCGTGTCCAAGGAAAATCTCGTGTACACGGTCGGTCATTGATTCAATTGCTTGAGTCAGCAGCATGTTGGGAGCTGCCTGATCTATTGAAGGAGCGTTCGGATTAGTGTTAATCTTATCGAAATCCTTTGTGCAGCCGGAGCTGAATAGCACAAGTGCTAAAAGTGCAGCTGCAAAACTATATATAATCTTTCTTTTCATATTCATTGATTTTAGACGTTAATTAGAATTTGCAGCCAATGCTGAATCCCATACTCCTTGCAGAAGGCAACTGGCCATATTCCAATCCCTGTACGTTACCGCTGTTGAAAGCTGTTTCAGGATCGATGTGAGGAACCGTGGTACTAAGAATTGCCAGGTTTCTTCCGACAAAAGATATGTTGATATCCTTGACAGGAATCCTGTTTGAATTCTTAAAGGTATATCCGAATTTTATTTCACGGAGTTTGATATAAGAACCGTCAAACACACTTGAATATGCCACATCACTTACATAAGCAGCCTTATTGAATGCTTCAGCGCCTGCGACTATAGTATTGGGTACATAACCGCCATTACCATCGGGCATAACCCCATTACCTACAATACCGCCTTCACGGCCAATGAGAGTCTCTTCAAGAGCTCCGGCATAACGGCCCCATGTGGTAGTCATTGAATAGACATCACCACCCTGCTTGGTATCGATCAGGAAGCTGGCATTCCATTGTTTATAGGAGAATTCATTCAGCATACCTCCTAACCAGTCAGGGGTAGCATTACCAAGAGGTTTAAGATCACCCTGTGTTGGCAAACCATTGGTGTAGATAATGTTCCCGTCAGGATCCCTGTCGAAGTCATAACCGTACAATACTCCGTAGGCACCTCCCGGCATTGCGAGAACCTGAAGGCTCCAGTAGGAACCCAACAGGAATCTTTCGATACCTTCAGCAAGTTCAACGACCTCATTTTTGTTCTTTGCAAAATTGAATGTGATATCCCACTTAAAATCGTTCGTATTAACGGGTGTCAGGGCAAGAAGGACCTCAACTCCTTTATTGTCGATACGGCCTGCATTGACAGTTTTTGCAGTGTAGCCTGATGCAGCTGAAGTAGCGATATCAACGATCTGGTTGATAGATTTCTGATTGTAATAAGTGAAATCAAGTCTGACCCTGTCAAGGAAAAACCTGAGGTCAGCTCCTATCTCAATAGATTCGTTCTTCTGAGGCTTCAGTGTTGTATTTGGCAATGTGTTTGGAACAAAAAGGTTTAACAACTTTGTGCCCGCATTCCATCCATCACCGAAAGAGACAGTGGGATTCAACTGGTAGGGATCCGTATCGCCTCCAACCTGTGCCCAGCTGCCGCGAATCTTTGCAAAGGAAAGAACATTGGATTTTATATTAAATATATCAGTAATAACTCCACTCACCGAAACTGACGGGTACAGATAAGAGTTATTCTCTGCAGGTAAGGTACTTGACCAGTCATTCCTTAGAGAGAATTCGAGGAATATCTCATTCCTGAATCCAATCTGGCCAAAACCATAGAGACTGTTTACTCTCTTGCTCTCGTAACGGTTGGATACCGTAGGTGTAACGGATGAGTTGGCAACGTTGTAAACGCCAGGCACTGCAAGTTCAGGGGCTGTTCCAATGTTCTGCTGTGTAAGCCTGTCCATCCTGTTTCCTCCAAAGTTCAGAGAAAGATTGATATCTGTAGCAATCTCCTTGTCAAAGGCAATAAGGAAGTCCGTGTTAATCTCCCTGAAAAGATCTACAGTTTCGGAATAGTAACCCTGTTTATAATCCATATCTCCAACAAAAGCTCTTGTTGATGAAAAGTTATTATAGATATCACCACCTGTTCTCACATATGCGCTCAGGTAAGGCAGGAACTGATATTTAACCATGGCATTTCCGAAGAACCTGTCACGTCTTAATACGTTAAGATCTTCATACAGTGTCATGTATGGGTTATTGTGGTAATTATGGTTCCAGTTGTAGATTGAACCGTCAGCATTACGCTGTTTTGCCTTAAGGAGTGTGTAATCCACCTGTCTGCCAGTCCATGTGAACTGCTGCATAACGTTACCGGCAATGTAACCATATCCGGGCTGGTTATCGCTGAATGTATTCACATAGTTTCCGGAAGCTGAGAAGGTTAGTTTATCTACAGGATTGGATGATGCACTGAATGAAAGTGTTCTCTTGTTCAAATCAGTATTTGGAACCATACCTTTCTGGGACAGATCGGTAAAAGAGAGCCTGAAGTTTGACTTCTCGCTGCCACCTGTCAAAGATACGTTTGTCGAAATTGTATGCCCTGTGTCAAAAAAGTTTTTTACATTATCAGGATGTGATATCCATGGTGTAGGCTGTATAGTTCCATCGACATTAACCGGGGAAGAGAACTGGGGTATCATTAAACCGATGTCAAGCTGAGGACCCCAGCTTTCGTCAACACCGTCATTTATACCACCTCCGGCACCATCAACATATGCGAAAGCTCCACCGTTACCCTGTCCATACTTATCCTGGAATGAAGGAAGTTTCAGTGGGGTTTCAAAGGTAGTTGTATTGCTAAGGCTAACGGAAAGCTTTTCACCTTTCCTGCCTTTTTTTGTTGTTACAACGATAACACCTGCAGAAGCTCTTGAACCATAAAGCGCTGCTGCGTTTGCTCCTTTAAGAACTGTAAGTGTTTCAATATCGTCAGGGTTAATATCTGCTGCACCGTTACCTCTGTTTGCTCCATCGGTATCGGTTCCACCAAAGTTGGTATTGGAAATAGGAATACCATCGACAACAAATAAAGGCTGGTTGTTTCCGCTTAATGAAGAAACTCCCCTGATAACGATCCTCGAAGAGGCGCCAACAGCTCCGGAAGAGCTTGTAATCTGTGCTCCGGAAACACGGCCCTGCAATGAGTTGATCACGTTGGTCTCCTTTGCCTTTGTGAGCTGATCACCTTTTACATCCTGTACCGAATAGCCCAGGGCTTTCTTTTCCTTGGCAATTCCTAAAGCTGTAACAACAACTTCATTCAAACCGATAAGGTCTGATTCCAGAATGCCATCAATAACTGAGCGTCCCCCAATTTCAACTTCTCTCGATTTCATCCCTATATAGGAGAAAACAAGTGTGGTCGCATCTGAAGGCACAGTGATAGAATATTTCCCGTTAACGTCTGTCAAAGCTCCGACCGTAGTCCCTTTGACCATAACTGTTACACCGGGAATCGGTCCCTCCCCTGCTACGGCAGAGGTGACCGTACCTGTAATGACTCTTGTCTGCGCCATCAGTGTTAAACCACTTACAATCACAGACAAAACAATCAGTAGAAATAGTTTCTTCATACGAATTAGTTTTAGGTTTTAAGTTAACCCGCCAAATATATAGGAACTTTATTTAATCTCCAAAACAAAAATTCGTAATAATATTTAAATCAATACGAAAAAAATAATGTCTCCCCTCTTTCTTACTTTTATAATGTACTGAAGTAATGATTTTTAACTGAATGCATAAAGCTATATCCCAAAAAAGCTTAATAAAATATATATCCCAGATAGAAATTATATTGTCTTTATATTATAAGGTATATGCAATATGATCACAAATTCTTTGCCTTTCTCAATTATTGTCAGATCATGCGCTATCTCCCGGGATGACAGGGTTTTTTGGAGATATGAATTTTATTGTTTAATATTAATTAAACATTTTATCTGCCTTTTAATGTCCTTTTCTTATCTCTTCGGCAGCAATGCACAATTCAGCATATAGCTTTTCGCCCATCGCCCTGATAAGAGGTTCTTTCAGAAACTGATAAACAAAAATACCTTCCTCCTGTCCTGTCTGAAGGGCTGAAGCACAAATAGAAATCTCCTGGTAATTGACAGCCCTGAAATCTGAATAATATTTTATTCTGGCTGGAAAGAGATGACAGGACAGTGGTTTCCTGAAAGATATTTCAGAATCTGACCATGCGAGTTCAATACCGCACATATAGATCCCATCCTTTAATATAGTATATGCACACTCTGCATCCCCTATCAGCGGAGTTACCCAGTCATTTTCAAAATCTCTGACACTCTTGCCCTTCTCCTCAATAGATGCTATCCCTTCAGCTCTTAGATAAGGCTTGACTTTAGTCCAGATATCTTCGAGTATTTTTACCTCCGAATCACTTAAAGGAGCTCCGGAATCGCCATATCTGCAACAATTACCATGACATACAGCAAGGTTGCACCTGAATTTCTTTTCAAGAATATCGAAACTGAATATGGTATCGTCAATTCTGAGCATTTCTAGAAATTGCGGATTGCGGATTTTGGATTGCGGATTTCGGATTGCGGAATAATAAATCCGAAATCGCCAATCCGAAATTCAAAATTCTTTTTATACCAGTACTTTCCCCGTCATATCCTCAGGTATAGGAATTCCCATAATTTTCAGCAGGGTTGGTGCCACATCTGCCAGTATGCCTTCATTAATTTTTTGATAGTCATCAGAAACAAGTATACATGGAACAGGATTAAGGGAATGTGCGGTATTTGGAGAACCATCCTCGTTAATAGCTTTATCTGCGTTACCGTGATCTGCTATGATCATAACATCATATCCTGAATTATGAGCGGATTTAATAACAGCCCCTGCACATGTATCAACAGTAGTTACAGCTTTTTCAATTGCCTCGTATACCCCGGTATGCCCAACCATATCTCCATTGGCAAAATTCACACAGATAAAATCATATTTCCCTGTTCCAATTTCTTTTATCAGCGCATCTTTTACTCCATAGGCACTCATCTCCGGCTGAAGGTCATAAGTTGCTACTTTAGGTGAAGGAATCATTATCCTCTCCTCATTTTTGAATTTCTCTTCCCTCCCTCCTGAAAAAAAGAATGTAACATGAGCATATTTTTCCGTTTCTGCTATTCTGAGTTGCTTTTTCCCCTCATTTGCAAGGACCTCACCTATTGTATTATCAGCATTATCTTTCGGATAAATAATATGAAGACCCCTGAAAGTTGAGTCATAGGGAGTCATTGTACAATAATATAAAGGTATAGTTTTCATTCCAGCCTCGGGCATATCCTTTTGGGTAAGGGCGATTGTGAGCTCCTTTGCTCTGTCATTCCTGAAATTGAAAAATACAATTACATCTCCCTCTTTTATCTTTCCTATTGCTTCGCCGTTTTTACCGGTTACGACAATTGGCTTCATAAATTCGTCGGTAACTCCTGCATTATATGAAGCCTGCATTGCATCAATAATATTGACCGCGGGAGTTCCGGTTCCATTTACAACAAGATCATAAGCTTCTTTGACTCTTTCCCACCTCTTGTCACGGTCCATTGCATAATATCTTCCAATAAATGATGCAACCCGTCCGTTAGATTTATCCAGATGTTCCAAAAGATTTCTCATATAACCTATCCCGCTCCTGGGATCGGTATCACGACCGTCACCAAAAGCATGAATAAATACATTCTTTAATCCGTAATCCATTGTCATATCGCAGAGATAATAAAGGTGTTTATCGAGAGAATGAACCCCTCCGTCGGACATCAGTCCCATAAAATGAACCTGTTTACCGTTATCCCTGGCATATGAGAATGCATCGGTCAAAGTCTGGTTTTTCTTTATCTCACCTGTCTTGCATTCCTTGTTGATTTTTACGAGATCCTGATAAATGACCCTTCCTGCACCTATGTTAAGATGGCCCACTTCTGAATTTCCCATCTGTCCGTCAGGTAATCCAACATCTTCACCGGAAGCATGAAGTATGCTGTTGGGATAATTGTTCCTGTAGTAGGTGATATTAGGTGTAGGAACCTGGCTTATCACATCTGCTTTTGAACCATCGCCTATTCCCCAGCCATCAAGTATCATCAGTAAAGTTTTTCTGTTCTTCATTTTCTGAATATTATATAGTATAGGTAACCTCTCCGCAGTCAAAATATTTTATGTCCCCGGTCGGTTGCAAGTAAATAATACATTAACATAAAATAAGGTACCCTTGTTCAGGATACCGGATTTGCGGCAAATTTAGTGAAAATATTGAATTATGATAAAAAACCGGATTGTTGAAGGAAGGGATTAAAAACCCGTCCCATGGGGTTATTTTATCGGTTCAATTTTTATATTAAAACTCTTGCCCTGGCAGGTTCTTTCGTAGGCAATATCTTTCCCGACGTATGTATTCCATTCATCCTGATTCATATTCCTCGATACATAAGAGCATATATCAGGAACCATGTAATCCAGATGTGAAGGACGGCTGACAAGATTATCTTTGCCGCCGGAAGTTCCTGCAATTATTGTTCTGCTATCCTGGCTGAATTCGATCACAAATATAATTCCTTCACTATCAGCAAGCGTTACTGGCGGATCGGTAAGGTCTGACGGGTCTTTGATGCTATATATCTTAAGTGCCTTGTCACCTCCGGCGGTTGCCATCTGATTCAGTTTTGTATTGAACCTGATGTCATTTATCCCTGCAGTGTGTGCTTTGACTTCTGAGATCTTTAAACGAGTAGTGATATCCCAGAGTTCAACATTCCCGTCTGCGTCACCCAGTGCAAGAATGTTCTTATCGGGGTTGAACCTTACAACCTTAATATTTTTCCCATCAGTTGGGATGCTGAAACTATCAGATATTTTACCCGGATCCCATACTACTGCAGTACCATCACTTTTTACGCCTGCAAGATATTTCCCATTATAGGATATGTCAATTGAGGTGATTTGAGTTAAGCCTGTTGTAACATCCGTATATGTCCGGGCGGCAATTTCCCACTTAAGAACTTTCCCGTCGAGAGCTGCTGAAAAGATCTGTTTGCTGTCGAAAGAGAATACGAGTGACTTGATTTTTCCCTTATGCCCATTCATTTCAAATGTTTTGTCGGTCCCTTTAAGCGGAATCATTCTGATCGATGAGTTTTCACTTCCGCATGCCAGCCAGTTGGCATCAGGGCTGACCGCCAGAACATTCATAATATCCCCTCCGGAATATATTACCTGGAAGGTTCTGTCTGAACCGTTAATTGACCATCTCAGCACCTGTCCGTCGCTCCCTGAGGTAAAGAAATCATTTTGACCCGGAATGAAGGCAATACTTCTTATATCGCCGTTATGACCCTTAAAAGTTTTGTACTGGCTGCTTCCGTTCTGACGGGCTACATTGTAGAGACCGGCGTATATATCTGCATCGTTATCCAGACCGTTATTTTTCTTATTATACAGATATGCCTGGTATGCCAGCAGAGCCTGCAACTCTTTCTGGCCCTGCAGCATCATCGATTTTAAGGAAACAGTTTTTCCTATTGCAAGCATCCGAAGCCGTAGCGCCTCATTTTTCTGCTCTGTTGCCAGCCTGGCATTCTCATCTGCAAGCAAAATAACCTGTTTTGCCGAATCGGATTGTTCAATTGCGAGGTTTTGCAGTTTCAATGCTTCCTCAGCAGCTCTCTCAGCCTTTTGATTTCGATCCTCATAAATCTTTACCCTCACATATGCTTCTTCTACTTTCTGAGTCGCTAACCGGGCTGTTGAATCTGCCATATCTCTTTGTTCTATCGCTACAAAAGAAGAAGAATCAGATCTTTCCCTATCCCTGACAGCCTGAATCATAAGTGTCTGGGAATATTTTGCCATTCTGGCTGCCTCTTTGCTTCGCTCAATGGCAAAGAACGTATAAACAATTGACAAAAGGGCAATAATGGCTAACCCGGAAGCAATGATCCGGACCTTCCTTACTCTTTTCTTCTGCAATCTGAGTTTATTTGCCTCTTCTTCAATGTATTTTCTTTCGCTGGTCCGAAGGTAAACCATAGCTCTTTCAAAAGCAGGATTATAACGTTCAGCCCATGCCAGTGTTGGTTTGAACTGTTCCCTCCAGTTTATTGCCAGCTGAAGGTCCGGGAGTTTCCAGAGTCCTGTTTTTCCCTGCTGGTACATTGCTGAAGCTTCTGAGAGGCGCAAATACATGCTTGCAGATGAAGCCTCTTCCTCAACCCAATCCCTTGAACGTTCCCAAAGCTTGATCAGGATCTCCTGCGACAAATCAATAACTGTATCATCTGCCAGGACAACGTCCGGCAGTGGAGAAATAAAGCTTTCAGAGGAGTGTCTGAATTTATCGATTACTTCAATCAGCTCGTCAGCAGAGCATCCCGCAATGTATCTTATGGCACTGATACTCATCGGATTTCGCAATCCGCGGTTATCCTGACTCTTTTCAGTGATGGCCTTGAACAACACCTCGCAGATCCTCCTGCCCCTTGTACTGAGTTGTTCATATATCTCATTTGCATGATCCGACATGGCACTGCTCAATTTTCCGGCAGATTCATAATCGGTAACGCTTACCGGCCTCCCCGGTTCATTCATTCTTTCCCAGTGAGACCATGTTCTCTGCATTACATGCTGCAGTGCCGGGAGCTGTTCGGGACGTCCGCCGAGGTCATTCAGAATAGTTGTTACCAGCTGCTGATCAATCCTTGCACCTGCATTTACAATTGGTCCTTCAATGACTTTTCTGTAGTTTTCGGGATTCAGTTCGGGCACCAGGTAATTACTTGAATTAATTAATTGGGTAAGACCATGGTACCGTGAGCTCTCTCCAATGAAATCAGAGCGCAATGAAATAATGGAAAAAATATTTTCATCCGGCTGATTAATTACCTCAACCATTAAGCCAACAAATTTTGCTACTGAGGCGGCGACTATTTCCTTCTTGCCACGGGCAGCCAGCCTGAAAAGTTCCTCAAACTGATCAATTACAAGAAGAACCTTTTCCTGAGGATTCGAAATAAATCTCCTCAGGGCAGCTCCAATCCCGTCAGGATTATCAAAAAGCTCCGACTGTATTGTTTTCCAGTCAGCATCTGTCTGACCTGAGGCAGATAATTCCTCGGATATGGCAACAGCCAGATTTCCAATCGGGTCATTCCCCGGCCGGAAAGAGATGATTCTCCATTCTGATTCTCCGTCAATATGGTGATGTTTGACCAGGGGTATCACCCCGCAGTTGATCAATGAAGTTTTACCGCATCCTGAAGAACCGATCAGAGTAATAAACCTGTTATTCAGCAGCTTGGTGTAAATTTCCTCCATCTCAATATCTCTTCCAAAGAACCAGTCGCTTTCATTCGGAGAAAACGGTCTGAGCCCCGGAAAGGGGTTGAAATTTTTATTGTCTGCAAATGGTCCCATAATGATATATGAGTTACAATATTTTAAAACCTGTTATCAGGCATTATCTTTCGGGTCTTTTATTAACCTCTCGTTATTTTCTAAATATGTCAGCAAGATCTCTGCATTGTCAGGGAACTGATACAAAAATTCATCAATAGCTCCGAATGAGAGAAGATACCCTGATATATTTTCACTTTCACTGACTTTGTCAACCACCTCGTTCATATTACCGGGGAAAATTATACGGGCAGAAGGGGTATCATTTCCGGATGACAACGCCCATTGAATATATCCATCCGGCAATACTGAAAGGATTGTTTTTATATCACCGAAAAAAATCATTTTCTTTGCCAGCAGTAAAAGCTCTTCTTCGATTATCCCTTCAAACGAATGCGAAAGGAATTTAACCTTTTCAAAGAGGAATTCATGTGGATCGGTCTCTGCGTCAATTAACCTGTCGAGGTTTTTTCTGGTAGGAACCGGAATCCTGTTGTATACTGATCTGTAAAGATTAATGTCTGAACGGGCAATCAGACGTACTGATTCTTCCTGCAAAAGAATTTCAGGACTGAAAAGAAGAGCAACTACTGATTCTCCCATTTCATTGTCATTGATACGGGGGAGAAATCTTAAAACACAAGCCTTGGTCCACAGGCTGAGAAGATTATAGTCGCGATTCAGGATGTCTTCAAGGAGCTTATAATAACTGGGAATTTCCACAGGAAAAAAACTATTCAGATTCTTAAGCTTTTCTTCATCGGGAATAACATCAAGCAGGTAGATAATTTTTGCTTTTATTGAATCATCAACAATGATATCAATAATCGCATGGGCATGATGTACACTTTCAATAGTTTCAAACTCCAGATTTCTTCTGATCCTTGTTATGGCAGCTACATCATAGGTTATCGAGAGTATATTTATAAGAAAGGTGCTCCACCTCTTCAGCTCCTTATCTATCTCTTTCAAGAGAATGGTATCTTTATTTTCCTCCAGGCATTTCTTGGCTGACAAGTTCCATGTAATAATCCCTACTACATCGGAGATAAGCAGGTTCAGACGCTCCTTTTCTTCAGAAGAAGGCTTGAAACCGCAATTTATAAGACACTTGAGTGCAACCTCTTTTAACTGCCTTGAGTTTGACCATAACCGTGAGAACAGAAATCCCATACCCTCACTCAATGGCATCCTTGAAAGAAGCCGCAGGATTGTTTTACTGACATTAATATTACCTGAAGATACGAGATAAAACCTTATTAAATTCTCCTCCGCACTGTTTCCGAAGGCATTCAGAACTGCAGCAGCATCTGACTCCAGACCAGGAATACTCAGGCATTCACACACCTCGGGCAACATGTCAGACAATCTGAACTTCCCTATCATGTAAATTGCCAGCCTCTTTGATTCAGGAGATTTATCCTTTAACAATCTCAATATCTCAGTTGTCTGAGGCATCCTGGTTTCAGACAATACTTTTTTCGCAGCATGGAGCCTTTCATCCTCTTTAGTGATTTCTGATGACCGCTCTTCCATATTCTTTAAAATATCCCCCGCTTTCTTCCTTATCTCCTCATCATAATGCTGCACTGCCATCTTTTTAACAACCGGCAGCAGATTTATATCCTTATTTAAACCGGCATGATCAATTATCTTTTTAAAATAGAAGTTGTTATTAATCTTCCCGAACAGGGATAAATCACCTGAGATAAGATTAAAATAATCCAGCAAGAAAGCTCTTTCTCCAAAATACCTGCTTCTGAAGAAAACCGGCTCACTTGATTTGTCTGTGAAAAAATCTTCAGATCGTAATGATTCCAATCCCCTCTTAACCGATTTTCTGTACTCAGAGTAGAGCCTGAATGCAACAAATAACCATCCGATTAGGATTATAATAAGAATCCATGAGAAATGAAGAAGATTAATAAAGCTCAGAACTCCGATGCCTGCCAGTATCAATCCTGCCAGGAATGCAGCAGCTTCTTTAACGGCACTATCCATAATAGACTGAACTCCAAACCTTACCTTTTCGTCAATAGTCTGATAAAGCACTTTAAAGGACCGGGACTCTATTGAGTCGTCCATTGATTTTGAGAGGAATCTGATAAGTGCGAGAAGAATGAAGAATATCATAAATCCGCTCGCTGTTTCCCTGGTATAGCCCATTATCATTCCAAAAGCAATTGCGATTGCAGTAAAAACCGCAAGGAGCACAGGTGAGATGGTCAGACAGACTTTAAGACCGTAATTCTTCAACAGGTATTTGAACAGGAGTAATTTGCCTGCAATTGTCAGAATCATTATACTGCCGGTAAAAATTCCCAGAAACCTTGCCATATCCTCTCCTGCAGGAAACCTTTCTCTTGTAACAGCAAGAAATGAGTATTGAATGAAAAAAGCAGAGATTACTGAGAGAACAATGAAGATACCCAGAATTCTTGAATAACTGTCTTCACGAAAAACATTAAGAATGGAAACAGTACTTTTCAGACCGTCAGGCTGATGGGCAATAATCCCTCCGGCAAGAATCAGCCTGTCGCCTGCCATGCCCTGCAAAAGAGCTGAAATAAAAATCGCTATTACACTTAAAAACAGAACATTATGCAGCTGAAAGTTAAGAGTTAAAAGCAATGGAATGGAAAAGCAGCTTATAATTATCCCAATTATTAGGGAAGTATCCACAGTGGCATATAGTTTATTCTTTTTCAGGTGTGCAAACATAGCACCGGCTGCAGTTCTGAAACCTATGATTGAAACAATATTCAGGGGTCCAAGCATGATGAATACAAGAAAAATAACCCACCTGGAAGGATTATTTACAAGTGCAATCCAGAGAAAAAGAGTAATTGCCGTAACAGCAATGAGATTTAAAAACTCAAAGTTCCTGAATTTCATCCTGGTCTGGAGAAAGAAGTAAACTGATAAAAGGATGATACCTGCAAGACCAGATACTATATACCCTTTTGCCAGCATCTTCTCGTCGAATATTGCAAGGAACATGGAGTGGGCACTGATATCGAACGCACCAATAAAAATACCCAGAAAGAGAGCTTGCGCCAAAAGCATTGATACCATGTATTTCTCCCCCGATTCGATACCACGGAGAGAAAACAAACTGTCTCTCATAGAAAAATCCCCGTTACAAATAATATCTTACTAAATTAGAAATATAATTTTGGCTGAATTTCATTAGTTACGAACAATGACTTTCAGTTAATAACAGGCTCACATGAAGAAAGTTACTCATTTCTGAGTGCAGACCAGGCTGACCTTATGTTGTTAAGTCACTTATAAACAGGCTTATACGTATCGTTCAGCAGGTAATACAGGCTTGATGGAGCCTGTCTGTGTGATATGTTGAAAAGTGTTAGTAAAAATCAGAGATTCAGATGGGAGATTATTTGCGAATAAATTAATCTGATATCGGTATCGAATCCGTTAAAATTAAGCTCAGCCCTGTTATACCATTTTTCACGAATCGCAAGTTTCTCCTCTATGAAGCTGAGTAAATCCTCATCACCCAAATTCTTTATTAAAGGGCGCTGACTGCTTGTACCTGACAGCCGGCTCCTGAGCTGTCCCGGCGTTAGTTTCAGGTATATTGTCAAACCGGTTTCAAGCATGTAGTCCATATTGCTGCCAAAGCAAGGAGTTCCACCGCCTGTTGATATGACTCCGTTTTTGAGTGACCGCAGGCTTCTGAGTGTTTCTGATTCCTTCTCGCGGAACCATGCTTCTCCATGACGGGAAAAGATTTCCGGAATCGAAAGTCCAGTGTGCTCTTCAATCTTCCTGTCAAGGTCGATAAATGACCATCCAAGAAGACTGGCAAGCTTGATCCCGGTAGTGCTTTTGCCGCTTCCCATAAAGCCTATAATATATACTTTATTGCTGTCAGGCATCACAACTCAAGCTTCATCTGCGCCGGATCATCATGATTTAAAGAAGGAGGAGGAAGAGATTCTTCATCGGAACTCTCATCAAATGGAACTACCGACTCTTTCTTAACTATTGGTTCAATCTCCTGGATATTTTCCACCATATAGTTGGTCATTCTCTTTCCCTTAGCCTTATAGCTCTTAACTCCAATAAATTCAGCCACTTCTATTATCTCATTCTCCCGGCTTTTGTGCTTGCCTCCGAAGTGAATTTCGAAACGCGGATACTCAACTTCCGTTATGCTAATCATCTTTGATCCCGGCTCTTCACTTATGAAGCACTGCGGTTTCTCGGATTCCTCAATTGTAAATCTTTTGAGGTAGTAAAACTGCTGTTCACCATCCCAGTATATTACAGAATATACTTTCCCTGGTCTGAATTTTTCAATTAGAAGGATATTGTCTTCAAAATGGTTAGAGAGGTCAAAGCCTGCATTTCTGAAAAATCCGTTTTTGCTAATAACAAGTATCTTGTCATCACTGCTGAATTCCCCCAGGTACATTCCTCTCCCGTCAACATTAAGCCTGAAAACTGAATCATCAAACCATATTTTTCTGCCTCCAAGCGTTGAGAGTCCCTTCTCCTTCAGGGTAACCTTATGAACTGCGTTTTTCGTAAGAATATTACCCATGGAACTTTTTCCCTTTATTGTCATCTGGCCGAAATCAAACTCAAAGACAAGCTTCTTAAGCCGGGCTTTTGGCTTATGATGCACTTTTATCACCTCTGCTTCTCCGTTCGGGTTGGCACTGAAATAGACAATTTTAGAACCTGCAGTCCCCCTGGTCAGATTATACTCTTTATCTCGTGTCAGTCCGGAGATGGCACATCTTTTAGCAAGCAGAGGACCATCCTTGCCATCCTGATATACAATGTTGTAAATTGTACGTTCATCGTTTTTCAGAAAGACCTGGGCATACAGGATATCGTTACCGACAAATACTTTTTCTGCCACTTTAGTTATAAGGTACACTCCATCCTTCCTGATAACTATCACATCATCAATATCGGAACAATCACATATGAACTCATCCTTTTTCAGTCCGGTGCCAATAAAACCTTCCTTGTAATTTATATATAACTTGGCGTTGTTGGCGACCACTTTGGTTGCTTCAATTGTATCAAAACTCCTGATCTCGGTTTTTCTTTCTTTGCCTTTTCCGTACTTTTTCTTTATTTGCCTGAAGTAGTTAATGGCAAAAGGAATAATATTTTTAAGATGCGTCTTTACCTCCTCCAGTTCTGTCTCAATCCCCTTAATATGTTCATCAGCTTTTTTAGAATCGAATTTTGAGATCCTCTTGATCTTTATCTCCGTAAGCGCAATAATATCTTCCCTTGTAACTTCCCTGAAAAGCAGTTTTTTGAATGGATCAAGCCCTTTGTCGATTGCTGAGATTACTCCTTCCCATGTTTCACATTCTTCGATATCCCTGTAAATCCTCTCCTCAATGAAGATCTTCTCGAGCGATGACATGTGCCACTCTTCCATGAGCTCATTAAGCCTGATTTCAAGCTCGTTTTTCAGTAGCTCAACAGTTCTGTCGGCTGAATGCTTTAATATAGAGCTCACACCCATGAACGAAGGTTTATCATCAACGATAACGCATGTATTGGGGGATATTGAATATTCGCAGTCAGTCAGGGCATAGAGGGCATCAATTGTCTTATCGGGCGACACTCCTGGAACAAGATGAACGACAATTTCAACTTTTGCCGATGTATTATCGTCAATTTTTCTGATTTTGATCTTGCCCTTTTCATTGGCCTTGATAATGGACTCTATTAAGGTTGTTGTTGTCTTGCCGAAAGGTATTTCGGTAATTACCAACTCTTTCTTGTCAATTTTTTCAATCTTTGCCCTTACCTTTATCACCCCGCCACGCTGTCCGTCGTTATATTTCGAGACATCAACCATACCTCCGGTCGGGAAATCGGGATATAAAACAAAGTCCTTACCCTGAAGGTAATCAATGGAAGCATCGATAAGCTCATTGAAATTGTGTGGAAGTAATTTAGAAGCCAGTCCCACTGCAATTCCCTCCCCCCCTAATGCAAGGAGCAATGGAAACTTTACAGGCAGGGTCACAGGTTCCTTATTTCTTCCGTCGTATGAGAGCTTCCACTCAGTTGTCTTGGCGTTAAAAACTACATCGAGTGCAAATTTTGAAAGCCTGGCCTCAATATACCTCGGTGCGGCGGCGCCATCACCTGTCAGGAGGTTTCCCCAGTTACCCTGGGCATCCACAAGAAGATCCTTCTGGCCGAGCTGGACCAGGGCATCGCCTATCGAAGCATCTCCATGGGGATGGAACTGCATTGTATGTCCGATAATATTTGCAACCTTATTATACCTGCCGTCATCCATCCTTTTCATCGAATGGAGTATGCGGCGCTGGACAGGCTTCAGTCCGTCATGCAGGTGCGGGACTGCTCTCTCGAGTATTACATAGGAAGCATAATCAAGGAACCAATCCTTGTACATGCCCGAAAGAGCTGTAACTGAATGAAGTGCAGCAGGTCCCTGAGGAATCTCTTCTCTGTTTTCCTTATTTGTGGTATCAAGATCTTGCTCTTCCATAAATATCTCAGCTCTTCCTTAAAAGAATCTTCTATTTCTCCTCCTCGATTATATCTTCCTCAATCCTCAGGTTTTCAATTATAAAATCCTGTCTGTCAGGTGTATTCTTACCCATGTAAAACTCCAGATAGCCATTCACAAAGTCATTCTTCTTCATCCTTACAGGCTCAAGTCTCATATCTTTTCCAATGAAATTCGCGAATTCATCAGGGGATATCTCACCCAGCCCTTTAAAACGGGTTATCTCAGCATTTGAGCCAAGGGAAGAAATGGCCTTTGCTTTCTCGTCAGGACTATAACAATAGCGGGTATCTTTTTTATTCCTCACCCTGAAGAGCGGCGTCTGCAGGATATATACATGACCTTTCCTCACAAGGTCGGGAAAGAACTGAAGGAAGAATGTGAGAAGGAGCAGCCTGATATGCATTCCGTCAACGTCAGCATCGGTTGCAATCACAACATTATTATATCTCAGGTTTTCAATCCCGTCTTCAATATTGAGAGCAGCCTGAAGAAGATTGAATTCTTCATTCTCATAAACAATCTTCTTCGTAAGTCCGAAGCAGTTAAGAGGTTTGCCCCTGAGGCTGAAGACAGCCTGGGTCTCTACATTTCTGGATTTGGTAATAGACCCGCTTGCCGAGTCTCCCTCGGTGATGAAGATTGTTGAATCTAGCTTGTTTGAATCATTTGAGTTATAATGCACACGGCAATCTCTGAGCTTTTTATTGTGAAGGCTCACCTTTTTAGCCCTGTCACGGGCCAGCTTCTGAATTGAGGATATTGCTTTCCTCTCCTTCTCGGAATCCTGGATATTCTTCAGAATAATCCTGGCTGTCTCCGGGTTTTTATGAAGATAATCGTCTAACTGTTTCTTTATGAACTCACTTATGAAGTTTCTGACAGAAGGCCCTTCGGGTCCCATATCTTTTGACCCCAGCTTGGTTTTAGTCTGTGATTCAAAGATCGGTTCCTCAACCTTAATACTTATGGCTGCTATTATGGAAGACCTTATATCTGCAGGGTCATAGTCTTTTTTATAGAAGTCTCTTATTGTCTTTACTATCGACTCCCTGAATGCCAGCAGGTGAGTTCCTCCCTGGGTGGTATTCTGTCCGTTTACAAAACTGTAATAATCCTCACCATACTGCAACCCATGAGTAAATGCCAGTTCAATATCTTCTCCCTTCAGATGTATGATCGGATAGAGCCCTTCCCTGCTCATATTCTCATTAAGCAGATCGGCAAGCCCGTTACGGGAAAAGAATTTATTCCCGTTAAAATTGATTATGAGCCCGGCATTCAGGTAGACATAATTTTTTAACATGGAATCCACATATTCCGACATATAAAAGTAGTTCCCAAACATTCCCTCATCGGGCTGGAAGATAACCTCAACGCCATTTTCCTCAGTTGTAGGTTCTACCGGGAGATCTTTAACAGTTATTCCATGAGCAAACTCCAGATACTTGACCTGTCCTTCACGTATGGATCTGATGATAAAACTACTCGACAAAGCATTCACAGCCTTGACGCCGACTCCGTTAAGGCCGACAGATTTTTTGAAAGCTTTTGAATCGTATTTTGCTCCGGTGTTCATCTTTGATACAGCATCGAGCAGCTTTCCCAGCGGAATACCCCTGCCATAATCGCGAACCCTGACCTCCCTGCCTGTAATGGAAACATCTATTTTCTTGCCGTTACCCATCATGTACTCATCCACAGCATTATCCATTACCTCTTTGAGCAGAACATATACACCATCATCCTGTGATGATCCGTCTCCCAGCTTTCCAATATACATTCCGGGCCTTAGCCGGATATGCTCTCTCCATTCAAGGGTTTTTATATGCTCTTCAGAATATGCAACTGACATCTTGCAGAATTTTGCGCAAATATAACTATTTAGACGAGGCCTTTTTTGTCAATTTTTCAACAATCGGACTGAAAATAATACAATAAAAAGCCGCAATCAGTAAATAAATAAATGGTTAAGCTGATTCACTGAGTATTGCAATTTTAAAAATCCTGTTGAAAAATCAGGTGATGTTAGTCCAGTATACCCATCTGTTTCATGAGAAGTGCTGCATTCATTTTATGAGTTATACCGTTCTGAAGTTTATAGTCAAACCTTATAGTTTCACCCTCAATTTCAATTTCAAAACACTTGTTTATTACCACTCCCGGATATTCTTTCTCCATCTCTCCGAGCGAGGTATCATGTGTCGCTATCAATCCTGTGCCACCCAATTCAACAATACGCTTCATGAATAGTTTTGACCCCAGGCTCTTGTCAGCTGAATTTGTTCCCTTAAGTATTTCATCGAGGATAAATATTACGGGTTCACCCTTCTCAATCTCTGACTTAAGCATTTTCAGGCGTCTCAGCTCTGCATAGAAATATGATTCATTATCTGACAGAGAATCGGTGGTACGCATGCTGGTGAAAAGTTTTAACGGCTTAAAAAACATTTCTGTCGCACAAACAGGAGCCCCTGACATTCCAAGTATATAATTCACTGCTATAGTCCTTAGAAAAGTACTCTTACCTGACATATTCGCACCTGAAATTATGCAAACGGTACCAGACTTTGCAAGTAAAAAATCATTGCAAACCCTCTTGTTTTCATTTATAAGCGGATGACCTGCTGAAGTAACAGAAAATAAACAGTTCTTTTCAGAGATAACCGGATAAACAAACCCTGGATTATTGCAGGCATAATTCCCGAGGCTGTTAAATGCATCTATCTTTCCAACCATTTCGATCCAAAGCGGGAAGATACCCCTGTACCCGGATTTCCATTTTTCAAGTCTTAAAATACAATGATAATCCCATAGGAAAAGGCCATTAAGTATGAAACTGACAATTATATTCAACCTTGTATCGAATGCCTGTATCAGGCTGGTAAGGCTCTTAACTGAAACAGCCGCGGAAACAGTACTTCCTGAGATATTCTGCTTAACTTCATTCAGAAGAGATGAAGAAAAAGTTTCTTTATCAAAGATCTTAAGCAATTGATATATAGACGATAAATAATTATGGGCTCCTGTCACCTGCCTGTGGATAGCATTGGTCTTTTTCAGCCCTGCTGCCACAACCAACAGGTTTAGCAAAAAGATAAAAACAAAAATATTAAAAGAAATAACCCCGGTTGAAACAAGTAAAAGTGAAAAAACTGCTGCCGAAGGGAGAAAATAAATCAAAACACGTTTCAGAAAGGTTGATTTGATTGCAGGGCTTTCATTCATCCATCCTGCAAGACCGTCAATATTATTTTTTTCAAGTGGCTTCTTCATCCCTGAGGCCATGAACCTGTGCCTCCACTCTTCCTTTATAGCCAGTTCTTTAATTGCTTCCTGACGAAGGATCAGTTCAGCCGATAAAGTGAAAGGGTCTGAAAGCCAGCCGGCAAGTATATCGCGTCCATAACCTGTGACGGTTCTGTTCAGATACTGGAAAAGTGAATTATTTCCAAAGAGGTCGACATCATTTGAAAAATTATGATGCGGATCAGCATAGCAATTGCCTGCTTCAAAGGCCGACAGATTACCAGTAACTGCTTCAGCTTCATTCTGATTTACCAGAACCAGCTTAGAAAGAAAAATCTTAATCTCAGTGTGATAAGAATAGCGTTTCAGAAGATAAAGGAACAGAATTACCAAAACCGGTATCAGGAGGAACCCGGCTATTAAACTTCGGGTAAACCCGAGCCAGATAAGGAATATACCTCCTGCAAAAACAGATAGCCTTATTACTGAAAGTGCCAGCAGCATTTTTTCTTCCTTTACCTCAAGAATTCTGAAGCCATCAGCTCTTTTAAGATATCTTTCCATCATATTATTCTGCATAGGTCCTTGTACGCATGGTGATTAATTCTGATTTCATCAATGAATTCAGCCTTCCGGCGAGAATATCCGGATTGCAGGTTTCAAATGATGAAGGGTTAACCGGATCAAGCACTTTGATCTTAACATCATGACCACTCCTGAATATAAAGCCATGCTTGGGAAGGATGCTGGTTGTTCCGTCAATTACAACGGGCAGGATGGGGACAGCATTCTGAATTGCAAGCTGAAAAGCTCCTCTTTTAAAAAACCCAATCTCTCCGTCAACAGATCGGGTTCCCTCAGGAAAAATCATTATTGAAATGCCCTGCTTCAGACATTGATCTGATCTCTCAAGCATCTCAGCCTTGCTCTCCTCATTTCCCCTGTTAACTGTAATGTATCCTGCCATTCTCAGGTACCAGCCAAGTACGGGCAAATTAATATTTTCAATTTTTGAGATCCATTTGAACCGGTATCTCAGACAATTTATGAGTAAAATGTCGAGTATTGACTGATGGTTGGAAATTATCACATAGGTCGAATCACTTAAAGCTTTTTTCCTTCCTTCAATCTTAATTTTCCAGACAGGAATAAGTGCTGAGATTATAATTGACTGATACATAAGCAGCCAATGAGTTACAAATCTTTGCCTGTCAAAAGGAAGGACAAGACACCAGATAATAAATGTCAGAGGAAATAAAATACCTGTGAAGCAAAGCGCTGTTATCCAAACGATTATTGACTTAACGATATCCATTTTCCATACCAGTTTATCTAACCTGTGACCTCAAAGCACAGATCATTTAAAATTAAAAAAAATTAAAAATCTCTTCTTCCGAAATGTCAATATTCGCTTCCTCAAAAACGTTCAACAGATCTGAAACCATATGCCTGCAGCCGGTAAGTTTATCTGAAACGGAGATCATCTCTTGGCTGCCGTCGACAGCACATTTTGCAACAATACCCTCACGTATCTCAAGAATGCAGGAATGAAGCATATTGTTAAAGAGAAAAGTATTCTTAAAGACATATTCAGGGCCATAAGCAAAATTCCATTCCCAGCTCCTGTACCGGGTTTCAGCAAGTGAGAGTGCATCAGCTGTGTCCTGAGGTGATAGAGCGGCGATTTCAATATCTGCCATGTTAACAGAGATATGATGAAGCATTTCTTCACGGAACTCATCGATATTGCTAAATCTGATCAGTCTTTCCCTCAGATTCATTACTGATGAAGGATTGGATCCTACAGCCCTGGTAGTGTAGCAGGATTTATCTGTGCGAATGGAGTTTCTGAGCATGTCGATGGAAGCACTGAACAGCAGGGTGCCATGATGAAGCACTCTGTTCCTGTAAACATGCTCTGCGTTACCTGAGACCTTCAACCCATCGACTTTAATATCGCTTTTCCCTTCAATTTTGGCATATACCCCCAATGAAGCCAGGAAATCGATGACAGGTTTTGCATAACGACGAAAATCAATCTGCTTTCCTTCTTCACTTTGCCTTATAAAAGTAAAGTTAAGATTTCCCGAATCGTGAAAAACAGTGCCTCCTCCTGAAATCCTTCTTATCACAGGGATCTTATTTTCCGTGACAAATTTTGTATTAACCTCCCTGTGTGCTGCCTGATGTTTTCCAATAATCACTGAAAGGTCATTACTGCCAAGGATCAGATAATCTTCTTTACTGCTCTTCAGGAGTACTTCCTCAAGGGCAAGATTAAAGTATGGGTCGCGGGTTTCAAGGTTTATCAGGAACATGCAAAAAACTTTTTCGATTGAAGGATATGCTTGTCTGTAACGACATAAAGGCTGTAAATCCCCCAACCTATCAATGCTCCAAGCATCGAACCGCAAATCACATCGCCCGGGTAATGGACTCCCAGGTAGATCCTGCTGTAACCGACAGTGAGAGCCCAGAGAATTATTGAGATTGTAAACCATCTTTTCCTGATGAAAAGCAGGCTGATGATGGCAACATTGAATGAATTTGTGGCATGGGACGATACAAAACCATACATTCCTCCGCAATACCCATCAACTAAATGCACCAGTCCCTCAAGGGATGGCTCGTGACAGGGACGCAGCCTTTGAAAAATATTTTTGAAGAGATGAACAGATATCTGGTCAGCAAGTGCTGCAGCCAGAATAATAAAAAGCAGTATTATTATGAATTTCCTTTTATACCTGAATCCAAGGTAAATAAGTATTGCAATGTAAAGAGGTATCCAGATGGTTATACTGCTTACTGCATGCATAACCTTGTCCCAGAAAGGGGAATAACATGAATTCAGGAATAGGAAGAGCTGCTGATCAAGTCTTTCCAGCATAATTAAATATCATACGTTATTAAGTACTTTCCATATCATATCCTTCAGAGTGGTAATTCCCTGTCCAGTCAGGGAGGAGATAAATACCCTTGAGAGATCCGGAAGATCTTTTCTGATCTCATTCATCAGTTCGTCATCGAGCATATCAGATTTTGATATTGCCAGAACACGTTTCTTATCAAGAAGTTCAGGGTTATACATTTTCAGTTCATTCACAAGGATTTCATATTCACCCTTTATATTCTTACTGTCGGCGGGGACAATAAAAAGGAGCATTGAATTTCTTTCAATATGCCTTAGGAATCTTATTCCAAGACCTTTTCCTTCATGAGCGCCTTCTATTATTCCGGGGATATCAGCCATAACAAATGATTTGTCATCCCTATAGCTTACAATACCCAGATTCGGGACAAGAGTTGTGAAGGCATAATCTGCAATTTTAGGTTTGGCAGCTGAGACTACCGATAAAAGGGTTGATTTACCGGCATTCGGAAAACCAACAAGCCCCACATCAGCAAGGATCTTGAGCTCAAGTATAAATTCCTCCTCAATCCCGGGTTCTCCGGGCTGGGCATATCGTGGAGCCTGGTTAGTAGGTGATTTGAAATGGGTATTACCCTGGCCGCCACGGCCGCCTTTAGCGAGGATCTTTTCATCACCATGACTGGTTATTTCAAAAAGGACCTCGCCTGTAGTGCTATTTTTTGCAATAGTGCCCAGAGGAACCTGAACAGTAACATCCTTACCGTCAGCACCTGTCGATTGTTGCTTGCTGCCGCCACCTCCGTTCCCGGCAAATATATGCCTCTGGTACTTTAGATGAAGCAGAGTCCACATCTGATCATTTCCTCTCAGGATTATGTGTCCGCCTCTTCCTCCGTCGCCGCCATCTGGACCTCCCCTGGGCTCAAATTTCTCCCTGCGGAAATGAGCAGAACCTGCGCCTCCGTTGCCGGAACGACAATAAATTTTTACATAGTCAACAAAATTCGATCCGCTCATAAGCAATTATCTCTACGTGAGTTCATCCCCCCTGCCCCCCAGAGGGGGGTTAAAATATCAACTTGAAAGTAGTATTTCCCCCCCCCTCCCAGGGGGGGCAGGGGGGGTATTCGGGATAGAGATTAAACAAGTTTCTTCATATATCCTGCAAGCCTGTCAAAAATATCCTCAATACTTCCCATTCCGTTTACAGGCTGATAGATACCTCTTTCCCAGCAATATTTAATTATTGGTTCTGTTTTCTCCTTATATACATCAATCCTGTTTTCAATTACAGCAGGATCGTTATCATCAGGTCTGCCCGACAGTTCAGCCCTTGCTATCAATCTTTTCACGAGTTCATCATGATCCACTTCCAGAACGAGCATCCTGTCTATTTTCATGCCTCTTTCATTCAGCATCTTTTCAAGAGCTACGGTCTGTGAAACTGTTCGTGGAAAGCCATCAAAAAGGAACCCTGAAGCATCGCTGCTGTTATCTATTTTAAATGCTATCATTTCAATAACAACTTCATCAGGAACAAGTTCACCCTTTGACATTATGAGGCTCATTTTTTTTCCCAGTTCAGTCCCTGCAGCAATTTCTGCTCGTAACATGTCACCGGTTGAAAGATGAATCAGATTGAATTTTTCAGCAAGTCTTACAGACTGTGTTCCTTTACCCGAACCAGGAGGGCCAAAAATCAGAAAATTAACCATAGAATTTAATAAATTATATTTGGGTGCGTATAATATTTAAGTCTCTATACCTGTCTGCAAAATTGGTATTACGCACCCTTAGGATACCAATGTGTAAACAGATCTCAGATTACGTCCGTATCCGTCATAATCAAGACCATAACCAATAACAAAATCATCCGGTATTTCAAAACCGACATAATCAAGATCGATGCTCTTCAGGTAAGCAGAGGGCTTGAAGAACAATGAAGCGATTCTTACCTCATATGCCTTCCTGATAATAAGCTCATCAACAATTCGTTCAATTGTATTTCCTGTATCAACAATATCCTCAATTACAACAACTGTCTTATTTTTAATATCGTCATTCCAGCCAATAAGCTCTTTTACGGCTCCTGAGGAACTTGATCCCGTGTATGATGCAAGCTTTACAAATGAGATCTTGGCAGGGAATTCAATACGCCTGAAAAGATCGGCAGCAAAAAGAAAGGCGCCATTCAAAATCCCCAGAAAGATTACCTCTTTGCCTGACAGATCATTGTTTATCTGCCGGGCCAGCTCTTCAATCCTGAATTTAATATCCTCCTCAGGTATAAATTTCCTGAAGTTTTTGTTGAGGATGCGAATTTCATTCATGACTGTTTTTTGAACTATTTGCCGGTGCGAAAATATGAAAATAATACCTTATTTTTGTCCTTATCAGTAAGTTAAATTAAATTTATTTTATATGAAACCAATTGTAAGCATCATAATGGGCAGCACATCTGACCTGCCTGTAATGGAAAAAACAGCAGAAATACTTAATAGTTTCAGAATTCCATTTGAGATGAATGCACTGTCGGCTCACAGGACACCCGAGGAGGTTGAAATATTTTCAAAGAATGCTGCTTCACGCGGGATTAAAGTTATTATTGCAGCCGCAGGAATGGCAGCACATCTTCCTGGGGTTATCGCATCAATGACCCCTCTGCCTGTTATAGGAGTGCCAATAAAAGCTTCACTTGAAGGCCTTGATTCCATCTTATCAATATTACAGATGCCTCCGGGAATCCCTGTGGCTACTGTGGGGCTCAATGCCGCACAGAATGCAGGCATTCTGGCTGCACAGATTATCGCGGCTGGCGATCCTGAAATTCTGGAAGTGGTTGTGAAATACAAGGAATCACTCAAAAAGAAAATTGTACAGGCCAATGAGGAGCTTCAAAATGTGAAGTACGAATACAAGACAAACTAACTTAGAGATTCAGTTAAAAAAAAGTTAAATTCTAACGACAGGATTTAACTTTTTTTGTACCTTTCAGGTACATTTTTGAAACAGTTGAGCTCGCTGCTGAAAATATCTGTTTCTCTGTTATTAGTATTCCTGCACATTAACGCCTCCGGCGGAAATCGATTTGGTATTGATGCCGGAGCCGGAGAAGCCGGAATGGGCTATGCCTGTGTCATGAAGGAGGGATTCTGGTCTTCATTCAATAACCAGGCACTCATGGCCTTTAATAATTCCTTCGGATTCGGAATAAACTATGAGAACCGTTTTGGAATTACGGAACTCGGAACCAGAACGGCCGGGGTCCTTATCCCTGCAGGGAAAGCCTCGGTAGGGGCAGCATATTCCCATTTCGGATATAATGATTTTAAAAGAGATGTTGCCGGACTTGCCTGCGGGATGAAGCTATCTGAAATAATTGCCGCGGGTGTGCAGATTGACTATTTTTCAGTAAGAACTTCCGGGGAATATAATAATTACAATAGCATTACATTTGAAACAGGACTCATTGTCTCCCCTTCCGACAATATAATGATAGGATTGCACCTGTTCAATCCGGTGCCAAATTCATTAAGAAAAAACAGCCAGCCAGTGTCGATCCGTATCGGGGCAGGGATTAATCTGAGCAAGATTCTCTTTGCCGGCGCCGAAGCTGAAATGAGCACCGGTAGTAATCTGATCTTAAGGACAGGTTTTGAGTACGAGGCGGTAAAAAATCTCCGGCTGAGAGCAGGATTCAGCACTCAGAATAATTCGTTCTGCTTCGGAACCGGATATCATGTCGGTATAGTAAAAATTGATCTTGGCTTCGCAACCCATGAAATGCTTGGAGTAACTTCATCCATTTCTCTGATCTTCAAAATACATTAAGAGAGACAAAAAAAAATCCATTGACCGCAAAGGACGCAAAGGAAGAACTATGGAAAAACTCCGTCTCATGATACTGCTTTTAGGATTTTCTGCCAGAATTTTCTGTCAGGAGACCAAATTGTCGGAAGTTATTATCAATATCGCTGAGGATCTGGCAGCATCAGAATCTGATCAGGAGGCAGCTGCTGCATATATCGACCTGCTATATGAACTTGCCGAAAATCCTGTCAACATTAACTCTGACAACGCGGAAGAGATTGCACGCCTGTTCTTCCTATCAGATTTCCAGGTAAAAGCCCTCACTGATTATACACATACAACAGGCAGAATTATGACATTCAATGAGCTGGCATATATCCCGGGCTTTGACAGGACATCGGCCGAGATGATAATCCCTTTCTCAACACTAAATGGTAATAAAATCACGATCCGGGATTCTGTGAAGCTGAGAAATTCATTAATAACAAATCTTTCAGTAAAAACAGGAAATCGTGATACAACATTTCTGGGCTCACCCTGGAAAGTCCTTACGAAATACAAATTTAACGGAGGCAGCTTCGCCGGAGGATTAACCGTTGAAAAAGATCAGGGAGAAAGGCTTTTCTGCCCCGGAACGGTAAGTCCTGATTTTTTTTCAGCTAATATCTCATATACCGGAAATGGCCTGATAAAAAAGGTAATTCTAGGTGACTATTCAGCAAGGTTCGGGCAGGGAACAAACATTAATACCGGCATAAGCAGAGGTCTCTCCCTTACCTCTCAGGGATATATGTCGGCTACCAGCGAAATAAAACCGTATACTTCCACTGATGAGAATATTTTTTTCCGTGGAATAGCCACAACGCTGTCTGTTAAAAATGTGGAGGCTTCGCTGTTCTGCTCAAGAAACAAAATAGATGCAACACTGGGGACTTCTTCAGGTTTTTCAGGATGCTGTATAGATAATTTATACAGGTCGGGGACTCATAATACCCCGGGTCTGCTTCTCAAAAGAGATGCTGTGAATGAATCAGTACTTGGAATGAATCTATCATACAATTTCAAAAGGGTAAGGGTAGGAATGGTGTGGTCAGAAACCCGTTTCTCACATCCTGTGAAACCTGATTACAATAATCCTGAAAAGATATTCAGTTTCAGGGGGGGAACCAGTAATGTCGGTTCCTTTTATTATAACAGCATGATTAAAAGAATACTGCTTTACGGTGAGATCTCGGCAAATAATATTAAAAAATATGCAATGGTTCAGGGATTGTCAATCAGACCATCTGACCGGTTAATAATTAATTTTCTATTCTGGAAATATGCCCCGGGATATATCAGCTTTCATGGCAAAGGTCCGGGAGGAAGTTCAGGAAGCTATTCTGAACAGTCGTTACTGGGGAATTTCACATTTGAGGCAGCAAGACATCTCTTTATCAATGGAGGATGCTATATACAGCATTTCCCATGGCTTAAGTACAGATGCAGCTCTCCCTCGATGGGGGTGAAAAGGGAAGCAGGAATAAAATATATGCCGACAGCAAAACTGGCATTTGACTGCATATACAGTTACAGGTTATCGATGGCCGACTATTCTCAAAAACCCGGTGTTCCGGTATTGACTCAGATGGTTTCCAGGAGTTTAAAATTTGTTGTAAGGTATTCCGTTTATGATAATCTGACTTTGAGTACCAGGATCGATTATAAGATTATTGATCCATCACCAGGCAAAGGCATTTTGCTTCTGGAAGATCTCAACTACAGGGTCAGATCTTTTCCATTATCCCTCTGGCTCAGATACTGTACTTTCAATACAGATGACTATGATTCAAGGATTTATACCTGGGAGAATGATCTATTGTATACTTTCAGTATTCCTGCACTATACGGTAAGGGCAGCCGCTTTTACTTCATGGCAGGTTGGAAAATAAACAACAAGGCTGAATTAAGGTTCAAATACGGGACATTGTCAGAGTGTCCGGCGGGAGCATTTACAAATACCAATGAATTCAGACTGCAACTGAAAGTTGTTATATAGAATCCGGCGTTTTAATATCCCTTATGTTCAGCTGAAGGATCCTATTCCCCCTGAATTCATTCATTTCCAAAGAATAACAAATATCAAAAGGATTACCACCCCTGATATAATCGATATGATTTGCCTGGTTGAAAGCAATGGCAGGAAAGCTCTTCCGTCCGGTCGACTCCTGGCAGAGGTCAAGCTTAAGATGTTCTCCATTTGATCCTACCATCCTTCCTGCTCCAGTATCAAAAACATTTCTTGAAACAAATACAGGTGACATGTTTTCCGGACCGAAAGGCTGGAAAAGGTTTATTGTTTTGAAGAAATCTTCATTTATCTCTGCGAATGAGAGCTCTGTATCAATAAATACTCGAGGTACGAGCTGCTCCTCTGTAATAGTCTTGTAAACATGCTTTTCAAACCTCTCCATAAATGGTTTAATGTTCTCTTTTTTAAGCGTCAATCCTGCTGCAAACATATGTCCTCCAAAACTCTCAAGGAGATCGCTGCAGGCCTCTATTGCCTGGTAGAGGTCATAACCCTGAACCGATCGGGCAGAACCGGTGGCAAAACCATTTGATTCGGTAAGAATGACGGTGGGACGGTAATACGTCTCGATAAGTCTTGATGCAACAATGCCAATTACACCTTTTTTCCAGGTGGGGTTATACAGAACTGTTGTCCTGGAATTAACATTACGCTGATCCTCTGAGATCATTCGCATAGCCTCGGTTGTAATGATGCGGTCGACACTTCTCCTCTCAACGTTGAAGTTACTGATCTCCTTGCTGATGCCAATTGCAAGCTTTGTATCTGTAGAGACGAGCAGGTCCACAGCCTTGCTGCCAGTCTCCATACGTCCGGCGGCATTTATTCTGGGACCAATTTTGAATACCACATCCTCTACTGTGAGTGCCCTTGAAACTTCCGATTCACGAATGATCTCCTTCAGGCCGGTACGCGGAGATTCATTAAGCTGTTTCAATCCGAAATAGGCCATCACCCTGTTTTCTCCTGTTATCGGGACAATATCAGATGCAATGCTCACAGCAACAAGATCAAGATAATGATAAACAGAGGTGAATGGTATGCCATGAACCCTTGAATAGGCATGAATTAGTTTGAAACCTACTCCGCACCCGGAAAGCTCTTTATAAGGATAATTACATGAAGGCTGTTTCGGATCAAGTACCGCAAGTGCCCTGGGTATCTCATCGCCGGGGTAATGATGGTCACATATAATAACATCGAGCCCTTTTGTCCGGGCGTATTTGACTTTTTCAACAGCTTTTATTCCGCAATCAAGCGTAATTACCAGTTTGCAGTTGGTCTGAAAGGCATAATCGAGCCCCTGAAATGAAACTCCATATCCCTCCTTATACCTGTCAGGGATGTAATAATCAACATTTGAATACTGATCCTTCAGGAAAGAATACATCAGGGCAACAGCAGTAGTTCCATCAACATCATAATCCCCGTAGACAAGTATTTTCTCATTTTTCTTAACTGCAGTAGATATTCTGTCCACAGCAATATTCATGTCCTTCATCAGAAACGGATCATGGAGATAATCGAGACTTGGTTTAAAAAATGCTTCTGCTTCCTCAGCCGATGTAATATCCCTCTGGACCATAAGATTTGCCAGAGAATCAGACACACCCAGGGTTCCTGCAAGTTGTTTCACAACCGCAGTATCGCCCTTCTCCTTCACTACCCATCGTTTATCCATTCATTTATTGATTTATCCATTCAAGGTCAAATACCAGCTTCAAATTCTTCTTCACCAGGCTTTTAACCAAATTGATATCCTGAATCCCTCCAAGCTCTTTGCTTAGTGATGTAACCCCCTTATCAGTAAAACCACAGGGATTGATGTTATCGAAGTAAGTGAGGTCAGTATTTACATTGAATGCAAATCCGTGCATTGTTATGTACCTGCTTGCCTTCACCCCAATTGCACAGATTTTCCTGGCTTTCCCATTTTTCTCAGGTTCAAGCCATACTCCGGTGCCACCCTCCAGTCTTGATCCTGCAATGCCAAATTCTCCAATTGTCAATATTATTGCCTCTTCGAGTCTGGAGATATAATCTTTCAATCCGATTTTGATTACTTCAAGATCAAAGATCGGATAGCCGACAATCTGCCCCGGGCCATGGTAGGTAATATCACCTCCACGATCGATCCTGTAGAACTTTGCTCCCCTTGCCTGAAGCTGAATATAGTCAAGGAGAAGGTTATTCTCAGTTCCGCTTTTTCCAAGTGTATATACATGAGGATGTTCAACAAAAATAAAAGTTCCGGGGAGAGCTTTCCTGTCTGAATCCTCCGCTCCCGATCTGTTTTTTTTGTTTGCCACAAGTTCTGTAAAGATATCTACCTGAAAATCCCAGGTTTCTTTAAAATCTTTAAGACCAATATCCTTATATACAACCGAATAGCTCAATTAATTGTTAAAAGTTAAGTTATGCCAAGATAGTTAAATTTATTGAGCCTTTACATGATTTTCTGCATGAAAAGAAGATCGTACCAGGGGACTGCATTCGACAAAGGAAAATCCGGTTTCCAGGGCCAGCATCCTGTATTCTTCGAACTTTTCAGGGGTAATGTATTCCACAGGCTTCATATGGTCCAATCCAGGCTGAAGATATTGACCTATAGTAAGTATTTTGCACCCGGTGGAAAAAATATCCTTAATTGTTTCAACTACTTCACTCTCTTTCTCCCCTAATCCGAGCATGAAACCCGATTTGGTTACAGCTTTGTTTTTCGCAATGAACCGCAGAACCTCCAGGCTCCTTTCATATTTTGCTTTTGTGCGGATGACTGGCGTCAGGCGCCTGACAGTTTCAATATTATGAGATATCACCTCTGGTCCTGCCCTGATCACCTTTGAGATACTTTCATTGTTGCCATCAAAATCGGGGATTAAAGCTTCTACAGTGGTTCCCGGATTCTCCCTCTTCACACATTCAATGGTCTCTGCCCAGAAGGAAGCCCCTCCGTCATCGAGATCATCACGATCGACAGATGTGATGACACAATGACGTAAATGCATCGCCCTGACAGCAGCTGCCAGTCTCATGGGTTCATTGCAATCCGGGGACTCTGGCTTACCTGTTCTGGTTGCGCAGAATTTGCATGCCCTGGTACATATATCGCCAAGTATCATAAAGGTAGCGGTGCCGGCATTCCAGCATTCACCTATATTGGGACAGTTTCCGCTGGTGCAGATTGTATGAAGATTATTCTCACCAACCACACGCTTTACCATCGAATAATTCTCCCCACTGGCTCTCTGCATCTTCAGCCAGCCAGGTAATCTTCTGCCATGTTGCATCTTAACATCAATTTTCGGAGAACAAAGGTATTATAATCTGCGCAGATCAGCGAAATCAGAGGGAAAAATAAAGCATAAATCTCCCGCAGATCACGCAGATTTTCGCAGAAATATAAGATAGAAAATCACTTCGCGTCACAGTTAAAATTAATTTACATTGAAAAAACTTATATTTGTTGACCTTATTATAATTCTTTTCATAACTAAAATATTACACTGATGGCTAATAACGAGTTGAAGAAAAACAATAACTACCAGACAGTTATTGGTGATTTCCCCAAGGTAGGCATACGTCCGGTTATTGATGGCAGGATGAACGGAGTAAGGGAATCGCTGGAGGATCAGACAATGAATATGGCTATAAATGCCGCTAAACTCATTTCATCAAATCTCAGGTATCCCAATGGAAAACCTGTTGAGTGTGTTATTGCAGACACATGCATAGGAGGTGTGGCTGAAGCAGCCATGTGTGCCGACAAATTCAGCAAAACCGGCGTTGGCGTGAGCCTGACGGTTACTCCATGCTGGTGTTATGGCAGTGAGACCATTGATATGAACCCTGAGATCCCAAAAGCTATCTGGGGTTTTAATGGAACTGAGCGTCCCGGAGCTGTATATCTTGCTGCAGCGCTGGCCGGACATACAATGAAGGGATTGCCTGCATTCGGTATATACGGGCATGATGTTCAGGATTCCGGCGATCAGGCAATTCCAGATGATGTGAGGGAAAAGATCCTCAGGTTTGTTAAAGCCGGACTCGCTGCATCATACATGAAGGGCAAATCTTATCTTTCGATGGGATCAGTTTCGATGGGAATTGCCGGATCAATAGTACGTGAAGACTTCTTCCAGGAATATCTGGGCATGCGCAATGAATATGTTGATATGAGTGAATTCAACCGCCGGCTGAACGAAGAGATTTTTGACAGGGAGGAATTTGTGAGGGCTCTTGAATGGACAAAAATAAACTGCAGGGAAGGCAAAGATCTGAATACAGCTCCGCACTCAAGGAAGCAGAAGGATAAGGAATGGGAAACCGTTGTTAAAATGACACTTATTGCAAGGGACCTTATGGTAGGCAATCCGAAGCTTGCCAAACTTGGATACGGGGAAGAAGCTCTGGGCCATAATGCCATTCTTTCAGGTTTCCAGGGGCAGCGCCACTGGACCGACCATATGCCTAACGGTGATTTTCTTGAAGCAATTCTCTGCTCATCCTTCGACTGGAATGGCATCAGGCCTCCATATCTTGTTGCAACTGAAAATGATGCGATGAATGGCGTCCCGATGCTCTTTGGATATCTTCTCAACAATACCGCACAGATGTTTTCGGATATTCGTACCTACTGGAGTCCGGAGGCAATAAAAAGAGTTACAAAGATAAAACCTGAAGGACTTGCAGCAAATGGTGTTATTCACCTTATAAATTCAGGGGCTTCATCTCTGGATTTTTCAGGCCGGCAGCAGGCTAATGGAGAGTCATGTATCAAACCTTTCTGGGAAATCACAGGCAAGGATGCAAAGGCATGCCTGGAAGCAACTCAATGGCCGCCTGCAGATCTTGGATATTTCAGGGGAGGCGGTTTCTCCTCGCAGTTCGATACCAAAGGTACAATGCCAGTTACTATCTCCAGGATCAACCTGGTCAAAGGACTCGGCCCTGTGCTGCAGCTTGCAGAAGGCTGGACAGTAGAACTGCCGGAAAAAATGAATAAGATCCTTACCGACAGGACAAGTCCGACATGGCCTACAACATGGTTTGCTCCAAGGCTCACCGGTAAAGGACCCTTCACCGATGTTTATTCAGTAATGGCAAACTGGGGAGCAAATCACAGTTCCTCAAGCTACGGACACGTCGGTGCCGACCTGATTACCCTTGCATCTATCCTGAGAATTCCTGTCTGCATGCATAATGTGGCTGAGGAAAAAATCTTCCGCCCCAGTTCATGGAATGCATTCGGAATGGATAAGGAAAGTTCCGATTACAGGGCATGCCAGACTTACGGATCACTCTATAAATAAATGGAAAATTCACAGGAACCTGCCAGGATAGAGATCGGACAAGAAACTCTGAAACACCTGAATACACTTCGAAAATGGACAATGTTTCTTGCAGTTTCAGGCTTTATTTTCCTCGGATTAATTATTACCCTCGGACTTATTACCGGTACATTTCTTACTGCTTTCAGCAATAGTGATAAAATGCCCGGGATACCTGATGCGCTTGTTTATGCAGCCTTCATTACAGTAACACTGATCATTTTCTTCCCCATCCTGTTTCTTTTCCGCTTTTCAAAACATACAGCAAAAGCGGTTTCAACCCATGACAGGAAGGAAATGCATATTGCCATCAAATATCTTAAACGCTATTTTATATATATCGGAGTTCTTCTGATAGTTATTATTTCAGCATATATTGCAAGCATTATCCTGGCCGGTACATCAGCGACTTTTCTCAGGGGATTTTAGCTTTCAGAAAATAAACAATAGTTGAAATTTGTATCCCGCAATTTATAAATTGGGGTATATTTGATTAATACAACTTTACACTCCGGATTATGCCAAATGATGATATTATAATTGTATTCGACTGCGGTGCAACTAATGTAAGGGCAGTGGCAATCGATGGAAAAGGTGAAATACTTGCATCCAAATCATTTCAGAACAATACAAAACCTGACCCGCTCTACCCGGCTTACAGGATATGGGATGTAAATGAGATCTGGGTAAAGATGTGCAAGGCATCGAAGGAAATTATCAAAGAGATAAATAAAGAAAGAATTGCAGGTGTTACTGTAACTACATTCGGCGTTGACGGAACCCTTTTTGACAAGTCGGGAAAGATGCTCTACCCTGTAATCTCCTGGCAGTGTGAAAGGACTAATTCCATTATGGCTGATATAGGAAAATACCTTCCTGTGAACGATCTGTATGCTGAATGCGGCGTTCTGCCTTTTACTTTTAATACAATAAATAAACTTATCTGGTTTAAAGAACAAAAACCTGATCTTGTTGAGAAAAGCTACAGGTTCCTTTTCATGTCTTCCATCTTCTCTCTCCTTCTTACCGGTGAAATGGTTAATGACACTACCATGGCAGGCACATCAATGCTTACAACACCTGAAAAGAGAGGCTTCTCTGAAAATATACTGAATAAGATCAGGTTCCCTTCAGATAAATTTGGCCCTCTTGTCGAAGCAGGGACAATTACGGGAAGAATAACTAAAAAAGCCTCATCTGAAACATCAATTCCTGAAGGAATTCCGGTTGTTGCTACCGGACATGATACACAATTTGCGATTTTCGGATCAGGCGCAGAGATCAATCAACCGGTACTCAGCTCCGGGACATGGGAAATACTAATGGTGAGGTCAGAAAAATACAGATCAGGCAAAGAGCAGCTTGAAATGGGAATAACAACAGAGCTTGACACCAGGCCTGGCTTGTATAATATTGGTAATCAATGGATAGCGTCAGGAATACTGGAATGGGCACGGAGAAATCTCTACAGTGATATTAAAAAGGATGCATATGAAACAATGATATCAGGAGCTGAAAAGGTACCACAAGGATGCAATGGGATAAGGATAGTGCCAAAATTCTATGAAGAACTGAAAGGGAAACCCGGCGGTCAGATCCTTGGACTTACACTGGAATCAACCCGTGATGAAATATACCGCGCAATGCTTGAAGCGCTTTCCGAAAGACTTGCTGAAGGGAAAAGAGCCCTTGAAGATGCAGGCGGATTCAAAACCAGCAACATTCTGTGTGTTGGCGGAGGATCAAAAAACAGGTTATGGAATAAGCTGAGAGCACATTATACCGGAGTACCAATTAAAATTATTGACCAAAAAGAGACAACTGTTCTGGGGGCTTCACTTTTTGTTCAGGCAGCCTGCGGCAATGCCAGCTCTCCGGAAGATGCGAGATCGGAAATCAATTATAATACAGAAATTATTGAACCATAATTACAATTAATGAATATTGCATATTTCAACGGCAGTTTTCTTCCAAAAGATAATATCCGGATCAGTCCTGATGACCGTGGATTCCTTTTTGGCGATGGAATCTACGAAGTGATGAAATGGTATGGTGGTTTTTTCTTTGATGCGGAAAGCCACCTTACCCGACTGAAAAGAAGTCTCAGGGAGGTGCGTATCGCCTGGCCGGAAGCAGACTCATTCCCATCATTTGCCCGGGAACTTATAAAGATCAATAAGCTGGAAGAGAGTCAGGCCCTGATATATCTGCAGGTGACAAGAGGTGCTGCTCCCCGCAACCATGCATTCCCTGATCCGGAAGTGCAGCCTACAGTTTACGCTTTTGCAAGGGACACGGGTCAGGCCAGTCCAGAACCCGTCAGAGGAGTTAAGGTTATTCTTCGGAAAGATATCCGCTGGAGCAGGTGCGATATTAAATCAGTGTCACTCCTCGCCAACACCCTGAGCTTTCAGGAAGCCCATGAGCGAGGCATGAAAGAATGTGTTTTTGTAAGGGAAGGGATTATTACAGAGGGATCACGTTCAAATGTCTTCCTTGTCGCTGACGGTACATTATTTACTCACCCCGAATCCGGATATATACTTTCAGGGGTAACAAGAAAAAATATAATAAGGCTTGCAAAAGAATCGGGAATCAGCGTCAGGGAGGTGCCTTTCCCGGAAAAAGACCTTGGCAGTATCCAGGAGGCCTTTATTAGCAATACTTCAGCCGAAGTCACTCCCGTGACTGCTTTTGAAAGCATGCAGGTCGGTACAGGACTACCCGGACCTGTAACATTACAAATACACAGAAAATTCCTGGATGAAATACTTAAACTGAGAGGCTGAGTAACCTGCATCATCCACAATTTGATTTTGTCTATATTTGCAGAAATTTTCCAATCAAATGAATGACTTGAATTTAAGTGACCAGGAGCAAATCAGAAGAGAGTCTCTTGATGAAATAAGAAATCTTGGAATAGACCCTTACCCTGCTGCAGAGTATAGTACCACAGCTTTTGCACAGGATATTCTTGACAATTATTCTCCTGAAAAAAATAACTTCCAGGATGTCTGTATTGCAGGTCGCATAATGAGCAGGCGCATAATGGGGAATGCCTCATTTGCAGAATTGATGGACTCATCAGGAAGAGTCCAGATTTATATCCGTCGCGACGATGTATGCCCTGGTGAAGATAAAACAATGTATAATACAGTTTTTAAGCGCCTCCTGGATAATGGTGATATAATTGGTGTAAAAGGACATGTTTTTAAAACCCAGATGGGAGAAATAACAGTACATGTACATGAATTTACTATTCTCTGTAAATCGATCCGTCCATTGCCTGTAGTTAAAGAGAAAGATGGTATATTATATGATGCGGTTACCGATCCGGAAATGCGATATCGACAGCGTTATGTTGATCTTATTGTGAATCCCCATGTCCGGGATGTATTCAGAAAACGGACACAGATTATCCAGTCAATGCGCGATCTTTTCAATTCGAGAGGTTATCTTGAAGTTGAGACACCGATCCTCCAGCCGATACCCGGGGGTGCAGCAGCCCGCCCTTTTATAACTCATCATAATACTCTTGACATGCCTCTCTATCTGAGAGTCGCAAATGAGCTTTACCTGAAACGTCTCATCGTCGGGGGCTTCGAAGGTGTCTACGAATTTGCAAAGGATTTCCGAAATGAAGGTATGGACCGTACTCATAACCCTGAATTCACGGTGATGGAGATCTATATAGCCTATAAAGACTATAAGTGGATGATGAACTTTACTGAGGAGATTGTCAAAAAAGCAGCACTTGATCTGCATGGCAGCACTGAAATTACTTATGGCGACAAAATAATTAATCTCAATCCCCCATTTAAAAGGATCAGCATGACTGATGCCATAAAAGAGAATACAGGAATAGATATATCCGGGATGGATGAAAATAAGCTTCGAAAAGTCTGTGATGAACTTAATGTGCCAAATTCGCCCGAGATGGGAAAAGGCAGGCTCATAGATCAGTTATTCGGAGAGAAATGCGAACATAATTATATCCAGCCTACTTTCATAATTGATTACCCTACAGAAACCTCCCCTCTCACAAAAATGCACAGGGAAACACCAGGAGTAACCGAAAGGTTTGAACTTATGATAAATGGCAAAGAGATCGCCAATGCATATTCTGAACTGAATGATCCAATCGATCAGATGGACAGGTTCCAGGAGCAGCTTCGTCTGTCAGAAAAAGGAGATGACGAGGCGATGTTCATTGATCTTGATTTCGTGAGAGCCCTTGAATACGGTATGCCTCCTACATCAGGAATGGGGATTGGAATAGACAGGCTTACTATGCTGCTGACAAATCAGCCTTCAATACAGGATGTGCTTCTCTTTCCGCAAATGAAACCAGAAAAAAAATCGGCTTCTGATCCTGAAGACAAATACACCGAAAAAGGAATTCCGGCTGAATGGGTGGAACCTCTGAAAAAACTTGGGTTCACAACTGTTGCAAAGCTTAAAGAGGTTGAAAAGCATATGAAACTGCACCAGGATCTCTGCGGATATAACAAGAAGAATAAGCTGGGACTGCAAAATCCTTCTCCTGATGAAGTAAAAGCATGGACCAGCCTTGCTTAAGGATATTAAATATCGATTTTCTAAATCTGAATTGTAAACCTGCTATCTGATTAAAATGAATTCACTGAAAAAAATTCTTAAGCTGTCCGGAACGGGTTTTACAAACAGCCAGTATTATGAGTCGATGAATATGGCTCTGAAAAGACTCAATAATGAGCATACAATGCTTCACTATCCTCTATTTGTCAAAGAGACTGACAGCTTCATGCAGGCACAGAAAAACCTGACTGATTATTGTATCTCTTTACTCAAGCCAATAAGGAATAAGGAAGTACTGGAAATAGGCTGCGGAAACGGAATTCAGGCTCTTTATATAAATGCCGGCCACAATCCTTTAACTATTACAGGAATTGACCTCAACAAAGCCAATATAGATATTGCCAACAGTGAAAAAGCGAGTACGAATGCCGGCAATGTAAGTTTTTTTGTTGGTAATGCTCAGAAGCTTACACAGATTGAGTCAGACTCAGTAGATGTTCTTCTTAACATTGAAAGCGCATTTCATTATCCTGATAAGGTAAGTTTTCTCAGCGAGGTTCAGCGGGTTCTTAAACCCGGCGGAGAGTTCCTGATTGCCGATATCCTTTCCACAAGGAAGAAAAGAGAGGGATTAATGAAGTTATGGGGCAAACCAATGGTCCACCACTTCTGGAATCTGAAACGATATCAGCAGGAGTTTTTAAAATCTGAACTTAATCTCGAACAGACTGTAGATATATCCATGCAGGTCAGAAAAGGATGGAGCTTATACAGAAACTGGCTTCCGGGAATAAAAATGCAAAATCTCTTCCAGAACATTGCTTTCAGGCTATTTTATGTAATCAATGCCAGAATCAATATCTATTTTTTAAACAAAAGGCAACAGTATATTATTTTTGTAGGATCCAAGCCTGCCAGATGAGAGTCAGGTAAGCTTCTCTCAAAAATCGAGTACTAGTCTGCTTTATTAACTCCTGGTTTTGAACGGATCTCTATTGGCTTTCCTTCCCGGGCAGGCGAAAATTTATTGTCATATTCAGTGCCTTCTGCAGGAGATTGTAATAAAGTGCTATATATAAGCACAATGTTACTATCCATAAAACTATTATGTTAAACCAGAACGTATCAATAGCTGTGTTCCCGATCTTTTTGTACGGAGAATAGAATTGAGATCTTCCGTAATTTGAAAGAGGTCTCATATATACAGGAGCATACTTTTGTATCATCTTGCGGGGTGTTTCAATCAATCTCTCAATTTCCAGATCGTTCACCATATATTCATTCAGCTTTCTGTTTTCATATTGTTCGCGCAGTTTCATCAGCTTATCCCTTCCGATCTTATTCTCTGTACTGTCCTTTGAGGCCAATGCCACTTTGCGCAGGTATCTGAAATGTTTCTCAAGAGTGTCAAGGTACTGCCCTGTTTTAACTGCAGTCAGGGAATCAAAATCAGAACTGTTAAGTGATTTCTTCCACTCTCCTTCAATAACTCCAAAACCGGCCAGTTCATTAAGCTTGTCAATATAATAATTCAGTTTATAGAAACAATCATTTATTTCCTGGCGACGTGAGGTACTGTCTTTATATTTCCTGCAAATCTGCAGGTCCATTTTCAGTTGTTTGATAAGGAAATAAGCATACCAGTCATTCTGGTATATCTCTAAATTGTCATTGAAAAAGTTCTTTTCAAATTCGTTATTTTTAAATTGTTCAACTGCCAGAGCTTCGAAGGACCAGCGGGCAGCCATCATATCTCCCAGCATCGGGACATATTCATACGGAACCTGGTCGTTATTGCGCAACCTGTCGAATTTAACCATGACCCCGCTGAACAGAAGCTGTGGAATAAGAATTAATGGGATAAGAATGTAAATGGTAATGACTGAATTGAATGCTGAAGAGATATTCAATCCAAGGATATTTGCAAAACATGAAGTGGTAAATAATACTATCCAGTAAGCCAGTGTCATGCCTTTAATCTCTAAGATGAAATTACCCACCAGGATAAAAGATATTGTCTGTACGGCAGAGATCAAGAACATGATCATAACCTTTGAGTTCAGGTAACTGAACCAGCTCAGATTAAGGAAAGACTCTCTTCTGAGTATCTTCCTGTCCCTGACGATCTCTTCTGCACTGATTATCAGTCCAAGGAAGAGTGATGTGATTACACACATAAAGAGAAAGGATGGCAGGTTCTCATTTTCGCTGAAGTGATAAGTCATCCCTGGTTTTGAATATTTGGTAAAATAAGACAGCACCAGGGCCAGAAGAGGTGCCACGAGAAGACTGATCATTACATATTGCCTGTTAGCCAGTTTTGACAAAATATCCCGTATAAAGAATATCCCCGATTGTTTCAACAAGCCTGGAATGGAATAGAAATTTTTTGGAAGGAGCCTGTCTCCGTTGTTATTTTTGCCTTTGGATTTATTAATATATCCTCTAAACCTTTCTGCCCATTCAGCCGGGGATACTTTCCTGATGTGAGTTGGCTTACCGTGCTCATTTATAACTTTGGCCTCAACGATCTGCAGCAGCTGGTCAGCATTAACATTCCCGCATGTAATGCATTGATCCTCTTTGGCATTGGAAAACCCGGCCATTGATTTGAAATATACGACAGCTTCGCTTGGATTTCCGTAAAAGATCTGGTACCCGCCCTTGTCGATAAACATTACTTTATCGAACATCTTAAATATCTCCGACCCGGGCTGATGTATATTTATTATTACTAATTTCCCCCTGTAAGTCTGTTCCTTAAACAAATTCATTACTATTTCCGAATCAACCGAAGACAGGCCTGACGTTGGCTCATCCGCAAAGAGAACAGTTGGTTCCCTGATAAGTTCCAGGGCGATATTTAATCTCTTTCGCTGTCCTCCGCTGATAACTTTATTAAGTGGATTGCCTACCTTCAGATCCCTTATTTCATACAGGTCCATTTCTCTCAGGACTCTGTCAACCGTCTCTGATATTTCTGCTTCAGGCAGATTGTCAAGACACATCCTCGCATTATAGTAAAGGTTCTGGAATACAGTGAGCTCTTCTATCAGCAGATCATCCTGAGGCACAAAACCGACCACTCCCATAAGATGGTCCCTCTCTTTTTCGGAATAGAGATTCCATCCGTTAATCAATATGCTACCTGTATCAGGTTTTGCCATCCCGCTGAGTACATTCAGAAGAGTAGTCTTGCCAACACCGCTTCCGCCAAGAATTCCTACAAGGGTTCCTGATTCTTCATGAAAATTGATATTATGTATTCCATTATCACTATTCCTGAACGTCAGTGAAACATCTGTTGCATCGAGTGAAATCTTAATCTCAAAAGCCTCCTCGGTGAAAATACTGTTTACATCATTATAGTAGATGGTGTTGATAGCCGGGCTCCTGATTGTCGAACCATGATCAAAAATATAGGTCTGCCCGGAGAAGATATTCTGGCCGTTTAAAAATAGATCTTCAGTTCCTGAATAGCGCATTAAATAAGTATTCGTACTGCTTATATTCAGGAATATTAATTGCCCCTTGAGATTCTCTTTTGACAAATGTTTAACTCCCTGTGATTCAGACTTATCCAGACTGTCGACAATCATTACATTATTTTTCCCCGGAATATCTTCAACAGAATTCAGTATAAAACTCTTAATGTTCTCGTATTCTTTAAAATGAATGTTAAAAGCAGAGGAGACAGTCTCAAGGAAATCGAGTTCATTTTCCGTAATTTCAGCACTGAACTTGATAAAATCCAGGAGCTGTATTATTACGTACAGTTTCTGCTTCTGCTGCAACTCCTCATTTATAGTCTCACAGATTGCCAGAATTCTCACCGATGTAAGTGATGTCCTTTTTCTGTCTTTGATAGTTCCCCTTGCAATATTATCTGAATGATATATTTGGACATACTCATCAAACATCTCCATATACTTTGTTACGAGTTCATTATTCAGATGATGTGTTAAGAATAACCGCACAATATCCTTTCCCCTTACGGATATACCTGAACTGCTGTGGACATCACTGATTAATGCGAAAAGCTGTATAAGGGCTTTTAATATGGGCTCACTCATGAATTGATAATTGTTGCATAATCATGACAGGACATTAAAATTCTCCGGAAACTTTTCCCTGATTATTTTATTAATAAAATCTAAACCCAATTTCTGTATTTAAAAATATATCTTTGTTAAAACTTATTCAAGTTAGTAATAATAATGTATTTAGAAAAATAATTATATCATCTGAGAAAAATACAATTTTCTCGCGACAATGTTCAATATCAATATTGATTCATAATTAAAAAGAATGACAGGATCCGGAATTTTTCTCGATTATCGTGGTCATCCTGATTGCCTGGTGCTCGATTCCCTGTTAATGAAACTCAGGAAAACCAGGGAATTTGGGGATTTGCAAGCAACCATAAGGAAAAGAACTTATTCCGTATTTGTAGAATGCATCGAGAATATCATCAAACATTCCGCATTGAAGAATTCGAAAGATCCTGATTTATTACCCTATGTCTCCATATGCGATGAGGATGACAAAATAATCATTTCAGCGCGTAATCCGGTGCCTGAGGAATCCATGTCTAAACTCACCAAAAGTCTTAATAATGTTAATAATATGGATGTTCCGGAACTGAGGAGATTGCATGAGATCAGAATTAACAGGGAAGCGGTTCATGGGGAAAACGGTGCTGGTCTTGGGTTTATCTGCATAGCCTTCAAATCCGGAAATAAAATAAGTTATGGATTCCATCCTTTGGTCCCTGGATATCTGAACTTTGAAATCCAAATATCTTTAAATAAAAAACTATGAAAAAGCTGGTAATTGAACAGACATCATATTCCCCGAAGGTCATTCTTGATCCTGAAAATAAGATTTATGAGATTTCAGGAGAATCGAGACCTCCTGATGTCAGGGAGTTTTACGACCAGATCATCAACTGGATGGATGACTTCAGCCTCCAGCTTGTTAAAGCTAATGACATAAATGAACCAGTTTCATTTACTTTCAATTTCGGATATTTCAATTCATCATCCGGAAAAATGATCCTTGATATATGCAAAGTGCTGGCAAGATTGCAGGCCCGGGGCATGAATGTTACTGTAAACTGGCATTATGAAAAAGAAGATGTGGATATGATGGAGGTAGGACAGGAAATCTCAAGGATAGTAAAATTCCCGTTTTCATATACTGAGACAGAACCAAAATAAAAACGGATTCTTAACAGACCAATACTGAAACCTGATGTGGCAGGAAATTATTTATGACAGAATTGTCGATCCTTTTCAGGAATTATCAGCTGAGGATCAAAAGTTACAGGAACTGTTAAATAATTCAATCGCAGAGGGCCTTTACGCTGATATGCAGCGGTTGAACAGAATCAGTAAATTTTCAGATGGAATACCAGAAGATTTCAGGTACCTCTCTGAAACCGAAAGATCATTCTGGTTTGATTATGCTTCCGGGATACCTGGTAAGTTAAAGAGACTGAATCTATTCATCCGTCCGTTTGAAGGTTTTTGCCGGACATGCATAATTACTGACAAAGAGATAACAACTCTTGTCAACTCGGATATCGGAAATTATTGCAGGGACCTGGCTAAGTCAGCTCAGCCGGTAAGTAAAACAGGGACAACCGGAAATATAGCTAATCCGGAGCAGAGAACCTTTCACAGACTGATCAAAGACTGGAACCGGTTCGCCCTTGAATTAAATTACCTTATACCTGTTCAGCTTAAAAAATCAGGATATGAGATTATCCGCCATGAAGAGGCTCTAGAGATTAATATGCCTATGATCAGGAAACTTGCAAGAGCTATTCATTCCAAATATCTTCATGAATTAAGAAACCAGCACTCAAAAGCAGAAAATGATCCGGTCAACTACTTCTTTTATACGCCAAAGGATTTTCAGTATCAATATATTGCTGATTTTGATGACCTCCCTGAAGAAATTAAGAATTCAAATATTGACAATGCGGTACATATTCCAACAAAGTTACTGTCAATAGGTTATAAAATAAGGCAGGTTAAAAAAGGATTCAGACCGATAACTCTGCTTCTTAATGAAGATGAGATTGAGACAATGTCGATGGTCGAACATATAAGATGGAGCTGGGATAAAAGATTAAACGGATGGACTTACGGGAATCTTAAAGATGAAACAATAAAGACACATCCCGGACTGATACCTTATAATGATCTTCCTGATTCTGAAAAAGAAAAAGACCGTGAACTTGTAAGGTTAATCCCTTCACTTCTAAAAGACATTGATTATGAAGCATATCCGGTCGATACAAGAAGGATCAGGCATCTATCCTATGCATTAAAGCCTCAGAGTATTATACATAAGATCCTGAACGAAACCAGGGCTTTAAATGATCAGATCAGAAAGCTGGTCACATTATCTCCTTCACTGGAAGAAATGGTGAGGATAAGGAATAATAAGATTGAAGAAGCTATCAGTGAAATTGAAGGCAGCTACAAATATGCCCAGCATATACAGCAGACATTTTTACCGGATGATCTTTATGTCAGGGAATGCTTCCCGGAGAGTTTTATTCTTTTCAAACCAAAAGATATTGTAAGCGGTGATTTTTATTTTTTCAGCAGACAGGAGCACCTGAGAATATTTGCCGTAGCAGATTGCACAGGGCATGGTATTCCGGGAGCGCTTATAAGCACCATTGGTTATGGTATTCTTGACCAGGCTGTTAATGAAATAAAACTTACAGATCCTACTGAGATCCTGAATCATCTGTACTCCAAAATACACCGCTTTCTGAAGAATAATAGTGATGATACAGGTATATCCGATGATATGGATATTATTCTTTGTATCCTCGATATGAGGACCAATTACCTTACATATGCCGGTGTTAAGAATTCATTATACCATGTTGCAAGGGGTGAGCTCTTTGAATACAGGGCTAAAAATTCTCCGGACGATAATAATACAGATGGTATTTACAGGCTCTCTGCAGAGAATATACAACTGCAGAATGGAGATACAATATATTTATGTTCAGATGGTTACGTAGATCAGTTCGGAGGAAGGAATCATAAGAAATACCAGAGTGGCAGATTTAAAATATTACTTCAGAGTATAAGCGAATATTCAATGCCAGAACAAGGTGACATGCTTTATGAAGAGATCGAGCAGTGGAGGGATGAAAATCATGAAGATCAGACAGATGATATCCTGGTAATCGGAATCAGGATATAACCTCATGCCCCAAAGCCGCTAAAGCTTTTATTTTGTATGAACTTTTTGGTGTTTGTCTTGTTAAGGAAATAATACACATTCACCACACTGTATTCATTTTTCGACAATGGCAAGCATATTCCCCGGGTTTGAATACGACATCTTCATCAGTTACCCCCATAAAGACAATAAATGCGACAGATGGTGAATAGTTTGTAGATGACATAAAGTATATTCTTTCCCTCACTACTTGACTTTGACTCTGAAATTAACTAAATTTATATATCAGATTCATTCATAATTTATCAGATATCCTAATAATTCTGCAATATGACAGATCATCTGAAGATTCTAACCGGAAGATTTTTTATTAAAAACCTTTCACTGTATCTCCTACTTGGCTATACTTTGTCAGGGTTGCCAGCTTCAGCACAAAATGACACTACAAGGACAAAAGAACATATACAGGGAACCAATGAGAAGAATATATCACTCTTCGGAAGTGATGAGATCCTTAATGTCACTATATACATTGATCTGGCAAGCTTCCCTAAGAAAACGTCAAAAAGCGATTCCTTCGATTCTGAAATGACAATTCATCTTAATGAGACTGATTCAATAAACAGGAAAATTACAATCGGATACCGTGGAATATCACGTTACGAAATTTGCGCATTTCCTCCAATGCAGATTAATTTTAAGAAACCTGTATACTCCGATTCTTCAAAAATTAAAAAACTTAAACTTGTAACACATTGTCAGGCGAGCAGTATTAACAATGAATATGTATTAAGGGAGTACCTCGTTTACAAGATGTATAATGCACTTACTGATACCAGCTTCAAGGTTAGACTGCTTAGAATCAGCTATATAGATTCTAAAGGAAATAAAAAGCCAATTGTCAAATACGGCATTTTTATTGAGCCTGCCGAGATGCTTGCAAAAAGAACAAATTCAACAGTTGTAAAAATTGAAACTCTGAATCAAAGTAATATTATCCCATACGTAATGGACCGTGTGGCAATATTCAATTATATGGTAACTAACTGGGACTGGTCAGTACCCGGGCCTCATAATGTTGAAGTTATCAAGCCAATGATCTTTAATCCGCAGGGGTTTGGAATAGCTATCCCTTATGACTTTGACCTTACAGGAGTTGTAAATGCAGATTATGCTATTCCCCCGGAGAATTTAGGTATAGAAACTGTCCGGCAACCCATATTTTCAGGTATGTGCCGAACCAGAGAGGTTTACATTGAAGATCTGAAAATATTTTCGGATTCTAAAGAAAAAATTTATGCTGTTGTAAACGAATTTCCCCATTTGAATGAGAGATCTAAAAAAGATATAACTCATTTCCTTGATCAGTTTTTTGACCAGCTCGAAAAACCAAGAAGCCTTGATAACCTGGTAGAAATTTTCCTGAACAACTGTAAATAATAATTTTATTAAAGCTGTAAAATTCGTTGTCTTAGATAGCTGCCCCTGTCTCTTATTCCTTAAAGAATATATCCAGTAATGCAATTTCTGACCGGTAATCTACTCTCTTGACTATTACCTTTATGACTTCTTTGCCTGTAAGGTCAGAAAGATCCTTGAGAAGCTTTTGTTTTTTATTCGACCTTAGCATTTCAAGATTCCTATAAACAATGGAATATGATTCAGAAGAATTCCTGAGAAGAAATTCTTCCAGTATATATGCCGAACCAATAATTATCAAGTTTATTATTACAAGTCCCAATAAAGGAAAGCCAATCATTTTTAAGGAATTTATTACAGATAAGCCAATAGTGGTAAACATATAGGCCATGTCCTTAATACTGACATTGGTCGTCCTCAGTCTGAGAATCGTGAAAACGGCAAACAACCCTACAGCCATTCCTATTTCGAGAAATACGGCATTGAGAACAGAACCAATGAAGAATATCATTATTCCCATCAGGAAAAAGGCAAACAGGAAAACCTCATTCCTGGAATATTTGTAATATACAAGCTTTATAAGGCAGAATAAGAATGTCAGATTAACTGCAAACCTGACCATTATCCCCAAAAAGTTGGGATTATTCAAATTAAATATGTTTTCAAACATTATCTGAGTTATTTAATTATTATGCCTGTCGGGCAATCGAATATTCATAAAGCAGGAGTAAATATAAAAATAATTATGACTCAGAATGAGAATTGTCACAGTTTTATCCCGACCACTAGTATATCATCCACCTGTTCAAGATCGCCTTGCCAGACATTCAGCTTTTCTTCGAGCAACTCCCTTTGTTTTTGCAAGGGAAAGGTATGGATGTCAAGGAGGAGCTTTTTAAAATTCTGTGATTTGAATGTCTTCCGGTTATCTCCTCCCATCTGGTGCAGATATCCATCAGTGAACAGGTAGATAACATCGCCCTTTTCAAATGGGACCTCCCTGTTTGTGAATGAACTCTCCTCATCTTCATATATCCCGATTGGCATGTTATCACCGTTTAACTCCATAATGTCTCCGTTTCTCAGAAGATACAAAGGTCTGAATGCTCCTGAAAACTGAAGCTTCATTTTACCGAAGTCAATTATAGATAGGGCCATCTCCATGCCATCTCTGGTTTCGTCGTTTTTTCCTGTCTGATGAAGCGACTTGATCACCTGTCCCCGGAGTTGGTTCAGGATTTCATTCGCCCTTATTGTTACAGTCTTGTTTACTATTTCATTTAACAATGATACTCCCAGGATACTCATGAAGGCTCCCGGGACCCCATGCCCTGTGCAGTCAGCAACAGCAACCAGGGCTTTATCATCCTTGCTTGCCATCCAGTAATAATCTCCGCTTACTATATCCTTGGGTCTGTTAAGAATAAAATATGACTGAAATAATCGTTTAAGGTCTGTATCCGGATAGAGCAAAGCACTCTGTATCCTGCTCGCATATTGTATGCTGCAGGTTATCTCCCTGTTTTGTAATTCGATTTTTTTTGTGCGCTCCCGGACCTTTTGCTCGAGGGTCTGGTTTGCTTCCCTGAGATCATGAATTAATTTTCTGTTCTGAGCTCTTAACTGATATATCTCAATAGCCTTGTCTATATTCATCTTCAATTCCTCTTTATTCCATGGCTTGGTTATGTAACGGTAAACTCTTCCGGTATTTATAGCCTGGATGATGGCTTCAACATCACTGAATCCGGTCAGGATCATTCGTATGGAATAGGGATAGTCGGAAATGATCTTTTCAAGAAACTGGATACCAGTCATTTCCGGCATGCGCTGGTCAGTAATTATTACCTCTATCTCATGCTTCCTGAGGATCTCAATTCCCTCCTGTCCGGAACCGGCAAGATGGACTTCATAATCCCTCCTGAAAGCGGAATTGAAAACAATCAGGTTATCCCTTTCATCATCTAAATAAAGAATCGGATGCAATGGCTTGTTAATGGTCATTATTTCAATGGTTTATAAAATGCCTTCCAAATAAGTAAAGCTGAATTAATTATTGAGTCTGCTTTATCGGAAGCGAAATAATAAATTCGCTCCCCTTTCCGACAACGCTGTTTACATCTATCCGTCCCATATGCTTTTCAATTATCCCATGACTGATTGATAATCCCAGCCCTGTACCCTGTCCAACCTCTTTTGTTGTAAAGAAAGGTTCGAAGATCTTTGACCGTATCTCTTCAGGTATCCCAATACCGGTATCTCTGATGCTAATCTGAACCATTTGCTTTGATTTTGAAGTTCTGATGATGACTTTCCCCTTTTTATCAATAGCATCAATGGCATTTGTGAGAATATTCATAAAAACCTGATTCAGCTGTCCCGGGTAACATTCAATCTGAGGTATGTCACCATATTCCTTCTCTATTGTAATACGGTCCTTGTATTTATTCCTCAGCAGGATCAGTGCGGTATTGAGATTTTCATGGATATCAGCCACTTTCAGTATATCTTCATCCATTCGTGAAAAGGAACGGAGTCCCTTAATTATTTCAGTTGTACGTTCTGTGCCTGTCTTAATAATTTCGAAAAGGTTCCCTACTTCTGAAAGGGCCTGGCCATAATTGATCTTTTCTTTCAGCTTCTCTATTTCAGGCAATGTTTCACCGGCGGTATCGGCAGTAACCTTATGATAAAAATCAAGGACTTGCATTATCTCATCAATGTTTGTTTTCAAGGAATCAACTCCAGCACTGATAAAGGTCACCGGATTGTTTATTTCATGAGCAATACCTGCCACAAGCTGGCCAAGGGTTGCCATCTTTTCAGATTGTAACAGCTGGAATTGCGATAATCTGAGGTTTTTTAAGGTCTCACCCAATTCCTCTTTCTGAATATTTAATTGTTTGTTTTTCTGAGAAATTTCTTCTGTCCGTATTTTGACTTTCTCCTCCAGTGTACGGTTATACTCTTGCAGATTTTTGTATAATTTAGCATTCTCTATTGATATAACAATCTCCCCTGTAAGCATTTCCAGCATCCTGAGCCTTTCAGGGGTAAAGGCTCCTATCGCAATATTGTTCTCAAGGTATAATATTCCGCTAATCCTGTTCTGATATATGAGAGGCATACAGAAAATGGATTTTGGGCTGGAGGCTTTTATATAATCATCATTCGCAAAAATTTTCTCATTTGAGGCATCATTTATAACCACGGTTTCAGAAGTCCTTAAAACATAATTAATAAGTAATTGTGGAATATCTTTGATTTTAAGGACCGGTATATGCTGTAAAACTGCCACTTCCTCATCTTTAACAAAGGCCTCTCCTTCCAGGTAGAGCTCTTCTCCTTCCGTTAAAAGGAGGAATCCTTTCTGTGCGCCTGCATTAGTCAATACTATATTCATCAGTTTTTCAAGCAATTTCCCAAGATGGATCTCGCATGAAATTGCATTTGATGCTTTAAGGATGCTTGTCAGATCGAGTTTTTCTGAGAGTATATTTCCGGTTTTTACTTTAAGTTCATTTTTTCCGTTTTCCTTCACTGCATCATCGCTTTTACCTGAAAGAAGTTCGGGATATTTTTCTTTCAGGTATTCTGTTTTTGCAAAAGCTCCCCATTTTTTATATAACTGACTGGCTTCCGACATATAAACTTTTGCAGTTCTCAGGCTTCCGGCTAAGGAATAATACTTTGCAGCGAGCTCATTAGAAAGTGCTTCTTCAATCAGATATTCATTTTCCCGGGCAATCTCAATTGCTTTATCATAATGGCCTATTGCCAACCTGTCATTCCCTGATTACTCTGAATCTTTCTGCTTCAACCAGGTGCCATTTATGAAGGTGATTTGCAGGCGCATGGCTGGCCCATTTTTTCATTGCCTTTTGATTCTTTTCCGCCTTCCGCAGATAGAGTATTCGCCTTCTCCGGTTGGATGACGGAACATTTGAAAGGAAAATCAGGGATGAATAAAAACAGACTAGCGGCAGATAAATCAGTCCAAGAAGTGTTCTTTTGTAATTTTCCAGCTCAAGTGCATAACTGAGTGCAGCCTCATCCATGCCAAACATATAGGAGATTATTGTTTTATTTGTTATAAATGCCCCTCTGGATACAACATCTTTGGCTTTGATCAAAAATGGAAGCATCTCCTCTTCATTAAAACTTTCACCTGTCAGAATAGCTCTGTCATCTGCATAACCCATCAGATTCAAAACAAACTGCCTGTGAAATTTCATGTTAAACAGTGTTCTCTCCTGTTTAAGTTTTTGTATTACTTCTATACTTTCTTTCATCTCGGAATTAACAGATCCCAGCTCTTTCCCGCAAAAAAGCGAGTGAACACACGAATACATATTACAGTAAGCTGCAAATTCAAGATCCCCGGTCTCAAGACCTATCCTGAATGTATCCATCAAGGGCTCTATTGTCTCTTTTAACGGCTCTTTCCAATGTTTAATAAACAAGTTGTACAGCGCATTTATTTTCGCGCTGGACTCTCTTGCCCTGAATTTTGCAGTTAATTCAACAGGAAATTTGCCCATCTGATAACCTTTCTCGATATCTCCCATTACACCAAGCTTTACAATTGCATAAAGACTGTAACCAAATGGTGAATAGGGAGAATTGCCAAACCTGACAGACAGCTGTATCATTTTCAATGCTATATTGGTAGCCATCAGGATATTGTTCCTGTAAGCGGAACTTGCCGCACTCAGCAAGATCCGCATAGCGGCAATACAATATGGGTCTGTCATTTCAGGCAGTACTTTCAGATCATCTATAGTCATTCTTCGCAGCATGGCCTGGACACGCAAAACGTTAAACATTACATAGATCCGCGACGGCTTTTTAGAGATTCTTACTCCCAGCTGGCTTAAAATCTCTATTGCCGTACTTACAGCCTCAGGAAGCCTTCCCTGTGCAATATATGACTGAATTATTATTTCGTATGATCTTTATCCTGTCAAGAAGCACACTGGCATGATCAAGTGATACCTTAACCATGCTGTTCATTCGCTCAAAATCCCCCATCAGGAACGAGACATCCGCTGTCTCAATAAAGAAATTCAGTGTCAGAGGATAATTGTCTTCCCAGGAATTTTGTCCCAGCAAATCAATACCGGCGGATAAATATTTTAAAGATGGTTCATAGGCATTTGCAGCCTTTGCTTTCTTTCCGGCTATCAGGTTTAACCGCGCCAGATTAATTTCTTCAGACTGATTATTGATCAGATCAATACCTGCATTCAGGTGGTTAACTATTTCGAAGATATCATCTTCAAGTTTCTCATCAGTGACATTTTGCAATAATAATCTTCCAATTAACAGGTGATATTTTTTTTTCTGAGTATCATCAATCGTGGAATAAACAGCCTGGAGAATCCGGTCATGAGTGAATTTATAAAGTACTTCGGCATCATCAAAATCCTCCCGGACAAATTTGTAATCATCACTCATTGGCAGAACAAACTCCTCCTGCAGAGCTTCCCAAAGACCATCTGCGGTTTCTGCGGGACTTTTTTCATAAACAAGGGCAAGGGTTTTCAGCTTGAACTGGCTTCCCAGGCATGCTGCAATTTGCAAAACAGACTGGGTTCCCGGTGCAAGTTTCCGTGTTTTTCTTACCATCAGGTCTACAACATTTTCCGTTATTCCCATCTTACCTATTTTGTCTATCTCCCAGTGCCAGATCATCTGCCTGTGGTCGAATTCAAACAGTTTATCCTTATATAAGACCTGTAAAAACTGTTTAAGAAACAATGGATTGCCAAGAGTCCTCTTTTTACAAAGTTTTGCAAGCTCTTCAGTTTTTTCAGCCGTACATTTGAGCGTCTCTGCAAGCAGCTGGTTTATATTATCATGATCAAGCGTTGGCAAAATCAATCTGCTTAATGTTGTACCTGTTCTATTGATTTCATTCAGAGTCTTCAGAAGAGGATGGTCAGAAGGCAGCTCATTATCCCTGTATGCCCCGATAAATAATATGTATTTTATCTCAGCATCACTCAGGAAAAGGTTGATTAATTTTAATGAAGGCAAATCGACCCAATGCAGATCATCCAGAAAAATTGTCAGAGGATGCTTCTCTCCGGGGAAGACCCTCATGAAATTCTGAAAACAGAGGTTGAACCTGTTCTGCGATTCCTGTGACGGTAATTCAGCGACAAGTGGCTGCTTGCCAATAATTAATTCCAGTTCAGGAATTACATCTGTTATTACCCTTCCATTGGGTCCAACCGCTCTTAGAATTTTCTTTTCCCACTGTTCAATCCTTCCTTCTGTTTCAGTAAGTAAATGCCTTATCAGCTGCTGAAAAGCCTGGATCAATCCAAGATAGGGAATATTTCGTCCAAATTCATTATACTTTCCGGATATAAAATAACCATGCTTAGCCAAAATTGGCTTATGTACTTCATTGATCAATAAAGACTTGCCAATCCCAGCATAACCTGTTACCATGATAATCTCCTTTGTACCCCGACAAATCCTTTTAAAAGAATTCATAAGAATTTCGATCTCGGTTGCCCTGCCATACAGTTTCTGCGGAATCTGAAACCTGTCGGAAAAATCCTGCTGTGCAATCTCAAAATCCTTTATCCTGCCTGTTGTCTGGAGCTGCACAAGACACTGCTCAAGGTCTTCTTTCAGTCCATAAGCATTTTGATACCTTTCTTCGGCATTCTTTGCCATCAGCTTTAGAATTATCCTTGAAATCACCTCCCCGGTCTCATTGTCACACTGCATATTTGAGGGTTTGATCTTTTCAGGCGGGATGGGATCTTTTGCTATATGACAGTGTATTAATTCAATAGGATTACTATAAGGAAAAGGAAGCTGACCCGTAAACATTTCATAAAGTGTGACTCCCAATGAGTACAGGTCGGTACGGTAATCCGTCATACGGTTCATTCGACCTGTTTTTTCCGGAGAGATATAAGCCAGAGTGCCTTCCAGCACATCGGGGCTCTGGGCAGCTGTAATTTCACGGGGGATAATTGAGGAAATGCCAAAGTCGATGATTTTGAGCTTGTTGGTGTCAGGATTCCAGATTATATTCGATGGATTAATATCCTTATGAATAATATTATTCTGATGGATCTCCCCAAGTATTTCAGAAATCTTGATAGCAAGCTCCAAAAACTTTGTCAGGTAAAGTTTCCTCTCCTTTAATATCTTCTCCAGAGAATCTGCACCGAAATCCTCCATTATTATAGCATACCTTTTACTATGTTTTTCCAGACTATAAACCCTCACTACACCATCAATAGTTAAATCCTTCATTAATTCATACTCCCGTCTGAAACGGGCAACGGCAGCGGGTTTTGGAAATTCGCCTTTAAGGATCTTAATAATAACCAGGTGCTTTCTTATTTCATCAAAAGCCCGGCACACATAGAGATCCTTGCTCTCAAAAAGCGTTTCTTTTATCAGGTACCCTGGAACAGGAAACATTTCAGTAAGATTAAATTATTTTAATCAGATATTAATCCGTATGCGTTATCCCTTTTTAACTGGTAACATTATTTTGAACTCACTCCCTTTGCCGGCTTCACTTTTTACACTGATATTGCCGTTATGCTGTTCAATTATGCGCTGACTGATTGAGAGACCCAAACCTGTTCCCTTTCCAATCTCCTTGGTTGTATAAAAAGGATCGAATATTTTCATTGCAATATCATCCGGAATCCCCGTTCCGGAATCCTTGATACTAATTTGAATATCCCCGTCTGATAATGATGTACTTATAACAATGGTGCCCGTCTCTTCAATCGCATCCACCGCATTTGAGAGAATATTCATAAATACCTGGTTCAGCTGACCCGGGTAACATTCTAAGGGAGGTATATTTCCATAATGCTTAACTATTTCGATCCTGTTTCTATATTTATTCCTCAATAATATAAGGGTTGAATCCAAACCTTCATGCAAGTCAGCCATTTTGATATTACCTTCATCCAGACGAGAAAATGTGTGAAGACCTTTCACTATTTCGGTTGTTCTTTTTGTTCCGTTCTGTATGCTTTCAATTAATTTCCCTATCTCCGACATTGCTTCCCTGAATTCAACTTTATCTTTCAGGTTTGCAATTTCAATCAGCTTTTGTTCAACACTTTCCGGTGTTATGCTCTGATAAATATTCAGAACCTGTCCGACTTCATTCAGATTTGTGACCAGAGAATCAACTCCTGCACTTATGAAGGTTACAGGGTTATTTATTTCGTGGGCAATACCTGCAATAAGTTGTCCCAGGGAAGCCATTTTTTCTGACTGGATAAGTTGTACCTGGGAATATTTGAGATCTTCGAGGGCCTTATACAACTCTTCTTTCTGAAAATTCAGCTGCTCATTTTTAAGGGAGATTTCTGCCGTACGTTTCTCGACCTTTTCTTCCAGATTCCGGTTGTATTCCTCAAGGTTTTTATAAAGCCGTGCATTTTCAATTGAAATAACAACCTGCCCGCAAAGCATCTTAAGCATCTCTACTCTTCCCGAGGTAAAAGCACCTGTTATTAAATTGTTTTCAAGGTATAAAATACCGCTCAATCTGTTTTGAGAAATAAGTGGCATGCAAAACAAAGATTTGGGTTGGTTATGAATGATATAATCATCATTATTAAAGAGATCATCATCTGAAGCATCAGTCAGGTTTACAGTCTCCCTGGTCCTGAGGACATAATTTATGACCACCTGTGCAATATTCTTACTTTCTGCAAGTGGTAAATGGTTCAGGACTCCTATCTTTTCTTTGTCTGTAAACGCTTCTCCCTCAATAAAAAGTTTTTCATCCTCTTTCAAAAGTATATAACCCTTTTCGGCTCCTGCATTTGCAAGAATATTTTTAAGTAGCTTTTCAAGCAGTTTCTCAAGATGAATTTCACTGGAGATTGTTTGTGAAGCTTTCAATGCTGCTGCCACATCAATGCTATCTATAGTGTTATTATACAGATTATTAACATCCCTTTGCTGCAGCCCTTCACCGTTAGCATCATGATATGAGACTGAGGATAGAAGTGCCGGATATATTTCATCAAGATGTCTGACCTTAGCTTTGGCCCCCCATTTTATGTAGAGATACCTGGCCTCAACCATATAACTCCTGGCAGTTAGTATATTGTTTTTATGAATATTATACCTGGCTGCAAGTTCGTTGGAGAGTGCTTCCTCATGAATGAATCCATTTTTATGAGCAAACAAAATAGCTTTATCATAGTGATCCCTGGCCACTTGATCCCTTCCCCTGAGCCTGGCTCTTTCTGCTTCCACAAGATGCCATTTGTGAAGATGGTTTTCCGGGGCATTTACTGCCCATTTCCTCAGAAGCCTCTGATTGGAATTAACCTTAGTATTCAGGTACTTCCGTTTAGACCATGCCAGCTGAGAACTGCTTTCAAGAAAGATAAGTGAAGAATAAAAATTTAAAAGTGGGAGATATACCATACCGATAAGAGATTCTTTATACTTTTCAGCCAGCAGGGCAGTTTGAAATGCTTCTTTTTTGTTACCAAAAAAGTAATATATCATCCCTTTTAAAGTATATATTATTCCCAGGTGTGTAATGACATTATTTTTTATCAATCGGGGCAATACTTCATATTCATTGAAATATTCCCCGGCAAAAATCGTTCTGCTGTCAGAAACCCCCATGAAATTCAAAGCAAGCTGGGTGTTCAATCCGATTATATTAAGAATCACCTTCTGATTGACTTTTTTTGCAAACTCAAAGGATTTCTTCAATTCAATTTCTGCTGAATCAAGGTTTAGACCGCTATGAAGCGAATGAATGCCAGCATAGGCTGAACAATAAGATACATATTCATAATCACCTGTTTCCAGACCTCTCTGATAAGATTCCCTGAGGGGTTCAATTGTTGAACTTAGTTTATCCCTCCAATGCTTTGTAAACAGATTAAACAGGTAATTAACCTTTGTCTGATATTCTCTTGCATTGAGTTTGTTAAGCAATTCGATAGAGAATAGACCATATTGATAGCCCAGCACTATATTACCGGTTACACTGTGCAGGATGGCGCCATATACTTCATATCCATAAGGTGAGAAAACGGAATTTCCATACCTGACTGACAGTTTTACCATTTTCAATCCCATATTAATGGCGAGCGGAGTATTTCCATAATATGCTGAGCTGGCTGCATTCATCAGGATCCTCATGGCAGCCAGCTTACGATCATCCTTCATCGGAGGAAGCTCTCTTAAGTCATCCAATGTCTTATTGATTAACAATAATCTCAGCTTCAACAGGGTAATAAGGACGGTAAATCTTCTTGGCTCCTTATTAATATAAACCCCAAGTTCTCTCAGGATCTCAATAGCTGTTTCCACTGCATCTTTAAGCCTTGCCCTGGCAAGTAACGATTGAATAATAATTTCATTGATCTTTATTTTATCGAGCAGAGATCTTGAGTTGGTCAGGATCTCTTTGGATAGATCATCCATCTCTTCAAAGTTCCCGACAAGATAAGAGGCTTCGGCTGCTTCAGTGTATAAGGTCAGAGCCAGGGAATAACTATCATGCCAGCAACTTTTTCCTATCAGCTCTATTCCAAGTACATAATAGCGGTAAGCAATCTCGTATGCTGTTGCAGCCTTTGCCTTTTTGCCTGCGAGGTAATTCAAACGGCCAAGTTTCTCCCTTTCAGCCTTATCCACAATCAATGCAATACCAGAATTCAAATGGTTGGTTATGTTGAAAATTTTATCTTCAAGTTCTTTCTCATTTGTATTACTCAATAGCAAGCGACCAATTTTCAAATGATATTCTTTCCTCTCCTTTTCTTCAATTAATGAATAGGCAGCATTATGCACCCTGTCATGTGAGAACCTGTAAAACAGATCCACCTTCCCGCTGTCATAATCAATAAATCTGTAAACGTCCACTAAAGGCAGAATAAGCTCTTCCTGCAGTGCCTCCCACAGATCGTCTGCAGTTTCACCAACAGTTTTTTCACTTACTATAGACAGCGTTCTTAAATCAAATTGATTTCCTATGCATGCGGCAAGTTTCAATATGTATTGTGTCTTTACAGAAAGCTTTTGAATCTTTTGAACCATTAAATCCACAACATTGTCTGTCACTTTCATCTCTTCAATCTTTCCGGTTTCCCACTGCCAGACCATCAGTTCATTATTAAATTCAAAAAGATTATTTTTATATACCAGATTCAAAAATTGAATAAGGAAAAATGGATTTCCATTTGTCTTTTTAAGGCAAAGCTTTGCAAGCTTTTCTGTTTTTGCCGGCTGGCATTTCAATGTATCGGTAAGTAATTGATTTACATTGTTAAAATCAAGTGATGTCAGCAAAACGGTGTTGATCCTTGTTCCTGCTTTTCTATTTTTTTCGATAATAGCCAGAAGAGGATGGCTGATATCAATTTCATTATCCCTGTAAGCTCCGATGAAAAAAAGATAATTTATGCCGGGGTCTGTCAGTATCAAATCCACAAGATTCAGAGATGGAAGATCAATCCATTGCAAATCATCAAGGAAAATTGTCAGGGGATGCCTTTCATTGGAAAATGTTCCAATGAAATTGCTGAAATAGAGATTAAACCTGTTTTGTGATTCCTGGGTTGGCAGCTGAGGTACCGGAGGTTGAATTCCAATAATAAGTTCCACCTCTGGAATGACATCTATTATTACCTGACCGTTTGGCCCTACAGCTTCCATGATTTTTGCTCTCCATGAAGTAATTTGCTCTTCATTCTCTGTCAGAATCTGTCTTATTAATTGCTGAAAAGCCTGAATAATGGAGTGATATGGAATATTTTTCTTGAACTGTTCAAATTTTCCTGAAATGAAATATCCTCTCTTTGCAACAACTGACTTATGGATCTCATTAACAAGGGCAGATTTTCCTATCCCTGCATAACCACAGACCATTGTCATCTCCTTGTTCCCCTGGCAAATCCTGTCAAAGGAATCCAGCAGCATCTCAATCTCTTTTTCCCTGCCATACAATTTTTGAGGGATCTGAAACCTGTTGGAAAAATCCTTTCCGGCAAATTTAAATCCGCATATCTTACCTGTACTGTTCAGTTGTTCAAGACAGTTTTCCAGATCAGCTTTTAATCCGAATGCATTTTGATAACGTTCTTCCGCACTTTTTGACATTAATTTGAAAATGATTGCCAAGAGAATCTCATAACTTGCCTTCTCCGTACTTCTGAAAGGAACTTTGATCCGGGAGAGTGGAACAGGATCTCTGGCTATATGGCAATGAACCAATTCCATAGGATCACTGGACTGAAAAGGCAGTTGGCCTAAAAGTACCTCATAAAAGGTCACTCCAAGGGAATACAAATCGGTACGATAATCAAGCATCCTGTTCATCCTCCCTGTCTGCTCCGGAGATATATAACTGATTGTGCCCTCAAACTCCCTGGGATTCTGAATAAATGCAACCTCACGTGACAGTATTGTGGAAATACCAAAATCAATGATCCGGACCTGCCCATTCTCCTGATTCCAGACTATGTTGGTTGGATTAATGTTTTTATGAATGATATTGAACTGGTGCAGCCTACCCAGGATATCACAAAGCTTTATTGAAAGTTTAAGAAATTCATTAAGATCAAGCCTGCGGATTTCAATTATTTTCTTTAATGATTCTCCATTAAAATCCTCCATGACAAGAGTATAATTGTTATTAAAGTTTTCAAATCCCAAGACTTTAATAATACCTTCAAGGCTTATACTCCTGAGTATCTCATATTCATGCCTTAAACGATTGATCCTGTCAGTACCCGGATATTCACCCTTCAGGATCTTTAAAATAACCGGTTTTTGCATTTCGTCGTTGAGAGCCCGGTATACGTAGGAATTATAGCTTTCATAGAGCTTTTCTCTAAGTTGATATCCAGGTATAGCAACCATAAAAGCTGATTTTATCGTATCTCCACCCACAAACTGAATTTGCGTCAGCAGCGCAAGTGCTGTGAGAACAAAGGTTTAGATGGAATTTTGTTTAAGGAGAGATAATTAAGAGTTCTCTGATTAAATAAGACATAAATTATCCCTGTATAATTATTTACAGGATCAATTCAACATCACCTTAATCTGACTTTTAAGGGCCTGTTCCAATAAAAAACAGGATCGTCAGCTCAGGCATCTGCCTGATAAACAATATTTCAGTAAATTTATTTAATAAATCAGCACAAAGCAAATAAACTTTTAGCCCTTCAGCGTAGTCCCATTTAAAAATAAATTAAATTACACCCTTTAATTATTATTATTATGCATCAGGAGCCCGTTATAGAGGTAATTAATGTCTGGAAATCCTTCAAGACAGTTCAGGCGGTGAGGGGCATTAATCTTAAAATAACCAAAGGGCAGTTTATTGCTTTGCTGGGGCCTAACGGAGCCGGGAAAACCACCCTCGTGGAGATGATTGAGGGAATCCAGAAACCGGATAAGGGAGAAATAATGATTATGGGCAAGAAATGGAGAGGCAATGAGGATGAGCTTCATCATATAATTGGTCTTTCTCTGCAGGAAACAAGGTTCATTGACAAATTGAGGGTTTCGGAAACCCTTCTGTTGTTCGCCGGATTTTTTAACCTCGGCAAAGAACGCGTAAATGAAATAATTGAAATAGTAGGACTGGAGGAAAAACGAAAATCTTATGTTGTTAATCTATCAGGAGGACAAAGGCAGAGACTTGCTATCGGAATAGCACTCATTAATAAGCCGGCAATTCTCCTTCTTGATGAACCTACTACCGGGCTGGATCCAAACGCGCGACGTGAGATATGGGAGATCCTGAGGAATCTGAAGGAAAAGTCGGAAACATCAATGATCCTGACCACGCATTATATGGAAGAAGCCGAAAACCTCTGCGATTATATTGTGATAATGGACAGCGGAACAATACTTAAAGAAGGGACATTAAATCAGCTTCTGGAGGAGGAAACTAACGAAAAGGTTGTTGAATTCACTGTTGAAAACGGATTACCTGATTTTGTCAAAGCTGACTGGCTGCCATTCCTGATTCATCCCGGGGAAACCAGAGATAAAGGATTTGTAACACTAAGGGATTTTGAAACCGATCTTCCTGCTTTCATGACAATCATGAAATCGAATAATATAACTCTTAAACACATGGAATGCCGGCGGAAAACCCTTGATGACCTGTTTGTTTCACTAACAGGAAGGAAGATCAATGACTAGATTGTTAAGATTCAGACAGCTGGGCCAGCTTATTGCGGCACTTTTCCGCGAAATCATACGTGAACCCGGGGTGCTGTTCTGGGGGATCCTCTTCCCTATTCTGATGTCACTCGGGCTCGGTTTGGCTTTTGCCAAAAAAGCTGACGTTACGAGAAAAGTTGCTGTCATATCTGGCTCTGAGGTCCACTCTGCAGAAAAGGAAACCGGGGCTGCCGATGATTTTTTTCAGAACAGTTGCGAACGGAATACTTCTGAAGAAAAGGAAGAATGGAAATGGAAATATGTTATAAAAGATGAGAAACTCGGCAACTCAATCTTCCTTTTTTACTCTATGCCCTGGAAAGAGGCCATGCAGCTGCTGAAAAGAGGCACAATCAATGTCCTTCTTATTGACCGCAACGGCTCCGTTGAATATCATTTTGACCCGATGAACCCTGATGCACAGCTCACCTATCTAAAACTCGGCAATATTATCGGAAAGGGTGAAATAATTCAGGAAAAGAGCCACTCGGAAATAAAACCGCTCACTGTCACAGGAACCCGGTATATTGATTTTCTTGTTCCCGGTCTTATTACAATGGGAGTTATGATGTCATGCATGTGGGGCATCAGCTACGGGATAATTGAAAAGAGATCCAAAAAGCTTTTACGAAGGCTGGTTGCCACACCCATGAAGAAATCGCATTTCCTTATTGCGCTGATAACAGTAAGGATTGCCATGAATTTTATTGAATCAGGCATCCTCTTTCTCTTTTCTCTTATCGCATTTAATATAACAATACAGGGGGATCTCTCCGCACTCATCCTTATGTTCCTCGCCGGAAATATCGCTTTTTCCGGGATAGCTGTTTTAGTCTCATCCCATACTTCAAATACGGAAGTAGGAAACGGACTTATTAATTTTGTTGTCTTCCCGATGATGGTACTGTCAGGTATTTTCTTCAGCTACCAGAATTTCCCTGACTGGAGTCTTCCTGTGATAAGAAACCTGCCGCTTACGATTCTCACCGACGGTATAAGAAGTATTTTCAATGAAGGTGCCGGGTATAATGAAGTGGCACTTCCCATAATTATACTGCTTACAACCGGAGTCCTCTTCTTTTCTGCAGGACTAAAAATATTCAAGTGGCACTAAAATTTATATTTTAATGCATCAGATTGATTTTTCTGCTGTCTTTATTGTGAATTACGTAAATCCTAATAAAGTAGAAATATGAAAAATCTGAGATTATTAATTTTTGCCATCACTGTTCTTGGGATCTCCTGTTCTGTCGATGGTCAGTGGGGGAAAACAGTCCACGGGAACCACAATGTCATCAAATCTGAAAGAAAACTGGATTCCTTCACAGGGATCAAGGTAAGCTCAGGTGTCGACGTTTATCTTAAACAGGGAGATAATGAATCCGTAACAGTGGAAGCGGATGAGAACCTTCATGAATATATTATTACAGAAATTAAAGGAGGAGTGCTTCATGTTTATACTGAGGTTAGTATAAGAGATGCTTCTAAAGAACGGGTTTATGTCACTATGAAAGAGATAAAAAGTGTTGAGACAAGCAGTGCAGGTGACATTGTAGGTGAATCGCCTGTCAGGAGTGATGAACTCAGATTATCGGCCAGCAGTGCCGGAGACATTAAACTGGAAGTGTATGCCAGAGAAATAGATCTGAATATAAGCAGCTCAGGGGATATGACTCTCACCGGGGAGACGGACGAACTCGATGCAGATCTCAGCAGCGCCGGCGATCTGAATGCCTTCGAACTGAAGGCTAAAGAGGCTGAGATCTCTGTTTCAAGTGCTGGAGATGCTGATATCAATGTTTCGGAAAAAATTACTGCAAGAGCATCCAGTGCAGGTGATATAAATTATAAAGGAGATCCGAAATACGTGGATGTCCATACTTCCAGTGCAGGTGGAATACATAAGAGATAGTTACTTTTCAATATATAGATCCCATCATTATTATGAGCCGCCGGAATGTTTCCGACGGCTTATTTTATAGCTTTCTTATCAGGATCAAAAAAGGTTTCCCGCTGAAATCGCTGATTTTCGCAGATATATCTTTTGTAATCTGCGCAGATCTGCGATATCAGCGGGAAATAAATTAATTAAGCTTATGCTTCTCAATAAAATCATCAATCACCTCTGAAAGATCTGGTTTCCCAATCTCCTGAAGATCATAATAAACCCTTGTGTTTGGTTTTGTTATTTTTATAATTCTGTTCAGGTCGATAGGCGTGGCAATGATTACACTGTCGCAATCAGTATTATTTATTGTGGTTTCCAGATCTTTTAACTGTTGCTCACCATAACCCATTGCGGGCAGCAGGGTACCGATTCCAGGATATAACCTGAACGTCTCGCTGAGTCGTCCAACTGTAAACGGTCGTGGATCAACAAGCTCTGTTGCTCCGAATTTTCTTGCAGCAACAACGCCTGCCCCAATTTTCATCTCACCATGTGTGAGTGTCGGGCCATCCTCAACCACAAGAACTCTCTTTCCCCTTATCAATGATGCATCATCGACTTTTATCGGAGAAGCGCCATCAACAACAATTGCTTTTGGATTAACCTTCTCAATACTCTCACGAACTACCTGAATTGCTTCCGGGGATGCGCTGTCGATCTTGTTAATCACAACAACATCAGCAAGCCTTAGTGTTACCTCTCCAGGGTAATACCTCAGTTCATGACCGGCACGGTGAGGATCGGTGACCGTTATCATAAGATCAGGCTTGTAAAAAGGGAAATCATTATTGCCTCCATCCCATAGAATTACATCACATCCGGAAGGATCCTTTTCGGCAGCCCTGAGTATTGCCTCATAATCAACCCCTGCATATATCACATTTCCCCGTACTACATGCGGTTCGTATTCTTCCATCTCTTCAATGGTGCATCTATGCGCTTCAAGATCCTTTACCTCAGCAAACCGCTGAATTTTCTGGGCATTGAGATCCCCATAAGGCATGGGGTGACGTACTGCAACCACTTTCAAACCTCGTTCCATAAGAAGCTCAATTACCCTTCTTGAGGTCTGACTCTTTCCACAGCCTGTCCTTATCGCGCCAACAGCTATAACCGGCCTGGTGCTTTTTACCATAGTAGCTGCAGGACCAAGGAGAACAAAGTTGGATCCTGCCGAATTCACTATTGCTCCTACAGACATAACTTTCTGGTACGTAATGTCGCTGTAGGAGAATACACAATCAGATACATTAAACTCTTTTATCAGGTCGGGCAGGCTATCTTCATTATAAATCGGAATGCCATCAGGATAGAGTTTGCCGGCAAGTTCACCGGGATATTTTCTACCGTCAATGTCTGGTATCTGTGCTGCAGTAAATGCAACCACATTACAGTTCTCATTATCCCTGTAACAAGTATTGAAATTATGGAAATCACGCCCTGCAGCGCCAATTATGATGACATTTTTCCTTATCATAAATCCTCCCTGTTCTGTTAATATTTATTTGCTTTAATAATAAGATTCATTTTAAAATGAATGAACAAATTTATACTTTGCGTACTGAAATTCCGAGCATTTTCAGGTATTTTTTGAAATGCCGATTCTATACTTTAATTTTCTTATTTACAATTAGTTATCTGGCATCTTAAGGGGTACTGAAAACATGTTAAAGAAAATGTTTTCTGTCAGGTAAACAATATGGCAAATTCTTTGTACTATTATGTCATAATATGAACGTGCTGGCTCACATATATCTCTCTGGTGATTCTGATAAGATAATCATTGGCAATTACATTGGTGATTATGTTAAGGGACGCGATTACCTCAATTATCCTGATCTGATAAGAAAGGGGATTATTCTTCACCGGCATATTGATGGTTTTACAGATCGTCATCCTGTGGTTCACCGCAGCAAGATTTTCTTTACCAGGAAGTATCACAAATATGCCGGGGTCGTTACTGATATAATATATGACCATTTTCTTACCAAGGAGTGGGATTTTTTTTCAAGAAGACCGCTTGAAAGTGTCACTTATAATTTTTACAGAGCCCTGGTAAATAATTATGAAATAATGCCTCCCAATGTCAGGGAGATGATGCCGTTCTTTATAATCAACAACTGGATTGAATCGTACCAGACCTTAAATGGAATACGCCATGTACTGACCACATTAAGCAAGCGGTCAACCCTTCCCAAGGAGACAAGATTTGCCATGCATGCCCTTAAAAAAAACTATTATTCGCTTCAGGACGATTTTATGGAATTTTTTCCGCAGCTGATTGACTATGTTGAGAAGGATTTTGGCATTGAAATCTCTCACCGGATCACAATGCCTTTCTGATCATACAAGATATTCAGTGCGGCTTGCATCCAATCGCAGGAAAATAAACAAAAGAATTGTAAATCCCCATAATGAGCTGCCACCATAACTAAAGAAAGGCAAAGGAATTCCTATTACAGGAACGAGTCCTACTGCCATTCCGATATTTATGAAGAAATGAGTAAAAATGATTGAGACCACACCGTATCCGTAAATCCTGGAAAAGACAGATCGCTGCCGCTCCGCGAGAAAAATTAGTCTAAGCAACATGGCCAGATACATTCCGATTACCACAAAGGATCCAAGAAATCCCCACTCTTCACCCACAGTGCAAAAGATAAAATCGGAACTCTGCTTGGGGACAAACTTGAACTTCGTCTGGGTGCCCTTAAGAAATCCTTTTCCCAGAAAACCTCCGGATCCGATCGAGATTATCGACTGGTTAACATTGTAACCTGTACCGTGCAGATCTGATTTCAATCCGAGGAGTATGTTAACCCTATCCTTCTGGTGAGGCTGAATTATATTATTGAATGCATAATCAACAGAGTTGACATACAGGATACTTCCTGAAAGGAACAAATAGATCACCATTGCGGTTACAGCTTTCTTATTATAAAAGTAAAATGCATAAATGGCACCTGAAAGTAAAAGGGAGATAAAAATTACCAGCTCAGCACCAATAGATTCCAATACATAATAGTCAAGCAAGTATAAAAGGCCTGTGATAAAAATTAAAATCGCAGCCCCTACGGTCACCAGCTTCCATTTTCTGGTGGCAAACCATAAGAGGATAAATGCTGCTATAATCAAGGCAATGGTGAGATAGAGATTATTAATAAGCAATGTCAGAAAGAACAGTATAACCATAAGTAAACCTGACACGAAGATATAAGGACTCATTCCTTCCCTGAAAAGAACAAGGAACAGAGCAAAATAGACTATTGTAGAACCCATATCAGGCTGAAGGGCTGTCAGTAATGCCGGAAGAAATATAATCGCCAGGGCAGGAATAAAAACGTCAAGCCTCGTAAGGTCATGCCGCTTGGAACTAAGATATACTGCCAGGGCCAGAGCTGTTCCAAACTTGGCAAACTCAGAAGGCTGAAGGCTGAAACCTCCAAATTCGAACCACGATTTTGCTCCGTTAATTTCCTTGCCGAATAATAGTACAAGTAAAAGTATCAGCATCAGCGCTCCGTATATGAACCATGAAAAGAAGAAATAGAACCTGCTGTCAATAATTACCACAAAGATTGCAACAACAATTGCTGCTACTATCCAGATAAACTGCTTTCCATACCTCTGGGTAAAGTCGAACATTCCTGCGCGCTCTTCATTAAACACAGCTGCATAGATATTGAACCATCCGATAATAATCATCAGCAGAAACAAGATGATGGTCATCTTGTCTATTCTGTTCCATATATTGAGATCCCGTTTCACTGTGGTGCTATAAGATTAAGATTTAGCATTCTCTGTTCCCTTGCCTTATCGGTTATGCTTCCTGTGAGGTATTTTTCAATCATAAGGCTTGCGATCGGGGCGGCATAAGTTGCTCCAAAACCAGCATTCTCGACAAAAACCATTATAGCGATTTTCGGATCATCTTTCGGTGCGAATGCAACAAATACTGAGTGCTCTTTTCCATGAGGGTTTTGGGCAGTTCCTGTTTTCCCGCAAACAATAATATCTTTCAGGGCAGCCACGCCTGCAGTTTTTCCTGCTCCGCCGTTCACCGCAGCCTCCATGCCGAGAACGACTTCTTCGAAGTTCAATGAGTCAATATTGATGATATGTTTTTTAACGAAACGGGGGTCAATCCTGCCATCATGACCAACCTCCCTTACAACATGAGGTGAATAATAATAACCTCTGTTGGCTATTGCAGCCGTCATGTTGGCCAACTGCAAAGGTGTTGTTCCGATCTCACCCTGTCCGATTGCCATCGAAATAACGGTGAGTGCCCTCCACCTGTTCTTGCCATAATATCTGTCATAGTAGCCGGTAGCAGGAATGAAGCCAGGCAGTTCATTTACAAAATCAGTCCCCAGTCTGTTCCCGAAGCCAAACTGATTAAGATATGACTTCCATTTATCATAGGCTTCCGAGACAGATTTGTACTTTGGATTTTCAAGTGTCCTTCGGAAGGCCTGGCAGAAGTATGAATTGCACGAGTTCATTACAGCACCTTCCATATTCAGGGGAGAGGCATGTGAATGACATCCGACAAACATATAACCATTGTCGCAGCCAAAAAGAGTGTTCGGACTGATCACCTGTTCCTGGAGGGCTATCAGCCCATTTATCGGCTTAAAAGTTGATCCCGGAGGATAAGATGCCATAAGAGCCCTGTTAAACAAAGGCTTTAATGTATCTGCTGATAGTTTTGCAAAATTTTCTGACCTGATCCTTCCAACAAGCAGGCCCGGATCATAATCAGGAGAGGAGACAAGTGTAAGGACCTCCCCGGTTTTTGGCTCCAGTGCAACGATGCTGCCTTTCTTATTCTTCATGAGAAGCTCTCCGTATTCCTGCAGATCTATGTCAATGCCTGAAATAATATCATTCCCCTGAACAGCAAGGGTATCGAAGCTGCCACCGGCATAGGAGCCTTTGATCCGGCTATAGACATCAACAAGGTAAATCTTCACGCCTCTTTTCCCCCGAAGTGCATTTTCATAAGCTTCCTCAATTCCGCTCTTCCCTATATAATCTCCCTGCTTATAATAGGGATCCTTCCTGATGACTCCCTCATCAACTTCACTGACATATCCAAGAATATGTGAAGCTATTGGTCTTGAATATTTCCTCAGAGTTCTTGGCTGCACATAAAAACCGGGATACATAAACATTTTCTCCTGCAACCTTGCATAAGTCTCATCAGAAATTTGCTTAAGAAAAACGGACGGCGCACGTCTTGAATAGCTGAAAGCTGCTGACATTCGTTCCCTGAATATATCTTCCGTGATTCCAAGGAGAGTGCAAAATGCCCCGGTATCAATTTTTGAAGTCTGGGAAGGAATTACCATCAGATCATAAGCTGCCTGGTTGTAAACTATAAGTTCCCCATTCCTGTCGTAGATAAGTCCTCTGGCCGGATACTGGGTCACATACCTGAGAACATTATTATCGGCAGACAACCTGTATGAATCATTAACGACCTGGATAAAGAAAAGCCTTATAAGCAAAACGAGGGAAGCAAGAACAATCAGCCCCATTATAAGATACTTCCTGTTAATAAATGGATCTTTCATGATCGTATCATTTACCTTCCCTTCCTGTAAAATTCAATGAGCACAATAAATATCGAGGTGAACAGCGAACTCAGGAGCACTCTGAGCATGGTTCTGAAAAAATCGGCAAAACGGAATACTTCCAGATAAAAAAGAGCTGTATGATGGACCAGAACTATTAACAGTGTATAGGTAAGGAACCATCTGAAACCGTAACTCAGTATTGATGGTTCTGATCGTGGCTCATAACCATCTCTGGGAGAAACTATCCTGAGAACAGCCGGACGGAGGAACCCTGCAAGAACAGTAGCGGAAGAGTGCATACCGGGAGACCCTGAAAAGAAATCAATGATGATACCTGTCATGAATGACAATAACAACAGAAGCCATGATGGAATCTCAACCGGCAGAAGGAGAATAAACATTATATAAACGTACGGATTTATATATCCACTGAACTGGATATTGTTAAATAACACTACCTGCAACAATATCAATATAACAAAAATCAGACTAAACCTTAAAATTGAATTTATCATTTAAATTGCTTTTCAAGTTCATCCTTTTCAGCTTTCTCAAGGTTCCCTATTACATCCACAAAGTGAAGTTTCTTAAAATCGGATGTCAGCAGGACTGTTATTTTATAAAAATCTCCGCCACGCCGCTCAAAATCGCTGATAGTTCCTATTGTCAATCCCTCCGGGAAAATGGCTGAATAGCCGGTGGTTTCTATTGTATCACCCACAGTTACATTAATATGCTGGGGTATCTCACCTAAGACAGCATGACGGTAATCTCTCCCATCCCAGCTGAGTGAACCAAAATAGCCATTTGATTTTATCCTTACACTCAGCCTGAAATCCAGATTCAGCAGTGACATGGCAACTGAAAAGTTCTCGGAACATCCCACAATAACTCCGGCTACTCCATCAAAAGAAGTTACCGCCATATCTGTTGAAATTCCCTGAAGTTTACCCTTGTTAATTGTAAAGAAATTCTTCTGCCTGTTTATCGAATTCTCAACTACTTCAGCCGATGTATGAATGTACTGTTGCTTGTAGAGCGTGTCTGTAACAGAAAAAAAAAGCGAATTCTCTCTCCTGACCAGCCTTTCGATGCTGTTTCTGAGAGCAATGTTTTCTGCGCCAAGGTTTTCGTTAATCTCACGCAGGCTGAGATAATTCCTGGTGTTATTTATTTTCGTCTCGATCCCATGTGTTACTCCTCTAATCCCCTTTGCAACCCTGGTATTATGATAGCTATTCCCGGTAGTAAGTAAATAAAATGTTATTCCTTCAAGGATCAGAAAGATTATCAGGTTATTGAATCGTATCAGAAAATTCAGAAGATTCCTCATTCATTAAGAAGGGTTATCTCATTAGAAATTGAAATCTCTCCACATTTTTCAAAGCGACCCCAGTGCCTCGTGCCACAGCATGCAGCGGATCTTCAACAACATTAAAGTTAATATTGATTTTATCTGAAAGTCTACGGTCAAGTCCTCTTAAAAGTGCACCGCCCCCTGCAAGGTATATCCCCTTATTAACAATATCAGCATACAGTTCAGGAGGTGTCTGCTCAAGTACGCTTAATAAAGCAGCCTCCACTTTGGATAAAGATTTATCAAGGCAATAAGCAATCTCCTGGTAGGATACCGGTATCTCGATCGGAAGAGCTGTCATGATGTTTGGCCCCCTTACCACAAAATCGGCAGGAGGATTATCAATATCCGGCAGGGCAGCACCAACAGCGATCTTTATGTCTTCCGCCGTTCTTTCACCGATTTTTATATTATGCTGATGACGCATATATGCCTGTACATCAGCAGTAAATCCATCTCCTGCAATCCTTATGGATTTATTGCATACAATCCCGCCAAGTGCAATCACGGCAATTTCAGTTGTCCCCCCCCCTATATCAACAACCATACAACCTTCAGGTGCCTCTACATCCAGTCCGATACCTATTGCAGCAGCCATTGGTTCATATATCATGTAAACATCGCGCCCGCCCGCGTGCTCAGAAGAGTCGCGGACTGCACGTATTTCGACTTCAGTACTTCCTGACGGAATGCAAACAACCATTTTCAGCGATGGAGAGAAGAGACGAGGTCCCTTATTTATCATCTTTATCATTCCCCTGATCATTAGCTCGGCGGCATTGAAATCAGCAATAACCCCATCCCTCAAAGGCCTTATCGTCTTGATGTTTTCATGCGTCTTACCGTGCATTTGCCGTGCAACCTCACCAATAGCTATCAGCTTCCCGGTATTCTTATCTATTGCCACTATAGATGGCTCATCAACAACAACTTTATCATTATGAATAATAATTGTGTTGGCTGTTCCCAGATCGATTGCAATCTCTTGTGTTAAAAATGAAAATAGTCCCATTATATTGAGATGATTAATTAATGATTTAATGTTTAAAGTGTCTGATTCCGGTAAATACCATTGCTACATTATTTGAAGAACAGTAGTCTATTGAATCCTGATCCCTGACAGACCCCCCTGGCTCGACAATTGCTGTGATACCTGCCTTATGAGCTATCTCCACGCTGTCAGGAAATGGGAAGTATGCATCGGAAGCCATCACGGCACCCTTCAGGTCGAATCCGAAAGACCCTGCTTTCTCAATTGCCTGCTTCATAGCATCCACCCTCGATGTTTGCCCGATTCCGCTAGCACATAACTGCCTGTTCTTAGCTATGACAATAGCGTTGGATTTACTGTGCTTGACAATAATATTTGCAAACACAAGGTCATCAAATTCTTCAGGCCGTGGTACTCTGATGGTTACAGGTTTCATCCCAGGCGCCCTTTCGGTGCTGTTATCTCTCTGCTGCCAGAGTACTCCGCCAAGCAATGAGCGGAAGACAAACTCATCCCGCCCTGAATGTTTTCTCAGGAGAATTATCCTGTTTTTCTTCTGCTTCAGAATTTCCAGAGCCGCAGGAGAGTAACCTGGGGCAATGATAATCTCAAAAAATATCTTGTCTATCTCCCCGGCAGTAGATTCATCAACATCTGCATTAGTTACAATGACACCCCCGAATGCAGATACCGGATCGCAGGCAAGGGCATCTTTCCATGCTGTCAGTCCGTCCTTCCTTGAGGCAACACCACAGGCATTGTTATGCTTTATTATCACAAAAGTGGTACTGTCAAACTCGTCAATGAGATTAAGTGCTGCATCAAGATCGAGAAGGTTATTGTATGAGATCTCTTTCCCATGAAGCTTATCGAAAACCAGGCCGGGATTACCATAAAAAATACCTTTCTGATGCGGATTCTCACCATAACGCAGGGGATAGGATGTATCAATGCTCTCCCTGAACGCCTCTATTCCTTCTTCCCTGTTGAAATAGCTGAATATTGCTGTATCGTAATTTGAGGATGTCTGAAATGCCTTTGCGGCATAATACCTTCTCTCCTCCAGGACAGTAAAACCTTTCCTCTCATTCAGCAGTGCAAGCAACCCCGGATACTGCTCTCTGCCCGAGATGATAAGAACATCGCTGTAGTTTTTAGCGGCAGCCCTTATGAGGGAGATCCCGCCTATATCTATCTTTTCAATTATAGCCTCATTGTCAGTTACACTTTTCAGAGTCTCCTCAAAAGGATAAAGATCCACAATTACAAGATCAATCTGGGGGATCCTGTATTTTTCAAGCTGCTCCAGATCCTCCGCCAGTTCACGCCTGGCAAGGATTCCCCCAAATACGGAGGGGTGAAGAGTTTTTACCCTTCCTCCCAGAATTGAGGGATAGGTCGTAAGATCTTCAACTTTTTCAGCAGGTATGCCCAGTTCATTAATGAAACTGAAAGTGCCCCCGGTCGAGAATATTTTTATGTCAAGAGAGTGAAGCATCCTGACTATATTATCCAGCCCATCTTTATAATAAACTGAAATAAGTGCACTCCTTATTTTTTTCTCACTCATAATCTGACAATTACGATTAGGTTAGGACAATTATTAAAGGTGCTTAAAAATAGATATTTTTTTAATACCCGTTACATTAAAATAATTGATTCTCAAAGGAGCATAATTAAAAATGTATTTTGACCAACCTTCATAGTCCAATATTACAGGTTTTAGTATCTTTGAACAATCAGAAAATTGCAACAAATAGTGTAAGATGTTTCTCAGACTTTTTAAAGAGGGGTTTTTATTCGCAGTTAACTCTATTATTGTTAATAAGTTAAGGACATTCCTTTCTCTTTTTGGAATTACAATTGGTATTTTTTCGATAATATCGGTTTTTACAGTGCTGGACTGGATGGCTAAATCGATTCACGATAGTATCTCCACCCTGGGAGATAATGTTATCTATGTCGAAAAGTGGCCATGGTCATTTGATCCTAATTTTGCCTGGTGGGATGTTGTTAAATGGCCGGCAGTTACAATAGATGACTATCAGGCAGTCCAAAACAGATCAACCAAAGCCTCATCTGCATGTTTTTCTGTATTCCAGACGAAACAGATTAAGTATAATAAAAATCTTGCCAGCGATGTTGTAATCTGGGCAGCTACTCATGAGTTCGAGAATATTAGATCATTTGAGATTGAGAATGGCCGGTTTTTTTCACCTGATGAATCAGGTTCAGGAAAAAATGTTGCAATCCTGGGTGCTGTAATGGCCGAAAAACTATTTGATAAGGTAAACCCGGTCGGGAAACAGATATCGATAGATGGGAATAAAACAAATGTCATCGGTGTGTTTAAGAAGGAAGGAAAGGGTGGGATTGGTGATAATGGAATGGATGAGATGACACTTGTTCCTTTAAATTATGGAAAGACCTTCATAAACCTGAGAAATAAATTCCTCGATGCAACCCTTATGATAAAGGCGAAAGAGGGGGTACAGATCCAGGAGCTAAGTGATGAGACTACAATGATACTGCGGGCAGCAAGAAGGCTGCACCCCGATGAGCTAACCAACTTCTCAGTAAACCAATCAAGCCTTCTCTCTCAGGGGTTTGATTCTGTCTTTGCAGGAATCAAGATCGGCGGATGGGTAATCGGTGGTTTTGCTATACTTGTCGGTGGATTCGGTATTGCAAATATCATGTTTGTATCTGTAAGGGAAAGAACTAATATTATTGGCATACAGAAAGCCCTTGGAGCAAAAAGGTTTTTCATTCTTCAGCAATTTCTTGTTGAATCTGTCCTGCTTTCTGTAATTGGCGGACTGCTGGGAGTTCTGATGATTTTCATCGGCACCCTCGTTATAAACTACCTCTATGATCTGAATATTTACCTTACTGTGGCAAATACCATGCTGGCAATATTCATATCGGGAATTATCGGGGTGGTGGCGGGTTATGCTCCTGCCTATGCTGCTGCAAAAATGAATCCGGTAGAAGCAATCGGCTTCTCATTCTGAGATTTTCCTGTTCTCTTCTATCCATCTTGTCAGTTTAACAAACTGTTCTACAGAGAGTTGTTCTGGTCTCAACCCAAATTCAGGATAGTCCTCCCGCTTCAGATCAAAAGCAGCTTTAACAGAGTTTCTTAATGTTTTTCTTCTCTGGTTAAAACAAGCCTTTACCACTCTCAGAAAAAGCGACTCATCACAGTCAAGACTTTTAACATCATTTCTTATCAGCCGTATAACACCTGATTTTACTTTTGGAGGCGGAGAGAATACATGTTCATGCACGGTAAACAGATATTCCGGCCTATAGTAAGCCTGAAGCAGTACACTAAGTATTCCGTAAGCTTTTGAACCAGGTCCGGAACAGATTCTTTCTGCAACTTCCTTCTGCAACATCCCTGCAATCTCTGCCACTTTTTCACGGTGTTTGAGAGCTTTGAACAATATCTGGGTTGAGATATTATAGGGAAAATTCCCTATTATGGCAAACTTTTCAGAGAAACAGGCGTCAACATCAAATGTCAGAAAGTCACCCCTGATTATCTCTTGCAGCCCGGGGAACTTTGTCCTGAGGTAATGAACCGATTCGTTGTCAATCTCAATGACCCTGAAATCCTCAAACCCTCTTGCAATCAGATGAGATGTCAGCATACCCATTCCCGGACCTATCTCCAGCACTGAACTATACCCTGTTCCTGTAAGGGCAGCTGCTATTTTTGAGGCAATTACCTCATCCTTAAGAAAGTGCTGTCCAAGATTTCTTTTTGGCTGTACTCTGCTCACAATATTCTTTGTTTGGGATTAAGCAACTAAACCTGCAGAAGGTCTCTCCCATACTTTCGCAGGATTGGCAATTTGAGCGATTCAAGAAAAGCAATAAACCTCTTGAGCACATTAAAATATAATGTAACAAAAAGCGACAGTACCATGACCCATATAATCATCGCATTAAACAGGAGAGTACTGATCTTCATATCTCCAATCTGTTTATAGGGAGCATAGAAATGTGAACGCCCCGTTCTGGAACCAGGATGCATAAAGACCGGATCAGCTTTTTGGATGAACCTGTCGCCTGCATCATATATCTTGCTTGTTGCGAGATTATTCAATACAATGTCGGCCAGGTTTTCATTATAATCCTTCTCCTTCATTTTAATAAACTCAGCCTCTCCCATCCTCGATGAAATCTGCTGATATAATGAATCATGGAGGTTAGTAAAATATCTGCTTTTTGCCCTGAATACTGTACTAAGGCTATCAAGAAATGACTTTGCTTCAACTGCTGTAAACTCGTTGAAATCATCATAGGTCATCTTTGCAATCCACTCTCCTGGTTTAACCCCGGAAATGGATGAGAGCTCATTAATATGATATCTGACTTTATTCAGATTCCGGATAGTATTATTCCTGCGCTCAGTCTTTTTTCCGTCAGCCAGAGCCTCATTGATCTTGGATTTCAGTGTAGGGAGCAAGAATGAGGCATACCACTCGTTCTGGCTTATCTCCATATCATAATTAAAGAAAGGCTTTTCAAATTTATTGCTTCTGAACTGTTCCACACTTATAGCCTCATATGCCCATCTGGTAACCATAATATCTCCTACAACCGGTACATAGATCTTTCGGCTCATCGATCTGGGAAGTTCATCAAATTTAATCATGGTGCCTCCAAGTAACAGCTGAGGCACCAGTATAAGAGGAATCAGGATATAAATGCTCACAGCAGACCTCATACCTGCAGAAATATTAAGTCCCAGAAGGTTTCCGAAACATGCTGTTGAGAACAATATAATCCACTGCTGAAGAAGCATTCCCCTCACCTGAAGTATCAGGCTGGCAACCAAAATAAATGACAACGACTGAATGGCCGAGAGGGTAAACAGGAAATTAATTTTCGATATAAGATAGCTAAACCTGCTAAGATTCAGGAATTTCTCCCGCTCCAGAATTTTCCTGTCCCTGAAAATCTCCTCCGCGCTTACGGTCAATCCAATGAAAAGAGCAACAATAACTGCCATGAATAGAAAAACAGGGTAGTTCTTGTTGGCAGCAAAAGTGTAAACACCATTCTCACTGAACTTCGAAATATATCCCAATATGAAAGCCAGCAAGGGTGCTTCAAGAAGGTTAATAGTCATATACTGACGGTCAGCGAACTTCCTTGTAAGGTTGCGCCTGATGAAAGTCCGTATCTGATCTGATTTTGTGGGAACCTTGTAGTTACTTGGGGGGATGGCTGTTTTATATGGCTTTTCCCCAAGAACAGGCATCATCTTCTTTATATATTTTTCATTCCACTCCTTTGGACTGATCTGCCTTTCCATCCCGGGGTAACCAGAATTGTCAATTACTTTGGTCTCAATGATGTGCAGGATGTCATCGGTTTCTACATTGCCGCAATTGGGGCATTCACTCTCTGCAGCATTTGCCTGCGATGTTTCCGTTTTGAAATAAACAAGTGCCTCCACAGGATCTCCGTCATAGATCATGTAGCCGCCTTTGTCAAGAATCCATAACCTGTCAAACATCTTTAAAATATCGGAAGATGGCTGATGAATTATTGTAAAGACAAGCTTCCCCATAAGTGACTGATTCCGGAGCAGGTTCATAACTTTTTCAGAATCAGAAGAGGATAATCCGGAGGTAGGTTCATCGACAAATAATACGACAGGTTCCCGCATTAACTCAAGCCCTATGTTCAGCCTTTTGCGCTGCCCCCCGCTTACCTTCTTGTTCATGAGATCTCCAACCTGCAGGTCTTTAATTTCGAAAAGCTCGAGAGCCTGGAGAACCTTTTCAACGGTCTGGATTAACTGCTCTTCATTATAATCCCCAAAACAAAGCCGCGCGTTAAAATATAAATTCTGATATACAGTGAGTTCCTCGATAAGCATATCATCCTGCGGAACATAGCCTATCAGACCCTTTAGCTCCTCAGAATCTAATGTAATATCATAGCCATTTATATAGATATTCCCTGATGTTGGCCTGATCTTTCCGTGGAGCAGATTGATAAGTGTCGTTTTGCCTACACCGCTGCCCCCCATAATTCCAATAAGGTTTCCCGATTCAATACGGAAATTCATCTTCTGAAGCCCATTATCTGAGTTTCTGAACAGGAATTCAACTCCGTGCCCTTCAAAAAATATTTTCTCGGGAAAGTTCCTGGATACAAATTTCTTAAAGATCTTGGAGTAATATATCGGTTCAATACCCTGTCCCTTTATATTCACTCCGCGTTCCAGAAGATATGGCCGGCATGCAATTATATCCCTGCCTTTAAAATATAGAATGTGGGGCCCGTCATAGGTAAAAATAAGACTGCCAGTGCTTTCTATGTGCAAAACTACCAGATGTCCCCTGAATCCCTTTATCCTGATATGCCGCCATTCATCATACTTCTTGTAAATGCGGGCGCCGGAGTGATCGGGGCTGTCGCTTTCAATTATAAGTATGCAATCAGGAGATACATTGTCATAGATCCTTCCTATCATAAAGGCAGAAGCATTGTCATATTCCTTCCTGGATATATTGAAAGTTCTCGCGACAATGTCAATTATAGTCTTCTCCTGAGATGAAATCATTCCATCTTCAAAAGCAAACTCAATGAGCTGAAGGAATACCAGCATTCTCTCCTCCAGGAATAGACCTTTTTTGATCTGCCTGCAGATATTTGTAATCTGAAATGAAATCAGGGATTCGTCGTCCGACAATTCATCCTTATCGACGCTTTTGAGCTCATTGGAATAGAACTCGAGATTATTTTCAAAAAGTGTATAGTATTCTTCTTCAAGTTCCCTGTTAAGATATCTTCTGAGATAACTGCGCAGGATCTTTTTGCCTCTTGATGAAATTCCGCCAGGATTAACAGTGGAAACAATGGCGAAAATATGAATTAAAGCAAGAAGTACTGATTCCCTCATATTGACATCTGGTAAAAAAAAGACCGCAAAGGCATATGCTTTGCGGCCAATTATTCATGAACTTATTATTGAACAATTAGTTCTCTGACGGTTGTTATAGCAACAGTTATATCTTTAATATTCTCATCGGTAAGACTTGTTCCGAGTCCTTCGTAAACTTTCTTGATAGGGTCAAGCTTTGCCACAAAATCACTTACGCTCGGATCGTTGCCATAAGGCTTTGTAATTTCCAGGAAGAGCTCAAACGACTTTTTCTGCTCGAGCAGAACCTTTGAAATACCGGCAACCTGGTAAGCAGCCTCTGATACGTGCGTGGTAAGATACATTCCCTCAACCCAGGCACCGCCAACAACCAGCAAGGCCAAAGGCTGCTGATCGTTATCAGAAAGATAGACGTAAGTGTCATTGAACGCGTTTGTCAGTATTCTTACAAGCTCATCCCTGTTGTCATAATTCTTTTTAATGCTGTCATAAAGCGCAGCATTGTAGATCTTTGACATATTCAGCTCATTTGAAAGAGATCTGATTGCATCAAGATAATTAATAACCATCTGCTGCATATTGTAAAGAGTGGCATAACTAAGATCAGCTCCGTATACCCCCATATTAATTGCTCTTTTCGTGCTGCTGAAATATTTTTTGGTGTTTTCAACAGGGTTTGATATTCCTATTATATATCCTACCTCAAGGTCGGTAAGCATTTTGATCACCTCTGCGGATGTCGGCAAGGGATAAACATTTTCTTCAATCTGATTTTCAAGTGTCTGAACTTGATCCTTCTCCACTTTTTCCTGCTGTTTCTCAGCTGCCCTGTTTTTGCAAGAAGTCAGAAAAATGAAGCTTATCATCATGATTGGCAGAAATATACCTGCTAAAATCTTTTTCATACTAACTCTTTTTTTAAATTATAATTATCATTTAAAACCGGATATAAAAGTAATAAATTATATTGAAACTAATCCGCTCTGATTGTTTTGAGTGACTAAAATATTTTTATGTACCTTTAGGCCCCTGAATTTATATCATTTTCTGATGATGTGGAATTTCGATGAGCCTGCGTTAAGAGAAGGAACAAACTGTATCAAATATGACCGCAGGGAGGAGATTTTCGGTAGAAAAGATATCATCCCGATGTGGGTTGCAGATATGGATTTTAATACTCCCGGTTTTGTAACATCCGCAATCAGGGACCAGCTTAAAAATGAGATTTTCGGATATTCCTTCCGCCCTCCTGAATACTACTCTTCTATAATCGACTGGCATGAATGCCGCCATAACTGGCGCATACAAAGGGAGTGGATAACTTTTACACCAGGTATTGTTCCAGCACTTAACTTTTGCACACTGGCTTTTACCATGCCCGGAGACAAAATCCTGGTGCAGCCGCCTGTATATTTTCCTTTCTTTTCGGCAGTAGAATCTCATTGCCGTACACTGGTATATAACCAGCTTAAGGAGAAAGATGGCAGATGGGAAATGGATTTTGGATCGCTGGTTGAGTCAATTGACTCTAAAACAAGAATGATAATCATTTCAAATCCGCATAACCCCGTTGGACGCGTATGGACAGATGCAGAGCTGTCCCAACTTGCAGATATCTGTATTAAGAACGATATACTTATCCTTTCAGATGAGATCCATTGCGATCTTGCTCTACCCGGTTTCAATCATATACCTCTTGCTTCACTTTCAGAGGAAATCGCAGAAAACACCATCACCTGTATAGCGCCAAGCAAGACATTTAACCTTGCTGGATTATCAACATCAAATGTTATAATTTCAAATCCTCTCCTGAGAAAATCGTTTAACAGGATTGTAGATAACCTGCATGTCGGAAACGGAAATATATTTGGCACGGCAGCCTCCGTTGCCGCATATACTTATGGAAATGAATGGCTTGATGCACTACTTGTCTATATTGACAAAAATGTTGATTTCGTTAAAGATTATTGCACGAAAATGATTCCGGAAATTATTCCCGTCCAGCCCGAGGCGACTTACATGATCTGGCTTGATTGCAGGAAGCTTGGCATGACCGGAAAAGAACTTCAGCAATTTTTCGTAAACAAGGCATATATAGGAATGAATGAAGGATCAACATTCGGTCCGGGCGGAGAAGGATTCATGAGGATGAACGTGGGCACAACGCACCAGACTGTCATTAAAGCTATGGAGCAGATTGAAAAAGCCGTCTCCTCGTTGAGGTAAAACTTTATAATTATAATAGTATGGAAAACAGTGTACAGGTAAGGTTAACTCTTGAAGATGGAACCATCTACCATGGCCGGTCATTCGGGTCTCCAGTCGCTGCGGCAGGAGAGGTGGTATTTAATACCGCAATGACTGGATATCCCGAGAGCTTGACTGATCCCTCATACAGGGGACAGATCCTTTGTCTCACATATCCTCTGGTAGGAAATTACGGAGCCCCCGTTAAAAGCGAGGAGAATGACCTTTATCGTTTTTACGAATCCGGTTCAATTCATATTTCAGGACTCATTGTCTCAGACTATTCGTTTGACTACAGCCACTGGAACGCTGCGGAAAGCCTCGATGAATGGCTGAAGAGGAATAACGTTCCCGGAATATATGGCATTGATACCCGCGCTCTTACAAAGAGAATCCGTGAAAAGGGAGCAATGCTGGGGAAAGTTGAACCCGAGGGAACAAATACTGAATTTTACGATCCCAACAAAGTAAATCTGGTGGCCGAGGTAAGCACACATGAGAAAAAAGTTTATGGCTCAGGAAAGTATAAAATATTGCTTGTTGATTGCGGAGTAAAATATAACATTATAAGGCACTTTCTTAAAAGAGATACGACAATCATAAGAGTCCCGTGGAACTATGATTTTAATGCAGAGGAATGCGATGGATTATTCCTATCAAACGGCCCCGGAGATCCTAAAATGTGTGATGTTACAATTGCCAACCTTAAGAGAGCCTTTAACGGTAATAAACCGGTATTTGGAATTTGCCTTGGCAACCAGCTAATGGCTCTCGCTTCAGGAGCAGATACATATAAACTTAAGTACGGACACAGGAGTCATAACCAACCCGTCCTTCAGGTAGGTACTGATAAGGCATATATTACATCACAGAACCATGGATTCGCAGTTGATAACCGAACCCTGGGAAGTGACTGGGAGCCGCTGTTCATTAATATTAATGACCAGACAAATGAGGGGATGAGACATAAAACAATGCCCTTCTTCTCAACACAGTTCCACCCTGAAGCCTCTGGCGGACCAACCGATACGGATTATCTGTTCGATATATTCCTTGACAACATAGAACAATCCATGAAGTAAAGACGCATGGCCATGCGTCTTTACATGGTAACATGCTTCATCAGCTTGTCTGCCAGCTCGTCAGCCGGGGTGCTGTTGAAGCTTCCCATCCTGATTTCGAAAAGGTCTGAGATTTCTTTGGTGCAGAGATTGCCGATACTCCCTTCATGAACATAATCTGATAAATTGGTTTTTGAGAAAGTTGAATTTTTCACCATTTGTGAAACTGCTTTATACGCATCCCTGAATGGAATGCCCTGCTTAACAAGCCTGTTTACTTCCTCAGTACTGAATATACTATTGTAGAGAGGATTCTCTGTAATATTCTTCCTGACTTTTATATTATTGAGCATCAACAACATAATTTCGACACATTCTCTGACCTCCTCGAATCCTCCAAAAATCAGCTGTTTCAACAGTTGAAGATCCCTGTTATAGCCCGACTGCAGATTACTGTTGAGTATTGCTATCTGACCGGGAAGGGATTGAATCACATTAGATCTTCCCCTGATGAGTTCAAACACGTCCGGGTTTCTCTTTTGCGGCATTATGCTTGAACCGGTTACATACTCATCAGGAAAATCAACAAACCTGTATTCCGAGCTCATATAGAGGCATATATCCATTGAAAACCTTGAAAGAGTCTGTGCAACTGATGCCAGGGCAGATGCGATTGACATCTCTATTTTACCCCTGCTCAGACTGGCGTATGCCGAATTGTATAAAAGATTGTCAAATTCAAGCAGTTCTGAAGTAAGCTGCCTGTTAACCGGGAGTGTAGTGCCATAACCTGCAGCAGTGCCGAGTGGATTCTGGTTGTTCAGGGCTCTTGCCCCGGCCAGCAGAAGTACATCATCCGCAAGGCACTCCGCATATGCCCCAAACCATAATCCGAATGATGAAACCATAGCCGGCTGCATGTGAGTATACCCTGGAAGCAATACCTCTTTATGCTTCTCACTAAGTTCCTGGAGCCTTGCGAAAAGCTTCCGGATCAGAACAGAAAGCCGGTCGATCTCTTCCCTTGTATATAAACGTATATCTACCAGCACCTGGTCATTCCTTGAACGGCCGGTATGTATTTTCTTGCCTGTCGGACCAAGGATGGAAGACATCTCCTTTTCAATCTGAGAATGGATATCCTCCATATCCTTCTCTATCACCAGATGTCCCTGATTATCAGTAATGAAAAGAGAATGAAGGGCTTTCAGCATATCATTTTTCTCCGCTTCAGTAAGCAAACCCACATCCTGTAACATTATTACATGAGCCATAGAGCCTATAATATCCCACTTGGTAAGAGCGAGGTCGGTCTTCCTGTCTTTGCCAGCAGTGAATTCAATTATTGCAGGTTCGGGATTAATCCCTTTTTCCCAGAGTTTCATACATTTCAGATAAGTTTAAATCAGACATTCACTACTTCTTCTGGCTAGCCTCAACAATTGCCCTGTGAGCCATGAGCCTTATTGCATTAATTCTTATGAAGCCCTTGCTGTCGGTCTGGTCAAATCCGCCCTCAATATCCATACTTGATAACTTCTTATCATATAAAGAGGAAGGAGACTCACGGCCCTCAATAATTACATTGCCCTTGTACAGACAGAGGTGTACACTTCCGTCAATAAGTTCCTGACTTTTTTCAATCGCTGCCATGAGGAAATCCATTTCCGGACTGAACCAGAAACCATTATATATTATCTCTGCAAATTTTGGAGTGAGCATGTTCACAAGCCTCATCACCTCCCTGTCCATTGCTATCCCCTCTATATCCTTGTGAGCGATATGAAGCACTGTTGCAGCAGGTGTTTCATATACACCCCTCGACTTGATCCCCACAAACCTGTTTTCAACCATATCGAGAAGCCCTATCCCATTCTTACCTGCAATACCATTCAGATAAACATACATATCATAAGAGTCTTCCTTAACGGTCCCGTCCTCCTTGTTTACGAGCTTTACAGGTTTCCCGTTCCTGAAATGAATGACTATGCGAGTCTCCTTGTCAGGAGCATCCTGTGGCATCACCATTTTTTCAAGCATGCTCTTATGCAACGTATACATCGGATCTTCAAGAACACCTGCCTCATGACTGATATGCATCAGATTATCGTCCTCGCTGTAAGGCTTGGCGATACTGGCCTTTACCGGGATCTTTTTCTCGGCAGCATATTTCAGCAGATCGGTCCTTCCTTTGAACTGTCCAAGGAATTCTTTATCCTTCCATGGGGAAATAACTTTTACCCCCGGCATCAAAGCATAATAACAGAGTTCGAAACGAACCTGGTCATTCCCTTTTCCCGTTGCTCCGTGTGCTACTGCAGTTGCTCCCTCCTGCTTTGCAACTTCAATCTGTTTTTTTGCTATCAATGGCCTGGCAAGGGCAGTCCCAAGAAGATACCTGTCTTCATAAATGGCATTCGCCATTATTGCCTTCAGAACATATTCGTCAATGAATTCCCTTTTCAGGTCGGCAATTATAACTTTAGATGCGCCAAGAAGCAACGCCTTCTTCCGGCATTCTTCAAAATCCTCTGCCTGACCGACGTCTGCAACAAACGCTATCACTTCATAATTCTTCTCTATTAACCATTTTAGAATAACCGAGGTATCCAACCCGCCACTGTATGCGAGAACAACTTTTTCTTTCATTATTTTAATTTTAATATTTGAGTTTACTACTTCTTTTTTATCTGTTTATGTATTCCCGGGAGAATAATTTCAAGACAGGTATGCACCTGCTGCAAATTTATACCATCCCGGGGAATCACAAGTATTGTATCATCTCCGGCTATTGTACCGGCAATCTCATACCTGCGGGCGCCATCAATAACAAAAGCGGTATTGCTTGCGTTTCCCGGAATTGTCCTGATAACCATAAGCCCCTTTGCTTCAACAATATCCTGAATTACAGGTACGATATTCAATTTCACAGGAGAACCCGGTGAATTTATGATGTTTTCCGACAATGAATATTTGTAATTGCCGATCCCGTCGGGGATCCTGCTCACTCCCAGCTGTCTCAGATTGCGGGACAGCGTAGCCTGAGTACAGCTTATCCCTTTCCCTTTCAATATTTTCAGCAACTCCTCCTGAGTAGATATATTAACCTCAGTTAATATATTTTCAATAGCAAGAAGTCTTTTTGCCTTTTGCATATTTATTCATTTACGGTGCAAATATATTCATTTTTTTACAAATACAAATCCTAATTGAAAAATTGTACTATTTTTGCACCTCAAACAGTTACGATGAAAGAAGTTGTAAAGAAGGTGATAATCCTTGGATCAGGTGCGCTAAAAATCGGGGAGGCCGGAGAGTTTGATTACTCAGGCTCACAAGCACTTAAAGCATTGAAAGAGGAGAATGTTGAAACAGTGCTTATTAATCCCAATATCGCTACAGTTCAGACCTCTGAAGAGCTTGCTGACAAAATATATTTTCTTCCGGTCACCCCTTATTTTGTTGAAAAAGTTATTGCAAGGGAAAAACCTGATGGCATTCTTCTTTCATTCGGAGGCCAGACAGCTCTTAACTGTGGTACAGAACTGTTCAGGGCTGGCATCTTTGAAAAATATAATGTAAAGGTGCTTGGTACCCCCGTCTCAGCAATCATGGAAACAGAGGACCGGGAGCTGTTCGTGAAGAAACTCGATCAGATAAATGTCAGAACCCCAAGAAGTATTGCCGCTCTGGGAGTTGATGAAGCTATAGATGCTGCAGGCAAACTCGGGTTCCCTGTTATCATCCGGGCAGCTTATACACTCGGAGGACAGGGCAGCGGTTTTGCATCAGGCATTGATGAACTGAGAGCTCTTGCCGCCAGGGCATTCTCCTATTCAAATCAGATACTTGTAGAGGAATCTCTTAAAGGATGGAAAGAGGTTGAATATGAAGTTGTAAGAGACAGATTCGACAATTGCATCACAGTATGCAATATGGAAAATTTTGATCCTCTGGGTATTCATACAGGAGAAAGTATTGTGGTTGCTCCATCCCAGACCCTTACAAACAGTGAATATCATAAGCTTAGAGAACTGTCTATAAGGATTATCAGGCATATAGGCATTGTAGGGGAGTGTAATGTACAGTATGCCCTGGCTCCCGATTCAGAGGATTACAGGGTGATAGAGGTTAATGCACGTCTTTCAAGGTCAAGTGCGCTTGCCTCAAAGGCAACTGGTTATCCGCTTGCATTTATTGCTGCAAAGCTTGGCATGGGATACGGACTCCATCAACTGAAAAATTCTGTAACAAAAAATACAACCGCATGCTTCGAACCGGCTCTTGATTATATTGTCTGTAAGATACCCCGCTGGGACCTGAATAAATTTGAGGGAGTTTCTCACCTCATCGGCAGCAGCATGAAAAGTGTTGGTGAGGTGATGGCAATAGGAAGGACATTCGAGGAGGCGATCCAGAAAGGATTGAGAATGATCGGTCAGGGGATGCATGGTTTCACGGGCAACCGCAACCTTGGCTTTGAAGATGTTGAGAGGGAACTTTCCGAGCCTACCGATATGCGGATCTTTTCAATTACGGAGGCTCTGGATATGGGAATGGCTGTTGACCGGATCTATGAACTTACCAAAATCGACAAATGGTTCCTGTACAAGCTCAGAAATATTATAGAGATAAAAAATAAGCTCTGTCATTTTAAGACGCTTGAGTCAATTCCTACTGATCTGCTCTCACACTCCAAGATCTATGGATTCAGTGATTTCCAGATTGCAAGGCATGTACTCAGATCGGATCCATCTGACATACATGATGATCTCATGAAGGTCAGGAGTTACCGTAAATCGCTGGGGATCGTTCCGTATATAAAACAAATTGATACCCTGGCTGCCGAATATCCGGCCGTTACAAATTATCTCTATCTTACTTATAGTGGTTCAGAGCATGACATAATATGCGAAAACGATAAAAGATCTATTATCGTACTCGGCTCAGGGGCCTACAGGATAGGCTCAAGCGTTGAATTTGACTGGTGCTCCGTCAATGCGATAGATACTATAAAAAAGGAGAAGTTCAGGTCAGTAATGATAAATTATAACCCTGAAACTGTAAGTACCGATTACGATATCTGCGACAGACTATATTTCGATGAGCTGACATTTGAAAGGGTTATGGATATTATTGACCTTGAGAATCCTGGCGGAGTTATTGTGTCAGTCGGCGGTCAGATCCCCAACAACCTGGCTATGAGGCTGTATAATGAGAATGTTCCTGTTATGGGGACCTCTCCCATTTCTATTGACAGGGCAGAAAACAGACATAAGTTTTCAGCAATGCTCGATAATCTTGCTGTTGATCAGCCACGATGGAAAGAACTATCTTCAATTGATGATATTCATGAGTTTGTCGACCGTATCGGATTCCCGGTCCTGATCAGACCATCATATGTCTTATCCGGAGCTGCAATGAACGTTGTCTCAAATAAAAATGAGCTTACTCATTACCTTGAACTGGCAGCCCGGGTATCAAAACAGTACCCTGTGGTAGTTTCAGAATTCATCGAAAATGCCAAGGAGATAGAGATCGATGCAGTGGCACGCGATGGTGATATGGTTGCCTATGCAATCAGTGAACATGTGGAGTTTGCCGGCGTACATTCCGGTGATGCTACAATGGTTTTCCCTGCTCAGAAAATATATTTTGAAACTTCCAGGCGCATAAAAAGAATTTCCCGTGAGATAGCAAAAGAACTCAATATTTCCGGTCCGTTCAATATTCAGTTTCTTGCAAAAGACAACGACATAAAAGTTATTGAATGCAACCTTCGCGCAAGCCGGAGCATGCCCTTTGTCTCAAAAGTTCTTAAATCAAACCTTATTGAGCTGGCGACAAAAGTAATGCTTGGCCTTCCAGCGGAAAAGCCATCCAAAACAGTCTTCGAAATCGATTATGTAGGGGTTAAAGCTCCTCAGTTCAGCTTTTCAAGGCTCGCAAAAGCTGACCCGGTCCTTGGAGTTGATATGTCTTCCACCGGTGAAGTCGGCTGTATAGGGGAAGGATTTTACGAAGCAATCCTTAAGGCAATGCTGTCTGTAGGTTACAGGGTGCCTAAAAAGAGCATCCTTCTGTCCACAGGGCCTGCACGGTCAAAAGTTGAACTGCTGAACAGCGCCAGGGCACTTCGTGAAAGAGGCCATAAGCTTTATGCCACCAGGGGAACACAGCAGTTCCTCGAAAATGCCGGAGTAGAAGCCCATGTGGCATACTGGCCGGATGAGAATCAATCTCCAAATACAATTGATCTCATCAAATCACGCGAAATAGATCTTGTGATCAACATTCCAAAAGATCTCAGTGCAACGGAACTCAATAATGACTATACAATAAGAAGAAGCGCAGTTGACTTCAATGTGCCGCTCATTACAAATGCAAGGCTGGCCAGTGCATATATACTCGCTTTCTGCAAACTCAGCATTGACGACCTTGCTATAAAGAGCTGGGATGAGTATAAGTAAAGAAAGGGAGAAGGGGAGAATGGGAGAATGGGAGAAAGGGAGAAGGGGAGAATGGGAGAATAGAGGACTGAGAGGGGAGAATGGGAGAAGGGGAGAATGGGAGAGGAGAATGAGAGGAGAATCGAAGCCGTGTTACTCCGTGAAAAACTCAGTGTAACTCAGTGGTTAAAAAGAAACGAGAATAATTAAGACAAGATGATAACCATCCGTAAAGCAACACCAAAGGACGCAGAAGTAATTATAGATTTTCAGCAGAAGATGGCATGGGAAACAGAAATGATGACTCTTGCGACAGATATTGTCACCAAAGGAGTTAATGCAGTATTCTCCAATACTGCTTTAGGACAGTATTGGGTCGCAGATGATGATGGTCAGGTTGTGGCCTCCCTGCTTATAACTTATGAATGGAGCGACTGGAGGAATGCAAATGTCTGGTGGTTTCAGTCAGTTTACGTCCTACCTTCACACAGAAGGTCAGGCATCTTCAGATCCATGTACATGCATATCAGAAATGAGGGCGAACTCACCGGAGTAGCCGGACTTCGTCTTTATGTTGAAACAAATAATACGAGAGCACATAAAACCTATGAAGCTCTAGGAATGAAGCGTGAGCATTATGCAATGTATGAGTGGATGAAGGAATAAGCAATGCATTGGCTGCCGGTTATACTGATACTGCCATATTTTTTTCTGATTCTGAAGATCTACAGGAATCTGCTGAAGATAATTCCTTTCAATGCCTCATCGGCTCCTTCAACATATGTCTCGGTTATAATTGCCTGCAGGAATGAGCAGGAGAAACTCCCGTTAATTCTTAAAAGCATTTCGGGGCAGGATTATCCCGAAGAGTTATTCGAAGTATTAATAGTTGATGATAATTCAACTGATAATACATTTGAAACAGCTTCAGAAAATATCAGTTCTGACAGATTCTTTGTATTGAAAAACAGAGGAGAGGGAAAGAAAGCTGCGATAAGAACCGGGATTCATGCTTCCGCAGGCAGGCTCATTATCACTACAGATGCTGATTGCACAATGGGGAAAAGCTGGATAAAGATGATAGCAGCTTTTTATGAGAAGACAGATCCGGATATGATTATATGTCCTGTTCAGCTTGCAGAACATTGTGGATTTTTCTCAAGGTTTCAGGAGCTGGAATATTTGAGCCTGCAGGGTATCACAGCGGGAAGCGCAATTGCAGGTAACGGAATTATGTGCAATGGTGCTAATCTTGCCTTTACCAGGGAGGCCTATCTGAGGCAGATTGATAATCTGCATCAGGAGTTAGCCACCGGGGATGATGTTTTCATGCTGCACAGTCTGAAAAAAGAAATTGAATCACGAATCATGTGGCTTGAATCAAATGATGCTGTTGTTTCAACTGCCCCTTCATCATCCGTATCTTCCTTTCTCCGCCAGAGAAAGAGGTGGATCTCCAAATGGAATGCCTACACAGACAAAACTACAATACTTGCCGGTATTGTGACATTTGCTGCAACACTGGTGCAGTTATATGCTTTTATTTCTGTTTTCTTCAATATCTCTTTTATCTGGACCTTCCTGTCAGTGCTGATTATAAAATCTTCGGTTGATTTTCTGATTCTCCGGAATACAACTTCGAGATATGGGAAAACACATCTGTTGTACTGGTTTATTCCGGCACAGCTTATATATCCTATTTATGTAATGGCTGTTATATTGTACTCCCTGATTCCTGTTTCAGACAAGGCTGGCTAATTTCCCATTTCTGAGAGGAATTTGATCCTCATCAACCTTATCTCATCTTCCTCGAAATCGTTTCCCAGCTCTTTTATGGCGTCAGCAAGCGAGTCAGATTCAGCCTCTTCCCTGAAATATGCGTAGATATCGTGTTGACGTTCTTCATCAATTACTGAATTTATGTAATAGTCGAGGTTTATCCTTGTTCCGGAATTGACAATGGCTTCAATCTCAGATAAAAGTTCTCCCATCTCCATCCCTTTTGCCTCGGCAATATCCTCAAGCGATCTTTTCATATCGATACTCTGGATAATATAGACTTTAATGCCGGATTTATTGACAACAGATTTTACCACCATATCGAGAGGCCGGATTATCTCTTTTTCCTCAACGTACCTCTTAATGATTTCAATAAATTCTTTCCCGTACCGCTGCGCCTTACCTGCGCCTACTCCTGAAATATTCTGAAGTTCATCAATTGTAATCGGGTACTGGATGGCCATATCTTCAAGTGATGGATCCTGGAATATAACAAACGGGGGCACTTCTTTTATCTTGGAAAGTTTTTTCCGCAAATCCTTCAGGATACTGAAAAGCTCCTCATCAACAGCTGCGGTTCTTGCTCCGAAAGCATTCTCTTCATCCACAGTATCTGCATAATCATGATCCTCAGCGAGCATGAATGAGAAAGGCTTTTCGAGGAATTCAATTCCTTTCTGTGTAAGCTTCAGAAGGCCGTAATTCTCAATATCCTTTGTAAGAAATTTGGCAATAAGCGCCTGCCTGATAACCATATTCCAGAATTTCTCATCCTTGTCGTCCCCTATTCCGAAGAATTCGAGTTTATGGTGTTTATATGATTTGATTGCGGAGGTAACCTTTCCCGAAAGGATATTTGAAATATGATCGGCCTTAAATTTTTCCTTTACGGCGAGGATAGTCTCAAGAACACTGACAACTGCTTCATTCCCTTCAAACTGTGCTTTAGGATGAAGGCAGTTGTCGCACGCTTCGCAGTTTTCCTTCTGATACTCTTCCCCAAAATAGTGAAGCAGCAGCTTCCTCCTGCAAACAGATGATTCAGCATATGAAACAGTCTCAAGAAGAAGTTGTTTGCCTATCTCCTGTTCTGCAATCGGCTTTCCCTGCATGAACTTCTCAAGTTTCACTATATCATTGTAACTGTAATATGCTATACAATTCCCTTCACCGCCATCACGGCCTGCACGTCCGGTCTCCTGATAATAACCTTCAAGGCTTTTCGGAATATCGTAGTGAATCACAAACCTGACATCAGGTTTATCAATCCCCATTCCAAAGGCGATAGTTGCAACAATGATATCTGCCTCCTCCATCAGGAACTTATCCTGGTTGGCCGTTCGTGTGGCAGAATCCATTCCGGCATGATAAGGCAGCGATTTGATGCCGTTTACCTTAAGTACTTCTGCAATTTCCTCAACCTTCTTGCGGCTAAGACAATAAATTATCCCTGATTTACCCGCATTGTTCTTTATATATTTTATTATCTCCTTTGTTACATCCTGTTTCGATTTTACCTCATAATATAGGTTTGGCCTGTTAAAGGATGATTTGAATACATCTGCATCAAGTATTCCAAGGTTTTTCTGAATATCATGCTGAACTTTCGGTGTGGCTGTTGCAGTAAGTGCTATGATCGGCGATCTTCCTATTGTATCAATAATAGGCCTTATGCGTCTGTATTCAGGACGGAAATCATGACCCCATTCCGAAATGCAGTGAGCCTCATCAATAGCGTAAAAGGAGATCTTTATATTTTTAAGGAATTCAATATTTTCCTCTTTTGTAAGGGATTCCGGTGCAACATAAAGCAACTTTGCACTACCCGACAGTACATCCTTCTTGACCCTGTTAATCTCAGTCTTTGTCAGTGATGAATTCAGAAAGTGCGCTACATCATCATCAGTACTGAAGTTGCGCATCGCATCCACCTGATTCTTCATGAGGGCTATAAGCGGAGAAATAACAATTGCAGTACCCTGCTTCATTACTGCAGGCAACTGATAACAAAGCGACTTCCCCCCCCCTGTCGGCATAAGCACGAAGGTATCCCTGCCTTCGAGGACATTCTTTATTATAGGCTCCTGATTCCCCTTGAAAGTACCAAATCCAAAATACTTTTTAAGGTAATCATGTATATTATCATCATTAAGCATATCTATTCAAAATGATATAAACGGGATTCTGTAAATAAAATGTTATTTACAGGTAATATAAAGTTAATAAAATTCCTGATGAAACAATTGTTTTTTTTTATTATTAACATTAATGACTTTATAAGGCTGAAAATAGTTTTTCTGGTATCAAAGAATTAGATGTTGTTTTGCAGAAGAAGATTTATCATCTTTACAGGCTGATTTTAAACCAATTTATATAACTTTTCATGGCAACGTTTTGGAATAAGGGGAAGAAGGGTGAAAAAGAGATGTCATTTCTTGAACATCTCGAAGAGTTAAGATGGCATATTATACGTTCAATTTTGGCTGTCTTAATTCTTATGATAATAGCGTTTATCTTTAAAAACGTCATTTTCAATACTGTAATTCTTGGTCCCAAAAATCCGGAATTTATTACAAACAGGCTGCTTTGTCAGCTTGGTGATTATTTCAATACATCGGCATTATGCATCAATACAAAACCACTTAATCTCATTAATATTAAGATGTCGGGCCAGCTGACTACTCATATTACAGTATCTATGGTCGCAGGTGTGATACTTGCCTTTCCTGTTATACTCTGGGAGTTCTGGCAATTCTTCAAGCCTGCCCTGCGTCCCAATGAGGCCAGGTATGCCCAGGGGGCCGTCTTTGCAGCTTCAATGCTTTTTTTTACAGGTGTCCTTTTTGGATTCTTCTTGCTGGCTCCCCTCTCAATTCACTTTCTGAGCTCCTATGAAATAAGTGCAGATGTTGTCAATCAGATAAATGTCAGGTCATATATCGGCACTCTGACATCTATATGTCTTGCTACAGGTCTTGTATTCGAACTTCCTATAGTAGCTTTCTTCCTTACAAAAATTGGTATTATTACTCCAACCTTCATGAGAAAATACAGGAAACATGCTATCGTTGTAATATTTATTCTCGCCGCCATCATAACCCCTCCCGATGTTTTCTCACAGACACTTGTCTGTATTCCGCTCCTGATTTTGTATGAGGTTAGTATTCTCATATCCGCGAGGGTTATGAAACAAAAAGAAAAAGATCATGAAGATTTCCTCAGGGATGATGAAGCCAAGACTGAAACGGTAACTTCATAGCAGCATAAATGAAACTTTATACTGAAAATCTGGTAAAAAAATACCGCAGCAGGACCGTCGTTGACAATGTTTCAGTTGAGGTTGAACAGGGGGAGATCGTTGGATTGCTGGGGCCCAATGGTGCCGGTAAAACCACAACATTTTACATGATCGTCGGACTTATAAGGCCCAGAGAAGGGAAAATATTCCTCGATGATGAAGATATCACTACCCTGCCTGTATATAAGCGAGCCAGGAAAGGCATAGGGTATCTTGCCCAGGAGGCTTCAGTATTCAGAAATATGTCAGTTGAAGATAATATCAGAGCTGTTCTGGAGATGTCTGGATTCCCTGTTGAAGAACAGAGAGAACGTCTCGAGAGTCTTCTTGGTGAATTCGGACTGAATAAAATAAGAAAAAGCAAAGGTATCCAGCTCTCCGGTGGTGAAAGAAGACGTACTGAAATTGCAAGAGCACTCGCACTCAAGCCCAAGTTCATATTGCTTGACGAGCCCTTTGCGGGTGTTGACCCCATTGCCGTTGAAGATATTCAGGAAATTGTATCAAAACTAAGGGATAAACAAATAGGTATCCTCATAACCGATCATAACGTCCATGAGACACTTTCTATTACCGATCGGGCATACCTCCTGTTCGAGGGACGTATCCTTAAATCAGGGACAGCAATTCAACTGGCAGATGATGAGCATGTAAGAAAAGTCTACCTGGGAAAGAACTTTGAGCTGCGCAAGTAATACAACAAGTTTGTTTTGATGATAATTTATTATACTTTTGCGAAAATTTTTACCGCGGATGTGTCGTAATTGGTAGCCGAGCAAGACTTAGGATCTTGTGTCTTCGTGACGTGGGGGTTCGAGTCCCTTCATCCGCACAAATGTTTCAAACAAATAATACAATGAATATCACAAGAGAAAACATCGACGATCTGAATACAGTATTAAAGGTTGAAATCAAAAAACCGGATTATGAGGAAAAGGTTGAAAATGTATTGAAGGACTACAGGAAAAAAGCAAATATCAAAGGATTCCGCCCTGGCATGGTACCAATCGGCCTTGTGAAAAAAATGTACGGTAAAGCTGTACAGATTGATGAGATCAACAAAATTGTCACAGAAAACATACAGAAATATATTGCAGACGAAAAACTTGAAATACTTGGCGATCCGATTCCAAGGCTCGATGAGCAGGAGCATATCGATTTTGACACACAGGAAGAATTCACCTTTTCTTTCGAACTTGGACTAACACCCGTCATTGACCTGAAACTTAATAAAAAGAACAAGGTAACCCATTATGAAATAATCGTCGACGAAAAGATGAAGAACGATTATCTTGAAAATTACAAACGACGGTTTGGAGAATTAAAGAGTGCCGAAATCACAGAAGAAAAAGATGTGCTGAAAGGCAAGCTGGAAGCTATTGATAATAGTGGAATGCCAATTCCTGAAGGGCCTGCCGTTGACTCTACTTCACTTAGTGTTGATATCATAAAGGATAATAAAATCAGGAAACAGTTTATCGGAATAAGCCTGAATGACATCATCGATTTTGACCTTAGAAAAGCATATCCCAATGATTCGGAAATTGCAGGGCTCCTTCAGAAGAAAAAGGAAGATGTGGCTGGACTTGAAGGCAATTTCAGGTTTACAGTAAATGAAATCAGCCGCTTCCATCCTGCTGAATTAGGCCCGGAACTCTATTCCAGGATTTATGGTGAGGGAGTAGTTACCTCTGAAGAGGAATTCAGGAACAAAATCGAACAGGAGATATCTTCAAGCCTTAAAAAGGAAAGTGATTATAAGCTGATGCTTGACATCAAAGCTCATACACTGGAAAAAGCAGATTTCCCGCTTCCTGAAGAGTTCCTTAAAAAATGGCTTCTTAGAGTGAATGAGAATACAACAAATGAGCAAATAGAAAAAGAATTCGATAATTTCAGAAAAGACCTCAGATGGCAGTTGATCAGGAATAAAATTGCACGGGAAAATGAAATAAAAATAACCGAGGAAGAACTACTTCAGGAAGCTGCCAATATTACCCGGCATCAGTTCCAGCAATACGGATTATTTTATGCCACCGATGAGCAGATCAACAATTATGCAAAGGAGACCCTAAAACGAGAGGAGGATGCAAAGAGAATAGCAGACAAGATACTTGAAGAAAAGGCAATCGAGATCATAAAAGATCTGCTTAAGCTCGAAAACAAAAGCATCTCCATCGAAGAATTCAATAAGCTTTTTGAATAGTAATCAAGGCTTTCGCAGAAATATTTTATTTAATTATCTTTGTAAGTTAATTTTTAAATACTGAAAATATGAATATCCTTGAAGATTTTGGGAAATTTGCCAGAAGCAAGCGCGGGGTTAGCAGCCTGAGCCTGCACAAGTTTTCATCAATATACGGAAGTTATATATCACCAACAATTATTGAAGAGAGACAACTGAACGTTGCATCAATGGACGTTTTTTCACGTCTGATGATGGACAGGATAATCTTCCTCGGTTTACCTATTGATGACTATGTCGCAAATATCATCCAGGCACAGCTCCTCTATCTCGATTCATCCGATCCCGGAAAAGATATCCAGATATATTTCAACACACCCGGAGGATCAGTGAATGCAGGATTGGGTATATATGACACAATGCAATATATATCAGCTGATATCGCTACAATATGTACAGGAATGGCAGCTTCAATGGGTGCAGTTCTCCTCACTGCCGGAAAGAAAGGTAAAAGATCGGCCCTGAAACATTCCAGGATAATGATCCACCAGCCAATGGGAGGTGTTGAAGGACCAGCTTCAGACATTGAGATCACCGTCCGTGAAATAGTGAAACTCAAAAAAGAACTTTATGAAATAATAGCACTTCATTCAGGTAATACTGTTGAAAAAGTCGAAAAAGATTCTGACAGGGATTACTGGATGACTTCACAGGAGGCGAAAGAGTACGGTATGATAGACGAGATTCTCCAGAAAACACAAAAATAGTGTATTATGGATAAGTGTTCATTTTGCGGCAGAACAAAAAAAGAGGCCAATATGCTTATTGCAGGCCTCGAAGGATTTATCTGCGATCACTGTATCGAACAGGCTCACAGCATAATGAACGAGGAACTCGGGAATAAGAAAAATGTTAAGTTCGACACAATAAACCTTCTTAAGCCAACCGAGATAAAGAATTTTCTCGACCAGTATGTCATTGGCCAGGAAATGGCAAAAAAGATCATCTCCGTAGCAGTCTATAACCATTACAAAAGGCTGATGCAAAAGCCTGATCCCGAGGACATTGAAATAGAGAAATCAAATATTATCCTTGTAGGGGAAACAGGAACAGGTAAGACTCTTCTTGCACGAACTGTAGCTAAAATGCTTCATGTCCCATTCACAATTGTCGATGCGACCGTACTTACCGAAGCGGGGTACGTGGGTGAAGATATTGAGAGCCTCCTCACAAGACTGCTGCAGAATGCGGATTATGATGTTAAGGCTGCAGAGAAAGGAATCGTATTTATCGACGAGATCGACAAAATTGCCAGGAAAGGAGATAATCCTTCAATTACCCGTGACGTATCCGGTGAGGGAGTTCAGCAGGGCCTTCTTAAACTGCTGGAAGGCTCAATTGTCAATGTGCCACCACAGGGAGGACGGAAACATCCCGAACAGAAAATGATCCCTGTCGATACAAAAAATATACTTTTTATCTGCGGAGGAGCATTCGAAGGGATTGATAAGAAAATAGCTCAAAGACTTAATACGCAGATAGTCGGCTTCGGAGCTTCAAAAATCAGGGAAAAGGTCGATAAGGATAACCTTCTTCAATATATAGCTCCCCAGGATCTACGGGCCTACGGACTGATCCCCGAGATCATCGGCAGGCTGCCTGTACTCTCGCATCTCAATCCGCTCGACAGGGATGCCCTGAGAGCAATCCTGACAGAACCTAAAAATGCACTGGTAAAACAGTATATCAAGCTTTTCAGGATGGATAATATAGAACTTACCTTTACTGAAGAAGTTCTGGAATATATTGTTGACAAGGCAATTGAATTCAAGCTTGGTGCACGGGGTTTAAGGTCCATCTGCGAGGCAATAATGCTCGATGCAATGTTCGAAATGCCTTCAGTTGAAACCAATGAACTGGAAATTACTGTCGACTATGCAAGCCATAAACTGGAACGGATTAACCTTAAGGTTCTGAAGGCATCATAAAATTTTTGCGGCGCGATGAATCGCATCGCTCTTTCATTTTTTTCTTACGTATATTGTATATGTATACGGGATCTTCTCATCCCCTGATCCCGGAAATTCCTCTCTTTCCACCACCTCCCAGATCTTAAGGTCAATCTCCGGGAAGTAAACATCGGCAGGCGCTTTGAGATGAACATGAGTAATATAGAGTTTGTCAGCCAATGGCATGAACTGCCTGTAGATGCTTCCTCCTCCAATAATAAATATCTCTTTATCTTTATCGCATTTGCTTAGTGCATCCTCTATTGAATATGCTGTGAACGAGCCTTCTATTCTCTCATGAGGAATATCTGTAAGAACAATATTTTTACGATCCGGCAGCGGTCTTCGTGGAAGAGATTCCCAGGTCTTCTTCCCCATTATGATTGCATTGCCTGTTGTGAGTCTCTTAAATCTCTTCAGATCTTCAGGCAAGCGCCACAGAAGCTCATTGTCCTTACCTATGCCCCAATCCTCCGATACTGCTACAATAATTGAAATCATAATTTCTTATTATTTATTTTTACATCCCCCCTGATTTCGCTAAAGCTTCAGCAGGCAAAGCTGGCCCCCTTCAAAGGGGGAATCAAGAACATTTCTCAGTGTCTCTCTGTGCATCCTCTGTGTTTTATTCTTCTACTTTCGCCTTTCTCCTTTTTCCTCTAAACCGAAATATCTCCTTTAATATTCGGATGCGCCACATAATTTGTCAGCGTAAAATCCTCATACCTGAAATTGAGGATATCATTTACAGCCGGATTAATAACCATCTCAGGCAGCTTATAAGGTTCTCTTGACAGCTGAAGCTTAACCTGTTCAATGTGATTCAGATAAATATGTGCATCTCCCAGTGTGTGCACGAAATCTCCGGGCTTCAGCCCTGTAACCTGTGCAACCATATGTGTAAGAATCGCATAGGAGGCAATATTGAAAGGTACTCCAAGAAAGATATCAGCACTGCGCTGATACATCTGGCATGATAATCTCCCATTTGCCACATAGAACTGGAACATTATATGGCATGGAGGCAGGGCCATCTTATCCAGTTCTCCCACGTTCCATGCGCTTACTATGTGGCGGCGGGAGTCGGGTGAGTTTTTAATTGAGCTTATAACATTCAGAAGCTGGTCAATCTTTCTGCTTCCGTCAGCCGGCCATGATCGCCACTGGTATCCATAGACAGGACCAAGGTCTCCGTTTTCATCAGCCCATTCATCCCAGATCTTTACTCCATTATCATTGAGGTATCCTGTATTTGTATCTCCGGAGATAAACCACAGTAATTCATGAATTATTGATTTAAGGTGTAGTTTCTTCGTAGTAAGCACCGGAAAGCCTTCGTCAAGACTGAACCTCATCTGATAACCAAAGACGCTTATTGTACCAGTACCTGTCCTGTCTGATTTTTCAGTGCCGTTTTTCAGTACATGATCAAGAAGCTCCAGATATTGCTTCATAAAAGTCAGATATTCTTTTTCTAAATTGGTACTATTCTTGCTGCCCATCCGCCACCGGGAGCAAGATGGATCTTCATTCTTTCTCCCGATTTTACATTTACTTTGAAATGCTTATAATCACTGGCATACCTGTCGGCATTAATTCCATCCTGAAATATCTCCATACTATATTGTCCGACCGGCAGGAAGGACAAATCCAGATCCATATCACGGCTGGTCCAGTCTGTCAGTGCCCCTACGAACCATTCTTTTCCCGAACGCCTGGCAAGTAGCAGATAATCTCCTACTTTTGCATCGAAAACTTTTAAATCGTCCCAAACGACTGGAATATTAACTATGAAATTGGTTGACTCCTGCTCTTTCATATAGTTTGAAGGGCAGTCTGACAGCATCTGCAAAGGACTCTCATAAATTACATACAAGGCAATCTGGTGAGCGCGGGTTCCCTGGCTCTCAGGACGGGTAAACTTAGGTGTAAAATTTGTGCTGTCCATGTTTACCATTGCACCGGGAGTATAATCCATCGGACCTGCCACCATTCTTGTAAAGGGGAGGGTTACATCATGGTCAGGATTAATATCCCTGCTCCACTTATTATTCTCCATTCCCTTAACACCTTCCCTTGTAATAGCATTTGGCCAGGTACGCCCTGTACCGTCAGGTTTGTAGGCTCCATGGAAATCAATAAGTAGATGATGATCGGCAGTTTTCTTTATCGCTTCAAGATAAAAATTCACAACTTTCTGATCATCACGCTGCATAAAATCAACCTTCACTCCCTTTACTCCCCATTTTTCATAAAGAGCCACTGCCTCATCAATATCGTCCCAGAAAGATTTCCATACTACCCACAGTATTACTCCTACATTTTTGCCGGCCGCATATTTACATAGTTCCTCAACATCAATGCCGGGGACCTCTTCAAGGACATGTCCCAGGTTGTACCATCCCTCATCAAGAATGATATATTCAATCCCGTTTTTTGAGGCAAAATCGATATAATATTTATAGGTATCGTTATTTATACCTGACCTGAAATCTACTCCATATATGTTATTCGCATTCCACCAGTCCCAGGCTACCTTTCCGGGCTTTATCCATTTTGTATCAGCAATCCTGCATGGAGCTGCAAGTTTATAGACCAGGTCACTCTCAATCAGTCCGGCATCATTTTTTGATATTACAAATACTCTCCAGGGGAATAATCTTGTTCCACTAGTTTTTGCAATATAGTTTTCGGTACTGGTGACATACAGGTTCCGGTCGGATTCAAGCTTTTCACTTTTTGGATATTGGGGCCACCGGCCCGAGATATTTCCGGATCCTTCGCCACGGATCCACATCCCCGGGTAATCTTCAATATCTGATTCCGTAACAAGTACGTTTACCCCGTTTGCCTGGAAAAGAGTTGGCAGGCTTGCAAGGTGTTTTTCACCAATTGTATCGAGGGAAGAATAGATAAACGTCCTTTCATTATGAGACATAAAACTTGTTTCAAGGGGATACCATGAATGAGAACCTGCCGGAAATGCAAGTTCGGAAATTTCATTGGTGACTGTTATATCACCTTTAATAAAGGTCCCAAACCTGTAAGCTACTCCATCATTATATGCTCTGAATTCAACAGAATAACCCGACTTGAAATATATTTTAAGGATATTGCAATTATCCGTAATCTCAGACCGTTTGTATGGAACAACAGGGGAACTGACCTCATGCATCTGACTGACAGAGGCCCGTGCCACTTTTTCATTTCCGCCAAGTATCCTGCCATCAGCAAGAACCATTGCAATCTTTGCAGAAGTAAGTATCTCCTTACCTTCATATGTGGCGGACCACTTCAATTCATTTCCTGCTGCAACAGTGATCCCGGCTTTACCATCGGGTGAGTTTACCTTGTAATCTCTTGAATATGTGTGACTTGCTGTCAATACAAACAGAATAACCAGAAAAAAACTTCTTGTCATAATAAAAATTATTTATAATTTATTGATTCCAAATTATGCAGGAGGCATCAGCCCTTCTTCTTATTTCTCTTTTCAATCTCATCCCTGATAGAAGCAGCTCTTTCATAATCTTCTGTCTTTACTGCCTCATCTATCATTTTATAAAGTTCCTCATCCGAGTAAGATCCGTATTTGGCATGTTCGGTTTCAAATATCGTGTCAGTATCACTGGTGGCAGTTACTTCTCCGTCAGAAGGACTTATAGTTATTCCTGCTTTCTCAAGGATCTCCTCGGTAATATATATCGGACAACCAAAGCGCAGAGCAATTGCAACAGCATCAGAGGTCCTGCTGTCGATAGAATAAGTTTTTTCTTTGTTGCTGCAAACCAGCTTTGAGAAGAATACTCCCTCTTCAAGCTTGTAAATCATCACCTCTGTAATGGAAATATTGAACTCATCTGCAAATTTTTTGAAAAGATCATGAGTCAATGGGCGGGGCGGATCGAGGTTTTCAAGCTTGATAACAATTGCCTGAGCTTCAAATCCTCCGATAATTATAGGAATCCTTCTCTCTCCGTTTTCTTCAAGCAGAATCAAAGCATAAGCGCCAGACTGAGTCTGACTGTAGGATATCCCCATCACCTTAAGCTTAACTCTCTTCATAACAATGATTTATGCATCAAGGAAAATCTCATTAATTAAATGCATCTGACAAATATAAAGATAATCGAAGTAAGACTATGGTTACTGGATTCTTTTTTTTCAACACCATTAAAACAAAAACTTCATTCAATCTTTATTTTTAAAATTGATAATCAAATCTTCACCCTGTTACAATGATTTGTCTTCCTGATAAAAAAATTATACTATTGATTTGTAAATAATCTAATTTGTATATCTTTGCAGTCCGAATTTAGATAAATCCGCAGGGGCAATTGAAGTTACATGATCAAAGGATCGGGTACGCCTCACGGAAAAACGAAAAAAAATAAGAAAATGTACGCAATCGTAGAAATTGCAGGTCAGCAGTTTAAGGTAGAAGCAGGAAAGAAGATCTTTGTTCACCGGCTGGAAGCTGAAGAAGGAAAAAAGGTAGAATTTGATCAGGTACTTTTAATTGAGGAAGAAGGGAAGATCACCATTGGAGAACCAACTATTAATGAAGCAGTTGTGGAAGGCATGGTTCTTGATCATATGAGGGGCGACAAGGTAATCGTGTTCAAAAAGAAGAGAAAGAAGGGCTACAGGATTAAAAACGGACACAGGCAGAACTTCACCCAGGTAGAAATATTAAGCATAAACGGCAAAGCTTCATTGAAAAAAGCAACCACCAGGAAAGAAGTGGCAGCAGTTTCTGAGGCAGCCGATATTGAAGAGCCTGCAAAAGTGAAGAAAGCTGCAGCTAAAAAATCTGACGGAACAAAAGAAAAAGCCGTGGCAAAGAAAGCTGTTGAAAAGAAACCGGCTGAAAAGAAACCTGCAGCAAAAAAAGCTTCAAAAACAAAAGAATAATAAAACAGAAGTCTAAGCAATTAAAAAGATAATATTATGGCACACAAGAAAGGGGCAGGCAGTTCACGCAACGGTCGCGATTCTCAGAGTAAAAGACTGGGTGTGAAGCTGTTTGGCGGTCAGATAGCCAAAGCTGGCAACATCATTGTTCGCCAGAGAGGTACCAAACATAATCCGGGACTTAATGTTGGCCTTGGAAAAGATCACACTCTTTTTGCACTCATCGACGGAGAGATTGAGTTTAAAAGAAAAGGTGATAATAAAACCTATGTTTCAGTTAAGGAAGTGAAATAATAACCTTATCTCTGAAATCCCATATTAATTCGTAAATAAGCAGATTCATACCCTCACCGGTCACTGAAAAACCCTGCATAATAAAAAATCGTGCTCCCGAAATTCTTTTCTGAACTTGGAAAGAATTGTCGGGAGTTTTTAATATTTTTACCACTGGCTTTACAGCCTTTTTTTATTAATACCTGACTGAATATGTTAACGATTAATCTGATCCGGGAAAAGAAAGAATTTGTTATTGAACGGCTTAAAGTAAAGAACTTCAAAGCTGAAGAAATTATTAACAGAATTATTGCACTTGATACTTCACGCCGTGAAATCCAGACCAGGACGGACCTTATGCTGAGTGAGATGAACCGTATTTCAAAAGAGATAGGAGTCCTTATGAAAAACGGAAAGAAAGATGAAGCTGAAGCTGCAAAGGAAAAGACCTATGCCCTTAAGGAAGAAATCAAATCACTTTCAGATAAGCTTATACCAATTGATAATGAACTGAAAACCGAAATAGTCAGTCTTCCCAATCTCCCGCACGAATCTGTTGCACCCGGACAGAGTCCGGATGATAACGTCAAGGTAAAAGAAGGCGGAGTTATGCCTCTTATTTCTGAGAATGCACTGCCTCACTGGGAACTGATCAAAAAATATGACATCATTGATTTTGACCTCGGGATAAAACTTACCGGAGCCGGATTTCCTGTGTATCTGGGGAAAGGAGCAAAACTTGAAAGATCGCTTATCAACTTCTTTCTCGATGAAGGAGCCAAAGCGGGATACAGGGAGGTGATGCCGCCTATAATGGTTAACGAAGATTCCGGATTCGGAACAGGCCAGTTGCCTGACAAGGAAGGGCAGATGTACCATGCAACGCTTGACAATTTCTATATGATCCCTACAGCAGAGGTACCTGTAACCAATATCTACAGAGATGTAATACTGAATGCTGATATTCTTCCTGTCAGAAATATTGCATATACACCATGCTTCAGAAGAGAGGCAGGGTCATGGGGAGCACACGTAAGGGGACTTAACCGCCTCCATCAGTTTGACAAGGTTGAAATTGTCCAGATTGCACATCCTGATCATTCATATGAATCTCTTGAACAGATGGTTAATCATGTGGAAAGCCTGATCAAAAAACTTGAGTTGCCGTATCGGATTCTGAGACTATGCGGAGGCGATATGTCATTTACATCTTCGCTGACATACGATTTTGAAGTATGGTCAGCCGCACAGAAACGCTGGCTGGAGGTAAGCTCAGTATCAAACTTTGAATCATTTCAGGCTAACAGGCTGAAATGCAGATTCAAGGATAAAGGGGATAAACAGACCCGTCTGGCTCATACACTTAATGGAAGTGCTCTCGCCCTGCCCAGGATAGTAGCTGCAATCCTTGAAAACAATCAGACTGATTCAGGTATAAAGGTGCCGAAAGTACTGGTTCCATATACCGGATTTGAAATGATTGACTGAAGATAATAATCCCTTCTATGAGAGCTTTACCCCCCCATCCCCCCAAGGGGGGGCTAAATTATGCTTCATAATTGCTTTTATACCCCTCTTCAGGGGGGCAGGGGGGCAATAAAAATATGAGCAAGACCCGTCAATCATATATCTATGCCGGACTGGCGATTTTTTTCTGGTCAACGGTCCCTACTGTGTTCAAGATAAGCCTTGGAGAGCTGGATGTCCTGACTATGCTCACCATTGCCGTCATAACCTCAACACTCGTTCTTCTGATAGTGGTTGTTTATTCCGGGAAATGGCATCTGATAAGAGAGAACAGCGGCAAAGATCTTCTCAATTCAGCGATACTAGGTTTGGTTAATCCTTTTCTCTATTATCTGATCCTTCTTAAGGCTTATAAGCTGCTGCCTGCACAGGTAGCACAACCGCTGAATATGATCTGGCCCATAATACTTGTCTTTCTCTCGGGCCCTCTCCTGGGGCAGAAAATTGAACGAAAAAGTTTTATCGCTCTTTTTATAAGCTTTATCGGAGTATATCTGATCTCCTCCCAGGGGACACCCTTTCATCCTGGCGGGTCTGACCTGACAGGTGTTTTAATGGCAGCAGGCAGCTCCATTTTCTGGGCATTCTATTTTATCCTGAATGTAAAGGATAAAAGGGATGAAGCTGTTAAGTTATTTCTCAACTTTCTCTTTGGCTCCGCTTACCTGTTAACCGCAATGATTCTTACCGGGAACTGTCAGCCGGTGATAAGCTTCAAGGGTGCTGCAGGATCGGTCTATATCGGGATCTTTGAAATGGGGTTAACTTTTTTCTTCTGGCTAAAGGCTCTAAGCCTCGCAACAACGACTGACAAAGTAAGCAACCTTGTATATTTTGCTCCATTTATTTCTCTTCTGTTTGTACACTTTTTCCTCAACGAACCCGTTTATTATACAACTCCGGCAGGATTATTGCTGATTATTGCTGGAATTTTAATCCAGAACAGGAAAACCTTGAGGATAAAAAATATTTAACTTTGCGACAATTTAAAACAATACTTTAAATGAATATTAGTAAACTTTTTTTCGTAGTAATTTTATCACTTTCCCTTTTTGCATCCTGCAAAAAAGATAAGGTGAATCCTCCTGAAGGCTTTACCGATGCTATGGCCAGAGATACCCTGTATGATATTATGAACGATTGGTATTTCTGGAATGATGTCATGCCTACAGTTACCAAAACGGACTATGCAGATCCATACCTACTGATGGATGCAATGAGATACAAGCCTCTCGACAAATGGAGCTTTGTCTCCGATTATAATGAGTTCGTGGCTCAGATGCAGGGAACATTTGTCGGTCATGGATTCAGGATGGGTCTGGACGACGCAGATAATGCCCGTATCTCACTTATCTACTCCGGATCACCGCTTTATGCCAAGGGAGTCCGCAGAGGCTGGATCGTAAAAAAAATCAATGATAAGGATGTTGCTCCCATTCTCTTATCGCAGGATAGTGATGCATATTTAAACCTTATAGGCCCCGGCGAGGCTGGCATAACAAACAAATTCCTGTTTGAGACACCTGATGGAAAAGATTCGACTATATCTTCAACCAAAAAGTCATTTACCCTGAATTCGGTTCTGCTCTATGATACTCTTCATCTTGCATCAGGTATAACTGGACATATAGTCTTTGATTCTTTCATACAGCCATCAGAACAGGAACTTGCTGCCGCATTTTCTTACCTTGAATCAAACGGCGCTCAGGATCTCATCCTCGATCTGAGGTATAATGGAGGCGGCTATCTCTATATTGCCCAGCAACTTGCAAGCTATATTGTAGGAAATGCAAACCAGGGTAATGAATTCATCAGGCTGGAATTTAATTCCAATCATCAGGCAAGCAACGGAACTATTCCTCTTATAGCAACTGATTCTCCGCTATCGCTTTCCAGGATTTTATTTATAACATCCCGTGGAACAGCATCAGCAAGCGAATCAGTTATGAATGGACTTTTACCCTACATGAACGTTATTTGCATAGGTGATACAACAGACGGAAAACCAGTGGGTATGAGTACCGGAGATATAGGGAAAAAGTACTTTATTGCCCCTATTACATTCAAATATGTCAATAAAAATGGCGAGGGTGATTTTTTTGATGGGATCGCTCCGGATGTGCTGGTTTCAGATGATATATCACATGATTTCAATGACCGGCAGGAACTTTGCCTGAAAGCTGCTATCAGCTACCTGGAAACCGGGTCTGCTTCCAGTAAGAGCTTTCCGGAATTCAAAAAACATCCTCAGTATTCCGAGAAGCCTGAATGGATGAAAAATGCATTTTTCCCTGCCAAATAATACTATTGATAATAATTTAAGCTTTTGAATGTAAAACCGAAAGAGAGGATAATTCTAGGGATTGACCCCGGGACAAATATCACCGGATATGGAGTTATTAAAACTGTTGGAACAGTCCCTGAACTCATTGCGATCGGATCGGTCGATCTTTCAAAATTTGATGATCACTACCTGATAATTAAGCATATCTTCGACAGGACAATTGGTATAATTGATGAGTATCATCCTGATGAACTTGCCATTGAGGCACCGTTCTTCGGAAAAAATGTGCAGTCGATGCTTAAGCTCGGAAGAGCGCAGGGGGCAGCAATCTCTGCAGCACTAACACGCTCCCTCCCGATATTTGAATATGCGCCAAGGAAGATCAAAATGTCAATAACAGGTCAGGGAGCAGCATCAAAGGAACAGGTGGCAGCAATGCTGATGAACATTCTTAAATTTGACATGAAGGATATTAAGCTGGATGCCACCGACGGACTTGCAGCTGCACTTTGCCATTTTTACCAGACAAATAATCCGACAAGCGCAAAAGCCTACAACAGCTGGAAGGATTTCATGAATAAGAATCCAAAAAGAGTGAAACTGAAATAATCCCGTCAGACAACTGCATACCCTATTGCTATCACACTTACTTTTACATCATCAACTTTCATAAGCTCATTGACGCACGATTCTATTGTAGAACCGGTTGTGATAACATCATCCACCAGTAAAATATGCTTTCCTCTTATTGCCCCGGCATCAGCAACACTGAATATCCCTTCAACATTTGTCCATCGTTCATACCGCGACCTGTTTGTCTGGGTGGCAGATAATCCTATTCTGGTCAGGGAATGCGTATCAACAGGTAATCCTGTAACATCAGATACTCCCCATGAAATGTATTCGCTCTGGTTGAACCCACGGATGCGCTTTTTTGAGGGATGTAGGGGAACCGGAATTATCAAATCGATGCCTCCTGTGAAACCTGAAGCTTTCAATGGGACTGCATAAATACGTCCTAGTTCATACCCTATCTCCTTAATCCCAGAATACTTAAGTTTGTGAATCAGATTCCTGATCCGGCTTCCCCTGGTATAGAATGAGAAGGCAGCGGCCTTTTCTACCATACATCTTCCCCAGAAAAGCTGTGCAACCGGATTTTCAGCCTGGAGGTGATAATTTGTCCTTGGAATAGATACAAAACAACCTGTACATATCAGGCTTTCATTTCTTAGAAGATGGTTGCCACAGGCATAACAGAGCCTCGGAAAGAGAAGACTGATGAAATCGTCCCACAAATCATAGAAGTAATTCATGCAGCGGGCTCAATTATTCCTTTAAAGAATTACCTTGCTGGCTATTTTTGAAGCGATTGCCTTGAATTCCTCAGGTGAAAACTTAAGTTTCGGATTTTTGAAGTTTACATCGTCCATGGAATCCATAGGTACAAGGTGGATATGAGCATGGGGAACTTCGAGACCAAGAACCGCAACTCCTATTCTATTACAGGGGATAGCCGTTCTAATAGCTTCAGCAACCTTTTTTGAAAAAAGGATCAGGCCGGAAAGCTGATCATCTTCAAGGTCAAAAAGATAATCCGTCTCTTCTTTTGGCACTGCAAGAGTATGTCCGGCTCTCAGGGGATTGATATCGAGAAATGCAAAATACCTGTCATCCTCGGCGATTTTATAGCACGGAATTTCCCCCTTAATGATCTTAGTGAAAATTGTTGCCATAATGATTGAAAAAATGTATTTTTAAAGTGATATCGAAATTATTTCGAATGGAATTATTCCTGAGGGCACTTTTATCTGAACAATATCTCCCACCTTCTTACCGATCAATCCCTGGGCAATAGGAGAACTGACAGCGATCTTGCCAAGCTTAAAATTAGCTTCACTCTCAGGCACCAGCTGATACTCCATAACTGACTTGTTGGTTTGATTCAGGATCTTTACTTTATGAAGAATCCTGACTGATGAAATATCAATTTTTGTCTCATCTATTACTCTTGATCTTGCAACTAAATCCTGGAGTTTGGATATCTTCATCTCAAGCATACCCTGAGCTTCCTTTGCGGCAGCATACTCAGCATTCTCAGAAAGATCACCCTTATCCCTTGCATCAGCTATCTGCCTGGATATCAAAGGCCTTTCAATATTTCTCAGAAGGTCGAGTTCCTCCTTAAGTTTATGAAGGCCATCCGCTGTCACATAAATAATTTCTGACATGTCGCTCTCTTATTATTAAAAAATAAGAAGAATTCCGGTTTTGCCGGAACTCTTCAACAACAAATATAATGAATTTTTTTTATTAATTCACAAAATAATACTGTTAATAAGTGTTTTACAGGGAATTAAAAATCAAGAACCAATATCACTTATATTTTTTGCCGGCCTTCTTCGAACTCTCCTTTACTTTCTTCTTTTTTTCTTTATTCCTGAGTGCTGTATCTTTCTGATTCTGCTTCATACGCGCCTTAACTTCAGGCGATTGAATATCATAGGATCTCTGTTTGGATCTCTCCACCGATTGTGCATATTCCTTTTTCAGCCTTTTCTCATTTTTCTCCTGCTCCCTTTTTGCTTTATGTACAGACCTGGGTTCTCTGACATTTGCATTTCTTGAATTGCTGCTTCTTTTCCCGAACAGCCCCTTTTCCGGATTTTTAGGGCTTGCTTTATGTGAAGACTGAGCTGTGCATGTTCCCACGATAAATATTGACAGAAATATAAATAAAATAAATCTTCTTATATATAAGTAATTCATATTCAGTTGTTACAATAAATATTTAATGATAACGTTAATTTCCGGAAGGTATTATTACTTTTGCAACTTAAATCAATTTCTGTGAAAACAGCATCAAAAATAGTTTTTTTTTCATTTACAATGGCTTTTGCCATCTCAATTGGTTCCTGCACTAAGGCCAAGAACGATGTCATACCAGATGTTTATGTCAACTTTACCCTTGATATCAATGATCCGGAATTCGTAAACCTCTCAGCAATAGGGTCTGATACTGTTGATGCTAAAACAAATAACTGGGGATCGGGCGCTGCAGGTTTTGATGGAAATGGCATCATTGTATATAACGGAGGGGATGCTTTTTACGCTTTTGACCGCACATGTCCTCATGATTATGAAGTCAATGGCCTCAGCGTAAAGGTTAAAATTGATTTTACTATAGCCACTTGTCCAACATGCGGAACGGTATATTCGCTCTCAGCCTCAGGGACACCCGCTTCCGGTGTTGGAAGGTATCCGCTGAAGAATTACAGGACAAGCTTTGACGGAAGGTTTTTGAGGGTATGGAATAACTGAATGGTTAATACCTGTAATGATCCGGCTTATATGGTCCTGAGGCAGGTACACCAATATACTCCGACTGTTCCTTTGAAAGTATTGTGAGTTTCGCTCCCAGCTGATCAAGATGTAACCTTGCAACCTCCTCATCAAGTTCTTTGGAAAGTCTGAAGACTCCGATTTCATATTTATTCTTCCACAGGTCAATCTGCGCGAGCGTCTGATTGCTGAATGAGTTGCTCATTACAAAGGAGGGATGGCCGGTGGCACAACCAAGATTCACAAGTCTTCCTTCTGCGAGCAGAAAGATTGAATGTCCGTCAGGAAAAAGGTATTTGTCAACCTGGGGCTTGATGTTGATTTTCCTGACCTGTTCCATGCTATTCAGGTTATCAACCTGTATCTCATTATCAAAATGGCCTATATTACAAACAATAGCCTGATCCTTCATCTTCATCATATGACTGACAGTGATAATATCCATATTGCCAGTGGCAGTTACAAAGATATTCCCCTCGCTGAGTGACTCTTCAACAGTCTTCACTTCGAAGCCTTCCATAAGAGCCTGAAGTGCGCATATAGGATCTATTTCCGTAACAATAACCCTGGCACCGTATGATTTCATCGAACGGGCACAACCTTTTCCAACATCTCCATATCCGCAAACTACAACAACCTTACCGGCTATCATCACATCAGTTGCCCTTTTTATACCATCGGCAAGAGATTCACGGCATCCGTAAAGGTTATCGAATTTTGATTTTGTGACGGAATCATTAACATTTATTGCAGGTACCAGCAGTTCTCCATTTTCGAGCATCTGGTACAACCTGTGGACACCTGTAGTTGTCTCCTCTGAAATCCCCTTAAGCTCACTTACTGCACGCTTCCACTTTCCGGGCTCAGTGGCAAGGATCTCCTTTAATGTCGCCAGGATAATTGACTCCTCCCTGTTGGATGGTTTTTTATCAAGTATTTCCGGAGATTTTTCAGCTTTATATCCCAGATGGACCATGAGGGAGGCGTCTCCGCCATCATCAACAATAAGATTCGGCCCTTTGCCTCCGGGAAATGAGAGAGCCTGTACTGTACACCACCAGTATTCCTCCAGAGTCTCGCCTTTCCAGGCAAATACAGGGATCCCTGCAGCGGCTATAGCGGCGGCGGCATGATCCTGAGTTGAGAATATATTGCAGCTTGCCCACCTTACATCGGCACCAAGCTCTGCCAGTGTCTCAATAAGTACTGCAGTCTGAATTGTCATATGAAGCGAACCAGTGATCCGGGCTCCTTTCAGTGGTTTCTCCGCAGAATATTTTTTTCTGATTGCCAGTAATCCCGGCATCTCTTTTTCAGCTATCTCAATCTCTTTTCTTCCAAATTCCGCCAGAGAAATATCTTTTACCTGGTATTGCAAAGTATCAACTGCTTGATTCATGATTTCAATATTTTTGAAGAGGCAAAGTTAATAAAAACAATTTTCATATTTTCAGGAGAAAAGCCGAATGGTGCATTGTTTATCAAGTTCCATCTGTTCAGTAAGTTCAGTTATATTGTCAAACTTTATCTCATCACGAAGCCTTTTCCTGAAAACCACAGAGATTGATCTTCCGTAGATATTTCCGTCAAAATTTAAAATATGAACCTCTATGCTCCTTAATCCGGAATCACTGTTGACAGTGGGATTGGAACCAATGCTAAGCATTCCGGGATACAATTGTCCACCGAGATTGACTTCTACTGCATAGACCCCATTCCCAGGTATTAGTTTATGCTGATCAGAAGGCATTATATTGGCGGTGGGAAAACCTATTGAACGGCCTATTTTGTGGCCTTCAATAACAATTCCGCTTACGGAATAGGAATATCCCAGCAATTTATTTGCTTCCTCCGGCTGACCCATCTTTAACGCCTGACGGATCAAAGATGAACTGACAGCACTTCCGTCTGAAAGCAGTCCCTCCACCTGTTCAACTTTAAAATCAAGTGATTCTGTACATTGCCTGACAGTATTAAAATCGCCTTCCCCTTTTCTTCCAAAATGATGATCATACCCTATTATAAGGTGTCTCGTCCCAATCTTTTCAACAAGAACATCTCTCACAAAATCACATGCAGCTATCCTGCTGAATTCCCTGTTAAATTCAATTATAATCAAATGATCGACTTTAGCCTTGTCCAGCAGGTCTATCTTCTCCTCCATTGTTGTGAGGAAAGTGAGAGACGAACTATCCTTGTCAAGAACAAGCCTTGGGTGCGGAGCAAAGGTAATTACCGCCGCATCACCTTTTACCTCTCTTGCGCTTGAGACGACACGATCAATAAGAGCCTTATGCCCAAGGTGCACACCGTCAAAAATTCCAAGCGTTACAACCGGACTCTTCAGATTAAGATTTTCATATCCCCTGTGAATACGCATATATTAAGAATCTGGCTGCAAAATTAACAAAGCCTGTGAAAGTGACCCAATAAAATGATTTTGTTTTAGTACTTTTATAGTAAGAAAAGTCTTACACAATATGTTATGAATCCTGCCAGCTTCTATTCGTCTGACCCATGGCTGAAACCTTTCACACATGTCATTGACAAAAGGATTGGTAAATGCCTCTTAAAAGAAAAGCAACTGACAGGTAACAAGTCGCTGAGCGACTTCGCACTTGGGCATCATTATTACGGGCTGCACCGGAACAATGAAAGCTGGATTTTCAGGGAGTGGGCACCCAATGCAACTGCCATTTTCATAACCGGAATATTCTCCGGTTGGAAGGAGAAAGATAATTTCCTGCTTAAAAGGATAAATACTTATGGAGACTGGGAGATTATCCTGCCATCTGAAGCTCTGAAGCATGGTGACCTCTACAAACTTTCAGTGCATTGGAAAGAGGGACATGGAGAACGGATACCGTCATATGCCACCCGTCTGGTGCAGGATGATGACACCAAAATCTTCAGTGCACAGGTCTGGCATCCTGCAGAAGAATACCTGTGGAAAACAGCTGATTTTAAAATCCCCGGTACCGCACCAGTGATCTATGAGGCTCATATAGGTATGGCAACTTCAGCTGAAAAAGTCGGGACTTACCGGGAATTCACCCTGAATACCCTGCCTGTCATAATCAAAGCAGGGTATAATACAATTCAGCTGATGGCCATACAGGAACATCCCTTCTACGGATCGTTCGGATACCATGTGTCAAGCTTTTTTGCTGCTTCATCAAGATATGGTACACCTGAAGAGCTGAAGGAACTTATAGATGCAGCCCATGGCGCAGGACTAAGGGTAATTATTGACCTGGTACACTCCCACTCAGTCAGAAATGTCAATGAAGGACTTGGCCTGTTTGATGGCTCACCCGGACAATATTTCCATTCCGGAGAGAGGAGAATCCACCGTGCGTGGGATTCTTTGTGCTTCGACTATGGCAAGGATAGTGTGATTCACTTCCTTCTGTCCAACTGCAATTACTGGCTGGAAGAGTACAAATTTGACGGATTCAGGTTTGACGGTATCACAAGCATGATATATTTTGATCATGGCCTGGAAAAGAGTTTTACTTCATACAATGAATATTTCGACGGGAACCAGGACGAAGATGCGCTGGTCTACCTTTATCTGGCCAACAAGCTGATACAACAGATCCGACCTGGCGCCCTGACAATTGCAGAGGAGATGAGCGGAATGCCGGGGATAGCTGCTCCACAGGATATAAAAGGCTATGGATTCAGCTACAGGCTCTCAATGGGAGTGCCTGATTTCTGGATAAAACTGGTTAAAGAAACGATGGATGAAAACTGGGATATGGGCAAACTGATGTATGAACTGACACAGCACCGTCCCGAAGAAAAAATAATCTCTTACTGTGAATCGCATGATCAGGCTCTGGTTGGGGATAAAACATTAATATTCAGAATGATTGATGCAGAAATGTATACAGGGATGGCTAAAACTTATCATAGCTTCACTGTCGACAGGGGAATTGCGCTGCATAAAATGATAAGGCTGATTACATTCAGCACTTCGGGCGGAGGGTATCTGAACTTCATGGGGAATGAATTCGGCCATCCTGAATGGATTGATTTTCCCCGGGAAGGTAATAACTGGAGTTTCAAATATGCACGCCGCCAATGGCAGCTTGCTGAAAATAAAAACCTGAAATACTCCGAGCTTGCAAAATTTGACAGAAAAATGGTAAAACTACACCATGATTTTAAAATTCTCGATGATATGACTATTACCAGAATCTTTGAGAATAATAATGATAAAGTAGTTGCTTTTATGAGGGGAGAGTTCCTCTTTGTTTTCAACTTTAATCCAACACAGTCATTCACAGATTATGGGATACCTGTTAAAGGAAAATTCAGGATTGTTCTTGACACAGATGATCCCGACTTTGGGGGATTCAACAGGATTGACAGAAATGCTGTTTACCTCTCAGTAAAAAAAGGAGAAAGGGGCATCATTAATGCCCCCATGTATCTCTATCTGTATCTCCCTTTAAGAACTTGCCTTGTATTGAAAAGAGAAGCCATAAGGAGAGCAACTGATATTTAATCAATCCACCTGAGCAGGTAGAAATCCTGCTTATGCGGAAGATCCCTGTGTTTTGGATAGATGCGTATGCCATAAAAGAAAGAACCGGCTTTTTCCGGAACAAGATGTGTCCTGTAAAGGCATTTCCCGCTTTTACAGCTTATAGGCTTAAGCTCTTCACTTGCAACAAACCTGTGTTCTCCCTGTTTGTTCATCCGGGTTATTATAAATTCCACCCCAACATTTTCCCTTGGAATCTTATTGACATTCAAGGCAATCTCTGCCGTATAATCCTGTCCCGAGCGGTAAACATTATCCTTTGACTTTTCGAAGCTATAATTTAGCACTTCAATATTATCCCACTCCTCCCTCATCGACTTTTTCCAGGCAGCCAGTTCCTTCGCCTTCTCAAAGTTGTTTTCTGTCAGATATTTATGCCGGGGTGAGAGTTTTGTATAATATCTCTCATAGTAGTCATCAAGCATCCTTTTCATCGTAAATTCAGGAGCAACTTTAACCATTGTGTTCTTTATATAGCTTATCCATTCAGCCGGCACACCCTGTTCATTGAATGAATAATAGGCGGGTACAATTTCATATTCCAGCATATTATAGATTGTCTCAGCATCAATGTCATCCTGCAAATCCTGGTTTTCAAAAGTTCTTTCCTTTGGCAGAGCCCATCCTGCAAATGCCCGGTAACCTTCCACCCACCAGCCGTCGAGGACGCTGAAATGCAATGTCCCGTTCATCACAGCCTTCTCGCCACTGGTACCTGATGCCTCAAGAGGTCTGGTAGGTGTATTAAGCCAGATATCAACACCTCTCACAAGATGCTTGGCCAGCTCAATATCGTAATTCTCGATGAATATTACTTTCCCTGAAAATTTGGGCATCTGTGATATTTCAAAAATCCTTTTTATAAGATCCTGTCCGCCGCCGTCATTAGGATGAGCTTTACCCGCATATATAAACTGAACCGGCTTCCCCGGATTACTGACTATACGTTCCAGCCTGTCCAGGTCCCTGAAGAGAAGTCCGGCTCTCTTATAGGTTGCAAATCGTCTGGCGAAACCAATTGTAAGAGTTTTTTCATTCAGATGAGTGCTTATACTAAGGAGTTTGCGCGGACTAACATGTTTATCGATCATCTCACCCTGAAGACGCTTTCTTATATTGGTAAAAAGACTCTCCTTAAGACTTGTTTTAATATCATAAATCTTCTTATCATCCACTCCATAAAGCTTTTCCCACTGTGTACTGTCGGTCTGGTCAAAATTTATGTTCCCGGTTATTTCCTTGTATACCCCTCTCCATTCAGGAGCAGTCCAGGTAGGATGATGAACTCCGTTTGTCACATATCCTATGAAGAGTTCTTCTTTAAGATATCCCGGCCATAATTTATTAAACATTCTCTGACTTACCTGACCATGCAGCTTGCTGACGCCATTAACCTCCTGCGACATCCGGGTTGCGAGATAACTCATATTAAATTTCTTATCCTGATCTCCATCACATTGTCCGAGAGCCATGAGTTCTCCCCATGATATGTTCAGCCTGCCAGGGTAAGGAGAAATATATTTACGCAGAAGTTCCTCTTCAAAAGCATCATGTCCGGCAGGGACAGGGGTATGAGTAGTAAAAAGTGTTGATGACCTTATAGTTTCCAGCGCCTCACTAAAAGTAAGATGATGATTTTCAATCAGGATCCGGAGGCGTTCAAAGCCTATAAATGCAGAATGGCCTTCATTGCTGTGAAAGATGTCAGCTTTAATACCCATCGCTTCAAGCGTTCTTATCCCGCCAATGCCAAGGATTAATTCCTGTCTGAGCCTGTTTTCGTTATCTCCGCCATAAAGATGGTGCGTAACATCCCGGTCCTCCTGTGCATTATCGCCTGTGTCGGTATCAAGCAATACAAGCCTTACCTTTCCGACCATAGCTTCCCACACCCGTATCCTGACATTCCTCCCAGGCCATACCTGGTAGACATTAAGATTTTTTCCTTCGGAATCTTTAACCCTGTTTATCGGAAGACGGGAAAATTCTTCAGCCTCATACACTGCAAGCTGTTCACCCTTCGGACCAAGTTTCTGGTTAAAATAACCATATCTGTAAAGCAGTCCTACACCTGTTATATTCATATTTGAATCACTGGCCTCCTTCAGATAGTCGCCGGCAAGTATACCAAGTCCTCCTGAATAGATCTTAAGGCAGGGATGGATGCCAAACTCCATGCTGAAGTAAGCAACTGACGGATGAGTCAGATCATCCGGGCGGTCCATATAAGCCCGGAATTCATCATAAACCTTTTTCAGGTGAGCTACAAATTCATCATCATCCTCGAGCACCAGAAGCCTTTTATAGTCAATTTTTTCAAGGAGGAGCTTAGGATTATGTTTCACTTCCTCCCAAAGAGAGGGATCCATACTTCTGAATAATGCTTCTGCTTCAATATTCCACGACCACCAAAGATTATTGGAGAGTTCTTTCAGCGTTATAAGTTTTTCAGGGACGTCACTCTGAACATAAATGGCTTTCCACACCGGTACCTGGTGTGGTTTGCGAACTGGGACACCGGGATCTTCAACAAACCTGGCAAATTCCCTGGGCTCACCTCTTCTTTCCCGGCTGATCTCAAGGGCCAGCTCGTAAGCAGTAAAATAATATTTCACCAGGCTGTCCCACATTGCTATTCTGGAAACTTCATGCGCTTTCTCCCTTGCCTCCCTTATCTCTGCGTCATTTAATCCGAAAAACATTGTAATGAATTTCCGGATGTCTTCGACAACTGTAACTTCATTGTCATCAGTTCTTTCAATTATAGAAACCCCATTCCCATGATCCGCAAAATAATTCTTTACCCAAAGACCAAATCCTGAAAGTGATGTTGTAACTGTTGGTATGGAAAACATCAGGCTTTCAAGAGGCGTGTATCCCCATGGCTCATAATATGATGGAAAAACAGAAAGATCAAATCCTATAAGAAGATCAAAGTATGGCATATTGAAAATACCATCATTGCCATTCAGATAGGATGGAACAAATATAATTTTAACCTTTGAGCTCTGATCATTATCAAGGTGATTGTCAATTATCCGCTGCAAGATAGGATCAGAGGCCGGGTAGTGAAGATTATGTGTAAGGTATTTGTTCCCGGTATTTTCCTGCCCGTTATTATAAAGGATATCAATAATATCATGACGCGGACCTTTATGATATGCCGGCATAAGAATGAAGGCCACACACTCTTTATTTATTTTATCCTCCTTTTGTATTGCACCCAGTGCATCAATAAAAATATCAACTCCCTTGTTTCTGAATTCATATCTGCCGCTGTTCACCAGCAGGGCACAATCTTCGGAAAGCTGGTAGCCAAGAACTGCCCCGGCAACACTCTTCAGCTTTTGTCTGGCCAGTTGACGCCTCTCCTCAAATATGTCAGATGACGGAACAAATGAATCCTCAAACCCATTTGGAGTTACTATATCTACATCCCTTCCAATAAAATGGCTGCATTCACGTGAAGTTATTTCACTTACTGTTGTAAAGACATCAGCTTCCGTAGCTGAGATTTTTTCCAGGGACTGCTTTGCAGCAACATTGAATTCACGCGCAGCCAGCGCGGGAATATATTCTTCCATCTTGCCATAGAGAGGACGATTATTACCAGCAATACACCTTCCAAGAACTGTAGCATGTGTTGTAAATGTAGTCGCGACCCAGGGTGCTGATTTTTTCAGGTATAATACCCCTGTTCCGGTCATCCACTCATGAAACTGTGCTATCACAGTATGATGCTCAAGGTAAAAAACGGAGAAGCTTTCAATAAGTTTTCCTGCAGCATATCCGAAAAGGGCAGGTTCAACGTAATCCCATTGACCCGTAATACTATCGAGTTTATATGTTTCCCAGAATCCTGCAAATATTTCGTTTTGCTGTCCGAAATATGGTGTGAAATCTATAAGGATTACTATTGGTTTTCCTGCAATGTTCCATCTTCCCGTTTTTACCCTCAAGCCTTCAACAGCAGCTTTGGTCTTCCATTCAATAAAAAGCTGTTCGTCGGGTATAAACTCGGGATTTGTCATCTCTTCCCTCCACACATCAGGCCCTATTAGTATATAATCATCCCCCAGGTCATTAACAATATTGAGCGCTTTAGTTGATATTACCGTATGAATACCGCCTACTTTATTACATACCTCCCAACTGGTTTCAAAAATAAATTCAACCTTCATTTTAAATTAATATTTGTTTATGTTCAATAATACGCCAAAAAATGTAATATCATTCAATATCAGCCTATTTAGATGGTTGTTGTGAATTAGCCTGATATGTTCTTTCTGCCTATTTTTTCCGGGGTCTGCCAGGTAGTTTCTTTGCCGGTTCCTTAGAAGATTTGGTTTTCTTCACGACTGGCTTTGCAGCTTCAGTTTCAGGTTTCTTCTTTGGAGGTGATTTAGCTATTATTCTGGATACCTTTTGGGCAACAGGCTTTATCCTGGCAACTTTTTTTGCAAGCTTTGCGATCTCTGCTGCCTGATTTTCAATAATCATACCTTTTTCAATAAGCTGTGAATCAAGCTTATATATTTGTTCCTGCTCAGCTGTATCAGGAAACCATTGTTTCAGCCTGATCTCAAAATCACTGAGTACATTCATATAATTCATGAATGCGTCATAGGGTGTCTCATAAGGATTGAAATAGGCATGCACTGCTCCGTCTGAGAAGAATTTGGTTGCCATATAATAAAAATGGTCGCTCGACTGCAGAAAGGCCCAGTCTTTTCTTATCTTCTGATCTTCACACTTATTCACCTTCCTTGACAGACTGTAAAGCTTATCAAGAGCTGCAACCTGCAGTTCGTTTCCATGCCATGCAGTGATGTCACGCTCTTCATCTGCCCACGAAATTGGTGAATGAATGTTTATTGCCGAAACCGGCTGCAATGAATCGGCAACCTCAGTGGGCGTCATGAATTTGAATGGTGTCTTCTTTAATATGGCTGCAGGCATATGACTGAGGAAATCAAATATCCCTGAATCCTTCCAGTTATGCTCTCCGAATGTTTCGTAGTCAAGGAATATGTTCAACACCTCACTTGTGGGGGCCAGTTTATTTACCCATGAAGCATATTTTTCGGCTGTTAGAGGCCATTCGCTCCAATTCCTGTTAGAGAACCTGAAAGCAATATCATCACTCAGGACAAAATTCCTCAGAAGCACCTTAAGCCTCGGGTTTATGGCATTGCAATAGAGAAAATTCGGGCTCTTCCAACCTAATATATGTTTTGCACCCTCAGTAAGGACAGACTTAAATCCCATATCGGCAATCCAGGAACCTATATCGTCGGAATAAATCAATTCGGTATTCCTGAATGAGGTTGGTTCCACACCAAGGAATTCTTTCAACATCTCTTTATGAATGTTCACCTGGCGTTCGAATTCGCTCCTGCTTTTAAGTGAGGCCAGAGAATGGGAACTTGTTTCAGCAAGGAATTCCACCATACCTGTATCTGCAAGGGTTCTGAAGGAGTCAAGCACTTCCGGAGCATATAATCTGAACTGGTTTATAGCCAATCCTGAAAGTGAGTAAGCGACTTTAAACTTCCCTTTATGCTTCTGTATCAGATCAAGTATCATTTTATTTGCAGGAATGTAGCATTTATCTGCCACTTTTCGCATTATGGATTCATTTGAATAGTCATCATAATAATAATGATCGTGACCGATATCAAAAAACCTGTACCTCTTTAGCCTGAAAGGCTGATGAACCTGAAAATAGAAGCAAATTGCTTTTTTGCCTGTTGCACTCATATCTTAATACTTATTTATTTTCAATAACTCTGGTATATATCTCTTTAACATGCCTGGCAGAATTATCCCATTTTAATCTGATAACTTCTTCTTTGCCTTTCTTAATAAACATGTTTGCCAACGCCGGATAATTAAGGATTCCGTATATTGAGTCGGCCATAGCATCAATATCCCAGAAATCCGTTTTGACAGCGTGTGTCAGAATTTCGGCTACTCCTGACTGCTTGCTGATAATTACAGGTACATTTGACTGCATTGCTTCGAGTGGTGAGATACCAAATGGTTCGGATACGGATGGCATTATATAAACATCGCTCATATCAAGCAATGAGAAGACATCGGCTCCTTTAAGAAAGCCAGTAAAATGAAACCTGTCAGTTATTTTCAATGTTGCGGCCCTGCGCATCATTCTTTCCATCATATCTCCCGATCCAGCCATTACAAATCTGACATTATCCATTGCCTGAAGAACCTTGTAAGCAGCTTCAATAAAGTATTCAGGCCCTTTCTGCATGGTTATCCTGCCAAGGAATGTAACAACCTTTTCATCAAAACCCTTTTTAATCATTAGTCTCTCAGAGATCTTAACCGGGTCAACTGCATTATATACAGTTTCAACCTTGTCAGGATTGATGAAGTACTTATGAATTACAATATCCCTGGTCAGATTACTTACAGTGATTATTTTAGAGGCTGCATCCATTCCGTTTTTCTCAATGCGGTATACATCGGGATTCACGCTGCCTCCGCTGCGGTCAAAATCTGTTGCATGCACATGTATTACGAGGGGTTTTCCCGATACCTCCATGGCTGCAATGCCTGCAGGATAGGCAAGCCAGTCGTGTGCATGTATAATGTCAAAATCATTTTCTTCAGCAATAACAGAGGCAACAATGGCATATTTATTGATTTCATCCATGAGATTGCCTTCATATTTTCCGGAAAAATCAACCATTCCCTTGCCATCAGTCTGAACAAACATTTTATACCCTGCAACCTCAGATCTTGTCACTCTCCAGAAATCTTCAGGATCAGTATATGGAACAATTTTAGATGACACCTCAATTGTTTCAAGAGAACGTCTGAATCCTTTATAATAAACTTTTCTGAATGACATTGGTACCTGGTTTGCGCCAACTAGCCTGACCACGGTCTGATCCTCATCACCAAAAGCTTTGGGCACGACAAATATCACTTCCAGGTCATCAAGTGTCGCCATGCCTTTGGTAAGACCATAACTGGCCGTACCCAAGCCTCCCGAAATATGAGGGGGAAATTCCCACCCAAACATTAACACACGCATAGACTGGTTAAGTTATTGATTTGCATATTTTGTCTCCAACAATTCTATAATCCTCAGCACCTCTCCCACACTCCACGCCTGTGATATCGCGCCGCGAGGTGAATGAGGGGGGTCTCCGTCATGGATCTCTGAAAGAGTACTTATTCCATGTTCACTCATTACAGCCTCCAGCCCAAAAATCAGCTTCTTCACTTTCTGAACACCCTGATTACCATATACTCTCAGCCATCCTTCACAGAAAGGCCCGTATAACCATGGCCAGACTGTACCCTGAAGAGAAGCCATGTCCCTCTCTTCCTGTGTCCCGGTGTAACATCCCTTATAATAAATATTGCCCGGAGAAAGAGTTCTCAACCCCCTGGGAGTAACGAGCTCTTTATCAGCAATATTCAAAATTTTCTTCATCTGTTCCTTATCAAGCATTGAATAAGGCATCGAAACAGCAATTACCATATTGGGTCTTAC
>CAWALO010000016.1:0-153150 GCA_963782945.1 uncultured Bacteroidales bacterium
ATATTCCCGGAGTTTATTTAAAAATCCTGAAACACAATATTTTTATACTTGTGTCCGACTAAAATAATAAAAAGCGAGTTACTCACCTAAGATTTACCACAGTGTTTTAATTTATTTTAACACAAACTCAACGAAACATGGGCAGACACAATCCTGACATTGCATGAGTTGTATAAAATACTAAAGCCACGCTGGCGCATGGCTTTTTTGCTTTATCTTGCGGTGCGGACGGGACTCGAGCAGAAATTTTAATTGCCATTTAATGAGCATATTAGCATTTTCTTGTGGCGGATTTTGTGGCAGATTTTGTGGCAGATTTTTATATCTTTGTATAAATTCCGCAAACAATGAAATTTGAAAACCTGGAAATCCGGACTAATCCCTTTAAAAAATCACCTCCTCGGAAGAAAGATGGTTTGTACCAGCTTAAAATAAGGGTTTTCATTGGATCCAACGATCAGGGATACATTTTTCAAGCAGAAAATAGCGCTAAAATGAAACAAATGTATTATATTTGATGCCAGTCTAAATATGATACATATGGAGGTAGTAATTTATAGTAGAGTCAGTAGTGAATCCCAGGATAATGAACGTCAAATTGTAAATCTTAAGGAGGTAGCACAAAACAGGGGATGGCATGTTCGAAGAGTGTTCCAGGAAAAAATCAGTGGAACATCTGAAACCGGAGCAAGGAATGAATTCAAATCATTGATCGAATATCTTGAAAAGACTCCGGTTGATATCGTTATGGTTTCAGAAATCTCCAGGGTCGCCAGGCGAGTGGTCATTGTTTTGAACTTTGTAGAATTGCTACATGAGAAAGGAATCGCATTATACATTCAACAGTTTAATATGCTCACTCTGGAAAATGGGCAGGAGAATCCTATAGCAAAAATGTTACTCCAGATGCTCTCAATCGGAGCCGAGATGGAGAATAATCAGAGAAAAATCAGACAGCGTGAGGGGATAATACTTGCACAGATGAAGAATATCTACACCGGCCGGAAGAAAGGTGCAAAAAGTTCTCCTTTGAAATTAGTGTCCAAATACAAGAATGTTGCTGATCTTCTTGACAAGAGTGAACTATCTGTCAGAAGGATTGCCGGAATTACCGGACACTCGATCAATACTGTTCGGAAAGTTAAACAGCTAAAGGATATTTGATTGAATCGCCACCAAATTCAGTGGTCACTCTGGTAGATTATCAATGCTATTTAATCGAAATTAATTTTCAAACATTGGACACTAAAGTCAATTTGGTGTCTTTTGTTTGATTTCAAACATTGGACAATATAATGCATTTACTGTCTTTTGTTTGATTTTTTATTATCTTTGTAAAGTATAACGTTTAAACAACTTGGCTAAAAGTTTCATAATCGAACAACTGAAAAAAGAATTCAAAGGAAAGGTATCCTTTTCCAGAGATTCACTTTTATCTTTCTATCGGCAATATGATCCTGATCTGAACGATTCAACGTTTCGTTGGAGATTATATAATCTCAAAGCGAAGAAGATTATTACACCAATTTCTCAGGATCTTTTTACCCTTACTTACAAACCAGACTTTAAACCTGAACCCGGTGATTTCGAGAGAAGAATTTTCATCAGGATTGAAAAACAGTTTACTGGTTTGAAGCAATGTATATGGTCTACACAGGTCCTAAGTGAATTTATGCTTCACATCCCTGGCAAGTACATAACAATTTTACAAGTGGAGAAAGAAGCATTGGAGCCGGTTTTTGAATTTTTGAAAGATCAGAATTTAGGGAAAGTATACATTCAACCTGAAGAAAAGGAAATTGAGCGTTACATTTTTGAAACAGAACAGTCAATTATACTGCAGTCCATTATTTCAAAAGCACCAACCCAAAAAGTCGGTAAAGTTGCCACCATTACCATTGAAAAACTGATAGTAGATCTGTTTAGTGACAAAAATCTGTTGATTGCTTTTCAGGGAAGTGAATTAGTCCATATTATAAATAATGCATACCAGCGTTACTCGATTAATTTCACAACATTGTTTCATTATGCGAGAAGGAGAGGGAAGGAAATAGATATAAAGAGATTCCTCTCAGAAAAAACAGATATTCCCAAAAATATTTTCAATGATAAAAGTTGATTCACTTTCAGCAAACTGGATAAACGAGAGGAGAAAGAAATTCAGTAAAGATCCGACTATAATGGAAGGCATGATATATGCTTTGTACTTGCTGGAACGCCTTAAACTGACTGGTCTGGATTTCATTTTTAAAGGAGGAACAAGTTTAGTATTATTAATGGATCAACCAAAGAGGTTTTCGGTTGATATTGATATAATTATCAGTCCTTCAATAGATAAGGTAAAACTTGAAGCGTTTCTTTCAAAAATTGTTGGATTAAGTGTTTTTATCCGGATGGAGTTGGATGAGGAGAGAAGTTATCAACAAGGCATTCCAAAAGCGCATTACAAGTTCTTCTATAATTCAAATTTTCCAGGCAGGAATAAAGAAAATAAGGTACTGTCAAATCCCGAAAGGGAGATCTTATTGGATATTGTCTTTGCTGAAAATCATTATCCAACATTGGTTGACAGGCCAATTCAAACAGAATGGCTGATACATGAAGGGGAATCTTTAATAGTTAAAATTCCTGACGTTAACTCCATTGCAGGTGATAAACTCACAGCTTTTGCTCCTAATACTACAGGGGTCCCTTATGGAGTGGAAAAGGAGAAAGAAATCATGAAGCAGTTATTTGATGTCGGATGTTTGTTTGACTTACTAACAGATTTGGAGATATTAAAGAGATCATTTAACGAATCCGCAAAAAGTGAAATTGAATATAGACCTGAAAGAAAGATTGATTCGATTGAACAGGTACTTAAAGATGTCATTGAAACATCAATTTTGATTGCAAAAATTGTTGGATTGAAAAAAGATGAAGACAGATTGGAACTTCGAGAAATTAATACTGGGATAAACCAATTCAGACATTACATTTTTAAAGGGACCTTTGGGATATTAGATGCCCAGCTTGCAAGTTCAAAAGCTGCTTACCTGGCTGCTATTATTCTGACTGATTTTAAGGGAGAATTGGTGAAATTCAATCCAGCGATACCAGCAATTGACTATATGATTGTTCATCCTGATTACAACTTCCTGAACAAACGTCTGAAATTTGTTGCTCGTGGAGAGGCATTGTATTATTGGCACAAAACTATAAACCTATTATTTCCAGCAGATAAATAGATCATGGAGTGAATACATGGCAAATGAATAACGTGAAAAACATTTATTCTTCATGAAAAACATTTAAAAAACAGACCATTTCATGAAAAACGTTTAAAAAGCGGTCTGAATCATGAAAAACGTTTAGAAAAGGACTGTGTTTTCATTACTGCCACTCCTTCAAGAAATCTTTAAATAGTTGTGTTTTGTGATAATCATTTAATAATGGATCCGGATCATTGATCAAAGGATCGTACCATGAGACTTTTTTCTCTGCCCAATTCATCCATGTCTTAAATTCTTCAGAAACAGTTCCATTCTTAACAGCATTCGCTTCAACTGTCTGTATGTAATTCCGGAGGATATTTGTCTGATGAAGACGGATACCCTGGAGAAAGAGTTTTTTAAAAGCATGAACCTCCTTGTCCTGCCTTTCTTTAAGTTCTCTTTCAATTCGTTGCTGCTCTTCCCACTTTTTCCTGCGGATTTCAGATTCAATTCTTTCTATCTTCATTCTTTCACTCTCCAATTCAAGTATTGCAATGATTTCAGAAACCTTATTCTCTATTGGTTCTTTCCCGTCCGTCACCTCCTTTCTATGGTAGGATCTTATATCGATCACAAAAACAAATTCTCCGGTTGATTCGTAAATCCTACCACCCCATTTATCTTTTGTCTCAGATGCACGTTGTCTTTCTCTGAGCCTGAATTTTACATGTTCATCACCAATCTTTGCAAATGTTGTAAAATGATCAGCTATTACATCATGTTTTCTGCACCGAAGAGCCTTAATTAAAGTATCCAGCAGCCTAAATGCTCTTGCTCTGCTTTCTTCCTTAACTGGATAAAACGGATCATCAGACCACCTGCCACCAGTTTTGGTTGACCACCTTATGCAATTATCAATCAATTAATTGAGATGGTCTGTCTGTACCGGAGAAGGCTGGTCTTTGCTAGCGTTTTTTTCACTTTGGCAGCTTAATGAAACATAATATGTAATTTTGATAAGCAAGTTGAATTAGTGCGACAGAACCATATCCGGTATATATTTGATTTATATTGGAATTTACAGTAACTTTCATACTATTATTGATCCTATAATTTTTATTTCATGAAAAAAATATTTATTACGGGAGCACTTATACTGTTTACAGGAACCGTTCTTGGACAGGCAAAAAGTTTCGTGGATAGCATCTTTTCACATAGTCTTGGAAGAATGATGCCAATTTCAATAACCATTCCATCCTCATATGATGATCAGAAGCCCATACCCATCTTTTACTTACTGCACGGACATAGTTTACATCACGGATACTTCCTCAAAAATACAGACATTGAACAATATGTCGAAGAATCTTCAGTACTCTGCGTGATGCCTGAGGCAGGTAATTCATGGTATATCAATTCCTATTCTGAACCTAAAGATCGATTTGAAGACTATTTGATGAAGGACCTACCCGAATTTATTCAGAAAAAATACAACGTTGATACTGACAGACAGTACATTGCGGGTTATTCCATGGGAGGATACGGGGCGCTCGTGCTGGCCCTGCGCAACCCCGACAGATTTGTCATTGCTGCCAGTTTATCCGGAGCCATCATGTATCCCAGAGACATAGAAATTTTGGAGAATATTCCAAAATACAAATTCGCCAAACCTTCCACGGACTTGGTTTTCGGTGAACTTCCAAATGCATTTCGTGAAGAGCATGACCCGTTTCTTCTTTACAAAAAGACACCACCTGAAGACTTACCCTATATTTTCTTCACTACAGGATTGCAGGATTATTTTCCTGAAATTATGAGAGCACAGAGGGATCTGTCCGATTCTCTGAATACCTATGGAGCATTGCATGAATACCACGAAATACAAGGCGGTCATGACAATAGAAACCAAGATGCGGCGCTTAATATTTTGTTTCAGAGAATAGAGTATTTTAGAGATAAGGGAATTAAATCCCTGGTTAAAGAGCTTTCAGAAAGAGGTAAGGCCGGGATCACCGAAGATATAGTAATTAAAATCAGACAGCTAAATAAGACTTTTAGTGACGTCTATTATTTAAATATGTTTGAGATGAATACCCTGGGGTACACCCTGATGGGAAACGATCGTGCGGAAGATGCAGTAAAAGTATTCAAGTTGAATATCGAGTTTTTCCCGAATTCCGCATTTTGTTATGATAGTATGTCAGATGCTTATATCAAAACAGGGGAAAATGATCTTGCGGTAAAGTCCATGGAGAAAGCACTTGAACTGCTGCCAAACGACATAGATCTTTCTGCTGCATACAAAATCAAGCTTGAAGAAATCCTCCAAAAGAAATTGAAAGAGATCAAAAAACTGCAAGAATAATATTTTCTATTTTTTTAGCTGATTTTAACTTATGTCACCATTCTTTACATAATCTGATCAATGTCATACTTCAAATTATGGTCTATGGCAATTCAATAGGCCCTGTAAATCAAATCTTGCAAGGTTTTGAGGATAACAGGTATTAAATAATGGAAATGTATTGATTTTGTCTTTATAACTCACCATTGATAATCAATGTGTTAAGACAAGAATATTATATTCTCGTATTCTTCTGATCCAGAATCAGACGCCCTGCCAGTTAGTGCATTAGCATATGAGAAGATGAAGTTGCAACAATTATTTTATATAAAATAAGTATTATCTATAAAATAGCATCTGAGATCAACTTAGTTCAAACGCTTTCTCTGTTTAACTGAAAAGAATAATCCATTTCTTTAGGTCTCAGCCTCTTCATAAGACATACATTGAGATGGGTTTCAAAACAATTTTAGAGGTAATTATTTGTGGCAGATTGTGGCGGATTTTGTGGCAGATTTTGTGGCAGACACTAAAAAACCCCTTGAAAATCAAGGGGTTATGAGTGTCTTAAGGGCGGTGCGGACGGGACTCGAACCCGCGACCCACGGCGTGACAGGCCGTTATTCTAACCAACTGAACTACCGCACCAATTGTAAAACGAGTTGCAAAATTAAGCTAATTTTTAAGATCACAAAATATTTCTTGTTAAAAATATCTCATCTGTTGCTCAGGTAACAAGTGGTCCTTCACTTTTTGACTGACTAATAAATGATATCTTTTTAAGTTCAGCAGTTGCATTCTTATTATCACTACCTTATTCTGTTTCATCTTCCAAAATATTAGTATTTTTATCTCCTTATCTTTCAAACCAAAAGAAAGATCAGAAGCAAACGGACTTAAAGTCTGCACTTATAGTAGATATTTTACATCATAGTATTAATGAAAAGGCTTTCATTTATAATTGTTTTATCCTTATTGCTGCCACTTAAGGCTGCAATAAGTCAGAATATTGATCATTGGGAGACTGCTGTTTTTAATAATGATACCTGGAGATACTTCGTGGGAATTTCTGAACCTCCTTCAGAATGGCGATCAGTATCATTTAACGATTTAGGCTGGCCTCAGGGAACAGGTGGTTTTGGTTACGGTGACAGTGATGATAATACTGTAATTCCACAATGTATATCTGTATTCATCAGATCGAAATTTATTGTACCCGATACAGCTCTGATCGCTAAGGCACTTCTAAGTATGGATTATGATGATGCATTTGTTGCTTACCTGAATAATGTTGAGATCGGCCGGGCAGGGATAACAGGAAGTTACCCTGTTTTTAATCAGGTGGGAGTTGATCATGAAGCCAAAATGTATGCAGGCGGAAAGCCAGAATCATTTTATATTGACAAGACAAAACTAAAGAGTTGTCTTGTGCCTGGCGAAAATGTTCTTGCAATACAGATTCATAACAGTTCTCTTACCTCATCAGATCTTTCTTCAAATGCCTACCTGTCTTTCGGCATATTGAATTCATCGAATATTTTCAGACCCGTTCCTTCCTGGTTTGAAATAATCCAACCACCGGCAAATTTTATTTCCTCAAACCTGCCAGTAATTACTATTAATACCGATGGCGGTGCAGCTATTCCTGACGATCCCAGAATCCTCGCTTCAATGAAAATAATTTACAGGGGCGAGGGGCAGCGAAACTACCTTACAGATGTAAATACTCCGGAGTACCTTAACTATGATGGCCGTATAAATATTGAAATAAGGGGCTCCAGTTCCCAGGCGTTTGATAAAAAGCAATACGGATTGTCAACAAAAAAAACGGATGGAATAACAAATAATAATGTCAGCCTTCTGGGCATGCCTGCAGATAACGACTGGATACTTCTTAATAACATTTTCGATCCATCCATGATAAGAAACTACCTCAGCTATAATCTCTCCCGCATGATCGGTGAGTATTCAAGCAGAACTGTTTTTTGCGAGTTGATGATTAACGGAGAGTACATGGGACTTTACCTTTTGCTTGAAAAGATCAAACCCGGAACACACAGAGTCAATATACTTGAAATTGGCCCAAACGACAACAACTATCCTGAAATTACCGGGGGGTATATCACTAAATCAGATAAAACCACAGGCAACGATCCTGTTGCCTGGTATATGTCAAGCTATAACTGGACAAACGATGTTCAATTCATTCATGACAAACCTGAGCCTGAAAATGTAACACCTGCGCAGAACTCTTATATCCAGTCTGAATTTCTTGAACTGAGCAAAACTGCAGATATGAATAATCAGTCCCTCGAGTCCGGGTACCCCTCTGTTATTGATGTGCCGTCATTCGTTGACTATATGCTATTGACAGAGTTATCATCAAATGCAGACGGATACCATCTGAGTACCTTTTATCATAAGGACAGGAATGGGAAACTGAGAGCCGGTCCGTTGTGGGATTTTGACCTGACTTATGGCAATGACCTGTTTCTCTGGGGATATGACAGGAGTAAGACAGATGTATGGCAATTCGCAAATGGTGAAAATGACGGTCCCAGGTACTGGAAAGATCTTTTTGATAATTCAAAATTCAGATGTTACCTTTCAAGACGATGGAACCGGCTTACCAGGTCTGGCCAGCCATTCAGTTACCAGTCGATTGAATCTGAAATAGATGAAATTACAGCCACTATCGCTGAAGCCACTGTAAGGGAGAATACAAAGTGGGGAACAATCGGGAACCATGCAGTACAGATTGCAAACCTGAAGACATTCCTGCAGCAAAGAATAAACTGGATAACAAATAACATTGGTTCATATTCCGGTTGCGACGATCCGGAAATTCCGCCGCTGGTGATCACAAGAATAAATTATGCTCCGGATACCTCACTATTATTCCCGGTGAGCAATGACCTTGAATTTATCGAGATAACAAATACCGGAGATAAGGAGATAAACTTGACAGGAATATATTTCAGTGGCACCGGATTTGTCTATAAATTCAATGTAAACAGCATGATAGAACCTGGCGGAACGAAAATTCTTGCAGGTAATACTGAGGTGTTTAAAGCAAAATATGGCTTCTATCCGAATGGGCAATTTACCAGGAGCCTTTCAAATACGGGAGAGAATCTGATTCTGGCCGATGGCTTCGGGAATATTATTGATAATGTGGGATATTCCGACCTGCCTCCATGGCCAGATGTCAAGGCCAATGGTTTATACCTTGAACTTACTGACCCGATGTCTGATAATAATCTTGGATCCAACTGGAGGGCATCAGGATCTGTTATAGTATCTGTAAATGATATTGAACCAGGAAGAGGACTTAAATTGTACCCATCACCTGTTACAGACCAACTGCGGATAGAGTCCGAAACATCTATTCTCTTTCTTGAACTGTATGATATGAGTGGGATCAGGTTGCTCAATCAATCCGTTAATTCTGAATGCTTTAGTCTGGATATGACCTCTTTTCCTCCAGGATTGTACCTGGTAAAAGTTTTCACTCCGTCAGGAAATTATGTGAGGAAGATTATTAAGAAATAGAAGTAAAGTAAAACAGACAAACTAGTTTTTTAATTTTGAGAACATCTCATTTCGATAGTTTTGAGATCGTTTAACCACAGAGTATCACGGAGTTGCACGAAGTCGCACAGAGTATACCCAAGATAGGCTATTAGATTGGGAAGAATTTTCCGGGTGCAATCCAATCCAAACCGTGTACCTCCGTGATGACTCAGTGTAACTCAGTGGTTAAAATACTTATAGGCTTGCCTGGCGTGCGATCTGGCGTGAAGAAACTGAAATTCACTCCCCCGTAATTACGGTGTTCAAAAAACAGTCTGTGGTCTTTGAAATTTAAGGCCTTGGGGTGTTCCAGTACAAAAAAGCCATCCTCCTTAATTACTCCTGCACCAGACACCAGGTCGGGAAGGTCCTTCAGCCATGGAAGCTCGTATGGAGGATCGGCAAACACGATATCGAACTTAGCTGTGCATGTCTTCAGGAATGCCTTTACATCAATATGAACAGGTTTGATATTTTTAAAATCATACTCCCTGATAATGCGTTTAATCCCTGAGATATGCCTCATATCTTTCTCAACAAGGTGTACTGATGCGGCGCCTCTTGAAGCAAATTCATAGCTTATACTCCCTGTTCCGGAAAAAAGATCCAGCACAGTAACAGTTTCAAAATCAATCCGGTTATTCAGAATGTTGAATAATCCCTCCCTGGCAAAATCCGTTGTGGGCCTGGCCTTGAAGTTAGCAGGAGGATCAATTCTCCTCCCTTTGTATTTTCCCCCGATTATTCGCAATTTACAAGGCTGAATAGATTAAGAAAACGATGAAGAGCGGTATCATTGAAGACGTAGCTGAATGTAAAATTCCCTGCCGGCTCGGCAAATTTAACATTACGGATATATAACGAAAAATTGGATGAGAGATCATCATATTTCTCTGTGAGGCCGCTCAGATGAATTGTCTCTTCCTGATTTATACCAAGGTTCCTGAAGACATTAAGCGCAAAATAAAGTACATCAGTTATATTCCTGTATTTAAATGAATTGCAGAACTTCATCAGGTTGTGCTCAAATATAATAAGGTTGAAGAATTCCCTTTCAACATGAATATGTATATAATTGCCATTTACGCTCTTCCTGCTGTGCGAAATATAATTTAAGAGCGGTTTTACCTGATGATATGGAATCACTCCCGGATGGAAGCTGCTTAAAAGATCGACAAACGGCCTGAAAACTGAGAATACAAGAAAAGCATCAGGGTCATTCAATTTGTTTGAAATAATTATGCTGCCATCATTTGGAAGATGATTGAATGTGTAGTATTCATCCTTTTTCCCCGGGTCGAACAGCGGTGCAGGAACAATTGTGAACTTTTCTGAGGGCATTACTGAGTTTACTTTCCTGTACCGCTTTGTAAGAAAATCATCCTTGATTAAGATCTCATTTATCTTATCAGCATTGAAATACTTACTTTCCTCAGGTTCAAATGACCTTATCAGGACAAATTTATTCCTTATGGTATCGAGGAGGCAAAATGCAAAACCATCCTGGCTTACCTGAACAGATAACTCATAGTTTTCTGTCGAATTTATATCAAGAGTCTCATCAAAGAGTTCCAGAAAAGGCATTTTGTGTTATTTTTATATAAGATTGCTTAAGTTTGTCATCAAAAGTAATAAAAGAATCTTTATTCCGGTCCTATTTTAACACTCTCTGATGCGCGATACCATCATATATAACAATTTATGCAGTAATCTCGGGAATACTCCTACTGATGATCAGTCTGAAGCATTAAAGAAAATTGCACTGTATATCTGCGATAATAATAACGATGTGATTTTCCTTATGACGGGGTATGCAGGAACCGGTAAAACAAGTGTCATAAGCTCGGTAGTAAAAACTCTCGACCTGCTAAGGATGAGATCTGTATTACTGGCTCCGACCGGCCGGGCTGCAAAAGTTCTGTCATCATATTCAGGGCGGCAGGCATTTACGATACATAAGAAGATATACAGGCAAAAATCGTCAAAAGATGGGATTGGCAGCTTTTCCCTTGACAGAAACCTTCACAAGGATACATTTTTTATTGTCGATGAAGCATCGATGGTATCGAACACATCGGGCGATACGGCACTTTTCGGCAGCGGCAGGGTGCTCGATGATCTTATTGAATATGTCTATTCCGGTATCGATTGCAAGCTTATATTAGTTGGAGATACTGCTCAGCTTCCTCCCATCGGATCTGTTGTGAGTCCGGCACTCGATCCTGCTGCCCTGGGAGAATATGGCTTCGCATTGATAGCCTGTGAGCTGAAACAGGTGGTCCGCCAGAGTGAGACATCAGGTGTTCTGATGAATGCAACACGTGTCAGGTTGCAGGTTGCAGGGCATGACCTTGTACATCCTTCTATGGATTGCCTGAACTTTAAGGATATAATAAGAATTACCGGTGAAGAGCTGATTGACGAGATATCATCAGCCTACGGTTCATGTGGAATGGAGGGGACAATCATAGTTGTTAACTCCAATAAACAGGCAAACCGTTATAACCAGGGAATACGGAACAGGATCTTCTTCAGGGAAGAGGAGATCAGTCCGGGCGATATGGTGATGGTTGTGAAGAACAATTATTTTATTCTTGAAGAGGAGGAAGACGGAACAGGCTTTATTGCCAATGGAGACATTGCAGAGGTCAGAAAGATCAGAAAGTATGAGGAACGCTATGGATTCCATTTCGCAGATATGGTACTTAAGTTTCCTGACTATAACCTGGAGCTTGAATCGAAAGTTATGCTGGATGTTCTTCATCTTGATACCCCTGCACTGCCATCGGAGAAAAACAGGGAGCTCTTCCAGAATGTCCTCGCTGATTACATACATATCAAAACCAGACGAAAACAGTATGATGCTGTAAAGAAAGACCCGTATTTCAATGCTCTTCAGATCAAATTTGCTTATGCAGTCACCTGTCACAAGGCTCAGGGCGGTCAGTGGGAGAGGGTCTTTATCGATCAGGGAATGTTCAACAGAAATGAGATCTCGATAGATTACCTGCGGTGGTTTTATACAGCTCTGACGAGGTCGACGGACAGAGTGTACCTGGTTAATTTTGCTGAGGAATTTTTTGTTTCCCGCTGATCTCGCTGATTTTCGCAGATTAAGAAATCAGATCTGCTTCAATCTGCGAAATCTGCAGGAAATTTTTAAATAAAAATTAATTATATTAATATGAAATCATACAGAAAAGAACTCTGGTTTGAAACACCAACACGCAGGGCATTTTTAAACATCACCGGGCATGTGGAAAAATGCCTTCATGAATCTGGAATTAAGGAGGGATTAATACTTGTGAACGCGATGCACATCACAAGTTCAATATTTATTAATGATGATGAATCAGGCCTGCATCATGACTTTGAGGTCTGGTTGGAGAAACTGGCTCCTGAGAAGCCATATTCTCAGTATAAGCATAATGGTTTTGAAGACAATGCGGATGCACATATTAAACGCACACTGATGGGCAGGGAAGTGGTTGTCGCTGTTACAAATGGTCAGATGGACTTTGGCCCGTGGGAACAGATCTTCTATGGCGAGTTTGATGGAAAACGCCGCAAAAGGGTGCTTGTTAAGATTATCGGAGATTAAATTCCGGATGATTTATTTATATTATTAACCACGGAGGACACAGAGTTACACGGAGAGATACACGGAGCAAGAAAAACAGTGAAACTCAGTGTGAAACTCCGTGTAACTCAGTGTTTAAAAATGATTACAAAAGCTTCATGTCTCTTATTATGTCACTTATTCTCCTGTCAAGGATCTTTTCTGTCTCTTCGAACTTCTCAGGTGACGTTAGTTTTGTATTTACGCTGAAATAGAATTTGATCTTGGGTTCTGTACCCGAAGGCCTGATTGAAATCTTTGTCCCGTCTTCAAGAAAGAATTGCAGGACATCCGATTTAATAAGATCGATAGCGCTATGCGACCCATTCATTATATCGTGAGATATCTGCTTCTCATAGTCATCGATTTTTATGACCCTGCTGTTGTTGATTCTCACAGGAGGATTGGTTCTGTAACCGGTCATCATAGTTTTTATCTCATCGGCTCCCTCTTTCCCTTTTCTTACAATATTAAAAAGCTTTTCCTTGTAGAAGCCATATTTAACGTATATATCAAGGAGAAGATCGAAGAGGGATTGCCCTTTGCTTTTTGCCCATGCTGCAGCTTCAGCTACAAGAGCGCATGAGGCTACTGCATCTTTATCCCGTACATATTCTCCCGGGAGGAATCCATAACTCTCTTCACCTCCTCCAATATATTTTTTAGTTCCTTCATTCTCCCTGATGAGCTCTGCGAAAAACTTAAATCCTGTAAGAACATTAAAATATTCAACATTGAATCCTTCGGCAATCCTTTCAAGAAGATCCGTTGTCACAATAGTCTTGATTATATACTCATTGCCTTTGTATTTTTTCCTCTCATGAAACTGCGAAAGGATGTACCATATAAGGATAACACCTGTCTGGTTTCCATTGAGCAGAATGAAATCTCCTTTCTTATTTTTAACGGCTATCCCCAGCCTGTCAGCATCCGGGTCTGTCGCCATAACAAGTTCCGCTCCCTTTTCAACTGCTTTTGCGATTGCCATCTTAAGTGCATCAGGCTCTTCCGGGTTTGGAGATTTGACGGTTGGGAAATTCCCATCATCAATATCCTGTTCCGGAACGTTTATAATATTCCTGAAACCGTACAGTCTGAGCGCAGGAGGGACAAGCTTTAGTCCTGAGCCATGAATAGGAGTATAAACTATTCCAATATCACTGAATTTCTTAATCACTTCAGGATTTATGCTCATCTTTAAGACTTCTGCAAGGAACAGATCATCAGTTTCCTTGCCGATAAGATGGATCTTCTCACCTTTTCTTTCAAACTTTATCTCGCTGACTGATTTTATTTTCCGGACTTCATCAGTGATACCGGTATCATGGGGAGCAACGACCTGGCCGCCATCGTTCCAGTATGCTTTATATCCGTTATATTCGGGCGGGTTATGTGAAGCTGTAATTACAACACCGCTCTGGCATTTGTAATGTCTTATAGCAAACGAGAGCTCAGGTGTCGGCCTTAAAGACTCAAAAAGATAAACTTCAAATCCGTTGGCAGAAAAAATATCAGCAGTCGTGTCGGCAAAATACCTGCTGTTATTCCTGCAGTCGTAGGCAATTGCTACTTTGATCCCCTTGCTTCCGCACTGTTTAATAATATAATTTGAGAGGCCCTGCGTTGCCATACCAAGGGTATAAATGTTCATCCTGTTTGTTCCTGCACCCATTATGCCTCTTAGTCCGCCTGTACCGAATTCAAGATCCTGGTAAAATGCATCGATGAGTTTCTTCTCATCGTTCTCCAGCATATCCTTTACCTCCCGGCGTGTTTCATCATTGAACTCTTTTCCGAGCCAGCTTTCTGCCTTCGTTCTGATAGTGTCAATTGATATCATAGTAATAGTATTAAGTCAGTAATTTAAGGCATTGCTTTAAACTGCTCCTCCAATGAGGAATTGACAGACCATAATTCTCTTTGATCTTGTATTTATCCATTACTGAATAAGCTGGCCTCATGGCCTCCTGCCTGTAGTCCTTTGTAAGAACAGGATTTATTTTGCAGCTCAGACCCGCTTCACTGATTATTTCCGTGGCAAGATCATACCAGCTGCATACACCTTCATCTGAATAATTATATATACCTGCCTTGAGGGCAAAATGGTTCCTGATTACTCCTGAAATAATAGTCATAATGGCTCCTGCAAGATCAGAAGCATAAGTAGGGGATCCGGTCTGATCAAATACCACCCGTAAGGAAGGTTTCTCACCACCATGCCTGAGAATAGTTTTGACAAAATTGGTCCCAAAAGATGAATAGAGCCATGAAGTCCTGATAACCATTGTTCCCGGGTGCGTGAGCGCAAACTTTTCTCCTGCCAGCTTTGACCTGCCATATGCCGATAGCGGATTAGTCTGCGAATCTTCATTATATGGAACAGAGGCATTTCCTTCATATACGTAATCGGATGAGATATGGATCAGCCTGCATTCTGTTCCATGAATGCAATCGGCTATATTTTTAACTGACAGTGCATTAATCGAATCAGCCTTGTCTGGTTCACTCTCAGCTTTATCAACAAGATTATATGCTGCACAATTGATTATCCAGTCGGGTCGTGATTTACTAATAAAATCGGCGAGCTGTAAAGGATTCGTTATATCAAGAGAATCGATATCGGTGAAAATAAAATCGTAGCCATAGAAATTTTTCGATTCAACCTTAAGCTCACTGCCAAGTTGTCCGTTGGCTCCGGTAATTAAGATAACTGCCATCTCCGGTATTTTTCAAAAGTTATATTCAGCGTTCGCGAAAAGTGGTTGTTTTAAATCTTTATCACTTATTACCTGGACATTCACACCAGTTTTCCAGTTTATATCCAGAGTAGGATCATTGACAAAAATGCCTCTCTCATATTCTGCATTATAGACATTGTCGCATTTATACTGGATTATGGCAATATCACTGAGAACTGAGAATCCATGGGCGAATCCTCGCGGGATCAATAATAATTCCTTTGTTTCAGAATCAAGATCAATACCAAACCATTTTCCGAATGTCCGGGAGCTTTTTCGCAGATCGAGGGCAACATCAAAAATTTTACCCTCAACTACTCTGATCATCTTTGCCTGGCCGAACGGCATCAGTTGGTAATGCAAGCCCCTGATCACCCCTTTTGAGGATTTGGATTCATTATCCTGAACCGGGATAAATGAGCTCCCTGAATTATTCAGGATGACCTGGTTAAAGGATTCGAAAAAATACCCTCTCTGGTCGGAGAATATTTTTGGTTTTATTATAACCAGTCCTTTAAATCCTGTCTCAATAATTTTCATCTCTTTTTTCCCTTACTTCGGCTCTTCGAAATACATTAATCTCCTCTGTTGCAAGCCTTAGAAGGTATTTGCCATACTGGCTGTTCCTGTAAGGCTCAGCAAGTGCAAGAAGCTGGTCCCTGTTTATGAAACCTCTTTTCAGTGCTATCTCTTCAATACACGATGCTTTCAAGCCTTGCCTCTGTTCCAGTGTTGCAATGAAATTGGCAGCCTGAAGCAGGCTTTCGTATGTACCTGTGTCAAGCCAGGCCATCCCTCTGCCCATTAATTTTATTTCGAGTGAACCCTCCTCAAGGTATCTCCTGTTTAGGTCGGTTATTTCCAGTTCCCCCCTGGGTGACGGGTTAAGTGATTTTGCCTTTTGTACAACTGTATTATCATAAAAATAGAGACCTGTTACCGCATAGTTTGATCTCGGTTTTGAAGGTTTCTCTTCAATGGTGAGCACCTTTTTGTTTTTATCAAACTCAACAACTCCATATCGCTCCGGATCGTTAACATAATAACCGAAAACACATGCCCCATTATTCAATTCTGCTGTCTTCAGAAGTGTGTCGCCAAAACCAACTCCATAGAAAATATTATCACCCAATATCATACAAACCGGGTCACTTCCTATGAACTTTTCACCGAGTATGAATGCCTGGGCAAGCCCATCGGGTGATGGCTGTTCAATATAACTGAATTCCATTCCAAGTGATTTTCCGTCACCGAGCAGACTGATGAACCCTGGCAAGTCACGAGGGGTGGAGATAATCAGGATCTCCCTGATCCCGGCAAGCATAAGTACAGACAACGGATAATATATCATAGGTTTATCATAAACAGGAAGCATCTGCTTGGAAATCGTGTTTGTAATAGGATAAAGTCTTGTCCCTGAGCCACCTGCAAGTATAATTCCCTTCATTTTATATTTTTTAAGTAATGAACTTTTGTCTATATTTCTATTTTTAACCTCGGAGCAAAAGAATTGAGAATTGAGATATGAGATATGAGATATAAGATATAAGATATGAGTGAAGTTACTAGTTATGCCTCACCTCTCACCTCTCACCTCTCACAAGTGTATCCCCAATCCCGTCTCCATAAAAAATATTATCGCCGAGGATCATACAGACCGGTTCACTTCCTATGAACTTTTCACCGAGTATGAATGCCTGGGCAAGCCCATCGGGTGATGGCTGTTCAATATAACTGAATTCCATCCCAAGTGATCTTCCGTCACCGAGCAGACTGATGAACCCTGGCAAGTCACGAGGGGTGGAGATAATAAGGATCTCCCTGATCCCGGCAAGCATAAGGACAGACAACGGATAGTATATCATAGGTTTATCATAAACAGGAAGCATCTGCTTGGAAATCGTGTTTGTAATAGGATAAAGCCATATCCCTGAGCCGCCTGCAAGAAAAATTCCTTTCAATTATTTTAGGATTTATTACTAATTTTTATATAGAGCCATCTTTTTAACCGACACAGAATAACCAGAGTCTGCTCCACCTGTTCTGTTAAAATGACCGGGTATTAATAAATAATACAGATAGCTTGTGCAAAGATAGTATAACAAGTTAAATACGAAAATAAAGAGGAAGGTTTCAGGCGACAGGCTACAGGCTTCAGGACAAAAATTCAGGTTTCGTGCTTCCTGATCCTGACGCCTGACGCCTGACCCTGACCCTGACGCTCTGTATAAGGACATGAAAATCTACCATATATTATGCCTGTTTTAAAAAAAGTCATATCTTTGCAACCAATTTTTGAAACAAAATAATGTCTAACTTATTAATTATTAGTTCTTTTAATTTACAATTATGACTGAAAAGAAGAAATCAACCAAGAAAGAGGTTGCTGAAAAAATTGATGGTCCTGTAAAACAGGTAAAAAAAGTTAAGGCTAAAGAGCTCATTGCAGATGAGGAAATTGAAACTTTAGTTGCTGAAGAGAAAGAGATTGTTGCTTCTGTTGCAGAAGCTGAAGAGGCCGTTTCAGAAGAAGTGGTTTCGGAAAATGTAACCGCAGAGGCTTACGGTTTTGAGCCGGAGGCGAAAAAAGAAAAAAGAGTTAAGATAGTGGCTGTAGGTTCTGATGAAGAAACCGGCGATGAAATTGTAGTAAAAGCTGAAAGAAGAAGCCCTGCAACTGCTGAAGAATTTGACTGGGATGCATTTGAAAGCGAAGTGATGCGCAATGCTCCAAAATACAAGGAGTTTGAATCCCTTTATGATGAAACACTATCAACAATTGCTGTTGATGAGGTTGTTATCGGCACAGTAATCCAGATGACTTCCCGAGAAGTTGTCATCAATATCGGATACAAGTCGGAAGGCGTTGTAAGTTTAAATGAATTCCGCTATAATCCAAATCTTAAAGTAGGAGATAAGGTCGAGGTATATGTTGAAAGCCAGGAGGATAAAAAAGGACAACTTCTGCTTTCCCATAAGAAAGCACGTGCAATCAATTCATGGGACAGAGTTAATGCCTCCCTTGAGAAGGATGAGATCATTACAGGCTATATCAAGTGCCGTACCAAAGGTGGTATGATCGTAGATGTGTTTGGCATTGAGGCCTTTCTTCCAGGATCACAGATCGATGTGAAACCTATCCGCGATTACGATGTATTTGTAGGAAAGACAATGGAATTCAAGGTTGTGAAAATTAACCAGGAATTCAAAAACGTAGTTGTTTCTCACAAAGCACTTATCGAGGCTGAACTTGAACAACAGAAGAAAGAGATCATTGCCAAGCTTGAAAAAGGTCAGGTTCTTGAGGGCACAGTTAAGAATATTACCTCATACGGTGTTTTTATCGACCTTGGAGGTGTGGATGGCTTAATTCATATTACTGATCTTTCATGGGGAAGAGTGAATCACCCTGAGGAGATCGTGAAACTGGATCAGAAGCTTAATGTTGTAATTCTTGATTTCGATGACGACAAGAAGAGAATTGCCCTCGGTCTGAAACAGCTTACTTCTCATCCATGGGATTCAGTTGACCCCAATATGAACATTGGCGATAAAGTGAAAGGCAAAGTTGTGGTTATGGCCGACTACGGTGCATTTGTCGAGATTGCTCCCGGAGTGGAAGGCCTGATCCACGTTTCTGAAATGTCATGGTCACAGCATCTTCGCAGTGCACAGGAATTTCTGAAAGTTGGTGATGAAATTGAAGCTGTGATACTTACACTTGACAGGAATGAGAGAAAAATGTCACTTGGCATCAAACAGCTCAAACCCGATCCATGGCAAAATATTGATGAGAAATATGCAATTGGTGCAAAACATACTGCAAAAGTAAGGAATTTCACCAACTTCGGAGTTTTTGTTGAGATAGAGGAAGGTGTTGACGGACTTATCCATATCTCTGATCTGTCATGGACTAAAAAGATCAAGCATCCTGCTGAATTTACTTCTATTGATGCAGAGATTGAAGTCGTAGTTCTCGAGATCGATAAGGAAAACAGACGGCTCAGCCTGGGCCACAAGCAGCTTGAAGAGAATCCATGGGATGTCTTTGAAACCCTTTTCACTCTCGACTCAGTTCATGAAGGAACTGTAGTAGAAGTTTTCGATAAAGGTGCTGTTATAGCGTTGCCCTACGGTGTTGAGGGATTTGTTTCTCCAAAACATCTTGTTAAGGAAGATGGCATGATGGCTAAAGTTGACGAGAAATTAATGTTCAAAGTGATTGAATTTAATAAGTCGGCGAAAAAAATAATAGTGTCACACAGCAGGTTTTATGAAGACGAAAATAAAGCTGCAGAAGCACCTTCGAAGAAATCGGAACCCGTTGCTCAGAAGAAAACTGCCAAAAAAGCAAAGTCAGCTTCTGAAAAGACCACTCTTGGCGATATAACACAACTTGCCGCCTTGAAAGAAGAAATGGAAGAAAAAGAGAATAAAGCTTCCCGGAAATAGAAAAATTGATTAAATTTAGGCTATCAAAACTTATATATTATGTATTTTAATATTGAGAGCCGGAATAACAGCACAGTTATTCAGATAGAGTCAGAAAAGCTTGACACGCACATTGCTCCTGCACTTAAATCGGAGCTTGTGCTTGTTTCAGGCAAGGGTGAGAAAAATATCATCCTTGATCTGATAAAGTGTCAGTACTGTGACTCCTCTGGATTAAGCGCTATATTGGTAGCCAACAGGTTATGCAAAAATGCTGGTGGTACATTTGTACTTTGCGGTCTTAATGAGGCTGTTGAACGTCTGATCACCATCTCCCAGCTCGATACTGTTCTCACAATAACAGGATCGGTTGAAGATGCTGAGAAAATGATATCTTAACGCCAGGCCGCTTTGCAGAAAGCAATGAAACTAACTATACTTGGTAGTAGTTCTGCATTGCCAACATCAGAAAGATATCCATCCGCTCATGTGCTCAATGCACATGAGCGTTTGTTTTTAATAGACTGCGGCGAGGGAACCCAGATGCAGCTCAGGAAAGCAAGGATACGATTCTCAAAGATCAACAATATATTTATCAGCCACCTTCATGGTGATCATATCTTCGGATTGTATGGTTTACTTTCCACATTCAGCCTGATGGGAAGAAAAAATCACATCCGCCTTCATGCCCCTGAAAATTATCATAAAATTCTGCTGTCTCATCTTTTGGATTTTGATATACACCTGAATTTTGAAATAGAATTCATTCCACTTTCAGGTAAAGACCCTGCAGTGATCCTTGATGATAAATATATTACAGTAACGTCATTTCCACTGAAGCACAGAGTGCCTTCTTTTGGCTTCTTATTCAGGGAAAAAACCACGGAAAGGAATATCATCAAAGAGGCTATAACCAAATATGATATCCCGTCTGTCCGGATTCCCGCAATAAAGCTGGGCGGAGACTATATTACTCCAGAAGGAATCATAATAAGAAATGGGGAAATTACAATGCCTCCACATGAACCTCTTTCATATGCCTATTGCAGCGATACAAAATATTTCGGGAGACTCTCTTCCTTCGTAAGGGGAGTGACACTTCTATATCATGAAGCTACATTTGACAAAAGCCTTAGCAGACTTGCCAGGACAACCGGGCACTCTACAACCATTGATGCTGCCCGTACAGCACTTGAAGCCAGTGCAAAAAATCTTATAATAGGCCATTTTTCAGCACGGTACAAAAATATCCTACCTCTGGTCGATGAAGCAAAAACAGTATTTATTAACACTTTTCCGGCCAGGGATGGCATGAGTTATGATATTGGAAACCTACTAAATCCAATTGAAAAGAATACCTATCTTTGAAGCCAATTATTCTATAAGAAACAAAATTGCAGGAAAAAATTTTAATACTCGACTTCGGATCTCAATATACTCAGCTGATAGCCAGGAGAATAAGAGAGATCAATGTTTATTGTGAGATTCATCCTTTCAATCATTATCCCCAGCCTGACGCAAGTGTAAAGGGTGTTATTTTATCGGGAAGCCCGGCATCTGTGAGAGATACCAATGCACCGGTGCCTGATCTTTCATCTATAAAAGGAAAAATACCCTTGCTGGGCGTCTGCTACGGCGCACAGCATCTTGTGCATAATTACGGAGGGGAGGTATCCGCATCAAATACCCGTGAGTATGGCAGGGCAAAGTTGATCACAGTTAATGGAAATGATCCGCTTTTTGTAAATATCAAACCCGGTACTCAGGTCTGGATGTCCCACGCAGATACTATTACTTCAATACCAGAAGGATATGAAATCACCGGTTCCACTGCCGATGTAAAGGCAGGCGCTTTTCATATAAATGGTGAAAAGACATGGGGGATTCAGTTCCATCCTGAGGTTTATCATACTACTGAAGGTACCCGTATGCTAGAGAATTTTGTTATCGGAATTTGCGGATGTTCACAAAACTGGACACCTGATTCGTTTGCTGACGCTTCTGTTATCAGCCTGAGAAATCAGCTCAGGGACGATAAGGTTATCCTGGGACTTTCAGGTGGCGTCGACTCATCTGTTGCAGCTTTTCTTCTTCATAAGGCTGTAGGTAAAAACCTTACCTGCATCTTTGTAGATAACGGCCTGCTCCGAAAGAATGAATTCAAAAAGGTGCTGGATTCTTACCTTGGACTGGGCCTTAATGTAATCGGAGTGGATGCCTCCGACAGGTTCCTTGATCAGCTTGAAGGAATAAGCGATCCCGAAACCAAGCGAAAAATAATTGGCCGTGTCTTCATAGAGGTATTTGATGAGGAGGCAGGAAAAGTAAGAGATGTAAGCTGGCTGGCCCAGGGGACAATCTATCCTGATGTTATTGAATCCGTATCTGTAAATGGTCCTTCTGCAACTATTAAATCGCACCATAATGTAGGAGGCCTTCCCGAAAAGATGCATCTGAAAGTTGTTGAACCTCTCCGCCTGCTTTTTAAAGATGAAGTAAGAAAGGTAGGTCAGGCCGTGGGTCTCCCTGATTTTATTCTGAAACGCCATCCTTTTCCCGGACCTGGACTGGCAATAAGGCTTCTGGGAAAAATGACAAGAGAAAAGCTTGAGATTCTCAAGGAAGCGGATGAAATATTTATAGAGGGGCTTAAGAAACATGGGCTTTATGATTCTGTATGGCAGGCAGGCGTGATTCTGCTTCCTGTTCAGTCTGTAGGCGTGATGGGAGATGAAAGGACATATGAAAATGCAGTGGTGCTGAGGGCAGTAACTTCAACTGATGGCATGACTGCCGACTGGTCTCATCTTCCATATGAGTTCCTTGGAACCGTTTCAAATGAAATAATAAACAGGGTTAAAGGCATAAACAGGGTTGTCTATGATATAAGCTCCAAGCCACCTTCGACAATTGAGTGGGAGTAGAGAGACTAAGCGTAGAGCATAGAGCGTAGAGATGTGAGAGATGAGGCATGACTAGTAATTTCACTCATGTCTCAAATCTCAAATCTCAAATCTTTTACTCCGTGAAACTCCGAGATACTCCGTGGTTAGAAAGTAGCTTAGATAAAAGCCTGGAATAAAACATAATTGACTATTAACCGTTATATATACACTACAGTAACAATAATTACCATTTAAATAAAGTTTTAAAATATAATATCCTGAATATCAATGTTCTGGAATACAATAATTATTATGATGAAAAGAATCTTCAGCATTATTACATTTACAGGAATTGTTTTTTTTCTGTTTACAGCACCAGCTTCATCTCAGAAGGTTAATGAGCAGACAATCAAGATTGGAGGAACGCTTGGACTTATAGATAGATATTATGTGGATTCAGCTGATCTGGGAACCCTTGCCGAAAAGGCTATAATAGAGATTCTGAAGAACCTTGATCCTCATTCTACCTACATATCTGCGAAAGATGTAAAAGATATGAACGAACCCTTATACGGTAATTTTGAGGGAATCGGAATCCAGTTTAATCTCCTGTACGACACAATAATCATTATTGAACCCATTGCAGGTGGTCCATCTGAAAAAGTCGGACTGAAAGCGGGTGATAGGATACTAACCATTGATAAAGAAAGAGTTACCGGGATTGGTATAAATACTTCCGGGGTACGAAGCCGGCTCATGGGGGCAAAAGGAACTAAAGTTGATATATCAGTCTTAAGACGAGGTGTAAAAGATTCTCTCGATTTCACAATTGTAAGGGACAAAATACCTATCTATAGCCTTGATGCCTCATATATGCTCAATAAAGAGACCGGGTATATCAAGCTGAATAAGTTTGCTGCAACCACCGAGAAGGAATTTTCTGAAGCAGTAGCTAAGCTCAGGAAAAGCAATATGCAAAACCTGGTGCTTGACCTGAGAGGAAACGGAGGAGGGTATATGCTGGCTGCAACTGCACTGGCTGATAAATTCTTCTCAGATCAGAAATTGCTGGTTTATATTTCTGGTAGAAGTACACCCCGGCAGGATCATAATTCAAGGGGCAATGGCATGTTGTCTTCTGCACGGGTGGTTGTTCTCACCGATGAAGGATCAGCTTCTGCCAGTGAGATTCTTGCAGGAGCATTCCAGGATTGGGACAGAGCAGTTATAATGGGACGACGGACTTTTGGGAAAGGGTTGGTTCAGAACGGGTTTGACCTCGCTGACGGCTCAATGATCAGGTTGACAATTGCCAGATACTATACACCAACTGGCAGGTCAATTCAGAGTACCTACAAGGATGGATATGAAAAATACATGGAGAATTTTTACAAAAGGTTTACGGATGGTGAAATGATGAGCGCAGACAGCACTCACTTCCTTGACACCATTAAATACAAAACCCTTATAAATAAAAGAACGGTTTATGGCGGCGGCGGAATTATGCCTGATGTTTTTGTGGCAGTAGACACATCATTCAATTCAATATATTTCAGAAAACTTGCTGGCAAAAATGTACTGAATTCCTTTGCCCTGGAATATTTTGATAAGAACAGGACAGCTCTGACAACCACGTATAAAAAATTTGAGGACTTCAAGGATAGATTCTCATATTCACCGGATGATATTAAGGCATTCATAGCAAAAGGTGAGGCAGAAGGTGTAACATATGATGAGGCTCAGTTCAATATATCGAAAGATGAAATCCTTCTTATCCTGAAAGGCCTTGTCGCTTCAAATATCTGGCAGGTAAGTGAGTACTATCAGATTATAAATCAGAATGACAATGTTATTGACAGAGCAGTGAAAGTTATCTCCGACGTCAACGGATATAAGTCCATTCTCGGTTATAAATAAACCCGGGACAAAATACTAAAGATGAAATTTGTTGCGAAAACACTGTACGGGCTTGAAACAGTACTTGCTGATGAGCTTGTCGGTCTTGGTGCCACAGATATAGCGAAAGTAAATCGTGCAGTTACATTCAGCGGGGATAAGAACTTGCTTTACAGGGTTAACTACTGCTCAAGAACCGCTCTTTCAGTCTTGATGCATATTGCTGATTTCAGGATCAGATCAAAGGATGATCTTTACAGGGAGGGATCAAAGATCGGTTGGGACAGATATATTGATCCTGATGACACCTTCTCAATAGTCCCGGTGGTGAATTCACCTCATTTTTCACATACCGGTTATCCCGGGCTTATTCTTAAAGATGCAATAGCTGACTATTTCAGGAAGAAATCCGGGCGAAGGCCATCTGTCAATACATCTGATCCTGTGATACTTGTAAACCTGCATATCAGTAATGATTCAGTTACTGTCTCAATTGATTCATCGGTTATACCGCTGTTCAAACGTGGTTACAGGCAGGAGCAGACTGTTGCCCCTCTTAATGAAGTGCTTGCTGCAGGCATCCTGATGCTTTCAGGATGGAATGCTTCAGTTTCACTCCTCGATCCGATGTGCGGATCAGGTACAATCCCAATTGAAGCTGGATTGCTGGCCTGTAAGATTCCTCCTGGTAAATTCAGAAAATTTTTCGGATTTCAGAAATGGAAAGATTATGATGCTGATTTGTTTGATAAAGTAAAATTTGAAGCAGATATTAATATTGTTCCGTCACCGGTTAATATATCGGGCAGCGATATTTCTGAAAAGGCAATAGGGCAGGCCAGGGCTAACGCATCAATGGCCGGATTGAAAGAGGTAATAGCACTTGAAGTGGCTGATTTCATTAATCTGAAAGCCTCCGGTGATAATGGATTCCTGTTTTTTAATCCACCCTATGGAGAGAGACTTCTGCCAGATGATACTGACAAGCTCTATAATATTATCGGTTCAACTCTTAAACATAGTTTCCCGGGAACAACAGCATGGCTGATAACATCAAACAAGGAATCTTTGAAACAGGTTGGTCTGAAGCCGGCTAAAAAGTATACACTATTTAATGGTGCTCTCGAATGCATCCTGCTGAAATATGAAATGTACTCCGGTACAAAGAAGATTGTTAATCTCTGAAACCTTCATATTTAGGCTGTTAATCACCATAATCTGATACATTTATCAAAATCCTGAACGAATATTTAAAAATCAGGAAGGGGTAAAGTTTAAATTTGCTAACTTCATTTTTTTATTATATTTGTTACTGGAAAAACCAGACTTTACCAAAAACTGGAGCTTAGATGAGCTTTAATGTAGAGAATTACTTTTCAGAAAAGCCGGACGGGAATATTATACTTTTTTATAAGGGTAATGTTGATTCGGAAGTCATAAATCATGTCCTTGATACTGTTGAGGCGAAGATGGCTGCGATGAAAGAACAGTCACGATTGAGAAAAAAAGTCTATAACGTCCTTGTTGAAAGCCTTCAGAATCTATATCATCACGTTGACAAAGTGCCGGCTGATTTTGAAGATCAGACAGCTGAAAGGTTTGGGATGGTTGCCGTCCGAAAAGTTGATACCGGATACAGGATAATTACAGGAAATTTTGTGCACATTGACAATATTGAAAAGCTGGAAGAAAAAATTAAGCGAATAAACAGGTCGAGTCGAGAGGAGATAAAAGAGTTATACAAGTTCATACTAAATCACCAGAGAATTTCCGCAAAGGGAGGTGGCGGACTTGGTCTTGTCGACATAGCCAGGAAAACCGGAAATAAGCTGGAATACTCATTCAGAAGATACAGTGATACTTACTCTTTTTTCTATCTGGATATTCTGGTAAACGAAGAAAACTAAATAATTATTAAAATCTGATACATATGGAACCGATCATCATCGAAGGAACCCCTAAAACTCCTACAGTTAAATTTGACTCCGCTCAAGGTATCTTTGAAATCAAAGGACGGTCAATTCCGGAAAACTCTGTTGAATTCTACAAGCCCCTGGTTGACTGGCTTGAATCATATAAGGAATCTCCCCTGCCAAAAACCGTTGTAAATATACGTCTCGAGTATTTCAATACCAGTTCCTCAAAGTGTATCCTTGATGTGTTCAAGAAACTTGAGACAATTCATAAGGCAAAAAATGAAGTTGAGGTGAACTGGTACTATGAAGAGGATGATGAGGATATGCTCGAAGCAGGAGAAGATTACGAATCAATAATCAGAGTACCATTCAAAATGGTTGAGATTGCAGACTAACTGTATTTATATCTGTCTGTTTAATCAGATCCTTTCCTTTTTCCTGCAATTGCCTCTCCTGAGTCAAGGAGTTTCTTAAGCAGACGGAAATACAGAGCGAAATAAAGCATTATCGTCATTATCCAGATTACCGCCACATTGATTATATATGTGTCAAAACTGACTCCGAAAACCTGTTTTGTGGGTGAATAAAAATGTGCCTTTATGAATTTATATTCGGGATCCATGTAAATGGGGTCCATCTTCTGAACCAGTTCTCCGTCGAATTCAACGATTTTTGTTGATTCGTTTTTATTTATAACAAATTCTTCCAGAGAGGCATTATGGTATTTGTTTCTTAATTTAATATATGCATTCCCATTTTCCTTCTGCAGCTTTTCAATAAGTGTATTCCTCTTGTCGTCAGCAAAATTATAATAATCAATGTAATACTTTCTAAGCTGCTCAACAAGGTCATTGGCAGCAGAAGCTATTTCAGGAGTTATTTTGTCGGGTGTCAGTAAACCGGCATATTTAAAACTGAGCTTTGGCATTGACTGAAGTTCTTTCGTGATCTCATTAGAAACTACAAGCAGGTTATTATTGAATTCATCGCTCCTTTTATTGTTATTTAGATCATTTATTATATCATCAAGCTTCAGCTTAAGATTATTGCACCAGAAATTCCTTTTATAATTTCCTTTGCTTTTAATCTTCTCAAAGCCATAAAACTGCTCTTCAAATTTATTGTTAATGAACTGTCTGACTGCCAGTGCTTCATAGCCCCAGCGTGCAGTAATAGCCTCGCCATAGAACGGGATTACGCTTGGAGAAGAGATATTGGGATTAAGCTTTTCAAATTTTACTATCACCCCGCTTAAAATGATCTGGGGGATCACAAGAAAAGGTATCAGAATATATATTGTCACAACTGTCCGGAAACTGTCCGAAATCAGCAGGCCCAGCATATTGGCGGCTGCCCAGCAGGAAAAGAGTACCAGCCAGTATTCGGGCATCATCCCGTGGATCCCTGTTATACTGTTGCCAACAAGAACAAATGAAAATGCCTGGACAGCTGAGATAATAAATTGTACGAATACTTTTGAGAGAAGATAACTGTTCCAGCTCAGGTTTAGAAATGATTCCCTCCTTAGTATTTTCCTGTCCTTGATAATCTCTTCGGCACTAACTGTAAGACCCATAAAAATTGCTACAATTACCGACATGAAAATATATATCGGAAGATTGCTGTTATTATATAAGGTATAATGAGCATCCCTGGGACTTTCATCAAAATACCTTATAAGGTAGGCCAGGAAAAAACCGAGTACAGGAGCCTCAAGCAGTGTAATGAGCAGGTATTGAACATCGGAGATCTTTGAAAGGACATCACGTTTAGCGAAAACAAGAAACTGTTTCAGCCTTCCAGGTGTTTTGAAGTTTATTTGGGGAATCACTCCGCCGGGTTCCCTTTTATCTTCCCTCTTTTCAGCCTTGTAAAGGCTGCTCCAGTCGGCCGGAGAGATCCTTCGTGTATCAGTAGGCTGACCACTTTCTGTGAATACCTTGGTCTCAACAATATTGAATATCTGTTCAGGATTTACATTGCCGCAGACATAACATTCACTTTCATTGTAATTTGCCTGTTCAATTTTTCTCTTGAAATATTGTATAGAGTCAATAGGGTTTCCGTTATATATAAGGTATCCGCCGGTGTCAAGAATAATGAGCTTATCAAACATCTTGAAGATTTCAGAGGAGGGTTGATGGATAACGATGAAGAGTAATTTGCCTTTTCTGGCAAGTTCCTGAAGCAGATCGAGAATGTTTTCAGAATCCCTCGATGATAGACCGGAAGTCGGTTCATCCAGAAACATTATTGCAGGTTCCCTGATAAGTTCCAAAGAAATATTCAGACGTTTTCTCTGTCCTCCGCTTATTTTTTTATTAAGAGGGCTTCCAACCTGGATATTCCTGATCTCATAAAGCCCCAGATTTTTCAGTACACTGTCTACCTTTGAGTTAATCTCTTCCTCTGATAAATTATCAAAGCACAGTTTTGCATTGAAGTACAGATTATCAAATACGGTGAGTTCTTCAATAAGCAGATCATCCTGGGAAACAAAACCGATCAGTCCCTTAAGTTTGTTCTTATCCCTGTGAATGCTTATGCCATTAATCAGCACATCACCGTCAGCCGGAGGATTTGTGCCATTGAGCACACTCAGAAGAGTAGATTTTCCGGCTCCGCTTGCACCCATTATACCGACCATTCTTCCCGACTCCTCCTTGAAACTCATATGATGAATTCCTACCTCTCCGCTGATGAATCTGTATTCAAGATTATTGACCTCATAAACAACTCTCGATGCCTGGAATTCTTCCTTAAGAAATTGCATTGTTATGTCCCAGTAATAAATGGGAGCTATTTTATAGCCTTTAATAGATGAACCCTGGCCAAGAGGATATACTTTATCCTCCTGAAGAAGCTGTCCGTTCATCGAGAGTTCGCCTGCACCCTTGTACCTTACATAATACATCTTCACAGAGGGAACAAACATTACCCAGATGTGCCCTTTCAGCATATCCCTCAGCACATGTTTTGCATCATTTGAGTTAAAGTTTTTAACTCCATTGATTATAAGCAGATTGGAAGTCGAAGGTATATCATCGAATGTATTGAGTACAAATTTTTCGATGAACCCATATTCCTCTGAGGAAATATTCAGTCCATCGGCAAGAGTATATATAAAGCCCAATTCAAGCTGGCTGACCTCCTGATCTCCTGATTTGCAGAATTCCAGCAACTGTATCACAACAACAATCCTCTGAGCCTTGTTTAGCTGTCCCTGTTCATTAATCTCCTTGCAAAGCTTAGTGATCCTTATTGCAATAGCTCCTTCACGCCGTTCAGTACCTCTCTTTTCAAGCTTCATCCTGGCTTCCTCATATTCCTTATCATACTTGGAAAGATATTCCCTGGCCAGTTCCTGATTTAGCATGCGTTTGAGAAAGGATTCAACAACCCCCCGCCTGTCACTGTCATTGCTCTGGGGCCTTGCAATTATAGCAAACAGCTGCATCAGGGTTTCCAAAATCTTCTCACTCATGGAAAATCAAATTTTATTGCAACATTGAAGTTATGAAATTAGTAAATTGATACAAATATTCCTATTTTTTTTTCTTCTCTACCGAAAAACCAAATTTACCTATCAGTTTGCCGGTTTCGTAGTACTTTCCATGAGAATAGCAAACGGGGACTGAATCATTCAGCCTGAAAAGACCAGTTTCCACGTCAATGTATTTTTCATCAGCATTTACTGCTACTACCTCCGATATGAACATATGATGCGAGCCTAGTTCAATAATATCCTTCACCACACATTCAATATTTACAGGGGATTCCTGAATCATTGGTGCATTTACTTTTGATGCAGGAACGCTGGTAAGCCCCATTTCAATAAATTTGTTGTATTTGCTGCCCGATTTTACACCGCACCAGTCTGTGGCAAAGGCCAGCGATTTTGTCGTCAGGTTAATCACATACTCCCCTCTGCTCTTAATTATATTGTAGGAGTGTCTTTCGGGTCTCACCGAAATATAACACATTGCAGGATCAGTGCAGATTGTACCTGTCCAGGATATTGTAATTATATTATACTCCTCGGGTACAGCACCGCAACTGACCATTACCGCAGGCAACGGATATATCATGGTGCCTGGTTTCCATATAATTTTACCCATATCAAAATATTTGTTTCCAAATATAATTCTATTTCTTGCAGCCTGATACTAAAATTAAACTGCCAAGTTGACATAAATGTATTGTAATCTGGTGACAAAAAGACAGTTAAGGTTAGTTGATATCCTATGGCAGGTATTTTGCGGTTATGGAATTAAATATCATAAAATGAATTTAAACAATTTAACATTAAAGGCACAGGAATCAGTACAGCAGGCATTCAATATTGCGGAGTCAAAGGGCCAGCAATCGGTTGAATGTGCTCATCTGCTCAAAGGTGTTATGAATGAGGCAGAAAGTATAACAGGTTTCCTTTTCGGAAAGCTTGGTGTAAGGACCGAAACGCTGATGAGAGAGCTGGATCGTCTCATAGATTCATATCCAAGGGTGTCAGGTGCGGATTCCTATATCTCCTCCTCAGCATCTGAAGCACTAAGGAAGGCTGGTGAACATGCTGCCAGGATGAAAGACAAGTTTGTTTCATCGGAGCATCTGCTCATGGGTATCCTCGACACAAGTGACAAAACAGCCGGTATCCTTAATGATCATGGAGTTAACATGAAAGAACTTAAGGCTGCCGTTGCTGAACTGCGTAAGGGTGCATCAGTTAACAGCCAGACATCTGATGATACGTTCGATGCGCTGAACAGGTATGCAATAAACCTCAACGAAAGGGCAAGATCAGGAAAGCTTGATCCGGTGATAGGGAGAGACGACGAGATACGTCGCATATTGCAGATACTCACCCGCAGGACAAAAAATAATCCTCTTCTGATAGGAGAGCCCGGTGTCGGAAAAACGGCCATCGCTGAAGGTCTTGCACACAGAATTATCAGGGGAGATGTGCCGGAAGATATTAAATCAAAAATAATCTATTCCCTCGATATGGGAGCTCTTATTGCCGGAGCCAAATATAAAGGAGAATTTGAAGAAAGGTTAAAATCAGTCGTTAATGAAGTGATAGGCTCAAATGGAGATATTGTTCTGTTTATTGACGAGATTCACACCCTGGTAGGCGCCGGAAAATCAGAAGGAGCCATGGATGCTGCCAATATTCTGAAACCTGCCCTCGCCAGAGGTGAACTGAGAGCTATCGGGGCAACAACATTGAATGAATACCAGAAGTATTTTGAAAAAGATAAAGCTCTTGAACGGAGGTTCCAGGTTGTTATTGTCGATGAACCTGGCCGGACCGATTCCATTTCAATACTTCGAGGCATCCGCGAAAAATATGAAACACACCATAAAGTGATAATAAGGGATGAAGCTATAATAGCTGCTGTTGATCTCTCAACAAGGTATATCACGAACCGGTTTTTACCTGATAAGGCTATTGACCTTATTGATGAAGCTGCATCACGTCTGAGACTCGAAATGAATTCAGTGCCGGAGGAGATAGATGAGGCTGAGAGGACCATAACACGACTTGAAATCGAAAAAGAGGCTCTCCGGAGAGACGGCGATACAGTAAAAGCAGATAAGATTGCAAGAGAACTCGCTGAGATGCAGGCAAAAAGAGATGAACTTAAGGCAGGCTGGAAAGTTGAAAAAGAGATGATCGAAAAAGTCCAGACTAAAAAAGAGGCTGTTGAATCGCTGCGTATCGAAGCTGACCAGGCTGAGAGAAGCGGCGACTATGGTAAAGTTGCTGAGATACGATATGGAAGGATTGTAGAACTCGAAAATGAGATACTTGATCTTAAGGAACAGATCGAACAGAAAAGAAGCAAAGGTTCCCTGATACAGGAAGAGGTTCGGGCAGAAGATATCGCTGCCATTGTTTCAAAATGGACAGGAATCCCTCTGTCAAAGATGCTGGAGAGTGAAAAGGAAAAACTTATGAGGCTAGAGGAGGAATTGCACAAAAGCGTAGTAGGACAGGATGAAGCAATAGCTGCTGTTGCTGATGCTGTAAGGAGATCCAGAGCCGGGTTGCAGGATCAGAAAAAGCCGCTGGGTTCATTTATTTTCATCGGGACTACAGGAGTTGGAAAGACCGAACTTGCCAGAGCACTGGCCGGACTGCTCTTCAATGATGAAAATATGCTTACCAGAATCGACATGTCGGAGTATCAGGAAAGGCATTCTGTATCCCGCCTTATCGGGGCGCCTCCGGGATATGTCGGGTATGATGAGGGAGGTCAGCTCACCGAAGCTGTAAGGCATAAGCCATATTCAGTTGTTCTCCTGGATGAGATAGAAAAAGCTCATCCGGACATTTTTAACCTTCTGCTTCAGCTCCTTGATGAAGGACGACTGACCGATAATAAAGGACGGACAGTAAACTTCAGAAATGTGATTGTCATTATGACTTCAAATCTGGGATCCGATATTATAAGGGACAAAATGGAGAAATGGAAGGATAAAATTCCAGAACATGAAGAGGAACTGCTCAGGAATGAGATAATGTTGTTGCTGAGAAGATCCTTCAGACCTGAATTCCTGAACAGAGTGGATGAGATTGTAATGTTCACGACGCTTACAATTGATCAGATAAAGGAGATAGTGAAGATACAGCTGAACAGAGTGTATAAAATGCTTGAGGAATATGATCTGAAAATGGTTGTGACTGACGAAGCTCTCGACTGGCTCACACAAAGAGGATATGACCCTCAATCAGGAGCAAGACCAGTGAAACGGCTTATTCAGAAAGAGATAATAAATGAGGTATCGAAAGAAATTATCGGTGGAAAAGTCAAACCGAAGAATACCATTCTTGTTGATGTTGAAGATGGACACCTTTGTTTCCGTCAGGGATAAAGACTTCATAGCCATTACCTTAAAGTCCTGATGCATGTATCAAGATCATCATAGATCTGAAAGACGGTGTGCAGGTGGAGTGTCTGGAGAATTTCCATTATTCTGGGCTCAGGGTTCACGAATTTAAGAACCCCATAGCTGTTCCTGGCTGTTCTCATTACTGACAGGAAGCAGCCAAAGCCTGAACTGTCAATATATTCAACGCCTTTCAGATCAATAATCACTTTTGAATATGAATTATCAAACACCTTAGTGATCCGCTCCCTGATATCTTCAGTGATCATCGCGTCGATCTTATTGACGTTGAAGGATATAATATCTATTTTATCCTTCTTCTCAATATTGATCATTCAATTCCTGTTTAAAAGTTTGCCTGAAAGATCCTCCAATTCCGTAATTGCTTCACTGGTCTCAATCCGGAACCTGTCAATATATGATTCGTACAGGTGTGGCTCTTTTTCTTCCCTGGCCTGGAGTTCAAATGCTTTAAGCATAATTGCCAGATCATTCATTCCCATTATTGAGACTGATGATTTTGCTTTATGCGCAAGCAATCCAAGTAATTTGTAATTTTTAGCATCGAAAAGCATTTTCATCTCTCCTGAAATTTCGGCGGCTTGTTCTTTAAACAGATTCACGAGTTCACAGATAATATCAGGATCGCCTCCTGAAACGGAATCAAGATATTCTGTATTTATGAACTTATAATCCATAATTGAAAGAGTGTTAGACTGTCAGTGAGCATGAAATTATTCTGAGGTAAATATAATAATATTTTTATTCTTCATGCGGTCAGTTCCTTTTCATCCAAATATTCATCTTCATAATTACTTACTTTTCCAGTTAAGGGAAATAAGTGCTATTTTTATAACCGGAAAAATAATATATAGGGATAATTAATGAAAAACACTCCATTTACTAAATTTCACCAGGAAGCGGGAGCCAGGATGGTGCCATTCGCAGGTTATAATATGCCCGTTGAATATAGCGGCATAACGGAGGAACATATCACGGTAAGAAAAGGGATCGGGGTTTTTGATGTTTCACATATGGGAGAATTCTGGGTTTCAGGTCCTGCGGCACTTGATTTCCTGCAATACATAACTTCAAATGACGTTTCAGCTCTTTTTGACGGGAAGATCCAGTATTCCTGCTTTCCTAACGGCAGGGGAGGAATTGTTGACGACCTGCTCGTTTACAGGTTTAATAATGATAAGTTTCTTCTTGTTGTCAATGCATCAAACATCGACAAGGATTTTAAATGGTGCACCCAACAAGCCATCAGGTTCGGGCTGGTACCAGGCAAGGACCTTGTCAATGTCTCGGACGATATAGCCCAGCTCGCTGTCCAGGGACCATTTGCGATGAAGGCAATGCAGAAACTGACATCCACTCCTGTGGAAGAGATGGAATACTATACTTCTAAGGTTCTGGACTTTGCAGAAATCAGCGATGTTATTTTCTCTACAACCGGTTATACAGGTGCAGGCGGTTGCGAGATCTATGTTAAAAATGAGGATGGACCAAAACTCTGGAAGGCTGTTTTTGAAGCAGGCGAAGAATTTGATATTAAACCTATTGGACTTGGAGCACGCGATACTTTGCGACTTGAAATGGGTTTTTGTCTTTACGGAAATGATATAAACGACGAAACTTCACCAATTGAGGCAGGATTGGGCTGGATTACCAAATTCACTGATAACAAGGATTTTATAGATAAGGAATTGTTGCTTAAACAAAAGGAGGAAGGCGTATCAAAAAGGCTGAAGGGATTCGTAATGATAGACCGGGGCATCCCACGACAGCATTATGAAGTTGTCAATGCCGCTGGAGAAATAATCGGTGAAGTAACATCAGGTACCATGTCTCCTATGATGAAACAGGGGATCGGCATGGCTTACCTGGAAAAGAATTACTGGAAGCCTGATACCGATATATATATCCGAATCAGAAATAAAGATCTCAAAGCTAAGATTGTTAATCTTCCTATTTATAACAAACTCTGAGAATAATTTATTTCTTTCCGCGTAAACCAGCGAAATCTGCGGGAAATGTTTTTTGCCCGCAGATCTCACAGATCTACGCAGATTAAATGTGAATAAGAGATCTCCAGGATGACAAAAAGAAAAATTGAGACTTGTTTTTCCCCGGCATTGTATCGACCGGATGAACACCTGAATTCAGTGGTGGTCATCATTGATATACTCAGGGCATCTTCTGCAATATGTACAGCATTCGCCAACGGAGCAGCTTCCATCCTGCCAGTTGCAGACGTCAGTGAAGCCAGGGAATATAAAGCCCGGGGATACCTGGTTGCTGCCGAACGTGATGGATTTATACTTGATTTTGCCGACTTTGGCAACTCCCCGTTCAATTTCACAAGGGAAAGGGTAGAAGGAAGAACAATCGTTTACAGTACAACAAATGGAACAGGTATCATTAATCAGGCTTCATCAGCCAGTGTAATAGCAATAGGATCGTTCCTGAATATGACTGCCCTTGCAGAATGGATTTTTAAACAGGAGAAGGATGTTTTATTATTTTGTGCAGGGTGGAAAAACAGGTTCAATCTTGAAGACACAGTATGTGCAGGTGCTATCGCATCAAAGCTGATGGCCGGAGGACATTTTACCACCTCTTGTGACTCGACAATCGCTGCAATCGATATATGGTCTCTGGCAGCTCCTAATCTACCTGACTATATTGATAAAGCCGCACAAAGAACCAGGCTAAGAGATAAACAACTGGATGATTGTATTGAATTTTGCCTGACACTTGATTTTACAAATAAAATTCCTGTAATGAAAAATGGATTTCTTGTTGATAATATTTTATAATATTGCAAGATTAGTGTTAATTATTTAACAGAAGAGATAGATATTTATATATTTTTGTAAACACGCTTGAATGATTTTTAATTATTAATCATAAATATTGCACTATGAAGAAACACAATTTTTATGCCGGCCCTTCAATATTGCCGCAATACACAATTGACAAGACCATTGAAGGAATAAAAGATTTTGCAGGTTCAGGATTATCAGTTCTTGAGATTTCTCACAGGAGCAAGGAATTTATTGCCTGTATGAATGATACAATTGCGCTTGTTAAGGAATTGCTTGAAGTTCCTGCCGGTTATCAGGTTCTTTTTCTTGGCGGGGGTGCCAGTTTGCAGTTTGCAATGGTCCCGATGAACCTGATGAATACAAAGGCCGCATACCTGAATACCGGTGAATGGGCAAGCAAGGCTCAGAAAGAGGCTAAATTCTTCGGAGAAGTTATTGAGGTTGCTTCATCCAAGGATAAGAATTTTAACTATATCCCAAAAAACTATACAGTTCCTTCAGATGCTGATTATTTTCATGTAACAACAAATAATACAATATTCGGAACTGAACTGAAGAATGATCCTGATGTAAAAATTCCTCTTGTAGCTGACATGTCATCTGATATCTTCAGCAGGCCTGTGGATGTATCAAAATATTCTGTTATTTACGGAGGTGCACAGAAAAACCTTGCACCTGCAGGGGTTGCATTTGTCATCGTTAAAGAGGATATCCTTGGTAAAGTTACCCGTCCTCTGCCTTCGATGCTCGACTACAGGGTGCATATAAAAGCAGAATCGATGTTCAATACACCTCCGGTATTTGCCGTTTTCGCTGCACAACAGACTCTGAAATGGCTAAAAGAGATGGGTGGCGTTAAAGTGATGCAGAAGAAAAACATTGAGAAGGCAAAAATCCTCTATGACGAAATCGACAGGAACAGGTTGTTCGTCCCGACGATTCCAGATCCTGAGGACAGATCAATTATGAACATCTGCTTTGTGATGGCTGAACAGTACAAGGAACTAGAAAAACCTTTCGCAGAATTTGCCAAATCAATGGGTATGCTCGGGATCGAAGGTCACCGCTCTGTTGGCGGATTCAGAGCTTCCACATATAATGCTCTTCCTAAGGAGAGCGTTGAAGCACTGGTTAATGTGATGAAAGAATTTGAATCAAAGAACTAAAACCTGTAATCATGAAAATCCTTGTAGCTACAGAAAAAGCTTTCGTCGCGGTAGCTGTAAAACAAATCCGTGAAGTTGTTGAATCTGCAGGTCATGAACTTGCTTTGCTCGAAAATTATAAAGATGTTGCCGAATTGCTTGCAGCTGTTTCTGATGCAGATGCAATGATCGTCAGAAGCGACATGGTGACCGCACAAGTCCTGGACGCTGCCAAAAAACTGAAGATAGTTGTCAGAGCCGGCGCAGGATACGACAATCTTGACCTTGCCGCATGTACCGCTCATAAGGTGGTGGCTATGAATACTCCCGGACAGAATTCAAACGCAGTTGCCGAACTTGCATTTGAAATGATGCTATATCAGGCACGTGGGGGGTTTAGCGGTAAATCAGGAAGCGAACTAAGAGGAAAATCAATCGGTCTGCATGCTTTTGGTAATGTTGGAAAATATATGGCCGGAATAGCGAAGGGTTTTGGAATGGAGGTTTATGCATTTGATCCCTTTGTAAATGAAAAAGACATTGAAAAAGAGGGAGTTAAGGTCTGCAAGAGTGTTGAAGATCTCTATTCGGTATGTCAGTATGTCTCCCTGCATATGCCTGCCAATGATAAGACAAAAAAATCCATCGGATATGACCTGCTGAAGAAAATGCCTGCTGATGCTGTTATTGTTAATACGGCAAGAAAAGAGGTGATAGATGAAGAGGGACTTCTTAAAATATTCGCCGAACGGCCCGACTTCAAATACCTTTCAGATGTTGAGCCTGACTGCAAGGCGCAGTTTGAGGAAAAGTACAAAGGCAGATTTATTTTTACCGCCAAAAAAATGGGAGCACAGACAGAGGAGGCCAACATAAATGCAGGAGTGGCCGCGGCACATCAGATTGCCGATTATTTCAAAACCGGAAACGAAAGATTTAAAGTAAACAAGTAGTTAATAAACTATATATAGATGGCTGTTATAAAACCATTCAGGGGGCTCAGGCCCCCTCGTGCAATTGTTAAAGACCTGGCTTGCCTTCCATATGACGTTATGAACAGTGAGGAAGCCGGAAAAATGGCAAAAGGCAAGGAATGTTCACTTCTTCATATAACCAGGTCAGAAATAGACTTTCCTCCGGATATTGATACCCATTCCGATGAGGTCTATAAAAAGTCTGTCGAGAACTTCAGCAAATGGCAAAAAAAAGGATGGCTGGTTCAGGATAAAACACCCGGATATTATATCTACGCACAGACAATGAAGGGCCGTACTCAATATGGTATTGTCGGATGCGCATCAGTTGACGATTATCTTAACGGGATAATTAAAAAGCATGAACTTACACGTCCGGATAAAGAACAGGACAGGATGGTTCATATCAGGGCAAACAATGCTAATATTGAACCGGTATTTTTTGCATACCCTGCTGTGAAAGAGATTGATGATATTGTTACTGATATTGTTACAAAGGAAAAACCGGAATATGATTTTGTGGCGGAAGATGGCTTTGGCCATCACTTCTGGCTTGTGAAAAAGAAGGAAACTAATAAGCTTATCGAACATCTGTTTGCTGAGAAAGTTCCATATACTTATGTAGCTGACGGCCATCACCGGACAGCTGCAGCTGCACTGGTTGGAAACGAAAAGCGCAAAAATAATCCATCTCATAACGGTACTGAAGAGTATAACTACTTTATGGCAGTACATTTCCCTGATAATCAGCTGCAGATTATTGATTACAACCGGGTAATTAAAGACCTTAACGGACATACACCACAGGAGGTAATCTCAAGGCTTGAAAAAGGATTTATTGTTGCAGAAAAAGGTGTCAGAACGTATAAACCCCGGAAACTGCATAATTTTTCAATGTATCTGGAAGGAAAATGGTACAGTCTTACTGCCAGGGATGGTACTTATGATGACAATGACCCCATCGGAGGACTTGATGTAACTATTCTTACTGACCAGATACTTAGTCCGGTACTTGATATTCAGGATCTCAGAAGATCCAAACGCATCGATTTTGTGGGAGGCATCCGAGGTCTTCGGGAACTTAAGAAGAGGGTTGATAGCGGTGAAATGAAAGTGGCATTCGCACTTTACCCGGTTTCAATGAAGCAGTTAATTTCAATTGCTGATTCAGGGAATATAATGCCGCCTAAAACTACCTGGTTCGAACCAAAACTCAGAAGCGGACTTGTGATTCATCTTCTGGACTGATTGAGTTTACTACTAGCAAAAGTCTCCCCTCCTTTTGAAGGAGGGGTGGCCGGGACACTTGATTATCTGATTTTTACAAGATCTATTTCCCGGCCGGGGTGGTTGATTTATTCCCTTATGACCTAAATCACTTTTCCTTTATGTCAGATATTTCTGCAAATATCATTTCCCTTAAACAATCACTGCCTCCAACCGTAAGGCTGGTGGCTGTTTCAAAAACACGGCCGGTATCTGATATCATGCAGGCCTATAACACAGGACAAAGATGTTTCGGAGAGAACAGGGTGCAGGAAATCCTGAATAAGAAAGATAATCTTCCGGCTGACATAGAGTGGCATCTTATAGGTCATCTTCAAAGAAATAAGGTCAAGTTGATTGTCCCCTTTGTAAGCATGATCCAGTCAGTTGATTCTCTGAAACTGCTCTCAGCAATTGATTCAGAAGCATCGAGGATCAACAGAATTGTGGACATTCTGTTGCAGGTTTATATCGCAAGGGAAGAGACCAAGTTCGGATTCAGCAGGGAAGAGATTGAGGAGATGATGTTTTCACCGGAGCTAAGGAGATTTAAATTTATAAGAATTTGCGGTCTTATGGGAATGGCAACATTTACTTCCGATATAGGGCAGGTGCAAATGGAATTCAGATCGCTTGCTGAATTGTTTAATGTGCTTAAGAAGAAATTTTTTTATGCAGATGAATCCTTCAGGGAGATCTCTATGGGAATGTCGGGTGATTATGAGATCGCAATAAAAGAAGGAAGCACAATAATAAGAGTTGGAAGCTTAATTTTTGGTGAGAGAGCTATAAACCACGGATTAACACGGAGTTACACGGAGTAAACACGGAGTGATAAGGATTTACCTATTCCTGTTTTAAAACTGTGATAAGCTCTTTTGTCAGGCCTCTCATTTCATTTGATGCTGGAAGAGGATACCCATCTATAAGATTCAGGATTTCTTTCCTTTTTGCCAGGCTCAGTTCGTGAACAGATTCCTCTATTACTGTCAGGCATTCAAGTGCGGTAACATAATCAGATCTTAGAAAAATTTCAGCCATATCGGCTGAATACTCTGAATAGTCAAGTCCTGATTGCCAGCATGACGAAACAAGCATGCTGATTGTAGCCTGTTTGAATGGTTTTCTTATTTCCGTGATAATCTCCCTGCAGACAGACTGGTCTTTGAGATCATTCATGAATCCTTCAATGGCTTTTCTGATCAGAGTATCTTCACTTTTATCATAATACGATGCAAGAAGGCTGATTGCACCCTCAAATGGCTCTTCGTCCCTTAGTAATCCTACAGCTTCAGAGATAAGTGAACTGTTTTCTTCAGACAGGAGTAATGAAAGTCCTTTTACCTTCTTCTCTGATTTCAACATTTAATTTTACTTTTCAACAAAGTTACAAATCACATCAATTACTTAAAGCTGTTTTTGAAAAATAAAAATAATATACTAATTTAGTGCGCAATTACTTGTGACACCTAAAAATTTCTATCATGAATAAAAAAAATGGAATTGGTACAGGGACCATGCTGGGAGTCTTGCTTCTTGCAAGTATTCTTACCTGCTGCAAGTCTGGAGGAAGTAAAGAACCCAAAGAAGGGGTAACTGTGGAAGTTCCAAATGGTAGCCCGGCTGTTTATGAGGATATAAAAAAGGCTGAGAAGATATTCAATGCCTTGCCATCTCCGCTTGAATCAGCAATGCTTATTAAATCTGCCGGTGCCAGATTTGACCAGGCCCTCCTGAATCCAATCGGAAATGTCAATAGTTACGTGACAAATAAAAGCATGGCGCTGAATCTTGGAATATATACCTGTGATTTAAGCTTTGCCAGCCTTTATGAACAGACACAGCTTATTATTGATTATATGAATTCGGCCAAAAAGATGGCAGACGGGCTTGGGATACTTAAAACCATCGACCAGCCAACAATCGACAGACTTGAGGAGAATATCAATAACAGTGAAGTCATTATGGAAATTGTTAGTGAGACATTTATGAACTCAAGCTCTTATCTTGAAGATAACGGCCAGACTGCCATTGCAGCCCTCGTCCTGGTCGGTGGATGGTTCGAGGGTCTATATATCTCAACACAGCTTGTTGATATGAAAGAGTTTAACGGAAATAAGCTCGTTGGAAGGATCATTGACCAGAAGCTTTCAATTGACATTCTACTGAATCTTCTGAACAACAGCAAAGGAAATCCGGCCGTTGATGAGATCGCACTTCAGGTTAACAAACTGAAAGTAGTCTTTGACAAGATATCAATTACAACATCAGCAATCAGACCAGAGTTTGACAAAACTTCAAACACTACTGTTCTCAGGTCGGAAATTAAGACAGACATGACACCAGCCGTCTTTAAAGAGCTTGCAACAGTTGTTGCTGAGATTAGAAGTTCATTTGTAAAATAACAATAGCCATGAGAATATACAGAATAATTCCGGTCCTTGCTCTATTTATAATTGCAACTACTGTTAATGTTGATGCCCAGTGCAAAGCTTTTGCAAAAAAGGTTTGCCTTCCCGAACTTGGAAATTATACTCACGATGGTAATTATCATGCAGCAATTCTTGTTGAAGGAGAAGAAGCTGAACTGTATAAAACATTTTATTCTGACATGGATTACAGGGTCGCAATATGCGGAGAAGACAAGCTTCCGAATGTTGAGTTCAGGATTCTGGATGCCAATAAGAATGTACTCTATTCAAACAAGGATGCTAACTATGCACGGACATGGGATTTCAAACTCCAGTCCAGTCAGCAGCTTAAGCTTGTTATTAAGGTAAACTCTTTCAATAAACCGGGAGAGACTCCAACAAGCGGATGCGTATCGATTATGTTTGGATTTAAGGTGAAAAAGTAAAAATATTTTTTGTACGATAGTAGAGACGTTGCATGCAACGTCTCTACGTGTTTTTATTTCAGTTTGTCTGACAAATATCGTCCCGTATACGATTCCTTGCATTTAACAAGCTCTTCCGGTCTGCCTTCAAAAACAAGATAACCGCCTTCCTCACCACCTTCCGGTCCGAGATCTATCACCCAATCCGAGCTTTTTATTACCTCCTGATTGTGTTCTATCAGGATCACAGAATGGCCATGATCAACGAGTGCATTTATTGATTTCAGAAGTTTGTTGATATCATGAAAATGTAACCCTGTGGTGGGCTCATCAAAGATGAACAGAATATGCCCTGTCCCGCGTTCCTGACTAAGGAAATATGCAAGCTTGACCCTTTGACTCTCGCCGCCGGAGAGCGTGCTTGACGATTGTCCCATTTTAATATATCCAAGGCCCACATCCGACAATGGTTTCAGCTTTTCGACAATTCTTTTTTCATTTCTACCCGGATGTTGATTGAAAAAGTCAATGGCATCATCAATTGTCATCTCCAGCATATCATAGATATTTTTGCTATTGTATCTGACATCCAGGATGTCTTTCCGGAACCTCATACCTTTACAGCTCTCACATGTTAATTCAACATCAGCCATGAATTGCATTTCAACCCTTATTATTCCTTCACCCTGGCACTCTTCACATCTTCCGCCTTCAATATTAAATGAAAAATGAGAGGCCTTGAAGCTGTTTTGAACTGATGCCTGTTGCTCAGAATAAAGTTTACGGATCTCATCATAGGCCTTTAGATAAGTAACCGGATTTGATCTGCTTGACTTTCCGATAGGATTCTGATCAACCAGTTCGATGGCCGTAATCCTGGAAATATCCCCGGTAATATCCCTGAACTGTCCGGGCCTCAGGTTATTCCCATTTATCCTGTTAGAAAGAACCCTATAAAGTATATCCGAAACAAGACTCGATTTTCCCGAACCGCTTACACCGGTAACCGCTGTTATTGTATGCAGAGGGAACCTGACATCAATTGCTTTAAGATTGTTCTCCCTTGCACCTTTTATCTCAATGAAGCTGTTCCATTTTCTTCTTGAAGCAGGCACAGGCACTGATAGTCTCCCGCTCAGGTACCCTGCCGTAAGAGATTTATTCGCTGCAGAAAGATCAAGACCTCCCTGGTAAACTACCTCTCCGCCGAGCCTTCCCGCTTCCGGTCCCATGTCAATGATCTCATCAGCAGCCCTTATTATCTCCTCCTCATGTTCAACGACAAGTACAGAATTTCCAAGATCGCGGAGCTCTTTCAGAACCCTTATCAAAAGATTTGTATCGCGTGGATGTAGTCCGATGCTCGGCTCATCAAGTATGTACATTGAGCCAACAAGGTTACTGCCAAGCGATGTTGAAAGATTTATTCTCTGCGATTCGCCTCCTGATAATGAGGAAGACAACCTGTCAAGTGTAAGGTATTGAAGTCCTACTTCGATAAGGAACTTCAGCCTGACAGTGATTTCCTTTATAAGTCTTTCTGCAATTTTTGCATCATCCTCATTAAGTTTGATGTCAGAAAAAATCACGTAGAGCTTTCCAACCGGTATTGATACAAGATCCTGAATTGTAAGACCGTCTATCTTGACATATCCGGCCTCTTTCCTGAGTCTTGTACCTTTGCATTCCGGGCATATGGTCTTTCCCCTGTAGCGGCTAAGGAGCACCCTGTACTGTATTTTATATTTCTTCTCTTCAAGATGCTGGAAGAACCTGTTTATGCCATAAAAGTATTTATTGCCTGTCCATAGAAGCAGCTTCTGTTCTTCTGTAAGCTGATAAAAAGGCTTATGAATGGGAAAATCAAAGTGTTCTGCATTTTCAATCAGCCTCTCCTTCCATTTCTTCATGGTTTCCCCTTTCCAGCAAACAATTGCATCCTCGTAAACTGAGAGGTTCTGATTTGGTATTACCAGGTTTTCGTCAATTCCAATGATTTTGCTGTAGCCTTCACAAACAGGACACGCCCCGATGGGGTTATTAAAGCTGAAAAGATATTCAGTAGGTTCCTCGAAAATAATACCGTCTGCTTCAAACAGATTTGAAAAATTCTCTCTTCTTATACCTGTTTCATCAATTATTACTGCCTGGCAAAATCCCTTGCCTGTTTGAAAAGCCGTCTGAGCCGAATCAGCAGCCCTGCTGAAGTTATCAGCAGAATGGCTGGTAACCAGCCTGTCAATAACAATATTAATGCACTGGCCGGGCTTATACTTTTCAAAGGATTTAATCTCGTCGAGTTTAATAATTTCTCCCTCAGACTCAATGCGACTGAAACCCTGTTTGTTCAGAAATGAGAAGTATTCGGGAATTTCAATATTTTCAGGGACTACTCCGCATGACGTAATAATTACCTTTTTACCCTCAGGGAGTGATGCAAGAAAATCAACAATATCATCGACACTGTGTTTCTTTACCTCTTTACCCGAAACCGGAGAATAAGTATGCCCTATCCTCGCAAACAATAACCTGATGTAATCATAAATTTCAGTTGAGGTCCCAACTGTTGACCTGGGATTACGGCTGTTTACTTTCTGCTCAATGGCAATTGCCGGAGGAATTCCATTAATGAAATCCACCTCAGGCTTGTTCATCCTTCCAAGGAATTGCCTTGCATAGGATGACAAACTTTCAACATACCTTCTCTGGCCTTCTGCATATATGGTGTCAAAAGCCAGTGATGATTTACCTGAACCTGAGACTCCGGTTATTACTACAAGTTTATCTCTTGGAATATTGAGACTGGCATTTTTCAGATTATGTACCCTTGCCCCCCTGATTTCTATAAACCCCTGCATGCCTGATTCTGTGTCAAAAATGTTAAAATTATGCTAAAATGCAGCTAAAATTCAAAAGTAATACTTTCAAATTAAAAAAAAATGTTTTCTTTGTGTTACAAATTTAATCCAAATAAAGGAGGACTGCCTATAGATAATCTCTACTCTAATTAATTAAAGAGAGAGTTATGAATGAAAAAAGTTCCGATTATGAACTGATAATGAGGTTCATAAAAGGGGAGCAGTCTTGTTTTGAAGATCTAATCCACCGTCATAAGAACAAAGTTTTTGCGTATATAAGTCTGTATATACGCGATCAGGCACTGGCCGAAGATATCTTTCAGGATACCTTCCTTAAAGTAATCCAGTCCGTAAAATCAGGAAGATATTATGATAACGGGAAATTTATCTCGTGGGTGATGCGAATTGCCCATAACCTCATAATAGACCATTTCCGGAGGATTAAACAGATGAACACCGTGTCGAATGACAACTACGAATCTGATATCTTCAATTCCCGGAAATTTGCTGAAGATAATGTTGAGGATGATATGATAAAGCGTCAGATTCAGAAAGATATACGCAAAATGATCACCCATCTGCCCGATGACCAGAGAGAGGTGGTTATACTGCGTCATTATGCAGGACTCAGTTTTAAGGAGATAGCCGAAATAACCGATGTCAGCATAAATACAGCTCTCGGAAGGATGAGATATGCACTCATTAATCTCCGGAAAATAATGGAAGATAAAAAGATAAGCCTCACTCTTAGTTGATCCCATTATGGGGCAGATAACAAAGCAGTGCATTCTTAAGAATTTTCTTCTGATTGTGCAATAATATTATTCCCGTGCCGTTTTCTCAAAAAAGAAGATATGATGCCTATGGGAATAAATTCTACACATTTTATATCATATCACGATATTAACGTAAAAAGTGCAGATCTTATTGAAGATGCATGGGGCTTAAATGCCCGGTTCTGTGATGTGATTGATCTCCTCCGTTCTGTAAGTGCTGTTCCGGATAGAGATTTGACCGAAAAGCTGATTGACAAAATCAGAAAACACCACTAGCAATAATAAGAGGTCGTATCAAAAGTCATTTTTTTTACCCCCATCCCTCCCGATAGTTATCGGGTAGCTATCGAGACCCCCGAGGGGGTTGTAAAACCTCCTTCCATAAGAGGAGTCACCCCCCCGGGAAATATTAGGGTAAATATTAAAAAGAAAACTTTTGATATTTCCTCTTTTTTATTGAAAATATTAAATTAAAATAATATCTTTGTGATATTAATATAATATCAACTAATATGAAAAAAGAATTTATTGTAAAGCCCGTCTCGGGTTATTTAGCTTTGCTGCTCGCCTTTTTGTTCCTTGGTGGAGCGATCGGAGGATTCGTCATGATGTTAATAATTCCAGGCGTAATTCTGACACTGCTGTTTATATTTACAATTCTGGGATTCACAGTTGTGTATCCTAACGGATCGTGCGTAATGGTTTTGTTCGGGGCCTACAAGGGAACAATCCGCGATAATGGATTCTTCTGGGTAAATCCTTTCTACATAAAGCGGAGAGTATCACTCAGGGCCCGCAATTTTAACAGTGAACCTATAAAGGTAAATGACAAGATAGGTAATCCGATAAAGATCGGGCTAGTACTTGTCTGGAGAGTATCTGAAACATATAATGCTGTATTTGATGTTGATGATTATCAGCATTTTGTTCTGGTACAAAGCGATGCTGCACTCCGTAAGCTTGCTGGTCTGTACCCTTATGATAATTTTGAGGACCATGAAGCTGTTATTGCACTCAGAAGCGGAGGGGAAGAGGTGAATAATGAGCTTGAGAAAGAGATAAGAGAGAGGCTTCAGATTTGTGGTATTGAGGTAATTGAAGCAAGAATTAATTATATTGCTTATGCCGAAGAGATTGCAAATGCAATGCTTCGCAGGCAGCAGGCTTCAGCTGTCGTGTCAGCAAGATTTAAAATTGTGGAAGGAGCAGTGTCTATGGTCGAGATGGCCCTGGAACAACTGTCAGATAAAAAGATTGTTGAACTCGATGAAGAGAAAAAGGCTGCAATGGTCAGCAACCTGATGGTTGTTCTTTGCGGTGATAAGGATGCCACACCAATTGTAAATACCGGAACTTTGCATACATAAGATGAGTGAGAAAAAACCATTTGTTCTCAGGATTGATCCGGAGAAGCTTAAAGCATTGGAGAAATGGTCTGCTGATGAATTCCGGAGTACTAACGGGCAGATCGAGTATATTCTCGATCAGGCTCTCCGTAAATCAGGCCGATGGAAAGTAAAATCAGAAAATACTAAAAGTGAAGAAAAATGATTAAGCCAGTTAAATATACCTGCCCTAAATGCGGTTCCAAAACTTACATTGCAGGGGAGATCAGCACAACAGGAAATTTTCTCACCCGGGTGCTGAATATTCAGAGCAAGCGGTTCACATCAGTTACATGCTCAGAATGCAAATACACGGAGTTTTACCATTTGCCATTCAAAAGACTGAGTGAGGTGCTTGATATACCTGATAAGACAGATAAGCTTCACTGATTGATGAAGTATATGGAATGGCAGGCAGCAACGCCTGCTGTTTCTGTTCTCAGCCGACTGGGACCAAGATGGACAGATAAATAACCAGCAGCTGTCGCCGATAAAATCTCTTCTTTTGAGAAATCACCCTCTGGTCCGATAAGCAATACAGCGTCATTCCCCCTGGAATAGACTTCCGTAATCTTGCTTTTTGGCAGTTCATTATTGCAATGGGCTATCATCCTGCTTCCTGGATGAATGCTTGTTATAAAATCATTAAAATGACACGGCTCATTGAGTTTTGTAAGAGTTGACTTCAATGACTGCTTCATTGCTGAAATGATAAGGTTATTTATCCTCGCTCTCTTTATTCCTGGTTTTTCGGTATTCGAGCAGATAATCGGGGTTATCTCATCGACTCCAATTTCAACACTCTTTTCAATAAACCATTCAAAACGTTCATAATTTTTTAAAGGAGAGATAGCTATGTGGAGCCTGTAATTCCTTTTTTCAAAATCCCTGATGACCCCGGTAATTGCCAGCGTACATTTTTTTGGGTCAGGGTTAACAATAACAGCTTCAAACAGGTTTCCTTTCCCATCTATTATCCGTACCGGGGTTCCGCTTTTCATCCTTAATACCCTGATACAATGCCTTGACTCATTTTCATCCAGGGTGTAGTCATTTCCGGAAATGTCAGGAGCGTAAAATATCTGCATTGTTATATGTTTGTCCAAAATTAGGCAATTTGAAATATCCTGAATGGTCTCTTTTGAAAACCTTTAGGTTATTTAGTAGTTTTACCGTATGAAGATAGGTCTTTTATCGGATACTCATGGATGGATTCATCCAGGGCTCTTTGAACATTTTGCTTTGTGCGATGAGATATGGCACGCCGGGGATATAGGTAATATAGAGACTGCAGATACTCTTGCAGCTTTCAAGCCATTTAAAGCTGTATATGGGAATATTGATAATGAAATTGTGAGAAGGTGTTATAAAGAGAATCTTATTTTCATGGCTGATGAGGTTAAGGTATGGCTCACTCACATAGGAGGAACTCCGGGTAATTATGATCGGAGAGTGAGGTCAGGTATCTATGAAAACCCTCCGGATATTTTTATTTGCGGACATTCTCATATCGCAAAAATAATGTTTGACAGGAAGGCGGGATTATTGTATCTGAATCCTGGTGCTGCAGGATTTAATGGATTTCATAAGTATATGACCATAGTAAGGTTCAGTATTGACGGGAAAGATATTCATGATATGGAACTTATTGAACTGGGAGAGAGAGGACGCGTGCAGGTTATTTAAGGGGAGCTTCTTCTTCACCAGTATCACCTTCCATTCTCCTCAGGAAGCGTTCAACACGGTTTTCAACAGAGATCATATAGGTATATGGCGTTTTTAGATTTGAATCAGAATGTTTCCTGTCATTCAGTTTGATATCGGTGATAAGAGTATTATAACTGCTGTTTCCCGATTGTGTCATCATCACCCCCCTGAAATAGGAGAAATAGTACCAGGTTGACTTGTCGGCCTTGAGGTAAATATCAATCAGGTCACCTGTTCTTCTCCGTTGTATTTCAATGTAGCCGTCAACATAAAGATTGACGGGTTGAGGCCCGATGAATCCGATCCCTATTTTCCCTTTTGATCTGAAGGATGAAGTTGATTCGTTCCAGTTAAGTTGCACGTCATTCAGCAGGAGTTCATAATCGAACTCTTTGGGAAGGTTTTTTGATGTTCCGAACAGAGCTATCTCCTCTTTTACCTGGGCAGCAGCAGCTGCACCCATCAGATCCTTCATCCCCTTATTGTTCAATTCGGAATTAAGGTTTACCGGCTTTAATGATGGCTTCATTTTGATCTCATCTGCCATTATCTTCAGCCCTTCAGGTGAGAAAAAGAAATCGAGCCCCAGGATAGCTTGAATGTTAACCTTACCTGAATCAAGAGTATGGGTAACTGTACCGGCGCTTCTGAAGTTCAGCAGGTCAAAATTTGCTCCGAAATCGAGCCTCCCTTCGCTGGTAAGTATACAATAGTACTTGTCAAAACCGATCATATTTCCTGAAAGCTTACGATCTGCAAGTTTTTCCATAGATGCGATAAGATACCTGCCTTTGGCCTTATCAAACCACAGATAGCCTTCCGCGCTTACAAGGGAGACATCGCTCCATGATTTTTTGGGTGAAAGAAAGGCAGGATAGATATGAGTGGAGTCTGTATTAATTATAGATCCTGAAAAAACCGGATTGTCATTCATATCCCTCGGCTTATCATTTACAGGTATCATAACATTTTTCGGATCAATTTTCGACTTGAACTTAATAGTGTAACTATTAATATTGTTGCAGTTGGTGATGATTCCGGCCGATCCTGTAAAATTAAGCTGATCACTTTTGGCAGATAGCATCACATCCCCTGAAAATGTAAATGCAGAACTCAATCTGAACTTCTGTTCAACCGGGATGAATCCGATAGCACTTGTGGTAAGTGTATCAACTCTGAGTTCAGGAAAACTGATCTGCTGAATTTCATCGTGATCATCTTTATAATCGTAAACAGCGCTTCCTGAATATTTTTTTGTCGATTCAATGTTAATTTTTGCCGAATGGAGAATGTGCCTGTTGTTAAGAGCTATTATTGCACTGTCAAGCATCTGGATCATAGCTCTCCTTGTAATTGTAATTTTTCCGTTCTTAGGCTGAATAAGGGCATCCGCACTACGAATATAGTTGATATTTTCCGCTTCTATGTATTCCTGATCGAGGTGATAGCTTGCCTTCCATGATGAGAATGATATTGTATCTTTCAGATTGTTTGTAGCAAAGAAAGTTGGCTTATCAAGATTTGCATAATTAAGCCTTATAAGCTTGTCGGGAGTGAGCAGCGGAGTATTTGACTTCCCTTTCTGTTCCATATTAAGGACCCTTGTCTCCATATTGTATGCAAAATCTGTCATTGTACAGATATACTGTATCTCAGGAAACATGACCATTGAGGAATCTGTATTAAGACGGAAATTGCTCATCTTCAGGTCAAAATTAATATCTGTATTGGCATTTTCTGCAATGAATGAGTAACCGTTTGTAGTGATGGATTTAAGATTATAATCAGCAGTATCAGCTTTTATTGAATTTGAAGTAAAACTGAACAGATTTGAATTTATCCTTGAATTGGTCATATCTATAACTCCGGCACCCTTCATCTTATCCGGTGTAAGATTAATTGATCCGTCAAGCGTAGTGCCGTTATCGAACATGTTAAATGTTTTTCCAGGAGTGTTGACAGCCTGCCATTCATCTTTTTGTATCAGCCATTTTATGTCAATTTTCTGGCTGCTGAGCACCGGAAATAGTCCGGTTGTATCTTTCTTCATTTCAAAGGAAGATGCCTGAGTTGTCATGGAATCGGGATAGAATTTGTATTCAGCCGAATGCGTCGTTGAGGTCAGATGGTTGAGTTTACCGCTGCCTACCAATCCCATATTACTCATGTTTATTGTGTCAAATATCCTTGCTTTGCCACCGTATAGTTCTGTTCCGTCTTTAGGTACGGTCATGTTAAAACCGAATGAGTTATTATCCTGTATAATCAGATGCTGGCGGGTTGGCTTAAGGATGTTTCCTCCGACGAATTCACCTGAAAGATTCATGTCTTCAACATTGAAGTGGTCAATATCCTCATATGTGTATGGATCCACCTTGAAATAGAATTCCTTTTCCTTGTATATGCCCTCCAGCCCCGGGATTTTATCGTAGAAAATATATGAATATGTATTTGTATTAATTATCGGATATTGCTTTAAGCTTTTCAACCCGGATTTATTATTGGGCCTGTCAATAAACAATTCAGCCGAGCCTTTTTGCAGAAGGTTATCAACCTGCTTCGCAATGGGAGTTCCGTATACATCAATTCTGTCAGTTTCAACCGCTACTCTGATGGAGTCGATCTTACGGAGTCTAAGATTAAAGGTATCATAGCTGAATGAGATATTGTGAGCGTAAATTCTGAAAAGGCCTGCCTCTACTATCCCGTCAAACTGAAAACTTCTGTTCCTTCCTATCACCAGCTGCCTGTTGTATGGATAGATAGCCACTTTCTGTGAATCGCTCAGGGAAACACCCTTAACTCCATTGACTGTGATTTTCAAGTCTGCAAGGTTTAGAATCGCATTATCAGTGGGAGATTTCGTTTCGCTGAAAATATTAATAGCATCATAGTCCTTCCTTTTGGCAAAGGCGTCGAGGTAGTCCTTGGTTTTTTTCTTGATTGTGACTTCATTATTTGCCCGGTCATAGAAAATAAATCCGCTATTTGCCAGATCGATGCAGAGGCCGACAACGGATTCTTCCGATTTGTTGAGCCATTTGGCGAATTCTTTTACCGGAAAGGTTTCAGAGTAATAATATTCTGAAAATTTCAGCAGACGATTCAGGGGATGGTAGTTGTCGAGGCCCATCAGGTGAAGGAAATCGTCAGTGTTGAAGAATGAAATTGATTCAAACTGGGCCGTGCCTATCGAAGATCCCCTTGACCGCGAAAGAATGATCTTTGAATCATTCATATTCCATGAAAGATATTCAAAATACATATCCAGGCTATGAAATGAATTGTAATAGGGGCTCTTCGAGATGGGATTATTTGTCCTGAAGAGGTTCAGCTGCCTTGTATCAGCGATATATGAAAAGCCAAGGTTCGAATGATAAATGGAATCATTTTTAAGATAAAGAGAGACAGCAGTTTCCTGGCTGTTTAACCCTGCTTTCGAGAACAGGAACTCTTTAGAAGCTATATTAAGATAGAGTGTATCATTCCTGTACATTGTGATCCTTGCGGGTGAATAATTCTCACCCGTTCCTTTAATACCAGCTCCTTCAAATGAAAGGCCTCCGTCATAATTTACACCCTTGTATATGTTCTTCAGCCTGAATACTTTTGTGTAAGGGGTAAAGCGCGGGAAAGTTGCTTTTTCCTTGTTTTTAAAACTGGTTGTCTGGTCGGTAATCTGACCGAGTTCAGATCGCATAAAGTATGCATTATCGGTAAATCTTGCGGAATCCACTGTATAACTGTTCTTTGAAGTGTTGATTGTAAAATCGATAAGCTCAGCGAATACATCTTTCCTCAGAAAGCCTGCCTTTTCCCAGGTGACGATTCCTTTGCTTCCTGCGAATATCTGCAGGTCAGGATAATATACTCCGGAAACATTGTATATTTCTGTGCTGTCTTTCTGCGAGTAGCAAGTCAGGGTGGCATCCGATATCACAACATAAAAAACAGTGTCGTGCTCAAATTTCAGTTTACTGCTTTTAACTTTCCACTTAACACTCCCGGTTTCAGATAAGACATTTTCTTTTATTATCGAACCTGTATTTTTAAAATACCTGATGATAGCGTCACTGGAAATCCTGGGATTAAATGCGATCTCGCTCAGACCCTGAAGCCAGTTCGTAAAATAAACATCATCCCGTTTAAAGTCAATGAAATAGTTAATTGTTCCCAGGAAATCATTAAAATGAGGCACCGGTCTCATCAATCTGCCTGACATCTGGCTGGATATGTCAACTATCAGTATCATATTAACTTTGCTGAAAGAGGCACTATCCCACCTGGAGAGAAATCTGTTGAGATTACTCTTTTGTTCGCTGTTCAGGTTTGGGCCCATAAAAGCTGTCAGCTCCGTCCTGAAAGTTGTTATTTCACCCGTGAAAGCTGCTTTTTGCTGCGCAGCCAGGGGGGAAGAGACCAGTAGCAATAATAATATACCCAGAATTAACAGCTTTTTTGACATAATCCCGATTTCTATTGACTGCAAACACGAAGGACACAAAGGTAAGCACTAAGGACGCAAAAGACTTTTTCAACAGTCCCTGCTAACTCTCTGATAAGATCTCTTACAGTTAAAAAGCCTCCACTATTGCAGTAAAATCCTCTTTTTTAAGTGCAGCGCCGCCAATCAGGCCCCCGTCAACATCGGGTTTTGAAAAAATCTCAGCAGCATTTGATGGCTTGCAGCTCCCTCCGTACAGGATCGGGAGTTTCCTGGCGCAATCGGCTCCATATTTCTCTTTTACGAGGTCACGGATATATTTATGCATCTCCTGTGCCTGCTCCGGAGTAGCCGTAAGACCGGTTCCTATAGCCCAGACTGGTTCATAGGCAAGCACAATCATATCCATCTGTCCTTCAGTGAGAGTGAAGAGTCCCTCTTCGAGCTGCCTTCTCACAATAAGAAAATGTTTTCCTGACTCCCTCTCGCCTAATGATTCACCACAGCAGAAGATCACTTTCAGTCCGCTGTTAATTGCCAATAAAGTTTTTTTATTGAGCAGTTTGTCGTCTTCATTATAATAACTCCTTCTTTCTGAATGTCCTATGATCACATATTCAGCACCGGTACTTTTTATCATCCAGGCAGATACCTCACCTGTAAAGGCACCGGAAGCTTCTGACGCACAGTTCTGTGCACCAAGTGCAACCTTCCCGTGCTTGAGGATCTCCGATGCACCTGAAAGATGAATATAAGGGGTGCATAGTATAACTGACGCCTTACCTGAAGGTTTTTCCTTAAAGTATTTATCAATTGAAGCTGTAAATTTCAGACCTTCTGCCAGATCCATATTCATTTTCCAGTTCCCGGCCACAATCTTCTTTCTCATAAAATTCAATTTTTTTTAACAATAATATTTAAAGGTACAAATCATTTATGCTTTTCTTTTATCACATGTTAAAACTTTACCTGACCATGTTCCCGAATGATTCCTTTTCAGGACACCCTGCATGTGACCATTTACCAATAATTGTGCCGTCTTTGAGGAGTATGTATCCTGGATTTGACCTGATCATAGTTTTCAAAGTGGTTTCGTCAGTTGAACAAAACTTGAGACCATTGTCAAAGCTTCTTGCTTCCTCACTTCCTGATGATGTAAGTATCAGAAAGTCAATTCCGTTGCTTAAACAGAATTTGCCAAGTTCAAACCCTGAAGCCAGGTTCTCCGTATTTGCTTCCTGAAGTTTTTTAGTGATCATTAACAGCGTATATCCGGGATTTGACAAGACTTTTTGCGTTATATCATCGCCTTCAGCACCTATTATGCTGAAATCATGAATTGGAGGTTTATAGCCCTTTTTAATAAGAACAGACTTCTGATCAATAAACTTCCATGATGTATCGTTGGCAGGATAGTCATTGATAGTGAACTCTTTGCGCATCCCTTCCTTCTCATAAATAAATGTGGTCTCATATACATCCGCCGGAGCATCTTCAGGAATGATCATTTTTTCAGAAATCTTTACTCCTGTCTTATATGGCAAAAAGTCGATAACAGGCAGGTATCTCAGGTTATAAATAGCAAAAAGGATGAAGAGCATTGCTGCTGATGAAATTGCAATCCACTCCGTTGATGTCTTAAACCGCTGTTTTATCTGCTTGATTCCGCTAAAAAGAAGTATAACGGCGGCCAGTAGTATGATATTTTTTCCGAAAGTTTGCCAGTTGGTAAGATGCACCGCATCGCCAAAACATCCGCAGTCTGAGACTGGATTAGTCAATGCAAGAACTAAGGTGAGAGGAGTGAAGATAAGCATCATCAGCATGACGAGCCACAGGCCTGTCCTCTGCCTGAGGCCGGTAATCACAGAGAATCCGGCAATAAATTCTAAGGTACATAAAAAAACTGCCAGGGGAAGGCTCAGCTTGTTCAGAAAACCCATATTGAATGCCTGGAAATAGTCATGAAACTTATAGGCTGAACCAAGAGGATCAATAGCTTTCACAGTACCCGAGAATATGAATACGAGTCCGATAATTATTCTGCTTATATACCTGATTATCTTCATGTCAGATGAACTTTCTTTTCTTAAGGATCCCTGTCATAAGTCCAAATATCTCTTCAGGTGTAAGCATTGCACCTTCGGAATTGCCACATTTAACTACAGCCAGCCTGTTATCTGTTTGTGATACTCTCAGGTATAAGTCCCGTACTTTTTTCTGAAAATCCATGCTCTCTTCATGAATATCCCTCGATCCGTTAAGATAATTCCTGTCTTTTCCGGTCCGGAGACCCGAAAGCTTCCTCTCTGTAAATGTAAAAGGAACGTCAAGAAATATATTGAGGTCAGGCCTGGGGATTGAAAAATGGTCAAATTCAAGTGCAAGGATCCATTGCATCAGTCTGTCCTGTGCTGCTATTTCCTGTATTTTGGCACACTGGTAGGCAATGTTGGAATAGGTATATCTGTCAAGAAGAACTATCTTCCCTTCTTTAAGCCATTGCTGAAGCATTTCCGATGCGTCTTTCCTGTCACCTGCATAAAGCAGAGCAACCAGGTATGGATCTACTTCACCGATTGTGCCAAATTCACCCCTCAGGAATCGTGCAATGAGTTCACCAAAATATGGAGCTTCAGTTCTTGGGAAATGCAAATATTCACATTTATAGCCCTTCTCAGAGAAGAATTCTCTCAACAGTTTTATCTGGGTGGATTTGCCTGCACCATCGACTCCTTCAATAACAAAAAGCTTCATTCTATAATTGATTTCTTTCATTGCAAATGTAATAACCACTCTTCAAAGAAGGAAATCTGCAGGAGGTTATTATTGGAAGAATTGCCAGATATAATAAAATCATTAATTTCGACAAAAAAATGTTTTGCTGACAAAACCCAGATATATAAATGCCGGAGGAAGCTTAATTGATCTGGAGATCCCGAAGGTAATGGGAATAATGAATATTACCCCAGACTCATTTTTCAGACAAAGCCGCTATAATACTGATGAAGAGATTATTAAAGCTGCAGGCAGAATGCTTGAAGAGGGAGCTGCGATACTTGATGTCGGAGGTTATTCCTCGCGTCCGGGAGCCAGCGATATATCAAGGGAAGATGAGAGGAGCAGGGTGATCAGGGCTATTAAGCTTATCAGGGTGGAATTCCCTGATGCAGTTATATCAGTGGATACTTTCAGGTCGGATATTGCCCTTGAAGCGGTGCAGGGGGCTGGAGCCCACATGATTAATGATATTTCAGGAGGTGATGCAGACAGCGATATGTTTTCAGTTGTTGAAAGGCTGAATGTGCCGTATATAATGATGCACATGAAGGGTGATCCGGCAACTATGCAGAAAAATCCGGTTTATGATGATGTGGTCGCTGATATCCTGAAATATTTTGCTGACAGGATTTTCAGGCTTAGAACAGCAGGAGTGAAGGATATAATTATTGACCCGGGTTTTGGTTTCGGAAAGACTGCTTCCCATAACTTTGAGCTGATGCAGCGGCTCGATGATCTCTCCATTGCAGGGCTGCCCGTTATGATAGGTATATCCAGGAAATCGATGATCTGGAAATCACTCGATGTTACAGCTGATGAAGCTCTCAACGGCACAACAGCAATGCATGCAGTTGCTCTTCTTAAAGGTGCCGATATACTAAGAGTACACGATGTTAAGGAAGCCATACAGGCTGTGCGTTTGATTACAAAACTGAAATTCTGAATCTATGCCATTTCATATTACAGTACTTGATATAATTGATATTGTTCTTGTGGCATTTTTAATGTTTCAGCTCTACAGGCTTATCAGGGGAACTGCTGCCTTCAGTATATTTATTGGCATCTTTTTCATATTTCTCTTCTGGCTTGTGGTAAAGGCATTGAATATGGAGCTCATCACAACACTGCTTGGTCAGATTATGGGCGTCGGTGTAATAGCTCTTATAATTGTGTTTCAGCAGGAGTTAAGACGATTCTTGCTCGTTATCGGTAACAGGTATATTTTCAGCAGGAATTTTTCCCTGGGCAGGTTCTTCTTCCCTGGTAAGGAAGAACAGGGAAGTACGCGCGAGGCTGAGGAAATTGTAAGGGCATGTGAATCAATGGCATCAAAAAGGATTGGAGCCCTGATCGTTATTGGCAGAAAAAGCAGTCTGGATATGTTTACGGAGGCCGGTGAAATACTTAAGGCACAAATAAGCGCTGAACTTCTTGAGACAATATTCTTCAGGAATACTCCCCTTCATGACGGAGCTGTGCTCATCGAGGGTGATATTATTCTTGCTGCACGATGCCCTTTGCCAATTACAGACCAGGTGATGCTGCCCCCTCATTTCGGGATGCGCCACAGGGCGGCAGTAGGAATGTCGGAACATTCAGATGCCCTGATTATTGTGGTTTCGGAAGAATCAGGATTTATATCCATTGTTAAGACTGGTGAAATAAGGGAAAATATAAGCCCTAATGAGTTGAGAAATACTCTGCTGAGGGAGAAGATATGGTAGGCTTCAGGCTTCAGGCGTCAGGCGACAGGCTTCAGGCATTGATACTCCTGACGCCTGACGCCCGATGCCTGACGCCTTTTATTTACTGTCCACCATTATCGGGAGACCTTTTCCGTTCGTCATCAGGATGAGTTTGGAATTTGGTGAGGCGGCTATAGCCTTAATCATTTCATATTGTAACAGTCTGTCACTTAGACCGGAGCTCAGAATTTTCTGGTAATCGGCAATACCCTGTGCTTCAACTCTTTTACGCTCAGCTTCCTGTCTCTCCTTCTGAAGGACAAAGGTCATCTTCTGTGCATCCTGCTCGGCATTTATTTTTGATTCAATAGTGGCTTTGACAGATTCAGGCAGAGTAATATTCCTGACAAGAAGCTGCTCAAGCATAAGTCCCCTGTCTTTGAAATTTGTTTCAATAGTTGTAAAAATCCTGGACTGAAATTCATCTCTTTTGGTGGAATACAATGCTACAGCATCATAATAAACTGCATTATCCCTGATTTTGGTCCTGCAAATAGGACGAACGAGAACATTCCGGTAGTCAGTACCTACTTCCTTGAGTATCCTTGGGGCTTCAGAGGGCACAACTTTATATAATACTGTCAGGTCAACAATAACCTCAAGTCCATCAGCAGACAAAACACGAATTGCATCGTCTCCCTGTTTATTGCCTTCATCCGTGACACCCGTCATTGTATAATTCTCTGTTTTGATATCAAAGGTGACAACTTTAACCAATGGATTTATAATATTTAGTCCGCTCTGCAGAATATTGTCACTGACTTTTCCAAAGAGCTTCTGAACGCCTACCTCACCTGGTTCTATCTGAACAACAGCAGATGTTGAAAACCCGATGAGTATAATTACAATCCCGACAGTTGCGATAACCGATTTATACTTCCGCATCAGGGGATCAGTTTTGGCCATTACAAATCCGATGACCAGAACTACGATTCCAATTAGTATTATTGACATAAGTAGGTTGTATTAAGGGTTATTATTCAAAAACAGACAGCAAAGTTAATCATAATAATCAGATATTTATTCCTTTACAATGGAGTTTTCGAAGTAAAACACAGAATAAAACACAGAGCAATAAATTGATTTATTTAGGTACTGTTGTAGCCGTATTACTCATTTATTACTATGTTTTTAACCTCATCCAGATAGCTATCGGGAGTATCAGTAAAGGCAAACGGATTTTAATGTTGAAATTAGGTTAGGTCATAATATTCTCCCCTCCTTTTGAAGGAGGGGTGGCCGGGACGCTTGATTATCTGATTTTTACAAGCCTCACTTCCCGGCCGGGGTGGTTGATTTATTCCCTTTTTGTTAACTTTATATCTATCAAAAACAAAACTTCTTCAACTGACCGGAATGTTATCAAGGAAAAAGAAGAACCGATCTGATAAATCAATCAACCACCCCGGCCGCAAACAGACTTTGCAATTTCTGACTTTAATTGTACTGCGGCCGCCCCTCCTTCAAAAGGAGGGGAAACTTTTTCTAACCTCCGTTTTTACAATTTTACTCTTAAGTTGACGGCTATGTCCCAGGGGGATGAGTTTATGGGAAAAGATATTTTTTCGGTGGCCATATCATCTTATACTGACGGACTATTTAATTAAAAGGCCTGATATTTTCTTATAGCAAAGATTTTATCTTTATGAATTAAATATGAGAGATTGATGATTAGCGACAAGGAAAGAAATAAGACTATACTCGTTACAGGTGGAACTTCAGGTTTGGGCCTTGAACTGGTCCGTATTTTCCTTAACAAAGGGTATAGAGTAGTTACGACAGGCAGGCAGCAGATCAGTATCAATGGATTTGAAGACAGGTTCAATCTTTATAATGTTGATTTCAGCGATCTCAGTCAGGTAGCCCTGGTAACTAAAAGTATCTGCAGGGATCATTCAGTAAGTATTATTGTAAATAACGCGGGGATTCTCAGTCCTCCGGTATATATTGAAACGATAAATGGTCTTGAGAGCTCCTTTCAGATAAATTTTCTTGCACATCTTCTTATTAACAATATCATTCTGGACAGGATAAGTGATGGTCGGCAGATAAGAATCGCATCTGTTACCTCCCCGGTCTACAGGTATGCAGTTTTTAACCCGGCATCCAGGTCAGGATCAGCTGGTTATAGGGCAATGAGCTCGTATTCATCCTCAAAGCTATATCTTGCTATGATGTGTGATTTGCTTACTTATCGGAGCAAGGAAATGAATCTCCATTGCTTCAGTTATGACCCCGGAACCTTCAGTTCAGGTATTTACCGGATGCAGAAAAGATGGTTCAGGGAGTTGTACCGCATTGCAGAACCCTTTATGCGGAGTCCGGTCAAAGTAGCAAAAGGGCTGGCAGAATTATTAGTGGAGGATAATATTATGAACGGAATGATATACGATAGCCGAAAGCGCAGGAGAGCACTTCCGGAGATTGATAAATCTCATATTGCATCTTTTATGGATTCATGCTATGTTCTGATTGATCCCTTTCTGCTTTAACATGCTTGTTGTAATTATAATTTCCGATAATCTTTTTTATATTCTCATTTTTTATAACTTTTGCAGTCAAATATTTAACAACTATTCATATGAAAAAAACAGTTAGTCTCATCATTTTAACAGCTGGAATCATCGTCTTTACAAGCTGTAAATCTTCCAGCGATCCTGCAGACTGGAGCAGCAGTGAGGTTGATAAATGGTTTGAAAAGCAGGAGTGGCTGGGCGGATGGAAAATAGCGCCGGATGCTTCAATTAATAGAAAAGAGCTTGCTGTTTATTATTTTAAAAACAGGGAGAGGTGGGAAAAAGCCTTCACATTTTTAAAAGATAATGATTTATCGAAGCTTGAGGTTAAACGGTACGACATAGACGGAGATAATCTGTATGCTTCTGTTAGTGAATATCTGACTAAGAATGAAGAGGATGCAAAATTTGAAGCCCATCGTAAATACATTGACATACAACATGTTATAACTGGTGCTGAACAAATGAGTATTACCCCTCTTTCCGAAAGGAAGGAAGAGCTGGTACCTTATGATCCAGCCAAAGATGTTGAATTTATGACAGTTAACAAGACTTCCAGTTTTGAGGCAACTCCGGATAATTTTTTTATCTTTTTCCCGTCTGACATTCATCGTCCAAGTGTGAAAATCGGTGAGAATAAAAATGTCCGTAAGGTTGTTGTAAAAGTCCGGATAGATTAATCCGGCTCAGCCAGGAGCTTCTGAACAATAGTCCGGCTTTCACGTTTCTTTAGAGAATAGACTATATAGATGACGACATTATATGATCTGCTGGAAGGAGAAGAGGGGATCATTCTGAAGATCAAAGGCAGGGGACAGTTCAGGCAAAGACTTTCTGAAATGGGATTTGTTATCGGTAAGAAAGTATCGGTAATAAAGAAAGCCCCTCTCAGAGATCCTGTTGAGTATATGATAATGGGCTATCATATTTCCCTGAGAAACAGCGAGGCACAGCTGATCGAAGTGGCGAAGGGCAGCCGGTCAAAAGAATTCCTGTCTTCAAATGGAGTCCTCGTAAGTGAGGATGAAAATGGTTCCTGGATTGAAAAATCAAAGAGTATCCAGGTGGCCCTTATCGGAAATCCAAACTCCGGGAAGACAACTCTTTTTAATTATGCATCAGGTTCGAAGGAAAGAGTTGGCAACTACCCGGGTGTAACTGTAGAATCAAAGGAATCAGTTTACAGGCAATCGGGATATGAATTTTCCATAATTGACCTGCCAGGGACATATTCTATTAAGAGTTATTCACCGGAGGAGCTCTTTATCCGTAATTATATTTTTGACAACAAGCCTGATATTGTTGTTAATATTGTTGATGCTTCCAATCTTGAAAGGAATCTTTACCTGACTACCCAGCTTATTGATATGGGTGTTCAGATTGTCATTGCCCTGAATATGTACGATGAACTGGAGAGGAGAGGTGATATTATCGATCATATTGCTCTTGGTCAATTATTGGGAGTTCCCATCATTCCTACGGTAAGTTCGAAAGGCAAAGGCATCAGGGATCTTTTTGAAAAGATAATTGATGTTTATGAGAGCAGGGATCCGCTGGTGCGTCATATTCATATTAATTACGGGAACGAGATCGAAAATTCGATAAGTGCCCTGCAGTCGAAGATAAAAATACAGGAAAACAGGGTTTTTACAAATATAATCTCGGCAAGATATCTTGCTATTGAACTCCTGGAAAATGATAAGGAGTTTTCAGAGAATATTTCGCGTTGTGTAAACTCTTCAGAGATTATTGAGACAGCGAAAAAAGAATCGCACCGGCTTGAAAAGCTTTATTCAGATCCCATAGAGACAGTTATTACTGACCTGCGATATGGTTTTATCTCCGGAGCTTTGAAAGAGACTCTTAAGCTAAATAAGGTTGAGAGGGTAAGGAAAAGCAAATTGATTGATAACTATCTTACAAACAGATATTTGGGGATTCCGATATTTGTTTTTTTTATGTGGCTTACATTCTTTACAACTTTCAAGCTCGGTGGCTATCCCAAATATTGGCTGGAAACAGGGATAGCTAAACTTTCCGGTCTTACCGGGACTATCCTCCCGGATGGGCTATTTAAAGATTTTCTGGTTGATGGCATACTTGGTGGTGTTGGCGGAGTCATAGTATTCCTGCCCAATATTATAATACTTTTTCTTTTCATATCCTTAATGGAAGATACAGGTTATATGGCCAGGGCCGTATTTATAATGGACAAGCTGATGCATAAGATAGGCCTGCATGGTAAATCATTTATTCCTCTTTTCATGGGATTCGGGTGTAATGTGCCTGCAATAATGGCAACTCGGATTATAGAAAGCAGAAGAGATCGCCTGGTGACAATGCTGATAACACCTTTTATGTCTTGCAGCGCACGATTGCCGGTTTATATCCTTTTTATCAGTGCATTTTTTGCAAAGAATCAGGGCACAGTATTGTTCATTCTCTATTTCCTGGGAATTCTGTTCGCAATATTGTCAGCACTGCTTTTGAAGAAGGTGTTTTTCAAATCCCATGAGATCCCATTTGTAATGGAGCTTCCCCCTTACAGGGTTCCGACAGGAAGGAGCATCCTGAAGCATGTTATATTCAGGACAGAACTCTATCTGAAGAAAATCGGAGGAATAATTCTGATTGCATCAATAGTTGTCTGGATCTTAAGCAACTTTCCCCGTACCGTAAGTTATTCCAGGGATTATACCCGGGAAATTGATCTGATAGGAAAATCAGATATGCCGGAAAAAGAAAAAGGGGAAATTATAAGCGGGCTTCTTTCTGAACAGAAGGGTGAAAAACAGAGCTTGTCATTTATTGGGATCATCGGACGATCTATTGAGCCTGTGATGAAACCTCTCGGTTTTGACTGGCGGCTCAGCGTGAGCATAATTTCCGGTTTGGCAGCGAAGGAAGTTGTAGTCAGTACTTTAGGGGTGATTTTCCAGGCTGACAGCAATTCCGGTCAGGCTTCCCTTGTTGAGAAAATTCAAAACCAGCATGATTCATCAGGGAAACCTCTCTTTTCGCCTCTTGTGGCATTCTCCTTTATGTTATTTATTCTCACCTATTTTCCCTGCATAGGTGTGGTAGCTGCAATCAAAAGAGAATCAGGAGCCTGGAAATGGCCTCTCTTCATGGTTTTTTATACTACCGGAATAGCCTGGCTGCTTTCTTTTATTGTATACCAGACAGGGAGCTTGTTTCTGGGCTGAACGGAGTTGTAAAATAAGCAGTTAAGCTTAATGGAGGAAAGTAACATCTCCTACCCTGGTATAATACTCCCCATCTGCGAACCGGCCAGTCACTTTCCATACATATACACCCTGCTGAGCAAGGTTCTTATCCTCAGAATAGCCATCCCAGCCTTTGTGTAAATCGTTGCTTTCATATATGAGCACTCCCCATCTGTTAAATATCTGGAGATTGTACTCCATAATATTTTCAAAAAATGGTCTGAAGACATAGTCCATTTCAGGATATACACCTTCCTGCCACTGTCCACCGGTAGGACCTGTACCATTCCACTTGAAGACGTTGGGGAAATTTATGTATCCTGTCTTCCAGTCAACTATAACAGGGGTCTCCAGGAATGTTGTATCTATGCATCCATCACTTGAGGTAGTTATGAGGGAGACTGTGTAGCTTCCCGGATTTTCGTATTTATGGTAAGGATTTTTCTCAGTGGAAGTACTGCCATCCCCGAATCTCCACAGGTTTAATGAATCATAATAGCTGTAATTATAGAAAACAACTATCTGTTCATTATTTACAATATTTGTCGGATATGCATTAAAAATTGCAGTCGGATTCTGATATACCGTAATTATACCGTTATGAGTTGATTTTCCGGTGATATTAATGACAGTCAGTTTGACAATATAACTTCCCGGGACATAATATGTATGACCAGGATCTTCTTCAGTTGAGAAAGTATTGTCCCCAAAGTCCCAGATATATGATTCCCCGTATGCACTCTTATTAATGAATTTAACTGTCAATGGAGTGCAACCAACTGTATCAGGTTCAAAATCAGCTTCCGGAAGTGGTTTGCTTACCACCTTGATATGTATTGTATCAATTGCCATACAATTAAATTTGTCAGGCATGGTTTGATATTGAATAATATGAGTCCCCAAACCTGCGTCGCCAGGATTAAAAATATTCCCGGTTACTCCGTCCCCGGAAAAAATCCCTCCGGCAGGAGTAGCATTCAGTGTTACCGGCGGGCTGTTGATAAATTGTAATCCAACTTCTTCTATAACTATATCGGGTATCGGTACCACCGTTACAACAGATGTGTCAGAGTCTTTACAGTCGGAATTTATAATATTATAACTTACAATGTGATCTCCCACACCGGCAATGGCAGGATCGAAAGTATTTCCGGATACGCCTTCGCCCGACCAGATCCCGCCTAAATCGTGTGCAGTCAGGATAATTATAGGCCCATTTACGCACATTGTATCCACAGGAGTAATTGTTGCATCAGGCACCGCAACTGTCAAAATTATCTGGTCCGAATCACTGCATCCGTTCGCATCTGTAATGCTGTATGTTATTACATGATTTCCCGACCCTGCTATCAAAGGGGTAAAAACGTTGCCAACGATTCCCGGACCAGCCCAGATACCACCAGGGTCATGAGCCCTTAATATCATCGGGGGATCTGACAGACATACTATTCCAACGGGAGTTATTGTTGCATCTGGTGTCGGAACTACGGTAACAGTTATCTGATCATAATCTGAACAGCCACTTGCATTGGTAATATCATATCTTATTACATGATTTCCCGCTCCGGCAGCTCCCGGATCGAAGGTATTCCCGGTTACTCCTGTTCCTGACCATCTCCCTCCTGTATCATGAGCAGTCAGCGTGACGGGAGCGCTTTCCTGGCACAAGGTGCCAACAGGTGTAATTGTTGCATCGGGATAGGGAACGATTAATATTATTGCAGTTGTAACAACAGGAGGATGATCACCGTTTACAGGATCAACAGGCAACCCGGGTATATTAGGGTCATCATAGGGGTTGCAGTAATTCCAGTTACGTAAGGTTACCTGGAAAAACTCTCCCAGTAATTTATCATTGGCAACATTAATGATATCGGACCATATACCTGAACCGGTTACAGGGCCTGGCAAGGTAATTATTGGGCCTGAATACGGGAATACCCTTGGCGTACTGTTAACTGTTACTGGGATGCCTGTCATGGTAATGGCAGTTCCATACATCCATTGGATCCATCTTGTATTAACATTTGGATTATCCCTCTCCTGTGGCGGGACACAGTTAAACCGGGTTAAATCACGAAACCGTACATCTGCGCCATTGCCTAGACATATCGGATAAATAGTCGGGTTTATATGCATATCCCCGCCATTATGGTCATCATCATCCCATACTGTTACAATTTGTTCCTGGGATGATGAAGTACATACGACACCATTGACTATCAATGTTGACTGAGGGTGATAGTTACAGACATTACCGCTTGAGGTATAAATATTGCTGGCAGTTGCCTGGAAAACTCCGGGAGCTGTCTGAGTGGCCGGAACAATAACAGTAGTGCCATTATCCCAATCATACCTTATGCTTACGGGGGTTCCGGCATTATTAACTCCTGTATAGCTTACCTGCCAGTTTACCGAAACAGGGGAACAGAATTTATCGGGTATTATACTGTTAGCCTTGGACAATAGCCTGCAATCCTGTCCGCTAGTAACGGCTGAGATGGATATTAATAAAAATGAAAATAAGAAAACTTTCATTCTGATATATATTTGTACATCCTCTCTCCTCAGAACGTCTTTTCCGATTCAAGATTATTGCTGTCAGGAAATATTTTCCTGAACTTTCTAACACATCTGCCGAATTGTTTTATTTCAGCAATAACAGACATCAATATATACTAAACCAGTTTTTTATTAATAAGGTTGCATGGGGTTGTTGAAAAACTCAATTTTTAAATCATAATCCCATTTGTCAAAATAGAGATTCCCCCCTTTCCATTCAACTTCACCTCTCTGGAAGTCGTAGGGCTCACTTCTCATAAATTGTTTTTCAGGATATAAATTTCCGGCTACTCCGTCATTAACTATTAGCCTGTAGCTGTCTATACCTGAAAGGTAATATTCCCTTAGCTCCATTATTTTAGAATTTTGCAGATCATATGAAACGTCAGACGGAACCCATCCGGCTCCTTCAAAATATACTTCGCACCAGTCATGCAGATTCATTCCCCCGGGAGGGATCATCCATCCGCTCTGCCATCTGACAGGTATACCTTTGTATCTCAGCATCGAGATATATAGAAAAGTCTGCATGCCGCAGTCTCCCCGCATATTCTTTATCACATAATCAGGTATATCATCCATTATTGAATATTCAAGAGCTCCCGTCCATGGGATATTTTCCTTGAACCATGTATATATTTTTCTGACAATGCCTGCCGGGTCTTCATCTTTCCCTGTTATTCTGTCTGCCAGTTGTTTAATTTCATCTGAGAAGATTATCTGGGGAGGCTGCTCGGAGGTATATTTTTTGTAATTATCCGATTCCTTGTCATACGGAAGAATTTCAAGTGCACCCATATTAAAATACTGAGCGCTGGATTCGTAACGGTAAGAGATCCTGAAGATTGCGGGTATTCCATTTTTAGCTTTCTCTTCCATATATAAGCTGCTGTGAATGGCTGTGTCGGGAGAAATAAGATATTCCTGGCTGGAGGTGCTCAGAAGTTCCACTTTTTTCTGCCTCTGATGATCAGACTTTGGCCATGGCATCCAGCATCTTATTGTTTCACCATCAGGAACAACGTCAGGATTTACAGTGATGGTATATGTTATACCAATATTCAGAGGGATGGAAGGATTGCTCTGTTTGCCTGAAAGTTTAACTGCTTCACTGGTATGTTTCAGCCGGAATATCATTTGCGGATCTTCCGAGATCTCCTTTAACCAGAGATCTTTCTCCTCATAGAACTTCTTCAGGAGGATAAGGTTAGAGACCGACCTCCTGAAGTACATTTTTTCCCCATCTATGAGCCGGTATTCCAGCCACCCTTTTTCCTCCCAATACAGCTTATCCTCTTCTGCGAATACCCCTGTTCTTTTCTCAATCTGATCCCGTACCTCTTCTTCATCAATTGAAAAATCTATGACAATCCTCTCCGCAATCTGCCTGAGAGAATCCGCTTTGTAGAGAGCTGCAGGATTATCAATACACGATCTCTTTACAGAATCGGCCATATTTCTGACCCGGGTCAGATTCCCTGCTTCCATTTCTTTCAACATGGTGTTTAATATCTTGCTGCAGTCTTTCAGTGGTTTACAACCAGATATAATAATAAGGAAATAGAGTAGGAGCAATATTTTTCTGTTTTTCATATAGAATGATATCAATAAGGTGGTAGAAAAAATCTTTTTTTCATTCTGTCCAACTCCATGAGGTGCTTGCAATTTCTATTTTTTGATGATTTGTTATAATAGATTTATTTTCTCTTCCAGTTTACACCCCAAAACCCCCCAAGGGGGGCTTTCTAAATCACTGGATTTCAATAAGTCCCCCTTGGGGGATTTAGGGGTGTCATAGAGAAAATTGACTTTTTCTACAACCCCAAAGTATTATTAACTTCCTGAATTTCAATATTATCTCAAAGCAGATCTGAAACTGTATTCTCCTGATGCGATATTGTAAATTGCATACCCCTCTTTCATTTGCAGAAAGGAGATTGTATCTGACTTAATGATTCTCTTGCCATTTTCACTTACGTCATTTTCAGACGACGCAGGGATCCACACTGTAGCGGTGCTGCCGACCGGTACAATTAAATCCATTGTCAGGGAGCCTTTTTCTTGCCTCCAGCTGATAGCTGCTTTACCGTACGGGGTAATGTTGGAATAGGAGGCAAATGTGATATCCCTGGGTGGCACAGGCTTGAACAAAATATGTTTGTAACCAGGTTTATCCGGGTCTGGGTTCATGCCGGCAAGGTACCTGTAGAACCATGAGATCCCTCCACCAAACATAGGATGATTTCGTGAACCATCTCCATTCCATTCCTCCCATGTAGTTGTGGCTCCCTGGTCGATCCACCATCCGTACGAAGGCATTGTTCTCTGGTTCATTACCTTGTATGCCAGTTCATTCAGTCCGTTCTCAGAAAGCACTTCAAAGAAAAACTGGGTTCCGAAGATTCCTGTGTCGAGATGATCGTCAATTACCATAATGTCCTCATCAAGAGAGCTTATGACACGTTTTTTCTGATCTTCAGGCACTCCCATCTTCAATGCAAAGATATTTCCTCCATGTGAACCATATGTTCCATTGGTGTTGTCAAAATATTTTTTCTGAAATGCTGACCTGGTTTTTTCTGCGAGAGTATTAAATATAATTTCATCCTCTTTTTCTCCAAGGGCCCTGGCAGCATTTGCAGTAAGGCTTGCACATCTCCACAGGTAAAATGTATGTACCATGTCATCCGGAGGAAGCTTTCCCGGAGCCACCCAGTCGCCAAGATTTATCCACTGGTTGGGATTTGCCTTTTCAGGTGCCTGTGAGAACATGATCCCATTTTCATCAGTCCATGTGAGCATGTATTTTATGTAACCCTTCATGCCCTCATAGTTATTCTTCAGCATACCAATATCACCGTAGTGCAGATAGTATTCCCATGGCATAATATTCATTGCTGCGCCCCATGCAACTCCGCCGCCGCATCCGGGTTGCCATGGAGCTCCGTTCGGTACATATCCGTTATCAGGATTCTGTGCCCCCAGGATATCCTGGATCCATTTGGTATAGAATGTCCTGGCATCGAAATTATGCATTACAGTTACACAGGCTACCTGACCGTCCCCGGTATATGGAGAGCGCTCCCTGTGGGGGCAGTCACTTGCTATGCCTCCATGCATATTATCTGTCTGGCTCCGCCACCAGATTTTATTTATAGTATTGAACAGGTCGTTGGAACATTCAAATTTTCCTGTTGTCTCAATATCCGAGTAGACAGCCTCGGCCCTGAGCTGTTCAGGTTTCAGTTCCCCGGGCCAGTTTGTTAATTTCAGCTTCCCTGAATACATACCATGTAAAGCGTGTTGCATACGATTCAGGTCCTCCACCCTTCATCGTGTATGAATTATCTCCTACAGGTGATTCGCAGATATATTTAATTTCAATCTTTCTGCCGCTCTCACCAACCACATTCATCAGGTGCAGCCATCCTGAGATCTCCTGTCCGAAGTCAATCCTGAAATGTCCTTCACCGAGTTTTTCTATTTTCTGAGGGGCAATACTCTCCATGACTCTGTCAGGCGGGGACATCTGTGCTTTCAGAATTCCTTCCGGGGCCTTTCTGGCAGCTGAAGGTTCCCATGCAGAGTCATCAAACCCAGAAGTACACCATCCGGTTTTCTCCAGCCTGGCATCATAATGTTCCCCGTCATATATAAGGTCCATCACAATGGGGCTCTTTGCAGCTTTCCAGCTCTGATCACTTGCAATGACCTGTTCTGTGCCATCGGTATAAGTGACATATATCTGTCCAATAAACCGGGGAGTTCCATACCCCTGCGTCCAGTAATATCCCGGATTGTAAAATCCGTTTCCAAGAATAGCCCCAACAACATTTTCACCCTTTTTGAGCATTCCTGTAATATCATAGGCGAGATAAAAAACACGGTATTCCCTGAAATTGTTTTTTATCATCACTCCGATTGGGCCAAGGTCCTCACGTTTACCATAGAGGGTGAGGTTGGGAGAGAGCACATCATTGCCCGGCTTCTTTCCGTTTACATAAAATTCGAAAAAGCCAAGTCCGGTCACAAAAGCGCGCGCGGAGGCAACTTCCTTATTCAGTATGAATGTTTTTCTCAGCAGAGGTGCCGGAGGGGGTGTGTTTTGAGAACCGGGCTTTCTGTTGCCTGTGTCCTGGCCTCCTCCCGGAGAGGAAGGCTTTGGTAATGGTTCTTCGCCCTGCCAGGGAGCACCGATCCATTTTGCTGTCCACTCTTCCTGTTTAAGCAGACCCATGCTCCAGGATGCAGGCTCGCTCCAGTCCGAAACTTTCCCACTCCTGTCCCAAACCCGTACCTGCCACCAGCAATCCTGGCGCGACACCAACGGAGATCCGCCGTATATTATGTTTACTGATTCATCAGACATCACCTTTCCGCTGTTCCAGAGGTCTGCTTTGTCTGAGAGCAGCTTTTTCTTTGTACTTGCCGCCCTGATCTCCCAGGCAGTTTGTAACTGACCATTTTCTTTAGAAGGAGAGATGTTCACCCACGATAACCGGGGCTTAAGAACATCAACGACCAGAGGGTCTTTCAGATTTTCACAGGTTAAGCTAACAGGTGTGACTGCTGCCTGTACCATACCAGTAAATAATACCAGTAATGAACAGATTAATAAATGCTTTTTCATCTTCTAAAACTAATAAAATATTGGTTGAGTATATCAAAAATCACGGTACATTTGAGACAGATTTCGCATGAAAATAGATATGATAAGATACAAAATTGAGAATGACCTGAGTGTAGAGGAATTCAGGATGGTGCTGGTGAACTCCACACTGGGCGAACGGAGACCTGTGAATGAGCCTGAAAAGCTTAAGAGGATGCTGGAGCATGGAAACCTCATTGTAACTGCCCGGGAGAATGACAGATTAGTAGGAGTGTCGCGTTCCCTTACAGATTTTGTCTTCTGTACCTATTTATCCGATCTGGCAGTTGATGTGGCATATCAGAGACAGGGCATTGGGAAAGAGCTGATACGACAGACAAAGTTAGCCTCACCCGAAGCCAAACTGATCTTACTGGCGGCTCCAGCCGCCACTGGGTATTATCCAAAAACAGGAATGACAAGGCATGACCATTGCTTTTACCTTGACGAACTGAATAATTTGAAATAGGCTTTACCCCCAAACCCCCCAGGGGGTTCTTGCTGTCTCTTTATTATTACTGGATTGACTTCCCCTCTTCCATCAACACATTATACGAATAACCGTAACCGAAGTCCTTATCAAGTGCAATTTTCCCCTCGAAGGTTACTATCTCGCCAACAGCGACGGTAATATCAGTTGTAATAGTGAGGTCAAAGCCATCCTTGCTTTCTGTACCATCCTGGATATGTACCCAGTTCTTGCCCATAATACCTCCGTTATACTTGGTAACCTGGCCTTTTACCTTTATTACCTTGCCCTCGAAAGTCTTTTTATCAGCCAGCAGTTTGGCAATTGTAATGCAATCTGTACATGGTTCAACATTCACATCAGCTTTTGTTGTCATTACCTTTCCCTGATGTGTATCTCCCCCCATAGGGCTTTTCTGCTCCTTCTTGTCAAAGGACTCTTTTACAAGTGGTCCTGAACCAGGCCCTTTACAAAATGTAAATGCCATCATCAGTGTTAATAGAAATACTTGCTTCTTCATCTGATTGTTGTTAATTATTATTGTTACTTGATTATTATTAATTGATAATCTTAAGGTTGTTCATATAATACACAAATCCTTTGCCGGAATAAACCTGCAAAGGATTCGTTGCATTATTCAGGTTAGGTAAGGGTTAATTCTTTTTAACCGCAGGATCAGGATGTGCAATCTTGGCTGATGCTGTTTCAAAATTGAATTCCTTGAAGAACGGGTTTTCCTTGTTGTGGCATCCCAGGCAGACAGTCTTTTCAGGGAGTATCAATCCGCTTTCAAGTGCAAGTTTTTGATTCTTCATTACAGTGGGGGACTTGTAGTTGCTGCCCGGCCCATGGCATGATTCGCATGATACGCCTTCCTGTGCTGTAATACCTGCGCGGAGATTAGCTGCTGCTTTATCATAAGTTGAATGGCACTTCAGACATTTCGGTTCTTTTGCAGGATCAGCAATCCCGTTTTTCTTTGCATAATCGAGAGATGCCTGGTTTGACAATGTCTTCATAGCCTGGGAATGAGGATCTTTGAGCCATTTGCCATACTGATCACCTGTGGCAGGTTTATTATGGCACATTTTACACTTGTCAGCACCAATATACTTAAACGTCTGTGCGGTAAGTGTATTGACCAGTAACAATGAGATACAAATTATTAATAAATTCTTCATAACATATTTGTTTTAGGTTAAATGTTCAAGTACTCTCTGATCGTTATCTAAAAATTATTACTGCAAATATAATAAAATAGATATACGAGATTCGATTTATTGTGAAAAGTAAAACGAGAGGATGGCGAGAAAACATAAAACTCTGATTTTGTTTATTGTATGTTAATTGTTAATTTTGCACCTCCAAATGAAAAGGAATATTTTTTAAAAAAATGGTATCACTCCGCCATGACTGGTCAGCCGGGGTAAAGTTAATTTATGGATTTAAAGAGTGAAATAAGAAAGAGAAGGACATTCGCAATCATCAGTCACCCCGATGCTGGAAAGACTACTCTTACAGAAAAGCTATTGCTTTTTGGAGGCGCCATTCAGACTGCAGGTGCAGTCAGGAGCAATAAAATAAGGAAAACCACTACCTCTGATTTCATGGAGATTGAAAAACAGCGGGGTATTTCGGTGTCGACCTCCGTAATGGCATTTGATTACAATAATATCCGGGTGAATATATTGGATACTCCGGGCCATAAGGACTTTGCAGAGGATACATTTCGTACGCTGACGGCAGTTGACAGTGTTATACTTGTTGTAGATTCGGTGAAGGGTGTTGAAGAGCAGACCCGCAAGCTGATGGAAGTATGCCGGATGCGAAACACTCCTGTAATGATCTTTATCAATAAGATGGACCGGGAAGGCATCTATCCGTACGATCTGCTTGATGAACTTGAACAGGAGCTTAAGATTGCGGTATGTCCGTATACCTGGCCTATAGGCAATGGCAAACATTTCAAGGGTGTATATAATTTATTTAAAAAGGAGGTCCAGATCTTTGCCCCCGAGAAAAGTTCTCTTCCTGAGAGCCTTATTAGTACTAAGGATATTCAGGATCCGCGACTGAGAGATTATGTGGGAATAGAAAGCATCAATAAGCTATGGGAAGAGATTGATTTTGTCAGGGATATGTTTGAAACATTCAACATGTCACTCTACCGTGAAGGATATCTGGCTCCACTCTTCTTCGGCAGCGCATTGAACAATTTCGGTGTATTGGAATTACTGGAAACCTTTCTGGAGATTGCACCATGCCCGGGGCCTATTCAGGCATCAGAGCGGAGTGTGGAGCCCGATGAGGAACAGTTAACAGGCTTTGTATTTAAAATTCATGCAAACCTTGACCCAAATCACCGCGACAGGATAGCTTTTATGCGCATCTGTTCAGGCAAATTTGAAAGGAACAAGTTCTATTTCCATACAAGGTCAGAGAAAAAAATCAGGTTTTCATCCCCTACAAGCTTCATGGCAAATAATAAAAGCATTGTAGAGGAAGCATTCCCCGGAGATGTTGTAGGGCTGTATGACAGCGGGAATTTTAAAATAGGAGATACCCTCTCCGAGGGAGAATTTTTGCACTTTGAGGGTATTCCCAGTTTTTCACCGGAAATTTTGCGTGAAGTTGTTAACCTTGACCCTCTGAAAACAAAACAGCTTGATAAAGGAGTGCATCAGATGACTGATGAAGGTGTCGCCCAGCTATTTATGCAACAGCCAGGTAACAGGAAGATAATTGGCACAGTGGGAGAACTTCAGTATGAAGTAATCAGATTCAGACTCGAGCATGAATACGGGGCTAAATGCAGCTTTTCACCACTGCCATTTATAAAGGCCTGTTGGGTCACATCTGAAAATAAAAAAGAACTGGATGCATTCTTATTAAGAAAATCTTCAGCCATTGCTTATGATAAGGAGAATAACCCTGTATTTTTTGCCGAAAGCGAATGGATGCTGAAGATAGCAAGGGAAAATTTTCCGTCTGTCACTTTTCATGAAACTTCAGATTTCAAGATCCGCAAGAATAAGAAATCATAATCTAAAGGCCCTCATTTCAGCCGGAAGTATATAAAATATTTTGTGATTTAAAGCTAAATGCGTTAATTTAGTATCATTATTTAATCTGATTATTTCATATTTATATTAATTAATTTTTTTGATGAAGCTCTATATCAAAAATATGGTTTGTATCAGGTGCAAAATGGTTGTTAAATCAGAGTTGGAGAAAATGGGGTTGCATCACATAAGGGTTGATCTGGGTGAAACAGAAATCATGGAGGATCTTTCACCCGATCAGCTTAAACAAATTGATAATACTCTCAGAACCATCGGTCTCGAGTTGATGGATGATAAAAAAAGCGTAATTGTTGAAAAGATAAAATCAATAATTATTGAACTGGTACACTATTCTGAGTCTGATAGTCAGATCAAAGTAAACCTTTCAGATTATCTGAGTGATAAACTCAATCATAACTATTCACATCTTTCCAGTCTTTTTTCAGAAGTTAAAGGGACTACAATTGAGCAGTTTTATCTTACTCACAAAATTGAGAAAGTAAAAGAACTCCTTGTATATGATGAGCTCAATCTTACCGAAATTGCCTTTAAGCTTCATTACAGCAGTGTTGCGCATTTGTCTAACCAGTTCAAGAAAATGACGGGGCTGACACCATCTCATTTTAAAAATCTTAAGCATAAAAGGCGCAAGACTCTTCCAAGCCTTTAATTATGTAACTTATTTACATAGTTATGTAATGTTTCACCGGATAAAGGTTTGCACCTTTGCTGGGGTATTATATCCTAATGATGGACAAAATGATCAAAGAACAATTATGGCTGGAACACCTATTCCGGTATTTGCGTCAGGCAATTCCGTAATGTGTGAATTGTGTAAAATTTACCAGTAATTGTGTAACTCCCTGGCAGGTATAAAACCATATCTTTTCATTTTAAACAAACACACTCAAATTGAAGCTGTATATCAAATTTATGGTCAGTAACCGTTGCAAAATGCTTGTGAAGGAAGAGTTTAATAAACTCGGCCTTCATTTTATTGTTGATATGGGTGTCGTTGATATAATGGAGGACATTACACCGGAGCAGCGGGAGCAAATAAGAAGTGCCTTGCTAAGATCAGGACTCGAACTGATGGATGACAAAAAAGCTGTTCTCATTGAAAAAATCAAAGCCGTAATTATTGAAATGATTCATTATACCGATGAATTGCCAAAAGTAAATTTTTCATATTTCTTAAGTGAAAAATTAAAATACGATTATACTTATATGGCTAACTTATTTTCAGAGGTACAGGGAACTACTATCGAGAAATTCATAATTTCTCATAAAATAGAACGTGTTAAAGAGCTGATAATTTACGATGAACTTAATCTTACTGAAATTGCCTGGAATATGCATTACAGCAGCGTAGCTCATTTATCCAATCAGTTTAAAAAAATAACCGGACTCACCCCGTCTCACTTCAAAAATTTAAAGGACAAAAGAAGAAGTCCGATTGAAGAGATAGGGAGCGTAAATTAATTTGATGGCTGTTGAATTAATACAAATAAAATGAAGAGAACAGAGTTGCACGAATCTTATTACGCCAGCAGCTTAATAGAGGCCAGCCATGATCCTTTAATTGCTATCAGCATGGATGGCAAGATAACGGACATGAACCAGGCAAAGGTGAAAATTACCGGCATAGATCGTGAATCACTTTTAGGCACTAATTTCTATGATTATTTCACCGATCCGGAAAAAGCGCTAATACTTTATAAGGAAGTGTTTTCTAAAGGATCTATTGTCGATGTTCCCCTTACGTTTCGTCATAAAAACGGGATCCTTACGGATGTTTTGTTTAACGGATCAGTTTATAAAGATGATAAAGGACATGTGCTGGGTGCAGTTGTTGTGGCAAGAGATATTGCCGAGCAAAAATGGGCTACAGATTTACGAAGTGCCAATAAAGAACTTGCTTTTCAAAACGACGAGAAAGAAAAGCGGGCTGCAGAGTTAATCATTGCCAATAAAGAACTTGTTTTTCAAAACGGCGAGAAAGAAAAACGGGCTGCAGAGTTAATCATTGCCAATAAAGAACTTGTTTTTCAAAACGGCGAGAAAGAAAAACGGGCTGCAGAGTTAATCATTGCCAACAAAGAACTTGCATATCAAAACGATGAAAAGGAAAAACGGGCGGCTGAGTTAATAGTTGCAAACTATGCCCGAAGTCTTATCGAGGCGAGTCTTGATCCTCTCTTTACAATTAACCTGGAGGGCAAAATAACCGATATGAATAATGCCTCTGTAAAAATTACGGGAGTATCACGTGAACATTTAACCGGATCAGATTTTTTCAATTATTTCACCGAACCGCAAAAAGCCCGTGAAGTATATCAGGAAGTCTTTGCAAATGGTTTTGTGTCAGATTATCCCCTGACAATAAGAGATGGCAAGCTGACGGATGTATTATTCAATGGTTCAGTATATAATGATGAGAGCGGAAATGTTATTGGTGTAGTTGTTGTGGCAAGAGATATAACTGAACAAAAGAGAGTTGCAACCGAATTGACAGAGGCGATCGTATTTGCTGAGCTGGCAGTAGGAATTGCCGAAGACGCCAAAACCAAAGCCGAAAGTGCAACCCTGATAGCGGAAAATGCTGTCAAGGCAAAACAGCAGTTTTTATCGAATATGAGTCATGAGATCCGCACTCCGATGAATGCGATAATTGGATTTACTAAGGTGTTGCTGAAAACAGATTTGTCAGCAAAACAAAAAGAATATTTAACAGCCATAAAATTGAGTGGCGATTCGTTAATCGTGCTAATCAACGATATACTCGATCTTGCAAAGGTAGATGCAGGCAAAATGATTTTTGAGCAGACACCTTTCAGAATGGCATTATCAGTATCAGCAATGCTTCATTTGTTCCAGACAAAAATTCTGGAAAAGAATGTAGAATTGGTTGGAACCTATGATAAGGAAATTCCTGAAGTATTGGTTGGAGATCCGGTACGTTTGCACCAGATAATTATGAACCTGGTAAGCAATGCTGTGAAATTTACAAACAAAGGCAAAATTACTGTGAGTGTCAGAAAATTGAAAGAAGATGAGGAGAGTGCAACAATTGAATTTGCAGTTGAGGATACCGGTATCGGAATAGGTGAGAACAAGCTGGAAAGAATCTTTGAAAACTTCCAGCAGGCATCCAGCGGCACATCACGGCTATATGGTGGCACAGGATTAGGCCTTGCGATCGTTAAACAGCTTGTTGAAGCAATGGGAGGGACTGTAAGCGTAGTAAGTGAATTAAATAAGGGTTCAACTTTTAGTTTTATATTGAGTTTCCTGAAAACAAAAGCTGATGCCGAACGTGAAGCCGACACTTTTAATCCGGACCAGGGAGTTAAAAACGTAAAAGTACTGGTGGTTGAAGATATTGCGCTTAATCAATTACTGATGAGAACACTGTTGGATGAATTCGGATTTGAATGTGATATTGCCTCAAATGGAAAAATAGCCATTGAAAAACTACGAAGCAATACTTATAATATTATTCTGATGGATTTGCAGATGCCTGAAATGAATGGGTTTGAAGCAACAGAATACATTCGGAGCAAGATGGATTCGAAAATACCTATCATCGCTTTAACTGCTGATGTAACAACCGTCGACCTTGCTAAATGTAAAGCTGTTGGAATGAACGATTACATCTCAAAACCAGTTGATGAGAGAATATTGTACAGTAAAATTGTCGGGCTGGTCAGGAAACCATTCACTTCAGAAAGTAGTGAGAATAATGAGAACGAAAACGTAATCGTTGAAACTGTAAAGTGCACCGATCTGGATAGTTTAAACATCCGGACAAAATCCAATCCGGTATTGATGATGGAGATGATTTCACTTTATCTTTTACAGACTCCGCTGTTAGTTAAAGCAATGAAAGATGGTTTTCTGGAGAAAGACTGGATTTCAGTGAAATCAGCTGCACATAAAATGATTCCCTCATTTGCTATTGTGGGTATTAGTAAGGACTTTGAAAATATGGCAAGAAAAGTCCAGGAATATGCCACAAATCAACTTCAATCAGATGAAATGTATTACATGGTATTACAGATAGAAAAAGTTTGTGTGCAGGCTTGCAGTGAGTTGAAAACCGAATATAACAGGATTAAAAGCGCCCGAAAATGAACAATGAAAATAAAATAAAACTATTTCTGGTAGATGATGATGTAGTTTATTTGAGATTACTGGAAATTGATTTTGCACAGAAAACAGATTTTACCTTTGAATCATTTGCCACTGGAGAGCTATGTGTAACGAAATTATCTCAAAAACCTGATATGATCATTTTAGATTATTATCTTGATTCTGTTGATAAAAATGCAATGAACGGAATTGAAACCCTGGATAGAATTAAAGCATTTAATCCGGATATTCCTGTAATTATGTTATCATCTCAGGATAAAATTGAGGTGGCAATTGACTGCATGCATCATAAGGCTTTTGATTATGTTGTTAAGAGTGAAACTGCTTTTATACGGTTACAGAAGGCCATTAATACATTTTTCCAAACTCAGAAATTAGAAAATACAGTGAGCTGGTATATGGCGAAGACCTGATTGATGATTGTGTGAATGATGTAATTATTTACATTAATTGTGTAACACATCCCGGAACTTTCTGACCGAACTTTGTAGTATAAAATTTACACCTCTAAATTTAGCAAAATGAACACTACAGAAGTAAAAGGAAACTGGAATGAGCAGAAGGGCAAACTCAAACAGAAATTTGCTGTCTTAACTGACAATGACCTTATGTTTGAAGAAGGCAGGAAAGAGGAGATGTTTGGCAAACTTCAAATCAAACTAGGTAAAACAAAAGAAGAATTGCACAAGATCATTGCTGCACTTTAATCAGCTGCTTAAAATAATAATCGTTAAGCGTTTTACTTAACGATTTTTTTCATTCTTACAGATTCTTACTGATTCTCACTGATCCTCACTGATCCTCACTGATCCATCAACAACGTGAACGCTACAATTCTGAATTATCTTTCAAAAGAGCTCAAAGATTTCAAAGTTATATAACAAGAATTAAGGTGGCCGTCAGGCCAACATTATACAGGACTGAATTTGCATTCAGCCCTCCCGCTCTAAAAGTGTGAATGATGTAAGAAAATCCGGAAATAATGTAATGGTTCCGTCCTGAAGTGTAGCGAACTTTGTAATGATATTTTAAAGTGATTAAATAAGCAGACAAATCATGAATAGTTTAACAGAATTTAAAGGCAACTGGGAAGAGACAAAAGGTAAACTGAAACAGGATTTTGCCCTGATCACGGATAAGTGATTTATTATTTAAAGATGGCAGACAGGATGAGTTAGTTGACAGACTTCAGACTAAACTTGGCAAAACAAGAGAAGAGGTTCTGAATCTTCTCTCCGGGATATAATCATAACTTAGGACAGAAATTCAATTTGAATCTATAAATTAATATTAAAATCAGAAATCATGGGAAATTTACTTTATGTCGTTGCAGTTATCCTCATCATTGCATGGGCGATAGGATTTATTGGTTATAGTGCAGGAGGTATTATTCACGTTCTCCTTGTAATTGCAATTATTGCAATAGTACTAAGGGTCATCCAGGGCAGGAGAGTCCTTTAAATAATTAATCTATTTTAAATTAATTTAATAAGTAAGCAATGAGCTCAGGAAAAGTCTTATTAGGCGTATTGGCCGGAGTCGCTGCCGGTGCATTGTTAGGGGTATTATTTGCACCCGATAAAGGGTGGAATACCCGGAAAAGGATAACTAAAAAAGCTGATGAGTATATGGATGGATTACGTGAAAAGTTCGATGAGTTTCTTGAAACTATTACGGAAAAAGTGGCAGAGGTTAAAGACGAAGTATCAGACTTTACAGAAAAGGATGCAACCAAAGAAGCCAGGGCCGGGAAAGAGGCTAAAACAGCAACAGGCTGAGATGGGCTATTTTGACAATTTCAAACTGCATTGCCAGGGTGGCAAATAATTGATTATGTTCTTGATTGTACACCTTTATGAAGACCGAAGTCATGGAAGACAAAACCAATATTTTTGAATCTTTGCTCGAAAGCGCTTCTGATTACGGGAAAACAAGCTATGAACTGGTGAAACTTAAGGCAGTGGACAAGACATCGGATGTGGTTTCCTCATTTATACCACATTCGGTTGTCTTTATTATGATTGCATCATTCATTCTCTTCCTGAATCTGGGAATAGCTTTTTGGCTTGGTGATCTTATTGGCAAATTATTTTATGGTTTTTTTGTTGTAGCTGCCTTTTATGTCATTATTGGAATTGTAATACATTTCTTTATGCACAAATGGCTTAAGAGGCTTCTGTCAGATTATTTTATTAAACATGTGCTTAAATAGGATCAGATGCAAAACATATCCACAACTGCAAGTCTTAAAAATGCCATTCAATTATTGGAAATTGACCATGGTATTAAAGGTCAGTTATTAAAAGACCAATTTTACATTATCTACGACAGTTTAAAACCAGTGAACTTTATCAAAAACACGTTGCATGATATATCTTCATCGCCTTTACTGGTGGATAATATCCTGAGCACTTCCATGGGAATTGCTTCCGGGTTTCTTACAAACAGGATCTTTGTAGGGGCATCAGGCAGTCTGATAAGAAAACTACTTGGCTCAGTTCTGCAGTTCGGTGTTACAAATGTAGTTGCTCAGCATCCCGAAACCATTAAATCATTGGGAGAGGTCATTATGCAATTTATTCTTCGCAAAAAGGGAGTCAATTCTAAAAACCTGTGACAAGTGAAGAGCTAAAATTACCATTTTATGCAAAAGTGACAATCTTCTTAATTGGCGCTATTGCCTTGTTTTCAATATTGTATATTGCAAAGAACATTATTGTTCCACTCGTTTTTGCTACAATTATTGCAATTTTACTGAGCCCACTGGTCGATTTTCTGGTAAAGATCAGGATAAACAGGGTGGTAGCTATCGCAATTTCTTTATTACTTACCTTCTTAATCATTTTTGCTTTTGGTTCTCTTTTGTTTTCCCAGGCGGTAAGGTTTACCGAATCATGGCCCGTCTTGGTCGACAAGTTTACTGCTATAATCAACCAGACCATAAATGATGCTTCCGAATATTTCGAGTGGGATCCTCAAAAGATCCATGCCTGGCTCACAAAAACCCTGGGTGAAATAGTAAATATCAGTACTGCTGCAATAGGTCAATCACTAGTAATAGCAGGAGGTGTACTTGTAGTATTATTTTTGCTTCCGGTTTATGTGTTTTTAATTTTGTTCTATCAACCGTTATTGCTTGAGTTTATCTGGAGGCTCTTCGGCAAAGACAATCAGAGCCAGGTAAAAGAAATTGTCACACAGACCAAAACTGTTATTCAGCATTATCTGACAGGACTGGTTATCGAAGCTGTTATAATAGCAATACTGGATACAGTTGCTCTTTTGATAATTGGTATTGAATACGCGCTCATTATCGGCATTATTGGTGCACTGCTTAATATGATTCCATATATCGGAGGGCTTATTGCTGTAGCAATACCTATAGTGGTGGCACTGGTCACCAAATCCTCACTCATGTCTGCAATATATGTTCTGGCAGCCTATTATTTTATCCAGCTGGTAGACAATAACTATATTGTCCCTAAAATTGTTGCGTCCCAGGTAAAAATCAATGCACTATTCTCCATAATAGTAGTAATTGCAGGAAATGCTCTATGGGGTATCCCCGGCATGTTTCTTTCCATACCGGTTCTTGCCATTGTGAAACTCATCTGCGATCATATCGATGCATTGAAGCCCTGGGGATTTTTATTAGGCGACACAATGCCTCCGTTATTAAAAATCCCTTCCATTTTGAAAAAAATAAAAAGTAAATCTAAATAATAGGATTAAAAAAGAAGCTCTTTTATTATCCAACTCCGGATGTTAATCAAGATAAATATAAAATCCTTTTTTAAAATTGCTGTTTCTGCTGCAAAAAAATGGTGGATAAAGGATCCTTTTATGCAAAGCTCTGTAATTGCATACTATGCCATATTCAGTATTCCGGGGTTATTGATTACGGTAATCTCCATTGCCTCCCTTTTTATTCAGCGTGATGCCATTACAACCCATCTGAATTCTCAGATATCTTCAATAATGGGTGCGGGAACAGCCAAACAAGTCCAGGACATGATTGTCAGTATAGGTAAAACAGATAAATCCCTGATCGGAACAATCATTGGGTTGATTGTGGTTCTAGTCGGAGCAACGGGCGTGTTTGTTGAATTACAGAAAACATTGAATATTGTCTGGGAGGTAAAAGACAAACCCCGCAGAGCAATTTTTAAACTATTGCGAACACGGATATTCTCATTTGGTTTGATTGTATCAGTTGGCTTTTTGTTGCTTATCTCACTTGTAATAACCACTCTTATTGAAGCCCTGAGCAATTGGGTGCTGTACCACTGGCCTGATATTGTTCTCATAACGTTTCACATACTCAATATCGTTATTTCATTTGGAATCGTAATGTTATTGTTTGCCCTTATGTTCAAAATCATACCTGATGTAAAAATCAGATGGAAGCATTTGTGGCCGGGTGCATTTCTTACAGCCTTCCTTTTTATTCTCGGGAAAACTGTTATCGGATATTATTTGAGTAAAACAGATCCTGGCTCTGCATATGGTGCTGCCGGCTCAATTGTCATAATTCTTCTTTGGGTGAGCTATTCTACCATGATCTTTTTATATGGCGCTGAATTTACCCGCGCTTATATTGACCATAAGACAGGAGAGTTACGGATAACAAAAGATTTCAAAAAAGATGTGTATAAAGGGTAGTCGCGGAGCCGAGAGAGGGGAAGGGGAATGAGTTCATGGACTGTTACAACTTCCTCTCGTTCTTCTTACGTTCCTGTTTGTATTTCTTTCTTGGTGCTTCATTGTTTAATTCATTCATCTCCTGGTATGCCTTTATTAAGGATTCCGGAATCTCTCCATGGTACTCAATTTTGTAGAATGAAAATCCGTTGTAGGGGATCACATATTCGTTCTGAGAAATTTTAATCCTTTTATCCACTCCTCTGTTCTTAAAATACGATTTAATAGCAGTCTCCCTTGCAGTAACCAGCTGATTGAATTTAATATCAACAGTTGATGAATCAATGATACTGCTGCATTTTTCCTGTATTGTAAATACCAGAGAATCTTTTATATGCCTGTTTAAATAGATAACGAACAACGAATCCTTTACTGACATATTATTAACCTTAGCCGAATCTTCCGCATTAAATGAGTGGCCATTTTTTTTATTGATAGCAAGAAAATATTTTTTCTTAGCTTCAAAAAACAGAATATATTCTTTTTCTTTTATGGCATATTGTTTTGGATAAAAGGTAATAGATGCCTCCTGATTTCTGATCAGGAAGTCGCCCATCTTTTCAATGAATTTTTCCTGAACAGGCAGGAGCCTGTTTTGCCTCATCATCCATTTCAAAGAGAGAGTTTTTTCTATTTCAGTTTCAATATTTTTTACTTCCATTATATATGGCGTTGCCGGTGGTTTTGTAAAAATATTTCCCAGCAAATCGAAGATTACATCACTTAAGTGGAAATCAGGATCTTTTAAATTACCTGTTATTGGGATTTCATAATCGATAACGTTGCCACGCTCACGAACAAGAGCCATTATCAAAGGCGCGGGGATCCATTTTGTGTCTTTATTTCTTATTCGTTTGGTTAAACGTGGATCGAGAATAACTAAATGATTAATGCTTTTTATAGCTCCGTTTCTGACTTCCCATGATCCCTTAAATTCAAGGGTTCCCTTGTCTAAAGTAAAAGAAGTGGCAGAAATAATGTATGGATTAAACATAGAGACCGGTAACTTTTGAAAATGATACTGCAGATCAAAATCTGAACTGTCCCTTGGGTTTATGCTAAGGTCTGCGTTTAAATTGCCATACGGCCTGAAATCAGATTGTAAAGAGACATTTACCCGGCTGTGATTTTTATCAATAGAATCAGCAGTTACATTTAATGGGTTTAATTCCAGAGCGAATTTTTCACTTGCTGAAAAGTCATTGAATTTAACATCTGCATTGTAAATTCTCAGGTGGTCAATTTTATAATTACTTCTAAAAAAATTCTTTGAGACAACTCTTATATAATTTGCTATTTCAAGTACAAGATTGAATCTGGTTGGATCAGCTTTTACAGCAGTAATGTTAGATCCGCTTTTTCCAAGGATGGTTTGCACATTATCCAGATAATCATAACGTTCATATTTAATGTAAGGATGAATAAGTGAAATAGAATCGTAATAATAATTCTTATTCCTGGGGCTTATCTCCCTGATTGCCAAAACAAGTTTGTCGAAGGATACATAATCATCTTCCGGATTTTTACCAAAATGAAGATCATTAATTGCGAGTACTCCGGAGGTAGTGACAGCGTCTGCATCCCCTAAATTACCTTTTGATCTTATATCGGCATCTATGTTTGCACGGAAGCTTCCGTAATTCGTTAAGTCTTTGAGATATTGTTCGATAATGTTTAAATCGAATTTATGAGAAACTATTGCCAAACGGTAATCCTGATTTTTTAAATTGACTGTGAAGTCACCTTTTATATCACCGCTTCCTGTTCCGGGTAAGAAAGAAAATTGCATATTAAGAGTATCTGTATCCCATCTTTTCCCTTTACTTGTAATATTTACCTTTTTAATGAAGTAGTCAATTGGAATCAGCTTTTCATGATAATAGAATGCTCCTTCATTTATCCTTATATTGAGAATATTAAAACGACCCTGCCCTTTGGTTTTCAGGGAGTCCTTTTTTGAGGAAAACTTATCAATGAGGTCATTAAAATTGAAATCCTTCTTGTCCTGGATTATTACCCCGCGCGGATGGTTTAAGATTAATCTGCTTATTTCAATAGTTTTTGAAAATAATTTAAGCATTGAAATATTTGCACTTACACCATCAGCTGAAAAGAAAATACTATCGCTTTCCAATTCGTAAATTTTAAGGTTGCTGAATTGAATGCAGCCGGTTAATGGATTAACATAGGCCCAATCCATTGTTATTTTCCGTCCGGTTAATTCCTTATCATACTTTCTGACCAAATATTTGGAAATAGCTGAATTAAACAGAATCAGAACCAGCAGAAAGAGTGCTACGGAACTGATAATAAAGAAGAGTATTTTTTTAAATATTTGCCGGTGATTTGTTTTCATTAAAATATCTGACAATTATTGTCTTACTCAATGTTTAAACTTGATTATTTGATTTCCAGGTTTAGCATTACCTCTGCCAGATGGTCGCGTCTGTCGTTAATCAGACTGATATACTCTTCCTGACATTCGGCCCCGTCAAGGATTATGACTTGTTTCGCATTGTATTCATGCTTTTGAGTAACCTCAATCCGGTACTTTGTTTCCCTGTATCTGTATTGAATGTTATAAGAAACCCAATCGGAAGGGATGCAAGGTTCAATAAATAATTTGTCTGCTTCAAGTCTTAAACCGATCAGCGATTCTGTAATGAGGCGGTACATCCAGCCTGCTGATCCGGTATACCATGTCCATCCGCCGCGCCCGATATGTGGAGCCAGAGCATACACATCGGCAGCAATTACATACGGTTCAACCTTGTACCTCTCAATTTCTTCAGTGGATCTGGCATGATTAACAGGGTTGAGGATCCTTAATATTTCCCATGCTTTTGTGTTCTCTCCCAATTTTGAGAATGCCATTGCAGCCCAGATTGCTGCATGCGTATACTGACCGCCATTTTCCCTTACTCCAGGAACGTAGCCTTTAATATAGCCAGGATTCAATTCTGATTTATCAAAAGGAGGATCCAGTAATTGAACCAGTAAATTCTCAGGACGGACAAGTCTTTTATTTACTGATTCCATGGCAGTCCGGGAACGGTCATTGCTGCCGGCTCCTGAGAGCACCGCCCAGCTTTGTGCAATGGAATCAATCTGACACTCCTCGTTGTTTGCTGATCCGAGAGGTAACCCATTATCGAAATATGCACGACGGTACCATTCGCCATCCCATCCGTTTTTTTCAATATTCTCTTGTATTCTTTTTGCAGCCTTATTGCATAGTTCAACAAATTCAATATCATTTCTTGACTGTGCAAGAACTATAAACTTATTCAGGACTTCAAAAAGAAAAAAGCCAAGCCAGACGCTTTCACCCTTACCCTTATTCCCGACCATATTCATTCCGTCATTCCAGTCGCAGGTTCCGATGAGAGGGAGACCATGCTTGCCAAATCTAAGCCCATGGAGGATAGAACGTTTGCAATGATCGTATAGTATACTTTTTTCTTCCGAACGGTTTGGAAGATCGTAATAGGAATCATCATCAGGATTTACAGGACGTCCTTCAAGAAAATGTATGCATTCATCCAGTACTCCTGTATCACCCGTACCTGTTACGTAACGCGATGCCGCTAAGGGTAACCAGAGGTAATCGTCTGAACAATGCGTACGAACACCTCTTCCGACAGGGGGATGCCACCAGTGCTGGACGTCTCCTTCCGTAAATTGGCGGCTTGCAAAAAGAAGAAGATGCTCCCGGAGGATTTCCGGTTTAGAATGTATTAAAGACATGGCATCCTGCAGCTGGTCACGGAATCCATATGCCCCACTGGATTGATAATAACCGCTTCGTGCCCATATCCGGCATGCCAGAGTTTGATAAAGCAGCCAGCCATTAGCCAGGACATTAACAGAAAGGTCAGGAGTTACAATCTGTACTGCATCCAGAGTATGTCGCCAGTATTGCCAGACTGCATCCAGTGCTGCATATGCAGGAGCTGATCCGCGAAAACGGTGTATCAGATTTTTTGTATCCTCCATATTCCGACCTGTACCAAGTCTGAATACTATTTCGCGGCTTTGTCCTGCAGCAATTTCAAAAGAAACCTGAATGGCTGCGCATGGATCAAGAGCCACCCCTTTTTTCCCCGAAAGCTTAGAGCGTTTCATTGATGCAGGATTTTTCAATGTGCCGTTTCGTCCTAAAAACTCTTTGCGGTCGCAGGTTACAGAGTTTGTCGGATCGTCAGTCTGAAGAAATGCAACCCTGTCGGCAAACTCCGGATTATATGGATTTGTTGCATATATCACGCTTCCGTTTAAATCAACACTTGTATTCACATACATGGCAGATTTGTGGCGCAAATCGCCAAGAACCCATTCCACATAACTTATAACCGATAATTTACATGACCGACCCGATTCGTTCCTCACTTTTAATACTGAAAATTTAACCGGGGCATCCAGGGCAACATAAACCCAAAGTTCGGTAATTATACCGCCTTCATTGTGTTCGAAGACGCTATAGCCGAATCCGTGCCTGCTCAGGTATAATTTTGATTCGCTGTCTGTCAACGGTGACGGAGACCAGAAGTGACCTGTCTCTTCATCGCGGATGTACATGGCTTCGCCGCCTGAATCGGTAACAGGATCGTTATACCATGGTGTGAGGCGGTACTCGTGGGCATTCTCAGCCCAGGTATACCCTCTCCCATTTTCGGAAATTACAGTGCCGAAACCCTGGTTTGCAATAACATTCACCCATGGTGCCGGTGTAATTCGTTCTTTAGATGTTGTAATCACATATTCACGGCCATCTGCTGTAAATCCTCCTATCCCGTTATAGAAGATCAGGTCCTGTCTGGGCAATACCTCATCTGATTGTGAATTGGACTTGTAAGTACGGGTAGGTTTGAAAAGCGAAACATTTAATTCACCATAGCCGCGCCGGTTTATCTGATCTGTCAATGTTCCCCTTTTATCACTGATTATAGCACGAGCAACTGTCTGGAAAAGAATTCTGTCTTCATTTGATATCTGGTCTGCAGACCGGACAAAAATTCCGCCCGGCCGGTCAATAATATTAGCTTCAATTCCGGCAGCAATTAATCCAATGATCTGGTCATGGAGTAACTGGCGGTAACCTGCACGATCCTCGTTCCAGATAACCAGATCGACGGCTAATCCTTTTAATCTCCAATATGCATGTGCCTGAACGAGCTGACGCACAAGGTTAATATTGGTGGGATCCTCAATTTGCAAAAGGACGATCGGTAAATCGCCAGAAATGGAATAACCCCATAACCCGGATTGTCCACGATGGTTTTTTACAATGATTCCCGGCTCAGCCCGAAGTGATGAATTGGCAAATATGATAGAACTGGCAAGCCGTTCATATAGCTGAGCATCCGACTCACTTGCATTAATCTGTCTTAATACTACCTGGCTATGTGTCCATGCAAGTTCAAAAACACGGTTTGCCATTTGCTTATCCTGATACTTTTCTATCAGATTTAATGCTCCTTCCCGTGATTCACTTATTCCTGTAACTATATCAATTGTAGCTGACCCTTCACGTTCAAGTATTATTTGATACTGAATGGCAACTATGGGATCAAGAACTGAACCCTGACTTCCAGAAAGGGATTTTGCATTTGTCATCGCATCTGGAGACACAAGAGTGTTTCCTCTTCCTATAAATTTAAGGCGGTCTGTTTCATAGGTAATATTCCTTATTTCAGCACCATGAACTGCCATCAGGTGAAACATCCACAGAGATTGTTCCCCAACTGACCTGGGACGGCGGGTGCAGATAATAGCCTGATAGTTATGTATGATTTCCGACTGTACAAAAAGATTGCTGAATGCCGGATGTGATAAATCACCTCCAACCGGAGCCAGAACAACTTCAGCGTAACTTGTAATATCTATGATCCTGTTTGTCCTTGTGCGGTTTGTCAGCTGTACCCTTCGCAATTCAATATCGTCTTCCGGAGAGACTACAATTTCCAGATGTGTGTCAATATCGAAATCGCGACGACGAAATTCTGCGCGTCCCTTTGAAAATATTGCTTCATATTTTTCCGGAGGATGCAATGTTGGCTGAAATGTAGCAGACCAGAAATTTCCATTATCGGCATCACGAATATAACAAAAAGCTCCCCAGTTGTCCAGAGTGCTGTCTTCACGCCAGCGGGTCAGAGCAATATCTTTCCAATGGCTGTAGCCGCCACCTGCATTCGTAATTATCACCTGGTACCGGTCTCCGTTTGCTAATAAATTGACTTCAGGAAATGGAGTATCCGGGGTATTAAATACCCGAAGAGGCAGCTCCTGGTTATTCGAAGCAAGGCGAACATTTGTGGCACCGGAAGTATGCGAAAAGAATGTTGTTGCCCTCGGAATCCTTTCCTGAAGCAACAATAAGGTTGCCTGGAATAAAGGAAAGGACTCAAACCTCTTCTGCATCTGGCGATCTAACAGGATATATGCTAAAGAGAGAAAACTCATCCCTTCATGATGCGCCATAAATGATCTGACTACTGCCTTTGACTGACCTCTTTGTAAACGTGATGATGTATAATCAACAGCCTCATAGAACCCATATTTACCCATAAATCCTTCATCAGCAAGATGCTCAAGATTAGAACACGCTTCTTCCGGCATTACCATCAGGGCAAGAGCTGTTGCATAAGGTGCTATAACCAGATCTTCAGAAAGCCCTCTTTTGAATCCAAGTCCCGGTACTCCAAATGCCCGATACTGATAGTTTTGGTGAACATCAACACTATTGTATCCCGATTCCGAAATACCCCATGGGACTCCCCTTAGTTTTCCATATGCGATTTGTCTGATAACCGCTGCTTTACAGGTCTGATAAAGTAAACTGTTTTCATAGGATGGCATAACTATAAGAGGCATAAGGTATTCGAACATTGAGCCACTCCATGACAGAAGTATTGATTCTCCGTCGATATCTGTCAGCAGACGACCGAATGCAAACCAGCTTTCCTGAGGTACCTTGTCCTGTGAGATCGCAACAAAACTCGACAATCTTGACTCGGATGCCAGTAAATCATAATAACTGGAATCTCGCCGACGGTCATCAACATTATAACCTACGGTTTGCAAATGACGCGACTTATCATAAAGAAAACCATATTCAATATCGGCAAATTCACCTGATCGCCGTGCAAGTGCTTCAATACGATCTATCCTGTCTGTTGCATTATAAACAGCATTTCCCAACAAGGTATGCAAAACAAGGTTTATTTCATTGATCTCTGAATCAGTGTCGATAGCAGCAGAATGGAGGGCAGTGCTAAATTTCTCCACATCCGTTTCAGCTATTTCGCGCAAGAGTAGGAATGGTATTTAGTTCCGGATATTTGTTCAGTATGTCAGAAATTGCAGGATCAGATATCCATGGAGTCAGATATATTAATTCATCAAAGGCAGCACTGCATTGTCTTGACAGATTTTTTGCCCATTCAAGGGATTGCTCATCAGCATTGGAGGTGAGCTCCTTCAAAATTTCATCAGAAGCAGATGAAAGCTTTTCAAGGCATTTTCGTAAATAATCAAGCGTAACCGGTTGTTCATTTAGAATTACATTCAGATACTTCCTGAATTGTTCAATATGAACAGGAACTGATTTTCCTGCCTGTTCTGTAAGAATTTGCAATGTATCATTAATCCCTTCAAAAAGCCGTTGCCCCAGTATAAATTGATCAGGCAGGGTGATGAATCCTTGTTGCAAGGTCAGCAGATGCCCCGCAAGGTTTCCGCTGTCAACCGATGAAACATAAAGGGGCTTTAGCGGTTGGAGAGATTGGGTATCGTACCAGTTAAAGAAATGTCCCTGGTATTTTTCCAGCAAATTCATTGTATTGAAGGAATTGGAAGTTCTTTCAATAAGCTCACCGGCAAAAATATACCCAAAATCATAAGCAGACAGATTTGCAAGAAGCGAAAGGCCAATATTAGTGGGAGATGTCCGGTGTGCTATAACTGAAACGGGTTGTTCCTGATAGTTATCGGGTGGTAACCAATTATCATCAGGACCAACAAAAGTTTCAAAAAAGGACCAGGTTTTGCGCGATAGATCTTTTAGAAAGCGATATTGTTTATCAGTGAGTTTTACTATGTCTGACCCAAGAGGTCTGCTTAGCCACCAGGCGATGAAAGGAAAAGCAAACCAAAGTACTATAATTGGCCAGACCATTAAAAGTGTAACAGGAAAATAGAGTAGAAGACATGCTGCTGTAAGGATTGAAAAAACGGGAGATACCCACATTGTCCGAAATGATTCAACAAGCATAAACCTGCTGTGGTGTTCAACACTTATTGAAGGATTCCATTCAAGAAGCCGCTTTTTTGAGATAAATAGTCTCCAGCAAGTCCGTAACAGAGCATTCATGCTGTAATATGTTTCATATGGCAGGCTCAGAAGAAAGAATAAAGCCTGAGACAATTGCCTTAATGCCGATTGCCTGGCCCCCTTCAGATGTTGCTTTAGAAGAACTTCTTCTGGTTTTTGAAATATGTAAACAACGGATATAAAAAGTGAAGGAATTGAAATAATTCCGAACACGACCAGGGTCCAGAACAACGATGAGGATAAAATAGTCCAGCCCGCTAATAAAAGTGAAGTCAGCGCTAAAGGAATAAGGCTGCGTCTGAGATTGTCCAGAATTTTCCACCACGATAATACTGACACAGGGTTTTTACGTGATGTACCATTCAGCCTTGGCAAGATCGGGAATAACCAGGGGATCAATTGCCAGTCACCCCTGATCCAGCGTGAACGGCGGCTTACATCGGTACTATAACTTGCAGGATACTCTTCAAATAAAAGGACATCGCTTAACAATCCCGACCGTGCATAACAACCTTCCAGAAGATCATGGCTGAGAATTCTGTTTTCAGGGAACCTGTCCTTGAGCGTCTGTTCAAAAAAATCAATATCATATATACCTTTACCTATGAATGATCCTTCTCCAAAAAGATCCTGATATACGTCGGATATTGCACGGGTATAAGGATCAATTCCGGGTTCACTTCCAAAGAGCTTTGCATACCTCGACCTGTTAGTGCCTGGCAGACTTACAGCAACCCTTGGTTGAAGAATAGTGTATCCTTCTGTTATACGGTGTTTTATAAGGTCATATTTTGGTTTGTTAAGAGGATGCGACATTGCACCTGCAAATTGTCGTGCTGAATCCCGGGGCAGCTGTGTATCGGCATCCAGGGTAATGACATACCTGATTTTTTGTAAAACTGCTGTATCTCCGATGATCAGCGAAAACATATTTTCCGGACCCCCGCGAAGCAGGGAATTCAGATCCGCTAATTTCCCCCTCTTACGTTCATAGCCCATCCATATTCTATCTCTTGGATTCCATTTCCTTGGGCGATGGAAAAGATAAAATGTATCCTTATTTTCTCCCTGGTATTTTTCGTTAAGATCGGTAATTTTTTTTCTAACCAGTTGAACAAGCTGGTCATCCTCCTCTAAACTTTCCTGTGCAGCATCTTTAAAATCGGTCAGCAATCCAAAATGCAGGTTTTTATCCTGATTTGCCAGAAACCTCACCTCCAGAGCTTCTGCAAGATCTTCGATATTTTGAGGACTGATAATCATTGCCGGAACAATAACAAGGGACCGGGATTCAGGCGGAATCCCTTTTGTGAAATCCAGTCTTGGCAAAGGATTTGGGTTGATAAAAAGTGTAACCAGCCAGTTAACAAGAGCGATTGCCAGGTAGCTGGTACATAAAAGCAGGAGAAAACCTAATACCCAGAGATGCCAGCTTCCTGTTCCATCGCTGTGAGCTTTTTCCAGCAGGACCCAGGTGACCGATGTTGTCAATAAGGTAATTGAAGCAAGATAGAAAAAGAGGGGAAACCGGGAAACAGTTTTTCTGCATACTGAAGATAAAGTATTCTTTGTTTTGATGTGGTGCTCAAGTTGAGGCAGACCTTTACCAATAAGATAATATCCGACATGAGCTGTCCTGTCCTCGGGTCCATTCAATTCAGCTCCTTTTTTTGCAAATTCTACAGATTTCCGTGCTACTTCAATTTCAGAATAGACAGCTTTTTTTTGCAATCTTTTCTATAATATGACGATAATTGTCACGGGTATTGAAATCCATTTTGACGTATGCTTCGGCAGGGTCTTCAATGAGAACTTGTTCAACATGGCTCATCGATTCAACAAATTCACGCCAGTCAACAGCGCTCAGGAACCGGAGACTGCCTATGCTGTTGCTTATAGAAACCTGATCTGCAGCTTGTTGCTGGTTTCCGTACTGTATCAGCTGGACTATTGTCTGATTTGTTTCGGAAAGCCTTTGTTCGATCCAGGTCAGCGGAAATGCCAGAGCCGGACTCTGTCCCTGCAAACGCCTGACAAATTCTGAAACGAACGGTGTCGACATCGGCGGATCAGACCTTGCCATATCGGCGATTATCAGGATGAGACTTTTTGGATCTTTTTCTGCGACATCTGTCATCTTGTCGGCCCAGGAATCAGCAAGATCCCTGTCTATTCTCCCCGCGGCCACCCTGAATGCAACGCGTCGCAGGTTCTCAATAAGAGCCAGCCGCAACATTATTGGAATAGCCCACAATTCACCGAGCTTTAATGTAGTATGAGTTTGATAAGCAGATACAAACCGGCGAAGGCTTTCAGGATCGACATGCCCCTCCCCATGTGATATAATTTCTTTTGCAATATCATAAACCCGGGGAAGTCCTGCGGAAGGACCATTTAGTAAACGGGGCAATTCCTTGCTATAACCCTTTGGCAGATGTCTTCTTCCTGTACGAATCTGCTCTTCAATTAAATAAAAATTATCAAGAAGCCACTCACCAGCGGGTGTAATCTGATGATTGCTCTTCACTGCTTCAGATACAAGATCATGCACCTCCAGCAGTATCTCTTCATTTTCAGCAAGGCGTGAAAGAAGTTGCTGGTCAGGAATAACTTTTGGTCCCAACACATGCAAGCCGGCTAATTTTTTGCCATACTGCTCCATCTGTTCGGCACTAAATAATTCAGAACTAAGTGGAGGCTCGCCACCACTGTATTTTTGAGACATATCATCTTCCCAAAGACGGGATTTCAAGCGTTGCAGCGATTCGTTAATGATATGAGGACTTATCTTCATCTTTTATTTTACATCCTGTTTAATTCCAGTCTCAATTTTATTAATATAGCACGAGATAAGTGTTATATAACTATATTAAGAAGTTACATAATTACCAAGTTTTATTACTGTATCATAAATTATTTAACTGCTGTAAATCTCTGATTATCATGAAACAGATCCAAAATGAGAAGGAATTAAAACCGGTACCCGGCTGAAAGGCCGAAACCTGTATTCTTAATAACAGATTCATCATTGCTGAACCATTCATTTTCGGGACTGATATTCAGCATTCCTAATTGTGTATTCAATTGAAAAAACAATCCTCCTGCCATCTCATATCCGGCAAAGACATTGCCACCTGCATCCAATCCTTTAAAATAGGTTGTCAATAATGGATCTGTCAATTGCACTACATTCTGGAACTTAACATCAGTATCAAGAGATGCATCCCCGCCTTCAGTTGTAACATTGCCTCCTATGCCATATGCAACATAAGGTCCGAATCCGATCAGAATATACCCATTTCCCAGCTTTCCTTTGTAAACAAGGTTCAGTGGCAACTCTATATAGGAGAGTCTGGTAGTGGTTGTTAATACGCTTCCGGTGTTTTTTGCTCCTTTTGTAGAGAAGAGTAACCCGGGTTGGAAGCAGAAAGCTGGTGCAATCGGGATCTGAATATTTAATCCTGCATGGAAGCCCAATAGAAGATCGTTTTCCAGTTTATCCCCGGAATTGTCTTTCCCATTGAGATTCTGTAAATTGACGCCGCCGAGTATGGCAAATGATGTTTTAGATTTTTCGGCATTTTGTGCGATTACCATTGGCACTGAAAGAATCAGCATCAAGGCAAAAGAAATTAGTCTTGCTTTCATATATTAATTTTTAAGTAATGATATTTTATTATTTAGCTGAAACTTTTGCTGCGTCAGCCTTCATCTTTTCATTAGCAGTTATCAGGAACTCAACCCTGCGGTTTTCTGCGCGGTCATCAGCTGTCTCATTTCCATATTTTGGAGCTGTCTCTCCAAATCCTTTTATTGTGAGACGGCTGGCAGTTATACCTTTACTGTTAAGATATCCCGACACTGTAGAAGCACGTTTTTCAGACAGGGCCTGGTTATATGATTCACTGCCTTTGCTATCGGTATGTCCCTGCAATTCAATATCTGTATCCGGATAGCTTTGAAGAACTGTATACAGTTTGTCCAGGCTCTCTTTTGCGTCCAATGCGATAAGTGATTTGTCAAATCCGAATAATACCTTACTGTTAAATTCGACGATAATTCCTTCCCCTACACGTTCAACCTTTGCATCAGGCACTGTTTTCTTTATTTCCTCAGCCTGTTTATCCATCTGGTTTCCGATTACAGCCCCGGTGGCTCCTCCGACTGCAGCGCCGATTATGGCTCCAAGAGCTGTATTACCTGAAGCCCTGCCAATTACTGCTCCCATAGTACCACCGGCAGCTGTTCCGATAACTGCTCCTTTTTGTGTTTTGTTCCATGAAGCGCATCCGGCCAGGATAAGCACGGCACTTATAATCACGATTAAACTCCTGCTTGACTTTTTCATAATTGATAATTATAATTGTTGTTGTTAATACGTTTTCTGCAAAGCTAGGCTCAATAGGGCAGGAAACAGTTACAAAACAATCTTAAAGAGTTACATCATTCACACATGTCGGTAAAAAGCGAGCTAGTATCAACTGAGCTGGCATGACACTGGCCCATATCAGTAATATGTGTGAATGTTGTAATTTTAAAAAATAGTTATGTAATTATAACTGTGAGGATGACTGTACTTTTATACTGATAAATATTATATTAAAATGAAAACAGTTTTCACATTAGTGATTATCGCTTGCCTGCTGGGAGGATGTGTTATGAATAAGATTACAGGACGCAATCAGCTTAGCCTGGTAAGTGAGTCTGAGTTACAATTAATGGCTACAAGCCAGTACAATACATTTTTAACTGAGAATAAGGTATTAAATCCGGGTTCCAGTAAAGATGCTGCCATGGTAGATCGTATAGGGCTTCGAATAACAAAAGCAATAACAAAGTATTTTGAAAGTGAAGGCAAGGGTTCGGTGCTTGATGGATATAAGTGGGAATTTAATACAGTTGAAAGTAAAGAGGCAAATGCCTGGTGTATGCCTGGTGGAAAGGTTGTTGTATATACCGGAATATTGCCCTTAACTCAAAATGAAACAGCACTGGCAGTTGTTATGGGCCACGAGGTTGCCCATGCCATTGCCAAACATGGCAATGAAAGAATGAGCCAGGGAATGGTTCAGCAACTGGGAGGGATGGCTTTAGAGGTTGCCTTAGCCCAGAAGCCTCAGGAGACGCAGGATATTTTCATGACCTCCTATGGGATCGGGAGCCAGTTGGGCGCAATGCTGCCATGGTCAAGACAACAGGAAACAGAAGCTGATCAGTACGGTTTGATATTCACGGCCCTGGCAGGCTATGATCCGCAGGAGGCAATTCCTTTCTGGCAAAGGATGGCAGAAAAGAGCGGAGGCAGTCCTCCGGAATTTCTTAGCACACACCCCTCTGATGAAACAAGAATCAGAAAGCTGAAAAAATTTATGCCGGAAGCCTTAAAATATTATACCCCCCATAACTGATTAACTGTTGGCAGGTTGCTTGAACATACTTCTGAAATAGCTGTTGGCTAATGTTCATAATAGCGACCAAAAAAGTTATTATTATTATCATTATTATTTTAAATTTGTAATGATATGGAACGGGATTTATTACAATTTCTTTATAATATCTGAAAGACATACTTCTCCTTATAGAACCATCTTGAATTTTTGTAAATTTATATTATTGAATTATTACACGTCAGTGAATTATTTATAATATATGCCAGGAAAAACCAGGAAACCGAAATCTATAATATCTTCAAAGCAAAAAGATAGGGATTCAGGTACCAATAGTTTTCAAATAGTCGGTATCGGAGCATCAGCAGGAGGGCTTGAGGCATTGGAACAATTTCTGAGCAATGTCCCTGAAAGAAGCGGAATTGCATTTGTTGTCGTTCAGCATCTTGATCCAACACAAAAAGGTATGTTGCCGGAGTTGCTTCAAAGAATTACAAAAATGAAAGTTTTACAGGTTGAAGACCATATGGCTATGAAGCCAGACTGCGTCTATGTAATTCCTCCAAATACCAGTATGTCAATACTCAAGAGGGTACTTTATCTTTTTGACCCACTTGAATCAAGAGGACTGCGTCTTCCGATTGATTTTTTCTTCCGCTCGCTGGCCGACGATCAGAACGAACGAAGTATTGGACTTATTCTTTCCGGCATGGGTTCAGATGGCACTTCAGGACTAAGGGCTATAAAGGAAAAAAATGGAATTGTAATGGTACAGGATCCTTCGACGGCAAAATACGATAGTATGCCTCGAAGCGCTATTGAGTCGGTAAATGTAGATATTGTGGCTCCTGCAGGAGAGTTGGCAGGAAAGCTTCTTGATTTACTCAAACATTTTCCCGGAGTCAGAGCATATTCGGATATAGGGATAAAGGACAAAAGTTCCATTGAGAAAATAATTATATTGCTTAGAAACCAAACAGGCAACGACTTTTCGTTGTATAAAAACAACACCGTGTATCGCCGCATCGAACGGCGTATGACCATCCATAAAATCGAAAAGATATCATTATATGTACACTTTTTGCAGGAGAATCCCAAGGAAATAGAAATTCTTTTTAAAGAATTGATGATTGGTGTGACTAAATTCTTCAGGGATGTTAAATTGTGGGAAATGCTTAAGGAAACTGTTATTCCGGATTTTCTCTCAAAACTTCCTGAGGGTTGTGTGCTACGGGCCTGGGTACCAGGATGTTCTACCGGAGAAGAAGCTTATTCATTAGCAATAGTTTTTAAGGAAGTAATTGAAAAAAGCTTTTCACACCGGGGTTATTCTTTACATATATTTGCTACCGATCTTGACCATGATGCAATAGCAATTGCCAGAAAAGGTGTCTATCCTGTCACTGTTGCTGCTGATATTTCTTCGGCTCGGCTGGATCGGTTTTTTACTGCAGCAGATGACAGCTATCGTATAAATACAGAAATCAGGGAAATGGTAGTGTTTGCCCAACACAACATAATTATGCATCCTCCATTTACTAAAATAGATATCCTATCATGTCGCAACTTGCTTATTTATTTGAATCCGGAACTCCAGAGAAGATTGCTCGGTTTATTCTATTACAGTATTAATCATGGAGGTATTATGGTCCTGGGTACCGCTGAAACGCCTGGGACACAAAGTCATCTCTTCACCCAGGTGGACAGTAAGCTGAAAATTTTCAAACGTAACGTTACAAACCTGATGAATGAAGTAGTTGATTTTCCATCATCATTTTCCAGAACTTTACTGTCTAATTCTGAAATACCAGTGCCAGCCAAATCCCATGTTAGTATTCAGACTCTCACTGATCAACTTCTATTGCAGCGTTTTTCACCTTCCGGTGTTTTAGTGAATGAAAATGGTGATATCATTTATATCAGCGGCCATACCGGAAAATATCTGGAACCTGCAGCAGGTAAGGCTAATATGAATATTTTTGCAATGTTACGCGAAGGTTTGCGAAAAGATTTTCCCATAGCCTTCCGAAAAGCCATCATAAACAAAGAACATGTTGCATTAAACAATATCAAGGTAGGTACAAACGGTGGTGTCAGCACCTTAAATATTATTATCCAATGGATTGATAAGCCTGAGTCTTTGAGAGGCACATTATTGATAGTTTTTGTTGATATGCCTGATATTGCCGAAAGAAAGCCAGGAACAAATCTGGGATCAAAGTCTTTTCATAACAAAAGGCAGAGCGAGCTGGAAAAAGAGTTGCAATATTCACGTGAACAGATGCAGAGTACTCTTGAAGAAATGCAAACTTCGCAGGAAGAACTGAAATCCACAAACGAGGAATTGCAATCTACCAATGAAGAACTGCAATCTACCAATGAGGAACTGACTACATCAAAGGAAGAAATGCAGAGTCTTAATGAAGAACTTCAAACAGTGAACGCTGAACTACAATCGAAGGTAGATGATTTTTCCAGGGTGAACAATGATATGAAAAACCTCCTGAACAGCACCGATATTGCCACTTTATTTCTTGATAAAGAGCTGAATATACGACGTTATACCAATCAGGCGACGAAAATTTTTAAACTGATAAAAAGTGACATTGGAAGACCTTTTACTGATCTTGTCTCTGACCTTATTTTCCCCGAATTGTCTTTCGATGCCCTTGAAGTTTTAAGGACACTGGTATTTATTCAAAAACAAATTCCGGCAAAAGATGGAAGATGGTTTTCTGTGCGTATAATGCCTTATCGCACCTTTGACGACAGAATTGATGGATTAGTAATCACATTTTTCAATATCTCTGATCTCAAGGAAGTTGAGGTTAAATTGAACCAAACAGAGCAAATGAATCAATTTCTTCTGAATTCATCTTCGGATATCATTGTTAAATTATCAACTCAACTGCATATACTGGAGTATAATCAGAGAGCTGAAGAATTTTTCGGAAAAAAACGTAAAGATGCTCTGAATCAAAATTTTATACATATGTTTATTCCTGAACAATTGCAGAATAAGATTGAAAAGATTATTAAAAAGCATATTAAGGAAGGGTTTAATGGAAAATTAAAAATGAAAGTCGCAGCAGGGGGTACCATGCATGACGTTACATGCTTCATGAATGTGACAAAAAATAAAATCAATATGACAGAAGAAATTGTATTATTCCTTAAAACTTAACTATATCATGACTAACGAAGAACAGAATTTAACAGATGCCCAAATGCTTCGTAATAAGGCTGAAAAACAACTTAAGGAAAATAAAAAAGCATTGGACAATCTGGTTTATGAATCTGATTTTAAAAAGCTCCTTCACGAACTCCAGGTGCACCAGATAGAATTAGAAATGCAGAACGAAGAGTTGATTAAGGCTAATGAAAATGCTGAAACAGCTCTCAGAAAATACACAATGCTTTACGATTTTGCACCAATGGGATATTTTACACTTGAGGAAGACGGAACCATCTGTGATCTGAATTTCACCGCGGCGGAAATGCTTGATGATAAGCGTTTTAGTTTAGAGGGAGCCAGCTTTAAACTATTCGTTACAGATGAATCAAAGCCTGTATTTGATAAATTTCTCAAAAAAGCCTTTGCCAGAAATGGCAAAGTGACGTGCGAAGTCTGGCTGGGTTATGAAAACAGACCTTTGCGATTAGTTTATGCAGAGGGCATTGTTCTCTCCGACGACGATAAATGTCTTCTGTCTCTGATTGATATCTCAGCCTTCAAACAAAAGTAAAATCATTAACGTCCTGTCAGGTCGTTTAGTTCCCGCCAGTATTTACTACATCAGGCTTCAGTGAATATTATTATATATTCCTGGAGGAAGAGTGAATTATGTAAATCATATTAGTAATTGTGTAACGGATAACATCCGGCCTGTCCATATCTTTATATAGTATCAAATCTAAAAGAGGTTCTTTGGATTATGATTTCAACATTTGGGCATGGAAAAAGGCAAATCTATCATTAAAATCAAGAATATTGCAGCGGAGAAGTCCATCAGGCTGGGGGAGAAGGTAGTTGCAAAAACAACTGCAGCGGGTAACTTTCTAACCGAAATTGCCGATGTTGCCATTTTTATAATGAGTATCATAAAAGAAACATTTTCCAGGGACTTTGAGTTTAAAGAGTTTTTCCGTCAGTGTTTTCAGATAGGATATAAATCATTGCCTCTCATATCGGTTACAGGAATTATAATGGGGCTTGTTCTAACTATTCAATCACGCCCCGTACTTGTTGATTTCGGAGCAGTAAACGCTCTTCCTGGAATGGTAGCGGTATCAATTATCAGGGAAATGGGTCCCGTGATAACAGCTCTGATTTGTGCAGGGAAAATTGGTTCTGGCATGGGAGCCGAATTAGGATCTATGAAAGTGACAGAACAGATTGATGCCATGGAAGTATCTTCTACCAATCCTATAAGATTTCTGGTTGTTACAAGAGTAGTGGCAGCAACATTTATGATACCGTTGCTGATCCTGTATGCTGATGCTCTTGGAATAATTGGCAGTTGGGCAGGTGCAAATATAAAAGGTGATGTCCCGTTTGTTTTATTTTTCTCACAGGCCTTCAGCAGTATTGAATTTCTTGATTTTTTACCGGCTGTAATAAAATCATTTTTCTTCGGAAGCGTAATTGGAATAGTAGGATGCTATAAAGGATACAATGCCGGCCGTGGCACTGAAAGTGTAGGTATTGCCGCTAATTCTGCCGTTGTGCTGGCATCACTCCTCGTGATAATTGTAGATGTGATTGCTGTACAGATTACCGATATGCTGATATCATGACAGACACCCGCATAAATACAGCAGTGATTACTCCCTTAATGAGTGCCAGTAAGGAGCCTGTTATTGAAGTGACCAATCTTAAGAAAGCCTTTGGCAATCAGGAAGTACTGACAGATGTTTCTTTAAAGCTTTTCAATGGCGAAAACCTGGTGGTAATTGGTAAATCCGGAACGGGTAAATCAGTTTTGATAAAATGTATCGTTGGATTATTGAAATCTGATGGAGGAACAATAAATGTGTTCCAAAACAGGGTGACTGAACTGAATAGAAAAGAATTTGGTGTCCTGAGACAGAAAATCGGTTTTCTTTTTCAGAGTGGGGCACTGTATGATTCCATGACAGTAAAAGAGAACCTGGAATTTCCATTGCGAAGAATAAGAAGAAATCTTACTGAAAATGAAATTAAAGAAAAAGTTAATGAAGTTTTAGAAAATGTAGGTCTTTCTGATGCCCTTAATAAAATGCCATCCCAGCTCTCAGGAGGAATGCGTAAACGGATCAGCCTGGCGAGGACTCTGGTGGTCGACCCGCTGATAATGCTGTATGACGAGCCCACTACAGGACTGGATCCTGTCACGTCCGACGAAATCAGCGCTCTTATCAATGATGTTCAGAAAAAATATAAAACTTCTTCCATCATTATCACCCATGATATTAAATGTGCTCTAAAAACAGCAAACAGGATTATTATGTTAAAAGATGGCGAAGTTTATAAAGATGGAGGAGTCGGAGATTTTAAAGACTCCCATGATCCTTTAATCCGGTCTTTCTTTTTGCAGGAAGGATAATTGATCACAACCTGATTAAATATAGAAGTACAAATAATAAATCAAATGGAGACACATTCACAGAAATTTAAAGTACGATTAGGCCTGTTTGTGGCAGGAGGATTGACTCTTTTTGTACTTGCAGTATTTTTAATAGGAAAACAAAAAAATCTGTTTAATCCGGTGTTCAGGCTTTCTGCAACTTTTTACAATGTAAGCGGATTGCAGGTTGGGAATAATATACGGTTTTCAGGTATTAATGTTGGTACAGTTAACAACATAAACATAATCAACGATTCAACCGTAAGTGTAGAGATGCTGATAAGGAAAAATGTAAGGCAATTTATTAAATCAGACTGTATGGTAGCAATAGGTTCAGAAGGACTTATTGGAGACCGGCTTCTGATACTTACCCAGGGCAGCTCTGATGCTGCACTGGTAAAAGAGGGGCAAGATCTTGATTCCAAAGAACCAGTTGAAATTGATGCCATAATGGAAAGCCTTCAGGTAACAGCAGATAATGCTGCAATCATCTCCACACAGCTGGCTGAAATTATGATTAATATAAATAACGGGAACGGAACACTTGGTAGATTAATAAAGGATTCAACAATAGCCGAAAATATAAATCAGACTGTAAATAATCTTAAAAAAAGCAGCAGAGGGTTAGATGAAAATATGAATGCAGCAAAGGAAAATTTTCTTTTCAGAGGCTATTATAAAAGGAAAGCAAAGGAAGCTGAAAAAATAAGGGTTGATTCTGCAGAGAAAAAAGCCGATGAACAAAACGTGATTGATAAGAAGAAAAATTGATTGACTGAATCTAATATTCTCAAAAATGGAAGTAGAAAATGTGGATCAAGAAATTTTCCATACTTATATTTATCTCGATTATTTTTTGTGGGTTTGCATCTGCCCAGGAGCCCCAGATCAAAAAAGATTCAACCACTATCTACAAGGATATTGAATCATTCTCAAAACAAAGTAAGTTTAAAACATTCTTATATAGTTTAGTTTTTAAACCTGCTCACGGCACCAACAAAAAAGAGATTAAAAAAAAAGGTTATAAAAAACTGATACAAAAACCTTACAGCGCTTTTGAAGGAAAACCAATCAGGAATATAAACATTGTTACGCTTGACCCTTTTGGCTACTCAGTAAACGACACAACTACCCGTAACCAGAATTCTTTAAGAAAAGCAGGCAATTGGTTACATGTTAAAACCAGGGATTTTACTATTCATAACTATTTGCTCATACATAAAAATCAACCATTTAATTCTATCCTGGTAAAAGAGTCAGAGCGGTTAATCCGGAGTCAGAATTTTGTGAATGAAGTTTCATTTTATGTTGCTTCAGCTGGTGGTGCAAATGATTCGGTTGATATTAATATTCGTGAATTGGATAAATGGAGCATCATTCCGGTTGGCTCTGTTTCCGGAGCAGGTTATAATGTCGGTCTGACTGACAAAAATTTTCTGGGCAACGGACATGAATTCAGAAATTATTTCAGAAGAAATAGTAATACCTCGATTAATTATTTCAGCACAAATTATTTCATCCCCAACATAAGAAACACTTATGTTCAGGCAATTCTGCACTATGAAGTTGACGGATACAAATATTTCAACAGGTACCTGGCTGTTGACCGTCCTTTTTTCTCACCTGTTGCAAAATGGGCAGCAGGTATATCTCTTGCTTCCAGGTTTAAAAGAGACTCACTGGAGTATTCAGATACTGTTTATATCCCTTTGGATCTTAAGTTTAGCACCCAGGACATCTGGGCAGGCAAAGCAATACAGATCTTTAAGAACAATACTGATAAAGACTATATTACCAATTTAATTCTTGCATTACGTTATTTGCGTATCCGATACTCAGAGAAACCATCTGAACTTTATGATCCCACGAATATTTACTCCCGTGAGGATTTTTATTTGGGAGAGATTGGAATATCTGCCCGGAAATATGTCCAGGATAAGTATATCTTCAAATTTGGTGTTATTGAAGATGTACCGGTAGGAAAGATTTATGAGCTGACAGGTGGTTATCAGGTAAAAACCAATTCCAGACGCCTGTATTTAGGTTTGCGATATGCCTTTGGCAGCTATAATGAATGGGGATACCTGAGTTCAAGTATTGAGTACGGTACATTCTTTAATTCATCACACGCTGAGCAGGGAGCTTTTACAGCAGGCATAAATTACTTTACCGGGTTATTCGAAATCGGGAAATGGAAATTCAGACAGTTTGTTAAACCCCAGGTTACAATTGGATTAAACAGGTTCTCTTACGATAGCCTGACTCTAAAAGAGGGGTATGGTCTCAATGGATTCAACAGCACGGCATTGTCGGGTAACAGCCGCATACTGCTTTCATTGCAGACTCAATCATATGCTCCGTGGAATTTTATCGGATTCCATTTTGGCCCCTTTCTGACCTATTCATTCGGAATGCTCGGCGACCCTGAAACAGGATTTAAAACCAGCAAGGTGTATTCACAAATTGGCCTGGGAGTATTAATCAAAAATGAAAACCTTGTTTTTAATACATTTCAGGTATCAATCTCATTTTATCCCCTGATTCCGGGAGTCGGACAGAATGTTTTTAAAATGAACTCCTACAGAACGACCGATTTCGGTTTCAGGGATTTTGAAATTGGAAAGCCAACAATAGGAGCTTTCAGGTAGTAGGAAAACATGAACCTCTCTCCTGATTAATCATGATCTTCTGGAAAACATGTAGGTTATTTCATTATTGCATTGTAAATGTGTTAATTATGTAACTTTTATTAATAATTATGTAATATGTTATTAAGGTCATGCGGCGTAATTTTATACAATTGAATAATCAGTAAACATTAAACTCAAACGTTATGGAAATTAAGCCAATAGGTTACTGGAACGGGAAAAAAGTAAAACTCAAGCTGAAGTATCCATTCCTTACTGATGAAGATTTACAATATCGTATTGGTAAAGAAAAGGAAATGATAGAGATGCTTGGTAATAAAATTGGAGTACCACACAGAACTATTCTTGATATAATAGTATCTATTTAAGCAATTGCACTCAAGGTGCGAATTATTCAGAGCTTACGCCAGATGATGTATTATTAAAGGCATCATTCTGGTATAGCCCTTTAACCTGTGTCTCTTATCAGAAATAAAATCAAATGAAAAAGGTATTAATTGCACTCGATTATGATACTTCTGCACAAAAGGTCGCAGAAGAAGGATTTTTATGGGCGAAATCGTTGAAGGCCCAGGTAATATTATTGCATGTTATTGCTGATCCGGCTTACTATTCATCTCTGGAGTATTCACCCATAACAGGATTTGCCGGATATATGGATATGACAAATAACCAACTGGATAGCGTAGAGGGATTGATAAGGGCATCTCAACAATATTTAAATAAAATAAAACACCATCTTGGCGATAAAAAGATCGAGACAATTGTAATAGAAGGTGATTTTGCAGCAACTATCTTAAAGACTGCAAAAAAGTTAAAGGCCGATATGATTGTAATGGGTTCTCATAGCCGTAACTGGTTGGAAAATATTGTAATGGGAAGTGTTACGGAGAAAGTCTTACACGGTACAGTACTTCCTCTTTTAATTATTCCGGTAAAAAGGAGTAAATAACCTGGATCCAGTCCTCTCATTGTGTCAGGATCAACTTAATTCAATATGCAGACGAATTTTGTAGACTATTATAAACTATTGGGGATTGAAAAATCAGCAACGCCGAAAGAGATCAGGAGTGCTTACAGAAAATTGGCCAGGAAGCATCACCCCGATTTAAACCCCCATGATAAGGATGCGAAAAAGAATTTTCAACAAATAAATGAAGCCAACGAAGTATTGAGTGATCCTGAAAAGCGAAGGAAGTATGACCAATACGGAAATGATTGGAAACATTCCGAGCAGTTTGAAAAAGAGAAATACTCCCGTGGACAATCATCATATTCCGGCGGAGAAAGATATGCCGATATTAAATCTGAAGGAGATTTCTCAGATTTTTTTGAATCTATGTTTGGAGGGGCAGCAGGCGCCGGTAGAAAACGACAGGTTAAATACAGGGGAGAAGATTATAATGCTGAATTGCATCTCGAACTGACTGATGCCTATAAGACTCACAAGCAAACTTTAACAGTTAACGGGAAAAGTATACGAATTAATATCCCTGCCGGAATTGAAAACGGGCAAACAATTAAAATTGCAGGGCATGGAGGCCATGGTGCAAATGGCGGTCCTGATGGCGATTTGTTTATCACGTTTTCGATTGCCAATCACTCACGGATTAAAAGGTTGGGAAATAATTTATATACAACTGTAACTCTCGACTTATATACAGCAGTGTTGGGAGGTGAAATCACAATCGATACCCTTAACGGGCAGGTGAAAATAAAAGTGAAACCTGAGACACAAAACGGAAGTCAATTCAAGTTGAAAGGGAAAGGATTTCCTGTTTACAAAAATGAAGGGAAGTTTGGAGATTTATATATAACATATGCAGTTAAAATCCCTACAAATTTAACTGAAAAGCAAAAAGTTCTATTTACTGAGTTATCTGAATCAAATTCTTAAAACGGTTACAATGCAATCAGGATATTTGATAGCTTTAGATGAGTTCTGTGCCAGCCACAAAATAAAGATTTCCTTTATCAGTTCACTGCAAAAATCGGGATTGATAGATATCATAACACTCAAAGAATCAGGATTTATTGATGCTGGCCAGCTTCAGCAATTGGAGACGCTCGTCCGATTTTATTACGAGCTGGATATTAATCTGGAAGGTATTGAGACCATCACTCATTTGTTACATAGAATAAAATCTTTACATGATGAAAATACTGTTCTCAGAAACAGGCTTCTTCTTTATGAATCAGATGATGAAGACTGAATTTTTACGGGCAAGAGGATATTCTTGTCTTTATTTTTTAATTTTTCTAACAATAGACGCATTAGGTCAGGGATCCGGATGTGTAAATGGGCCGACTCTTACTCTGAACGGTACCGGTGAAAATGCATGCGGTTAATCCTTCAGGAGGTCCATGTGCAGCACAAACAGCTACTTACACATTAGCGATAACTTCAGGTCTTTCGACACCCCTGGTGGGTACAATTACCAATCCGACATGCACAACTCCTTACGGAAGTGTAGAATTAACCCGGTTACCATCATACGGAACATGGACACTTAGCCGCTCTCCCCACGGTGTAACAACAAATGGAGTGGGTACAAGTACAACAATAACAGGCCTGGAGGCAGGGACATATACCTATAGAGTTTGTCAGTAACAACAGGGTTATAAATCCTCTTTTCTTTTTACGTAAGTTTAAAAATGGCTGGGGTCTGAACAGTGCAAAAAAAGAATGTGAGCTTCAAATTTCCCCAGGCAATTATAGACACATGCACCCACCTGCCACGTTCCATTTTGATTTAAAGTCGCTGGTGCGAATCCGGGAGCCCATGTTTTGCAGTAACTGATAATCCTGCCTGCCAGACAGTGCCCAGATCAGTTCCATAATCATCTTTTTACAATTGTCGATTTAATTATAGGTTTATACCTGCCTGATAAGTTGAAATTGATCTCTTGATTATTTATTGTGGCAAACTAAACAGAAATTTATGCCAAAGGTTTTGGTTATAAAACGGAGCTATCTATAGACTAACAATTTTTGTGAAGAGATGTTTATGCCACCCGACAGCACCATTACCGTATAAATACCTGATCTCAGATTTATCGGGAATTTGATATTTGCAATACCTGTGACCAGAAGCTTTTCAATAAATAGCTTCCCTGACACATCCAGGATTCTAATAATCTGGGGTGATACTGAGGGATCTTGCTTTGAGAATGTGGTTGCGTATGCAAATATAATATTTATATATCTGTGTACAGGATTGGGCGTAATTGTCATTGTGATAGCAGGAACCGTACCTACTGCAGTCGCAGTGATATGGTTAATTATTGTTTGAGAAGAAATAGATGCTGCCTCTCCGCCTTTTGCGGCCTGCAATGGATTGTTTGCAGGTTTTGTGTAGGATACAGCAATAATGTCACCGGATTTTATCACGCTGGCCAGATTTAACTGAACCTTGGCTCCGGAAATGGCAACTGAATTTACAGTTATAGCTGCAGAATTAACTGATACACTGAAAGAGGATGTTGCCGGGATCACTAAATTATTGAGATCTATATCATAGGTAAGTGCCAGAAGAGAAGGTGTTTCATTTTCAACAACGCCTGACTTAAATACAGGAGGAGTACCTGTAGCAGCGGAGGCCTGTTGTTCAAATGCCCCAAGATCCGGAGCTTTTCCGCTAAAAGGAAGCCCGGCATTAACACCTTTGTCTATTAAATCTGATCCGGCAACTAAATGAAAAGCTGTTATATCCGGCAAGCTTCCGTCTGTTTTTCTTGAGGCAGAAAGCTGACGCATATCTACACTTTCAAAATCCGCATCAGTAGCAGTGACTCCGCCATCCCAGGTATTATGATCTGAGACATTAGAGATTCTTCCGGCATAAGGTACATGAGAACCTGTAGTAGGTATAATAGCTATGTTATTTCTTAATGTTACTTTACCTGAGTTGTTCGATGATTGAAATCTGAATCCACTATAGTAATCATTATTGTTATAAGCTACACAATTATATAACTCCATATCCATTGAACAGGGAGAATCCATGGACTCATCAAATCCCATCAGACCATTGTATGCAGATATACAATTATGTAAAGTCCTCATTTTACCTGACTCGTAACTCTTATTACTAAAGCCTAATTTAAAACCATCACCATTGCCGGCCCCATCACCTCCATGCCAAGGTTTGTTATTAAATGCCCAACAATTATTGTAAGTTAATTTACCGCCACCAGCCATGTTATCAAACCCATCATCACTATTTTTCCATGCACGACATCCTGTATAATTTACTGTACTGCCGGCCGCGACATTACCATTAAACCCATTACATAAATCACCTCCCTGGTATATATCCCAGTTCTCATAAGAATCGCAATTTATGTAATTCAAATTTGTAATTAATCCTGTTAATGTAAACCCATTCATACAGTAGGTAACATCACAGTGCTCGATTGTTACATTGGACACAGTGTTTATTTCCCATGCACTCCCTGTATAGGCTTTCACATTTCCGCTCCACTCTCTTACATTAGATATGACTAGCCCGTAGAAATCCCAGTAATTAGAGTTTTCCATCAGGATACCACGATGATATCCCTCTAGGCCGGTTAAAGCGGAACAGTCTAATATTGGTACTTCATTCTGATATGCCATTACTGTAATGTGAGCACCTGCTGTCCCTGACTTACTTGCTATCCGAACGCCACAATAATTACCGCCTCCCAAACCCTGCATAACATTATATGTTCCACCTCTTATAAACAATATATCTCCTGCAGAGATTGATTTAAATCCCTTTTGCCAGGTTGCCCATGGTTGGGATAAGGTGCCCGGATTATTGTCATTTCCATTTGTTCCTACATAATAATTTGCAGCATTAGCTGCAATCGGTATACATAACAATAGTATAATTATGACTTTTTTCATATTGCAATTTTTTTTGGCGAATAATAAAAATTACTTGACTAACACGATTTATTAAACGACGATGAATGCTTATTTATTACACCAATGATTTTTTATTACATTGTTTTTAACGCGATATTGTTGAGTTATTCAAAAATGTCATGTTAATAAGCGACTGACAATAAAGATTTTAAAGATAACCCAATTTAATTCTGAAAAACTGAGAAAATAATGTGAATCTGCGGGAAAATTTTTGAGGAGAAGATCTTAGAGGTAATTATTAATAATCTGTTGAATTCAAACAAGAGAGGTAAGGCAACAATAATATTTTTGATAGCTCGTTATTAATTCAATATGCTACAAAAAAAGAAAGCAAGTCTGCGTTCCCAAGGAGCATTATAAATTGAAGTTATTAATGATCACAATAGTTGTTCTATTGCAGGGATAACCATGTCTGCCCTGGATCAGAACCTGTTGTGATAAAAAAAGAAAGCTATGAAACTTAAAACTATTTCACTGTGTATTCTTCTTGTCGGGATATTTATTTCCTGTAAAAAAGATGAGCTGATTGTTGCTGGAAATTCGGAAATTATGTTTCTCAGTGAGGTTATAGTGGATGACCAACCTTACTATCAGTATTCGTATAATGACTCGAATTTAATAAGTGCGGAAAGCAGTAAGCTGGATTTTCTTGAAGCACAATTATAATGGTAAGAACCAATTGGTTTCCTCAGATTATTTCTGGAATAATTCTATTATGAGCAGCGATATAAAGACTATTGAAACAACTTTATCTCAAAGCGATCTTGTTACCTCAGAAAATAGCAGCAAAGGAGGTTCCATAACATATGAATATAATAGCAGCGGTCAATTAGCCAAAGCAGTATTTAACCGGGTGCAATCAGCTAATTCCGAATATTCTGTTTTTTCCTATGATGAAAATAACAGAATAAACAAACAGATTTTGTATTGGAACAGCGAGGAAACTGGTTACATCGACTATTCATATGATGGAAAGGGAAATTTAATTAAGGAGATTCTCTATGATAAGGCTAATGGGGTCCTGCGCCTAGTACCACAACAAAATATGTATTTGATAGTAAACGAAGTCCCTATAAATCGTTTAATAGTCTGATGATACCAGGCATTAATACCAACCCTAATAATATTATTAAGGAAATATACATTGTTCACCTCAGCCCTGGTTTGGCAACAGAAAAAGTGCTGATAACTGAAAACTCATATGAGTATAATATGAACGGATATCCTGTAAGCAAAAACGGGAATGTTCAGTATATTTATGAATGACATCCGGTTAATCGGTTGAATATAACTAACAGATTAGTATCCAGGCTATTGCCTGAATACTAATTTGTTTAATTATAGGAAGCCTCTGTTTTTTGTGAATGGAAAAGTGTAAGGCCGTTAAGTCACCCTTATGTCAACTATCTTAAATCCGTATTCACGAAGCAATTGTAAAATTGTCATTCTTGACATGTAATTATAGATCTTTGAATCCATCAGACTATATAACATGTTTAAGAATGGAAAAGCCGAGACTATACCATTATCTATATCATCAAGACCTCTTTTATGGTCACCGGAGGACCTGTACTTTAATTCATATCCATTAACCTTCTCATTATCAGTAAAACAGCCTATAAAATTGCTGTTTTCCGGAAGATACTGCAAGAATGAATTAAGAAAACCTTTGATGTTCTTAATTTGATTAAACTCTTTAAGGTTGATTACAGTCTTAAAGCCGTTCACCTCTTCCGGATCATAATAATAATGGTGCCTTGAGGAAAGTACAATCAGATCAGGTTCTTTTGCCAAACCAAGCCATTTGACATAATTATAGAAATCTTCACCACCTTCTGCCATCAGGATATCTGAAGCTTCGTTTGTTGCACCTGTATTGAGTGGCATTTTAAACTGACTCAGGTTTGTGCTTCTCATATTTAGTGTTGTAGACATATTCTTTATAATTAACTGCTATTTACTATCTGAATAATGAAATTATGATTTATTTACAAAGTTGATTCTTTTCAGGGTTTTGCCTGTTACGTTATTATTGCTAAGATTTACATTATTCACACGTGCCAGGGATATATAATTAAAGTTTTTCCGATACAGTGATTTTATTGAACTAGCTTGTAATATGAGAATTATATAACATATTCTCAGTATTTTGTAATAGATCCGCTTCCCATTGTGCCTAAATTTGTCATAGGTATTGAACCGAAAAATTCACACTATGATAAAACTACGATTCCTGAAAACTATTCCAATTTTTCTCCTTCTGCTGCTCTCTGTACGTGCTACAGCTCCGGATATTAAAGTTGCCTATATAAAGGTATCAGAACCGATAGATGTTTACGACAGACTCATTAAAGCAGTCATTATGGTTGAAAGCTTTGGAGATACAATGGCATATAATATGACTGAAGAGGCAATCGGAGCTTTTCAGATCAGACCGATCAGACTTCTGGATTATAACCAGCGGACTGGGAATAACTATAAAGCAGCGGATTGTTATAGTTACAAAATTTCAAAAGAGATCTTTCTCTATTACGCAAAACGAATCGGTTTTCCGCATTATGAACTGATTGCCAGGAATTGGAATGGATCAGGGGAGACCACTGTGGATTATTGGAAAAAGGTCAGATTACATCTCTGATCAGTAAGCTCTTAACTATCCAACTGGCCAAAAACATATTAATAATAAACAGAATGTTAAAAGTTATGTAATTTGATTAGGGGAATATCCGAATTATCTATAAAATTTACTTAATAACCATTTTTATGTCACTACTCACTATTTTGCTTGTACTTATCGTCGCCGGGGTTCTCCTCTGGCTTGTTAACAACTACATCCCCATGGATGGAAAAATCAGAAGAATCCTGAATCTTGTGGTAGTGATAGTTGTCATCGTCTGGCTTATAAAGGTATTTGGACTTTTAAGTTATCTGAAGAATATACATATCTAGAAGATGGATGTAGATTTCATTAATCTTTATTATTAATTTTTAAATCATAAAAACACAATGAAAAGAGCAGGTATTTCAATAATTATTCTGGGTTTACTACTGACAATCTTTACAGCTTTTAAATTTTTCACCAGAGAGAGCGTGGTCGATATCGGGAAAATGCATATAACAAGAAATAAACCGCATTATCTTGCCTGGTCTCCATTGCTTGGCGTTGCAGTTATGGTGATAGGCGGAGTTGTATTATTTGTTCCATCAAAAAAATAGTTACCTGATTTTTCAAAACTGTAAAATATATAACTTTTAACAAAGGTTATGTAACAGAAATCTCAATGAAAAAATTTAACTTTCATACATGATTCCATATTTAACAATGGATCTGGCTGGCGAATTATTAAAAATTTAAATAATAATTAAGATGTTTGACAAATATTTAGTATACGAGGCACTTAAACGTTGCCTGGCAAGTGATGCAAACCAGAATGCCACTGTTAAATATGATCCCGTACAGGATAGTCTGATATCGCTGTTAATTCATGATATTTTCGGTGGTGAAATTTTGAAAACCCATATAAAGAAGGGATGGCATTTTTATAACAGGATAGACGGCAAACGTATAGATTTTACAACTCCTGATAAAGTTAAATCTCCTGAGGATATTCAATTCGAAGATATTCCTTCATCACCCCGTGAGACACACTATTATTTTGAAGATGAAGACTACTCTACATTTTTAATGAGGTTTATACCGGCATTTGAGGAAGCAGTCGGACTTGATAAGTACATACCCGGAATTTCAGCCTGAACATTTTCTCTCCTTGTTTTACAATCATACATTGGGTCAGATTGAATTTTTTACATGATTTATATCAATATTCTTATTAAAATTTACCTGAGAATATTATTTTTATAGGATTATGAACAAATTGATTTGTTTTTCGTTAACAATCAAAATATAATCCGGTAAAATCAGTATTAAAAAATCCTCTTATGTCCCAAAATGCATCCGGTGCCTATCTTCCGCACAAAGACCTTTTTAAGGATTCGTATGTATCCTCCCTGGAGCAATATAAAAAACTATATGGCGACAGCATAAAAAATAATTCTGAATTCTGGGAAAAGAATGCCAGGGAATTTCTGCATTGGCAACATGATTTCCAGATGGTAAGTGATTGCGATTTTACGGAAGGTCTGGTTTCATGGTTTCTTGGCGGTAAACTTAATGCCTGTGAGAACTGTGTTGACAGGCACGTGAAGGATAAAGGAGATCAGGTAGCTATTATCTGGGAGCAGGATGAACCTGGCAACGAGCAGAGAATTACATACAGGGAGCTTCAGCGCAAAGTATCTCGTTTAGCTAATGTGTTAAGACATAATGGAATACATAAAGGTGACCGGGTTGCTATTTTCATGCCAATGATCCCTGAAGCTGTTTATGCAATGCTTGCCTGTGCCCGCATCGGTGCAGTTCATTCGGTTATTTTTGCAGGATTCAGCGCTGAATCTTTAAGGGACAGGATAAATGATGCTAATTGTAAAGCTGTGATTACAGCAGATGAAGCTGTGCGGGGTAAAAAGATAATTCCTCTGAAAAGGATGGCTGATGAAGCTGTGATGGCATGTCCGAGTGTTGAACGTGTTTTTATCGCCCGGAGAACCAACGTAAAAATTCCTTTTTATCCCCCAAGAGATGTCTGGATGGCTGAAGCTATGGAAGGAGAACGACCATATTGTCCGATTGAGCATATGGATTCTGAAGATACCTTATTCTTGCTCTATACTTCCGGAAGCACAGGCAAACCTAAAGGAGTATCACATACTACAGCGGGATATCTTCTCTTCGCGGCTATGACACACAAGTATATCTTTGACTATAAGGATGGAGAAACCTATGCCTGCGTTGCCGATATCGGCTGGATAACAGGACATTCATATGTGGTTTACGGGCCATTGTTAAATGGTGCCACAACTGTCCTTTTCGAGAGTGTTCCGACTTATCCTGATGCAGGGAGATACTGGGAAATGGTACAGAGGCTGAAAATCAACCAGTTTTATACTGCACCAACTGCCCTGCGGGCAATACAGCGAATGGGGGATGAGTTTGTAAAAAAATATGACCGGTCAAGCCTCCGTGTACTTGGAACAGTTGGTGAACCTATTAATCCTGATACCTGGAGATGGTACTATGAAGTGGTGGGCGAAAATAGATGTTCAATTGTGGATACCTGGTGGCAAACGGAAACCGGAGGCATCCTTATTTCTCCAATGCCCGGTGCTGTCCCAACAAAACCAGGATCAGCAACTCTCCCTTTTTTTGGTATAGAGCCTGTCCTTCTAAGTAATGAAGGAGAAGAGCTGACAACCATCGAAGCTTCAGGACTACTGGCAATAAAGGGACCGTGGCCCAGTATGGCGAGAACAATTCAGGGAGACCATGTGCGTTTTTACGATACCTATCTGAAACAATTCAAGGGATACTATCTTACCGGTGACGGCGCCACACGAGATGCTGACGGCTATTACTGGCTTACCGGTCGTGTTGATGATGTTCTGAACGTATCAGGGCACCGTATCGGATCCGCTGAGATCGAAAGCGCCCTTGTGTCGCATCCATTCTGTTCGGAAGCTGCTGTTGTGGGTTATCCGCATGCGATAAAAGGAGAGGGTATTTTTGCCTATGTTATACTGAAAGATGGTTACGAAGCCGATGAAGAGCTTGTTGGTGAATTAAGAAATGAGGTCAGACGCCACATCGGTGCCTTTGCAACGCCGGATCAGATCCTTATCGCTCCCGGACTGCCAAAAACCAGATCTGGTAAGATAATGAGACGTATTCTCAGGAAGATAGCTGCAAATGAAACTGATGACCTGGGAGACATCTCGACTCTTGCCGATCCGCCAGTTGTAAGCTCATTGATAGATCTCAGAAGAGAAATGTAATTATTGGCTTGATTGTTTTTAAGAAAATACATTGTCCTAATCAATTAATTCTTACTTTTGCAGGCTTTTTAATTTAAAGTAAAGGTTTATTTTACAATTCATTAGGATATTTTGTTTCATGATTACAGTTTCAAATCTTAGTATTCAGTTTGGTAAACGCATTTTGTTCCAGGATGTAAATCTTGTTTTCACTCCCGGCAATTGCTACGGGATAATAGGAGCTAACGGCGCTGGAAAATCAACTTTTCTGAAAATGCTCTACGGAGAGGTGGAAAACCGTACCGGATCTGTATCATTTGGTCAGGGAGAGAGATTATCGGTGTTGAAACAGGACCATTTTGAATTTGACGACTGTGTGGTGCTAGACACTGTTATGATGGGACATTCCGGGTTATGGAGCATAATTAAGGAAAAAGAGAGCCTCTACTCAAAAACTGATTTTTCTGAAAAAGATGGATTAAGAGCCTCCGAACTTGAAGAAAAATTCACTGAATTGGATGGTTGGAATGCTGACAGCAATGCTGCCAGCCTTTTAAGCGGTCTTGGAATTAAGGAGGAGCAGCATTATAAAATGCTTAAAGAGCTTACCGGTAAAGAGAAAGTGAAAGTGCTTCTGGCTCAGGCCCTTTTTGGAAAACCTGATAACCTGTTGCTTGATGAACCTACAAACGACCTCGATCTCGATACCGTTAACTGGCTCGAGAATTACCTTTCTGAATTTGAAAATACAGTGCTTGTGGTATCACATGACCGCCATTTCTTAGACTCAATTTGTACCCATATAATTGATATTGATTTCAGCAGGATACAGCAATTTTCAGGAAATTACAGTTTCTGGTATGAATCAAGTCAGCTTGCTCTCAGACAGCAGCTTACCCAGAATAAGAAAGCTGAGGAAAAGAAGAAGGAGTTGCAGGAATTCATTGCCAGATTCAGGGCCAACGTAAAAAAATCAAAACAGACCACCAGCAGAAAAAAGATGATAGAGAAGCTTAATATTGAAGAAATTAAGCCCTCGACACGTAAATACCCGGGCATAATATTTACACCGGGCAGGGAACCAGGAAACAATATTCTGAAAGTACATGGACTAAGCAAAAAAGTTGAAGGAGTTACTCTATTTAAAGACCTTCACTTCACAATTAATAAAGATGATAAAATAGCATTTTTGTCAAGAGATGTACGTGCAATGACAACCCTTTTTGAAATATTGAAAGGACATCTGGAGCCTGATCATGGATCATTTGAATGGGGCCAGACAATTGTAAAAGCTTACCTTCCGCTGGAGAATGACCTGTTTTTTCAAAAGGAGATGACCCTTACAGACTGGCTGGCACAGTATTCTGAAGACACAAGTGAATTATACTTGCGGGGTTTCCTTGGAAAGATGCTTTTTTCAGGTGAGGATATCTATAAGAATGTAAGCGTGTTGTCGGGAGGAGAGAAGGTAAGGTGTATGATCGCACGTATGATGATACGTAATGCAAATGTTATGATCCTCGATACACCAACTAACCATCTGGATCTTGAGTCAATTCAGGCCTTTAACAATACCCTTATAAAATTCAAGGGAAATTTGCTTATCTCTTCCCATGATCACGAGTTCATTCAAACTGTTTGCAACAGGGTAATTGAAATCGGACCCGGGGGGATGATTGACAAACAGATCCAGTATGATGACTATATTTCTGATGAAAAGCTTATGGAAAGAAGAAACAGCCTTTATAAGAAGGTTAAGGTATAAAGTCCGAAGCCTGAAGCCAGCCTTCGCCAAGGCTTCGGCTGGCAAAGCCTGAAGCCTCTGATTCCTAAAGCTTAAATCTCCACCCTAACCTTAATTCAAGGAAAGTGGTCTGCCAGGACTCGAAGGAGATCATCTGGTTTATGCTTAGCGATGCATCTAAACCAAAACCAGTCAGATAATTTACCCCTGCAGGTATCTGAACGAATCCATCACCATAATAGGAGCCAAAAACCATTCCTGCAAAGGGAGTAAGTTTATGCATGGAATAATTGGTATTCATATGAAACCTGCTCCCGGCTGAATAATATGCCTCTCCGGAAAGATCGGACGTTCCCATGCTCATCTCAATATCTATCTGCGGTAAAACGAAATAATCCAGCGTCGCCAGAACCATATCTCCACCGCCCGACATTGAAGCAGCATATCCTGCGCTAATACCCAGGGGCCTGTTTTTTCTTGGGTTTTGAAATCCCATCAGGTCTGTTTGACCATTTTTATATTCAATTTTCCTGATGTATTTATTTTTCATCATAATTACCGGACTATCATCATAATCTGGCATTTTATACCTGACAGATTTATCAGTCTGTTCAATGATTTTTACATTAAGCTGTTTCTTGTCCTTAGTAGTTATAATGTCCTGCCCGAAACAGGATTGAATAATAAAAATCAGGATAAGAAGAGTCAGAAATTCTTTCATTATTTGCAGTTAAATCTCAGCAATTATAATAATAATATTTATTTATCTATCCATTTTTTAAAATCAGCAACTTTTTCCCTGCTTACTACAAGGTAACTTTCATTGGGTGAAACTATACTGTCAGTCAGTTTTATCTGCAGCCTGCTCGATGAATAACTAATAATATCTCCTATTGCATCAATATGAAGAAGGCAATTCCTGTTGATCCTGTAAAATTTCTCCGGGTCAACACTCTTTTGAATAAAGTCAAGGGAGTTTTCCAGAGGGTATTCCCTGCCTGAAAATGTCCTTAACAATGTGACGCGCTCAAGAATATAAAAAAAACATATCTCCCTTACCTGGACAGATCTGAAATGAGATCCAATCTTAATTAGAAAACGATTGCGAAAATGATTGGTTAATTCACCTAATAGCTGCTTTAAAGTCTCTCCGGGCAGATTAATATGGTAATTTTTATATTTGTCTATTGCCTTCCGGAGAGCATCTTCCTCAACAGGTTTCAGAAGATAGTCCACGCTGTTCACTTTGAAGGCCTGCAGGGCATATTCGTTATACGCTGTGGTGAATATTACAGGAATCTCGATTTTTATGGTCTCGAACAATTCGAAGCAGATACCATCATCAAGCTGTATGTCCATCAGAATGAGGTCGGGGGATGGATTACTTTGCAGCCAGTTGATTGTATCTTCAACTGTTTCAGTTACGCCCGCTATTGCAATGTTTTCATCAGTTTTTTTAAGAAGCCTCTGAAGTTTTTCAGCAGCAGGTTTTTCGTTTTCAACTATAAGTACATTCATCATATACAATCAGGGAAAACATAAGAATTGCCAAATGAGTCAGGAATCTATTCTGCCTGAGGACATTTTCAATCTCAAACTTTTTCATAAGTACAAATTTACAAGTTAGCTATTGCATTTTATCAAGCCTTAACTCCCTGATTGTTTTGACAAGAAATTTATCCTTCATTCCATCAATTTCAATTTCCTGTATGGTGCCGCTGTACATCTCAGCATGTACGATCAACCCTGTCTTCAGTGAGATCCATGAAGTTCCCCAGTACTGTTCAGTGCCTTTTGATTTGATACCAGGCATGTCAAGTTCAATCATATTGTCAATAGCCCTATGCTCTATAACAGCACAAATTTCATCATCAAAGGCTGAAATCCCTGTCCATATCAACTGTATTTCAGTATTTGTATAATTGCCGATAGCAGCCATGTCAAATTTCCCTCCAGTATCCCGGATCCTGTAGATCTTGTTTAACTTCAGGGAATCCTTGTGTTTTAATCCAAATTCATCAATAGCCAGCATGTCCCAGACAAGGTTCTTTGCAAACACCGATTCCGGGGTGTTTGGAAAATTTTTAAAGGAAGCTGGCTCGAGCATTTTATAAGTAGGCAGATATATGAAATTCTCCGCATATTCCAGTTTTTTACCCAGGGGAAATGGTTCATCAAATTTATCTGATACTGAAAATAAGACATTATTCCAGACAACATTGCCATTTTCAAGTCCCATAGTATAGTCTCCGGTGATCTTCGTTTTTTCGGTGAAATTACCATAGAGATCCCTGTTGGTATACACTGCAGTCATCCTGTATTTTTGCAGCTTATTGTTTGCAGGTACATCCGGCAGTTCTCCTAAATATTTTTTGATAACTTCGTTTTCACTCTGGCCATGCGACGGAGAGGGTAACATTAAAAACAGACTCAGAAACAAGCCTGTCAATACTGAATTTGAAATCTTTTTCATTGTCTTAAAATTTAAGTTATACATTAATTTAAGAACAAAGAAAAACCAGTAAAGACCCGGATGAAAATTTAATTTGCAGAGTTGTGAAATTCCGGTGTTTAATTGTGATAAAAGCAGGACAAGCTGCTTTGACTTTATTTTATTTCAAAATCATCAAATTCAGCAAAATTGAAATCTGAACCAAGCCCGGCAAGTCCATGAGTATATTGAGCGTCAGTCACAGATGCAACTTCATTGTTGTTGACAAGCACGGTAGATTTTACTGCCATTAAATTTCATTAAAAGGTTATGCCATGTAAACGGAGGAAAATCTGCACGTCCTGATGCCAGTATCTTACTGCCTGCATTCAGAGTCCAGTTATTTCCTGTTGTGATCTTAAACCAGTATCCTTCTGGATAATCATTTCCGCGATGTACCTCCAACACTCTGCCCATTATTTTTGCACTGCCTGTATTCTCAGTGATGCTGACATTCACCTTAACCTCGTAGTCGGCCCAGGCCGTGTCACCTATTACAGTTTCAACCGATGGATTGGGACCAACTTCCCATTCAATACCCTGCTTGTCGATTACTTGTTTCAGACATTTTCCCTTTCCGTCTTCTCTCTCTGAGATCTCGAAAACACCTGCCTGATCCATGAAATATTTGGCAAGTTTTCCGGTACCCTGGTCTTCAAAATCCGTTTTATATGGGAAAGGGAAAGGAAGTATTGTCAGGAGCTTTATAATAGCCTTTAGACTGTCCGGTGGTAGTGGTTATAGAGTAGGCCGATTTACCATCCAGCCGTATGGTAATTTTGTTATTCTTAATCTTTATATCAGGCTGCCTTTCAAATTCGAATTTGTCTCTTGTTGATTTCCAGACATGAAGAGTCTTTTTATTAAAACTTTTGTCAAACTGAAAGGTTACTGACTGTGGTCCGGTTGTATCAGCTGTTTCGATTATGATACTGTAGTCCTTATCATCAGGTGACTTCATTGTAACATAGCTTCCTTTTGACAAGAAACCACAGGCATCATCTACGTATCTCCAGCCTGGTTGTGCAAACTGTGTGGTATGTGCTGCCGCCCATAGCGCAGGCTGGATTTCAAAATACCCGCTCCATGGGGTTTTGGCAATCATCAGACCGGAATTCGGGAGTGACAGATTATCATAATATGAAGTAACCAGGCTCCATGTAATTACATTGGTAGCTTTACCGGAAATATAGTTCCTGTTATACAGTTTTACAAGGTATTCAAATCCGTCCCAGTCACCCCTCCATGGACCTCCCTCACTGTTTCGCAGAGATTTGTTCAGGCTCTGAGCTGTTTCAGTACTCGAGTATGGATTTTGCAGCCAGCGTTCATTGTAGTGAATCCCCAGGGCATAAACGGCATCAAGGAGCTCTTTATCACCCGACATTGCAGCGGCTATATCCCAGTCGAAAAAATCGGCGGCTATGATTTTTACATTTTTAAGTTCATTGTCGTCAAGAGTTCTGCGCAGGAGCTTAATCCAATTATAATCAGGCTTCTTTTCGTTCCAGATCCCTGTATAATCAAATTTCAGATTATGATACTGCATGGCTCCCTTCAGAAAACCAACAATATAATCAGCATTATCCTGAGAGTAGTATTTTCCGTTTCCGATCCATCCGGGGCATCCCCATTCCAGGCAATCCAGAAATATGGAAGGATTCCTTTTTTTTGCCTCTTCCATTATCATCCATTCATACCCCCTCTGAAAGAATTCGGGAAGGGGATTCTGAAATTCATCTCTTGTGCGTGCATGGCTGGGCTCAGTTGCATCTGTTGAATTAACATCGCCTCCGATCTCCACTTTTAACTGATGAAGGCTTGCCCCGAATTTTGGCTTGAAAAGCAGATCCAGGATCTGGCTTTTATTTTCTTCAGGATAATCTGATAATAATTTGGAGGATGCTCCGGCGCTGAGAGCTCCGATTCCCTCGAACAGCCGCCCCTTATTGTTATCTGAGAGCCTGATAACTCTGGTTTGAGAAAAAATTACCTGAAAGCTTACAATGAAAATTAAGAGAAGAAGAATAAAACGCTTTTTCATGCTTTACCTGTTTGGAGACGGTTCATCATGCTTAACCTGCTTGTTTGTAAACGCTGATATACTTTGTGCAGGAATTTTAAGAATTATTCCTTTCTTATCATTTAAAATGACCTCTTTGACAGGGTCCATCCTGAAGTCTGGTTTATTAACTGCCTCATCAGTAACAGTATAAAGGAAGAAGTTCTTTTTATATGTTCCGGATATTGAGAGCCTGATGGATTGTTCCTTGTCGCTCTTATTCAGGATATATGTGGTTATCTCCCCTTTTTGATCTTTAAGAGTTTGAGACAATATTTCCGGATCCGAAACAGGTTCTGTATAAAGAACGGAAGAGTTCTTTGTGCAGAACCGGGTTATGATTCCATAACCGTAAAATGCCGCTGGTTCAACATCAATCTTGTCATAATACTTTCTGGTTTTCGATATCCCATGTCCGGATAAGCTGCCACTGGCCATCAAGATCGCCCCTGTTTGTGAAGCTCCACCTGTTAAAGGCACCAACACCGGCAGCCAACCCTCTCAGGATTGATTCAGCATTTGAAAGTGAAGCGCTGAAGGATTTAGGCCCCGGGTTCGTATCTTTCCATCCTATTCTCATGTCGCCCAATTCTGACAGGAAGAGCGGTTTCCCGTGTTTATTTGCCCATTCGGCCCATTGTTCAAGGATCTGCTGTTTTGCTTCGTCCATACCCTGGTATGAATGAATATCGTAAGCTCCGATATACTGGTCGAAATCTATTTTATCCGGATCAAATGCAGGCAGGTCTGTCCAGTCCGGACCTGAAATAGGAAGATTAATATTTTTCTGATCAAGCGCCTTTCTTACTTCCTTTAATGCAGGAGTCAGGGCAGCATCTTTTTCTCCGGTGCTCCACCATGAGCCCCAGCTTCCTCCCGGAGGCTCATTGGTTATGCATATCCACTTTATGCAGGTATATTTTTTGACATTCAGGAGATGCTCTGCAAGGGAGCCAATACCTTCTGCAAAATCCTCAAGAGACCTTGGGGCGCTCAATAAAGGCTGGACCCCTGGGTATGCGTTCCATTTTACATTGCTCCACATCTGCTGCAAAAACACATCTGCATTATTGGCCTCTGCCCAGTCAAGTATTCTGTATAGTGCAGCCATCTCTTCATTATCCCAGTCAAACTTGTTTCTTTCAGGCTCATACATCCTGGCGCTCAGTTCAACTCTTATCCATGATAATCCGAGCCAGCTGGCGTGCTTGTATATCTGTTCCCATCTATTTGTATCTGCCACAGGAGGATTGCCACCCCAGGCACTTCCTCTTGAATTTTTAGTCCGGATAGCCCATTTGTAATCAGGAGATTCATCAATGCTGTCTGCGCTTATTGCATGCCAGGAAGCACCGATGCCACCTGCCATTTTGTATCTTTCGGTATCGGCATTGACCGAGATCCGTGTATAGTCCTGACTTGTACACCTTATTGCTGTTATAGTCAGAATTACGAGCAGTGTCAGTTTAAAGGCTTTCATTCCGCTTTTGGTTCGCTTTCCTTATTCTCCTTGCTCTCCTTGCTGGCTTTCTTCTGTGGATAAGTCCCAGGCAAAATTACATTTATAAGTTTTTTACCCCATAATCCAAGCTGGACTCCGGCAGCAAGACTTAAAATACTTAAGATGATTGTCAGTATATAATTTTTTTCATTGGGAGCAACGAAAAAGATAATTATAGAAAGTGTCAGTATTATAAAACTGAAGATTATTTTGACTCTCAGCAGGGGAGTGGCCAGTGTCTTAAACCGGGTAAGTCCGTCAATAATACCGGTTATGATCGCCATTGCCAGTGTAAAAGGAAAAACAAATACGGAAAATAATAAAACGTACTTGATCATTTCAGGCTGAAAACTGCTAAAAAAACTCTTCATTATTACAAGAAGCGGTATGGCAATTACAAAGGCCTGGGAAAGGTGAATGACAATAGGATGCAGATCAAGGTTAAGCAACATTAATCTGTTGCGTGAAACTTTTTCCCTGTAAGGTTCAAAAACCTTTCTGGGCAGTCCGCATGCCGGACACACATCTCCCAGCTTATCAGCTTCCATTACAAAACCACATGGGCGGCAACGTACAAGTTCTTTCATATTTTCAGGGTATAAATGGTTTAACCGGACAAATTTAAAAATTTAAACTTATTGGAAAACATTAAATACAGATATGCATGAAAGAAATAATTTCTTTTGCCAGGTTTTGGATATTGCTCCTCCTGTTTGAAGATTTACCAGTTGATACAACAAATGAAAACTGTTTTGGCATAACATTTGTAAATCGTTACCTTTGTCCGAAATTATTTTTGTTAACCATAAAACTGGAGTCTTCTAAATAACAAGGGTTCAGGTAAATATTAAATATCTGTAAAATGAATTGTAAAATTGAAATACCTCGTTTTCCTGTTCTTCTTCTGATCTCTGTGCTTTTCTTCTTGGCATCGTGCAAGAAGTCAACCATCCCTGCAGTAACCACCGCTGCTGTTAACCTTATACAACAGACGAATGCTTATTCAGGTGGTCAGATTAAGAACGATGGAGGGGAACATGTCTCAAAGCTGGGAGTATGCTGGAGTACTTCTGCTGATCCTACTATAAGTGATAATAAAACTCAGGATACCCTGGGAATGGGAGGCTTCATAAGCCATATTACCGGTTTGACGCCAAAAACGATGTATTATGTAAAAGCATATGCGACCAATAGCGAAGGCACAGGATATGGCGACCAGTTTACATTTACTACAGACGATGTAGCTCTCCCAACGCTCTCTACATCGGGTCTGAAGTCTGTATCGATTACCTCGGCAGCAAGCGGGGGAGATATTTCCAATGATGGTGGAATTCCTGTAACTGCCCGCGGGGTCTGCTGGAACACAACCGGTGGTCCGACTCTTGCCGACAGTTTTACTTCCGACGGGACCGGAAGAGGTCTTTTTACAAGCACTCTGACCGGGCTGACTTTAAATGAGACTTACCGTGTACGTGCATATGCAACCAATACCCTGGGTACAGCATATGGTGATGAGTTGGAATTTACCCAGGTGGAACCTGTACTTGATAACGATGGAAATGCATATAGTGTGGTTACCATAGGAGAACAGATATGGTTTGGCGAGAATCTGAAGACCACCACTTTTAATGACGGGACTGCCATTCCGAATATCACAAGCGGATCTGAATGGGCTGTTATCTCAACACCAGCCTATACCTGGTTTAATAATAGTGCAGCAACATATAAGGAACCATATGGCGCATTATATAATTTTTATGCTGTGAATACAGGTAAGCTTTGTCCGACTGGCTGGCATGTTCCTGGTGCTGAAGAATATACTACAATGATGATCTATCTTGGCGGCCTGGATATTGCAGGTGGTAAACTTAAAGAAGCAGGCACTTCACATTGGACTGGTCCGAATCTTGGTGCCACAAACGGAAGCGGCTTTACAGCTCTTCCGGGAGGAGGACGATATAATATCCAATCTCAGGGAGGTGCTTATTCAGACCTTGGATATTTTGGTTATTATTGGTCTTCAACTGCTATTGAAAGCAGTACCACTGCCTACAGCTTCGATATGGGCTACAACCAGAAAACTGTTGTTAAAAGTGTTTACGGCAAAACCGATGGGGGATCAGTCCGGTGTATAAAGGATGACAATTAAATTTCAATATTTCTTTAAACCTCCCGCAGATCAGAAACCGGGAGGTTTTTTAAACATGTAATAAGTTATGTGATATGAAAAGAATTAATTCGAAGACAATAATAATTGTGATAATGTTAACTACATGTCTTACCGCAGCTTATTCTGATGAGCTTACCTGGTATGCTTCCGGTAATGGAGGAGTGGTTGCGGCAGGTGCTCAGGCATCAACCCGGGCTGGTATTGGTATTCTTCAGAAGGAAGGCAATGCAATTGATGCAGCCGTCGCCACAATTTTTAATCTGGCGGTTGCTGACTATGGGCTGTTCTGTATTGGCGGTGAAGTGCCTTTTATGTTCTATAGTTCAGAAACACAAGAAGTTATTGTTTTTAACGGAATGGGAGGTGCACCGGGTGATCCGAAAGCTATTGAGTGGTATTACGCAAACGGCATACCTTCATCAGGTATAAAAGCGGCCACAGTACCCAGCGCTGTAAGCACCCTGCTGATGGCACTCGAACAGAAAGGTTCCATGTCATTTGAGCAGATAATTGAGCCTACTACTTCTGTTGCTTGATGCCGGTGGAAAAACGTGGTATCCGAAACTGGCAGCCACACTTAGAAAGCTTATCCAGGCTGAAAAGAGCACCAACGGAACCAGGGAACAAAAGATAAGGGCTGCAAGGGATCGTTTTTACAAAGGAGATATTGCGGATGAATTAAACAGTTATTATATCAGCTCAGGCGGATTCCTGCGCAAAGCAGATCTCGCGGCACATACCACCAGGGTTGAAAAACCCGTTTCAATAAAATACAGGGGCTATACCGTTAATAAGTGCAACACCTGGACTCAGGGTCCGGTCCTTCTGCAGTCACTCAGGCTGCTTGAGAACTTTGATCTGAAATCAATGGGAGCTTTTTCTCCTGATTTTATCCATGTAACTGTAGAGGCAATGAAGCTTGCCTATGCGGATCGCGATAAATATTATGGAGATCCTGACTTTGTAAATGTCCCAATAAAACAATTATTATCTGATGAATACACCAGAATAAGGTATCCGCTTATTGACATGAAGCATGCCTCGCAGCAGATCAGGCCCGGGGATCCGATAAAGATGGAAGCTTACAGCGGTCCGGGTCAATACTGGCCGGGTGAAAAGGGTACAACGACCTGTGTCGTTGCTGACAAATGGGGAAATGTTGTAGCAGCGACACCAAGTGCAAATCCTGATTATGGGATCTGCGAAAGCCTTGGCATTGCACATAATACAAGATTAAGCAGCCTCAATACACAGAAGGGGCACCCTAATGCCCTTGAACCGGGAAAGCGTCCGCGTATCACTCTCACACCTACGATAGTTTTAAAAGACGGGAATCCGTTTCTCGGAATGAGCGTTGCAGGAGGAGATATGCAGGACCAGGTATCGCTTCAGTTATTGCTTGACCTTATTGACTTTGGAATGATGCCAAAAGATGCTGTAACAGCTCCCAGATTCCTGACAAAACATATGCAGGATTCTTTCAATCCTTCGCCGGATCCGTCCGTGCGCATGGGTAAGATTTCGGGAGTTGAGATAAATTCCACTGATAGTTCACTCACTGGCAATCTTGAAGAACGTGGTCATAAGGTAACAGGTTCCGATGCAACTCTGGCATGGCCTGTAATGATCTATCTTGATCGGAAGTCAGGGATCTCGTATGGTGCAGGACAGCCCTCAAAAGATGGAGGTGGGAAGACGTGTGCTGCAATTAATCTGGTCAAATAGGCATTTTATGAGCCAGTGCTGACGATATCCTGCTTGCCGGATAAAGATTGAAAAATATAACAATTTGTTTTTATTTTACTATGAAATTAGAAAAATAGTAATACTTTTGCGCTGCTTTTAAATGAACTTTAGCACTTGTTAAAATTATAAGACCTCCTTCGCTAAGGCTATGGAGGTAACAGCACTCCTTCGCTAAAGCTTCGGAGTGTAATACGGGGTGTAGCGCAGCCCGGTTAGCGCATCTGGTTTGGGACCAGAGGGTCGCAGGTTCGAATCCTGCCACCCCGACAAATGAAAAAGCCCTGCCGCGAAAGCGGCGGGGTTTTGTTTTTCATGAGCGTTGAAAGCCTGCTTTCAAAAGCGAAATGAAAAGCAAAACCCTTAGCCATGCGCAGCATGGCAGGGCTTTTTCATTTAAGTCACCCCCAAAAGGATCACCGCAGGTAATCCTGCCACCCCGACAAATGAAAAAGCCCTGCCGCGAAAGCGGCGGGGTTTTGTTTTTCATGAGCGTTGAAAGCCTGCATTCAAGAGCGAAATGAAAAGCAAAACCCTTAGCCATGCGCAGCATGGCAGGGCTTTTTCATTTAAGTCACCCCCCGAAGGATCACCGGAGGTAATCCTGCCAGTTATGTTGTGATAAATAGCGAACTAATCCTTCAGGCAGCGAACTGAGAAGCCAAACTGTTTATTGGTACCATCCCTGCCGACGAAGTCAAATATGCTGGCCATTGTCCGAAAGTATCCCAGTGGTGAGGAGTGCTCAGTAGAACTCCACCAGAAACCTCTGTAAGGCAGGTAGCCATATGTACCATCGAAGTTACGGTATCCACCCGGAAGAGCTGTGAAATCAGATTTATTGGTTACCTCTGTACTTTCAAATAGCCAATGAGCTGTGCCGGTCTCTTTCAGTTTACCTCCGGCAACCTCTTCACCACCCAGAAAGTTTGTAAGGGTGGTCCAATCGTCGTCAGTGGGTACGTGCCATCCATCAGGGCATACATTTCTGCTGTCAGCAACAGCATACCAGGTATATAGTCTGCCATAGTCAGCGACATACATCTCATCACCATCATAAGCCCACTGGTATTTGGGGGTACTTTCACCGGATATGTCCAATGTGGTCGTTCCTATTGAATCCCCATTGCTATATCTTGTAGTTCTGAGGTTCTCTGCCATCCATATTTGTGTTCCAATAGTTACAGTATTATCGTAAACATTACCATCAATATCTTGCAATGGGTAATCAACTTCCTTTTTACACGATTGTATTAAAACAATAATAAGGATTACTCCTGAAACACTAATTCTACTTCTCATATAGGGTTATTGTACGGTTAATATTTAAAGCATGCCTATACTATCAAAATAACAAGTTTCATGAGGATAAGTTCATTAAATGACTATTAGTATGACCAATCTTTCTCCGGAAAAACATTTTGAGTATTGCCATTATGTTTTTATATTCACCTCGTCTATTAAAACATTTATAATGAGAAATATTTCCTTTTCAAAAAGCCTGATAATAAATATCATTTTTCTGATTAGTATATCAGCTGGCTTACTGAATTGTCAAAAAAAAGATTCGACTAATAAACAACCGGATTTGCATGATACACTTGATGGTGATCCTGTGAGCTATTTTGGTCCCCTGAAAGTAAGTGGTAACAGGATAACAGATATGGATGGAAAAGCAGTACAGTTAAGAGGCATGTCTTTCTTCTGGAGCCAATGGATGGGTAAATATTATAACAACGACTGTGTTGAATGGCTGAAAGATGACTGGCATTGTAATATAGTAAGGGCTGCCCTTGCAGTTGAAGAAGGAGGTTATCTTACAAACCCTGAGACTGAAAAGAAAAAGATCTGTGATGTTGTTGATGCTGCAATTGAGCACGGAATTTATGTTATAATTGACTGGCACGATCATAATGCAACCGACCACCTCAGGGAAGCCAAAGAATTCTTTGCAGAGATGGCTCAGAAATATGGCGATAAGCCAAATGTTATCTATGAAACTTTCAATGAACCGTTGCAAATCTCATGGTCTTCCCTGATTAAGCCTTATCATCAGGCCGTGATCGATACAATAAGGTTTTATGATCCTGATAATCTTATAATCTGCGGTACCCCAACCTGGTCACAGGATGTTGATGTTGCTGCCAATGACCCTTTAGAGGGAACTAATATCGGGTATGCCCTCCACTTTTATTCCGGCACCCACAAACAATCTTTGAGGGATAAAGCCCAGACAGCACTTGGCAAAGGAGTAGCTTTGATGGTAACAGAATTTGGTACAACGAATTCAACAGGCAACGGAGACCTTTATCTGGCAGAAACTGAAAGCTGGTTGACATTCCTGGATGAAAACAAGATCTCATGGTGTAACTGGTCTGTTGCGGATAAAGCTGAAGATTCTGCTGCCCTGTTACCAGGTTCTTCCAGCGCAGGTGGCTGGACAAGTTCCCAGCTCACGGAATCGGGTTCTTTCATTCGATCAGAAATAAGAGCAGATAATCCATGGTTTCACTAGACTTAAGGACCTGTTTTACCAAAGTAGAGGGTGCCAATTGAATTCATAGTTTTACCTGTTTACTGCTTTTATTACAATACCACTTGCCGGGGTTTTACCTTTTGTAGAGACTGATGCAGGTCCTGTAATCTCTTTCTTGTCTGAAAAGATCTGGATATAATATAATCCCTCCCTGGAAAAACTGAGAGGTATCTTATATTCCGATCCGCTTCTCATACCAGCAAGATCCCAGGCAGCGATTCTCAGGTATTGTTCATCGCTGAAATCAGCATAGCTTCCTTTACTGCTTATCTGTGCAGGAGTTAATGGCTGAGGGAATTCTTCACGATATATGACAACATAATATAAGATATCTCTCTCCATTTGTTTTTACAGTTATATGGAATGGCTGATCAGTTCTGACTTCAGACGGGATATCTTTGAATTCAAACTCCCTGTCAATGAATTCTTCATAATAGCGGAACTGTTTACCGGACAGGTAATAACCTATGCCGACAAAATTATGTGCTTTCTCCGTAATATTTTTTTTATGTCCGTCATATGGCGGCTTCTCAGCCATGAAGGTAGCATGACCTGATTTCATCATTGAGCTGATCTTTGATGCGGTTACTTCATAATTATCGGAAGACCATTCCCCGAATGCGTTTTCAGAGACATGGTCATAGCCTCCGGCAAAGGCATATCTGTGATATGGTTTTTCTCCCGCCATGTTCCAATGCCCGAGAAACTTATTCTCTGCAGCTTCTTTGCACATTTTGTTCGCTACCCTGGATGCAAGGATATCAAGCTTAACGGCGCCTGCATTATATCCCTTCCTGCTGTTATTGATTACATTGAGCTGCTGGAGTTTCAATTTCAATGCTTCCTCATCATCTTTATATTCTGAAAGCCTTGATTCACTGTTATTCAATCTAATATAGGCTTCAATGTCATCTTTTTTAAATTCTGATGCCTGTTTTGGCAGAATTGAATGGGGAAGGCAAATTAGTACGATGCCTATTATTAAAAAAAACTTCAATGTTTTCCAGACTTTTCTGAACATATCTCTTTTCCTGTTGTTAATCGACCTGATATTGCCGGATAAATCATAATTTTGTCCTTGGCAAATATACGGAAGTACAAGAGAAAACAGATTAAAAAATTTATGCTATAGCACCAGACTGTTAATAAAAAATATTTAAATATGAAAAACATGAAATTTATGTTATTGTCGGTTCTTATCTCACTAAGTGTTTCAGGATTTGCACAATCAAAGAGTTTCTACGATTTTAAAGTTAAAACTCTTGAGGGCAATGATTTCGATCTCAGTACACTCAGGGGGAAAAAGGTAATGGTTGTCAATACCGCCTCGAAATGTGGTAATACCCCTCAATACAAAGACCTTGAAGCACTTTATGAGAAATACCGGGATGTATTGGTGATTATCGGTTTTCCTGCTAATAATTTTATGAACCAGGAACCCGGATCAGCAGCAGAGATACGTACATTCTGCACTGATAAGTATGGAGTGACATTTCCTCTGATGCAGAAGATTTCAGTTAAGGGAGATGATATGGATCCTCTTTACAGGTGGCTTACTTCTAAAAAGGAGAACGGTGTATTGGATTCAGAAGTTACATGGAATTTCCAGAAATACCTTATAGATGAGAATGGAAAACTTGTTGAGGTAATACCTCCAAAGGAAAATCCTGACTCGGACAGGATCCTGGCCTGGATCACGTCAAAATAATTGATTTAACTGAATTTATTGATGTTGTTGTTAAATCATGATACGTCATGATTCTACAGGAGTTACACAGTAATAGTCAGAATATTATCATTCAGGACGACGGGGTAAGATTTCAAAGCTTTTGGCGCCGGCCCGTTTACCACACTTCCGGAAGTTGTATAAACCGAACCATGACAGGGGCACTGAACCTGATCTGCCCCGGAGTTGTAAGCAACTGTGCAACCCTGATGAGTGCATATCTTGGAAAGTGCAGAATAATTACCACCACCAATATTGATTATAATAATGTTCTGAACTATTAAGGAACCTCCATCATTGTTCAGCACTGAATTCTCAGGTTGTGTAAGATCCAGATCAATTTTGGTGGGTTTGGGATCGCCGCCACCCGGATCTGTTGTTGAATCTTTTGTACAGCTGCTAAGTACCGAAGGTGCTAATACTAAAACTGCTCCACCAAATACTACCCTCTGGATTAAATCTCTTCTGTTCATCTACTGATATTAACTTATTTAGTAGATTGAATAACAAACCAAATACGAAAATGTTCAGGAGGAGTAAGGAAGGGGAGTAGGGGAGCGAAGAGACCTGTAAGACCTGCAAGACAATTAGAGCAAAAACGGGATGAACATCCTGGTTTCCTTCATATAATCTTTATATTCTTCACCGAATTTGGCAATCATCTCTCTTTCTTCGATTCTGGCGGTAATATAGATGGCAACGAGATTGACTGCTCCCAGACTGAGCTGGAGCATTCCAATTTGTTTAAGCATTATACCTGTTCCGAGGAGAAAGATCGAAAGATAGAGTGGATGCCTTATATAACCATAGAGGCCTGATTTAACAAGAACAGAGGTATTTTCGAAATTACTGTCAGGCTTTCCTTTTCTTTTAAGAGTTAGATAACCATCTGCTACTATGTATGCAGAAAGAATCAACAGTATCCATGAGATTATCTGGTGAACCGAAAACGGCGTTGTAAACCATACTTTATAATTCAGCAGCACAAGGATAAAAACGCTTTCAAAGGCAAAGAATCTGGCTATTCCGTGATACCTTTTATATTTTATCGATAAAAACCATGAGAAAAGAATTATAAAGATTGTTCCGATAAGAAGGATAAAAGAGATTACCGGTGATAATGACATTTTGATTGATGAGAGGAGTAAAATCATTTTTCAGGAGATTTATCATTGACCTTTTTGAGATAGTTATAAACCTCTACCTGTGATTGAATGCTTTTCCCCTCGGGTTTTACAAATTCATTTGACTGACTTTCATTAAAAATCCTGGCTTTAACATTATCCTCCCACTGTATATCAAAAATCTTTCTTAATTCAAGTTTAATATTCTTATCAAAAACAGGGCAGGTTACTTCGATGCGGTGATCAAGGTTGCGTGGCATCAGGTCAGCTGAAGTGATGTAAACCTGTTCATTACCATCATTGCAGAAGATCATGAATCTGGAATGTTCAAGATAACGGTCAACAATGCCAATGGCCTTTATATTGTCACTTATCTTTTTTATTCCTGGTACAAGTGATAACATACCTCTTATTATCAGCCTTATTTTTACTCCGGAGGAGCTGGCTTCATAAAGGAAATTAATGATATCAATATCCGTAAGGTTATTTAATTTCAAATAGATAAACGCTTTTTTTCCCGCCCTTGCATTTTTGATCTCATTTTCTATCATCAGAGTAACTTTGTTCCTGAGAAAAAACGGAGAGAGTACAAGATGATAGAAGTTATCCTTTTTATAGTTTACACTGAAGAAATTAAAAGCTTTGAAGACTTCATAAGTTATCTTTTTATTGGATGTCAGCAGAAGGTGGTCAGTATAAACTCTTGCAGTGTCCTCGTTGAAATTTCCTGTGCCTACTGCTGCGTAACGTTCAGTAATCTTGTTTTTTGTACGTGTAATGAGACAGAGTTTGGAATGAACTTTTAGTCCGGGTACTCCATAAATGACTTTTACCCCCTCTTCCAGCAGTTTATTGCCCCATTGTATGTTGGCTTCTTCGTCAAACCTGGCCTGAAGTTCAACCACAGTAGTCACATCCTTGCCATTTCTGACGGCATTTAGAAGTGCATTAATAACACTGGAATTTCTTGCAAGCCTGTATAGCGTGATCTGAACTGATGTAACGAATGGATCAATCGATGCCTCCCTCAGGAGATCTATGAAATGATCGAAAGGATGATAAGGAAAGAAGAGCATGACATCTTTTTCCTTAATCACAGATAAAATACTTTTCCCGATCTGAATATCCCGGTGATGTATCGGAACTAGTTCCTCATTGTGAAATTGTTTATTCCCGAGATCCGGGAATTTCATGAAATCTTTAAAATTGTGATATCTGTTACTCGGAATTATAACATCATCTGTACCGAAATTAAGTTTTCTGGTTAGAATTTTTAACAGATCAGCCGGAAGACACCTGTCATAGATGAAACGAACAGGGGTGCCTTTTTTCCTTTGCTGAAGACTCTTCGACAACTTATCGATGTAACTCTCTGATATGTCATCTGCTATCTCTAGTTCTGCATCTTTAGTAAGTTTTATTGTATATGCAGAGATCTCATCAAAATCAAAAATGAAAAAGATATCCTTTAATCCAAATCTGATTATATCGTCAAGGAAAATAATATATTTATCATCACCTTTTTCAGGGAGCAGTATAAACCTCGGAAGAATATCGGTTGGTATTTCCAGCAGAGCATATTTTCTTTTCAGGGTATTCTTTTTCTCGAGGTATATGGCAAGGTAAATAGCGTCATCCGTAAGATTTGGCAATTCAGAATCTTTGTCAATCAGGTAGGGCATAAGCCGGGTCCTTACCTCTTTATGAAAATAGTTCCGGACAAACTCTACCTGCTCTGAATTTAGCTGCTTTTCATTGATTATGTGGACTTTATTATTCTCAAGCTCCTTAAGCAGCTTCGTGTAATTCTTCTCAAACTTGGTGGTCTGTGTTAGTACAATCTCGTGAATTGTTTTGAGAGTGGCCTTAGGACTGTAGCCAAGGATTTTCTTGGATTTTGGACCAAACATTGAGATCCTTTTCAATGTAGCAACTCTTACTCTGAAATATTCGTCAAGGTTATTGGAGCAGATACCCATGAATTTCAACCTCTCAATCAGAGGGGAATCCTTGTTTTCAGCCTCCTGCAATACACGATCATTGAATGCCAGCCAGCTTATCTCCTTGGGAATATACGGTTTGCTCATGACTCTTTGTCCGGTTTAAGAAAATACTCCAGCTTCCCTGCTTTTTGTCTGATCTCCGTCCATTTCATTACCTCAAATGAGATACCAGCAACACTGGTTTTTGCCATAAAATCACAGCTTTCCTTACATAGGCCGGAAACTATTTCGGTAAATGAAGGATTATGGCCGAATAGTATTATAGTCTCACTTTTCTCTCCGGCACTTGATAATATTTCAGGCAAATATCTGAGGTTCATTTTGTAATAGATTGTACTATTCAATATAATTTTATCAGGGTCAACCCCGAATTCAAGGGCAAAAATGAGTGCTGTTTCAATAGCCCTGAAGGCAGGACTTGAAATAATTGTAACAGGAGATTTTTCTATCTGGCGGAGTTTTTTCCCCATCATCCTGGAAATGATCTTCCCTTTCAGAGTCAGTGACCGTTCGTAGTCTGATATTCCTGAGGATGGATCTTCTGCTTTTCCATGTCTGACAAATATTAATTTTTTCATCCTGAATATTTTTTAGATGAGATTATTTGAAGTGAAAACTCAGAAACCAAAATTCGTTCCCATGTCCATAGCTTTAATAACGAGAGGATCCTTTGGTCCGACAAGTTTTAATTTTCCGGAGACTTCTGCAAGGGGAACCGGAATAATGTCGTTATTCCTCAGCGCAACCATTTTCCCAAAGTCACGCTGCGCTATCAAATGTGCGGCAGCAGCACCATAACGTGTCGCAAGTACACGGTCCATTGGCGATGGAGTCCCCCCGCGCTGGATATACCCGAGGACTGTTTCCCTGGCTTCAAGTCCGGAAATTTCATTTATTCTTTTGCAAAGGTATTGAGCTGCGGATATCTCTTTTGCAGGTTTTTTGATCCCTTCCGCAACAACTACAATTGAATAAGGTTTGTTTTCACTGACCCTGTGAAGCAGATATTCGCACATTTTCTTTTCATCATATTCTATCTCAGGAATCAGAATTACATCTCCTCCTCCGGCAATGCCTGAATAAAGGGCAATCCATCCGGCATTATGTCCCATAACTTCAATTATCATTATCCTTTTATGGGAGTTTGCTGTGGAATGAAGCCTGTCAATTGCTTCGGTTGCTATATTGACGGCTGAATCAAATCCAAAGGTAATGTCTGTCCCCCAGACATCATTGTCGATTGTTTTGGGAATTCCAATAACGTTAAGTCCTTCCAGGGCCAGAAGATGGGCTGTTTTAAGGGTCCCATTGCCACCAATGCAAACCAGGCAATCGAGTCCAAGTTGTTCGTAGTGTTCCTTTATAAGAACTGGTTTACTGATTTCATTTTTCCCTTTCCCGCTGCTTTTGAATGGCTTCTCCCTTGAGGTTCCGAGAATTGTCCCGCCAAGTGTAAGTATACCCGACAGATCGTGTTCTGAGAGTTCCCTGAATTCCTTATTGATCATCCCGGTAAAGCCATCGCTTATTCCTACCAGTTTCATCCCGTATTTTACTATGGCAGTTTTTCCGACGCCCCTGATGGCTGCATTTATTCCAGGACAGTCTCCACCGGCTGTCAGAATTCCTATTCTTTGACCCCTGATTGTTTTACCCATTTTTTTTCTTAATTGTTTACTATAAACAAATTTAACTCTTTATTTTTTATTTCCCGCTGATCGCATTGATTGCCGCAGAAAAATATCAGGTGTCAGGATTCCCATGAACTCATCCACTCTGCCCATCACCTTATCCTGATTCCCATGAACTCACCCCCTGCCCCCTCTCTGCTCCGCAAAGAGGGGTAATGCTCTGTTCTTCAGGGTCTTCCCCCTCATTACGTAGTACTACCCTTTATACACATCTTATTTTAATATTCATTGAATATCGAATAACTTTTTATAATTGATTGTCTATGAGAGAATAAGATCCCTCGCTGCGCTTCGGGATGACAGGTCGTTTTTGTGGTGATGGAGGGAAGCGGCGGCGATTCGATTGGACATTATTGCCATGTAAATAATACTTCGAATCGCCGCCGCTTCCCTCCATGATTTTAAAATGGACCTGTCATCCCGAATGCAGCCAGCCTGAGCTTGCGAAGGATTGCGAAATGAGGGATCTCATGGATCTACCAGTATTATAAACAGAGGGATGAACCAGTTTTGATTACTATAAACAGCTCAAACTCTGACATCAATCTAAAATGTGTATAAAGGGTAGTTACGTAGTAGAGAGGGGGAAAAGAAGGGGGTGAGTTCATGAGAATAAACCACTCAGGTTGCGTGTACAATTATAATTATATAACTTTATATGTTTCAGTTTAAGCTTGTTTTTATACCAATGGAACCAGATTTTATCAGACTGAAGGAAATCAAGCCTGCCCTGGCAGGTTTTATCAGTGCATCTCAGGCAATGCTTAAAAGAGATCCTGTTCCTGATGATAAGGCTATTCATGATGTTCGTGTATTAATGAAAAAATCGAGAGCAGCGTTAAAGCTTGTAGCACCCCAGCTCGATAAAGAATATCTGACAAGAGATATTGTTGCACTCAGAGAGGTAGGGAGGAAAATGTGTGCATGGCGGGAAACTTCAGTTCTGAGAAAAAACCTTAAAGAGCTGAAAAAAGAATTTCCGGAGATCTTTTTCCAGCTTGCCACCAATGAAAAGATAAGTTCATTACTGAAGAAAACATCTGTAATAAAAGAGACAGAAGAAGTTATGAAGGCGGAATCGGTGATGATAAATGAATTGTTAAGAAAAACTGCTTTCAGAATTCGCTTTCAATCAATGAATAAACTTGATGCGAAACTGCTCATGACAGAGCTTGAGCTTACCTATGCAGTGGTAGCCGACATTTACATTTCCTGCAGGAATAAGCCACGGCCAGACAAGCTGCATGAATTCAGGAAAAAAACCAAAGATTTTTTGTACCAGCTCTATTTTTTCAGGCCACTTAATCCTGCAGTAATTAAAGCTCTCGAAAAAAAACTTGATACTCTTACACAAAACCTTGGCAGGTACAACGATCTGACTCAGCTTGTAAGTTCACTTGATTATGAGTATTCGGTAAATAAAAATATGGCAGCCTTGGATGAGCTGGTTATCAGGATAAGGGAAAAGCAGGACGAATATCTTTCAAAGATCTGGCCGGCAGCATATAAAATATTCTGCCCAGGCCAGAATCTTGTGAAAGTTATCAGGTGGTCAGGTAAATATTATTTGTGAACCTTCTCCGCCGGCGATTTCGTAAAACTCGCCAACTGTAATAATAGCGCTTACATGTTCACTGAGGTCTTCCATCTTCAGCTTGAACATATCGGCGGCAGTCTTGCATGCATAGATCTTGCCTCCTCCGGCTGTAATGAGATCGAAGAATTCGCTTACCGGGGGAATATCAAGTTTATCCATCTGGGATTTCATCATCCAGGAGGTGAAAGCTTCCATCCCGGGAATGATGCCCAGAAGCGATGGCATTCTCATTCCGCCCGGGAGCCTCAGAGCAGGATTACCTACAACACCTGTATGAAGTTTATCCATGCGTGTTTTTGTTATTGCATCCATCCCGAAGAAGGTGAAAAAAAGATTTGCTTCTATTCCCTCCATTACAGCGCCATTACCCATGATAAGTGTTGCATAAACATCTTCAATTGAGCCCTTTGCACAAATGAGACTGACTTTTTTAATTGGAAAATTCTGTTCCATATCAATATTTATTTTAGGGTTATATACAGGAAGCCGGTTTTGGAATACCCGCAATTTTAGTGGCTTTTTTCAAGGGTGCGCCAGGGAAGAGCTGATAGAATGTTTTGACATCAATAATGTTTGAGTGGTTAATGCTCCTTATGGAAAGAGCTTCTCCATTAATGTGTCTGTTACGAAGGAATTCAATGATAGCGTAATGCTGATCTGTGAGGACAATTCCTGACTCTTTTGCAATTTCAACTGCAATTTCTTTCGTCCATTGGGAAGCATTTGTGAAATAACCCTCTTCATTGACATCCACTGTTACTCCGTTATAGGTTTTCTGTGCCATTTTGTATAAATTTTATTTTTGTTTAGAACTGTTCTTTTCGTTGATTATTGACAGAAAAGCCATAATAAAGCCGATACTTTTCTTTACCTCAGGCTTCCTCATTTCTCTGATCATTCTCCATACTGAATATTCTTCAATTTCATTGGTCTTAATGTCTCTTAAGGTTGTTGTAATAGAATTGATTTTTTCAAGAACCCTTGGATCTGCAAGAATCATAAGAGTATCTGCAACAGGAATAAGGTTTTCTGATAATTTCCGGAGATCCTCTCTTGAATACCGTGACATAACTGTATCAATTGTAATACCAAGCTGGCTTATTACCTCAAAGTATCCCTTCTGCTCCAGTTCATTGAATTTGTTGATCCCATCGAGCCCTATCTGTTTAACAATGGGAGTCATGTCCTTTGTAAGGTCATTCAGGCTCTCGAGGGTCTCCAGTACCATTCCCATGCTGCCAATGTTCCTGATAAGCTTCATTATAAGTGATCTGAGTGCCTCTCCGTCGAGTTCAATGCCGGCATCATCCAGCTCACTGACCATATTTTTAAAGACATCTTTCCCGATAACGGCAACATCGTCGATAAGGTCGTTTACAGCCTCACGATTCTGACGCTGTATCGTCACCTCATCTATAATCAGGTCTAGCTTCCTGTTTATATCGTTAATCTGTTCCTGTATCAATTTATCTGACATAACTGAAGTATAATAGTTAATCTGTCTTTTTACCTGCCATTGTCATGTGAGTATCAATAGGCATCTCTTTACCTTTCAATAGTATATGCCAGTAGATCCAGCGGAAGATAAGTTTTCCGTAGTGATTGATCCTGCTCTCTTTCAGGAGGCTGAAGGGGCCAATACCCGGGAATGGGAAATATCCCGGAAGTGGTTCAGTGTCGTAATTGAAATCTATTAATGCACCTTTCCCGTGCCCGGTTTCAATGTAGCAATTTGAATGTCCGTCGAATTTTCCTGTAAATGGACGATTCTCAATATAGCACATCAGATTTTCTGTCAGGATGTCTGCCTGAAAATGCACAACTGAACCTGCTTTTGAGGTAGGAAAATTGCCGGCATCTCCAAGAACAAAAACGTTTTCTTTACCCTGGGACTGAAGAGTAAATTTGTCTGCTTTAACAAAATCAAACTCGTCACCGAGGCCACTTGTTCCAATCACTGGATCACCGCTGTGAAGCGGGATCGTTACAAGGCAATCGAACTGCACTTCCCTTCCGCCAAAATCTTTGATAATTTTATTCTGATTGTCGACCTCGGAAAGAAAGAAATCAGTTATCATCTCAATGTTTTTGTCTTCAAGAAGAGCTCCCAGCAATTTCGAAGACCTTGGTTTGGTAAATGCTCCCGACAAAGGCGTTACGTAGCTTATAGTGACTTTATCTCTCATTCCTCTTTCAGTAAAAAATGCATCTGCGAAGAATGCAAACTCAAGCGGAGCTACCGGACACTTTATTGGATTATCAGCAATGTCAATTACCAGATGGCCTCCTTCCCAGGTCTTGAAGAATCTGGCAAGAGCCTCAGCTCCGTCAATTGTATAAAAATCGAAGATATTCTTATGCCAGAGTTCATCCTTCAGCCCGGGTGTCTCCTGCGGAATAATCCTGGTTCCGGTGGCTATGATAAGAATATCATACTGAAGGACTTCACCATTTGCGAGTATCACCTTATTGTTGGGAGTATCGATCCTCTCAATATGCTGGAAAACGGAAGTGACACCAATAGGGAGAAAATTCTGTTTCGGTTTGATCACATCTGCTTTTTTGTAATATCCGAATGGAATGAAAAGAAATCCAGGTTGATAATAGTGCGTTTTATCCTGATCGACAACTGTAATTGTCCATTCATCCCTGGAGAGCTCTTTTCTCATTTTATTGGCCATGATTGTTCCACCTGTCCCGGCACCAAGAATTAATAGTTTTTTCATTTTTTTTCAGTACTGTTAATTAATTAACAGTACAAATATAAATCTACTTATGTAGCTAATTGCATAATTATGATATTTATGATGTTATTGGCTGTTAACGGGACTATTATGAGTAAAAGACATCTCTGTTTTTTTGAAGAATATAACTTCTGAAAATACCATTAAATCATCTTATCGTGATTATAGACACAACAAAACGTGACAAATATCACAAATAATGAAGGATTCAAATTTTTACATTTGCAGACAGAATTTTAACCGATGCGAAGAGGGCATTCCTTAAAAAGTAATAAATGTCACAGCTGTCATGATAAGTCATGTGCAACTGAGACGCTGGGAGAAGAGGAGCTTGATGTGATTACCAATAACAGGTATATCAATGATATTAAGAGGAAAACGACGATACTTAATGAAGGTTCTCCCAATTCGCATATTATATATCTCAGGGAAGGACTTGTGAAGGAATATCTGGTGAGACCCGGAAACAAGGAACATATTCTTCAGATAGTTCTTCCCCATTCCTATCTTGGTCTTACATCTCTTTTCGGAGACAAGATAAATAACTATTCATATTCAGCGCTTACCGATCTCAAGGTATGCTATATCGATATAGATGTCTTCACGCATCTGATTAAAAGCAATGGAAACTTCGCTTTTGAAATACTGAAATCAATGGGGACAGAGAACCTGCATAATTTCCACAGATTTATTGATCAGAGCAACAAAAAAACATTTGGGCGCATTGCAGATATGTTACTCTATTTTTCAAGGGTGGTATTTTCGAGTACGAAGTTTCAGATTCCTCTCAGCCGGAGGGAAGTAGCGGATATGGTTGGAACATCCAGGGAAAGTGCCGGCCGGGTTCTGGCAAAATTCAACTCTGAGGGCATTATAGCGATTTCAGGCAGGAATGTTATCATAAATGATGTGAAAAAGCTTGAAAAGATCAGCAGATTGGGGTAATAGTGAAGTTATATTATCCATTCATGCAATAATAAGAATTCAGATTAATTATGGCTAACAGAAGGGAATTCATCAAACTATCACTTTACGGAGCCGGAGCGCTGGCTGCCGGAGCAGGTGGTTATAAGCTTATAAAGTCGATTTCTTCTGGTGAAGCCGGTAACAAACTTGCAGTAGATCTGAAGAGGACACCTACCTATTGTGAGGTATGTTTCTGGAAATGTGCAGGCTGGGTTTATAAAACCTCAGAAGGAAAGATCTGGAAAATTGTGGGGAATGATGAGGATCAGCACTGTAATGGACGTTTTTGTCCCAGGGGTACCGGTGGTGTTGGAATGTTCTATGATGAGGACCGGTTAAAAACTCCGCTTATACGCGTTGAGGAGCGGGGAAAGCAGGTTTTCCGCAAAGCATCATGGGACGAGGCGCTGAATTATATTGCAACCAGTATGAAGGAGATCTCGGTTAAGTATGGGCCCGAGAGTATGGCTCTATTTACTCATGGCTCCGGCTCAGGATATTTTACAACACTGTTCAAAGCATTCGGTTCGGCAAATATTGCCGAACCATCGTATGCCCAGTGCAGGGGGCCAAGAGATGAGGCATTTCTTGCCACATTCGGTGAAGAGGCTTATTCTCCTGAGATTACGGATATACGGGATGCCAGGTGTCTTGTCCTGATAGGTTCTCATATCGGTGAGAATATGCATAATGGACAGGTCCAGGAAATGTCGGATGCCATCGACAAGGGTGCAACTATTATTACTGTTGATCCCAGGTTCTCGACAGCTGCAGGCAAATCGAAATTCTGGCTTCCAGTTAAACCGGCAACAGATTTAGCCTTATTACTTACCTGGATACATGAAATCATTTACAATGAGCTGTACGACAGAAAATATGTTGAAAAATATTGTTCAGGGTTTGATAAGCTCAGGGAGCATGTAAAGGATTTTACACCTGAATGGGCTTATAGTATCACCACCATAAAACCTGACCTGATTAGAAAGACTGCCAGGGAGATGGCCGATGCCTCCCCTGCAGTAATAATTCACCCGGGACGACATGTTACCTGGTATGGAGATGATACCCAGAGGATCAGGGCAATTGCAATACTGAATGCTCTCCTGGGATCATGGGGCCGTCGTGGAGGTTTTTACAGACCCTCAAAATTCTCCCTGGCATCTTACGGACTGCCTGTATTCAAGGCCCCTGCAAAACTCTGGACAGACCTGTTTCCAGGTAAATACAGCATAGCCAGCTCTCCGGTTTCAAATGCACTGATTGATGCTTCCATTCCGGAAAATAATCCGGGATATCCTATAAAGGGATGGCTTGTTAACGGAACAAATCTTATAAATACGATACCTAACCAGACAAACACTCTTAAGGCAATACAAAACCTTGAACTCCTTGTAGCTGTTGATACAATGCCAATGGAGATAACAGGCTGGGCCGATGTAATATTGCCTGAATGCACATATCTTGAAAGATATGATGCTGTAAGGGCAAGTCCTCACAGAAAACCGGCAATTGCCCTGCGCATGCCTGCAACTGATCCAATGTATGATACCAAACCAGGATACTGGATTGCCCGTGAACTGTCAAAAAAACTCAATCTTCTGAATTATTTCCCTTTTGAAAAACAGCAGGAGCTTCTTGACTGGCAGCTGAAAAAAGCCGGATCTTCACTGGAAGAGATGCAGCGGATAGGAGTGAAGACCTTCGAAAGAGAAGCGGATGATCTTTATTTTTCTGAAGATGAACAAGTTGAATTTTCTACTGATTCAGGTAAAATTGAATTGTATTCCAACTATTTTGAAGAAGCGGGTTTCGATCCCCTGCCAAAATATGTTGCCCATGAAGAGCCTGCCGAAGGTTTTTACAGGCTTATATACGGTCGTGCACCTATGCATACTTTCAGCCGTACCTCCAACAATCCGAATCTTACCGACCTGATGGACGAAAACAGCGTGTGGATAAACCCGGTGGTCGCAAAGGAATGGGGACTGAAGACGGATCAGTATATATGGCTTAAAAACCAGGACAATATAATTTCAGATTTTCCTGTTAAAGTGAGAGTCACTGAGCGCATACGCTGGGATTCAGTATACATGGTGCATGGCTTCGGGCATAAGGATAAACTTCTTACACGAGCTTTCGGAAGAGGAGTGAGTGACACCCAGTTAATAACAAAGGTCCTTGTCGACCCCCTAATGGGAGGAACAGGAATGAGATCCAACTTTGTTACATTTCTTACTGTAAAAGAAGAACAGGAGGCAGCATCATGAGGTATGCAATGGCGGTTGATACGAAAAAATGTGTTGGTTGCAGCGATTGTGTCGTTGCCTGCCAGACAGAAAATAATGTACCAATTGGTTATTGCCGCGACTGGGTTGTTGAAGTAACTGATGGAACATATCCACAACTCGAAATGGAGATAAGGTCGGAAAGATGCAACCATTGCGATAATTCACCATGTGTAAGGTGTTGTCCGACAGGTGCCAGCCATGTAGTTGAAGGAGGAATTGTACTTGTTACCCAGGATGAATGTATAGGATGTGGAGCATGCATCGCTTCGTGCCCCTACGATGCCCGTTATCCGCATCCCTCAGGATATGTGGATAAGTGCACTTTCTGTGTACATAGGATAAAGAATGGGATGTCTCCGGCCTGTGTTGAGGTATGTCCTACAAAATGCCTTTATTTTGGCGATTTGGACGATCTGAACAGTGATGTCTCAGTTGTACTGAAAAGTAGAAAACACAAAACTTTAATTCCGGAAGCAGGTACTATTCCGCAACTATATTTTCTGATATAGAATATTAACTACTAAAAGAATATGAAAGAAGAAATAATTGTCAGCGGAAGGTTGAATCATATGATTGATCCTCATCTGCATATCTGGCATTGGCAAATTTCTCTTTATCTTTTTCTGGGAGGAATGGCAGCAGGCATCCTCGCTATTGCTGCGCTCTATTACATAAGAGGCCGGGAAAAAGATTATAGCACCGCTGTAAGAATTACCCCTTTCCTGGCCCCTGTTCTGCTCATAATTGGATTGATAGCACTCTTCATAGATCTTCGTCATAAACTCTATTTCTGGCAGCTTTACACCAATATAAAACTTCAGTCACCTATGTCATGGGGTGCCTGGACATTAATGGTAATAACGCCTGTTTCGTTCATCTGGTGCGCTTTGCATATCAGGGATTTATTTCCGAAATGGGACTGGAAATTTAAATGGCTCTGTGATCTTGAAATTTTCTTAAGCAGGTACAAGAAAACCCTGGCCTGGGTAATGCTTATATATGCAATAATTCTGGGGATCTATACTGGTATTCTGCTTTCAGCTTTCAATGCCCGGCCGCTCTGGAACACCTCAATCCTTGGACCGCTCTTTCTTACCTCAGGATTGTCCGCCGGTGCTGCAGTTACTATGATACTCTCAAAGGATAAAGCCGAACGTAAACAATTTGCAAGGATTGATCTTGTGCTGATCGGGATTGAATTGTTCCTTATAATACATATGTTTATGGGATTCCTGGCCAGTACCCAGGTTCAGATCGAGGCAGCTCAGTTGTTCCTCGGCGGGCCATATACAATGTCCTTCTGGATATTTGTTGTGATTCTGGGTATGCTTTTTCCTGCAATTCTGGAAATCATGGAGCTGAGGAAACTTCATGTCCCTGTTCTCGTGCCTGCCATTCTTGTGATCTTTGGCAGCCTTATGCTGAGATTTATTATTGTGTATGCAGGGCAGATGAGCAGGTGGCTTTATTAGAAAGGCGTTAGGCATGAGGCGTCAGGCATCAGGGATTTGTAAATTTTCACCTGTCGCTTGCCGCCCGGCGCCTGAAGCCTGATCTCGATTGTATAAATATAAAACAGTAATATAATTATGGCAAAACCAAAATCAATCAAACCGACAAAATACCTCAATCCATATGTTGGAGGTGTTTTACTGGGGATAGTTCTCCTTACTGCTAATTTTGTCTCGGGACGAGGACTGGGAGCAAGTGGCGCTATAAAAAGCACAGTTGTTACTGCTATCACAACAGTTGCTCCTTCATCTGCAGAAAGTACCTCATTCGTTAAAGAATTCAGGGAATCTCATCAGGGTAATCCAATGAAAACATGGCTTGTTTTTGAAATGCTGGGAGTTCTTGTCGGAGGGTTTCTTTCAGGTGCTCTGGCAGGCAGGCTTAACATTAAAGTTGAACATTCTCCGAAAATAACCTCCCGGAGGCGCATTATTTTCGCCCTGGCGGGCGGTGTCCTTTTTGGTTTTGGCTCGCAACTCGGGAGGGGTTGCACAAGCGGTTCTGCACTAAGTGGTATGGCAGTGCTCTCTCTGGGAGGGTTCATCTCAATGATGGCCATCTTCGGAACAGCCTTTGCACTGGCTTATTTTTTCAGAAAGAACTGGATATAATTAAGGGTATGACGGTATGATGGTATGATGGTATGACGGTACAAATACACATCCATTAATTATAGAACAACAAGACCGCAAGACCTGCAAGACCGCAAGACATTATATTATTAACAAAACACAGATAATCTAAATACCATGGGACCATTAGCAATAAATGGAATAATATCAGAAAATACAAATCTCTTTCTTGCATTTATTATCGGAATCGGATTTGGCTTTGTACTGGAACAGAGCGGTTTTTCCTCCAGCAGGAAGCTGGCAGGAGTATTTTACGGATATGATACAGTTGTTCTGAAAGTGTTCTTCACAGCGGCTATTACAGCAATGCTCGGACTTCTGTTCTTCAGCCTTTTCGGCTGGGTTGACCTGAATCTGATCTACGTAAATCCTACTTACCTTACGTCGGCAATTGTGGGAGGAATTATAATGGGTGCGGGCTTTATAATGGGCGGCTATTGCCCGGGAACAAGCTTTTGCGGAGCATCGATAGGAAAGCTTGATGCACTTGTTTTCATTGGAGGATTGTTTATCGGGGTGTTTATCTTTGGTATTGGATATGATTTATGGTCAGGTCTTTATATTGCAAAATTTCTAGGATCACCTAAAGTAAGCGAGACCCTGGGTTTAACTGATGGCGTATTTGCGCTTTTGCTTATAATTATTGCTTTGGCCATGTTCTGGGTTGCAGAATGGGCTGAGAAAAAATTCCCCAGAGAGGCATACTAGCCAATCATTATTTCAGACGAACAGAAACATATAAAAATTAAAATATACTCAAAATGAAATCACGTACATGGCTGGCAGTATTCATAATACCAATGGGTATAATTATCGCGGCTGTTCCCCAGAACACAACAAATCCATACAAGCTTACGGCTGAGGAATTACTTAGCGAGGCTAACACCCGGACACAGTATATTACACCGGATGTTGTTGCTGATATGATTATCAAGAAAGATCCTTCTCTGCGTCTGATTGATGTAAGAAGCCAGGATGAATTTGAAAAGTTCAGTCTCCCTGGTGCAATAAATATTCCTGCAACTGACCTTCTTTCTGATCAATATACGGATGTACTGAACCAGGACATAAAAATGAATATTTTCTATTCCAACGGAACTGTTGCTGCAAATGAAGTCTGGATGATCACCAGACAGCTCGGGTATACAAATAATTTTGTGCTTGAAGGAGGCTTGAACTTCTGGTTTGATAATATCCTTAATCCGCAGAAACCTGCCTCCACCAGCTCTGACGAAGAGTTTGCCAAATACGATTTCCGCAAAAGCGCGGGTATGGCACTGGGAGGTGGCGGTGCAGTTCAGGTAATGGATAGCCAGACCCCAGCTTCAGCAAAACCTGTTGTTAAAGCTGCTGGCAAGAAAAAGAAAGCGGCAGGAGGTTGTTAATTCACTTTTGATCCGGATTGTTTTTCTAAGGAGGAAGTTATTATCTTTATATAACTGAATAATTTCCGATTTATGAAAAAACTTGCCCTTTTTTGTTTAGGATCGCTTCTGTTGTCTGATCCTGCAGATTCCCAGATAGTGGTAAAGGAGCCACTAAGCATCCGGCAGACCTATTATAAAATTGATGCGAAACTTGACACCGCCACCAAAGTTATTGAGGGCAGGATGGAGACTTATTGGGTCAATAAATCATCAGATGTGGTTACAGAAGTTCAGATGCATTTGTATATGAATGCTTTCAGGAGCAATATAACCACATTCAACAAGGAATCAGGGGAAACTTCGAAAAAGAAAGAATCTGACCGGGGATGGATAGATGTTAAAAATATTTCTGACAGGAACGGGAAGGATCTTCTTCCTGAATTAAGGTATATCAGTCCCGATGATGGCAATATTAATGACAGCACTGTTGTGAAGATCATACTCCCTCAGAGTGCTAAACCTGGTGATACTGTATTTTTAAAAATAAATTTCGGGACAAAGCTTCCATCCAGAATTATAAGAACCGGATATAAGGATGATTTTTACTTTGTAGCTCAGTGGTTTCCTAAATTTGGTGTCTATGAGTCCGCAGGTATGCGCTATGCTGTAAGCGGCAGCTGGAATTGCCATCAGTTTCACAGTCATTCGGAATTCTATTCAAACCATAGTGTGTATGATGTAAATGTTACTTTGCCAAACAATTACATCGCCGGATCAGGTGGAATGATTATTTCAGAGGAAGATGCAGGGAATGGGGCAAAAGTAATTACATACAGAGCCGAGGATATTGTTGATTTTGCATGGACTGCATGGCCTGATTATAAAGTGTTTACTGATCAGTGGAAGCATATAAAAATTACCCTGCTTTTACCACCTTCGCGAATAGCCCAGGCAGGGAGACAATTCATGGCAGTTAAAAATGCACTTGAATATCTGGAAAAAAATGTCGGACCGTACCCATGGCCTCATCTTACATTCATTGATCCTCCTTCTAAGGGAGGAGGGGCAGGCGGGATGGAGTACACAACCCTTTTTACATCAATGTCGTTCACTGGAGTACCCGAATTTTTGCATTTGCCGGAAATGGTAACAATACATGAATTCGGGCATGCATATTTCATGGGTATACTCGCATCAAATGAATTTGAAGAATCATGGCTGGATGAGGGAGTAAATCAATTCTGGGAAAACCGCATTATGGATCATTATTATGGTGCTAACACAGGTATGTTTGACCATCCGCTGCTTGAAATTTCAGACAAATCAGTATCCAGGTCATCGTATGTTTATTCCGACAGCCGGCAGGTGGTGACCAACAAAGAGTATTCATGGAACTATCCTCATGGTACCTATGGAATGATGTCATACCAAAAGACCTCTGTATGTCTTTGGACAATGATGGGATTGATCGGAGAGGAGACTACAAATGATATTTTCAGGGAGTACTATCAAAAGGTGGGCTTTCAAACATCCCTCCGGCAGGGATTTCATAAATGTGGTAAATGAGGTGGTCAGGAGCAATCATGGTGATAAGTTTGGCCCCGATATGAACTGGTTTTTTGACCAGACGATTTATGGAACAGGTATTTGTGATTATAAAGTTTCAGGAATATCGAATAAAAAAATACATTCAAGTGATAATATCGCAGATACTTTAAATACTGATACAAAAGTTAAATGCTGAAAATGACTCTCTCTATAATGTCAGTTGTTGAGCTTGAAAGACTTGGAGAAGTGATGCTGCCAGTCGAGAGTTCTGGTGCATTTCAAAAACGGGGATGAAATTACTGAATCCTGGGACGGCAAAAGCAGATATAAGGATTTTAATTATTCAGGAAAAGGGGAAGTGCAATGGGTAAAAATTGATCCTGAATATAAGATAATAATGGATGTCAATTATATTAATAATTCTATGACTTTTGAACCTGACAGAGTGCCAATACGGCGTCTGACAACCAAATTAACAACTCTTCTGCAATTTCTGATGAACACCATTTCACTTTAATTTTATCCCGATGAAAATACTGTTGTCAATAAAATCAGGCTTTTTCAGGTCTCTGAAGACATGGAAAGGAATAATTATTTTCTGGGCTGTTTCATTTATTATGGTTTCCTTTCTCGCTGTTCCATTCAGGGCCAGCCTGAAAGCTGCATTTGGAAAAAGTATGGTCATTGAAAAGCTGATGGATGGAATCAATGTTGATGTGATAGGAGATTTAGGTAAAAATCTGCATTCAATTGTATCTTCCCTGTTTTCAGGGATAATATTGCTTTCTCTGGTATCGATCCTTATTAATGTTTTTATTACAGGAGGGCTTTTCGATTCGTTAAAAGCCGGTTCCGGAAGGTTTTCATCAGAAAATTTTTTCAGGGCATCAGCTAAAAATTTCTGGTCATTCATGGTTATTTCCGGAATACTCTATCTGATTGTAATACTTCTTATTATTATTGTAATTGTTGTTCCTGTTTCTGTGGCAGGCAAGGCAGAATCTGCACCTGAGGGTATCGTTTTCAAAACTCTTGTTATTTCATGTTCAATATTTCTCCTGTTTATGTCTCTTATATTACTCGTTGCCGATTATGCCAGGGCCTGGCAGGCTTCCAGGACACAAAATGCATGCTTCAGGGCCCTGGGGTTCGGATTCAGTCAGACCTTCAGGACTTTTTTATCATCTTATCCCCTGATAATTATATTACTGATTATACAAGCCCTGCCGGCATGGGGAGCAATAAAACTGATTGCAGGATATACGCCGGTAACAGGAGGAGGAGTTTTTCTTCTCTTTATTATTTCACAACTGATTATTCGTGCTTAAAATATTTCTTAAAGTGATTAGATTTGGCAGCATTACATCCCTTATGGAACAAAACTTGCCTGAGCCGCCTGTTATTACTGCAGATCCTGTTCAGACTGATCAGGAATATTATCAGGACATTCCAACTGAATTAAAAGCTGAAACAAATGTCTGATAATCAGATACACAGACTGACGGATAAGAATATTGTTCCCACAGAGGAACTGATATTTTCTTTGATTGGATTTAATGCCGCTTTCTGGCAGCGGATTATGAAATATGCTTCTGATAATTTCCATGAGATCTCTGGAGGCTGGAATTATTATAATGATGGAAAACAGTGGCTGTTCAAGCTTGTGCAAAAGAAAAAAACACTTTTCTGGGCAGGTCTGATAAATGATACCTTCAGGGTTACTTTCTGGTTTGGAGATAAGGCTGAACCATTTATTGAGAAAGCCGTTTTACCACCTGCAATAAAGGATGAATTCAGGAATGCCAGGAAGTATGGTGCAGTAAGGCCTCTTTCAATTATTGTCAGAGAACAATCTGATGCTGACAATGTTATTACACTTATTTCATTGAAATACAGTATTAAATAGCCCCTGAAATCCACGAATGCTATATTACAGAAACTGTTCCGCACAAAGAACCTAAAGGTTGTCCGGTTTGTAATTTTAAAAGAGAAATTCTATGAAGATACTTCTTACGGGATCAACAGGATACATCGCACAGAGATTATTACCTGTGTTATTGGGCAATGGTCATGAGGTAGTTTGTTGTGTACGTGACCGGGCCAGGTTTAATTCTGAGAAATACAGGTCGTCGTCCTTATCGGTCCTCGAAGCTGATTTTTTAAAAACTGAGACACTTAAGAATATCCCTTCTGACATTGATGCTGCCTACTACCTTATTCACTCAATGTCAACTTCAACAGGCGATTTTGAAAAAATGGAGGAGGTTTCGGCAATCAATTTTAAAAATTGCATTCAGCAAACAAAAGCCCGTCAGGTTATTTATCTGAGCGGAATAGTAAATGAAGAAATATTATCCAGGCACCTTACCAGCAGGAGGAATGTAGAGAGAATACTGGGTTCCGGGTCTTATTCATTAACAACCCTCAGGGCCGGAATCATTATTGGTTCCGGAAGTGCATCTTTCGAAATAATCCGCGATCTGGTTGAGAAGTTACCTGTGATGATTGCTCCCCGTTGGCTGAGTACCCTTTCGCAACCCATAGCAATACGGAATGTTATCGAATTTCTTTCAGGAGTACTTCTGAATGTTCAGACATTTGGCCAGAGTTACGATATTGGCGGACCTGATATTCTGACCTATAAGCAGATGCTGTTGCAATTTGCAAAGGTAAGGGGGCTTAAGCGATGGATAGGAATAGTTCCGGTTATGACCCCAAAATTATCGTCTTACTGGCTCTACTTTATTACATCTACCTCGTATTCACTTGCTCAAAACCTGGTCGACAGCATGAAAGTTGAGGTAATATGCAAAGACAACAATCTGAAAGAGATGCTTGGAATTATTCCTGTCAGTTATGAAGATGCCATAAGAGAAGCATTTATTAAGATTGAGCTGAATCAGGTGCCATCCAGCTGGAAAGATGCATTAACATCCCATACTCTGAATGATGGTATATCCAGATATGCGGAAGTCCCTGTTCATGGATGTTTTTCTGACTACCGGAAACAACATGTCAGTGACTCTGAAAAAGCACTAAAAAAAATATGGTCAATAGGAGGAAAAAACGGTTGGTATTACGGAGACTGGCTCTGGGTTATCCGTGGGTTTATTGACAAGCTCTTCGGAGGAGTAGGGTTAAGAAGGGGCAGGAAAAACCAGACTGAAATCTCCCCGGGCGAAGCTCTCGATTTCTGGAGAGTCCTGATAGCCGACAAAGCTGAAAAAAGATTGCTTCTCTTTGCTGAAATGAAACTGCCCGGAGAAGCCTGGCTGGAATTCAGGATTGATGATGAAAATATATTACATCAGACTGCAACATTCAGGCCATTAGGACTATGGGGCAGGCTTTACTGGTATAGTGTTCTGCCTTTTCAT
>CAWALO010000017.1:0-39696 GCA_963782945.1 uncultured Bacteroidales bacterium
TGCAGGGACACGCCATGGCGTGTCCCTGCGGTGTTCCAACGATGTCTAATATTTCCAGTCGTCTGTACGGAAGGGCGCTACAGGCAGTCCTTCCTGGCTGAAGAGGTTGCCGATGGCGTCATTAGACCATGAGAATCTTACGGCTACGGGAGCTTTGACTTCCTTTGATGAGACAAGAACCGTATTCCCATCAATCTTGACTTTTGCGGGTTTAAACATTTTGTCGTCACCGGCTATCTCAAAACAGGTGATCTCTTCTCCGGTCGCTTTAAGTCCGTTGCTGACATTCTCAAAAGTGATCCGGACTTTGCTTTTTTCAAGTGTCAGGGACTGGTAGAGAGGATGTCTGTAAACCAATCCTTTGATATTATATGTTTCTGCCAGAGCCCAGTTGGCCAGCCGTTTTGCGACATCCTGTTTATTGCGCGGATGTATATCCTTAACATCATCGACAAGGTCTGACACAACAACCATCCCGGTCTTTGGAACATCCATTGTCTGCATCTGCATCTCACGGATCAGGGGAGCCCTGCTTTCCTTTCCGTAAGTAAACGGGGCAATCTGGACATAATAGAATGGAAAATTATTTTCAAAATCCTGACGCCAGTTTTCAATAAGTGTTTTAAAAAGCTTACGGTAGCTTTCAGGATTTTCAGCATTACTTTCTCCCTGGTACCAGATTGCACCGGCAATCCTGTAGGGCAGGAGCGGGGCAATCATGCCATTGTAGAGGACCCCCGGTTTTGATGGCCACCAGTCATAGGTTTTAATTTTTAAGGCACAGGCTTTAAGCAGGGGATCAGATTCAACGAGATCTGCTTTCACCCAGACTTCAGCAGGTGTTCCTCCCCAGGCAACTTCAATTATTCCTACTGGAACATTGAGATTCTGCTGAAGATTTTTTCCAAAGAAGTAGCCTACAGCACTGAATGAATGCATTGTTTCCGGGGTGCATGTTTCCCATTTTGCGAAACAATTATCCTGGGGAGTTTCACTTCCAAGCTTCTTAACATGGAAAAGTCTGATATTTGGATAATTGGCATTCTTTACCTCTTCTTCTGAATTATTGAATTTAGAATCTGCACTCCATTCCATGTTTGACTGGCCCGAGCAGATCCACACCTCACCGATCATAACATTTTTCAGGACAACTTCTTCATTGCCTTTGATCGAGACAGTGAACGGGCCGCCGGCTGAGGGAGTCTTTAGTTTTACTTTCCATTCTGACTGATTGGAGATTTTAGCTTTGACAGTGTCCTTGTTCCAGCTGCCTGAGACTTTGATTTCTGATCCCGGATCGCCCCAGCCCCAGATCGCAACTTCACTCTTTTGCTGTAAAACCATATTGTCGCCGATAACTGCCGGCAATCTGATCTGTCCAAAAGAAGGAACAGATAATTTGAATAGGATTAATATTGCGATGATTTTTAATACTGATTTCATGATCTTAGGTTTTTAATGACTTTGGAGGCTCAAGTTAATATTATTTTTTCTTTTAACCACGGAGTTGCACGGAGTCACACGGAGTTTGCACGGAGTAGCACTGTTTTATTGAAACTCAGAATTATGCAGGTTAGAAAAAATATTGTAGTTTTAGCAATAACACGTTTAATAAATTCAAAGTTAAAGAATCAAAGTTCAATGACCACCAATGAATTCCCCCTTTGAAGGGGGCAGGGGGATGTCCTTTGGAATTCAAAGAACTATGTTTAATAATATAAAAAGTAAATGAAGCCATCATCTTACCGCTGGATTATATTATCTGCTTTTATGTTTATTACGCTGACTGTTGAAATTCAATGGCTGACTCATGCAGCGGTGGAACGTCCGGCAGAGGTGTTTTATAAAGGACAGTTTAACCCGGAATCTTTCCTTAATATTGACTTTCTGGCTATGCTGTATATGATTTTGTTTTTATTACTGAGCTTTCCTGCATCATATATCATAGATACATTTGGAATTAAGACAGCATTGAGAGTTGGGGCAGCTATCGCAGGCATTTCAGCAATATGCAAAGCCCTGTTTGCTTCAAGCTTTACAGGTGTTGTAATTTCCCAGATTGGTCTGGCTATAGCACAGCCCTTCATCCTGAACGCAGTAACTGCTGTCACCGTTCGATGGTTCCCTCTTGATGAGAGAGGTCTCGCAGCGGGTCTTTCTGCCCTGGCACAATATATCGGAATTATCATTGCCATGCTGGTGACACCCTTACTGGTCGGATCAGATCCTGAGCTGGCAACATATGGAACCGGTTTTGAAAGGATGCTATGGATATTCGGCATTATTACATCAATTTCGGCAGCGGCCGTATTTTTCCTGATAAGGGAACATCCTGAAGGTTATGTTATCTCAGCTAAGGATACACGTCACGATTTCGGTAAGGGTGTACTTCATATCCTGCATAACCGTGATATGCAGATCACAATGATATTGTTTTTAATCGGACTGGGGATCTTCAATGCCATCAGTTCGATGACCGACAGTATATCAGAGTACGCCGGTGTAAAGGATTCGGACGGACTGATAGGAGGGTTGATGCTGATTGGTGGAATATTCGGTGCTGTTATTCTGCCGGCGCTTTCAGATAAATACCGCAGGAGAAAGATCTTTCTGGTTATCTGTCTGGCAGGAATGGTCCCGGGAATATTCGGCCTGTCATTTGCCGGCAGTATTGGACTTGACTCCCGGAAACACATATACTTTGCTCCTTATTTCAGCATTTATAGTTGGATTCTTTGTGATGAGTGCAGGACCTATCGGATTTCAGTATGCTGCTGAGGTCAGCTACCCTGCACCGGAATCAGCCTCGCAAGGCATGCTCCTCTGGGGCGGACAGTTGTCTGGAATGGTGTTTGTGGCGCTTATGAGTATCAATAATAATAAGCACCTGGGATTATTTATGATTCTATTTGCAGTTCTGACACTTTTTGCTCTTGCCGGCGTCTTATTCCTGCGTGAGAGCCCCATGATTCGTAATGAATCAAATTAGAACATTCCTTAATTTATTTAACCACGGAGTTGCACGGAGTTTGCACGGAGGGACACTGTCGCAGGAACTCCGTGTCTTACTCCGTGTTACACCGTGTAACCCCGTGGTTAATAAGCTTCGTTCCGTAACAAATTCTTTTTTGATGAGACTCAACTACAATTTGTATTTATATTACTTCCATTTTATAACTTTAAAAACAATCTCTGAGTAATTGTCTCTTTCATACAGGACACCTATCTCACCGGGAGAGATGCTCACAATATCTGAATATGCTGTGTAATCGTTTGAATAGCGGGGGTCGGACGATCTGTCGACAAGAATCGACAAGGGCCATGTTCGTCCTTCATCAAAACCTATTCTGAGGGTGAGATAATCCCGTTTTTTAATGGCGGCAGGATTGCAGAAAGCCAGGATATGTTTCCCGTTGGATTGGCCTAATGAGAGGATACTTCCTTCACAGACAGGATCAGGCAGATATTTGTCAATCCATATGCTGTCCCATGTCTCACCTCCGTTTTTACTCAATGCAACAATTCTGGCTTTTATGTCACCTTTCTGATTTCTGGCATTAAGTATCAGGCCATTGCCTGATATTTCCGAAGCAGTAGCCTCATTGCTTCCAGGCATCTCAAGTGTCTGACCCAGGCTGAATGTTTTTCCATGGTCATCAGTATAGAAAACATGTGAAGCATAATCCTCCCAGTCTTTTTTCGGGTCTCCGGATGAATGATTGCCAGCTACGAGGATACGTCCCCTGTAAAGGCCGTCTGTAAACTGCATGGCATGACCGGGGGTATTTGCATATGAACGCCAATCCTCCTTAAAGATGTAGGCGGTATTAACCTCAGGCTGAAAAAGCCTGTGAACCTGGGTAGTAATATTGACCGGATCTGACCATCTGTTTCCGCCATCCGATGATGTTTTATACCATACCTCCCGGTAACCTTTCCCTTTTCTCACCTGGCTCTCGTAATTATTCCCCGTATTGTAAAAAAGAAATATCCTCCCTCCGGGGAATAAAGGATCTGTCAGGTCAATAACAGGAGCCGGGTTGCCAGCCTGCAGGGTTTCATAATCCACAACCGTTGAAAGTGGTCCCCAGGTCCTCCCATTGTCCCTGCTGTGTTTAAGAACTATATTGATATCTCCGAAATCGTTGCTTCCATTCACCCTGCCTTCGGCAAATGCCAGAAGTTCTCCGTCGGGCAGACGAATGACTGCAGGTATACGGTAACTTTTGTGTCCTTCGGTACCTGATTTGAAAACCTGATGCACATCGCGGGATTGAGCCGTAAAGGATGTCATAAACAAACTGGAACAGAATTAAAATCTGACGCATGGCTTCAATTGTAGTTTATTCTTTTAGAAATTCCCTGAACCAGATTCCCGAGTCCTTCATATATCTGTCAAGGGTTTGAAAATCGACATACACAAGTCCGAACCTGGTTCGGAAGCCCTTATCCCATTCGAAATTATCTGTCGGTGACCAGACAAAATAGCCAGTGACATTAACCCCCTCTTTTTTGGCCTTCAATACTGCTTCCAGGTGATCTTTGAAATACTTGATTCTCTCATTATCGTGTACCCTGCCGTTTTCAAGTTTATCCGGTATGCAGGTTCCGTTTTCGGTGACAATCAGATTACGCACACCTTTATATTTGCTGTACTTACTGAGTATCTGATATAACCCATCGGGATATATTTCCCCTTCCATTTCATTTGCAGGAACACCTCTTTCAGAAGGGAGGATCTCTTTGGCTCTCATTCCCGGCATTATAGATTTCTTTGCTATTGTCCGGAAGTAATATTGGACTCCGATAAAATCAAAATCGAAAACCATCTTTTCTTCATCACCCGGTTCATACAATGATTTCAATCTCTTCAGTACCGGCAACGTATCGACCGGGTAACCAAGTCCCAGGCATGGTTCAATGAACAACCGGTTCATCACAGCATCCATACGGGCAGCGGCGTCAATATTCTTACTGTTCTGGTCAACGGGTTCTATGTAAGTATTTGCAAAGGTAGTCCCTATATTTGCATCGGGTACATTCCTCCTTATTATCCTTCCTCCTTCAGCATTGGCAAGAACAGAGTAGTGTACCGCTTTCATAAAAGCTTTCAGGCTCTTTTTCCCCGGAGCAAACAGTCCCTCCATATAACCATTACCCGCAAATGAGAGCTGTTCATTTATTACCATCCAGTTTTTAACCTTGCTGCCATACTCCCTGGTTACCACATCGGTATATTCTGAGAACCATCCGACAATTTTCCTGTTTGCCCATCCTCCCTGATCTTCAAGAACCTGAGGCATATCCCAGTGGTAGATCGTGATCCATGGCTCAATGCCGGATGAGATGCATTTGTCGATTACCTTATGATAGAAGTCGAGCCCATTCCTGTTTACCTCGCCTGTTCCTCCCGGAATTATCCTTGGCCATGATAGTGAAAACCTGAATACCTTGAAATTCATTGCTTTGATCAGGTCTATATCTTCAGAGTACCTGTGATAAAAATCCGCAGCAATATCAGCATTTTCTCCTCTCTCGATTTTACCCTTCATCCGTGAAAAATGATCCCAGTTTGACTCACTTTTCCCATCCAGGTTCCAGGCTCCTTCTGTCTGGTATGCTGCGGCGGCGACTCCCCATTTGAAATCCTTGCCAAAGTCTGATTTTATGAAATTTTCTTCAGGCAGAGACGATGGCCAGTCAATTGATCCCATATAGCTGTTCAGAATTATTCCTGAGCCTGCAATACCTGTTTTTATTAACCAGTCTCTTCTTTTCATTTCATCATGCGGTTTATTAAGTGCACAGAAACAAAGTTATGCAAGTTATCTCATGCTTTAATCCTGGAGGTAATATTCTTATGCCATTTGATGTCTTCCCACATTCCTTTAAACTGGGGATGGGTGAAATTTGAGGTGCAGAGAAACCTGTAGTTTTCATGCTTTCTGGCCAGGTCAACACAAATGTCGCCGCTTTCCTTTACCCATTTCCAGTCGAGTTCCGGATGATCAAACCAGAATATGGGCCCCCATCCTTCGGTGTTACCGCAGACAATTTTATGTTTTGATGCTGTTGCCGAGATATCTGTTAAACGTCCGTCCATCCAACTAACCAGCATTTTTTTATTGTCATTCCAGTAAGACAGCAAACCGGCATATGCTTTTCTGTAATCCAGACTCTGATCAATGGCATTAACTTCTTTCAGCCCCGGGATCTTGTCGGTATGGGCAAACCAGATATGATAATCCATGGCATTGAAAGCGGAAAGATCAATGCGGTTAAGATCCATACCAGAATCAAGAGATGCAAAAAAGTCAAGATCGGGATGTTGGGTTTTAAGGGTAGTGATCAGAGCATCGATGAACTCGTTATAGAATTCCTGCTGAAGGACATTTCCCTGTTTCGCCAGTGACCCTGGTTCGGGCAGGTTGGCTTCCGGGTTATTAAGTTTAAGCTGGTTAAGATCAGAAAATGAATTCATTTTATTTTTGAACCAGTCATATCCATGCCAGTTGGGATACTCATTCAGGAGGTCCACATATATTATATCTTCCAGCAGGTTATTTGTCTTCAGAAAAGCCAGAGTCTCATCCCAGGCTCTCAGCAGACCTCCTTCTTCAAGGAAAATGTCTTTTCTTTCTGTGCCATGCCTGATAAACCATGTGGCAAGTCCGATCTTTATCCCATATTTACGGCATTTCGGGATAAACTCAAGGAGTGCTTCCCGGGGGCGGAAACTCATTGTATAATCATTTCCCCAGAGTGAGGGTCTCCATCCATCCTTTATGCTTCTGAACTCCTGTTCGACATTCCCTGAGGTGTCTGCTGCCACATATTGAGGCATTGCATCAATCCTTATTGCATTGTATCCTCTTTCAGCAAGCCCTTCCAATACCATATCCCAGTTTTCGAATTCACCATATCTGTGGTGCCGGAGTATCCAGCTAAAGTCCCACATGGCAATTGCAAGGGGTTTCTTAAGGTTTGAAATTTTCACTTTTTCGCTAAATGCAGCCATATCAGATCTAAAAGTATAGTCAGTCATACCAGACAAAGCTATTGCACCCGCACCAAGTGAAACTTTCTTTATAAAATCGCGTCTGTCATTCATCATTCCAGGATTTTTTTTAAGTATTAATAAAACTCCATTCTTCCGTTTATAATTTGAAATTTAATCCTGCTGGGAAGAAGATTAAAGTATTCAATATAAATCTATTAACCACGGAGTTACACAGAGTATCACGGAGTCTCACGGAGACCTTTAGCAGTGGAACTCCGTTAAACTCAGGGAAACTCCGTGGTTAAATTTCATCAAAAAAATCAGATCTTTATGTAGTTATCCAGGTTATATTACAAAATCAGATGTAAGTTATAAAAAATAGCAATTCAATTATTTTCTGCGCTAGAAATCCATGCTGTACCAGTGTTTATCATTGCCCCGGTAAGCATAGTAGAAATTGATAGCGAGCCAGGGGACCATGGGTATCATGAACCTCACCCTGGTGCCTGCTGAAAAGAGCGGACTTAATGCAAAAAGATCCGGGTATTTATCTGTGGCATTTCCTGCGTTCAGGAAGAAGGATTGTTCCATTGCGAACCAGTCGCGGTTAATATAGGTTATCAGTGCAGCAGTATTTGCATAACAGATTGACTTCCCTGATTTCTCTCCGGTCAGTATGCCTTTAACATTACCGGGGCCAAGATAGCTGATGAGAGATGGCCGCTCAGAAGTAGTATAACCCGTTGAAAGGCTGGCATCTATCTGCAGGAACCTGTTTATTAGCCTTGAGTATATAACATTGACTCCCACAGAGAAATACCCGTGGCTGTCATAATCAAGACCGATTCCATAACCTATTCCTGCAGTGACAAGGAAGCCATTCTGCTGATGCCTTATATGGTTAATTAGTCCGACTGATTCATTCATTGATATGGTTATATAACTTATATCATAACTGTCCCATTCCGGAATGCCCGGATCCAGTAATGAAGAATCAGTCTTATGGTTTAAATAGCTGATTGCCAGGTTAGGAGAAAATGTATATTTATAATCTGTCTGGTAAGGATTACCGATAAAAAGGTTGATGTTTCTGTAACGGTATGCTACCCCTTTGGTAATTATCCCATTTTCATACCTGAAGTTCTGAGAAGCTCCGTAGCTTAATCCGCCATTAAGTGTCATATTTCTGTACAAGAGCTGTCTTGGAATGCCAATATTCAGATTCCCGTACTTTACATTTGTTCCGAAGGTGCCGGCAATTCCAAAGTTGATATTTCTGCCTAAAAAGTTATTGTCAATTACCCCCAGTGTCATTATATATTCCTTCCTGTTTCCGCTGAAAGAGAAGTTAGGCATTATCGTCAACGCATCCTGAGCTGTCATATTAAGAACTATCATTCCATTCTCAAGAGTATCAATCCTGTAATTGACCTTTGCAAAATTACCTATATTCCAGATTCTTGAAATGGAATTTTCAATCTGTTGAGTTGTTACAATGTCACCGGATTTAATATCCAGTTCCTGCATTATTATATTTTCCCTGGTGCGCCAGTTTTTTCGTATGCTTACTGAATCTATTCTGACACTGAAATTGTTCCCGGATTTTTCCTGTGCTTCAAGCCCTGCAACAGATATACTCATGATAAGCAGAGCAGTTATTGCTTTTCTGAGATTAATATCCATTGTAAAAGGTTTATTTAAAATGAAATAACACGAGAATTGGAACGATATTTTTCATATACTCCTATGAGTAATGTTTGAAGTTATTTCTTATCCTTCAGCTTTGAATATTTCAACAAGTAATACTTATGCATTATCCAGGCTTCAACATTGCCAATAGCTTTGGCACCGCCCAGGAATTCTGCCTCAATAAATGCCCGGCATGCCTTCTCAAGCACCTGGCATACAAGAAATGCCTCTTCCATATCACGGCCGATGCATACAGCTCCATGGTTAGCCATAAGTGCGGCATTTCTTCCGCTGAGTGCTCTCAGCGTTTTCCTGACTATTTTTTTTGTGTTCGGCAAGGCGTATGCAGCAACTCTCACGGATGGGCCTATTATCTGGGCCATATCGTCCAGGATTGGAGGGACCTCTCTCCTGGCTGCTGCCACCGTTGATGCATTAGGCTGGTGAGTATGAATTACTGCATTAACATCCTTACGATCCAGATATATTGCGGCATGAAGTTTCAGCTCAGAGGATGGTTTACTTTCTCCTTCCCACGAAAGTGTATGGTAATTTACCCGGACCATATCCTCCGGCGATAATAATTCATATGGTTTCCCGCTTGGTGTTATAATCATATTCTCATGATCCATCCGCAGACTCAGGTTACCCCAGGTACCGGATACCAGGTTTTCGCGCAATAGTCTTTTCCCGGCTTCGCACACGACAGATTTAGCATCACTTTCGGCTACCATCCTGAATTATTTTTAAATTTTGCCATTTAGCTCTTACAGCAGAACTGAATTAATCTTCCTGTAGAGGCTCTTGTTGATTTTATAAATATCCTTGTAGGATTGAAATTGCCTGTTGTAAATGGTTGAATTATCTTCGTTAGGAATGAATATGCGCTGAGGAGTGACAAGCTTTTTCACATCCTGCAGACTATTCATGATTCCCAGACCTACCAGGGCACATATTCCGGCTCCAAGGGCGCCTGCAAGTCTGGGATGTGTGGTTGTCTCTATCTTCCTGTTGGTGATATCGGCGATGATCTGCATCCAGGATTCACTCTGGCTGCCTCCTCCGATTATTCTCAGACAGGGGATGGAGAATCCGAAATCTTTTTCGAAATTTTCAAGTATCCATCTGATATTAAATGCAATACCCTCACTCATGGCGCGGAGGATATGAGCCCTGGTATGGTGATGCGTAAGATTAAACATTGTCCCCCGGGTTGTTGTTGTACCTACGGGACATCTCTCGCCGAAAAGCCATGGTGTCATCATCAGGCTCTCTGAGCCGGGAGGAACGGAATCTGCATCCTCAGTGGCAAATGCATATATGTCGGGAATAGTCATATCGTTTTTTTCCCTGGAATAGAAATTTTCTATGATCCAGTCGATGTTGCTTCCGGCTGATTCGGTTATGCCAACAACAATGTTTTTATCAGGTGAGGCGCTCTGAAGGCATACCGCTCCATTCCTGAACCGGACATTTCTGCCGGTCATTACGCCAACCCATGCTGAAGTTCCGAGATAGATATGAGCATCTGATTCTCCCGAAGCTCCAGACCCTATTGCAGCACTCTGTGTGTCGTCACAACCACCAAATACAGGTATTCCTTCTGTCAGATCAAGGTCAGCAGCAGCCTGAGCACTGAGGTTACCTGCTCTGTCGGTGGAACGGATCAGTTCCGGTAATTTATTAAGGTCGAAACCTATCATCCTGAACAACCAGCGGGTCCAGTCTTTTTTCTTCAGGTCAAATGTATAGGAACAGGCGCCTGACCATTCCGATACTTTTACCCCGGAAGCTCTGAATTTCAGATACCCGTTGACATCAAGTATTTTATCTGTTTTCTTATAGATCTCAGGCTCTTTTTTCCTCAGCCAGAGTAATTTGGCCAGAACATCCTTCCCTGTAAGTTCTATTCCAACAATGGATTTAAAGATTCTTCTGCCAAGAAACCTGTTCATCAGCCATATTGCTTCTTCCTCTGCCCGGTTGTCAACCCATGTGATATTTCTCCGGAGTACTTTGCCCTCTTTATCGACGGGTATTATGCCCATTGCCTGGGTAGTAAAGACAATTCCGCTGATTTTTTCCGGATCGATTTTTGAAACGCTCATTATTTTTCGGGTGGATCTTATCACCGCATCCCAGTAATCGGACGGATCCTGCTCCATCCAGCCAGGCTGAGGGGTATAGGATGGATACTCTTCAGTCGTATGTGTAATTATCTTCCCTGAAAAATCCAGAAGGATGGATTTTACGCCACTTGTTCCTACGTCAAAAGACAAAACGAATTTATTTTCTACCATGTCAGATACTATTGGGATTAATTTTTTTAAATGCATTTTCAAACCGGTCAAGGGCGTCCTGAATTACTTCGTCGGTATCAGCCATACTTGTATACATGCGGCTTCCGGCAAGTGTAATTATTCCTTCGGCCATATACGCAGCGCCCATCTCTTCCATTACATGCTTACGTTTCTTAATTTCCTCCAGGACTTTAAAGATGCTCAGATAATTCAGTTTTATAAACAGGGTTCCGGTAGTCTCCAGATGGCATATTGATCCCTGATTATATGCAACATATGGCAGGTTGTAAGAGGATATGAGTTTTTGCAGGCCATTGGTCAGCAATTCTCCGGCTCTTGCAGCTTTGGTGCAGGCATCATTCTTTTCCATCTCCAGAAGTGTAAAATAACCTGCAGCAGAACTCAGCGGAGTAGCAGCCATTGTACCTCCTGTCATCACCTTTTTGCCAGTCTGTAAACCGGCAGCCATATGTTCCATGTATTCACGTTTACCTCCGATGCCGCCAGCACCAGGATAGCCTCCGGCAATAACCTTTCCGAAGATGGTCAGGTCGGGAGTTACTCCATAATAGCCCTGTGCACCGTTCATGCTGATCCTGAAAGCCGTAACAACCTCATCGAAAATAAGAAGTGCTCCGTAGTGGTCACAAAGACTTCGTACTCCGGCATTATATTCCTTATCCACCGGACGGGTTCCGCTTTCCGGGCCGACAGGTTCAAGTATTACAGCAGCGGTGCCGCCCCTGAACCTGTTAAATTTTAATGTTTTTTCAAGTGCCCGGAGATCATTGGGATAGACTTCCTGTGTATGTCGCGTAGAGCCTGCAGGAATGCCATGTGCATCAAACCGTCCTGTCCCCGGGATCCTCATGCCATATACCATCTGGTCGCTCCATCCATGATAGGCTCCGCCGCATTTGATAATATTTTTCTTGCCAGTTACAAGTCTTGCAAGTCGTAGAGAGGCCATGACTGACTCTGTTCCGCTTCCCAGCATCCTGAACATCTCAACGGATGGTATCAGCCGGCTTACAAGTTCTGCAAGCTTATATTCATATTCATTAAAAAGTCCTGTTGAAGGGCCGCACTCAGAAATCAGCTGAATCACCTTTTCCCTGACAGCCGGAAAGTTGCTGCCCAATACGGTAGGGCCTCCTGCCTGCAGAAAATCTATATACCTGTTGCCGTCAATATCATACAGATAAGCTCCCTCGGCTTTAACAATTACAAGCGGAAAAGGATAGTTGAATGCCAGATTATGCTGAACTCCGCCCGGTATAAGCTTTTTTGCAGTATCAGTCATCTTTTTGCTACCTGCACAATTCACTTCAAAGTGGAGCAGATATTTTTCCATCTCTGCCTGCGGAATGCTCACAACAGGCTTAATGGAGAGATCCGTAAGTTTCCTGTATAGATCCTTTATATTAACTGTTTCCATAGTAAGATATCTGTACTGGCATAAATTTATTCCCCCCTGATCCAATCCCCCTGTAGAGGATTAGCCCCCCCCCCCTTTGTGTAGGGTTAGCCCCCCAACCCCCCTGTGGTTAAATAAGTTTCCCCTCCTTCAAAAGGAAGGGGAAACTTTTTCCAAACTCAGTATTAACAATTCTACTCTTAGGTTACCGGCTATTCTGGGCCGGGGGGTGACTTCGTGTTTCTTATTTCTTCTTCTCCACAACCTTAGTTGCCGTAAAATTTACTTTACCATCAGGTGTGTCAGCAGTACCGGTAATTTTTGTACCGGCAACTTTACCATCAACAGTTATGGAATAGCCCTCGACATAAAGTGAGAGAACAAGCTGGCTGTTGGTATACTTGATTGTGGTGATCTTTATTTCTTCACCTGAATCAAATTTAACAGTTCCATTGAGCTTTCCTTCTTTCTCCATGATTGTGATGACGCTGTTGCTATACTCATAAGGCACATCAATAACAGCGCATTTCCATGATCCGATAACAGCACTGTTATCGGCGGTTACAGGTTTTGCAACCTGGTACATAAATCCGAGCAACATGATAACAAAAAGAACTTTTTTCATAATAATGATAATTAAAGGTTTATAAATGAATTAATTAAAGTGATTGTTTTAAAATTATAAAGACCGGCTTTCACGTTACTGCCTGCCTTTTCTTAATTTACTTATTGGATTTATCCTCAATGGAGAATGAATCCAGGTTATTATTTATTTTAAATTCGATTGTACGGCTGAGCGATTTCCCGGTCACAGGTATTATAAGGTAGCCGGCCTTACTGTTTTTTATCGATTGAATGACAGTACTGCTTCTTTCAGGGTTCAGGGAAATGCTTTCCCTGACCAGGTTCTCAATATCAGGGATATAGATCACTGTTGATGCATTTACCTCAGGGGATTCTTCCCATGTGCAGGAAAACAGGTTAGTTTCGCGATTGAAGCTGTAATTGCTCATACGACCGCCTGTATATTGAGGGAAAGGCCTGATTAATGAGCTCTTGAAATAATGATCTTGCTCAATGCCATTATAATAAGCCCAGTAGGTATTGCTGAAACCGAACCGTTCAAATAGTCCGATAATGAAACTTGCTGACGAACTCATTGCCTGAGAGTTGCCGGATAATGCGCCCCATTCTCCTACAATAACGGGAAGATTAATGCGTTTTGATGTTTCATTTATCCTGGAGAAGATCAGCTCTACCCTTGAGTAACTCTGCTCATCATAGTTTTTGGTGTCGACCAGCAGATCATACCCGTGAGCAGCATATGCCACAAGATTATCTTTTTCCCCATTGAGCTTCTTTGGAGCTTCAATTCCGCTTAAGATCCCGGTATTTCCGAAATAAGCATGTTCGATAAAAAGAATGTGAGTTGTGTCAACCTCCCTGATTGAATTGGCAACACGCTGATACATGGATTGCAGGGCAGTTTTCTCAAATTCCTGGTTCAGTTCTCTTCCGGCATCAAAAACCCTGGCATATTTGGCAGAATCCTGTAATCTCCTTAAAGCTTCAAATTTGCTTTCTTCATCAGACCACATTGCCAGTACTTCGCTCTCAGAGAGAACCTTCCCGGTCTCCTCAGCATAGAGTTTTGCATATTCAGTCAGAATCGCAGGCACTATCGAAGTTCCATGTGTTCCGTTAAATGGTTCATTCATTATATCGTAGCCAATAACTGAATTATTGCTGGCAAATCTTCTGGCAACATGCTGCCACATTTTTGCATAATGATCCTGGACTCCCATTCCATCAGCAACCGGAGTATTTGCCCAGAAGTTATCAAATGCTTTTTGTACTGCAGGACTTATTAAATAGGAATCACTCCAGATAGTTCCGGTTATATGTGGCTGGTTTTCTGTAATTGTTGCCCATCGCGGAGCTCCGTCACCCATGCTTGATCCTTCCGCGAAAGATTCACCATATAGATCCTGATGCATATCAAGCATTACATATATACCATTTTGTGCAGCCCAGTTGATCCTCTCCTCGATCTTGTCAAGGTATTTCTCATCATATTTTCCGGGTTCGGGCTCGACACCATCCCAGATCACTCCCAGACGGATACAGTTGAATCCGTATTTGCTTAGTTGCTCATATGACAATAATGAATCGTTGTCAGTGTAATTCATTCTCTTATCCTTATTCACTTTGTTAATTCCACTCAGAATAACCTGGCGGCCAAAGGAATCGATAAACCTGGTCCCTTCAACGGAAATTTTTCCTCCTGCCAGATCATTAAGCAGAGATTGATTTATCTTCTGATCCTGTTTACAACCATTCAGGATTACAAAAAACAGGGAAAGGACAATAATAATTCTGGTCATAATTTTATTCTGATATTAAGTATTTCACATAGTAAGGGCAATGAAACCTTATTTTATCAGATTTAGTGAAGAGTGTGTCATTCTCTTCACTAAACTGATAATTAGATTATTGCAAGCTGTTTACAGTAGCCTGTACTTACAGGTATATCTTCCTTTATTCCGGCTTTACGATGTAGGACAGGTGAAACATATTCGTAGGCATCATATTATACATGGGGTCGCCTCCGTCAAATGAATAACCGCAAACGAATAAAGTTACTCTCATTTTATCCGGAGTGATCTCATCAATTATAAATTGAGCAGTTGTCGGGAAATCCATAATACCAAAGAAAGCACCGGCAGAGAGAGATATCCAGGTCTTTCCGGTAATTGTAACATTCCCGTGAACAGGAGGAACATTCGGATCATTAGGATCTCCGATTGCATCTATAACCAGATCAGTTGTATTAAGTGTCCATGTTGCTGAAGCTGGTGCAGACCATGCAGCGGCGCATAAACCTATGTCCCATGCCGGTTCACCATATATTGTCTCAGAAGCATAGCCATAAACTGCACCGGCAAGTACATTGCCATTCTTTGGGCTTACAGAATAATTGCCATTGTCAAAGAAGGTGAATTCATTATCATACTCGTCACCAAGACCAAACATAGTAAGAACGTTCTCTGCGCTGGGGATTGCAATTGTATAAGGTGAGTTGGTAACAGGACCTCCGCCGTCTCCTACAGTATAGGCTGGATCCAGTATCCATGTTTTACCTGCCGTAGCATCCGGTCCACCGGTAAGCATTTCCTGCAAATGAAGCAGCAATTGAGATCTCTTTGGTAGGCAGTGGCTTCTCCTCCGTCACCTTTGACAACAAGGGTGACAGTGTAGGTTCCCGACGAAGCATAGGTATGTACAGGTTTTGCCTCTGTACTGGTCTCTCCGTCATCGAAATCCCATGCATAGGTGCTGACATCTGTTACAGTCGGATTGAATGTGAACGGTGTAACCGTCAATAGTTGCAAATATCTCAGCAGTAGGTGCAGGAGTGTCTTTACTGCACGAAATTACCATAACTGATAATTAAGCGCAACCATGGCAAGAATTAATAATGTGCTCTTTTTCATAATTGATACTTTATTGATTTAACATAAATAAAAACTTTAATAATAAGGTCTATTTTTCTCTTACATCCCACCATACCGGTGTATCTATCAGATCAGGGCCTTGTTGTTCAACGGCAATATCGACATTTGCCCTGTTTGTGCGGTATTCGCTTGATGAATACTTGAATCGGGTCGGCAAGATACCATTAGTTACCCCGAGAGCATAAACATCGGCATCTGTTCTCTGTGGAATAACAGGATATCCCGTTCTGCGGATATTGCTCCATGCCTCCACAAAATTAGGTGTAAAGGCAATCCACATCTGTGTTGCAATCTGTCTGAATTTGTCCTCATCAGACCCGTTGAGTGTTGCCTCCGGTTCTGCCGAAAGGAATTCGGTTATTTCAGCAGCAGGAACATTCCATTGCAGCATATTTTTTCTGATACCTTCCTTGTACAGCTGGTCAGGATCGCCGGGCGCAAGGTTAAACAGTGCTGCTTCAGCCCTCAGGAACCATACTTCCGAGGCACACATTAAATTCTGAGACAGGTCTTTTGCATAAAGTGCCGGTTTCGGATTTGAAAAATTCTCCCACTGGTATTTTGATTGCTCCTGGTCATTAAGTCCATTAAGAAATCCTTTATACTCACCGGTTTTTGTGGTATCAACAAAAGTTCTGAGCCTGGGATCATTGGTGCTCTTAAGCCATTCGACAAATTTGTCACTCATTTTCCAGTTCTGGTGTTTACGGACATCATACCATGGATTATAAAGTTCGGGATTTTCGCTTTCCTGGTATTTGAGGCCAAAGTTGCCATCATTGTTTTCAATAAATGGTTCATTCATACATTCTGCTATCACTGCAGCACTATTGGCAGGATCTGCAAACCTTGCCCTCATTGCCAGACGAAAGCGCATTGAATTGGCAAAACGTGACCACTTAGTCAAGATTATTGTCATAAATCGGATCAGCTCCGACATAACCCATTGCCGGATCTGCCGTCTTAAGTATTTCGATGGAGGCTTTAAGCTGGTCCATCATATCGTGATAAATTAATTCCTGTTCATCATATGTCGGGTACAATATGTTTTCCATACCTCTGGCACCTTCGAAGTAGGGTACATCTCCGAAACAATCGGTAACCCTGGAATATTCGACAACAGCAACAATTCTTGCAATGGCATTTCTTACAGGATTCTTTGTCTCTCCTTCGGATGTCATACTCACAACCTTAATAATGTATCTTAAGGGGTAAATATATGCATAGGCAAACATCTCCTTATAAATATCCTGAGTATGGAAATCCTTATATGAGTCAGCAGACCTGTTTTCGGAGTTTGTAACATAAACATGGGCATACTGGCATCCAAACCTCGTATCGTAATTGCTAACATCACCTACTGTATATCTTACGGCAGTAGTGAAAAGGTATTCATCAGGCAGTTCGGAGAGCCTGAGAGGATCGGTATTCATTTCAACAAGACTTTCATCGCATCCTGCCAGAAGCATTGTCGCAAACATAACTGCCGGCAGAAGTAATTGTCTTTTCATGAGTTTTATTGATTGAATTGAATTCATCTTTTCACTAATTAAAATCCTATTCTGACATTGAAACCCAGGCTTCTTAATGTGGGAATGGCACAGTGCTCAAAACCTCCCCCTGTATTACCGCTGGTATAACCCGATTCAGGATCCACATCATTCATTGCATTGTAAAAGAAGAAGAGGTTCCTGCCAACAAGTGAGATCTGTACATCAGACAACGGAGTTCCGGAAAGCAGTTTTTTCGGCATTGTATAGGCAAGCACCACTTCCCTGAGACGGACATTTGTAGCGTCAACCATCCATTCCGTACCGATTTCTTTCGACCAGATATTGTACCATCGGTAGATGGGATCTATCGGAACTGTATTTGTCTGACCTGTAGTTTCGTTTATGCCGCTTTCTATAAATCCCAGGGGGTCAGCACCGGGCAGGGGAACTGAATACTGGTAAGCCGGATCGTGAGTGGAATACCATTCCTCCCTTCCCTCATTTGATTCGGCTGAAGTGCCGAAAAGAGCCCTGTAAGCTTTTCCCATTGATGCTATGTCTCCACCTTTTCTTATATCAACGAGAAATGACAATGAAAAATCTCTGTAAGATACCCTGTTTGAAATACCGCCAATCCAGTCAGGATTTATCGATCCCATTTTCTTGTACTCTCCCTTCTGGGCATAGCCTTTATCATCGATTAATTTTCTGCCATAACTATCGCGTTTATAATCCCAGGCATATATTACGCCAAATTCATCTCCGGGCCTGGCCTGGATTGTGGCTATCCACGAATCTTCAAGGATAATGGATTCGAGATCACCGTATAAGCCTGTAACCTCAGAATTATTTTTTGACCAGGTTGCAGATATATCCCAGTTGAATGCTTTGCCCTGAATGGCTTTTGCATCGACCTGTACTTCATATCCATTGTTTTTCAGGCGGGCTGCATTTGTTCTCTTGCTGGAGTATCCGGATGATGGAGGTAAAGGAATGTCCATTATCTGGTTGTTTGATTTGTTATTATAATAAGTGAAATCCAGAATTATTATATTTTTCAGTAAGCCAAGATTTGTTCCAATCTCCCAGGAACTGGTTATTTCCGGCTGAAGATCATAGGAGGCGAGAATGTCGCTGAAATTGCCCATGGGATATGGAAGCTGAGACTGGGTTACACTGTAATACTGCTGTGTATTATAGGGACCGGTATCGTTTCCAACCCTGGCATATGATCCCCTGAGTTTGCCGGAGGAAAGGATATCTGACTGAATATTGAAAGCATTTGTAAACAGGAAGCTTACATTCTCAGAGTGGTAGAAATATGAGTTATTCTCAGCGGGAAGAGTGGAGGACCAGTCGTTCCTTAGAGTAAAATCAAAATAGAGATAATTTTTGTAAGAAGCTGACCCGAGTCCGTATGCCGAAACTACAGCTTTTTCCGAGAAACCCTCGGAAGTATAATAACTTCCGCAGTTGGAGATGGCAAAGAAATCATTGATTCTCAGATTGCTGCCTGATTGTGAAATGCTTTTGTAGTTATTATACCGGTAGTTTCCGCCAATGCTGAAAGTTAAGTTAATGTCTTCCTGTACTTTCATGTTGTAATTAGCGAGAAAGTCACTGTTCCATTCCATGTATTCACTTATTGAATTGCCAACATAACCGTTGACATTATTGGCATTACTTCCCCTGGCGACCTGGTCATGGTAATTTTGATTTGTGTAATCCATTCCTGACCGGATCAGAACATTCAGGTGAGGATTGAAGATAATTTTTCCTGAGAAAACACCCTGGAGCCTGTGCTTCTGATCAGTGTTCGTTGCATTGTACAGCTGCCAGTAAGGATTGCCTGTATAAGAGTCCATTGTCCAAAGTTGTTCCTTTCCGTTTTCATCCTCCATGTAGGTATGGAGATCTCGCGAAACCATATTCCTTGGCATTATTGAAAGAAAGTATCCCGGATTAGAGGAAGACTCGGCTAAGCCAGGCCTGTTTTGGACGTTGCTGTGAATATAAGTCACCTTTCCATCCAGTTCAATAATATTCTTCATCTTAGTAAATCCCCTGAGGAATACTGTCTGGCGTTTCAGGTCATTTGTGGGGACAATACCCGAGCTGTTCTGAGTAGTGAATGAGGCTCTTACACTTGATTTATCATCTCCGCCGTCGAGCGCCACCGTATTTGTGAATGAATGGCCAGGCTGGAAAAATTCACTGTAATTATTCTTCTGAACACTGAAGGGGGAGGTTGTACCATAAAAGTTGGGCAATACCTGTCCCTCCATTTTTGGTCCCCAGCTCCATCCCCATGGGAATCCTCCATCAGGCACAGTATTGGGATAAGTGCCATACGCGCCATGTCCGTATCCGTTCTGAAAATCAGGGTACAATAAGGGTGATTCATTTGTATAGTTTGAAGTCAGAGTAACTCCCAGCCCTTTATTAACGGTTCCTTTCTTGGTGGTAATAAGTATCACACCGTTTGCACCGCGGGAACCATATGCAGCAGCTGCGCCGGCACCTTTGAGAACACTTATATTCTCCACATCTTCAGGATTGATGTCTGACAGAGCGTCACCACGGTCAGTTCCACCCCACCTGTCTCCGCCTCCGTGTCCTCCATCTACAGGAATTCCATCGACAACGATAAGTGGACGGTTTTCACCAAGTATTGAAGCAACACCTCTGAGTATAACTCTGCTCGATCCGTCAACACCGGATGCGGATTTTGAGATCTGCAATCCTGCTACCTTACCTGAAAGAGTATTAATAACATTGTTTTCCTTTGCCTGGTTGAGATTGTCTCCCTTGATTGAAGTAACAGAATATCCCAGCGAACTTTTTGTCCTGTTGATGTTTAAGGCAGTTACAACCACTTCATTCATCTGGGTAATATTCTCCATAAGTGTTACATCTATTGAATTCCTGCCCTGTACAGGTATTTCCTGCGGCAGGAATCCAATAAAGGAAAAAACAAGTATCGTATTGGACGGCACTGTAATCTGATACGATCCGTCCGTACCGGTTATAACGCCATTAAATGTTCCTTTAGCCAGTACATTCACCCCTGGCAATGGCTGGTTTTCAGTGCCGGATGTCACTTTCCCCTTTATTGTCTGGGTTGTTTGCTTGGAGGGGTCCTCTACAACGATTAATTTATTTTCCATCAGGCGAAAGCTGAGACCTGTTTTGGCAGAGAGTTCCTTAAGCAGATCCTGGAGGGTCATCTCCTGGGAAGAGAGTTTTATGCTGACATCAGGCTTTACCAGATCATTGTTATAGAAAAACCTGTAACCATATTTTTCCTGAATGAAGGAAAAAAGATCCGTCAGATTTCCCGGGGCACCCGAAAAAGAGAGTTTTTCTGTTTGTGCCCGAACCTGCCCGATCTCTAAAAGAATAAAGGCCAGAATAAATATCATTTGCCTGAGGCTCCCTGATCGTCTTCTCATTGAATTTCGTTTGGTTGATATTTTATTGGTCAATCGTCAAATTAATTTTTTTCCTGTCTTTGAAAACCATATTTCCCTTCCATTGATCCTGTAATCGACATCCGAAGAAATTTTGATCAATTCCAGTATTTGTTCAATTGTTTCATTTTCAATTATACCTGTAAATCTAAGTTCTCTGAGTTTGTTATCGTCAAAATGAATTGTAACATCATATTTTCTTTCCAGTATTACAGCAAGGTCTTCGAGTGTTTCTCCTTTAATCTGAAGCCGGTCATTTAACCAGAGGGTATAAAGCGAAGGATCAATACCTTTAGTGACCAGAAAGTTCTCAGAGCGCTGTGATGTGGGTTTATAGTAAATAGCCTGTTCATCCGGCCTGAGCAAAGTTTTGTTTGACGGCTTGTTTCTTATCTCAACAGTTACAGACCCTTCAACGAGTGTAGTTTCAACTGACTTTTCATCCGGATAGGCTTTAACATTAAATTCAGTGCCATAAGCTATTATTATCATCTCTCCTGCATTAACAGTAAAAGGGTGATCAGGATCTTTTGAGACATTGAAATATGCTTCTCCCGTGATTTTAACTTCACGTACAGGCTTATTCTCATGGATTTTATATTCAATTCCGGATCCGGCATTAAGCCAGACTACAGTGCCGTCAGGAAGTACTGTGAGCGCCTTTGATCCTCTCGGAACCATAACAGATACATCCGGATTGCGATTCAGAATTCTGTCGGGTTTAGTAAAAAGAATTGATAAAACGGCCCCGGTACCAATCAATAGTATCCAAAGGGCTGCAATCCTGAAATACCTGAATAAAGACCTTTTTCCTCCGGGTTGAGGGTTAATCACAGATGACTCATTTTCTTCTGACTGAAATGAATTAAGCTTCAGATAAACGTTTTCAAGTGCTTTAGAAGTCGAGATATTGTTATGTTTTACTGTCTGCGAAGATGCCAGCCATACATTTCTGAAACGAAGAAAAAAGATCCTGTTATCATCAGATTTCTTAACCCAATTATTGAGCATAACACACTCGTCAGGTGTTGCATGATTGGTTAACACCTTTATAATCAATTCGCTAACTTCTTTTTTGGATACCAGATCAGTATTCATAGTTATTCTTCGTAATATTAAGACAAGAAACCGGGCTTTTGGTCTACAAGATCTTGGAAGTTTTTAAAGATATTTTTCCATTTGCTTCATAATTTTATTCATTGCGCGCGACATCTGGGTTTTTACGGTACTCTTTGAAACCTTCAGCAGGTTTGATATTTCCTTATATGATTGATTATCTTCCCGGCACATTATGAAGATTTCACGGCATTGTTCAGGAAGGCTGCTGATAACAGCTTCCAGGTCTCTCTCCGCATCTTCAGCAAACATCTTTGAAAATTCACTGTCAGCAAGGTCCATTGACAACAGCTCATTCCTGATGGATACATCATCCAGGTCGATGTGCTTAAAACCTGATGCCTGGCTGCTTTTAATAGATGTCATGCAGGCGTTGAAAACGCTCCTGTAAAGATAAGCGCTGATTGACGTGTGAATATTGATTTTATCATGTTTTTCCCAGATCTTTATAAAGACCTCCTGCACTATTTCTTCTGAAAGGTAAGCCGATTTGACATAGATATGTGCAAAGGAACATAATCCGGCATAGTAATTCCTGAACAGAGAATCAAAAGCAGATCTGTTACCCGGCTGCAGGCCGGTAATTAGTTCCTTTTCTCTAAGACTCATACAATAGCATGGGCATTTTAGAGGTTAAAATGGAAACTAAAATTAGATATTTTTTTGCATTATAAGTAATATAACTTCACCGGACTTACCGAATTAATTCGCAGCTTTCAGATGAGGATCCTTTTCGCTTCAGTTCCCAGAGCATCTCAATAGCCCTTTTTGCCAGCAGCTCACCTGAACCGGGAGCACATCTGGAACTGACAGTTTCATAATTTCCTTCAATATAAGCTTTCATATCCGGAATATAATCGGTACTGACATTCGTGAGTTCTTCAATAATTGTAAAAGGATATGGCGACCGGCTCTTAATATACATTCCCAGCTCAGTAAATACCTCTCCGGGAAGACTTACAATGGCGCAGGAATCACCCAGGGCAATTACCTGTATTTCGGCCTGTATCGGTTTGCCTTTCCTGTCATGGACATCCATTATTTTGAATGCCTTTACCATATCCATAAATGGAGCGGCATCAGGTTTGCCATATTTTGAGGTTATTTCCCTCGCCCAGGGAAGATCTGCTTCTGAAATGACAGCCAGAGGCAGCGGTACTATTTCTGATTTTACCGAGATATTTCCTATGCGCAGTGGATTTCAGCATTGTAGAGGTTCTTATTACCTCACCGGCAAGGACAGTTCCTATACGCTCAGCTTCAGCAAAGCCTGACTGTTCCTGTGCTGTTTTTACATTTATATGATTTATATTGCCGCAGCAGCCCTGTGTGAACATTGTGATCATTTCAGGGCTTTTAACTTCACCAAGGATCTTTGAAAGCGTATATGGCATGTCTGCTGAAATTTCCAGCCCTCCTGCTATATCAAGATGAAGGGCGAAATTCACATACGTCGAAACAGGTTTGCCTTCGGGAGTTGATGCGAACAATACAGATACATCCGGATCAATCGGTCCTGCAGGCTTTATAATCATAGGATTCATCTTTCCGGGATTCCATCCGACTGTTCCATCTGTCATGAAGAAGCGGCGGTTAAAACTGATTGTCTCTTCATGACCCATACCACCGGAAATTACGGCTGGTTTCAGATCAGCATCAGCCTGTTTTATGCTTTCGCAAATCAGTCCGGGCAGTTTGGAAATGTAAACTGCCAGTATCTCAGGTATTGCTCCCTGTGAGGCGTTCATATTTCCGGGAGAGGGTATAACCGGCCCGGTATGTGAATGGGTCGCGCTTATCATGATGTGGTCTTCAGGGATTCCTGTCGCTTTGGCTGCCATTTTCCGTACTGCAGGCACAAGTTCTGTTCCTATATCTACAAGGTCGCAAGATACAATCGCGACTTTTACACCGTTCTTTTCGATTACAATGGCTTTGGCATAAAGATCGTCATGAACGGCTGTTGCTCCCCTTTCAAAGTATTGACCCGCCATTGGTATCCCAAGGGGAGGAGTGATTTTTACAGCGGATGCGCCAACCCTCAGATCATCTGCTGCGGCAGATCAGAGACAGGATAAGGAGAATAGGCAGTAATATTATTTTCATATTAAATATCGTTATAATCAAGTTCTATTGGTTTATCTTTTAAGCCCTTAGTCTTTATCAGAAGAAATGCAATACCTGCCAGCAGCCATATGGTTCCGACGATCTTGGCAGGGGCGGGGAGGCTTATCCATATGGCAAAACATACCGCTAAACCCAGAAAAGGGACGACAGCATCCAGAAACAGATGCCTTTTCTGACCCTGAGGTCTGAGCAGATAAAATTGTCTGAATGCAGCCAGGTTAACTCCGATAAAACCAAGGAAAGCGCCGAAATTTAAGAGTTCTGCTGCCCCCTGATAGCTTATAATCAAAGAAATAGTAACTGTAAGACCGGCAATGAGGATTATATTAAAATCGGGGTTGGCTGTTTTACTATTTACATGTGAAAATAACTTCCCGGGGAGGACTTTGTCTCTTCCCATCGCGAATAGAAGCCTTGCTGCACCTGCCTGACCTGCCAGGCAGGCTCCAAGACAACCTATGGCGAGAACAACTGCAAAGGCTTTTGAAAGAAAAGCGCCACCGACCCTGGCGGAAACATCATAAAAAGCTGTTTCAACATTTGGGAATGAGTTATAGTCGGGCCATACCTGCTGGGCAATATATATCTCAAAGGTGCAGAAAAGTCCTGTGAAAAGACAGACCAGGGCAGGTGCCAGCAACATGTTTTTCTTTGGATTCTTTACCTCCTCAGCAAGCGTTGTAACACCATCGAATCCGATATAAGTAAGTGCAGCAAAAGAAGTGGCAGTCATTAATGCTCCAAAATTGAATGTTGAAGGATTATAAAAAGGTTTATAGGACAGAAGCCCATCCCATCCCTGTGAATTAAACAGATACCTGATTGACATTACAAAAAAGAAACTTATTATTACTGCCATCAGAATAAGCAGGATTTCATTTGACCTGGCTGTTGACCTGATGCCCCTCAGGTTAAGGAATGTGACGATAGCAATAAAAATGATAACCCATATTACAAACGGAACACCGGGTATAAGCCTTTGCAGTGTCAGTGCTCCGTATACTGTATTGATTACCGGAATTATAAGGTAATCGAGGAACATGACCCAGCCAGCCAGAAATCCCAGGTGTACATTAAGTCCCTTACCTACGTAGGTGTATGCTGAGCCTGCTGAGGGAAAAAGAGATGCCATCCTTCCGTAGCTTATTGCTGTAAGCATCATTCCTGTCATTGCTATCAGCAAAGTAGTGACCATATGTCCCCTCGAAACCTGGGAGGCAATTCCAAAGAGACCTATCACAGAAATAGGCTGAATCAGAACTATCCCGTAGAAGATGAGGTCCCACAACCCAAGGACACGATTCAGTTTTGGAGCTGTCTGCAGCTCTTTCTGCTGTTGACCGGCAGGTTCATCCTCCATAGAATCGATTATTATTCGAATATAAGTTTGCCGAAGAACTCCGGCCTGTGAAAGTCAGGTTTCTCAATATCTATAACAGACCAGGTTATATAATGCGGATTGGAGCTGTTTTCTGCAATCTTATAGAAATTTGCTTTCCATTCGACCCCTTTTTTGGGATGGGCAATTTTGCCATATTTTTCAAGCATTGCCAGAGGTATTCTGTACTCAAGGGTCCATGTGACTGGATCTTTCATTTCAGGATCGATGATCCGGGGCATTGTATGAGCTATCTCGATTTTTCTGATGTCGTCCGGGGAAAGTTCCTTTGACTCCTTCCTGGGAACAAGATTGTAATGCATCAGCGGAGTGCCTCCGCAATTGGTTTCAAGGTTGAAATAAATAAGGGGTGTTGAAGGATCGGGTGCAAAGAAAAATTCAACTGCACCATCTTCCCATACCGGTCCGTTAATATCTTTGGTGATACATCTGACATAACGGTCTTTAACATGAAAGATAACATAGAGGTTTTCATCATCATACATCATTTTTGCCTGAGCTTCAGGCTTGAATCCGGGGATGTCTCCCATATAGTTGGTAATATCTAAAGACTGGATATTTTTCCACTGGGATTTATCCCATACTGCATCGATTTTCATAGGCTGTTTAAGCCTGGCTACATTGTAAACTGACTCTTTTTTCATATTTGGTTCACTTGCGAATGAATAAATTACTGCGAAAAGTATTATTATACTGATCTTTTGTATTATGCTTTTCATTTTTAACAAATTTTATATGGTTAATTGCGGATAAAGATCTAACTCCTGTATTCTGGTAATCTCTGATTTTCATGCCATTGCTATTGCCACCAGTTTTAGAAAATCCTCTTTAACTGATTAACAGCTGATTCGGCCATTTTTTCACCTGAACCGGGCTCATACATCGTTGAGCCGGGTGTAGTCTCATAACCCGTAATGTAGGGTGTGATATCCTTCGGGCCCCTGTGTGAAGGATACAGCTGTAGGAAAATAAGCCCTTTCATCATTTGTAAGCCCGGTAACAATTGTGTTTTTACACGGAGATTTTTCCTTGATATCTTTTCCGAATTCCTGGAATATTTCTCCGGGAAGTCCAACGAATGCAAGATCTCCTATGCGGATGGTCATTACTTCGACACTGTCAGTTACATCCTGCGTCTTGCGCATTTCTATCCATTGCCTGGCATAAAAGGCATCTGGCAATCCATCTTGTTGTATTGGCGGCATACCTTCTTTTTCCACTTTCTTCATAATCTTTTCGGCCCATGAAAGCTGTTCATCAGAGATATTGATTCTGTTAAGCGGGACCATCTCTCTCGATACTGCTATTATATCTGTCGAAACCGGTCTGGATGATTTCATGGCTTCCATGGCAGCAACAGCGAGAAGATATCCTATACGCTGACATTCCTGAAAAGTTGATGGAAAACCTATCCTGTAGTCAACCTGTGTTACATTTCCGCAACAACCATTTAAAAAGAGTGATTTAAATTCCTTTCCCTTTACCTTTTTTATTGCTTCTGCGAGATATCCGGGGTAATCAGCTGTATAGAGCCAGTTGCTTCCGGTAAGGGTTGTTGCATGGCATCCGAAGTTAACAAGTACTCCGGTTTCCCTGCCTCCCTGATCAAAAGAGAGAGTAATGACTTCAGGATCAATTGTTCCCCATGGTTCAATAACATATCCGGGTTCAAATTTTTCCCAGCACATATGGGTAGTCCCATCCTTGCATCTAAGCCTGCGGTTATGCGATATCCTGCTCTCTTCACTTCTTCCTGCAGAGACAACAGTGGTTTTTAGATCAGCATTCGCCATCAGCACGGCATCAGCAGCCCTGGTGAGGTATTCCTTTGCTTTTGGGGCATCAAGTTCAGAAGGCGGTCCGCTGTGGGTATGCGTAGCCATTATCATAACATTCTCCGCCTTAATGTCTGATTTAGAAGCAATATAGCTCCGCATGAATTCCACCGGTTCCCTGGTAAAGGTGCAGATATCAACTGTAAGTATTGCAACTTTTTCCCCATTCCCGTCTGAAGCAACGAGCGCCTTGGCATAAAGTGAATCATGGACTCCGCGGGCTGCATAATCGTCGCCACGGTAGTTACCTACCAGGTCAAGGCCAATTTCGGGTGTGTAATTTAATTCAGCAATGCCTATTTTAAGAGTAGATTTTATTCCAGTTTTCTTCCCGCTGCTGCATGAGGCAAAAAGGAATAATGATATAAAAATGAACAAAGCAGTTAACAATTGAAATAAGTTACAGCCTGCTAAATTGGGATAACATCTTTTCATAATCTTTATTTTAGCTTTTTGGATAAAATTATTCCTGTTTTAAGTTTTTTCGTAATACGAATATATCTATTTATGATTGAATTATGCCGAAAGTCAGATTTATTCTCAGCAGGTAAAATCAAAAAACTTTAATTACAGTAAGGTCAATTATTCTCCTCCCTGTTGGGTGCTGCAGAATTTACCTGCTTCTGAAACTCAGATGGAGTAATATTTCTTATTTTTTTGAACTGGCGGTTGAAATTCGAAAGGTTTTCAAATCCGCAATTATAAGCTATCTGGGAAATATTCATAGTCGCATCGGTAAGAAGCTTGCAGGCATAGCCTACTCTTACATTCACCAGATACTCTTTGAAGGTCATTCTGCATGTTTTTTTAAAAGCATTGCAGAATGCAGAATTTGACATATTTGTAAGTGAGAGCAAATCTTTCATTGCGACCTCTTCCTGAAAATGCTGAACAATGTACTCAAGGGCTTTCTGAATCGGCTCATCTCCCTTATTATGAAAGGGTTTCATGAATCCCGGACTTGACAAAAGTTTGTATTCTCTTGTCTGACAGATAATTTTAAAAATTGAAAAGAGGGAGTATAGCCTTTCAGTCCCATCCATCTGGTAGCTGTTTCCTATTAATGAGATCAGTTTATCCCTGGTTTTTCCGTAAAATTGTAATCCCCTGTATGACTCATCAAGGATCCGGGTTAGATTCCTGTTTTCAGGAATTTCAAAAAACTGAGGTCCCAGGAAATCTTTAAGAAACTGATAAACAATGGCTTTGCCCTGGAACCCATCGGGATGATCCAGAAACTTCCTGTCACAGAGATATTCATGTGGGAGATAAGACCCAAGCAGGACAAGATCATTTTTATCGAATCGGTCAATATGATCACCGATCATCCTTTTGCCTTTGCCATTTAGAATAAGAACCAGCTCATATTCAGGATGATGATGCCAGCGGGCAAAGGATTTGTTTTCATAATGTACAATAAATGATTTATCCGGATCCTGAAGCAGCTTTGTGTTCTCTAATTTCATCGCTCATGGAATCATTTAGTGTTTATAATTACAATTTCGATTTACAAAAAACGACCTCAATTATTATGGTAAACACCCGGAGAAACCAATTGTTGCCTATATATCGGAAAGAACTACCTCAATGTTGTTTGAAACGCTCTCTCCTGCTTCAAGCCAGGGTAATATATTTTCCTCTTTCAATGCAACCCTGTTTTTCGCAGGTACGTTGCAGGGCTCGAGGCCAAGAACATATTCACCCATTCCCATCATCTTCCATTCGGTAAGATAGGGCAGCTGAGCCGTTCCAAATTTTATTGTCATTGAAACGCCAAGCTTCTTATTCTGAAGGCTGACCGTTGCAAACCCCTTGCTGTCCTGCTTCATGGTATGGAAGTAGACCTGTTCCTGGCAGTTGGCCACAGGTTTGATAAAGCGTCTGAATTCGCCTATCCCTTCGGCTGCATATGGCGTAGCCGGAACAGTTTTTTCGGGATCGATTATCAGCTCTGAAGATTCGCTGAGAAGAGGGTAACCGAAGTTCATGTGATAGAGGATTGTATATGGACTTGGCTTATATCCGAAATTGGTCACAGTATCCTTTATGCGGATGCTATTCTGACCCTGGATTGTAGATATTTCTCTGTCAACGCGAAGCTTGGTGCCAAAAATATGTCCCTCTTCGATTATTCCCTTAAGCATTATATGATATTCATCCCCCTTCCATTCTGAAAGATCTGCCACCTGCCGGGCCGGGATAGTTGAATAACGTCCATGGAGGCCCAGTTGTTCCTCTCCGTCTTTAACAGGGGCGCCAAGGTATGTCAGGCCGCATGTAATAAGCAAGCCGCCAGTGAAGGTATTCAGCCATCCGAAATTCTCCGGTTCGTAGAAGGCGGGATGTGTCTCTCCGTTGCACGGGATGTATACAAGATTCTGCCCTTTATAGGAAGCAAGGGATATATCCATACCGCGATCAGGAAGTATTGTATATTGAAGGCCGGCGCCCGAATTAACGTCTATGCCTCTCATATTCCGTCCCCTCCCGTCAGAAAGCTCATAATGCCTGCTTCCGCCAATCTGGGCTGTATTTCCGATATACTGGAATAATTCGTCTTTTTTCATAATGTCAATTTTCCCTTTGTGCCCCTTAGTGTTAAGGAATTATTATTTCCTGAGCTTATCAACTGTATTTCTGACTCCTTCGATTATCATATCAAGATCTGCTTTTGTTAAACGTGGGTTCATTGGCAGGCTTGTATGCTCGTTATAGAAGAAATTCTCTGCAACAGGGCAAAGTTTATCAGGGTAATTGTACATTTTCTTAAGTCCCGAAAAGTGGTAGTTTGGCTGATAGTGCTGTATTCCCTGTATGCCCTCTTCCTGGTAGAGTACCCTCATGAAATCGTCTCTTGATGCTCCCAGCTCTTTTTCCTTTATGAGAAGAGTATAAAGATGAAATGCATGATAACAGTTAGGATCTTCATAGACTCCTCTTATGCCTTTTATTTTTTTCATACCCTCGTTGAGGTAATGGCTGTTCTCCCTTCTTTTACCGATAAGCATATCGAGCTTTCTTAACTGAGCCCTTCCAACTGCTGCCTGAGACTCATTCATCCTGTAATTGCAACCCCATTTCCCATTATCATCAATAACATCAAAATGGGAGGGAAGCCAGTAATCCTTAACACTCTTCTTCTCCATTTTGAATCCGGCAAATTCAAATTTAGTCTGATTGGGATTCCAGTGTGTTATACTCATTACTCTCATCCTCTGAAGTTTCTCAGCAAGCTCATCACTGTTGGTGGTTATCATCCCTCCTTCTCCAAGTGTTGTAATGTTTTTAAGGGAATGGAAGCTGAAGCATCCGACATCTCCTATACTGCCGGCAGGACGTCCTTTATATTTTGACCCTGCAGCATGGGCACAGTCTTCAAGAACGTATAGCTTATGTTTTTTTGCGATTTTCATAATCGGATCCATATCGCACATCTGGCCCCCGTAATGAACAACGTAAATTGCCTTGGTTTTTGGTGTGATCTTGTCCTCAATCTGCTTCGGATCGATATTGTATGTTTTCGGATCAATATCTGCATAAACAGGTTTTGCTCCCTCTTTGAGGATCACCAGCGATGTGGCAATAAAAGTATTCGGTGTTACTATTACTTCATCTCCTGCACCTATGCCGAATGCCTGGGTAGCCGCATGCATGGCAGTGGTACAGTTGCTCGCAGCCATGGCATGCTTCACTTCAAAAATTTTCGCAAATTCTCTCTGGAAAAGCGTGACCTGAGGACCCATAGTCTGCGATTCCTGAGCCATTGCAATCTTAACTGCCCTTTCTTCGTCTTCATCATAAATGGAGCCGAAGAATGAATATGGGACTTTGAGAGGAACTCCATCGTTCATCTGATAACCGGAAGTTATCCCGCCTTCCGTATCCGAGCCCGTGAAAAGTACTTCTTTAGTTTTTGCCATTGTATTATGATTTTAAATTATGAATATAATCTTTAGTGTTGTGTGAGGGTTAGTGCATTTCTGTTTCACAAACGCCAATACCACCCCTGAAATAATTGAACTGTACATTTGGATGATCTGCAAGCAGGGACATCGGCACAGAGCTGTCCATAATTCTTTTGCTGATCATTAGTGCTGTAAGCCTTTGTCCAAAGGCATTGTCGTGTGTACCGGCATGCCAGATGGATACTTTTTCTGCTATCCATGTCTGTACAGGTCCGACGGTAAGTGCCTGCATTGGTATTCCTGTTACAACTCCTCCGGCACTTGTCCGTGCATTCTGCATGCAGGTTATAGGATGAAGATCCACAACACGTGTTGTGAGCTTTCTGAATTCTTCTGGTGTTGGGGGAGCGTCCTTATATCTGCCTTCACGTTTAAACGGATCGTTGAAAGCCCAGTGCTTTGTATCGCCCTGTCCTCCCTGCATTACAGCGCACCTGATGCCGCTTTCCCAGCTCTGGATATATTTACGGGTATCTGCTTTTGGAAAATGAAGGTTGGAATCGGGGATCCTGTATTTCTTGTCCATCCTGTTGAAGCAAAGATCCCTGTCGGCCTTTTCAAATGAGATGGGATTTGAGGCATCCAGCTCTTTCCCGTTCACATACCATTCGTCCATTCCCCAGAAGTGGGCATCAGACAAATTCAGCTGCAGCTCATTCACCATGCGGGCGACGAGCGGCAATTGTTCTGTAGGACCGATAGGTCCGCAGATTCCAACAGGTTTACTGCTGGTAGCCTGTTTCCATGCAGTTATGTACTCGAGGGCTTCTGCAAGATAAAAATCTTCAAGCGTATCATACAAGATAACTTTAAACCCATCCCGCGAAAGCTGGATCATATCTTTTTCTTTGAGCTTTGCTGCATCAGTCAGCAGGTCATCCGGCAGAGTGGTGAAATCCCACCAGTCAGGTGCCAGCATACTTAATTTACGGGCCATAATATATTTCTCCTATAAGTTATTTTATTATTTGTTTTCTAGCCAAAAACACATTCACTCAGAAACGCAGGCTTATAGCCTTTATCTGCTGCCCACTTCACGGCGGTCACTACCTTATCCCTGAAATCGGGCTGGTAATTGAAATATGAGGGATAAAAATACTGTTCATGGATCATGAGGTCGGCATAAGGAGGCTGGTGTCCGCTGCTTCTTAGCCTGTCAAGATATGGCACTATCTCCTCAAGCTTCACCGTATTTATGACAAGTGCCATTCTAGCTAAGATCATCTCCTCCCTGTTGTCTTTCCAGATGAATCTGTTATTTACATGAAGTCTTTTCTCGTCATTCAGATAATATGAAACAGTGTCGGGACCTTCTGCACTGAAATAGCCCGCAAGAGCGTGATATCCCTGGTCCTTCAGAGCTCTGCAGCCCTCAGCATTGGCAGCACCCCAATGGAGAGTGGTAACGGGTCCCATCAGCTCCTCTCCTGCAAATCTTCTGATCTGATCCTTTACCAGTATACAGTCATGAGTCACCTGATCATAACCAGCAGTCAGATAAGGCCTGTCGGGGAACTCCTGAAGTGCATGGAAACTTAGTCTGAGCCATCCGGCATTATCTTTCCATTCGCTTTTGTATTTATCTGTCATCTGTGAAAGATTGAAACCGTCGGTCTGATAGAAAAGGTTAAGATGGATCTTAGTACCGAAAGTATCATGAACCTGTTTCAGCATTCCAAGATAGGGATTTTCGAAAATTGATTTGTATTTTCCGGCATTGGCATTTATATCCTTCAGGAACCAGATATTGTCATCAAGTGACAGCCTGTATTTATCTACAACATTTTTCAGCCAGTAAACAACAATAGCCGACTTTTCTCCAGTGACTGAATCCACCGCTTCTATGGTATTTTTATAATTTTTCAGCGGGATAGTGGCAGTGAAGGCTCCTTTTGAGTAGATTGCGTCTATTCCATTGATCTTTAATTTAATGTCTGACGAGGCAGCTACCTTCACTTCAGCAATTAAAGTACCATCAGATACCTTACCGTCATATGCACTGAGCATATCGCCGTCGATCGGGCTTAAGAATTTTATTTTATTTTCCATTGGAGCTGAGGATATTATTCCTGTTAGTGAGTTCCCGATCTGTCCTGTTGTGACTGCAAGCCCTGCAAGACCGGCGTTTTTGATAAATTCTCTACGGCTTTTCATCTTTTCTGCTATTTAAAATGCACTTTCCGCCCAGGATGCTCTTAAGGACATTCTCCTGGGGAAATCCATGTCCCAGATGCTGTCTGAAGCCCTCGGCATAGTCTGTTCCGGTTTCGCCTCCTCTGTCTCTGGCGAACCTTTTCATGGCCAGGATGTATTCATCCATTTTATGATGTGTGAGCAGCCAGTTACGCTGGCTTTCATGACGGGCAAGCATTTTCTCCTTCACATCAATTTCGCCTGTGATATCAACGTACATTGAAGGGATAACAGCTTTTCCGAATATATCTTTCCCTTCCATAGGGTCGCAATAATATAGGTAAGGAACCGGTTCGTAGGGAACAGTATCCACTTCCATGTTTTTTATTCCTGACGCGAAGCAGGCTGTCTGAACTATCATGCTTGTCAGCTCATGATCAACCATGTAATCATTCGGGCTTGCGGTGAAAACAACCGATGGCCGTATGCTCCGGATAAGGGCTGTCGTCCTGTTAACCGAATCCCTGTCGTATAATATATAAACATCCTCCAGTTCAAGGCAATGATAGGCAGCTCCGATCACCTCAGCTGCTCTGGCGGCTTCAGCTCTTCTTATCCGGCTTATATCTTCCCTGTTATACTCTGCAGTACCCTTGTCACCAGGTGCCATTGTTGCTATGTGTATTTCCCAACCCTCTTTTTTGAATAATGAGAGTGTGCCTGCACAAACCATTTCCGCATCATCGGGATGGGAGAATATTCCCAGTACTATTTTTTCCATACCCGGCTTATCAGTTAATATCTATTGTCTTTCCTGTTTTTGCAGATTCATAGCAGGCTGCCAGGATCTTCTGGCTCTCAAGCCCAAGCTGTACATTATTCTTTGGCTCTCTCTTTTCAAGAATTGCACAGCTGAATTCTTCAATTTCAGCACGATATGTATTCACAGGTGCAGGATTCACAGGGATACCTTCACCACTGTCCCTTGATTGTTGTGCGTTATATCCTGAGGTGTCAGCTTCAAGGTAGGCAGTCATTTCTCCTGCTGCCCCCTGTCCGATAGTCCCTTTGGCAAGGATGCTGCCTTTTGATCCATAGAGTTCCAGTATATTTTTGCTGCTGTTGTCCGGGATGCAGAAATAAGTATCTACGGTTCCCATGGCTCCGTTCTCAAACATAATAGAAACAACAGCGCTATCCTCAGATTTATATGCATGAACACTATTGTTAATAAAGCAGCTAACGCTTTTTATCTTTCCGAAAAACATACTAAGAAGATCTATGCAGTGTGATCCCATGTCCATAAGGGATCCTCCTCCACCGGTTGACGGGTCCTGTCTCCATGCTCCATCCATAGGCGGGTACCAGCAGGAGAGCTGTGCCCTTCCATAGACAGGTTTTCCAAGTTTGCCATCGCGGAGCATCTGCAAAGCAGCCTGATGCTGTGTTACAAACCTCATCATAAATGAAGTACCAAGCATTATACCTTCGGATTTACAGGCTGAGATCATTTTTTCGGTTTCTGCAGTAGACATGCCAAGAGGTTTTTCGCATAACACATGCTTCTTTCCCTTTGCACACGCGAGTACATGTTCAAAGTGCATATTCACAGGCGATGCGATATAAATTGCGTCGACTCCTGAGTTGATTAATTCCTGAATACTGTTTACCGCCTTGGCGTTAAATTCCCTGGCAACAGATGCGTTCGCCTCTGCATTTATGTCATAGACAGATGTAAGTATTGCGTGATCCGCATGCATAATCCCCTCCGGAATTGTTCTTCTCCTGGCAATGCCTCCGGAACCGATTACGCCCCATTTGATTTTGTTTTCCACGATTATTCCTCCTTGTTTTAAGAAATTATGTTGTATAAAGTTAATTTAATTTTTATCCTGTTACTTTTATTTTTGCTGTCCGGGTCATTCTGTAATCAACAATTGTGATGATCAATGTGGATATGAGAACAAGAATTCCTCCTGCAACAGCCATTATGTTAAGAGATTCGCCCAGCCATATTGCTGCAATGGGGAGGCCAAAGAATGCTATCAGATAATTAGATAAGGCTACCTGCATGGCGTCAAGAATTTTCAAGGCTTTGAAGAATAATATCATAGAAAGAAAATTATGGAAGACCGTCAATAGGGTCATCCCGGTCCATGTCTGCCCTGTGAATGACGGGATTCTTGCAAAGACATCATTCTCGTAGTACAAAACCAGCGGCGTAAGCAGTACTACCATAACAATATAGGTAAAGAATACCATCTCAATTTCTGTATATCTTTCTGCGATCTTTTTGATACCGGTATTGTAATATGCATTTCCTACAATGGCAAGAAAGATCAGGATATTCCCAATTGCATATTTTGAACCAAAATTGAGCTGTTTTATATCTCCCGTGGAACAGAGTATAACCCCGATAATAGCAATAAAAAAACTGATCCACCGGATCTTATTCATTTTTTCCTTTAGCAGCAGAAACGCAAAGATTGCAGTAATAACGGGAAGGCAAAGTGTCAGGATTGCAGCATTGCTTGCAAGCGAATATTGTGTGCCCCAGGTCATAAGAACCTGAGCCGGGAAAACACCGAGCAAGGCAAGCTGCCCGAAAATCAATACATCTTTAATTTTTTTCCCTCCTTTATTGAATTCACGTAAAGCAAATGGAGCCAGGAAAAGAGTGGCAAGCAGCATCGGAGCCCAGACAGTGAAGTAAGGGCCGACCTGGTCCTGCGTCAGTTTTATGCATGTGAACTGAAGTGACCACATCAGATTGCAGACAAAAAGCAGCAACCACGATATTATTGTATTTTTCATTATGTCAAATATTCAGTTAAATCTGCATGATCAAAATAACATAAAAAAACATCCACGTTGATAATACTTTTCAATACATTCATAGTGCTTATCTTTAAAATATTTAAGAAAACAACACCCTCACTGTCTCAGCAACATTTATCGGAGACCAGTGTCATTAACTGATTCGGGCATATCATCAATCTGTTTTTTGCTCACTGTGAAATTCAATCCAATGTGTTCCTAACCCCGCAGGAATTTCCAGGTTCAGTTTTGCCCCCCTGACAGGCATAATAATCTTACCATCAATAGAAATGTCAGCATCCTTGCCCATGTCTGAAATAAAACTGTCTGATAATTCCAATGTCCAGCCTGAGGGTTTAGTTTCAAAATACTTGCAGTAATGGTCGTCATAAAATAACTCAATGCCATTTTTCCCGGGACTTGCAATATTTGTATGAAGGTAAGCGCAGGTTTCATTGAATCCCATCCAATGCTTATCCTTGCGGGATTCGATCCAGTCCTGGTTGTCATGAAGGTTTATCCTTCTTCCGCCGGCAATTTTTGAAGAGACGAGCTGTTCCCTGGTCATATTCAGCAATGCATCCCAGCCTTCTTCAGTCTGATCAGCCGGAGAATTTGTCTGTGCGGTAAGGTCCAGATCATGGCAGGTAAATTGCTCGGGCATCATCATTGTAAATTCGATGGTATGATCGTACCCGACATAACATTCACGACTCACACCCAATCCGGCAATGGCAGCTATCCTGCCATTATCGTATCCGCCGTTTGTCCCTTCCTTTAATTCTGCACCCGGACGAACTTCTGCAGACAGCACAACCCTGTTAAATGATTTTTTTATTGCATCAATGCCCATTTTATAAATAAAAAGAAGATCATTGGAAGGGACCGGGGCATGACCACGACGCACATCAACTACCTCATTATACCAGTCTGTTACTGCCAATTCACCTTCAACCGCACTTCCCCACCAGGGTCCGGGAGGTGAGTCCAGATCCCAGTTCATATGCGACCAGGCGCGGTGAGCCTGAATTTCGAAAACTCCTCTTCTAAGACCTTCATCAAGGCCTTCCTTTGTTGAACCGTAATCCTGCCAGTTCCCGAAAATATCTTTAAATGGTTTGACGGTCCATGGTGACTCTATAATCTGTTTTTCAGGGTTCGCAAATCCAGGGGTAATATTCTGAACCATGGTAAATCCGTATTTCTCAAGCGGTTCAATCAGATATTTTATCAGTGTATCCTTCCGGGGAGTAGGATAATGCCATCTGAGGCTCCAGGCATGCTCACTGCAGCCAATGTCATCCATAATAAATATGAAGCCATTTTCGAAATTATCATTAAACAATCCATATCCGATGGAATAAACAAGGGCTTTTCTGAAAATCTCCCTCATTACCGGGTATTTACGGAACCAATCCTTGCCTCCTCCAATCCACACGACTTTAGTCTCCCTATTCATATCTCTTACCACTAATTGCGGAATATTGCCTACAGACCCAAGAACCTTAATCGAATCTGATGCCGTGCAGCGAACAATATTAACTGATGTTCTTTCAACCTTTGAATCAGCTCCGACCGGTGTACTGCCATTGGCATCCGGTATGCTCGTTCTGGCAGTCAGGTTTTGGTCAGGCAGTAAAACGTTTTTTGCTTCAGATGTAATAAAATGTCCGCCTGAAATTGAAAATGCCTTGCTGTTCATCCCCATCTGCATGCTTGTAATATCATTGTAGGTAACCCCCACCAAATCAGCTACTTCTTTTGACTTAATATAATCAAAGAGAGCTATCATGCTTATTCCGTACTCTTTTACGGCACGTTCCAATGTTTTATAATTAGCAGAAAATCCTTTAAGTTTAGCCGGGTCTGCCATCCATATCACGCAACCATAATTTGGTTTAGCTTCTCCGTCGAGGAACCGGTTTATCTGAAGCCGTTGTTCGTCCAGACGAAGTATGTCGAATGGCACACCCCATATCTTGAGCATATTAATTACATCAAGAAAATCAGTTCCCTGTACCCGCCGGGGATCTATATTGTAGCTCATCGGATCAGTCCACTGATCTCCTATAATTACAAGGACACGGAATGGTTTGAGCTTAACAACTTTATTAAATGATTTTAAACCTCCCTTATCAGTTGCTTTCTTATCTGTCCTGATGCAACCTGATATCAATGCTGAGATCAATAAGGAAGAGGCTGGTGAGGATTAATAGTTTCCTGGCCATTTCAGTTAAAATTTAAATAAGTAAGCAATAAACTGCTGACAATACAATTTTCAACAAAATTTGTAATTATATTTTGATGAAGGTTTTGTTACGGTACATCCAGTAAAGAATAAGCCATACAACAACAAGTGCTGCAAGCGCCTGAACAAATTCATTCCATGATCCAAGGTGTTTTGACAGGCCACCAACAAATACATTCCCAATAATCGAAAAGTCAAATAAATGGGTTGCAACATAAACTGCTATTGCATTCATACCAATCACTACGAAGGGGAATGCCCATTTTTTGTACCCCCAGACATCTATAACCAGGTAAAAGAGAGCTAAAAGCAAAGTACTTAGCCCACCGGCAAAGAGAACGAGTGAACTGGTCCACAAATGATGAATGACAGGAAACCAGATGCCCCATACTTTACCGGCAATTATGCAGCTTATCCCCAGAAGCGACAACTGCCATGCTTTTTTCATTGGTACATTGCCTGAAAGCAGAATCCGTCCTGCGAATGTACCAAGCATAACAGAGCAGATAAATGTCATATTGGTCAGGATATATGTCCAGCCCATTCCTTCCTGGAAATGCCCGAGAACAGCATTATCGACATATAAAGCCAGGTTGGTTTCCGGTGAATAAATACCGGCTCCGACGCCAGGAATTGGTATCAATGCCATAGTTCCCCAATACAGGAATAGTAATAAAACTGTAATTCCAATTTGCCATCTTAATTTAAGTTCCATTATCATTATATAACTTACCAGGTAGCCAACTGCTATTGCATGAAGGGTATCTGTCCAGAGGTGGATCTTTGATAAGTCAAATGTCAGAAGATTACCGGAAGCAATCAGTCCAAGCAGGTAGAGAATGATTACTCTTTTTACAACATGTAAATAGAGATTTTTTTTGCTTTCCCCATGGGCCATTCGTTTCCTGATTGATACGGGCATAACGACACCGACAATAAAAAGAAACAATGGCATTATTATATCATAAAAATGAAATTCGCCCCAGGTGTGATCGAATTGTTGGGGTATAGTGCTAAGAAAACCAAAACCTGTTGCTTTTGCAAGAGCAATCATTACTTCACCTCCGCCAATGATCCACAACATATCAAAGCCTCTCAAAGCATCAATGCACAGGATTCTCTGTTTATCTTTTACGGCGTTTTCCGGGTAACCCATTATGGAAGCAATTTTA
>CAWALO010000018.1:0-413389 GCA_963782945.1 uncultured Bacteroidales bacterium
TTAACCACGGAGTACACAGAGTGACACGGAGTAATACACGGAGTAAGTTATAAAATTCATGGAATAGAACTTACAGTGAAACTCTGTGACAACTCAGTGCAACTCAGTGGTTAAATACTTATTAAAAATACTCCTCCCAATTATTGTATCAATCCGACCTAAAACTAATCCATGAAAGAACAATTTTGGAGATTATCCGAAAGCGCATATCTTTGGGGGAAATTTTTACAAAGCTAAAATTTTAGGTCACTGTCTCAAATCTATATAATTAACACATCATTCTTTTTATGAAAAAACTCATTTCTCTGGTCACGGTAATAGTTATCACAGGTTTAATGAATCTTCAGATAACAAATGCCTGCACAAATTTTCTGGTTACAAAAGGTGCATCGGTAAATGGATCATCATTGATCTCCTATTCCGCTGATTCACATCAGTTATACGGAGAGTTATATTTCTGGCCTGCCAGAGACTATCCGCAAGGCAGCTATATGGATGTTTATGAATGGGATACACATAAGTATATGGGCAAGATAAAGCAGGTTTCCCATACATATTCCGTTATTGGTAATATGAATGAACATCAGCTTGCAATTGGAGAAACCACATATACCGGGAATGTAAGTCTGATTGACACAACGGCTATTATAGACTATGGCAGCCTTATTTACATTTCGCTTCAAAGGGCAAGGAATGCCCGTGAGGCAATTAAGGTTATGTCAGAGCTGGTTACAGAATACGGATATGCAAGTTCAGGAGAGTCGTTTTCAATTGCCGACCCCAATGAAGTATGGATCTTTGAAATTATTGGAAAAGGTGCCGGAAATAAAGGTGCTGTATGGGTAGCTCGCAGGATTCCTGACGGATACATTTCCGCACATGCCAACCATGCACGGATACAGACTTTTCCACTGGCCACGGGTAAGAAGAACAGCATATCAATAAATTCTAAGGATCTTGGGCGAATTTCAGATCCTGTAATTGAATGCATTTATGCATATGATGTAATCGAACTTGCCAGGGCAAAAAAACTTTTCAGCGGGAAAGATGAGGAGTTCAGTTTTTCTGATACCTATGCACCCCTTAACTTTGAATCGGCAAGGTTTTGTGAGATACGTGTCTGGTCATTTTTCAAATCGGTTAATAAAGATATGGATCAATATTTCAGTTATGCTTCCGGGCATGACCTGAGCAAGCGTATGCCTTTATGGATCAAGCCCGACCGTAAGATCTCCAATTATGATATAATGAATTTCATGCGCGATCATCTTGAAGGCACTGCTCTCGACATGAGAAAAGACATTGGAGCAGGTTCATTCGGACTTCCTTACCGCTGGCGTCCTCTCACATGGAAAGTATCCAGTGATCCGAATTCCCCTGAATACTGCAATGAAAGGGCCACTGCAACACAGCAGACAGGGTTTGTATTCGTCGCAGAATGCCGCAGCTGGCTACCTGATCCTATCGGAGGCATTTTATGGTTTGGAGTTGATGATGCAGCTACGACCGTTTTTAATCCCATGTATTGCGGAATCACTGAAATACCCGAATGTTTCAAAGTCGGAAACGGAGATATGCTAACGTATTCTCCGACTTCGGCTTTCTGGCTTTTCAATACTGTGGCAAATTTCTGCTATCTTCGGTATGATGTTATGAGTCAGGATGCCATAAAGATACAGAAGCAGCTTGAATCAGGCTATCTTGCGGAAATCGCTACTGTTGACAACACCGCTCTCAAAATGTTCCCGGGAGATGAAACGGCGGCAAGAGAATACCTCTCAGATTATTCTGTAAAATCAGCCCAGAATACTTTTAAACAATGGAAGTCATTAAGCGAATACCTTATTGTGAAATATATTGACGGCAATATCAAGAAAGAAAAGAACGGAGGATTTGAAAGGAGTTCAGATGGTAATCCGGTCATGCCGTCTCAGCCAGGTTATTCAGACAGCTGGAAGAAATCGGTGATTCAGGATACGGGTGATAAATTACTTGTTCCTGAGGGTGGCAGCGGCCATTAATATTTCATATTTGAGCCATTGTCCTGATTTATATTCAAGGGGAGACGAACTTTTTATAAAATATTAAATATTCATATTGCTGATTTTAAAATATAATTGTACATTTGCGTCCGATTTTCGGAGATCAGACAGATAATACAAAATACTTTGCGAGATGAATTTAATGAATATTGTTGAGAAGGAATTTGCGGTTAAGAACGATTATCCCAAATTTATTGCCGGCGACACAGTGACAGTCCATTATAAGATTAAAGAGGGTAACAAGGAGAGAGTTCAGCAGTTTCGGGGTGTTGTAATACAGCGCAGCGGAGAGATGCATACTGAGACTTTTACCGTCAGGAAGATGTCAGGAAATATTGGGGTGGAAAGAATTTTCCCGGTAGCATCACCGTTTATTGACAAGATTGAAGTCAATAAACATGGAAAAGTACGAAGGGCAAGAATATTCTATCTTCGTGATCTTACAGGCAAGAAAGCCAGGATCAAAGAGAAGAAATTCTAAGACAATTCCAGAATATTATATGTAGGGACATCACATGTGATGTCCCTACGTTTGTTTTTATATCTTATTAACCAATTCATCTCCCTGCTTCCTGGCTTCGTCAACAAGCTTGTTAGCCTGAACATCTGCTTCCTTTACAAGCTGTGCTGCTTTTTTGTCGGCATTCTTTCTGAGAGCATCTGCTCCCTGTTTGGCTCCCATTTGTTCGATGGTGCTCTTCTTGGCATTGTCCTCAATTAACTTTTTAGCCTGAACATCTGCTTCTTTCCTGATCGTCTCCGCAGCTTTTGCGGCTTCATCCCTCATCAGCTGCCCCTTCTCCTCTGCCTCTTTAACAAGGTTAGCAGCCTGGACCTCCGCTTCAGCTCTGGCCTTTTCCTTTCCGCTTTCAACAGCATTGTCAATAGTCTGTTTTACAGCCTCTGTAGCTGCGGCCTTCGCTCCCTGGGAACTTTCTCCGGAAGAATTGCCGAAAACAGGAGAGATCTCCGGTCTGGTGAATGTTCCTGTCACTTTCAGATTCACTTTAATTATGTCAGATGGTTTGTAGGAAATACCAAATGCTGCTGCCTGTTTTGACAGGTTATCAATTAAGGCATTTACAGAACTTCCGAGATCAGCCCTGGGCATCTCTGTCTTTACAAAATAGTTAAGCGTCTGATCAATACCCTGATCGCCGCTGATATTCATTTTAAGATTGCCTGTTTTTACATCAAAGGGACTAACGAAGATCCGTCCGTCATTAATTTTAAAACTTATATTGATATCTCTGAAGGTATTATTGTACTTATCTCCCAGCTTCAGCAGCTCTTTCATTTTATTATATGTCTCAGATTCAAGCAGTGTGATCTCATCCGACTTAAGCTTCCCCTCCCCGCTTATTGAGCTGGTAACCGGCATCATATCTCTCCCGAGAAGGCTTGAAAATGCCAGTTTTGCACTTATTTTCCCATCTAAACCTTTTGCGGCGGGTGCCAGTTTCTTAACAGTGTTGAAAGTATTAAATGCATCTTTCACGGCTATATTCTGAACATCGAAATCAGCTTTCATTGAGGGCTTAAGTGTATCCCGCGTATCATAATCAGCATTCATTCTGATTGTTCCGTTAAGAATATTCATCTCCGTCTGCTTTATACTCAGTATCCCATCACGAATAATAATATGCCCTTTAACATTCTGTCCCTTTATATTATCATACCTGAACTCATCAATAATAGCATCAAAGTCAAAATCTATATTCTCCGGAACCTGAATTACAGCAAGAGCTGTGGTGTCGTCCGCCAGAGTAGTATCAGATTTTATTTTTGACATTATCTCTGATGCATCAATGAGCTTTGATCTCATCGACAGATTGCCCCTGATTATTTGATCTTTGAGGAGATAGGGAATATAATTTGCGAGCCGGCCGCTAAGGGAAAAATCACTTTTACCGCCAATGATCATGTTTGTGTTTGTCAGGGCGGCCCAGGCTGGTGTAAAATCAAAGCCAGCTTTAATTATTTTTATCTCAGGATAGCCCGTCATGCCAACAAGCATATTCTGAACCGACATGGTACCTGAAGCTTTGAAATCATCATATTGTTCCTTTTCAATCATTGACATTCTACCGGCCATCTGTACCGACATATCAATTATACCAGACAGGCTGATGCTATCCATTGGCAGAGCTTTGGAAAGTGCAGACAGGTCTATCCGGCCAACCATGGATCCTTTGAAATCCGGATCACTAAGCGGTGTTTTAAGAGCAAACGTCATATCGAAAGGACTTCCTGCAAGTTCCATATGGAATTTATCGACAGCGACTGTTGTTTTATCCATATCTTTCCCGTCGACAAACATGTCTGATTTTATGTTTATATTTTTAATTTGCTCCGGTAAAGAGGGATAGCTTATCAGTCCATTGTCAACCGACAGCTTTAATGTCAGATCAGGCATTGTACTGTCAGCATCGCTGTAAATACCTTTGGCCGATCCTGACAAAGCACACTCACCGCTCGTCTTTAGATTCTGGTAATCTTTCATATATACTGCAGGGATCAGTGATAATACGGAACGAAAATCTGTCTGCGGGGTTTTGAACTGGATATCAGTCTCGATATCATCACCCGGCATTGCAACATAACCGGAGAAGTTCAGTTTAAGGTCATTTACCGAAAGATAATTTTCCCTGAATGTGAATGTCCACTTATCGGTATTAGCCAGCATATCGATGTTCGCATCCAGAACAGTCTTATTAAGGTACTTCATACCTTCCATGATATATGTAAATTCGCCGCTTCTGGCTAAGATCTGCATATCTGTTTCGTTCATTGTCATGTCTCCCTTCATTGTAAAATTAAGGTCATTCAGATAAGCCTGGATATCAGATTCTGCATCTTCATATGACAATGAACTATTCATCACAGAAACCTTTTTTAAGAGGATCTTAAGGGAGGAAGGCTCTTCTGTCGCCTGAGGGGCTGAAGATTCAGTTGTATCTTTAACTATATCCCAGTTTGCGGAGCCATCCTTCAGGACAATTGTATTTATTTCAGCTTTGTCAATAATAATAGAATTTATTTCATAACCCGATTTTTTAAAAAGAGATGCAAGATTGAAAACCAGGGTGAATGATTTTATTGAAGTCAGGGTATCATTTTCAAACTTCTCCACTCCCACCACAGAAAGGCCTGAAAGTGAGAAGGAGAGGTTTGGGAAATTTCTGAAAAAACCCAGTTTGTAATCCTCAAATTGAACTTTAGCATTTAGTGAACCTGCAATGGTTTGTTCCACTTTGGTTCTGATCTTATCCTTAAATATTATTGGGACAGTAAAAAGGAGAATCATAATAAGAAGGATAAATCCGGCGAGGATTTTTAAAATTATGCCTGCAGTCTTTTTCATGGCTTATATATTTTCTTTGATTATCAATACAATACAGAATGACTTATGTTCATTCTAACGAGAAATAAAAGTAATTATTATTAGCTGGAATAAAAATGCATTCGCCGTCATTAATGGTCATTTGTCCTCCTGCGTCGGACGTCATTTGCCTTCGGCGTCATTAATGGTCATGCGGCCGTCATTCATGGTCATTAGCACTTCGTGCGTCATTGAATGTCATTTGCGCTTCGCGCGTCATTAAATTGTCATTATGCACTTCGACGCGTAATTTTCAATGACAATTGAATGACTATTGAATGCACTCCAAACTATTGACCGCAACTTCAGGCACTAAATTTTACAAATATTATTATATTTGCGTCGCATTTGCAGGACCTGTAGCTTAATTGGATAGAGCATCTGGCTACGGACCAGAAGGTTGGGGGTTCGAGTCCCTCCAGGTTCACACAACAAAAATAATTATACCCTGTAATTTAGCGACTTACAGGGTATTATTTTATAGAATGAGCTGCATTATCCAATCAGCATAACTCCTGGAAAGCCTTCCGGAATTCAATTGGCTTCAGAATATTGTGAAAGGCTTCCCTGGTCCCACCTGTTCCGATGATGGTCATCGAACCATACCCAAATATTCTGCCCATAAATGACTGGTCAACATTTACACTTTCAATCTTTGAAAGATTCATCTCAAAGGTCTTTCTCGAGATAAATCCTGTCTTTATGATTATCCTTTTGTTTGTAATTACAAACTCTGAGGACCAACGGATTATAGCCGGACCAAGAAGGAGTGTGAAAAGGCCTAGCCAGGAGATGAATATAACCCAGTGGTAATTTGTTTCAAGAACTACCGATTCATCCCTTATAAGATGATTATTGACATAAGTTCCCATACTAAAATCTAACAATATTATTACTTCCTATATTTTCTGCCCATTCACAGAAATTCACAACTAAATGGGAGGTCAGCTTTTCATTTATGGTATAAAAATAAGACATTATCCGTTTAAGACCAAAAAGTCAAGGTTAATATGTACGAAGGGTTCTGCATACTGATCTTTAATTGTCTTACGTCATTGCAATAACTGTTAAGAAGCGGAAGGGATCTTGCACTGATGAACATTCAATGTTTCTTCGAACGTCTGAATATTGTATCCAGGGAAGTTTTTAATTTGTCAATTGCTCCCTCTACTGATTGCTCATAGGTATCTGCATGATTTGTAACAGCAATCGGCTGCATTCCTTCAAGACGGGCCTCAAGCATGCACCGCTTATCGTTTAACCCATCCTTAGGGCCGTTCTCATCTGAAAGATGAACTTCGACCCTTGTTATCAGATTGCTAAAACCACTCAGACCTTCTGAAATAGACATTACTAAAGGGGCGCTGAATTCTTCGTTTCCTGATATACTGTTGTCTGTATTAAATTGAATTGTCATAATGCATATTCCTTTTAATTTTCTGAAAATGATAATTTATGCAATTGAGGCAGGATGCTCTTCCCCATTTTAACCAGAGCATTTCTGGAACTAAGTTTCCTGCTGATGTTCCTGGTATCCAACTATCTTTTGATCAGCCCGATCATATTTTCCGGAAAATCATTAAGAATAGTATCTATTTCAGAAGGGTCAATCTTGTCATGTCTAATAGAATCAATTACATTATTTTAAGTCAATATAGGCTGGTTTTCTTTAGACTGCCTGAATACCAGGTCTGAAAGAGATCTCTTGCGTGACTGCATCCAAGGTTTTTCAATGCACTAAATTAGGCACAAATACTCTAAAGAAAGTTATATAACCCTTTGAAAAAGTTACATCATTCACATATTCATCTGCAGTATCTTAAATTGATAAAAAGCCATCATATTTTCATAATAATTTCAAGATACCTGTTGGTTTTCAGATAAGACCAGTATAAATCAAAGTCCGGCATCTGTCCCGCCAAAATCAGTGCTAAACACATTTTAAAGGATTCCGGATACGGTAAGTCTGATTTTTATGCTTATTTTGAGTTTTTTTTCGGGAGGGGAAAAATGGCAAAACTTATTATACAGCAGAACGGGAGAGTTAAGGAGACAGTAACTGAGCTGGGGGAAAACCTTCTGAATGCCCTAAGGAATAACGGGTTCGAGATTTACGCTCCCTGCGGTGGCAATGGCACCTGCGGAAAATGCAAGGTTCTGATAAAGGGTGAGGGAATAGTCACTTCATGCATTTTCACCGTTTACGATTCAATGGAAATTGTACTCCCGGACAAGCGTGAAGCCAAAGTGCTTGTTGCACAGCACGCACACACAATTCAACTCCCCCTGATACCCGGACCATCAGCCGACCTGTCGGTTTACCCTCATGGTGTGGCAATCGATATCGGGACAACAAGCCTTGTGTTCTATTTAGTAAACCTCATTACCGGGACAATCGTTGAAACCAGGGCCATCCTTAATCCTCAGGCTAAATACGGAGCCGATGTAATATCGCGCATTCAGTTCACCGCAGCACAGGATGATGGCCTGCATATTCTGCAGAGAGAAATTCTTGATGCAATAAACCTGGAGCTTCTGCATCTGCTGCAATTTGCAGGGATCTCTGAAAACGAAATAATTAAAATAGCAGTTGCAGGCAATACAACAATGCTCCACCTACTGTTGGGTGTGAATCCCATATCCCTTGCCCTTGCTCCCTTCAAAGCTCAATTTCTTGAAGAACAGGTTCGCCGTGGGGAAGAGCTGAAACTTAATTGCTTCCCCGGAGCCGAGATAAAAATCTTACCTTCGATATCGGCTTATGTCGGTGCTGATATTGTTGCAGGACTGGCATCAATTGCTCCTTCTAAAATTTACCGCAATTACCTGTTCATGGATATCGGCACCAACGGTGAACTGGCGCTTGTAACGGAGAACCTCATCTGGTGCTGCTCGACAGCAGCAGGTCCTGCATTTGAAGGAGCTAAGATCTCCTGTGGTATGGGCGCTGTTGAAGGGGCAATTTCAGCATATAACAATGAAGGTTATTCTGTGATCGGATATGAAAAACCTGTTGGACTATGCGGTTCAGGCCTGATAGATCTTGTCGCCTGGCTATGCGAAAACGGTAATATAGATTCAGAGGGTCAGCTTGATAAGGAATTCATTTTTGTTCCTGCCGCAGAATCAGGTACAGGCGAGGACATTTCCCTGAATCAGTCTGATATCCGTGAGGTCCAGCTTGCAAAATCTGCAATAATTTCAGGCGTTAAGATTCTATTGAAACAATCGGGACTCACATTTGACAAGCTGGATACACTTTTTCTGGCGGGCGGATTCGGCAATTATATAAATACAGATAGTGCAATCAGAATCGGGTTGCTTCCTTACCAGCTTAAAGACAGAATTATTCCTCTCGGAAATACATCAGGTACAGGGGCACTTGCTGCGGTTAAATCAATAAGGTTTGATGATGCCATGAAGGCTGTAATATCAAAATCCATTCTCGTTGAACTGGCAAATGATGAAGATTTCGCCATGGAATTCGCAATGAATATGATGTTTTGAGGAAGGATATGACGGCTTTGCCCACCGTAGCCTTTTTTCATAAACGTAAATTTACCTTATCTCGTGGCGAAGGTGGGTATGACGGTATGACGGAGTGACGGAGTGACGGAGTGACGGAGTGACGGAGTCACGGTATGACGGGTTTCAAATAGGTTCACAAAAACTGTATGAAAAATATAAGGAGAATTAGGATAAACATAATGATAAGGGTACTCCTCCTTTCGCTTCTAATCTGTTTTACGATGATGAAATGCCGGCATGTTCAGAAAGACAATGGGCAGGATTTTTGGGATGATAATTTTGTGGAAACAGATCAGATAAACAGCATGGAAAACGGAACGAAATGGAGCCGCTGCTTCCTCGATTCCGATGGCATTATATTCTTCAAGGATAGTTTGATGAGTGTGGATGGAGGTAAATCGGTTGTCCCTCAGAAAAACCTGAATGTTGAAGATATCAATGGAGCACCTGAGAGAGCTGTATTATCAACTGAGAAAGAGTTTTATGCCCTCGATGGGCCTACGGAATATATAAGCCCGGGCATTTATAAGGGAAAAGCATGGAGGTCCAGCGATAATCTGAAAACACTTCAGCCGGAAGAACCGGTATTTTACATTCCCGATGGAACTAAACCACGAAAAAATGTGGAAAAATGGTTTGGGATATTTGTTTACCGTACTATTCTGAAGATGGATGACGGATCGTGGTTAATGACAATGTACGGAAATTTTGTGTCGGATACCATTACTCCGGTTGATAAGGATGCAGCTGAGGAAACGCAATTCATGATGCGTACCATAATTGTATCATCAAGCGATAAAGGACATTCATGGAAATACCTTTCTACTGTTGCCGTACCGGCAGCTGGCGAGCCTGTCGGTGAAGGATTTGTTGAACCGGCAATAACCAGGCTAAAGGATGGACGGTTACTATGTATAATGAGGACAGGCCACCATTTTCCGCTTTATTCAGCCTGGAGCAGTGATAATGGAATGTCCTGGACAGCCCCTGTATATACGGGACTTGATCGTGGTTGCGATCCCTGTCTCATCACTCTGCATGACGGACGTGTGGCATTAAGCTGGGGCCGAAGATTTCCTGAAGGATGGTCAGAAATATCCTCCGGCGGTGATAAAGGAAGATTTGAATATCCCGGTGAGGGTTATACAAGTCTTTCTGTCAGTAATGACGGAGGTTCAACCTGGGATAGTCACAAAATACTTACAAAATCAGGATCATGCTATTCAACAATTTTCGAAGTGGAACCAGATGTTGTCTTCATGCAGGCTGATCAGTGGTATTGCAGGATAATGCTTAAGAGATAAAAAATTCAAACCTGAAATAATATTATTATGAAAAATCTGATTTATCTTTTCATTGTGTGTTTTTTAGCCACTGGCTGCACACCTGATAAAGAATACGATATTATCATCAAAAATGGAACCATTTACGATGGCTCTGGCAGTGTTCCCTACAAAGGTGATCTTGCAATCAACTCAGATACAATTGCGGCCCTGGGAAACCTGAAAGGCGCACATGGAAAGAGTGTCATTGATGCTGCGAATATGGCTGTTGCACCCGGATTTATAAATATGCTTAGCTGGGCGGATAAGTCCTTAATTGAAGATGGTCTCTCTCAAAGTGATATCCGGCAGGGTGTTACACTTGAAGTTATGGGAGAAGGCTGGTCAGATGGGCCACTAAATGAAGCAATGAAGAAGGAGATAATTGAAAAACAGGGTGCTATCAGGTTTGATATAAAATGGAACACACTGGGAGAATACCTTAACTTTCTTGAAAACAAGGGTGTTTCATGTAATTTTGCTTCATTTGTCGGAGCTACTACATTGAGGATATATGCATTAGGCTACGAAAACAGGCCACCTTCAAAGGATGAAATGATACTGATGAAGAAACTGGCAAAGGAAGCAATGGAAGAGGGTGCAATAGGCTTAAGTTCAGCCCTGATCTATGCACCGGCATCTTTTTCCAAAACAGACGAACTGATCGAACTGTGTAAAGAAGTATCGGCACACAACGGCATGTATATTTCACATATACGCAGCGAAGGAAACAAATTACTTGAATCGCTTGACGAACTCATTAAAATCTCAAAAGAGGCTCAAATAAAAGCAGAGATTTACCATCTGAAAGCAGCTGGAACTAAGAACTGGCCTAAAATGGATCTGGCAATAACCAAGATTGATTCAGCACGGAACACAGGTCTGGATATCACGGCCAACATGTATACTTATATAGCCGGAGGAACTGGCCTCTATGCCACTATGCCGCCATGGATCCAGGAAGGGGGTCAGGAAGCCTGGATCAAGAGGTTGAAAGACCCTTCAAAAAAAGCCAGGGTAATAAAAGAGATGATGGCTCCCGGGCAGGACTGGGAAAACTTCCTGGATCTTGTCGGCACTCCTGAGAATATAATTCTGGGTGTCCTAAAAACCGATTCCCTGAAATATTTAACAGGAAAAACTCTGGCTCAGGCTGCTGAATTAAAGAGGCTCTCTCCTGCTGAAACAATTATTTATCTGATTATTAATGATAATAGTCCGGTGGAATCCATGTTTTTCTTAATGACTGAAGATAATATCCGAAAACAGATCTCCCTTCCATGGATGAGCTTTGGTTCTGATGAACAATCGCTGGCTCCTGAAGGCAATTTTCTAAAATCAAATCCGCATCCAAGGGCTTATGGGAATTTCAGCAGGTTACTGGGAAAGTACATAAGAGATGGAAAAGTCATCTCTCTTGAGGAAGCAATCAGAAAGCTGACATATCTTCCTGCATCGAATATGAAAATTCAGGGACGGGGGATTTTGAAAACAGGATATTTTGCCGATATAGTAGTTTTTGATCCCAATACAATCAGTGACCATGCCACTTTCACGCAACCACATCAATACTCGACAGGAGTATCTGAGGTCTTTGTCAATGGCATACAGGTTTTAAAAGATGGAGAGCATACAGGGGCTAAACCAGGCCGATTTGTTCATGGGCCCGGTTTCAGAACCAGGTAAAAAAACTTCAAGTTATATCTCTTCTGGTAATTTTCGCTGATTCAGACTGCCCCGGAATTAATTCATCTCATGGATTCATTTAAAAGGTGTTGATAAATAACCTTCAATGTCCGTCCAGTGAGCAAGCATGATTTTTCGTTTCATCTTAAGCTGGTCAATTAAATCCGGACCAAGAATAAATGTATCTTCCGGAAAGGGTTGCTTTGAGGTACTTATCAGTTCCATGCCACCAGATTCCAGAATATTGATCATCGTCTGGACATTATCCAGTTCGTCACGCATTATTGAATTAAAATCGAGTAGGTCCTGATCCCCGTTCCATGTCGGTATCTTGCTGGGGCGATGAACCGGGCCTTCCAATAATTCTTTATTCCTGTTTCGGATAATCTGAGCATCATTAAAATTTCCACAACTGCGCACAACACCTGCAAACAATCGTAAAGCCTTAGCCATGTCGTCCAGAAATTTCTGTTCGGGTGCATTTTTAATTTTTTCAATTGATGCAGAAACCCTGTATAAACCATTTACCAGGTTCTCTGTAGCGTTCACAGGTAATTCCCTGTTTCCTCCATGGATATCCATATAATCATTTCTTGCTTCATCAATTGACACATTAAATACGTAGGGTAAGAAATATTTTTCTTCAGCGGATGTCAGCAACTTTGGTACAATTACCAAAGGACGGGTGATCTGACGGGTAGATACGCCCCAATAAAGTGTACTCAGTCCACGTAAAGCTGTCCTGTTGGCATTCAATGAGCGGTCCATTTCCGTGAAGGCCTTGAACAACTGGTCTGAGTACTCCTGCCCTGCCCACTTGTCACATAATCTTTTCAAGGCATTCAGTACATTTATATCACCCTCTCCATAGGGATTTTTCAGATTTTCTTCAACGATATCCACAATTTTTGTTATTGTCTCTAAACGATCCTGTGCACGGCTGTATGAAGACCAAAAATCAAAAACATACCTGCCCTGTCCATCCACTTTCCTGCTCAAAGTCCTGATAATCTCCAATGGATTGATAATCCCGCGTACAGGATAAGTTTCACCCATCATACCCGAAATGTTTTTTACAGTCGGGTAATTTCTGCCGGCCAGATAGCAATTATCCGGTAGTTTCCTTACCAGATCATCCATCTCCTCATCAGTAAACATCCCCTTAAAGTAGATATCCACATCATGACCTGCTTTTATCGCCTCTTGCTTATAAACATTGAGCATGGTCACGATTGCTTCACTTTTATTTACATTCTTACAGACTGAAGGTCCGTTTGGTCCTGAATAGAGCCAGTCCTCCCAGCATGTACCTGACCCGGCATCATTCATACTGAAATAAAGCGTTCGGATTTCAGGGGCATTTTTGTAAAGCTGACCAACCATATTGCGATACATCTCCACTGTCTCACTCTGATGGAAGCATGGAGCGAACTCCTTTTGCACACTTCGTCGAGGGTGATCCACGCGAGGGCCTCTCAAATGAGGATATTTTTCAAAGAACTTTTCAGGAAGGTAACGCGGTTCATTGCTGCTGAAAGCTGCACTCAATCCAAGCTCCTTAAGGACTGAAACTTTGGAGAGCAGTAACTGCCTGTTCTTTGAAATATAATCCTCAGGTATAAAAGGGAGAAGTATTTTATCCGGGAAAAAGGCCTCCACACTTCTGTTATAGGCCGCGTATTCGTGCCAGTCGCAACTCCCTTCAGGACATTCAAAGTCTCCTTTCAAGGCAGGACTGTTGATTGTGACATCTACTCTGCCAAAAGGTTTAAGCCTGGCCATTTGTTGTGCAAATGGCTTAAAATATTGCATTTCTTCACCGGTATTAAAAACAACAAAAATATTTTTAACCTCCTTTTCACTTCCACCCTGGTCCTGTGCTGATAATGATATAGCGCCTGAAAATGCAATCATAAGCATCAAGCCACCATTGATCAAACGTCGATAAAAACTTAACATAATATTTGAATTTAGTTATTCAGAAAACCTACTTTGCTATCTTACTTAAATTTCACTTATTTAACAAGTATTTCACATTCCACGTTCAGTATCTCACCATCATCAGATAATCCGGTAACTTTGACAAGAAATTCTCCCGCCGTATCGCCTGTATAAAATTGAATTATTGTCTCCCCTGTACTATCTGACCTGAGATCAGGCTCCCAGTGAAGCAAATACCTGAAATCCGGAATGCGGCTGATGGAATCTGCCACAGAATAATCGGGCGAGGCAAATTTCCACACGCTTGCATCAGCCATTGGAAATATAAACCGGGTCATGTTAGGCAGTAACTTTACACTATTAAAATCTGATTTTTTTGTGTGGATGTCTATAATACCGCCAAAAGTAAAATCCTTATAGTAATATATGGCTGGCAGTACTATCATCCTGTCCAGTTCTTTCACAGGGATATCAGCTATCTCTTGAAAATGGTCATAAAGAACACCATCGAGAAAGATCCCCGGTTTTTGACTGATTGGTTCCATTGTCAGAGGATCGATGACGGAAATTGAATATTCCCCCTTACGGCGGCTAAATTTTACACTTGGTACCAGTTCATAAAAATATTCTCTCAGCGAATCAAGGTAAATATAATTCCCGAATTCAATCAACTGGAAGGGCTTTGAATAAAATACGCTGCTGTCAGAGTGTTTAATTTCAGGGATTCTTCTGATTTCATATTTCTGTTTGAACCTGTTTTGTAACTGAAAGTGAGCGAACTTATCCCTGAGGTAAGAAATAGCTTCACCATCAGGTGAAAATATAGGACTATCATGGTGATCCCTGAATCCGTTCCAGAAAGATTCTTCCAGACTAATTTTCAAATCTGAATCCGGTAGTGTTACAACAATCTCTTTTTCACCCTCTTCCTGCTTTAATATGGTATTAAAATTTCCATTTCCATCTGTAATACTACTTCTTATATCAGTCCCGGGGCCGGTTGCCGATATAATTATAAAAGCACCAGTGGCAGCTTTACCTGAGAGATCTTCAATCTTTCCTGTCAACCTTATCCCATTAAAGTCGGGCAGATACACTATTTTTTCAGGATCCTTATATTTTAACTCTTTGTTACTTTTATCAGAAAGGAAGATCATCCCTGGCTCTTTCCGGGAAACAGATACAGAGAAATCTCCTGACTTTTGTTCCCCTGCAATTTTGTTTGTTACAATCTTCAATGTTACTTTTTCCCGTGCTGAATAATTTTTCTTATCAGGAAGCACCTGCAGAATATTGGAAGAAAGTTTTGTAACAGGGGAGCTCTCCCTGTTAATCGCAGGATCAATCTGGTTTGATTTAATAATCAGTGGCTGATCAGGATTGATAACCAGAATCTCTTTGCTGAAAAAAGATGATTCACCAAAATTCTTCAGCCAGTTTGTATATGCCAGAAAATAATATATTCCGGTAGGCAGATTTTCAGGAATTTCTAATTCACCATGGGCTTCACCACGATCAAGAAGTACCTTTTTCCTGAGAATGGAAGCATTTTCACTGTTAATAAGCTCAATAAAGACAAGACTGCTTAAACCTTCATCCGGAAATAAGGATGAAGTGCAATATACTTTAAACCATAAGATTTCGCCTGAGAACAGGCTCTCCTGAGCAAGGTGTACCTGTATTGTTTCCCGCGGACAATCTGCCGAATTATATCTTTCGGTATGCTGGGCTGCCAGATGGTTACCTGACAGAATCATCAAAATAATTAATATTAATATTATGGACCATTTTTGCATATGCCGTAATTATTGCCAGAAAGCAGGTTTGATATTTGTGCCGTAAGAACGGCAGTCTGCACAATAATCTGCAGAACAATAGACATCCCTGCCGTTATTGGTATTGATGCCAAAGTAACTCTTTGGTACCCAGGGTATCTGATCGAAGTCATAATAATAGCAGCCTTCATAAGCACTTACAGTCTCAACATGATGTTCTGTTTTATCAATGAACATTCGTTTCGATTTGACAGATAAGGCAGAGAAATAACCGAGTGCCCTGGATTTTCCATCGCAGCAGGAAATATTACCATAGATCTGTGCAGGCATTTTATCATATATCCCCCCCGAATTTTCATTGACATCCTTCAACAGGTTCCAGAAGTCATAGAGTTCCGGGCTTATTGACGATTGTTTAACCAGTATACTGTATCTGATATGAAGCTTGTCTTCACCGGGGCCTAAAGACCGTAACGGGAATCTTTTTACTTCATTTTCCATACTGCTGACTGTGTTTGTAATCAGGATCGATTTGGAGGGTTTTGTCACCCAGCAAACTATCTTTTCAGCACTGACAGAAATATTTTCCTTCGTAATATTACTCGGGGCATCAGGAGGGGAATGTTGAACCGAGATATAATCAGTCAGCATTCTGACCTCCCATGTCTCCTCAAACTCAAACCACCAATATTTTATTCTTCCTTCAGGATCGTGAGAGTCGAGGTGAATATCGAGCCAGTTTTCTTCAAAAGTCTGATTATTTTCAAACCGCGTGTGGCTTACTTCTTCAAAATACAGACTGTCTATTTCAGCTGCTTCTTCCATTAGAACGGAGGAAGATTCGTATTGCATGCCATCAGCAGTAATTATTGACAATGTATATGTGTTACCCGGAATTCCTTTTAGTTTTTTATCTGCTGTTTCATACCAGCCATTTTTTTCACCAAATAACTGAAAGCTGTTGCCTTTATCATCGTAAATATGGACATCAGCATCGGGAACCGGATCGAGATAAAACATAACATTCACTTTAACAGAATTGGTCAGCCTTACTCTGAAAGGTCCCTCCTGATCGGTTATCTTAGCATCAACAACAAGCATGAGCTCTGTATCCTCATTGTTCAGTTCAGGCACTATTGGTTCCACACAGGACTCAGTTGTGAGAATAAAACATACCACGATAAATAAGCTGAGTATTTTGTCCCTGTAAATCATTAAAAATCTATATTATACGTTATAGTTGGTATGATTGTCCCGAAGATTGAAAGCTGATAGGCATTAATTCTTCCCCCTTCGCTTTTAAAGTAGACAGAATACGCGTTCTTCCTGGCAGTAACATTATAGAGGGAGAGAGTTAACGAGCTTCGGGTACGCTTTTGTTTTTTCAGGGTACCATACAGAGTTACAGACAGATCAGCCCTGAAATAGTCAGATATCCTGTACTGGTTGTAGTCTGAATATTGCAGGAATACCTGATCTCCGAGCATATACTTTGAAACAGGATATGTAATCGGCCTCCCTGTTGAATAATAGATGCCAGTTGAAATCAGCAATCTCCGGGAAGCCTTTAAGCTGGCCAGCAGATTCAGATTATGTGGCTTATCATAGTTCGCAGGAAAATATTCTCCTCCGTTTATCAACTCTTCCTTAAATTCAGATATCGATTTAATTAAAGCACGTGAATAAGTATAATCAATTCTTCCGTAAATACGTCCTCCCGATCTTTCAAGGGATAACTCAAGTCCATATGATTTCCCTTTCCCATTCACAATCTCAGTTTCAATATGATCGTTCAGGAGGAGATCTGCACCTGCCTTGTATTGTTTTATGTTGTTGACCCATTTATAAAACAGCTCTGCTGAAGCCTGAATACTATTTTTACTAAAGCTCCGGAAGTAGCCTGATGAGATCTGATTTCCGGTCTCCGGCAGGACATATGTATCGCTGAGTTTCCAGGTATCGGTAGGTGAAATTGCCGTTGTATTTGAGATCATATGAATATATTGGGCAGTTTTGTTATAACTGAATTTGACTGAACTGGATCTGCCTGTTGAATAATTCATCGAGAGCCTCCATTCAGGAGTAATGAAAGTTTCCTGAATGCTGCTTTTATTTGTATAAACAGTATCTGTAATATTCCCGGTCTCATATGGCATACCAGGGGCATAGATATATTTTTTACCGTCATCAAAAGAGAGCAGGCCGGAAAGCCTGATACCTGCTTCAATTTTCAGATTACCTGAAATATTGAATTCAGTTCCGGTATAAATTCCATATTCAACAGCATGCTCATTTGCGGCAGTTACAGGAGGTATGTCAGAATTTCTCATTACTGTCCGTTCCCCGGGATTTACAGTATAGTAATTCAGTTCTGCCCCAAAATTGAATCTCATTCCGGTACCTGTAAAATATTCAAAATCATTAATCAGAGATAGATTAGACAGAGTGTGTGTCATGCTGAATGATCTGTCTGTTGAATTAAGGTTCGAAATCTCATAATTAAAAAAACTGCTGATTAATGATGAAGTTGATTTAAGCGATTGATTATACTTATGTTCAAGAATCACTGAACCAATAGTATTATTATAGTTATAGGATGTGTCACTATGAAGCTGGAATCTGTCAGAACTTCTGTAAAAATTTACCAGAAGATTATTCTTCCTGTCCAGGAAAAGGTTAAGTTTTGCCTGTATATCATAAAAGCCGGCTTTGCTTTGGTTAAGCTCTGGTACATTTATGTTACTCAACAGCCAGTTTGAATATGTGCTCCTGAAGCTTGTCACAAATGTTGATTTATCAGAAAAGAGTGGCCCGTCAAGATTAAACCTTGCATAGATCGGACTTATACCGGCTGAACCTGATATTCTTTCATGGTTTCCATCCATTGAATTTATCTCGAACACCGATGAAATACGACCGCCATATTTCACCGGAATGCTCCCTTTATAGAGAGTTGCGCTTTCAATAATCTCAGAATTAATTGCGGAAAAATTTCCAAAAAAATGAGACGGATAATATATTGTAGCCCTGTCAATGAGAATCAGATTCTGATCAGTTGTTCCGCCACGCACATTGAAACCTGCAGTTCCCTCACCTACTGACTGTACGCCTGGAAGAATCAGAACACTCTTAACGACATCCGACTCCCCTAACAGGGTCGGAATTGTTTTGATTGTCATAATATCTATTTTTTCCATTCCAATATGCATCTTCCCTACATTTCCTTCCCCCTGCCCCACTATGACTGCGCCTTCCAATAAATTAAGTCTGACTTCCAGTTCAACATCCAGCTTTCCATCAGAATAGAGATTGATATTTCTCTTTGCCGGCTCCATACCTATGCAGCTGAAATTCACAATCTGGTTGCCCACGGGAAGTGTAATTTTATAAAAGCCTGTTTCATCAGAAGTAACTCCTTTTTGTGTTTCAGTGACAAAAGCATTTCCTCCGGCAACAGGTTCCCCGGAATCGAAATTCTTCAGATGCCCTGATAAAGTGGCAGTTTTTGCAGTATTCTTCCCGGGCATTCCGATGTTTATTATCTGATACTGAAGTTGAAGTAATTTTTCCCTGGATAATTTTTTAGCACTTGTTTTATCTTTACTGGCATCCGCTTCAGAATTGGTCCCGGGGAATAAATCTGACAAGGGGTCACCATGATAAATTACAATCTGGTTGCTGCCTGAGATATAGAAATTGGTCCGCGTCATTTTCAGGATCGAATCAAGACATTCCTTAAGTGGCGTTTCATTGAAGACGCCTGACACAAAGATATTGTCAGCATATTTATCTTCATAAAAGAATTTTACCGGGTACTTCAGTTCCATCTCGGAAATAAAAGATTTAAGGGGAGTCTGACTGTAACTCCCGCTTATCTTTATTTCTCCATTCTGAGCACTAAGACAGAATACTGATAACATTAATATCAGAATTGAAAATATTGCTTCCTTTATCTTAGAGCTTTCAAACATTTTATTTGCTGCATTTAGCCGATTGATTATTTCAGACTATCGAAATAGCGAAGGACAGAAATGATATTTTTTCAGGTTTTTGATTATTGATCTTTTAGTTCTTTTTCCCTTATATATCTTTTCAGCTCTGCCTCATGTTTTTCCAAAAGACTGATAAACTGATTTTTTGAACGGAATCCGAAATACCCTTTTCCTTTATTTATAAAATATTCGTAAGAGACTGTAAATTCTCCCTGACTTTTACCTGAAGATTTCATCCTGATATTCTTCACCGGCCATGATATATAGCGATACCTGACCAAAGGAAACATTTTCATAAAGTGACTTTCCCTGAGTTGAAGGCAATTCAAAATATTCAAAGCTCCGTGTACGGTTCAGCAATGAATCGTAAAATGAGAATCCCGACAGTTTATCGTTGCTTAAAACCATATAAATTTTTCCTTCCCTTTTTCCGGATAATATATTATTAACTCATTTTTATAGAGATCATAATTCATCAGTTTACCGGTAAAATGGACGCCGTTATAAAGGATGTCAGCCTCTGGCCAATAATCTTCAGTTAATAAAGGACTTCCCTTATATTTCTTCTCAAATTTCCATTTTCTTCCATTAATGATGTCATTTGAACTGGCATAAGGTTCACTGAGCAGAATTGTATCCAGACAATTCTGTGAAAGGCAAATACCTGAATTGACAAAAAACAGAAGGAATAGCAATCTTATAAACATTGTACGGAGGTATATTTTTTCATTTTGATTCCACAACAGCCTTTACAGATTCTACCAGATAACCTTCAGTATCCTCTTCTTCAGGTACTGCCTGAAAATGGACATAGTTTATTCCGTTCGTGCTTTTAAAATTGAGCGGCAAGAGATGAGGATAAGGGCTGCCATCTATTAACAGCCGGCATGAACCTGATTGCAGGTCGTCCCATTCAAATCTGAGTTCAACCCATTTACCTTTCTCCAATATGGATTCACCTTTGTTTTTTACATCTCCATTCAATCTGAGAGTATAAACAGCATATTTGTATGCCAGGGTATCAGTAGGATTGAACCAACGGTCTGCAAGGCTTATTCGTCCTCCCTTACCTCCTGGCTTAAGCGATATCCGTGTAGTGAATGATCCTTTCAATGCTGCCGGAAAATTCCAGGCTGCTCCATCGACATCACAAACCATTGCCGGATTTACCAGGTGTCGTATATTCAATACCTTAAATCCTTTTTTACCAGGATGCTCAATCAATGCCGGACCCGGGTCACGATTATAAGCACAGTGTCCTTTTATTCCATCAATATATTTGAAGGTTGACCAGTTTTCCAAACCATCTGTAAAACTATGCTTCCGTTCCGTATTCATATAGCCAGTCAGGATCAAATATGACCATAGCCCTTACCAGCGGATGCTGGCCGAAAGCAACCAGAACCTTACCGAAAGGCAGTTCTACTGCCTGTGACTGATGAACACTTTTATCGAGAGAAACTTCTTTTCCACCACTTTGTTGCAAAATCACTTTCATTACGCAGGGGATTAAGGTATAGTTCCCGGAAGCCGTACGAGCTCACTCCGTCATCATCGGAAATGGCAGCATGGAGTATATCACGGTTCGTGAAAACATCCTCCCATGTTTCTCCCGTTTTCTGCTCTTCACGAATCGATACATCGTCAGTCCTGTCTTCTTCCGGCAGGGGAGTCGTACTGTTGAAAAACAGAAGCAGGCGCCCGTCTTTCAATCTGAAAAAAGTCGGCATTGTCAATGTGGAATAAAAACGTGAAGGCTGTGGTCAGACCATGTAATACCATGATCAGATGAAAAAGATTCATACAATCGATCCATGGATGTTCTTAAAAGCATCCAGATCTTTCCATCCTTAAGTTCTGCAATAGTTGGTTCTATAGCATAGTTTTGCCAGCGCGATTTCTTATGAGGCCATTCGGTTATGAACCGCGGGCCGATCGGCACATAGGAGATGTTCCAGGTATGTCCGTCATCGTCGGAATAATATACACACGATTGCATTGTTTCATTACCATCGTGAATAAGGCTTCTGCCGCAAGTAACCAGAATGCGCTTTATGCTTTTCAGGAAGACCGGTTGCCTTATCATATCATGAGGATCCGTATCGATCTGAATCTTTTGATATGGCCCGTCAATACCTTTACTGCTTCTCATAACAAAGGTGCCTGATCCGGTGCTGATAAGCCGGATAAAATCACCTGAATATGGACTTAAGGCGGCTGGCGGCATATTCTCACCGGTAAACAATTCCTTATCAGCTATTTTATTGTTTTCCCATGTAAGTCCGTTATCCTTACTGCTGATATAAACATATTGTGAAGGATTAGCCTGAGAACCAATATATCCATAATGCCTAGCTCGCCATCAGGTAATTGAACCAATCCGTTAAAAGCATTTTCAGGAGGACGGCCTGCAAAAAGCGGGTCATAAATATCCTTGAGTTTTTGGCCACCAGATATTGCCTGTTGGTCTCCTATTGTTATTGTAAAAGTTCCCCATGTTACATCCCTCGTAATTTTTTTCCAGTCTTTCACCTCATAACTGGCCAGGAACTTTATCTGATGACCCGGAGGACAATCTTTCGAAATATGGATCAGGGATGACAATGAATACCCGTCACCCCATTTATCAGGTTGAATCTCATCATATAACCGTTCGCTGTCTATATAGGGATCATCATAATACAATCTCATCCGGCGGCTGCCATCCGATATCTCGTAAATCATAACCGTTTCACCGGGTTCGGCAATGTTGTTGCCATTTCCGCTTCCGAAAACTTCACTGTCTCCGTCATCTATCCCTATCTGAGTAAATTCAGGCACATCATAGTAAACCGGCGCATCAAATTCATCATTCCAGATATGCTGCTTATTGTCTGTAATGGTGAGGTTGAACCTGATCCTGAAGGGAGAGCCATCGGTTGTTGGTTTATTTGAAGCGATTACTTTAAAATCAACAGGCAACCAGAGAGATTCACCAGATGGAAGTTTTTCAAGGTCAATTGCCGGATTGGCAATTGTAACACCTTCAGTTGAAGTACTGAGGCTTACCCTGATACCTTTTGCCATGCTGCCACCCCTGTTGAGCAGCCGGATGCCCAGCCTGCACTCTTTCTTATGATCAAGGAATATACCCTTATCATTTACTTTATGAGACAGATAAGTAATTTCAGGCGGATCGTTTTTCAGGTAAATGCCTATCTGGTGATTTTCACTATTTACTGAAAAAGATATTTTCCCGGCCTCATCACTGATAACAGTTGAAATGCTTTTCTCATCTTTTGTAACATTGTAATCAAGTAATGTATAGGATGTTTTTGGCTTGTATATTTCCGGAGTCTTAATGCTGATCTGAACTCCCGGTATTATACACCATCAGGTTCCCAAGCCTTTTGTGCTATCCCCAGGCCACCTTTTGTGACTCCTTTCATATCAATAAATCCGCGTTTATCAAGGTTACTTCTTACTTCATAGCCCCATATATCAAAATCGGGATATAGATCAGCATGATGCCAGCGTACAGGATCAGGCAATGGATTCTTAAATGATGTTACAACAAAATCAAATGCATCCTTAAACTGCACAGCTGTAATATCATGATTGCCTTCATAAACATTGTATGAAAAGTCAAGTCCGGTTTCACGCAATGCCCCCTGGATAACTTCGTTGTTCAGATAAAAAAGTTCGCATTCCGTGCTTGTTGCAAATTTCACCCTGACTCCATAAAGGTTTTTAAACATATAACGAACATGATAAAGGGAATGATTGGAAGGATACCCGATAAAAAATTCCGGCGACCCTTTGGAACTGAAGGCAGTGCCAATCATATCGGGATATTTCCCTGCTATGAAAAATGACATGATCCCTCCCATGCTATGGCCAATTACAGCCCGGTTTGAGCGATCCTTCAGGGTACGGTATGTGCTGTCAATGTGATTTACCAGTTCAGGAAAATAATCTTTAAACTGCACCTGATATTTGATGTTGGAGTGATTCCCGATATTATAAGGCCTGAGGTCATAATCCACCGAGCGGCCGTTCCATGCAACAAGTATGACTCCATTGTCATTAACGAGCTGATCAACACCAGGTATATCAAGTTCATGGCTGCCTGTATTACCATGAAAATAATATATTACCGGATAATATTTCATGGAGGTGGCATAATCTGAGGGAAGAAATATCCTGTAAGGCTTTTCCCTCCCGAATACCTTGCTGAAATGTGATTTATCCACCTGGCAGAGCAGCGGAGATAAATTCATTGAGATAATTAACAATGAAACGAGGATAAATACAATATTTTTTTTAACAGACATTACATTACTAAATTCAGGTTAAATTTATTATGTCATGAACTTTAAGTTGGCAGTTACCAGTTGGCAAAAAATCAGTATTGCCAACTGCTTTTTGCTAACTGCCAACTAACAATACGCCGTCAAAATTGAGTTGACATATCAAAATAACTTAGGTAAACTTACCAATTTAAAATGAATATTTTACAAAACCTTGTTATATTTGCAAATATGCTAAAATAAAATAAGAATATGAAAGAAATGGCATTATCAAAACCCAGATAACTTAATTTGAAGGAATGAACAGGTAAAAATGTCTTTGTTCTTAACGTTTATCGATACTTTAAAAATCATTATCATGCAAAAAATTCTTTTCCTTAATATATTCCTGATTCTCACTTCAGCAGGTTATTCTCAATATCAGGCTGTTGAGCACCGTAAACCAATAAGTGGCGAGGTACCTGTCAATAAAGAAGGATGCTATTCGGAAGCCGGTACGACTTATGTATTGGTAAATGATATAACGAGTGAAAGGAGTACTCTCTTTCTTGGCAAGGATATCACACTGGATCTGAACGGATACACCGTGAAATTTGCAGATGCAAAATATGAACATATTCCCAATTCAGGATTTGAGGAGGGAGCAGATGGCTGGGATCTGTCAAAAGCTCCCGGAGCAAAGGTTGCAAACACAGCCGATCTGCATGTTTTTCTGGGCAAAAAGCTTATGAGCCTGAGTGCCGGAGATGAAATCGTTTCCGGATATATTACACCTTCCTGTGGCAAATCGCTCCTATTTTGCAATGTGCGGCATTACCGGCAGGTACTGGCACGATATGAAAAAATATCCGGATGATGAAATGAAAGTCAGTGTATATGTTGAGGATGAACAGGGCAATGATGTAAAGTGCATAACCAAATACGGAGACGGCTCGAAGATGAGCTGTCCTGCACTAAAGAAATCACCACGGCTGGGGGGCGGATTTGTTTACGCACATCTTACCGGCTTGCCTTCCGGAAAATACAGGATCAGGATTAAAGCCGACACAGACTGCCTGGTAGATGAAATTGATATACGCCCTTCAATGGATGCAGGGATAAGCATTATTGAGAAGACCACACCGCTTGCAGATTATGACCATCTGATAATGGAATCCTATCCGCCCGTAATGCCTGCATTTTTTGATTATACGGAGGATTATTCCGATGGAAGACCTTTGTCTTTTTTGCCACAGGTCAGTGGTGCAGGTTCCATTACAATAAAAAATGGCATTATTGAAAGTGGCACGGCTGGAATTCAATCATGGGGAATCCAGTCTTCTGCACCGAATGTTAAGATCAAACTGGAGAATGTGAAGATCGTCACCAGCGGAATAAGTTCAGGTTCAGCGGATATTCTCTGGACCAGTATCCGTAACTGCAGGTTTGATTCAGATATGCCATTTCTTATACAGAGGCATGTTCATCTGTGCTCAGTCCTGATAAGGGGTATTCAACCTTCCGAAGTATCAAATTCGGAATTCTTCGGAGGACAGGGGTGCCTATCCATAAAGGGTAAGTATTCACTGGTGCATGATAACCTGTTCGTGAATGACCAGTGGGTAACAAACCATTACAGCATTATGGGTACAGGCGATAGTTCAAAAATTTATAATAACAGGTTTGAGCCGAAGCAGGGCTCGGGGATTTATGTATCAAGATATACGGAGGTTTTCAATAACATTTTCAAAATTGAAACCTCCGCACCAACATGCGAATACGGCCGGGAAGAATACAGTACTGCAGCCATCAGACTCGGGGATTACCATGCAGAGCCTGGTTCTCCAAAGGCTTCTGTCGGAAACAGGATACACAATAATAAGATTTTTATTACTGCCAGGCCGTGGCCTGAACCAAAAGAGTACCTCCCCATGGCCTGGGGAATTTATTACAGTGCAAGCGGAGGAGAAAATTATGTTTACGAAAATGATATCGTTGTTAATAAGACAGATACATCATCCCGGGTATTAACTGCCGCTTTGTATATTTGCGGCGGACCAAAATATTTCGGAGGACAATTTTATCATAACCGGATTACTACAAATGTGCCTGCGGCATGGATTGCATCCTTTTATGGCGGAGCCTCCAATTCAGATCTGTACAACAACACAATCACTCCACTGAACAAGGCAAAATTCAGCACATTCCGGGTAGGCTCTGCCGGATGTGATGAGTGTGTGGCGAAAAATATCAAATTCAGGTCAAATCAAATTGAGGGTCAGAATTTTTCACTTGATGCAACTGACCAGGATCATTCATATTCAGTATCCTGGACACTGAATGTTAATCTGAAGGATCTGAAAAACCTGCCGATAAAGAATACTGAAGTCACTATCGTGAACCAGCTAAATGAAATTTCATTCAAAGCAAAAACTGACTCCTTGGGACAGATAACTGCAGAATTGCCTGAATATTCAGTTGACGGAAAGAATAAAAAAGTATTTTCACCGTACATAATCAAGACAGGAATGATTAAAAAGGAGATTGAACTTGATAATAATAAAGAGATCATTATTCAATACAAATAGATATTATAACTAAATCAAACAATAATAAAACCACATGAAATCAGAAAGCTGATCAGGTCTGTTTTCTTAAATCCACCCCTATCCCTCCCGATAGCTATCGGGATTGAAAAAACAATGACTTATAAAGCCCCCCTTGGGGGGTTTGGGGGTTAAAATTGACTATTGAGACGCGCCCCGTATTTTTATTCACACTTTTTATAACCAATTAATCAATTATTAATGAAAAGGATCATTCAGTTCGGATTTTTCGCAGGTCTGCTTCTTCTTGGAATTAATATTTCCGGATTATTTAAAACTATGAGAAATCCGGAGATTTATTCCGAAGAAAAGAACATAAGGAACAGGCTCAATGATATCACAATCAAATATCCTGAGATACTCGAATTGCTGAAAAGAAAAAATAATGAATCAAACCTGGATTTTGCAGTCAGGATTAATAAAGTTGTAAATGATGGTTTCATTCATTACTGGAAAGCAGAAGGAACTGAAAAATATCATCTGAGGGTACCTGTGTGGGAAAACTGGATCTTATATGCCGCCTCATACATAAAACCTGAGAAATACGGAAGATATGAATTCAGCAATTACAGGAAAAACCTGGAGAGAGGGGCCGGTTTATGTTCGACCCATTCAACAATTGTAAAGGGAGTGCTTCTTGACAATGGCATAAAAGCAGAATTACTGGACGTAGGCGGGCACCATGTGGTTGTCAGGGCTGAACTCAATGATACAGCCGCTTATATCCTTGATCCCGACTTCGGGGTTGTGGTGCCCTGCGACACTGCTGCCATTTCTGCCGATCCGGAACTTGTCAGAGAGCCCTACAGTGATCTGGCATCTCTCTATTACCCGGATGCCAAAGACCCTTATACTACCGATTATCTTGTAAAGATCTTCGGAGATAAAAAATATGTCTACTATTTAGACAGCGGTTTCGAGGATTTTTCATACCTGGCCATCTGGATCATTCCGTTTCTGCTGATGGTGCCTTATGGACTGAATCTGATGAGGAAAAAATAGTATTTCCGTCTCATTTACCACCAGCCTTCCGGCATATTCTCAATATCTTCAAATGCACCCGGAATTCCCTTTGCAGGTCCGTAGAAAACGCTTCCACCATATGTCGACAGATAAAGCATGCCCGGATTATTGACATCAGGCATAGCCCTTTGTCCCCATTTGAACCGGTACCCTTCAATCCTGTTCCAGGTGGCGCCTGAATCTTCACTCCGGTAAGCGGCATTCTGAAATGTATTTATATATATCACAGAGGGATTTTTAGGTTCCATTCCGGCGGAATTGACTCGTACCCTATCATCGAATACCTGTTTCCATTCTTTTCCGCCATCAACTGTCTTCAATACGCCGCCGTTGATGTCAATTCCGTCAGATGTCCGGGGCCAGCAGCAGAGATACATGATGTCAGGGTTTTCAGGATTCAGAAGAAGATCATGAGGACCGTTGACTTTTTCCGGCAGAATGATTTTATTCCATGTTGATGCACCGTCATCACTATAGTAAACTCCACCGTCTACTGTATCACCCTTCCTCTCTCCTCTTGCAAACAAGGCAAATAATCGTCCCCGTGAATCGAGCCTTAACTGCCAGGCGAACAGATTTTCGCCAAGTCCCTTGTTAACCTCTTTCCAGTTTTCCCCACCGTCATCCGATTTATATATTCCCCTGTCAAATATGCTGACATAAATAATTCTTGATCCTGCCGGCGAGGCAGGGTCTATTAGAATACCAGTGCAGATTGAATTCTCAGGGATACCTTTAATAACCGGCTTCCAGGTGCGTCCGCTGTCGGCAGATAATGCAACACCTCCCTGATACATTTTGAATCCATCGCCTCCGAACATTTTGGTTCTGGGAAGATCGTGGGCATTTGCCCATACTGACCAGACTTTTCCGTTTACATCCGGGTCAAAGGCAACCTGGTAACACGTATTCTGCCAATCCCTGGGAATACCTTTCAAAGAATGAAGCCAGCTATTCCCCCCGTTAAAAGTATGAAAAAGACCGATATCGGTATAGCAAATGAAGAAATGATCTTTATTAAACGGATCAAAATGAACGCCATAGCACGTTGTAACATCGAGACCGCTGCTTGTAAATGAACCATCTGGATTGTTGTGGCTGTATACCTGGCTCCATGTTTTGCCTCCGTCGGCTGTTTTATAGCCCCTTCCGTTATCTCCGGCATAGCAGATATCCGGGTTCCCCGGAGCAACACCCAGGTCGATTGGATTTCCGCCCCATCCCGGGTCAAAGCTCTCCTCCATCCATGATCCGCTGAAGTTTTTTGTAAGATAACCTCCCGGAGTTGAAGAGAGTAAAACCGGCTCCCATTCTGCTCCTGCGTCAACTGTTTTATAGATACTGTAAACAGCTTCAAGGTTCCCTTCTGAATTTTTAACAGGGATAATTGCAGAAAGATAAGCTACATCGGGCTTTGATTCACATACAGCAAATCCTCCCCTGAGATAGGGCTGCATATCTTTATCACCGGGATTCGCTAATCCTGTATTAACCTGCGACCATGTTCTTCCGTCATCCCTTGTTGCATGAATTCCACCCTGGATCTTTCCCCTGTCATTTTTAAACTCCGAAACAATATAGATAAGGTAGCCGTTTCCGCTTCGTCCACCTTCTGCCTCAATAACACTCTTTACCGGCAACCGGAGCTGCTCATATTTGCCTGATTCTATATTAATCGCATAACAGCCGCTTTCCGTAAACAGTGTCACCATATTCCCATGAGGGAAGATAGCTCTGACACTTTTACCAGGTACCGATACTGCAGTTTTCCATGATGCGCCACGATCAATTGAGAAAACCAGGGAGACATTGCTCCCTTTATCTGTCTGCCTATCTCGTGCCATATAGTCGATCAGCGGAGCAATTCCCAGATATATATGGTTATTGTTCTCCGGACTTACTTTAATTTTCTGTATGGTACCGTCAATGGCGCCATCAATGAGCTCTGAAGGAAGCAATCCTGTACTTTGCAACCTTTCGACTTTGCCTGATTTTGATACCTCAGGATAGATTATCCGCCACCGCTCTCCGCTGTCTTCTGATCGGAGGAGCAGTGTTATGCCGGAGCCACGGTCCTCGCTGTGCAGAAATCCCCTTGTTGCAACATAAAGGGTAGCTGAATCGGAAGGGTCAAATTCGAAATCATCAGGAACATTCCAAAGGTTCTTCATCTTCCAGTTCAAGCCTCCGTCATGGGTAATATAAACACCTGTCATGTCGCAATGGGTCATTACAAAATTCTCATTGAAAGGACTGACAGTAGGTTTTAACACCCCGCCACCGCCACCCGGACCAATTACTTTCCATTGTTTTTCCTGTCCGGAATTCTGATTTTCAGTTGCGTTCATTTTAATATCTCTGCAACTTTCGAATAACAGGGTGCTGATTAAAATAACTATTAAGTGACTATATTTTTTCATAGCTGATATTGATTTTTTTATTGAATTTCAGGTTCAATAAGGCATACTTATTTCTTTGTGATATATTACAGATGGTCAATCATCCATTGATAAGATAGTTTTTCTGCCTCAGGAGTTATATTATGACCCTGTCCGTGATTAAATAGTTTAATATTTTCCTCCTTGTGATATAACCGGTAAATTGGCTTTACTGCATCTGTATAGGGAGTACTTCTAATGCCATCCGATGAATCGCCGCCAATAAGGAGAAAGGGTTTTGGTGCGCATAACGCAAGAAGCTCATGATGCTGATGATCAAAGTCATGGACCTCCTTGCCAAGATACCATGGATCATCCCAGTTTGAAAAGTCTATCCCTATTCCACCTTCATTGCTGACGATCACTTTTACACGCTCATCGAAGGCACCAAGATAAAATGCCTCTTTACCTCCAAGTGAATGTCCAATGGCACCTATCCTGCTGCTGTCAACATCTGAAAGACTAACCAACACATCTACAGCCCGTTGCGCATCGAATAACATCTTTGACATTCCTTTGCACGCTGGATGCTTTGAATGAAACCGTTCAACCTGCTGTTCGTAGCTCCTGTCACCTCTGTCATACCAGAGGAAACACTGGGGGCATATCACTATAAACCCAAGTCTGGCGAGGTTGAATCCAAGGGGAGTGATCTCGCCTTTTTGTGCCCCAGATATATAAAGCATTTTATTATCACTTGTGGAATGCAGGGCGACAACAGCAGGCATCGGGTTTTTAATACCCTGAGGTTTTAAAACATATGCATTCACCATCACGCCAGGTTCACTTTCATACTCAACGTACTGCCTGATGATACCATCTTCTGTATCCTCCTGCAAAACTCTTATTGCCGGCCGATTGGGATTTGTCTCAATTGTCCCGAGGTAATTCTTCCACCTCTTGATAATTTCCATTCTCATATCATTCCATTCTGAGATGGAATTAATAAGCTGACCGTTACTTTTAACCAGTAAGTCAGGAAGTCCCGTCTGAAATCTGATCAGAGCTCCTTTCAAATCAAAATCTGAAAGTAAACCTGCAACTGTCAAACCTGCAACTTTTATGAAATCCAGCCTGGTTCTTACCATTTGCTTATTCTGAGGTAAATTTAAATAACTAAAAGAAAGTCAATTACAATAATATGAAATTTAATGAAATTTCAGATAGATTATTTTGACTACTTTCATAATTTTGAGAAAGAAAATGTTCATCTTTAATTTGTTTAACTCCGCTAAGAATTTTTAATCATTTATTAGACCAGAATGAGAATCTACAGAGAAAAAATACAGCTATACCGGTAAGGTTCTGGCATTATTATGGTTCTTGCATTTGCATCATGTCAGTGCACTTGAGGGCAGAACAACGTCGGGTAAGGTAAAACCATTCAGAGTCCTGTTAATTATTGGCGATCAATGGGAAGATCCTGCCAGGTTATATGGTTGATATGTCCAAACCAACGGGTGAGTACTCAGGGTATGATGCAACTCCTGATGTGCAGGGCAATAATGACTTTCACCATCTTGCTGTATTATTAAAATCGTGGGCGATTCCCTTTGACATCGTTCGTCTGGATCAGCAGATACTTGACCGTTATATGTTTCTTGATATGTACAATAGGCCGAAATACGGCACTATTATCTGGGATGTCAATCAGTCTGACAAGATATTAGATCAGGATTATTCGATAGTATCAGAAATTGTAAAGGAATCTGGCGTTGGTTTGATTGCCATTTCCGACCGGATCTCCCAGACTGAGATCCAGTCTGTTCTGGGGATCAAATATATTGGCAGCTGGGAGAGCAACTCACAACTTATATCAAAGGATGATCACTTCATCACCAGGGGCCTCTCTTCACCATTTCAGATTGACAGCGGAACTATTGCTCACATGCAGCGACAACAGGTGGAGTTACTGGATGGCACAACCGCGATAGTTGAACAGGGCTCCTATCCACAGGTCACAATAAAAGAAAATCCTTCAGGCAGCCATATGGTTTGGATTGGAAATGACCACAATTATCTTTTCTATTTTCAGGATATGAGAACCTTGCTGCGAAGGGCCATAACCTGGACAATTGGCTACAACATTTACAAAACCTGGGATAATGATATCATAATGATTATGGACGATCCCGGCGGTGCGTCAAACACCTGGCTGGAGCATTGGCATTATCCGGTATTATCTGAAGAAATAATTGAGAAGTACCTGATCAACCCATTATTGAAACAGAAAGCTGTGCTTAACATAAATTTCGTGCCAGCTTTTGTAAATGAAGGCAAGAAGAGATTGGAGCCTGCCTGGAATCAAAGCTATACTGACAAGTTTGGAACAAAACAGGATTACATCTCCAGCAAAAAAGGTTACGACAAAGGAGTAAAGCTTGGCGTTTTTGAGGTTTTGTGTCACGGACTCACCCATATGCAGCCCGACCTGGTTTCAGATCCTGGTTGGTATGGAGCATCTATTGATAGGGAAAAATCGGAAGTTGGCTGGTACCGGGAATTCGGAGATGTCAGACGAAAACAGGAAATTCCCCCCGCAGAACAACTTTGGCGTATGAAGACTGCCAAAGACGTGGTTGAAAGAACAATTTGGTGTTACTCCGCTTCAGTTTTGTCCCGGCGGATTGGGCACCTCAATCTCATATTTCAGCAATACCGGAAAGCTGGCAGGGCAGGCCGGATATGGCTGGTATGGCTGGCAATACGGCTATCTTGGGAAAGATTTGGCTTTTACCGGATGGCAGTTCTTTGGAACCAATGAATCTCCGCTGATAATTGCCGCCCCGCCTGATGCTCATGACTTCGGCATCTCAAGAGAGCCTGCAGAGTTTGCTAAAGTATTTGACAGGTATCCAAAGGGTCGTTTTATAAGTATCAACGAATATATCGGATATCTGCATTCAGACAATTCAGGAAACTGGGATAATAAAACGAAGAAGCTGAGCATTACTATCGGGTATGATCAGCACTACTGCAAATACTTTGAGACTCATGATTCAAACTGGAATCTGGAATTTGCTGACTGGCTGGAAAAAGATCCGGGCAAGGTCCCTTCTGTTACTGTGGATAACAAGGCTGCAAAAGTATCAAATGGCAAGGTACTGATCCCGCAGGGCATCGGAGAGCACAGAGTAGAACTCAAATTCTGACAGATCCCTAAACATGAAACGAAGGAAATTTTTTCAAACGTTATCATATGGTGCTGCAGGGCTGACACTTAATACATCCTGTAATCGAAGAAACTCCGGTATTCCGGATAGTAGTATTCCAGTAAATCCTATCGGTGAAGAGATCCCTTCATATCGTAATTTTATGAAATCCGGTTTTCGCACCCGGGAAAGGGAAATCTGCCAGTGATACACTTGTACTCGCCCTGATAGGTGCAGGTGGCTGGGGAACTCATATAATTATTGAGGCAGCCGGACTTAATGAAAATATAAGGGTCAAATATGTATGCGACGTGGATGACACCCGGGGGGGACGTGCGATTGAGGAGCTTGGGAAAATTCAGGGTTTTAAACCGTTGTCTGTAAGGGATATGAGAAAGGTCTTTGATGACAAGGATGTAGACGGGGTAATTATTGCAACACCCCAGCACTGGCACGCTCTTGCAACAGTATGGGCATGCCAGTCAGGGAAAGATGTCTATGTGGAGAAGTGTATCTCTCATTCCATATATGAAGGGCAGAAAATGATTGAGGCTGCCATGAAATATGAACGTATCGTTCAGTGCGGCACATTGAACAGAAGCGCTGACTATGCCATTACTGCCAGAGATTACATTAAAAACGGCGGACTCGGTCAGATTGTTACTGTATCTGCTATTGAACTTACCAACGGGCCGGTCCCCTTTAACGAAAAAGAAGACACAGCAGCCCCTGATACGATAGACTGGGATCTCTGGCTCGGACCTGCTCCTAAGGTTCCCTATAATATAACCCGGAATAAATCATGGCAATATTACTGGGATTACGCCGGAGGATATGCATTTGGGCAGGGTGTAATTCACCAGGCAGATTTGCTTCGCCTGGCATTGGATGATCCCGGCTTTCCAAAATCCGTATATTGTACGGGAGGAAGGTATATTTACAACGACAGGAGAGATATTCCGGATTATCAGATAGCTACTCTTGATTTTGGCAATTTTGTGATGACATTGCAGGGAGGTGAATTCACCCGCTATCTGGCAAAAACAAGCGAGGAGATACGATTTGGAAAGGAATTTCCCAGATGGCAGCAGAATGCAACAAAAATTGAGATCTACGGCACAGATAGAATGATGTATCTGGGTGTTATGGGTGGCGGATGGCAGGTGTATGACAAAGATGAAAAGCTTGTTGCCAGCGATAAAGGCATTTTCCCTCTCAAAGCTCACCTGAAGAATTTCTTCGACTGTATGCGATCGAGGATTCAACCCAATGGAAATATAGTGGAAGGCCATAATAGTGCAACACTCATTCACCTGGCAAACCTGTCCTATCGTTCAGGGTGTAAACAGCTGATTTTTTCACCTGAAACCGAAACTATTTTAAATGACAGCAATGCAAGGGAATTGGCTAAACCTAATAACCGAAGCGGATTTGAAATTACAAAAGATGTCTGATAAAAATTATACGAGAAGAATATGAAAAGAAGAACATTTTTTAAACTTGCATCAACCGGAGCGGCAGGTATATCAGTTGCAACCGCATGTAATTCATTAACCAGCAATACCAATTCAGCCGGATCAGGAACAGCAGCTCCAATGGTAGTGCCTGACTACAGGAAAACAATAAAGACCACATTTCAGGATGTCAAAGGCAAGCCATCCAGCGACAAAGTGATCCTGGCTCTGATCGGTGCAGGTTCCTGGGGGACAAACCTGATCCTCGAGGCAGCAAAAGCAGGTGAAAATATCAGGATAAAATATGTCTGCGATGTGGATGATACCCGCGGAGGAAATGCCATCTCAGAACTTGAGAAGCTACAGGGATTCAAACCAATTGCTGTAAGGGATATGAGGAAAGTTTACGATGATAAAGAAGTTGACGGAGTCTTCATAGAAACACCGGAGCATTGGCACGCACTCGCCGCAATATGGGCATGCCAGGCCGGAAAGGATGTCTATGTTGAAAAGACTGTCTCCCACTCCATCTTTGAAGGACAGCAAATGATAAAGGCAGCGATGAAGTATGAGCGTATAATTCAGTGCGGAACTCAGAACAGGAGTGCCGATTATGCCCTTACTGCCAGAGATTATATTAAAAGCGGAGAACTTGGCGATATTGTTTCAGTCCATGTACGGGAAATGCTGGATGGCCCGGTTCCTTTCAATGAAAAAGAGAACACTGATGCGCCTGACACAATTGACTGGGACATGTGGCTTGGCCCTGCACCAAAAGTCCCCTACAGCATTTCACGTAACAAATCATGGATCTATTACTGGGACTATTCCGGAGGACCTGTTACTTCCGGAGGGTCTATTCACCAGCTTGATATGGCCCGACTGATTCTTGGCAATCCTGACTTTCCAAAATCAGTTTATTGTGCCGGAGGAAGGTACTTCTTCAATGACAAGCGGGATATACCCTGATTACCAGATGTCTACTTTCGATTATGGAAATTTTGTCCTCACCCTTGAGACTGGTGAAAGTACACCATATATGCAAAAAGAAGGTGCCGATGTCAGGTTTGGGGATATATACCCGAAATGGATGCAGAATGCAACAAGGATTGACATCCTGGGAACAAAAAGAATGATGTATGTAGGACGTATGGGTGGCGGCTGGCAGGTCTTTGACAAGGATGAGAAGATTGTCGCCCAGGATAAGGGAATATTTCCGCTAAAAGCACATCTCTTAAATTATATTGATTGCATCCGTACAAGGAAACAGCCAAATGGCAATATCGTCGAAGGGCATAATAGCTCTGTTCTGATCCATCTCGCAAATCTTTCGTACCGCGCTGGCAGCAAACAATTACTTTTCTCTCCTGAATATGAAGCTATTATGAATGACCCTAACGCTGCTGCCTTAGGAGAGCTCACATATAGAAAGGGATTTGAAATAAATAAGGAAGTTTAAAAGTATAACACTAATTTGCACAAATGCTTTTAAAATTCTCGGTATAATTTTTTAATCTCTCGAGATATCCTTCCATATCAAGTAATTGTTCGTCATAAATAAGGAAAGACATATCCGGCCGGCGGTAGCCAAAATGACGGGCCCGGTCCTGCTGCCAGAAGAACTTTTTATCAGGAGTCGATAATCCTTTGGGAAATCTAGTTTCTTCATAAACCTTCACCAGATCTGCATAAACAGATTCTCTTCTTTTAAGGCTGGTCCCGACAATATTCTGTGCCTTCACAAGACTGTTCACGGATGCATTACAATCTTCAAACCGGTTAACATGTGCCTCCTTAATTGCATATTCGAGATTTGAAAGATCTATATAAGTATTACATGTATGTTTTATCAATTCCGCTGTTGTCCGGAAGATCTCAAAATCATAATCATGCTTTACCCCTGCTTTTTTATTTTTTTCAATAATCTGCAGAGCCTTGTCCATCTTTGTCAGTATATCCATCGACTGGCCGACTTTTTCCTTATACTGAGTATTCCAAAAGGGGTCATACTCAATGGCATCACCTCTGGGAAGGTCAGGAAGATGCGTTTGTCCGATCTCTCCGTAATGCCAGACATTACGTTCCATTGTTCCGGCATAATAGTATACGCCTTCATTCAGGAGTGTGAAAAGTTCATCCATTCCTTCAGCGGTTTTGCCATAATAATTTATAAAAAATGATTTTTTGAATTCATCAAGCTGAGGTGCACTGCCATTCCATGACCATGCTGCGGCATTTACGAAATGCAGCATCCACATCTGATTGTGAAGGCCATCATCGTCCCATGAGGTGCAGATCATACCTTCGAAAGATCCGGATCCGGCTGCAGGAGACAAAAACCGGTAAGATTTTTCAAGGCTGCCGGGTCTCATCTCACCTGCCTCACCTTTCTCAAAAGTGTACGGTACCATCATGGGCACAACACCCGGGTTGGGATCATAGGCAAATACCTCGAAGCCAAGAGCCTTTGCCTGGTTCGCGTAGGTCAGATCAGGAGTTTCATAATCATAGCTTTCAGTAAAAACCAGCCCTTTAACCGGTTCAATTCCTTTTGCAGGAGAATCACCAATCTTCCAACCCATTGGGGTTTCCCATGCCATCACTTTCCTTCCTTTGGGCCTGAGAAAATCAGCTGCCCTGTTTATAAATAACTGGTAAACACCACTTTTCCCGATTTCATCAGCTTTGGCTTTACATTTTTCGCAGGCAGCCAGTTCATATGTTTCATCTGATCCAATATGAATATATTCAGATCCGGGTGTTGCTTCCAAAGCATCCTTCCAGAGATCAAAAAGCAGATCATAGCTTCCGTCTTTAAGAGGACAGAACTCCCAGTTTGATGATTCAATTTCCCGTAAATGCCTGTATTGAGGCCATTTAAGAATAAAGCTTACATGTCCGAGTCCCTGTACCAAGAGGCACTATCTGAATATGGTATTGTTTTGCATACCTTGTAAATTCCTGCATCTCCTTCATTGTGAAAGCGCCCGGTGCCCCTATTTCGGGATGGCTGGGATAGGCAAACTTATCTTCCCATTCCCATACAAGCATATTGACTTTATATCTTGAAAGGTCTTTGATAAATGCTTTTACATAGGAAGCCTTATCCTGGTGATGCTTTGTATCATAATGTATTGCACGTTTTGTGATATCAGGCCAGTCTGTAATCAGTAATCCCGGAACTTTATAACTATTCATATTCTTAATGATAAGCCGGAGTAAAGTCTGCGTTCCATAGAACAATCCTGCTTCTCCATTCGCCCTGATAACCAGTTCATTTTCACCTGTTGTGATCTGGTATCCCTGGTCTTTCAATGATTTTGAAGCTTTGCGACGGGTAAGTACTATTGCTGGCGATGTCCCCTTCGCACCTATTATAGCAGTTACATTGTATTCACTTTGCAGATCACGGATCAATTCATCTGCTGCAAACCGGTCTGATGCTGAATGGTCTTTATCCAGTACAATTGTAAGTCCGGAATTAAAAACAAAATCAGGTCCGCTTGCTTTTACCTGCCTTGGATAGGGGATCACATTCAATCCCATTTCTGACAATTCGCTTGCAAACGAATTATAGAATCCCCCAGATAAAATTGGAACTGCAATGATCAAAAAGATGCTTAATTTCCTGTTAATTAGTTTTTTAGTCATTATTATTGTATTTTATTGTATCTAACTCACATCTCATCACTCACATCTCACTTCTTGTACCCTGCACCCTGAACTTAAACATCCCCCTAGCCCCCTTCAAAGGGGGAATCAAATTGTTAACCATACCTCACCTACTGCCTTCTGCCTTCTGCCTTCTGCCTACTACCTACTAAACCCACCCCTAACCCCTCCAGGGAGGGGAACCCTGATCATAACTCCGTGTTTTGCTCCGTGTCACTCCGGGTAATCCGTGAGTTAAGTAGTACCTTTTGCATATGCCTGCCGTAAACTCACTCCTTGCCCCTCCAGGGAGGGGAACCGTGCTGAGCCATTCCCCTTACTTCTTACCCCCGGCATTCGGCCCGTAATCAACCTCTCTGACGGCTTTCAACTGACGGTCACGGTCTCCAGTTGTCAGATGAATATCCTTATATTTTTCAAGTTCAGGAGGATTTGGATCGCATAGCATATTGAAAATATCCGGCCGGCGTGATTTTAGCATCATTGCCTTGATATTATCTGTACCATTGATTGTCTCCCACCATTTGCTGTCATTTGTGCGTTCCTTTGCAAAATTAATTTCAGCCATGACAACACAATTTTCCTTCCCGATAGATTCAGCTACAACGTTTCCTTCAAAATCGATTATCCCGTTGCCATCTGTTACCCAATACTACAGGTGCAATATAGACTGAGTTATCCCTGGCACGTGTAATAAACATGGGAGCCGTCTCAAGACTTTTTCCAGGTTTATTATCCGGTGCCATTGTCGGATTGAAAATAATATCAGCTCCTTTCAGGGCATATATTGTTGATATTTCAGGATATGAAATTTCCCAGCAGGTGGCAACAGCAACATTACAAAAATCGGTCTGAAAAACCTCATACTTATCTCCGGTTGAGACAAGCCAGGTTTCCATAATGGGAAGAAGAGTCTTATGATGCTTTCCCATAATTTTGCCCTCACGATCGAATACCACTGCGCTGTTGAAGATCTTTCCCCCCTCCTCTTCATATATCGGAGCAATTATATACATACTGTATTTGCGTGCGATTGCGGATATCCTGTCAGTAAGTTCACCAGGAACCTTAACTGCAAGTGAATTAAATAAAATTTTGCCTGTCTCTTTGTCTTTCACATCGACATACAGGCCATAGGAACCTATATTCTGCATATCTTCGGGTCCGCACACCAGGTCGGCGCCCATTTCTCCAGCCTTTTCGAACAGCCCCAGGAGTTTATCAAGATGGAGCCGACACCCCTGAACGCACTTTTAAAGGATCATACTCAACCATAAAGAGATCCTGATTTGGCAGGGCCGTTGCCTGGATCACCGCAACTTTCCCCTTTCCCGGAGCCTGGCTGTATAATGCGCAGGTTGAAGCTGCGAGTAAAACCGACAAAGTCAACATTAAAACATATTTTCTCATATGATATGACATTATTTTGTTTTAAACTACATTTAATAATCTTTTGAAAGCTTATTATCGTATTTATTATTATAATTAGTTATTTTTATCATTATTTATTACAAATATAGTAATAAAGATAATGATTCACAAAATCAGAAACATTACTAAACGGGTAAGTATCTGGGGTCTGAATGGAGCAGGTGGCATAGGCTGTTCAAAGTATCCTGACCAGGAGACTCAGTATCTGTTTGAAATCAATGGTATAAATTCTTTTTTGTATCTTTAAAACTCTTGAACGCCAATCCAATGAATATTCTGAGCAGCGGAGTCGGGAACTATGTGATGAGCGAAGGGAGAAAATATTCTTACTTCGCGGGCAATAATTATCTTGGCATGGCAAATCATCCGGAAGTTAAGGCAGCAGCCATAAGTGCTATTGAGAAGTATGGAGTCAATTTTTCAGCATCAAGACGAACAACTGGTACTGCAGATCTGCACCTTGAGCTTGAGAAAAAGCTAGCTGCCTTTAAAGGCACTGAAGATGCCGTTGTATTTGCATCAGGGTACATGGGAAACAAAATTTTACTCGAAGTATTGAAAGAGCGATACTCGGCTGTTTACATAGACGAGATGGCACACCCGAGTATAAAAGAAAGTATTCCAAAAGATATTCTAAATGTTAAGTATTATGATCATTGCGATGCGGGTCACCTTGAGACCTTGCTTCATCAGCACCATGAACCAAATCCACTTGTAATAACTGACGGTATTTTTGCACTTACGGGAGAAATTGCTCCATTGGATAAGATCTTTCAGCTGGTGGAAGAGTATAATGGCATTCTGATAGCAGATGATGCTCATTCAACCGCTATACTTGGCAAGAACGGCAAGGGAACGCCTGACCATTTTAATCTCACTGATTATGAAAACATTTACCAGACCGAGACAATGAGCAAGGCGTTGGGCGGTTATGGCGGGTTTATTGGGGGAAGCGTGGAGCTTACAGATCTGATAAGGGGGAAATCAACAATTTACCAGGCTTCTACAGCTCTCCCCCCTCCAGTTGTTGCAGCCGGGTCAGCCGCACTAAGACTTATCATGGAGAATCCTGAAATGCGTATTAAATTGCTTGAAACGGCAGGAGAACTGCGTCAGAGGATCTATGAGCTTGGTTTCCATACGAAACCTGATAATACTCCGATTATACCTCTGATGTTATCTGAACCTGACAGGTCCAAAGACTCTCTCTCTATTTATGGAAAGCAATGGAATTATTGTTCCCTTCATTAATTATCCGGTTAAGCAGAAAAAGTATATTTTAAGAATTGCAGTTTCGATAACCCATACCGGGGCACAGATAGAAGAACTTCTTGAAAACTTAACAAAATGGAAAGATAAATATGGAACGGACTAAAATTAAAAAGGTATTCGTTGAACCGGTTAACATCCCATTGGAGGAATCATTCAAAATTACAACCGGCACTAAATACAGCATCGAAAATGTCTGTGTAACCGTGGCATTTGATAATGGGATTGAAGGGTATGGTGAAGCTGCACCGCTTGAACCCATCAATGGAGAAAGCCAGTCAACCGTTCTGGCAACCCTGAATAGCTGCAGGGATTTTCTGATCGGGAATGACATTGCTGATTACACTGCAATTTCAAAAAAACTCAAAAGTGTATTCTGGGCACAGGTCACTGCACGATGTGCCATCGAAATGGCTTTAATTGATGCTTTTACCAAATCTTTGAATATCCCTTTTTATAAATTTCTGGGCGGAACAACAAACAAAATTGAGACTGATTATACAATTGATATTGTGCCTCCTGAAATTGCAAAAATCAATGCAGCAAAATATGCCATGGAAGGATACCGGATATTAAAAACCAAAGTAGGAAAAAACCTGACTGAGGATATTGACAGAATACTGGCAATAAAAGAGGGAGCTCCTGATTGTGGTATCACACTTGATGCCAACCAGGGATATTCAGCATGCGACGCTGTTCACTTCCTGGAAGAGCTAGAGAAAAACAATATCAGACCGGTTCTTTTTGAACAACCTGTAATCAAAACAGATCTGGCAGGGATGAAATTTGTTAAAGACCACACCTCAGTACCTATTGCTGCCGATGAGTCAGTTTTTACCAGTGCTGATGCCATAAATATCGTGAGGACCAGATGTGCCGACGTAATAAACATTAAGATCATGAAATCGGGTATTATTGAGGCACTCGATATTGCGGCCATAGCCCGCAGTGCCAATATAAAACTTATGATCGGATGCATGCTTGAATCCAGTCTCGGACTGGGCTGTTCGGTACATATGGCTGCAGGGCTGGGCGGATTCAGTTATGTTGATCTTGATCCGCATATTGATCCGAAAAATGAACCATTCACCGGTGGTCCTGTCTATTCAGCGCCATATTATACTATCCCTGAGGAGATTCCCGGTCTTGGAATCCGCAAGAGATAACCGATAACTTATTTATCAGGAACTTCTGTCAGTGAGACAGGTACGTTGATTTATACATACCCATATATTCAATAAGTTTAGCCCTGTACTCTTCGAGACCAAGGGCCTGTTCATCGCAGATCATAAAGGAAAGATCTGCTCTTCTGTTTGCAAAATTCCGCTGCTGGTCCCTGGCATGGACATATCTCTTTTCCGGCGTTGACATTCCTTTGGGAAACTGACTCTTTTCCCATGTTTCTTTTAATCCGGCAAATACTGAATCACGCTCAGCCAGATTTCGATCTATCATGCTGACAGCACGATTCATTTCCTCATAAACAGCGTGGTTGTCTGTATAATGCAATCCTGCGGCCCGTTGAACTGACTTCTCAAGATCCGATAAAGTGAGGTACGTATTTGCAGTTTGGATAAAAAGTTTTGCAAGGCCTACGAACAGTTCAAAATCATATTGGTTTTTTGCACCCCTCACAATGTTTTCCCTGCAGATTTCAAGAACACGCTCCATTGAAGGCATAACCTCCTTTGAACTTTTTATCATATCGGCATATTCAGTATTCCAGAAAGGATCGTATTCCATATCATCGCGGGGAAGATCAGGAAGATGTGTTTTTCCAACCTCTCCCCAGTGCCATACCTTCCGCTCAAAAGTGTTCATATAGTAATAGCTTGCCTTGTTTAAAAGCAAAAAAAGCTCCTTTATATCTTTACTGTCAGTCCCGTAATAACTTAAAAAAAAGCTGTTTACAAATTCTTCAAGACACGGTTCCTTTCCATTCCAGGAATATTGTGCAGCAGTTATGTAGCGGAGCATCCAGATCTGATTATGAACTCCAGAACAGTTCCACGAAGTTGAGATCATTCCGGAATACCTGCCTGACTTTGCGGCTTCAGTCAGGACAGCGTATGAATCTTCGAGATGTGGTTTGACCGGACCTTTTTCATTTTCCCTGTAAAAATATGGAAGAAAAAGGTGTTCTATCCCGGGGTTTGGATCGTAGACATATAAGGGATATCCTTCCGCCCGCGAAGCTGAATCTAGCCGCTCATCGAATCCTCCCGGGGTGAAAAGCCCTTTGACAGGTTTTATATTTTCATCAGGGTTATATCCTCCATCCCATGCCATTGGAGTACGGCCCGACTTTATAACTTGTCCTGCTACCCTGTTAATATAAGTTTCCATCAGGGTATATTTCCCCTCTTTTTCAGCTTTATCCCTGCAACCGCATTCTATACCTTTACCTAATACATAAGTTTCATCGCAGCCAATATGGAAGTATTCCGATCCCGGAGTGGCCTCGATTGCTTCTTTAACAAGATCAGACATCAGTTCATAAGTACCTTCCCTGAGAGGACAGAACCCCCAGTTATCGGATTTAAGTTCCCTGAGATGCATATTTTCCGGATGCTTCAGAATGAAACTGACATGACCAAGTCCCTGAACCAGCGGAACTATCTGAATATGGAATTTCCGTGCGTATCGGGTGAACTCCTGCATCTCTTCCATTGTGAAAGCTCCGGGTGCACCTATTTCAGGATGACTTCGGTAGGCGAATTTATCTTCCCACTCCCATATAAGCATATTAATTTTATATCGCGAAAGGGTGCGGATAAAATTAAATACATATTCATTTTTCTCCTGGAAATGTTTGGTATCATAATGAACTGCCCGGAGGGGTATATCAGGCCAGTCGATTATGATCATGCCTTTGACGAATATCCTCCTGTTATCTCTCTGGACAAGTTGCACAAGAGTTTGAACACCATAATAAAAACCGGCAGGACTTGATGCACTAATAATAATCCTTCCACCGGAGGTTTCTATCCGGTAACCCTCGTCACCCCCTATTGATGCAGAATCAATATGAGTGAAGAAGACACCCTGCTTGCTCCCGCCTGATATAATTCTGCAATCCAGCCCAAATTTGGATTTAAGAAGCAGACCTAATTCATTTGCAGCAAAAAGATCAGCATCATATAATCCTTTCTCAACATTGATATCTACAAGCTTCCGGAAGATATAATCATTCCCCTGTAATACAACTGATTGAGGATAAGGAATTACTGATATTCCTTCATTAAACAAAAGAGTCTTTCCATCAATGCCTGATGCAAAGCTGAGTATTATCTGAAGGTTCAGGAAAGCAACAGCAACGAACAATCTGTTAATCATATCACAATAATATTAAAAATAATACAGGTTTTCTTTCAGTTTCCCTTTTCAATCCTTAGGATCGTCTAATAAATGCAATTTTCAGTTTAAAACGCAAAACAAAATCAAAATTAACAAAAGATTAAATAATTATTCCCGGAATAAAGAAAGGATATATTATCTTCATATCAGAGGTACTGATCAATTTTAAAGAGCGAACAGAGATAAATCCTATATTAGAGCAATAATACAAACATTACAGGGATATGAAAAAATACATCATTCTTTCCGGCATTGTCATTTTCATCTTGATTATGTCAGGCTGTTCCGGTGGAAAACAATGTACATTTGAATCCAACAATATCCGCAGCTACCTGATCCAAAAAGCAGCAATTATATCGGATAGTTCACTTTCCGGAATCCATTCGCTCAAGGAGTGGCAGGATATAAGATACACCAGGTACAATGAACTGGTTGACATGCTTAGCCTGGCAGATATGCCACTTAAAGGAAACAGATCTCCTCTGAATGTGAAAATTACAGGCACAATACAGGAGAAGGGTTATCATATTGAAAAACTTTACTATGAATCTGTTCCAGGTCTATATGTAAGGGCAAACCTCTATATACCTGATGGCATAAAAGAGCCAGTGCCTGCAATTTTATATGTTTGCGGTCATTCTCCCACGCAAAAGGTACATTATCAGGCCCATCCCGGGAAATTTGCCCGGCTGGGGTTTGTTTGTCTCATCATTGAAACTATACAATTCGGAGAAGTACAGGGTCATCACTGGGGGCCTTATTCAGAAGGATGGTTCAATTGGTACAGCCGGGGTTATAACCCGGCGGGAGTTGAGCTCTGGAATGCAATTAGGGGATTGGATCTTTTAACAGCCCGATCCGAAGTTGATCCTGAGAATCTTGGCGTCACAGGGATCTCTGGCGGAGGTTCACAGAGCTGGTATATTGCAGCTATAGATCCCCGGATAAAAGCAGTCGCTCCGGTATGCGGAGCCAGCACTTTAAAAGCCCAGATTACATCCAGGACAATAGACGGACATTGCGATTGCATGATGCCCATCAACACTTACAGTCAGGATTTCATGGATATTGGTGCATTGATAGCCCCAAGACCTCTCCTTATATGTGAGGCTGACCGGGACGGATTGAACACAATCGAGTCGGTACGTGAACTTCATAGCCATATAAGCAAAATATATAAACTTTATGACGCACCGGAAAATATTGGCCTGGTTGAAACACCCGGCGGACATTCATACCATAAGATCTCCAGAGAAGCAATATTTTCATTTTTTATAAAGCATCTTATGGGAAAAGATATATCTCCTGATGAGGCTGGAGATATTGATACCTCAGACCAGAGTTTGCTATCAGCCGATGACCTTAAAGTATATAATAGTGGTCCACCTGCTGATGACAGAACTGCTTCAATACAGGATTCATTTATCAGGTTGCCGGCAGCGCCTGTGATTTCGAATGAAACAGAGCTGTTCTCTTTCAGGGATTCAGTAAAAGAGTTCCTGAAGATCAAAACATTTGGCGCTTTTCCTGAAAAGGCACCTCGCTTCAGCAAAGAACTGGAGTTCAGGACACTCGACGGAGCGAGGTTTGGTGAAGAGATATTTAGCTTTGTATCTGAGACCGGCTGGCGTCTGAAGGTGGATATTAACTGGTCACAAAGGCCAGACAGCATGAATCCTCTGATTATAGTGCTGAGGAATAATGATGATGAGCGTTGGGCAGCAGAGGCATATGCTTCTGAAATTGGGAAGGGAGAGAATATAGCATATTTCGAAACACGGGGTGTCGGGGAGGCAGGATGGGCACCGGGCTTGCAGTGGCATGTCCGGAGAGCTTCAGCCTGGACCGGCAGAACTGTTGCCTCAATGCAGGTATATGATCTGATGCGCTGCATGGAATTTTGCCGGACACTCCCGGGAGTGGATCCTGCAAAAATAAGTATTGCTGCAAGGGATGATATGTCTGTTGTCGCATTGTATTCAGCTTTAATGGATGGCAATTGTGAATCACTTATTCTTAAAAATCCTCCCGAAACACAGGATCTGGCCAGTGATACTTTTGGAAAAGGAGCGGCAACAGAGATGCTCAATTGTCTCAGAATCACTGATGTCTATCAAATTCCGGCATTATTATCACCGACAATTATTCAGTTTGCAGGTCAAATACCACCAGCATACAAATGGTCACAGGATTTGCTTGCAAAACTTGGGAAGAAGGAATTTATTACGATTCCCTGATTTTGAATTAACCTTTTTTGGGTATGGATTGTTTTATAGAAGAATAATCCTGTTGTAATACTGTATAGATAACTTAATAAACCTGAAAATATGAAAAAGAACAGATCTGGTATGACACGAAGAAGGTTCATACAAAACACTGCCGGAGCACTTGCAGGTGTATCTGCATATGGTTTGATTCCGTCATCAGCATCTGGCACTGACTTAAAAGCTGCCAGCACAGGAATAATGCGCAGAAAACTTGGAAAAACCGGCTTGGAGGTATCGCTTCTATCATTTGGGGGTGGATCACAGTTCTTGAGAAACCAGAACGGCGAATGGGAAAAAGTTCTGGAAGCTGCAGTTGAAGGAGGTCTAAACCTGTTTGATACTGCTTCGACTTATACAGCAGCCTCCTTCAATGAGGGAGGACCTAAATCACCCGACAGTGAAGACAGGTATGGACAAATATTAACCAAATACCGAAATAAAATTATTCTTTCCACAAAATTAGAATCAAGGGATCCTGAAAAAGCAAAAGCTGAACTTGAAGCAAGCCTAAAGCGAATGAAAACCGACCATGTTGACATTCTTTTTATTCACGCCATATTGCCTGAAGATAACACTGCTGAAATAGAAAAAGGCCTGTATAAGACCATGGTATCCCTTAAAGCGTCAGGAATGACAAAAAACATCGGTTTTTCTTCAATGGACAGTGCCGAAAGATCCGCAGAGTTGATTGAAAAGCTTGATTTCGATGTGGTGCTGCTGGCAATGAATGCAACCAACTACGGTAACTTTATCAATATTGCCCTTCCTGCGGCAAGAAAGAAGAATGTAGGAGTTATTGCCATGAAAGCGCTGCGGGACATTGTAGGTAAGGATGCAACTGCAAGGGAATTACTTGAATATGTCTGGTCGCAGGAAGGAGTCTCCTCTGCACTTGTAGGACATTTCGGGATAAAAAGTCTTCAGGAGAATTTGCAGCTTGCCATTGAATTCAGCAAAACAGGAATATCAACCTTAAATAAAAAAGAGTTGGAACAACGGATGGCCCGATATTCTGGTCCGCATACTCTACAGTGGGCCCGTCCGGGTTACATTGACGGCGGGTGGGCAAGGAGCTGAAAACACTTTTAAGTTATAAATGCATATTTGCAAACCGGATATACTGCTCCCAGTCATATGCGAAAACACCGTGTCCTCCGGTCCTGATATGATAACCGATTGAATTCATAACGGGATGGTTAAGAGCTGGCATTTCAATGGAGGTGAATCCTTCCCTGCCAAACAGTTCATAAACCGGGGTTGCATAGTATCCGGAAAGGTATTCTCCTTTTGGATCTGCCCACCTGTCATCCACGGCACTTGCAATATATACAGGTCGGGGGGCGATAAGTGCAATAAGCATATGCTGATCTACAGGAAGGGAATTTTCATCGCCGTCAAATTTACCGCAGTTGTCGCATAACCAGTGTTTGAAATACTGATTCATACCACCAAGCCTCTCTCCATAGCACCGGCGTGAAAGAGCCGCTCCTCCGCATCCTGAATTATTGGAAATAACTATTGCAAACCGCTGATCGAGCGCCCCGGCCCAGAGGGCTGTTTTGCCCAGACGGGAATGCCCCATGACTATTGCTTTGGAAGCATCAATATCAGGGTCTTTCTCAAGATAATCCATTACCCTGCTCAATCCCCAGGCCCAGGCCGAGATTGATCCCCATTCATCTGATGCCGGTATCGTCTGACCTTTTCGATACATTAATGGATGAACGCCATCTGTAAAATCGTTCTTGTCGGGGTCGACGTCGCCATAATATAAAGTTACAAGGCCATAACCGGCGTTAATTACTTTTTCAATCTCCCACCTTCCCTTTTCCATTCCCCGCGATTGTTCAGTTGCCCTGTTATTAAAAACCCCATGTACTGAATCATCCTCGAGCCATGAAGTCGTTAACAAAATTCCGGGATCACTTGAAACTGCATGATTTCCGTCAAAATTATATCCGACAAATACGGGAGCTTTCACAACGTTTTTTGGAAGGTATATCAGGAGATTAACATTCAATTCCTTTCCTGCCTTTGAAAATGTCAGTACAACCTGTTTTCTGATTGCCCTGTTTCCAAGGGCATTGGTATCCTTTTCAATAATCTTATAGGAAGTAATATTTAAGACACCAGGAATTTTCCCATACATGTTTTCCTCAAATAATGACAGGATTTCCGGCCTGCGTATCTCCATCCATTCCTTTGAGCTTGTTATGGGTTTGCCCTTTACAGAAACAAGAAGCTCAGGCAATTTGTAAGATGGCACTTTGCTTTCATCATAATTGGTCGGGTCCTGGGAGGATACATTAACTAATAATAATGTCAGAATTGCAAACAGGCATAGTAGTTTTTTCATAGTTCAAAAGGTTATTGAATCAAAATAATTCAAATTACTCTATCTTAGTAAGAAAGTAGAAAAATTAAAATTACTTAAAATAACTGACTTGTCAAATGAGAACTTCATTCCTGCTGTTATCTGTATTGATTTTCACCACATACCCAACTAATGCACAACCAGATTCGTCCGATCCGGCCAGGTATAAACCGGAATGGATCAGGAATGGATTTGCAGATGCCGGTGCTACACATGAGCCATGGATCTTCCAGGTAAGACGAAACAATCCTGATTTCAACCAGTGGCAGAAGGCTGATTTTGATTATCAGCTTTCCGAACCATATATCAAAGCCCTTTCAGAAGCCGGAATTACTGTATATCATGTTGGCTGTTACAAAGGATTTGGTTTTCAGGCAGAAAAGGAATATATGGACAAAGTGGCTCAGGCTGTCGCCATCGCCCACAAGTATGGAATGAAGGCAGACACCTATGTACAATGGAATACACTGGCATATGAAACATTTTTTGCTGAGGTACCGGAAGCAAAAACAGATCAGTGGTATCAGGTTGATGAGAACGGGAAACCATTGCTTCTCACCTACAGCTACCAGCAGGCATACCGTTACAGGCCATGTTTTAACCACGACGGTTATATGAATTATTACAGGGAAAAGATAATCCGGTATGTGGTCGAGAAGGTGAAAACCGATTTTATACATTTCGATAATTTTGATTATAACTACCCCCCTGCTGCTGATTTTAATCCGGCCACCATTGCTGCTTTTCGCAAATTCCTGAATGACCGTTATTCAGCTAATCAGAGGAAGGAACGCTTAGGGTTTGAAGATGTATCATATGTACTGCCTCCGATGTGGAATGACGAAAATCCTGCCTCCGGAATGGAAACAATAAATGATCCGGTTATCCAGGAATGGATAGATTTCAGGTGCTGGACCCTGACATCACGGCTTGCCGAATGTGCCAGGTTTGTCCGCTCTCTTAACAAGGAAATTGTAATAGAAGTGAATCCGCATGGTCTTGTAGGAAGTAACAGAGCATGGGAAGCAGGAATTAATCATCCGGATCTTATGCAATATACTAATGTCATCTGGACGGAGGATGACAACAATCCCCGATGGGCAGACGGGGTGGCAATTGGTAAGTTCCGCCATTTCAAACTTGGTCGCACAACCCATAATTTTATTATGACCTATTGTGGCACTCCAAATGATTTTGCTGAGAATCTTGCACTTAACAGAACGATCGGATTCCTTGGCACTGAGATCCCATCCGGAGTAGCTAAGAAATACCTGGATTTCTGGCGGGAAAACAAGGAATTATATACAAATGCAACCGGAGCTGAAAAGGTGGCTATCCTGAGAAGTTATCCTTCAATGGCATATAATAATCTCGAAACACAGATCGCTGTAAATATGGCTGAACAGGTTCTTCAGCAGAGACAGATTCCGTTTGATATTATCTTCGATCAGCAGATTGGTCAGTTGAGTAAATACTCCGTTGTTGTTCTTGCCGGCCAGGAAAGCATGTCAGATGATTCATTCACTGCACTGAAGAATTTTGTGATGGAGGGAGGAGGAATTGTGATGACGGGAAACACAGGAAAGTATGACAGATGGAGAAGACTTAGAAAAGCAAGCCTAGCGGAGGAAATGCTGCCTGATGCCAATTCACAACTAAAAACAAATGCTGCTAAACCAGCATTTCCAATATCATTTAATTATGGCAAGGGAAGGGTAATATACCTTTCCGGATTGACTCAGCCAAAAGGAGATATCAAACTGGGAATGGAATCTGTATGGATGTTGCCGGAGAATGCAAATGAACTTGAATCGGCCGTTTACTGGGCTGCAGGGAAAAAGCTTCCACTGGAGGTTAAAGCTCCGGAATGGGTTGGTGTATCACATGACACCCAGGGAAACAGGGAGATAATACATTTGTTCAGCTACAGAAATTCACCGAATGCAGGAGCCATTACACTGGAATTTAACGGAACAGTAAAAAAAGCATGGGCTGTTTCTCCCGATTTTGCAACCAGGAAGGAGGTACCCTTTACCAAAGAAGGAGGCAGTACTATCATAAGAATATCAGATCTCTCTGTATATGAGATCATTGTATTGGAAAGATGATAAGAAGCCTGAAGCTTGAAGCCTGAAGCCTGAAGCCTGAAGCCTGAAGCCTGAAGCCTGAAGCCTGAAGCCTCAATACTTTATGAACCTGTCCGAAAGCATAGGAAATTTTTCATCCGATGCAAATACTTTCTCATCCCTGAACTTGATCCATTGGCCACGTGTAAAATCAGGAAAATCGACAGGTGAATTTCCCCTCGATATTGACATTTCAGAAAGTGCAGAAATTGCGCTCCAGGCAGCTGCATCGTAAACATCAATCTGAGCTGGTTTATTCTCCTTAACTGCCAAGAAGAAATCTTTTAAAACCATGTAATCAATGCCGCCATGTCCTGATCCCTCAGCGTTTTCACCCTCTTCTCTCCAGTATTTGTGTTTATATTTTGCCATCCATTGCTCATCAGCCTCGTAGGTATCCTTCGCAGGAGACTGGTTCTCTATATAAATTGATTTCCAGTCCTCATGCCACAACCCTTTTGTTCCCTGCACCATGAATTCACCAACATGAGGTCTTGGATTATTGCAGTTGTGTGTGACAATCACAGTTTCACCATTGGCACAATTGATAGTTGATGTAACAATATCTCCGCAATTCCATTGTACCTTCGACAGCGGGTGGTTAGCTCCGCCATAATCATCAACATACTTTTTTAATCCTCTTGCCTTTGTTGCAAATGAGGAAAGTGATAAAAACCTGTTACCATTGTGAATATCCAGAACTTTTGCAACGGGGCCAATACCATGTGTGGGATAGACATCTCCGTTACGTCTTAAGGAATGCAATCCCCTCCATTGTGCCTCTGCATACGCATCCTGTCCAAATTTCAGCGGTCGCCCGGGAACATAATCATATTCCACCCCGTCATTGAATTTAACACCGCGCAGGTCATGCAAATATCCGCATCTGCAATGCAGCAATTCCCCAAAAATATCCTGCCGGACCATGTTGAGAATTGCAAGAAAAGAACGGTCATAATTGGCATTCTCCAGGAACATCAGATTAACTCCGGTTTCTTCATGAGTATTAACCAGGTCCCAGCACTCGTCAATAGTGGTTGCAGCCGGTACTTCAACCCCGGTATAGGCTCCTGATTTCATCGAAGCAACAGCCATCCTCGTATGCCATTCCCATGGTGTTGAAATAATCACAGCATCGAGATCTTCCTTTTCAAGCATCTCGAGATATGCAAAGTCATTACCAGTGTACACCTTCAGTGCGGGAAGATTTGATCCGGATATGATTTTTTTAGCAGCAGACAGGGATCTTTCTGATACATCACAGATAGCAACGACTTCTACATTTGACAATCCCATGCATGTCTGAAGGTGTCCCTGACCTCTGTTACCGACACCAATAAACCCTGTCCGGATCCTGTCAGACGCGGCCGTGGCAGCTTTCTTCTTTGTTTTTTCACCTGGCTCCGGATTAGAGATGCCTGGGGCAGTAAAAGCCACTGTAGTTAAGCCTGCAATTGTGGCTTTCTTCATAAAATTACGTCGATTGATTTCCATAGTATTTTTTTGTTTAAAAGTTTTAAGGGATGAAAAGAAAGAGGTGTGAACGACGTTCGCTCTCACCAATAAAAACAGTGCCGTCTTTACCTGTTGTCATAGCATCAAATTGCTGACCGCGCCAATAATAGTATGGACTACGGTCAACAATCAGGAGACCAAGATCTTCGTATCCGCCAGTGGGTGGATTATAAGTATAAAACTGACATGGTCGGGAAGAAGAACGTTCACCGGCCATAATATAGACTTTGCCGTCAATTCCGACAGTCAGGCATCGCAGACGCCTTGAAGCTCTCATTTTACCAAGATTTGTAAGCTTCATACCATTCGGGTCGAAAGAGAAGAGATAACCGTCAGATGTTCCTCCGTAAATTAAACCGGAGGGTGCCGTAGCAAAATAATCCACAACGGTATAGTCTTCATAAAACTGAAGGTAATAGTAATCTCCGGGGATTATCAAACCTGTTGATTCTATTTTACGGGTGCAGGGATCAAAAAACTTTAAATTACCGTTTGTTGAAGAAAAATAAACTCTGCCGGTGCTATCACACACCAGAGCCCTGCAGATGCTTCTCCAGTATCTCTCAGGGCCATGGAAAACGATTTTATCATCTACAGGTCCGAGATCTGTGAACTTTTTCGATGCAATGAGATACACAAAGAAATGGCCGTCGGGATATGTTATACCATAGATCTCCTCTCCTTTCGGACTGATTGTAAGGGCATAGATTGAATTATGGGCAAGGGGTATCCCAAGATCTTCGATCTCACAGGCCATATCAGGGAGCTTGACTTTCTGGTTACCAGATCGTGGGTTATACCTGAGGAGGTGACCACCGGAATAATTACTGAAATGTTTTTTAATGTCATCCCATAATGATTTGTCAAAAGTTCCTTCGGCTCCCAGGCCACCCATAGAAAGGGTAATTTCCCTGAACATATTAATACCGGTCCCCAGGTAAATCATACCGTCCTTATCTTCGACTAGAGAGTGGTGAATACTCTCCTGACCAGGAATTCTTCCGAGATGGCGGACTTTGTTGATTTCAGGGTCAAACATGAACAAATAGGATACTTCTCCTGTGGTACCGCCATATATTTTTCCATCCCGGGTTGTGAGAAGCGAAGTAATTGCGCTGCTGTTTTCCGGTATTTCATTTACCAACGGATAGCCAAGATCGCGAATATCAACACGCTGGAGATCTTTGATATTGGTTCTGGCCCAGTCCTGTGCATTCAAAATGAAATTGAGTCCCGGAAAGATGCAGAATGTCAGAACAAAAAATAAAATCGACTTACTTTTAAAGGTTGAATTTTTCATCTTTGTCACTATTGCTTTGGTTTGAAGATGATTAGTTGAAGAGAAACGGGGATATTTCCAATATGCCCTGTCGCCTGACTGTCATCTTTTACTTCAACCTGACCGCAGATATAAAGTGTGCCATCAGGACCTACTGATGCTGCTTCACATCCGAATACCCTTCTGCCGTCGGCCGTTTGCATGGAGCCGAGATCAGTTCTGGTATTTGTTTTCAATTCATAGAGGATAAGGTGATGGGACTCATCACTTCCAAAAGTCTCAACATATTCATTAGTAGAATAATCCCGGGCCGAAGGAACAAAATAGATCTTTCTGTTCTTACTGTCCAGTGCAAATGCAAGCGTTGAATAAGGAATATCTTTCCTCTCACCATCAAGGAATTTACTATCACACATTTGAACCATGGTGTTAATGCTGCCTTCTCTTCCCTCATGAGGATCAAAACGGAAAAGCAGGGAACCACTTCCGCAGGTCACACCGTATGCAACTTTCTCAACCTGATCCCATTCTACTGCACGCCAGTCACATGTACGGTCGATCATCGGGTTATGAAGCTCTGTTGGATATATCGACGGGTCATAGGGAATATGTATTGACAGATCGACTACTTTCTCTTTGATGGCATCATATTTCCAGACTCTCCCTACCGGGAAGCTGCCATAAACATTTCCTTCATCATCACAGAATATATCGCGGCATATATCCCAGTTCGTCACCCTTCCAAAATTTTTTGTGACTTTCTTCTCAAGATCAAAACGATAGAAATATCCTGTGAATCCCACACCAAAAAGATATTTTTTTTGCACATCTATTGTCAGAGGATAACAACCGATACCCTGGTCAACAAGGCCAAGGTTTTCCAGTATCCCGGCCGAAGGATTGTATTTCATCCAATGCCCCCCGATCCAGCTTGTATAGTCGATTGTTCTGGGGCCGGCCCCATTATTCATCGGAACAAAATAGATATTGCCGTCAGTATCCTCGACAGGCTTGTTGTGGATCTTACCTGAGGTGCGAATACCTTTTCCCCGTTCACCAAGAAAACCGGCAATGTCGGATATCAGTATATTTTTATCAGCTGCAGGCGAATAGGAGTAAAAGTGTGCACTGCCTCCCTCAGTGATCAGACCGGTATATACAGTCCCGTTTCTGGCTGCATATAAAGCATCCCACATAGCATAATCCTTGCCCGGATAAGCTTTTGTTTCAACCAGGCAGACATCCTGGATTTTCTGTGCATGTAAATTTTCACTTCCGGACAGAAGAATCAAAAATATGACCAGGTAGTGATTCATTATGCATATTTATTTATTCAAGATCTTAATTTCCAGATTTTTATCAAGTTCCACCTCCATTGTCTTTCTTACCAACATGTACTTTATACGGGGAATGTATTTAGTTCAGGACCAGAGAAATGAATACTCCGGTAATTGAACCTCGAATTCTGCCATTATCAGAAGTTTTGGTGTTTAACACTTCCTGCCCGTTTTTATCCAGAATCTTCACATCAGCGTCGTTAACAATCTTACCGGTTTTATCAACGACCTTTACTGTGAGGGTCCAGAAAACAGAGTAAGAATGTGCCTGATCAGTAGCATCAATTGAAAAATGGTCTCCTTCAATAATGTTGGACTCAAATCTTATATTCTCTGCGACACATCCCTCCCAGCCTTTCCAACCCATCCTGAACGGTTTGAAATCCTCAGCGGCATTTTGAGATTTTATAATATTATTTCTGAAGATCCGGGTATCTTTTGCACCTCCGTACCTTGAGGCAACCCAGGCAGCCGGAACATTAGTGATTATCTGATTGTCATAAAACTGCCCGCCAATTGTACCGCCACCGATATAAAATCCCGAGGTTTCGTTCTTGGCTCTGGAGTAAGATCATCAACCTCGATCTGGTTGCCGAATATAAAATTATCGCCTGCGCTTGCACTGTAAAAAACGGCCCAGGCCATAGGAATGTAATCTGTATATTCAGGATAATCTTTACCCGTTATGAAAATTCTATTGTTGTAAACCTTATTTCCAAAACATCCGTCCGGAGAACCTGGTTTTGCATTATAATCGGCAATTCTTATTGCAGCAGTACTGTAATCTTCGTGTCCATACTCGCATGTAGGAGGAGATGCCTTTATTCGTATTAAATTATTAAAGATCTCAATTCCCCGATGAACATAGATCTCAATTCCTGAACCAATTTCAGGCTCGATCCTGTTTTCAAATATTAATGAGCTGTCGCCCATTGCCATTATACTGTAATGATTAGTAACTGTCTGGCGGTTTGCAAAAAAATTATGGTGAATCTTAGAATAATTTCCTTTAAAGGAGAGGCAGCCCTGTCCTCCATGAAATTCAGAGTAAGAAACTTCCGAAGCCGCTTCGCCCCTGAGGTCAACAGCATAGAATTCTGCACCATGCCGGTTTATAATGAACGGGTTGTCTACTTCGAATGAGCAGTTTGTTACAGTTGCCTGCGGGACATCTACGGCAGTCGAATTAATCCCGGATGAGACAATCTTCAGGTTATCCAGAACAATCTGAACATTGTCAGCAGTAGACTGAACACCCCATGATAATACTCCTGGAGTTGCATTTCTGATAAGACCATTTTTAATTACAATGGTACCGGAACCCTTTACAACCGGAATTCCGGGTATTGGTGTTTTTTCCATGACATTGTCAGTATAATCAAAGAAGGCGCAATGTGCCCTGTTATAAAGGTGGTCATTATGCCCCATAGGGTGAGTTTCCTCTACGATCCCTATACCCGCATCCATGGCCGGACGAATGTCAATATAGTCCACAAGGCAATCGGTTATGGCTTTTACCCTTACCCTGTAATTACCTGCCGGTAATCCTGACAGATGGGCATATACAAAACCTCCGCCCAGGCGGGGCGACCTGTTTTCCACGGGACAACTGATCAGTGTACTGTCAGCATAATTAGTTGTACATTTCACATTATTTCCTTTATCATCCTCAACATAAACACTAACCCTCATATCCCAGGAGGCAACACCGCACATTGCGAAATAGGATCTGTCCGGCAGAGGGAGGTGAATGAATGAGGAAGCGATTTCTTCCCCGGCTTTTAACCTCAGAATATTATTGCCAATAAAAACATGTACTTTGGTATCCTCAATCCGGGCGGAGGGCGCTTTTGACAGATCCCATCCCCGAATGCCATCCTCAAAGCTTCCATTGGCAATATGCTCATAATTTCCATCTGAATAGGTAATTGTGAATCCATTCAGGTCAAGTGTAACATCCTTACCGAGAAAAATGGCTGTACGCGGACTGGAAATATCATTTACTAGTAAATATGTTTTCCCTTCTGTTCCATAATTACCGGCTTCCGTTACAGGGATCTCTCCGCTTTCCGGCAATCTGTGACTGACAGGATTGTACTGACCATACGATTCAGATGGTAATAGAATGCATGTAATTATCAGGAAAAGAGAACAAATGAATCTGACTTTTCCAGTATCTCTTACCGGCTTCCCTCCAGGGATTGCTAATCGGGTCATATCATTTACAGGTTACCATATCAACATTCCATCCGTTCACTTTAATTACCGGTTTCTCACTACCTGCATCCCTCAGGAAGTATTGTGCCTTGTATTGGCGCTCCTCCCCGGGCAAAATTGTAACATAATTATCATCCCAGAAGACAGGTAAAATCGGTTTACCGGATAAGGGATCAACAACATCCAGAAATATAAAAAAGGCTATGGCATCTGACGGATTGCTTATTTTCAGAGTGACCTCGCCTGATTCACCATTCTTAATAAACTGGTAATCAAAATCCAGGTTCACTTTTGGCAACTGATCCAGTGCCGTATAATCGGCAAACTGCTTCGTAGGGGTATAAAAGGCCCATTCCAGCTTCTTTGCTGCCTCATAATCAAGAATATCCTTTTTGGTTGAGAGCCAGTAGATACTGTTATCAACTTCCTGATTATCTTTGTTAAATACTCTCAGATCGAGAAACCAGACAGGAGTAAGGCCTTTAATATCAGGAAGTTTATATATGAACTTTGAGGTATTTGATTTGATATCACCGGTCCATTGATCTGAAAATATCTCTTTTGATTTCAGGTCAAACACTCTGATTTTGACGGTCAGGTTTTCAGCATTCTTCAGATCCTCATTACCCAGGTAGATGTCATCAAATCCATAACGGTAAATGGCATGAAGGGGAGTACATGCCTTTCTTACCCCATAGAATGAGCCATTTGGCTGAAGGTAAGTATCATACAACTGCCAGATCATGTCGGGCCATGCCGAATTTAGCTTCCATTGTATTAAACCGGTACTCAATGGCTTATGTGCAACAAAAGCTTCGAACATTGGTCGCATAACCTCATAATTGCTCACCTGTGATTTGTAAGCGAATTCTTCAACGCTCGAAGATTCTCCATATCTGGCTGAAAGGGCTTTCCGGTAGCGGTCAAGCGTTACAAACTGATTCCTGCCGGTATGATATTCCCAGTATTTCTTATCAATTGGCCACAAACTCTCAGCCGGAAGCATTCTTTGCAATGAAGCCAGCGGAGGTATGCTTGTGCCCGGGCAGGTTTCAGTATTGAATCCATAGGCCCCTCCAAGTAATGTATCTGTAAACCAGTAAACCGGAGGGGTAAAATCATAAGGTCCCAGCATCTTCATTCCTGTAGGACCGCTTATTTCACTATACAGAGGAACTGTGGCCACAACATTATTATCTTCAGTGCCTGCTCCTCCTGCTGAGGTTATATAGGAGCTGGAAGGATTATATTTTTTAAATATTTCCACATATTTCTTCTCCAGGTCGGGCGCAGGAAGTTTATCACTGCCGGTCATCCAGACATAAATGGAGGGGTGATTGCGCAACCACATCATCTGGTCGAACCAGGATGCGGCTATCAGGTCGATATCTTCGGGAGAAACAGGACCTCCGTATTTTTCATCACATGGTTTAAGAAGATAGTCTTCCCATTCCCAGTGGCAGCTCCAACCCACCATGACCAGAATTCCATATTCATCACAAAGACTATAAAGATCCTCATCTTTACCCCAGAATCCTTCCAGCCTGATGCTGTTCATATTCATCTGCCAGACATATCTGAGCTGTGCTTCCACAGACTCTTTGGTATCCTGAAGGAGAAGATCATCAGTCCATCCCCCTCCCTTTATAAGAACAAACTTGCCATTGATATCGAAAGCACGGTTCTTTTTGCTGTCAAGATAACTTCTAACCTCCCTGATGCCATATTTTCTCTCCTCTCTGTCAAGTATTTTATTTCCTTTAAGGAACTCAACCCTGACATTATATAAACTTGGCTTGCCCATACCGTTTGGCCACCAGAGATTTACATCTTTCACCGACAGCTGGGGAAATTCGGCAGGGGAAAAGCTGCAGGTAAGTGACTCTCCTGGTTTCACTTCAACATTCTTTTCAACTACTCCGAGCTCATAATCCACCCTCACTGTTCCTTTGACAGCTTCACTCCCATTGTTAATGAGCTCTGATTGAATGAAGAGGTCTGCATCCTTCAGACTTTCCTTATCTATTTTAGAATATACAAATGGGCTGCGGATCTTAACGCCATCATTTATTTCAAGAAATACCTCTCTCCAGATTCCCATATTCCGGTCGATAGGCAGTGGATTCCAGTCAACAAAGCCTATAGAATACTCACCATCAGCATGTTGAAGAACCTTAAGTGCCAATGTGTTTTTTCCCTCCAGCACAAATGTGCTTATATCAAAAGTGAACATCCTGAATGCTCCTGTAAATGTATCACTGCCCTCAACTTTTTTACCATTTACCCAGAGATCGGCACGGTAATTAATCCCGTTGAAGCGCAGGGATATTTTTTTCTTAAGGTCTGCTCCTGAAAGCTCAAATGATTTTCTGAACCACCATGGCTGTTTAAACTGTGCAGGATCTACCTTCTGCATATTGATCCCGAAATATGGATCGTCCACAACCTTTTTTGAAGCAAGGCTGCCCATAACTGTCCCGGGCACCACAGCTTCGTACCAGGTGTCAGTATTGAAATCATTGATGGATACTGACGGCTCGTCAATATTGATCATCTTATCAGCAGGCTGCATTTTCCAGCCTGACGATAAAACCTCAACCCGTGAATTAACCTGAGAACCGGTGTCAGTGCAGCCGATTATCAGAATGAGGGAGCCGATTAATGATATAACCGAAAATGAGAGATAACAGAGTCTTTTCATGGTACAAGATATTTTTAATAATTATGTCATATTTTCCAACACACATTCCGCGTAAATCTGCGAGATCCGCGGGAAAAAAGAAAAATTTCCTGCTGATTGGGCAGAACTTCGCAGATAGGCTTATTTAGTGATTTCAAGAATCTTATCCATCCGACGGATACTCTGGACCATAGCTCTTACGGTATGATAATTTATTTTCCATGAATGGCTCATATGAGTCCAGATTGGTTCGCCCTGCCTGGTCATCAGAGGGAACCATTCTCCCACCTCCTTATTAACCATTTTGTCAAGCACAAACCGGTGGACATTCCTGTACGCCTCAAAATATTTCTCATCTCCGAACATTAACACGGCATCAAGCATACCAATGAGGACTTCAGCCTGTTGCCAGAATTCTTTTTCCATGTCATAGACTCCGCCGGAGTGCGGGCCTTCAACATAAACGCCACCATATTCCCAGTCTATTCCATTATTGACTGTATGGTCGAAAATTATTCTGAGCAGCTCTTCATAGCTACTATTTTCAATCTTAAGAATCTCCAGGGCATGGATGAGCAGCCAGGCAAATTCCGCATTATGACCGTATGCTGTGTTATCTGTGGCATTCCCTTTTAGCCCATCCGGAGAAAACCTGTCCCAGCCCCAGATAATGTCGAATTTAATCTGCGGGGCTACGCTCCAGTCTTTATAAAATTGAGGGATCCCGGTTTTAAACAAAGGATGAATGATACGGTTTATCAGGAGATCAATATCCTCCAATAATTTTCTCCTGTGAACTTCCTGACCTGTACATTCATAAAGAGTGGTGAAAGCCTCCATCAGGTGCATATGAACATCCAGTGTTTTTCTGTCACCACCCTTGCTTCCGGGTCCGCAGAGAGTCCAGTCACGATGGAACATTTCCCAGTAACCTCCATACATTGTATCGGCGCTGTATTTCTGAAGCAGGTCAAAAACCTTTTCGGCATATTCCTGTCCGCGGGGATCTCCGGTAGCCAGCGTATATTCGCTCATCGAGTAAATAGCAAAACTGAGACCATAGACAATTTTCTGGTCAATTTTCACATTACCCTTACGGTCCATCATCCAGTAAAACCCTCCGAATTCCCTGTCCCACATCTTATCTATCATGAAATCAGCACCATGTCGTGCCAGGTCTGCATATTTACCATCTCCATAACCTGCACGGTGGGCGGATGAGAGTGAGTAAAGACACCGGGACTGGGCTATCAGCGATTTTTCGTCCTCACCTGAATCATTTCCATTCCTGTCAAAATGAGTAATGAATCCTCCGTTTACATTGTCCGTCATCCTTGTAATCCAGAAAGGCAGCAGCTCATTCAGCAGATGGTTTTCAGCCTCTTTCTTTAAAGATAAAATCTCATTTCTGTCCATTGATTAAGAATTATGTTATTTTTTAGTAAGCTCCTGATATAGCGCCAGCAGAAAATCCCTGTTATCAGCTGAAAGATAATGCATCTCCCCTCCCATCCTGTTGAATGTTTTGCAGTAACGCAGATAATATGCCGGATTGTCCATCGGAGGTTCACCATTCCTTTCCCAATCCCAGTCACCTTTCGCCAGATCCACAACCAGTATAAAATGGTTGTCAATATGTTTTTGCTCCTGAAGCATAATGTTCTGGCACATTGAAAGTGCCTTCTCAAATATCATTGGAGACATAATGGCGGAACCGACAGACATATACACTCCGTACTCGAGGTTGCTTACGCTGTTTGTAAAACAGAGAAAGTCACTCAATGCTGTTCTGCCTATAGCGGCTCCGTGATTCATGGGGTGATTGTATATAATGTCATGCCCGACCATGGGATGACCTGTGAATGGAATTTTCAACTCATATGCCCTGGCCTGTGCGGAGTATTTCTTAAATGGATGCGGTATGGCCATAAAGCCGGGTTTAAGACTGAATTTTTGTATTGTTCCAGAAAGGTCTGCGGCTGCAGCAGCCCGGTCAGGATTGATTTTGATCTGATTCACAGCTTCATCCTGCAAGAGTGATATCTCAGGGATCTCCAATCCTTCTGCGGATATCATTTTCCCGACAGATTCCCCGTACCCAAGTCCCTCATAGGCCCCGACAATAAGTGCCAGATTAATATAAAAACCTGTTTCATCCCAGATCCCGAACTGGCCATTCTCCACATTTTCGCGGACATCTTCGCTAGACCTGCCCTGCCAGGCAAACTCCCAGTCATGAATTATACCTGCTCCATTAGTGGATAAATGAGTTACCCATCCCTCTTCCATTAATGCAATCAAAGTCGGTGACATTCCATTTTTTATTGTATGTGCACCAAAGGTAAGGATCACTGCACTGTTTCTTTTCCTTGCATGTTTTATCCTTTCGGCCGTTTTTTCTATGAGATTATAACTTGTATCTGAAAAACCAGCAGGCAGCTGACTGACAGGAATATGAGATTCTTCTATATTAATCTTATTCTTCCTTTCATGTAGTTTTCTTACAAGCAGCCGGTCTCTGTCGAATTTCTGGTAAGGCATTTTTGACTATTTAATATTCAACAATTTCAGCAATTGTGAAATCTGTGAAAAATCAGGTATTATGACATCTGCCCCGGCTTTTATAAGCCTGGTGCGCTTGCTTTCATTCAGGCCGTAACGGCGGAGTTCATTGCTCGCCACTCCAATGGTAATACCGCCACGCTTGTTTGTTTCCCTGATCTCAACAGGGCCATCTCCGAAGGTAACAATCTTTCCTGTTGCTGCAGTACCGATTGTATCAAGTATTCGATCGAGTACTATCTTTTTTGCTTCCTTGTTTACATCACCCACCGCTCCGTATATCCTTCCTTCAAAAAGGTGATCATATCCAAGGACGGCAGCTTCAGTGGCAACATCAGCTACATCAGTACCGCTGGCCAGGTAAAGTTTTACACCTGAATCATAAAGTTTTTGCAGGAAAGGGATGGCATTTTTCATGGTAAAGTCTTCCAGTGACAGCTCCCCATTCATATATTTTTTCTCCCGCTCCTTCACCATCTTCAGCAACTCATTATTATAGATCTGTTTATATCCGGCTTCATCAAGCATATCTGAATCAGCTACACATCCGAATTCCTTTATAATCCCAAGCAATCCCTTCATCTGGACGAGTGTCTGGATACCGGTAGTTTTGTCAATGTATTCAGCTACCCGCATTTTTACCTTTTGGAACAAGGATTCATCCGCATCCTTATACTTATCTCCAAGTATTGCTTTGATCATTACAGGAGCCATTATCAGCTCCCAGCCTTCCCGCAGTGTGGAAATTGTTCCGTCGTGGTCAAAAATGGCATATTCGATTACCGGTTTTTCATTCCATATGTGGATTATTTCAATCTCAGTATTATCAAGATAGCTGGCATGCCTCAGATCGTCAGCCAGTTCGGGTGAAAATACAAAATCAGGATCTCCTCCGATTGCGAGCACCTCTTCAGGTGTTGCCGTTCCTGTCTGGAATAATTTCTGCACAGTAACACCGGCAACATAGGTGCCGATAGTTGCAGCATCAGCCATATTGTAACCTGCTGCCAATGCAGAAGCAGCTCCCGCAAGATAACTGTCACCCGCTCCAACGGTATCAACTCTGGACAGGATCATCAGCCCTGGGATATCTGCTATCCCATTATCATCAATAATCAGGGATCCGCTGCTCCCCCTTGTGATGAAAAGCGGCTTCCGGTAGCGTCCGAATAATTCCCCGGCTGCGGATACGGCTTCAGAATGGCTTACAGAGACATCTGGTTTCCTGATCTCTCCACACAGTCTCATAGCCTCAGTATCATTCATTTTACGTATTGCACCATTATAAAAGTCGTTGAAGTTGCGGCTGTCGACAATAAAGGTTTTATCAGGGAACTGAAGAATCAGACCGGCAAGCAAGGGTCTGAAGTATTCGGTATGGATACCCGATGGCACCTGCTGGTTGATTATTACAATGTCAACTTCTGAAATCTCTTTTTTAAGATTATTAAGCAGTCTCTGCGCTGTCTCTTTTGAAAGAATGTTATAGTTCCCGAAATCTACACGGTTTAATTCCCTCTCCTCAATGTAAGGTTTTGCATAGGTGTGAGTCGACCATGAATCTTCCTGTATGATGAGGTTATCTGTATTTATCCCGGTTTCTTTCATTATCCTCACCATCTCAGCCCCGAACGGGTCCGTACCTATTACTCCAAAGGCGCGGACGTCTTTAATTCCAAGCGCTGCAAGGTTATTGGCAACATTACCTGCCCCTCCCAGAGAATAACGCTGTTTCGCCACCGGCCTGGTAACTTCGTTAGTCTCAACCGAGATTTCGCTCATGGCTTCATCGATAAACCAGTAGGCATCAAGGCAAAAATCTCCGATCACAACTATCTTAACAGAGCTTATATCAGTCAGTATTTTTTGAAGCTTCTCCTTTTTCATTCTGCAATAATCATAAGTAATCTATTAACTCTTTCGCACATAGAAAGAGACCCAAAGTATATAAAGCATACAGGCACCAACGACTGAGATACTGACAAGCGGACCAAATGTAGTGCTCACAAATCCCATAACAAGAGGAATAACGGCACCACCTGAAACGGCCATTATCAACAAACCTGAAACTTCATTGGCCCGGTCTGGCATTTTTGCCAGTGCGAGTGAAAAGATCACCGGGAACATATTTCCTATACCTAATCCAATAATTAAGATTGATATAAAAGCAACAGCATTACTAGGAGAAAAGAATACACCCAGGACGCCTGCAAGGGATAAGATGGCAATCAAAAAAAGGAAAAGGCGTGGTTTTATCCAGTTTAAAATAATCGCTCCAAGGAATCGTGATATTGTTTCACCGGCAAAAAAGAAACTTATGCCATATGCAGCTGTTTCAAGAGTTATTCCATATTTTGCAATGAGGACATTCGCAATATTTGTATTTATAGCAACCTCAGCGCCGACAATCAGAAAAATTGACAAAGCCATAAATGCGACAAAACGGTTTTTAAGCAATCCGAAACATGATGCAAATGAAGCCGGTTTGCGGTCGGGTTTAGATTCCCTGATAGGCGTCATTGAAAGCCATAATGCTGAAAGCAAAGATGTTATGCCATAAACAGCCAGAACAAATTTCCAATCGCCAAAGCTTCTGGCCATGAATGTGGCAATGATCGGTCCTGAGAATGAGATTATTGCTTTAATAAACTGAGTGGTACTCAAATAGCTGGCAAGCTTCTCACCCGGAGTAACATCCTGCAATAACGGGTTGGCTGAAACCTGAATAATTGTATTGCCGATACCCAAAAGTATGAACGAGGCAAACATCATCCCGAATGAATAATGAATAAACGGCAAGCCCAATCCAACAGCCTGGATGACCATCCCCAAATTCAGCATATTGCGCTTGCCATACTTATCCTGCAGAACACCTGCCGGTACTGAAAGAACAAAGAACCACAGAAGTACCATCATTGGCAAAAACTGTGCAACAAAATCCGTGAGACTGAAGTCCTGCTTAACATATCCGGTAGCTACACCGATAATATCAATAAACCCCATAACTATGAACGACATAAATACCGGGAGTATCTTTCCGAGTCCTTTTTTTGAGTTATCCACAATACATTTTTTTAGTTTATAATAAATATTGAGTCCTTCTTCTACTCTTCAAGCAAATTAACAACTTTTATATCTCCCGTTTTTCTGGAATAACGCAATGTCTTTATTTCATAAGACCTTAAGTCTCCCGCCCAATCCTTGTTTATAAACGGAAGATTTATTGTTGTAAAAACAGGCTGTCCGGAAGTTTCAACACACCTCAGGATAATATCCTCTCCATCTTCCGATTGTTTAACTGCAGATACAATAACATTTTCCTTATTGACCGAAAGAAATGATCCTGATCTTGGCAATGTACCCCTGTGTATTCCCTGGTAAATAACGAGTGATTGAGAGATAAATTCTTCAGCCAGTCTTGGTATGCCAGCATTATGTAATGTTCCGGCATGAGGTACAAGCAGCAATCTGAATGTCTGAATGCCCTGATCCATCCATATATGTTCGTCGTTCATTTCTAGAACTTTTGGAATATGATGGGCAAATGGTGATGATCTGACCACAGAGACTCTGATGTCATTACCTTTTACACTATAGCCATACTTGGCATCATTAAGGACTGTGAGTCCATATGTTACAGAGCTCCTGTTTCCGGTCATGTCAATCCATCTCTGGCCCGGATCCTCATTCCCGTTAGTCTCCCTGACAATATTGCCATATGGAGTCTCGTATGTTGCAACAGGGGCTTCTACATCGGCCGGGAAGGAGAATTTTATCATCTTGAGTCTTTCATGCCAGTCAAGGGTTACGCCGGCCTCAAGGCAACGGGAGGCTGCATATAGAGTCCAGTCGATGCAAAGCTCTGAATCACCGTATGTTGATATAACACGTATAACGGCACGCAGCGGGCCGTTCTCAAGAACTTTTATTTTAGCATCTGAAAAGGCTCCTATCTCATCTGAGAATTGTTTTACATCATGGCTCCAGGTATCGCTTTGATCATTGATTACTACGGCTTTGCATCCAGTTGCACCTCCTGAAAATACTTCCCTGCCTGCTTCCTTGTCAAAGATCCCGATATTGCCATCCGTTGAGAATCTGATTCTTAAATGCTCATTTTCCATGATATTGTTTTCCGCCTTTGCGCGATTCTTTATCTGAAGCGGATCGCCCTGTAAGATCCTGATCTGCCTGTAGCCAAAAGGAGGAACTTTTGTCCCGAAGATCAATCTTTTACGGTTTGTTTCAGTTGACCCCGGGTTCCATTGGTGCGGTAGTGAATTACCGGTTTCATCTTCAACACGGGTTGTGTCCTGCATTCCGTTAAGATCATATTCGAGATTTGAATTCACCTCCCATGCATGCGGATTAAAGACCAGGAGATATTGTGAGGCAGGATCTTCTGAGGCCACCTGCCATTCCAGCTTTTGAAGCGACATAAAGGTTGCTGTATGTGCTACATCAAGGGCATGTCCGTACCCTTCCCTGGCATAACGGGAATGTTCAGGCAATGAAGTACCGGCAAGACTGTCATGAAACTGAAGGAAGAGGACCTTCTTCCATGCCGCAGTCAGGTCAGCTTTAGGATATGTGGAACCCAGCCTGGCCCATGTAACTGAAGCAAGTTTTTCCGCAGTTACAAGGGCGGCTTCGGCCTGCCTGTTCCCCTTCTTAATTGCCGACTCGGCAGTATAGCAGCCCACTGCATGATGCTGCAGGTCATCATTAATAACAGGGAGATTAAGATTCCCTGCAGACCTTACCTCTTTGAAATAACGATCTGTCGTAGAGAAGAATACTGCCGGAGCTCTGGTGTCAGCCTTTAGCTCTTCAATTGACTGGATATTCTCTTTTGTTGCACCGCCGCCATGGTCACCCGCGCCGTAATAGGCCATAAAGCTTTTCATTGGCTGATCATGGAACTGTTTAAGAATCTGCTCAACACGATTCTGTACGGATCTGCTGTCGTTGTAGCTGAACTGAATGCGATATGTTAATATCCTGGTTCCGTCCAGACCTTCCCACCAGAATAGATCAGCAGGAATAGTTTTTTCCTTTATTCCCGGACGCATGAAGATATAGTTTTCCATTCCCTGCAATTTCAGTATCTGAGGAACAGTGCTGGCATGTCCGAATGAATCGGGACAAAATGCAACAGTTGCACGATGGCCGGTAAGGCGTTCCAGTGCAAGCTGCCCATACAAACCCTGACGCACCATTGCTTCACCGGATGGGATATTCATATCTGGTTCTATCCACCATCCCCCTGCCAGGTTCCAGCGGCCTTCATCAATCCTTTTGCGGATCTCTGCGAGCATTGAGGGATCATTTTCTGCAATCCATTCATAAAACTGGGCCGAGCTGGAGGTAAAACAGAATTCAGGATTTTCATTCATCCGGTCAAGAGCTGACCTGAAGGTACTGTGTACAACAGACACACCTTCTGACCATGGCCATAACCAAACAGGATCAATATGAGCCTGACCAATCATGTGAAATCTGAATTTTCCGGCATCAGCAGGCCATGAACCTTCATGTTGGACATCATTTGCAAGGAAACCGGGAACAGGTCCGAGAACCATACCGGCAACACCAGCTGAACTGTAATTAATGAAGGTTCTCCTGGAAATGCTTTTTCTGTTTCTGGATCCGTTTTCTTTCTTCATAATTGGTGCTTTTATGATACGATGGAATTGTCTGAAGAAGGTTATTCAACAATTCCAAAGAAGTGATTCTCGATCATCAGGCAAAGGGTATGGTAAACAGGAAGATGCAATTCCTGAACAAAGGCTGTTCGTGTTTCAGGAACATTTATGAGAATATCGCAGTACGTTTTTAATTTTCCTCCAGTTTCCCCTGTCATTCCAATTACAGTCATTCCCTTTGCCCTGGCAGTGATTGCTGCATCAACAACATTTTGTGCATTTCCTGAAGTACTTATGCCCAGAAGTACATCTCCCGGAATTCCGAACCCGATTACCTGCTGGGCATAGATCAGGCTGGCATCTGTATCATTTACAACAGCTGTTACGAGTGCTGAATTAGCAGAGAGTGATATCGCCGGCAGGCCCGATTGGAGCTTTTCTCCCAGATACGATCCCCTCTTACCTGATACAGCCAATAAACTGTTTCTCACGGAATCATCCAAAGGGCGTTTTTGCTCGAAACCCTTCAATAGTTCCCCGGCAATATGATCAGAATCACTGCTGCTTCCTCCGTTGCCGCATATCAGAACCTTGTTTCCGTTCTGATAACACCTGATAAGGCGTTCGGCAGCTTCATTAATTTTATCACTTATACCCCCAAGCTGAGGATATCTTTGAAATAGTTTTTCAAACAAATCCTTGTTTATCATTTTCCAGAGATTTAAAATTTATCCTCATAAATAGCTACGCATAGAGCAGCATAGTCTCCAATTGAATCACCAAGTTCAGCCGGCACTATCCTGCAGACTTCAAGAGCGGCCGGTATTGCTTCACGCCTGAGAACAGGTTCAATAAGAGCTTTAAACAGCATTTCATTGCGCGCATAAATACTACCTATCACAATGCATTCGGGATTTAATATATCAATAAGAATTGCCAGCCCCTGACCAAGATATTCGGAGGCAATTGAGATTATCTCATAAGCAACCGGATCACCTTCAAGAGCAGCCAGTGTCACCATTTTTGTGTCAATACCGCTGATCTTATCCGCTGAGGGACAAAAACTGACAATCTGCCTGTATCTAAGCTTTTCCGTAACAATAGTTTTAGCCAGCTGTGCAATTCCGCCTCCGCTGCAGAACCCTTCGAAGGAGCCTGCCTTGCCAAAGCCAACAGGGCCATCCTTTGCAAGCCGTATATGTCCTACTTCTCCTCCAAGATCATTTGTGCCACTATATAATCTGCCATTCAGTATAAGACCTCCTCCCATCCCTGTGCCAAAAGTCAGAAAAACCATATTGGAGGTTCCTCTCCCAGCTCCCATAAGCCATTCAGCCAGGGCACAGGCATTTGCATCATTCTGCAGGGCTGTCTCCACTCCAAACTCCTCACTGAAAATTGAAGTAATTGGAACGTTGTCCCACCCGGGGAGATTGGGTGGTGAATGGATCATGCCACTTTTTGAATTAAGGGGACCACCGCAGCTTATACCTATACGTTTCAGATTGCTGCCGCTGAAATCTTTCAGGATCGACTGCATATGCCCTTTAAAATCAGATATAATTTCTTTGTATCCGCGCTCTGTGCGTGTTTCAAAAACTACCTTTTTCTTAATTGAAAACGAATTGTCGCCAATAACAACGCTGCATTTTGTTCCGCCTATATCGAGCCCAAAATAGATTTCATCTGAAGGTGTTTTATCTGATGTCATGAAATAACTGAATTTGATAATTATTGTTCTAAATAACTACAAATGGTACTATGAAAGTAACTAATTTTAACCAAAACTTCATATAAAATCGGCCTGATTAAATAATTTCGGGGTGATTGATCAGAAATATTATTTTCTGTAATGAACCTCCCGTTCAACATCCTCATTATCAAGAGGCGGACCCTGTTCTATTTTTCTCCAGTCAATTGTTCTGTTATATTTTTTCATAGCCAGTTCAGCGTCAAACATTCTTGAATCATGCCTTTCCAGAGTATAAGGTGTAAAATCAGGTGATGATGTAAAAAAATCCTGCAGCAGGGAAGCAGTTACGTCAAAATGATTTACGTATGGCACATCGAGTATATTATAGATCGTTTTCAGTACTGACCCGAAATTTGCATGAGTATGGGAAACATATCCTTTTTTCACATAAGGACCTGCCATCATTAGGACCGAGCGATGCGCATCAACATGGTCAACACCACCCTGGGGGTCATCTTCTGTAATTATAACCAGCATCTCTTTCCAGTATTTTGTTCTCGACAAAAAATGCAATATCCTGCCCACTGCAAGATCATTGTCAACCATGAATGACTGAGTATGGAGATATCCGTCCTCCGGCCTGAGAGATGCGCCATGATCATTGGGTATCTGAATGGCAATCAATGATGGCATCGTCTCTTTTCCTGTAATCCATTTTTCGGTAAACTCCTTCTCAAACTGATCCATCCTGTACTGATCGGGAATATTCATATTAAATCCTGCATAATCATGACTTGTCCGGGTAAAGAGGGCCTTCTGCATCGGGACCATTACACCGTGTGCGCCTCCTGTATTGGTATCGAACCACTCTTCGCGGTTATGAGCTGTCTCGTTTGCCTCTCCGAAATTATAAAAAGATATGTTTTGCCGTTCCAGAGCTTCCCATAACCCACCAATTTCTCCATAATCTTCAGGATCAATACTTCCTATTGTTCCCGGATGCCTTCTCCCGGGAGCCCTGGAAAATATCCCGGCGGTCTTGGTTACGCTGGAATTCGCTTCCACCCATTCATTGGGGATCACTCCCATCATCCAGTGATGGCCATGTATTGAGGCGTCGCTGTCGCAGTAAAAATTGTCTGAAAAAGAGAATTGTTTTGCAGCCTTGATGTGATTGGGAGAAATCCTGAGGTTCACATATTCCGGCCTGAACAATTCAGGCAGCAAATATTCACAGTTAACTCCGAACCTTGCAAGCGTACTGTCTCCATCGGCATTTTTCATCTGGCCGAAAATCTCATCATATGTCCTGTTCTCCTTTGTAATATAAACTATATGTTTTATTGGAGACTTATGCAAACCGGGCAGGGCAGGCATAGGATTTTTCTTATCATCTGTGATGATTACTGAGGCAAAAGTATTGTCAATTGCCTGTTTTGTATATTCCGGCAGAAGTTGATCATCAGGAAGTTTAACCCTCTGAAAACTTCCTAACTGGATGTCTCCAACATAAGATCCCTGAACAGGGGGTACAAAACCATCACCGCCGTTTGGACCGGCTCCCAGACCCCTGCATGTAATAATATAAAGCTCTTTTTCATCTTTGGATAATTTAACTCTTGTCGGTCCCCAGCATGAAGGGATCAATCCCTTTGTTGTTCCTGATCCGACATCAATAACCGCAACAGCATTAAATCCAAGCAAGGCAACATAAAGTGTTTTCTGATCGCCCGATAAGGTCAGCCCGAAAGGCAATAATCCCCGGTATTTGTCAATGCGTCTGTCAACATGGATCTGAATTGTGCCGGATATTTTATGGTTTTTATAATCAATTACGGAAATATTGTCGTTAGTAGCATTTGATACATATGCATATTCACTTCCGACGGCAAGGGAATTCGGGCTGGCACCTCCCACCACTTCTGCTTCCTCGATCATCTGGCCAATCTGTAATCCTGGCTTGAACTTATCAATAACGCTGTTGCTTTTAAGATCAATAGTAAATACGCTCATCGCATCAGGATGGAGTGGGCTTCCTACTCCGGGGATTTTGCGTCCTTCTACAACTGTCCCGTTAATTGATTCTGGTGTATTATCCCCATATGGATGATGGGAGATCATCAATGAGTCATAATTTTCCGGAGTGGCACCTGTAATGAGAGGATATTCATACATCCCTACATTTGCAACAAAAGCAGTTTTTCTGTCGGGACTGAGCGACAAACCGAAAGGCTGCCGGCCTACTTTTACCGATGCGGTGATCTTCCTGTCAGCCAGATCAATTCGCACCATTCTGAAGTTCGCACGATCCAGTACTATAAGTTCGCTTTCGGGTTCATTATATACAAGATCAGAAGTAAAGCTGTCGTCATAATCCACCTCCTCAAATCTGCCATTCAATGAAATGGAATCGAGCCTGGTAAAACTGCCGATGTCATATACTATTATTGCACCATTGTCACCCCCGCTGAGATAAACCGTTTTTGAATCTCCGGCGAATGCAACGCCAAGATATGAGCCGTTTGACAGAGGTGATTTAATATGACCATCATAACTGGGAACTCTGACGGAACTTAATGATATGAGGTCGATAACTGTAAATACACCGTCATGAAGCGTAACTGCTTTTTTCCCATCGGGTGACAGAGCCATGCCGAAAGGGTCATCGGTAATTCTTAACAGATCGCCTGCAGGTGTAAGGAACCTTCCGCTTGGCAAAATAGTGGTTCCTCCGATGTTGATCTTTGTTTCTTTCTCACCAGCAGGAACAGTAAGAATTTCCACTTTTTTTTGCGAGAAAGCCTGATTTGAGATTGCTGCATATATTAAAATAACAAGAATTCGTTTAAGAGAGGTCATGGTTTTACTATTAAGATTGTGATTAATAATGCAATTACTTGCCACACATTGTACCCCGAAGCTTTAGCGGAGGTATAAAGGCACAAAGTTACACCAAATTAGAAAACTAAGACTCTTCCAGCACCCAACACTGCAATACAGATCCTATTTTTTATCTGAAGGCTGTATAATATTAAGGTAGCGGGCCATCCAGTAAGGCCAGAGCCAGAAAACAGGTTCTCTGACCTGACTGGCATCACCCTGTACTGCCGCCCATGGGTTCTTGTCCCATCTGACAGTTGATCTTTCGCTTGCTGAGGGGAGTTCCTCAACCTGAACCTCTTCAAGTATAGGCTTTCTGACGATACGGACATCTTCACGAAGGGTGTGATCAATTGGCCAGTCAACAAGATCAAGAGGCGCATCTCTTAAAAAGTCAATGGATTGCCTGACATTCACTTTTTCTCCCGTTGCAAATGCATAGGTTAAGTTATTAACAAGGTTTTCTCCGGTCTCCTGATTTTCCATCCACTCATCTGCCAGCATCTCATATGCTTTTCTATAATCAGGATCCTCCTCATATTTTAATAATATCGGAAATAGATATCCTTCCATTGTACGGTCAAAATAGATCTGCCAGGCCGGGTTTTTGGAATTCAGCTCAGAAGCATTTTCAAGATAGCCTTCTTTCTCTATCAACCTAATGTATTCTTTCTGATATTTATCATCACCTGTTATATGGGCGGCCAATTTTAAGTAAGCAAGCAGTTCAAATGAGTTAAGGGCTTTTTCTGATGCCCAGTCAGGATCATTATTAAGTATTTCAGGAGACCATACTGCCCATCGTGTATGCGTACCGTCAATATCAACAAGATTGTAGCCGGTTTTAATAAGACAATCCATTATTTTGCCAACATGATTTCTGATCTTGATCTTCTCTTCTTCATCGGCTGCAAGTTCATAGTAGAAAAAATAGCTCATCATATGGCCATCCATCTCATCGCTGCTGGTATCTCCCTTCCAGAGCCATTTGCCATCTTTGGATTTTCTCCAGCGCTGTTCGACAGGTTTATAACGGGGGTCATTTACAAGTTCCTCTGCCAGCTCTTTATTGTTATATGTCCTGTTGGGGTCATTCATATTATTCAGCTCTGCCGGCACAACTGACCGGGCAAAAAAACCTTCAGTTCCTGTTACCTCCTGCAGGAATCTCAAAAAATCAAAGGCCCTCCGGGCTTTGACACGGGCATCAGGATCACCTGTAGCAGCATATCTGAAACTTTCCATAGCGAGGTAACCTCCTGTATACTCGCCATCGTTGTCATCATCTGAATTCCGCCATGTGGAAGTATCCCCGGGCACTTCCAGCTTCAGTACACCAACTGTCCAGGGTTCACGAATATGCCTTTTCATCATCTGACTGTAGAAATCCTTCTCTTTATCTCCCAGAGTCATCATGCGCCTTTTAATGGCACTGACACCATTGGCAGTGGCAATCCACGCATTCCCATCTGCATCAAATGCTATATCTGTAACTTTGTTATCTGTAAGCCATCGTCTGCTGAAACGTATTGAATGTGATCCGTCCCGGGCATACCTGACTATACCCACATCCGTACCTACCCACATTACACTATCCGGGGATTTGGCAATGCAGTTTACTCTGACAGAAGGAATACCATCGTCAGGTGTCAGGTTACTGATCAGATTAATACTGTCTCTCACCGAGACACCTCCAAGGACACCTGTCCATATCTGACCATCACTATCAAAGGCAACTGCCTTAACATTGCAGCTGATCATTTCTGAGACATCCTGAAACAGGCGGGTTTCCCCGTTATGACAGCGGTAAAGGCCTGCATCTGTAGCAACCCACAAATTACCATTATCATCACTTAAAGCGTCACGAACTGAGCGGGCAATATTATAATTCTGTTTATACCATGAATTGGCAGTGTTCCTCCAGATACCAAAGGGACCAAGTGCATAGTCTCCCTCATTATCACTGCAGATTTCAGAAACAGGCGGTTCAGGCCCCTCTTCTTTTAAAAGAGCATTTTTATTGTATCTGTACAAACCGTTCCATGTTCCAATCAATATTTCGCCTTTGTGGTTTACAACAACAGAATATGCAGGTCCTCTCTCGTCTCCTGAAATAACCTCTTCCCATTCGTTCCTTCCAGGTGCTTTTTTAAATACCCCTGAAGCTGCTGCAATCCACACATTAGATTCGCGATCAACGGCTATGCTTCGTATTTCATTATCCTCGGGCTTTTTGCTTACCATGTATGCTTCATGATACTCCTGAATAAAAGGAACATCATAATAAATATTGCTGTCGGAACCTTTTAACAGGAGCTTGTCTGATTCTTTGCATGAAACCAGATTAATTAAAATCATGGATAGGATGATTACTGATTTAATTCCCTTTTTGAAAGCGGCTGGTTGAATGTATGGCATTTTAGCAGATGGCTTGTTAATGAAAATCTTTTCTGTATTCAGATGGAGTCTTTTTCATAACGCACTTGAAATAGTGATTGAAATTGGCAAGGTTGCTGTATCCGCACTCATAGCTTATCCTTGTTATCTGTTTATCTGTCTGAGCCAGCATCTTGGCAGCAAGGCCGATACGAACATTCTTGACATAGTTCATGAAAGTCTGATTTGTTTTCTTCTTAAAGTACCTGCAGAAGGAACCAGGTTCCATGAAGACAAGTTCGGATGCTTCTTTCAGTTTGATTCCTGTCTGTATATTTCTGAAAACGTATTCATAGATCTTGTTTATCTGATCGTGATGTTTGTCATAATGGTCAGGGAGTGATGAAGGCAGAGTTAATTCTTCCTTGTCCTTCTCCTCGATCTGAAGGAGCAGGTTAAATACCCTTAATAATTCAATATATAGCGGGAGTCCTTCAAGCGTGACCATTTTTTTCAGCGAAAGGCCCACTTTTTCCGTCATCTTTCCCCTGAACCAAATCCCATTGCCCGAATTCTTAAGAAGGCTGACAACATTATCAAGTTCCGGAATATTGAAAAAATCCGAAGTGATAATATTCTCATAAAAATGAGTGACAATACATTCAGAAGGACTATTGTCATCAGTTTCCAGGACATTCCAGCAATGCGGAATATTAGGTCCCAGAAGAACCAGATCCCCTTCTGAATAACTTGATATGCTGTTGCCGATAATTCTTTTACCTGAACCCGAAAGGATATAGTTCAGTTCAAAATTTTTATGGGAATGGATCTTGTGTGAATTAGGATCCATCCACATTTTCCTGGTTATAAATGAATGTTCATGGGAAACAAATATCTTCTCATATATTATTTCCATAGCAAGCTTTTTAACCTTATTTACACAAAATTAATAGTTTTTTCCGAATTTTTAGTTAAAAATCAATGTAAACAGAACAAGATAATAGAAGTATCAAAGTTCATAATCCGGTTACTTTGCAGTATTGATAATAAAAGTCAAAATATTTTACTGCCCGGATAAAGTTATAAGGTACGGTTTAATATTAATTTTTGAACTGAAAAACTATGAACTTACCATTAAGCGGAATTATTCCACCCTTAGTTACACCTCTTCTGGACAATAATACTCTTGATGCTGAGGGACTTGAAAAACTTATTGAGCACTTATTATCAGGGGGTGTCCATGGTTTATTTATCCTTGGAACAACAGGTGAGGCTACAAGTCTGAGTTACAATCTCAGGAAAGAACTTATAAAAAGAACAAGTGAACTGGTTAATCACAGGGTTCCGGTTGTTGTCGGGATCACCGATACGTCATTGGATGGATCACTTGAAATAGCAGAATATGCAAAGAGTGCAGGTCTTGATGGTGTTGTAATTGCTCCGCCTTATTATGTTCCGATAGCACAGGAAGAGATGAGGGAGTATCTTGAGAATATTGCCCCTAGATTGCCCCTGCCGTTTTTAATGTATGATATGCCGAGTTGCACAAAGATGCATATGTCGGTTGAAACAATAAAAAAGGCAAAGCAGCTGGGAGCAATTGGTATTAAAGACAGCTCAGGGGATATGGCATACCTGTTTTCACTTATTCAGGAATTCAAAGAATCTCCCGATTTTTCAATAATTGCGGGCACAGAATTATTCCTGCCCGATACAATTCTGCAGGGGGGGCATGGAGCAGTTGCAGGTGGAGCAAACTTATATCCGCGATTATTTGTAGATTTGTACAATGCTGCAGTCGACAAGAATCTTGATAAGATCGCTCTGCTTCGTGATAAAGTAATGATGATAGACAATACTATTTTCAGTGTTGGGAAGCATAAATCAAAAATAATCAAGGGAATAAAGTGCGCCTTGTCAGTCATGGGCATTTGCAATGATTATGTAGCATTGCCTCTTCGTAAATTCAGATCTGAAGAGAGGAATAAAATTGAGCAGTATGTAGCTGAATTAAACAATATTATGTATTGATCCTACAAGGGTCTCAGACCGAAATTTTCACCTGATGAAATTATCTTTGCTGGATCTCATCATTTTTTTTGTACTTACACTGGGAAATGTCATCCTCGGAGCCAGTTTTTTCTTCAAGAACAAGACCACAGCCCAGTTCACATCCGGAGGAGGAAAAATTCCTGCCTGGGTTGTCGGAATGTCAATTTTTGCCACATTTGTCAGCAGCATAAGTTTCCTTGCTTTACCTGGTAAAGCTTATGCTTCAAACTGGAATGCATTTGTATTCAGCCTTTCAATCCCTGTTGCCTCACTTCTCGCCGTTAAATTCTTTGTGCCCCTTTACAGGAGTATCGGAAGCATTTCTGCATATAATTACCTTGAAATGCGTTTCGGGCCGTGGGCAAGAATATATGCATCGAGCTGTTATATCTTAACCCAGCTGATGCGTACGGGAGCCATCCTCTTTCTTCTTGCATTGCCTCTGAATGCCCTGTTCGGCTGGAATGTAAAAACGATAATTATTGTAACCGGAATAGCAGTCACATTTTACTCCATGCTGGGTGGTATACAGGCTGTTATCTGGACTGATGCAATCCAGGGGATTATTCTCATCCTTGGAGCAGTTATATGCGCCATGTTATTGACCTTCTCGATGCCGGAAGGCCCTTCACAACTCTTCAGGATCGCTGCGGCAAACAACAAATTCAGTTTTGGGAGCTTTGGCACCAGTCTGGCAGATTCAACATTCTGGGTTGTACTGATATACGGATTATTTATCAACCTGCAGAATTATGGCATAGATCAGAATTATGTTCAACGATACATGACAACAAGGTCAGCAAAAGAGGCAAAATCATCAGCATTATTCGGATCATTGCTATACATCCCGGTTTCACTTGTCTTTTTCTATATAGGCACTGCTCTTTTTTCATATTATACAGCACAACCCGACCTGTTGCCGGCCGAGTTGAAAGCCCCGGGAGCAGGAGACAAAGTATTTCCTCATTTTATGGTTACCAGCCTGCCATCGGGAATGACGGGTTTACTTATTGCTTCTTTATTCGCTGCCGGAATGAGCACCGTTTCCACCAGCCTTAACAGTACTGCTACAATAATCTTATCGGACTACTATAAAAGGTATTTCAATAAAAGTGCTGATGAAAAGTCATCTATGAAAGTTCTCTACATCTCCTCACTGATATTTGGAGTTTTTGGAGTAATTATTGCGCTTGCCCTTGTAGGCGTTGAAAGTGTTCTGGATGCCTGGTGGGGCCTTGCCTCAATATTCAGTGGCGGAATGCTGGGATTGTTCCTCCTCGGATATATGTCCAGGAGAGTGAGGAATATAGATGCCGCAATTGGTGTGATTGCCGGAGCACTGATAATTATCTGGATGAGCCTCAGTCCCATTCTTATTAAGGATGGAAATCTTGCCTCGTTCAAAAGTCCCTTTCATAGCAATCTCACGATTGTTTTCGGAACACTGGCAATTTTTTTCATCGGGTTCCTGCTTTCCCGACTATTCTCAAAAAAGAATTGATGATTTATAATTCACTTCTTTGTTGATAATTGATTTGATTTTTAAAAAAGCCCATTTTAGATTTGTAACTGATAACCATCCCACATTAATTACCACATTTAATATGAAAAAATTCATACTAATACCAGTGATTCTGACTTCATTTTTTCTGAATGGTTTAGCTCAGTCAAGGAATGCAGGCAAGGCTCTTGTTAGCGAAGAATTCATTTTCCCGTTTCAGAATGAACACGTTCACGGAAGCAGTATTGTAATGCTTCCTGAGGGAGATCTCCTGGCGTGCTGGTTCCAGGGAAGCGGGGAACGTTCTGCTGATGACGTCAGGATCATGGGTGCAAGATTAAAAAAAGGAATGAATAAATGGTCCGGTCCTTTTCTTATGGCGGATACAAAAGGGATCCCTGATTGTAACCCAGTTCTGTTCCTGAACAGAAAAAACAAATTATTTATTTTCTGGATAGCGGTTATAGCCAACAAATGGGAAGATGCAATAATAAGGTATAGGACATCCTCAAACTATAACGGTTCAGGGGCTCCTGTCTGGGAGTGGCAGGATAATATTCTTCTCAAACCTGATGACAGCTTTTGCTCGGAGGTGGACAAGAAATTCAAGGAGATGCCGGAAAATCAGGCCGGATGGGCAGCATATGCACCTCTGTACGATGATATGATTCAGGAAGCAAGCAAAGATCTGCTCAAAAGAAGCATTGGCTGGATGACGAGGATACATCCCATAACACTTCAAAGTGGCAGAATTCTTTTGCCTCTTTATTCAGATGGATTTAATTTTTCGATGGTTGCAATTTCAGATGATGATGGAACATCCTGGAGAAACAGTCTTCCGATTGTAGGACGCGGACCGATCCAGCCTGCCCTGGCTGTAAAAAAGGATGGCACTATAGTTGCATATATGAGAGACAGCGGCGATGCTCCAAACAGAGTGCATATCAGTACTTCCACTGACAATGGTGAATCATGGAGCTTCTCAAAAAAAACAGATATTCCAAATGAAGCAAGTGTTGAATTATGCGCATTAAAAGACGGTAAATGGGTATTTTTCGGGAATGATATCAATGATGGACGTTACCAGTTGTCGCTTTATTTATCAGATGATGAAGGTTCAACATGGAAATGGAAAGTACGTATTGAATACCAGGCCGACAAAAAAGGAAGTTTTTCATATCCATGCCTGATACAAACCAATGATGGCCTGTTACATATCTCTTATTCTTACTCACTTGGAGAAGGGAAGAAAACAATCAAACATATTGTGATTGATCCCGGTAAACTCACAAAATAAAGATCTTTCAAAAAACCGTGCTTTATTTTTCTGGCAGCCAGTCTCTGTTTATGATCCAGTTAAAGTTTAATAAAGATCTTTCTTTTGTAAAGGAGATACGCCGGAATAAACAGCATTCCCACATAGATCAAGGCATAGATCATGCTTACAAATTTGGGAGCACCTCCTATTGACGTAAAAAAATTAAAGAAGTGCTCATTTAAGCTGCTCCCTCCTGGTTTGATACCATAAAAGAAGATGGCAAAAATATCAGCCAGCACGTATATAGAAATGGCATTGGAACCGTATATTACACCGAATTGTGCACCCTTCCTGTAGTTCAGAATATCAACAACAAATATGGAAGCAGCAAGAGTCATTGAAGCAAGGCCGGATGTAAAAAGAACGAATGAGCTGGTCCAGATATTTTCGTTTAAGGGGAAATGCCAGTTCCATACAACTCCGGCTATTGTTGACAGAAAACCAAGAAGGAACAGCCAGATCACCTTGTATTCCCGGGATTTTAATTTCAGAAGCAATGTTCCTGCAAGCATACCTGTTATGCCAGTCACAATTGAGGGAAATGTGCTCAAAATGCCTTCCGGATCCCATGTCTTCTGGTACAATCTGCCTGGCATGTATTTACTGTCTATCCATTGTGCAAGATTAATGTCACGCTCCAGCATAACCTGACCATAACCGGGTGTCGGGATAAAATTCATTGCAAGCCAGTATCCGACAAGTATAACAGCTGCAATTATTGCCTGTGTTTTCCAGCTTGTATTCAGGAAAATGAAACCGCAGACGAGAAACACAATAGCTATCCTGTGGAGCGTCCCGGTATACCTGATATCGGACAAATTAAGATCCGGAAGCAAGCCAAGTAGATTGAGGAACATTCCCACAGCAAAGATCTTCAAAGACCTCCAGATCAGTTTAGGATACATTTTCGAGGGAGCCATACCAGCGTCGAGCCTTTTCGTGTAGGCAAAGGCAATAGCAACACCAACTATAAACAGAAAGAATGGAGCAATAAGGTCAGTCGGGGTTATTCCATTCCAGTGAGTATGGTTAAGAGGTGCATAGACGTTGTCGCCATTACCCGGAAAATTCACAAGTATCATTGCGGCTATGGTAATTCCCCGAAATGCATCAAGGGATATGAGTCGCCCGCTGGGGTCATTTAAATTTGTCTGATTCATATTGTAAGTTTTTATTTAGATTTTCCGGCAATTTCGCCTGCAGGTCTGACTTTATATAATTATCAACCTACCTTGCTGCTTTTTCAATAAGTTCCTCTATAGCGGTAACAACCTGCAAATCACATCTGCCACCCTGTTCCCTTGCGGTTTCAGTTATTTCAAGACTTTCATCTTTCCATCCGGACGGAGGTTTTACTCCTTTTTTCATATACCCGATGGCCTGTATTCCCCTGGCCGAAATTTTTGCAAGGTTTTCGGAGAGCACTGAAGCTTCATCAAGAACAGGTGATCGTTTAATCATTACCTGAAAGGCGGCATTATTTTCTTTCCAATTTTTAAGATGCGCAACGATATTATCTTCCAGTACCTTATTACCTGTACTGCAATATGCTGTTACGTCTTTCCTGAATTCACGAGCCACTTTCTGATCCGGAGTTGCCACATCTGCAATTTTGGTATATGGTGAAAAAACTGTGTACATGGTGTCACCTGCATTGCGTTCATAGATCTTAAGCGGTTCTATAACATCAACAAGTACCTCAAGGGCTTTTGTATCATACGAATCGGCAATTCTTCTCATCAGCATCTCCTTGTTTTTAAGATGTGTCGAACCGGTCCCTTCAAGCAGGAGGCTTATCCGGTCGAGCCTTCTGTACATATCATCAACATCTGTAACTGATGCATCGGACCACAGCCTTTCAGCTATTGCAGCCGTACGGGGCCATATCCTGGAATCCACGGTTTCAGGAGTAACATGTTCAGTCCACATTGTTGCTTCACCTCCAACTATCAGCTTCTGCTGTTCCGTTGTCAGAATAGTATTAGCTGGTATTGGATCTACAAGGTAATGAAAGCTGGCAGGCTGAATAAGGTCAATATAATAGCCTGTTGAGAGCAGACCTGTATAACCATTTTTTGCCGCTTCAACAAGTGACTCTGTGCCACGCCATGATTGAATCATTATATCATGAGGGACACCAGGCCGGAGGATCTCATCCCAGCCCATCATCTTTTTCCCATTCTTTTTTAGTATAGGAAGAACGCGGCTTATAAATTCTGTTTCCAGCTCCCGGTAGGTGGTCATTCCTTTTTTCTGCATATAAGCTTTTATATCAGGGTTCCGGTCCCAGTCCTTACCTGTATTCTCATCACCGCCTATATGAAAATATTCATCCGGGAAGAGCTGAGCCATCTCAGTAAAAAGGCTGTCGAGAAACCTGTAAGTATAATCCTTTGTGACATCCAGCGCCGGATCAAAAACACCAAAATATCGTTGCAACTCATATTCTCTTTTTACAGCGGCAAGCTCAGGATAAGCCTTCAGCCATGAAGTACAGTGACCTGGCACATCGAATTCCGGTACAATGCGTATTCCCCGCTGATCGGCATATGCAATTACCTCCCTGATATCTTCCTGAGTATAATAATTACCTTCCGAACCAACTTCATGCAACCTTGGGTAAACCTTAGACTCAATACCAAACATCTGATCTTCTGTAAGATGAAGATGCAATACATTCATTTTTACCGAAGCCATGCCGTCGAGAGTCCTCTTGACAACATCCATTGGCATCCAGTGAAGGGTAATGTCGAGCAACAGACCTCGCCATGGGAAACGCGGAGAATCGCTTATTTCAAGGCCCGGGAAATAATAACCCTTATCATCAACGCTGACAAGCTGCTGCAATGTCTCCAGCCCTCTTATAGCACCAAGGTCGGTGTTTGCCACAATCCTTACCTGCCTGGTGCCCGAAAATATCTGGTAGCTCTCATCCTCATATAATTTAAGCTCTGCTGCTCTTTTTACTTCGATCAGGAGGTCTGCAGTTGTTAAACTGTCTTTTGATGTAATCATCCCCTGCTTAAAGAAAAACCCCATCCGGTTATCCAGTCTGCGCAGTGCGCGGGTAGCCTCCTTATAGACTCTTTCGCCAGGATGCCCGGTGACGGCTATTGTGAAGCTCTTATTGATACGGTGCCTTTCTGAATCAGGTTTAACAGACCGCGGAACAGGCATCAGCTCAGTAGTTCTGTTCTGAGAGAAGGCCAGTGCTGTAATCAGAAGCGCAAAAAATAAGGAAACTATCTTTTCCATCGTTCTTATATATTTATTGTTTCTTGCTCATTGATGGAGGCGTATCTTCCGGCTTTGTTCCCCATTTTTTATTTGGCTCCGGGCCCATTTCAAAAATAAGAGTCCCACCATCTGTGATTTCCTTCTGGGTTATCCAGGGCCTCGTAATTGCTTTACCATTCAATGTTGTTGATTGAATATATTTATTGATTTTTGAATTATTCAAAGCCCTTATAATAAATTTCTTGCTATTCCCCGGATCAATGGTCACTTCTCCGAACAAAGGGCACCCTATTGCATAAATGGAGCTGCCGGGAGTAACAGGATAAAAACCCATCGAACTGAACACATACCATGAAGAAAGCGATCCCATATCTTCATTCCCGCAAATACCTCCCGGTCCGGTCCGGTATAGCTCTTCGCATACCTGTCTGACCCGTTCCTGGGTCTTCCATGGCTCACCCGCATAATCATACAGATAGGCCACATGATGAGACGGCTGGTTGCCATGCACATACTGACCGATTGTTCCAACAACCCCGACATATTTCGGAGGGGTTATATCGGGACTCATCTCAAAGAAAGTATCAAGTTTTGAAATAAATTCTTTTTTGCCTCCAAACAGATCGATAAGTCCCTGAATATCATGCTGAACAGACCAGATATACTGCCATGCATTTGATTCTGTGAAATGTCGGTTTGGACGCCGGCCTACAAGCAAAGGATCAAAATATTTATAATATGAATGATCTCCCTCCTTTGCTATTTCCTGCTCATGTCCGTCAAGCTCCTCCAGCCATGAGCCGTCATATTTTCTGGGTCGCATGAACTGAGTTTTGGAATCCCATAAGTACCGGTAATTATTTGCTCTTCTCATGAACAGTTCATAATCTCCTTTTTTGCCAAGCTCTTTGGCCAGTTGTGCAATGCACCAGTCGTCATATGCCAGTTCGAGTGTATTGGGAACAGACTCTGTGACCTTGTCGACAGGAGTATAGCCAATCTCCATATAGAACTCCAGTCCTGATCTTCCTGCAGTTACCGGAACGGGAGGTTTTGGTTCTTCCATAGCCTTTCTGCGCATTGCCTCATAGAGAAAATTCACATCAAAATCCCTGTAACCTTTTTTGTATGCATCCACAATAATCGGGACAAGATGATCGCCAACCATTGCTTCACCAAATATATTCAGGAAATGCTGGGCAGGGAGCCAGCCATATTCTCTTGTTTTTGCTTCAATGGACTTTATAAAATCGTTTACATGGTCAGGCGCAGTGAGAGTCAGAAGTGGATGCTGGCTCCGGTATGTGTCCCAGCAGGAGAACGAGCCGTAATAATCATAACCTATGGCCTCATGTACTTCCCTGTCTGCACCGATGTACTTCCCGTCAACATCCTGTGAAATGTACTGGGCAAGCAATGAATGATACATCGCTGTATAGAATATTTCTTTCTGATCGTTCGCAGCTCCATCAATTTTTATTCGTGACAACTCTTTATTCCATATCTCATGGGCCTGATTCCTTATCTGATCAAAGTTCCATTCGGGAATCTCGGCATTCAGATTTCTCCTTGCCCCTTCGAGACTGGTATAGGAAATGCCCACCTTTACAAGAATCTGTTCATTATCAGATGTCTTGTATGTTACAAATGCACCTATATCATTACCTTTTTCCCCATTCTTATAAGGCCAGATATCTCCTCCTGATTCAGGGGTTTTGTATTCGTTATCAAAGGTGCCAAAATAGAGGAATGGTTTACTGAATTCTGCAACAAAAAATACTTTACCGGGGCCAGAACACTTAACACCTTCAATAGTATTATTATCCCGGATTTTCAGCTCAGACAATTCCTGTGATGAATTATTACCGATCTGATGACCAATATCAAGGATTATCCTTGAATTATCTGATTTTGGAAATGTATAACGATGAAATCCGGCTCTTTTAGTTGATGTAAGTTCCGCTCTGATGTTATAATCCTTAAGGATAACGGAATAATATCCCGGAGAAGCAATTTCATCAGCATGATCAAAGCGGGATCTGTACCCTTCATCCGGATTTTCCAGTGTTCCTGGAATAGTCAGTAATTTTCCACCGGCAGTTGGCATCAGCAAAATATCACCACCATTAACCATGCCCACACCGCTCCAATGAGTATGGCTGAAACCCATTATCGAACCTTCAGAATAAACATATCCTGCGGCATAGGTCCAGCCCTGATCATTAACATCAGGGCTCAGGTGAACCATCGCAAAAGGCAATGAAGGACCCGGAAAAGTATGGCCGAAGAAATCTGTTCCGATAAAAGGATTCACATGGTCGACGGGATTATCTGACTGGGCAGCCAGGCGACCATTTAAAATTATCAGAAAAGCGAATATGACACGTAACATATTAGTGTGTTATATTATAACTTTAAATCAAGTCATATCAATATAAATCTGGCCTCAATGGCCCATCATATGTTCTGGCTCCCAGGTTCTTATTTCCTGAAGGTTTTACGGAAGTCAGGTCGGAATCATCTGTTGATGGCGGCAGTATGATACCATAATACCGTGCCATCCAGTAGTCTCTCAAAAATTCAGTAGGTTCTCTGACAACTTTCCCGTTCCCACCTCCGTCCAAAACTATTGCACCAGAGGACTCTCGCGGAGAGAATGCCCTTACGGCCCCTTCATACGATTTATACCCGGATTCCATGAACAGATCATCACGATCTGAATTCGTGAAATTATATTCGACACAATCAAGCTTGAAATCTCTCAGATATTTCACAGCCTTTTCAGATTCACAGTCATTACCAGTAAGAGCCCCGTATGAGAAATTAAACCAGGGGGCATGGTCCATTCGTTTGACCTCCCAGGTGCGATCAAGGCTCCTGAGGAGAACTGATCTGAGACCAGGATCAGTTGTATACCTAAGAATTGTATTATAACTTTCAAAAGCGAGATCATCATCCCAGGGAGCTATATTCTCCGGAGGAAAAACATTTTTCTGCCGGATTGTATTCTGATCATATCCCCATGTAATGAGCTGTTTCAAGCCGGTCTTAAATTTCTTATCACCCGTTACATGAAAGGCAGTTTCCATAAAAGTCAATGCTTCCAGACCATTCAGTCCCCTGTCAGCTAAACCATATGGACGGAGTAGGTACTCGGGATTCCATTGTCCCCAACGGGTAGGTTTTCCATCCATATCAGTCAAAACCCATCCATTTTCAAGAATATAGGAAGCTATCCGCCTCAGATGCTCCCTGGCCATCTCCTTTTCCTTGCCCGCAGCCACAAGATCATAGAACAATGCTACAGCATAGAAATGAGAAACAACTTCATCACTGGAAGTGTCTCCCTTCCAGAACCATTTTCCATCTTCTGTCGGATACCATTTTGCAGGCAATCCGCCCGAACCCTGGCTGGCCATCTCATCATTATCGCCGGTTGTTGACCAGATTGCTCTTGCAAAAAAGCCATCGACAGGAGTGATTCTCTCCAGCCAGAGCATTGCATTGAAAGACTCAACAGCTTCCCTGCGGGATGTTTCATCTCGTTTTATTGCATATTTATAGGACATTGCAGCCAGGTAAGTTGCAGTGTTTCCTCCGTCATTATCACTTATTTCCCTTACCCATTCATTATCCTTCCAATAAAGCTTGTGAATAAAGCCAAGTCTTTTATGACCCCATTCATCCAGGTGACGCTCGAAATATGAAGCCTTTTTCAATAATGTGTATGGTTCATACTTCAGGATTGAGATCCCCTTGTCAGTTGCAATATAGACCATGCTATTACCTGCTGCAATATCATTCACATATCTGCCGGAGAGCCATTGATCAGCACCAAAATACTGCCATTCATTCTCCAGCATCCTGACAGCTCCGTTAGCAGTTCCGATCCATATATCACCCTCAAAACCTCTGGCCAGACAAGTAGTATTCTCAACAGGAAGGCCCTCAGAACCTTTGATGACAGAAATGGCAGCACCCCGCAAAACAGCCAGGCCTCTTGCTGTGCTTATGAACAGGCGGCTTCCGTAACTTAGCATATCCCTGGTATTATACGAAGGAAGCGAACCCCAGTCAATAAAATCCCTGTTGACTGTCAATCCATCGTACAAGATCAGTTTGCCGGGTTCCAAAACGTATAAGGTGCCGCTGTATGATTCAATCCGTGTTATTGGGCCCAGCCTCACTGGCTCGGCATGAACCTGGGTGCCGTCTTCCATAATAACAGTCATATCACTCGAATTATAGCCTCCTGCTGGCTTAATTGAAACAAAACTGCCCTTCTCAAAACGGAAGATCTCATCAGTAGTGGCAGCGTGTACAATGCCATTATGCAAACAAAGATCGACATATTCCCTGTCATCAATTTCCTGCCAAATATTGTTTTCATATCTGAATATACCTGACGAACACAAAGCCCATAAATCTCCTCCTGCAGAAATCAACCGTTTCACTCCTTCCGGTGATCCCTCATCTTCTACAAGAGTATCATTCTTAAGCTCCCAGATCGTGCCATCAATAAGAGCCATGCATTGGCTGCCATTAAGAGCAATGCCAAGAACTTCCGCTTCCGTTTCAATCTTTTTTACAGATTCCTGCAGATAGACATCATCTGTCTGAGGTTTCCAAAGTTTTTCCATTTTACCGGAAATATCCTGTGCAATTGATGAACCATTTATCATACAAAATAATAATGATGACGCTGCAGCAGTCCTGATTAATTTCTTCATATAATAATATTTTGACTTTTACTAATTTATTTGGTTATGGTCATCTGGTCCCTGACCACGCCATCAAAATTCATTGCTTTGTATTCCAGCTTATTGCCATTTATATTAACTTTCTGATAAAGCATCTCGCCGCTAACCTGCGATTCTGCAAACTGCAATTTCGCCTGAGGATCATTGTCAGGAATTCCGATCGAAACCAGGTAGACCGTTCCTGCAGCCGGAGATGATACCGGTTTGTCATCATTCATAGGCTTCGTCCTAAGATAATTATGAACATGGCCTGACATAACCATATCAACATGATATTTGTCGAAAATAGTGCACCATTTTGATCTTATTTCAGGATATCCGCCATCTGAAGAATAAGGAGGAAAATGGAACATCGCGAACTTCCAGAGCGCATCTGAACTGGTAAGCTGGTCTTCAATCCATTTAGTCTGTACATCAATAGGCGAAGTTGCATCAATCATCAGGAAAAGGGCATTCTTATATGTGAATGAATATGTTTGTTCTTTTTCCACCCCTTCCGGGCCGTTCATAGGGTAGCTGAAAAGTTCACGGAACATCAGTGCTCCGAGACCGCTTCTGTTATCATGATTACCTGGTACGACCATCAATGGTTTTCGGCTGATTACCTCACCAGAAAAGTCAAAAATATCATCCCACTGGTTACGGTACAATCCGTCGCTGACAATATCACCGGCAATTGAATAGAAGGCAGATTCGGGGTGCCTTTTTTCAGCTGTCCTGATCAGTTCTCCGAATTCAGGTGAATGATGGGTATCGCCAAACCATATATATGTGAAATCACCATCTTCGTCAGGAGTTAAAAAAGTCTGACTCTCCGGGTATTTTTCCTGAGGAGGGATCAGATATTCATATTTTGTCCCGGGTTTCAGTTTTCTGAGCTGAGCCGTAAAACGGTTGACTGAACGGTCATTCATCAGAACATGATCATCCATCCGGTATCGCACTGCAATTGATGTAAACTCCTCGCTCCCTCCTGTTTCCCTGTATTTTACCGCTCCATCATTCACCACAGTGTCAGTTCTCCATTGAATATCAATGCCGGTTCCCGGATCTGAACTCCATGTGAGCATAACCTGATCCGGAAGTTTCGAGGAAGGATAATCAGTTGACCTGAATACCCCTGCCAGCCAGCTCTCTGCTCCCCTCCCCCTGACAGTGGTAAGAAGCTTCTGACCCTTCATCTTTTCCGGAATATCAGACAGTATCAGTTCATCCCAATCGTGATATGTAAATACTCCATCCTCCAGACTACCTACAAATTGAGTGGCAGGAAAGAAATTGGTCAGGTCCAGACTATCATCGCTCTTCTGAGGTGCAACTGAAACAAAATAATGCAAACTGTAGTTTTCAAGTCCGTTTATTCCAAGACCTATGGTACCAGCATCGAAAGACTTCTGCCACACTTCATAGGTCGCCTGTTCATTCTTCATTGTTAAATCGGTCCTGACGAAACCTTTTTCAGGTAACCAGAACGGTACGATCTTCTGTTCATTGCTCCTCATTACAGATACCACAACCGGTACATTAACATCGAACATCCAGTGCCTGGTGGCAAGTACTTCTCTCTCGTCTTCAGAGAACAGGGAAAATACTTTATCGTAATCCAGGGACATCAGTTGTGCTGAATCCATGGTCTTATATAGAAAAGATATTTTATTGTCAATCACATCCTTTACAGTTCGAACCTCATGCTTGCATGAAATAACCAGGGTTTGGGGGTCATATGGAAAACGAGCATTTGCACCGTTTAATTCTCCATGAAAATTTATTAAAATTAGTGTAAGAATAATTATTATGACAATTATTGCAGCAAAATATTGTAACCATCTTGTGCCCTTCATCTCCAGACCGGAATGGTTAATGAATGCAGGAAACCGCTGTCCCGATAAAATCAGCACTACAATAAAATTAACCACATATAAATGGTGATTTAGCATAAAGTTTCCGCTAAAGGCTCCTGTAACACAATAACTGATAAGGATATATGAAGCAAAATAGAGGATGAAAAGGATCAATACATCTTTTCTCCTGAAAGAATCATTTGATTTAACCGCCACAATCCACGCGAACAGCGCCATAGCGGCGATTATAATTGCAGCTGCAATACTCCCTGCCAATGTTATTTCATTCAGATCATTATTCTCAGCTGCATTTCCTGAGAGCACCTCATATAGCCGCGATTGCTCAAATACAATAAACGGGATAAGAACAAAAGTCAGCAGCATGGATGTTCTGTTTTCCCATCGTTCAGGAATTAAGGATTCTTCAGGCCATTCAGAGGTGAACACCCCATAGGCCATTGCTGTGCCTCCGAAAAATCCGATGCTGTATTCCATCACGTTCCACATGTTGAAACTGATCTCCATTACATTGCCCAGGATCTGAAGGAAATTACCGAAGGCAAAGCCAAAACCTGCTCCCAAGGCGGAAAACAGGGAAACTCTCAGTGGAGAGTTAAGCTTATTTCTGGCCATGTGCCAGACCATTGCCAGTCCGGCACCAAGACAAACAGCCCATGCTTCAGATCTGGGCGGGGTCATAAGCAATTCGAGCTGATCTATTAAAAGGCTATAGGTAATCAGTCCGCCTGCAGCCATCTCGGCTATCAGAGATCCCCAGTTTATGCGTTTTTCCCTGGAAGAGCCCAGTGTTAAACCGACAAATCCTCCTCCAATTAAGCCGAACAAGGCTCCGATTACAAACAGCATTAACAGTCCATAAGAGGCATTCAGGAAATCGATACTTCTGCCGTACCCTACCACTTTGCCATAGCTTATCATCCCGCCTGCTCCCCAGCCTACGGCCGAACTCATTGTTATCAGCAGTATTTTAGAAAACCAGTCCCTGCGCTGTGAAACCAGTATCAGGGCCAGAGCTCCTATACCCCCGGCCCAGGCAGCCCCCTGTTCGTGACCAAACTGACCTCTTATGGCCCAGGCAGTGCCAAAAGTCAGTCCGACTATCAGAATACTTATCCATTGTTTTTTCATACATATAGCTTAAATAAACCTTGAACCCTGAACCTATAAGAACATCCCCCTGGCCCCCTATAGGGGGAATCAATTCAATTACCTTCCACGCCCTGAGCCCTGAGCCCTGAGCCCTGAGCCCAGCTCCCTGAGCCCTGAACCCTGTGCCCTGTGTATTATTTTCCGCAATCAGGTTCACTGATCACACCCAGGTAACGACCGATCCAGTAAGGCAGCAGCCATATATCCCCTGCGCTGGATTCGGCTCTGCCGCCACCGTTATCGTCGAGGTCAAACCTGTTTGCATTGTGCCTTGAGATACGAAGTTCCCCGGGAGGAAGTACCACTTTAATTGTCTGACCTCTGAAATTAGGCTCTAATGGTTCAATATCTTTTCTGTGACTGTTTTTTACTGACCATTCTATCAAATCCAGGGGATAGCCCTGAAGGTACCATACTGCTTCCTTAAGATCAATATTCCTGGAACCGGCTATAGCAGTCATAATATTCCATAATCCTTCCTTTTCAGGTCTCTCTGCTTCCCAGTGGTCAATGATGGCTTCCCTGAATTTTGCTCTCAGGGTATCATTAAAGGCATAACGGTAAAGACCCCAATAGCCGCAGTAATACATCTCATCATCAGAGTGGTTCCATCCATCCGATAACTCTTTACTAAGTTCGTCAGCATCAGATGGTGCATAGCCAATTTCCTTCATTGGTTTCATAAGATTTTCAAGATAACCATGCTTATTCATCAGATAGAATGCAGCCTCCTTATACTTCTCCTTTTTGGTAAAGACATAGGCTGTCTGCAGCATTGCAATTATATTTGATGAATTGATCTTTCGATCCCCAACTCCAACAGGTCTTGCATTCACATATTCTGGGTGCCAGCGGCCCCACCGTGTTGGTTTTCCATCCCAGTCTATCATGTAGAAATTATTCTTTACTACATGCGACATAAGGGTATCTATAAGCATAACGGCTTTATCGCGCAGTTCAGGGACATCAACCAGTTCAGCAATGGCTCCGAATGCAAATATATGTCCGATAGCTTCATCGCTGCTTGTTGTCGATTTCCAGTCCCATTCAGGGTCGTCGGCCCTTCGCCATGCTTCGTCATCGTATTTATATCCTCTTCTTTCAAATGAGCGTGAGGGGAAGCCGGGAATGCCATTGATTGAATACAGCCTTTCCATCGCATCAAGAGATTCCCTGACATTCTGAAGGGCTTCATCCGATTTTGTCACTGCATAGCGGAATGTCTCGCCTGCCAGGTACATTGATGTCCATAAGCCATCATTATCAGAATCCTCCATACTGCCTGTTGTCACATCTCCCTTTGTCATTGAAGATAGTGTTGCATTGAAACCGGTACGGATATGCCGTTCACGAACCTGTTTTTCATAGAACATGGCCTTATCATAAAGGGTCATCTCCTTAAAACAGATCTTACCCAGGCCTTTATTAGTCAGGACAAGTACAGAATTATCCGGACCTTTTGCAATATCCACTACGGTGTCGGATGGGATCCACCGTTCTGAGGCATAATAGCTGAATTTCCCGTCTTCACGAAGCATCATTGCTCCCCATGTAGAACCAAACCAGATTTTGCCATCGATATTACTAACAGATGTCAAATCGGTCCAGGGCATTTTAATATGACGGTCGCCGATCTGCTTCCATGTTTTTAAATCAATTTCAAGATACCCGTTTGAAGTCCCGGCAATAAGTCTTCCAGGAATTATTTCGAAACATGACAGATCATCAGAGACAAAAACTTTCTCAAGCTTTTTACTGGAAGGAGTGAATGAGCTTAATGATTTACTCCCGAGAATAACGAACAAGTCGCTGTTCCCGTCATATTTAATATCCCTGACATCTTCATTTTGAAGAGCACCGCTCCAGACATTTTCCGAATCTTTAATCAGTACAAGAGTCTTACCATCGGATATAAGAAAAGAGAAATCTTTTCCACCTGCAAATATTTTGGCTCCCGGTGTATTATGCCTTGAAAACAGCTTCCCCGCCCAGGCATTGCTTAATACTGCCTTATCGTCTACATAAACCAGCTGATTCTGATAAATGCCAATTCCGGATATTTTTTTATCGGAAGTCTGACGGTCCTGTACATCTCTTACAATTGTTCCGGGAAACAGGAATTGCCCGTCGCGGAGACGCATTAAGCCCTTTGATGACAGGATCTGTGTATAACCGTTCCTGTCGGAAACAACGTCTGATAATTTATTATCGGGGTCATTGAAATAATACTTTACACTATAGTCCTGTAAAAAGGGGACATCTTTATAAACTGACTCGTCCGGATTTATTTCTTTGGGATTATTTACGGTACAGTTTGTCAGAAATATTAAAGCAGCAAATAATAATTGAAGTTTCTTTGTCTTCATATCTGATAATTATAATTATTTAGATTCACACTGTTCTAACCTCCTTCCCGGCCTTCCCCCCTGGGTGAAGGAGTAATCACAGATAAAAAGGGTGCTGTCCGAACTAACTTACAGCACCCCGATGATTTTATGACAAAACTCTGAGAAGTGTTATTGCAATAACCATATTTTTGAGTATTCATCATCGACAGCAGGTGACAATGTAGCCACACCCTGATCGTATGCATCCCTGTTCTGACCTGATTCATTACCCGGATACCTGAAACGTGAAGGGAATTCGTAAGTAGCGAGATTTCCATTCTCAAAAATCTCCGGCATTCTTGTTCTGCGGAGGTCAAGATAAGTTTCGGTAGCATTAGAGAAGAGTGCAATCCACTTTTGCTCGGCAATTTTAGCCAGTTTCCCGGCATTGTCTGCTGGCAGCTCAATTATTGCCTGTGCAAGATAATCCGTAATGTCAGATTCACTTACACCCCAGCGCTGCATCGAGTACTGTATACCAGTTCGGTAATAGGTATCAGCGTTACCTGTAATATACCCTTTTACAGCTGCTTCGGCCAGGATAAACTGAATTTCATCCTTGTTCAGTATCTGAGCTTTAAGCAGCTCATGAGCATTCTCCTGGAATAATTTTGAATATTTGGAAACTTTAAAGTTACCGTAAGTTCCTCCATCAGAGGTATTGTAATGACCATTGCCATTTTTAAAATCACCATTCATTCCCGCGATAAAACCTGCGAAAACCTTATTTGAGTCCAGTATATTTGGAATCTGACCTGCAATTTCCGGATTTGTCCTGTCGATATACTCCCAGGTAGAAGTATATTCATATCCATTGGGATCAGTTGTATTAAACGAAACACCATGTTGAAGAATATCGCTGGTCCATGGCTCTTCAATCGGCGCAAACCAGACTTTCATACGCGGATCGTTAAGGCCGGCCATAATATCGACAAGGGTTTTGCATGGCCTTCTTTTTTCAAAATCCCCGCTGTTTGCCCAGTTATTGGAGCCGCCAACCCATGAATTGACAGGAGTACTACCAACATAAGACATTGATGCATTCATATCGGACTCTTCAGAAAGCAGAGGAAGGGCAGCTACCGCACTGATCTTTGCACCTGCATCTGACAGCTTTGCTGATTCACGCATAAGAAGGCGTAATTTCAGTGAATTGCAGAATTTCAGCCATTGATCCCTGTCTCCGCCAAACATCAGGTCATAAGTGGAATTGATCTGATCGGTTCCGCTGGTTATCAATGCACTGGCATCATCAAGTTCCTGCATAAGCCCTGCATAAATATCCGCCTGCTTGTCATAAACAGGATAGAGGATCCCTTCACGGCCTTTAAGAGCTTCACTGTAATAAACATCACCGTAAAAATCAGTCATAAAAGAGAACATCAGAACCCGGAAGGTTGTAAATATACCTACATGAGTATCTGACCCTCTGTCTTTAGCCAAACCAATTGCGGAGTCAATAAACTTCAGTACATCCATTGCAGCATACATATCAGTTGGCAGTCCTTTGAATGAGCTGTAATAATTATCACCGCCCTGGTAATTCCTCATGGTGTATTGAACAGCACCTGGAAGTCTTGTATCACCCCATCCTCTATCCTGATAAAAGAGAGTTGATTTCTTGATTATTGAGGATAACAGGAAGGGATCATTGAGCGATTCAACAGCATCTTTTTGCTGCAGCAGGTCTTCTTGCCGTAAGGCATCCTTACTGCAGGAAACAATTCCTGTCAGTAAAGAAAGTATGAATATTTTTGTAATATACGATTTCATAATTTTTGTATTAATGATTGACAGTCAGACATTAAAAATCAAATGCAAGCTTAAATCCCATTGAACGGATGCTCGGCAAAGTTGCCCTCAGAATCCCCTGGTTTACGCCAACACCTGAAAAAGCAGACTCAGGGTCCTCATTTCTTCCCGATTTATTCCACTGGAACATATTCCTGCCAATCAGTGAAATGTTTACGTTATTTACCATTATTTTATTGGTAATCGGGTTGGGAATTGTATAGGTAAGAGAGATCTCCCTCATTTTAAAGTTGGTAGCATCAAAAGTTCTGGTGGAGGTGAAATTCCATATTACATCTCCATAACTATTATATGGGAACTGATAAAAAGTATTATTAGGGTCAGCACCATTTACTATATAGTCGGCATCAGTTGCTTCAGCCGGATCGCCGGTAAAATCAGGATTCAGAAATACTCCTTTTGCATAGCTCGCATCGTCGAAATCAGACCGCTGACCATCATTGTTATTGTTAATGGCTTCATAGTCGCTTGATCCTTCAGCTGGCCATGGATGACCGCCTAGTTCGGGTGTACGTCCTCCATTCCACCATGGGTTGTCAGGTCCGGAGCTTAAAGTTGTAGCCAATCGTCCATTTGATTCCATATATTGCTGGTTGACAGAAACATATTTTCCACCTTTACGAAAACTACCTACCAGGTTAAGTGAAAATCCCTTATACCTTAAAGTTGTATTCATTCCAAGAATATAATCGGGGTTATAATTACCTAACATAGCCCTGTCGGTTTCGTCAGGAGAATTCTGGAATTCACCTCCGTCACCATCCAAAAGGGGTTGCCCTTTATACTGGCCTGTCTTTACCCTCAGGATAGGATTTTGTTCGTATATATTCCCAATCTCTTCCCCTTCGGCAATTTTCACGACAGTCTTACCATCATAACCAGCGAATACATATCCTTTGGGGGCAAAGTTTTCAGACAGTCTGGTGATGTGTGCCTTATAATGAGTAAATGAGGCCGAAAGATCCCATTCAAAGTCTTGAGTTCTGATTGGAACCAGAGTCAGTCCCCACTCATACCCCTTACTCTGAACATCACCCACATTCGTTGTCATGCTTGAAAATCCGGTACCCTGAACAAGTGGGATAGATCCAAGCTGATCATTCTGATTTTTTATAAAGTAGGTAAAATCAAACATTACTCTTCTTTTAAAAAGCCAGAGGTCAAGACCGGCTTCTTTGGTTATTGAATGCATCGGCTTTATATCCGGATCGACGAGGGTTGCATTAATGTTAGCTGTTTTTACAGTTCCTGACCAGTCGGGTGATTCGAAGGTATAAGTATCAATGGATCTTGATTTAACCAGTCCGTTACCCACATCTGCAAAACCCAGACGTACCTTCAGTAAATCAATTGTTTCAGGAAGCTTGAAAGTTTCGGAGGCGACCCATGCAGCAGAAAAGGATGGATAGAAATAATTGATTTTTTCTTCCTCAAGGTTTCCTTTCCAGTCATTACGTCCGGTAACTCCGACAAAAAGTTGATTATTCCAGCCTAGGTCAGCAGTTCCATATACACTATAGGAAGGACTTGTGCTCCAAAAATAATTGGCTGTCAGTTTACCAGGAAAAGCATTTGCCATTGTAAAAAGTTCTGGAACAACCAGAGCACCAGCATTGATCTCATTGCTATTTGAATTGACATAGGCATAGTTTCCTCCTGCATTGGCTGTGATATTGAATTTTCCGACATTTTTATTGAATGTCACAATAGCATCTGAATTTATCATCAGATTGTTTGCATTGTTGGTCGTGAACTGTCCGTCTCCTGCTCCTGCTCTTTGTGAAAGAGCTCTCCTGCCAAAAGATTGCCTGTATTCATAATTTTCAATTATATTATCCAGACCTGAACGTACCATAAACGAAAAGTCTTTACTTATCTGCCAGTCCAGCTGTACTTTACCGTAGACATTGTCACGGGTAAAAATGTTAATCATTTCATAAGTGGTCCACCATGGATTATCTGTGTCTTTATCTATTCCATTATCCTTCATAATTGCACCGTTCATAAGAACCCCTTCAAACCCTGTCAGCCAGTAATTTTTCATATCGGAAAGAGGCTGAAGATTGGTCGGCAAATTGAACAGAAGGTTATTGAGAATACTGTTTGATCCGGTAACGTTTGCCTTATTAGGAGAATAAGTCCTAACGTAAGCTACATTGGCAGAGACCTTTACCTTATCCGTAAGTTTATATTCCGAATTGAGAGATATGGATTTCTGATTTGTTCTGGTATTAGGCATTACGCCCTCGTTACCCATATTACTGAATGACAAACGAAAAGCACCTTTGTCATAATTACCATTTATATTGACGTTTGTTGTAATGGTACTTCCTGTCCGAAGGTATTCCTCCATCCTGTTCTCTTTTGAAGAAACCATTACACGATCTTCAACCCACATCTGTTGTTTCACATCCCAGAACCTGTCTGAATAAGTTCCGTCAAGCGGAGGGCCCCAGGTATCTGTATTGTCATACTGCCATTCGTAGGCACGCTCGCCCTGTCCGAACTGCTGCTGCTCCGCTATAAACTGATATGGAGTATCCCAGGTTGCAGCTGTGGAAACAGATACGCCAATACCTTTTTTACCGCCCCTGCCTGATTTGGTGGTGATCATAATAACGCCATTACCACCTTCTGAACCGTAAAGTGCACCGGCGCTGCCGCCTTTAAGCACCGTAACACTTTCAATATCTTCAGGATTGAGCTGTGATAGAATGTTTCCGAAGTCGACACCATTTTTGTTTGTAAATGTCTGCCTTCCAACAGGCACACCATCAATTACATACAAAGGCTGCCCTTTAGCCGAAACGTTTGCGTCACTTGTTGAAGGCATTGCAGTTGTTCCACGGATATTTACCAGAACTGATGATGTCGGGTCACTGCTTAAACTGGTCAGGTTTACACCGCTGATCTTACCGTCGAGTGATTTCATGACATTAGTGTTTCCTGCCCTGACCATCTCATCGGATTTTACTTCACCAACCGAATAGGCCAAGGATTTCTTACCTTTGGTAATGCCAAGTGCTGTAACAACAACTTCGTCCATGGCAATAGCCCCCTGAACCATTACAATATCAACTGTTGTCCTTCCATCTAAAGGAACTTCCTGATTGTCCATTCCGATAAAGGTGAAAACCAGCGTTGACTGGGCATTGGGAACAGTAATGGTATATTTTCCATCTGGTCCGGCAAGGGCACCTGTGGAGGTACCTTTTACAATAACTGTAGCTCCTGGAAGTACTTCTCCCGTGGAGCTCTTAACAACACCGCTCACTTTTATCTGGGCTGATATAGTGCCGGAACACAGCACAAACAGACCCATAAGGAGCAATTGCAGTACCTTTTTTTTCATAGGGTAAAAGATTAGTTAATAATAATAAAACGCATTTCTAATACTTAAGGTAGTAAGGATAGACACTCTATTTCAAAAATATAGGTCAAATATATTATACAAAGTTCGATCAAGTTTATGGAATATTGGTCTTCTTACATCAAATATTAACCTCTTCTAATAAATATTAACAAAGAAACTGGCAAATAGATAATATTACGGCAATTAGAGTTAATATTCCATTACAAAATTATTTCATGTTACTTTACATTCGCAACTATATCCAATCTTATGAAAACACTCTCAACTTCTCATTTTCTTCTAATTCTTTGTCTCGCAGTTCCGGGAATAGCCCAGACAGGCAGCCTCAGCGAACCAATACGATATGTTGGCGGAGTGTCAATTGATCCAAATGTGCATGAGGGGTGGCAAAATGTGGGGACAGGCAACCGAAGATGGACGGTATGCCATTTGCTACAACCCGAAAGAGAGGGATCTGCCCAACAGGACTACGCCCAACCAGGAAGATGCACAGCCGCTCGAAGGAGCTGATATTCCCATGTCTGCTTCTGAGTACTATGTGGATGACCTGAAAATAAAATCAGACTAACGCTTTACTGGTTTGCCATACACTTCAATCCAGTCGAGCCGGGAACACGCATCACTTCCCCCTCCAGTCATAAGGTCAGTGAACCCTATTTCGTCAACCTTTGACAGATCAGGCTTGTCTACTGACCTGGTCTCAACAACTGACTTAATATCAAGCAAGTACCATGTGATATCTGCAATATTGAATTCCGTTATCCTCCAGTCTTTTGAGATGCAGTCCCCCTGACTGCCGACAAGCCATGTGCCGTCAGCCAGCTTGATAACCGGATGAAGGCAGCGCAAACCACTCTGCTTGGAACGCCACATAATTTTACCATAGCTGCTCAAATCGACATACGATTTTGTGTTTTTAAGAGTCACCACCCAGTTGCCCGGACATAACCCTGACCATATGTAATATGGGTCATCAGCGGGAGAATCATGATGGCTCTTTTTTATACTGTCGCATCCCGGGCCATATAATCCCATTATAAGATCTTTATTAACAACATGATCCTGTGTAACAGGTGTAGCAGCCGGAATTTCCTTCCAGTCTTCACGCATGAACAATGATGGCCTGTATTGAGCAGAACAATAAGCAAGCGGCAATAAAAAAGTCATCAAAGAAAATCTGAGGAACTTTTTAATAACAGAATCAGAATAAATTTTATTCATTTTGCTAATGTATTAAATGAAAACTTTAATTATACTCCAAAAAGTCAGTTATACTGAATTTCAGTGTTTTTGACTCCTGACACCCAAAGGTGAAACACTGAAATTCAGAATAATACAAAAGATCTATCAAGTGAAATCATTGGTAAAATAACATATCATAGCGGGCTAAACCTAAATTATTAATAAATTTGAAGTTACATAAATGAATTATTCAATAAAGTAAAATGAAATATAAATATATAGTACTGGTTTTCGCACTTTTTATTTTTATAACAATTCAGAATTCATGTAAATCAATGAAATACGCTGATCTTATACTTATAAACGGAAAAATAATAACTGTAAATAAGGAATTTACATTATGTGAAGGAGTTGCCGTTAAGGCTAACAAAATCATTGCCGCGGGGACCAACAGTGAAATGAAAAAGCTTTCAGGATTAAATACGCGTATTATTGACCTGCATGGAAGAACGGTTATACCCGGACTGATTGACTCTCATCTTCATCCTGAGTCAGCCTCCGAAAGTGAATTGTGGGAGGCAATTCCCGATGTTCATAATATGGGCCAGCTTTTAGGATGGATAAAAACCCAGGCTACAATTAAATCCAAGGGTGAATGGATTATATTGCAGAAGTTCTTTCCGACAAGGCTGACAGAGATGAGACAACCAACGCTGTCAGAACTGGATAGTGTAGCTCCTCACAATCCGGTTTTTCTGAACGGATCATTTGGTGGGATGGTAAATTCAAGAGCGTTGCAGATGGCTGGTATTAATGCCGGTACCATTCATCCCGGCGTACTGAAGGATTCAAAATCAGGGGCCCATACCGGCTTTATCAGGTCTTCTGCCTTTGAACTTTTAAAAATCCCTGAAAAAAAGCCATTGACAATTAAGGAGCAGGAGGATGCCCTGGCTGAAATGCTGAAACGATATAATGAATATGGATTGACAAGTCTCATTTCAGGGGCAGGTGACCCTGAATCCATAAAGATCTACAGGGATATGGCAGACAAGAAGATTCTCACTGCCAGGATCTGTCAGAATATCCTGCTCCCGGAAGGAGGGCAAATTACAAAAGAGTCGGTAACAGATAAGATAAAGCATTTCACTTCAATTACCGGAGACGGTGACGAATGGGTACGAACAGGTTCCCTGAAGATCTTGCTTGACGGAGGAATCCTCACCGGAACTGCATATCTTAATGAGCCATGGGGAGTGAAAGCCTTTAAAATATTTGGGATTGAAGATCCCAGCTACAGGGGTGTGGTTAATTATACCAGGGAAGACTTAACAAACATTGCATCAGTTGCCAACGAATTCAATTGGAGTTTCACTGCCCATGCCACAGGAGAGGCGGCAGTCGATCTTCTGCTTGATGTTTTTAACGATGTTAACAAATACAAATCAATAAAAGAGAGAAGATTCTCCATCATACATGGAAATTTTTATAACAATGAAGCCATAAAAAAAATGGCCAGTCTGGGAGTATATGCAAACATGCAGCCAGCATGGTTCTATAAGGATGCAGTCGCGATGGATTCCATACTGGGCAGCGGGAAGCTGAATATTTTTCATCCTTACAGGACAATGATAGATGCAGGAATAATGATCAACGGCGGATCTGACCACATGGTTAAATGGGATGCCAATGCCTCTATAAATCCATATAATCCCTTCCTTGGAATGTGGACGATGGTGACGAGAAAAACCGTGAATGGCTCAGTAATAATACCATCCGAGGCAATTACAAGGGAAGAGGCGCTCAAAGCTTATACTATTAATAATGCATTTGCCACTTTCGAAGAATCATTAAAGGGGTCTATCGAACCGGGAAAACTGGCTGATATGGCTGTTTTAAGCGCTGACATACTCACCTGCCCTGCCGACAGCATAAAAGAGATAAAATCCCTGATGACAATTCTTGACGGAAAAATCATCTATTCTTCACCTGTGCCTTTTTAAGAAATTCCGGGAACAAAAAATTTAAACCACGGAGTGGCACGGGGTTGCACGGAATAAATCACGGAGTAAGAACACAATGTACCCACCTAAAGGAATCTTTGGTTTGTCAGGATATTTCCTCTTTTACAGAGCCTTAAAACAGTGTAACTCCGTGAAAACCCAGTGTAAATCAGTGTTTAAAGAAAGAAATATGCAAAAGGAGCTCTCCCTGTAGTATTGTAGTCATTCAAAAATGAAGGTTCCAAAATGATTGTATTCATGGAAGCCTTTGTCAATCCTCTGCCAGGCAAAATATTTCGGGCCATTGTCGTAATCAATGCGGTACATATTAGCTCTCCATTTTGTTCCTGATACTGGAGGGACATTATTCAGGGGAACCAGCAATTTGTAAGGAATAAAGAACTCTGCTATCCAGCCGGTAACTTCGGCTCCGCTGACCTTCTCTCCTCCGATTGCACTCGTAGCATGCTGAGTCAGTCGGTCTCCTTCATAATGCCATGGTCTCCAGCCATAGAAAGTTCCTTTGTAATTCGGGATAATAATCGGCAGTTCATAATTCAGAGGCGATACCTCATATTCAAAATAAACAGGAAAACTCTCGTCGGGCCACAGAAAAACCTCCACCACATCTTCATTATAAAGATCCAGGAAATCTCCATTCAATGTTGATGTCAGCTTTTTGTCCCCGCAGCTGAAAAGAAAATAGATTCCCGTTTCAGAATGGAGTACCTTAACTTTTGTTGAATAGAGATCCGGACTGCTATTCTGCGGAGCCACAATCAGCCATTCAGTTTTTTTCCATTCAGAGGAACTGCCGTCTCCGGTTACTTTGAAGTCAATGCATTTTTTAATTGAGGTTGAGCCTGGTTCAGGATTGGAAGCCAACAATAAACAATTATTGCATAATCCTGTCATGATAACAAATAAAACCAATAATTGCTTAACCGGAAAATTAGTTATTGTTTTCATAGGTATATTTTTAATTTATTGACATTAAAAACTGGTAATGAATCCCTTTGTGTCCTTCGTGAGATACTTGGTGTCCTTTGTGTTTAAAAAAATTAAACACAAAGGTGCACCAAGGTTACGCAAAGGTACGCAAAGGCTTTTCAATGCAAAACAAAGATCCCGGGAGCAGTTTTAGCCATGGAATTCCCGGCAGAATCACTTGCTGTTACTTCAATGCTATATAATCCGAACCTCTGCTCCGGTACCTTAAAGCTGAATACATTATCGGATTTTGCCCTGTCTCCGTTATTTCCGTCATCCTTCAGTTCAAATTCAAGATAAGTGTCAGGTTTTGTCTTAAGAATGAGTCTCGCCTTGACATTCCGGATCGGTGAACCGTCTGTAATCCTTGCCTGAATTACATTATCTCCGGTAACTCTGAGCCCCTTCATTTCAGGAGGCGTCTGATCACTGCCGGTAACCTTCACAGCTAGCTTGCCCTGCCTTATTATATGATTTGGATAGTCAGGCAGCCAGTATTCAGCAATAAAATCAATAACATCATTTTCCGGGCAATCAGATGAGATTAGCGGAACAGACCATTTGGCTGAACCACCAACATGGTCATATGAACCCCAGTTATCAGAATTTCGGGTATTTATACCGTAAGGGTTGATATACCTGTTATAGCATGTAAGGGAGGTGCGCCACAGTTTATCAGCCTCTTTTGCAAGAATGACTATTGACTCTCCTGGGTTGGCCACACCATCGCCGTTGCCTTTTCCAAGAAATATCGTCTCCTCATTTATTCCTTCCTTCGCGACAGTCACTACCCTGCCATCGGCAATCTCGAACTCTTTTATCTGAGGCAGATCTTTTTTGAAGAGAGGAATTTCAAAATATTCTACCCATTCATTTTTGAATTTGTCGGTGATTGTGAGTCTGAATTTTTCAATTTCTATTGTGTCGGAGTTTACATGAAAAACAAGAGGTGTTTTTGATTCTGAAATTTTATTTATCCCGATATCCCCTATATCAGCTTTGCCTGTCACAATTGAGGCGCTGCTACTGGTAGCTGTGAGGGAAGCTGTAATCCCGGCTCCTTCCCTGTTCCCTTTATTTACCAGGAATATTTTCAAAACAACATCTTCATTTGACACGGCAATGTTGTCAGGATCAATTGAAAATGAAGCCATAGAAATATTAGGCCGTGCATCAGCTTTGTTGATTCCAATTTCATGTAAGCTGCCACTGAATGTGATTCTCAGGCTTCCCTTTTCATCGCTTCTGATTTCATAACTTTTGGCGCTTTGATCTCTCAAATCAATATCATTTATACGATATGAGGTGTTCAACTCATAGAGCGGCGGCGTGGTTACTGAAAGACTCACAAAAGGCAATAGCTCTCCGTCAGGCAGATGATCTCTTACCGAACATCTGAATCCTCTGATATCTACCTTCTCAAGTATCGTAAAACCCGGGAGATCCCGGTCGGAGCTGATCTCATAATCCCACACTGAAAAATCCGGATAGAGATCGATGTGGCTCCACTTCTCAGGCTTTGCAGGCGGATTTTCAAAGGTTTTCATTAAGAATCCGAACATCTCTCCCATTCCGCAGGTTGAATGAGCAGCAGGATAGACTTTGAATTCATAATTATCCATTACCATGGGCCAGATCTTATTAAGATCCCTGTGGTAATACCGGATAAAATCCTCGTTGCCATAATTAAGGCGGACATTTATACCGGCATAATTTTTATACATATCCATATGCCTGTATTCTGCAGGAAAGTCCTTCGGTCCGACAACAAATTCCGGTGAACCACAGAAATTCCCGATGGCAGATACAAGGTGGGGATACTTCCCCCCTATCCAGAAGGACATAAACCCTCCCATAGAAAGACCTGAAATTGCCCTGTGGTTTCTGTCGGCAATAGTATGGTAATTGTCATCTATAAAGGAGACCAGCTCAGGAAAGTAAACCGGATACTGGCGGAATGTCTCAACTGGTCCGATATTATACGGACGAAGATAATATTCCTCTGCAGGACTTTTGTTATAGCCATCCGGCTTGACCACAATTACCTCATGTACGGCTACAAAGGCGGCAATATTATCACCATTATTGTCATCACCTTTCTCAAAGTGATTATATGAATCAGGGCCGCTTCCGAAATATCTCTGGGACCATCCGTGGTAAAAATAGATAACCGGGTATCTTTTCTGCGGATTTTCAAAATATCCCGGAGGGAGAAACACCCTGAAATTTCTTATTTCGCCAAAGACATTGCTGTAATGTCTGGAGTCTATAATAGTTACATCCCCGGCGAAAAGATTATAAGGGAATAAGAATATTCCGGCAAATAAAAACCGGTATAAGACGGTGTTAGTATTTCCGATCATTTTATGGAATTATATATGGTTTGCAAATTATAACAAATTTTCCGCTCAGACAATTTTTAAGTCTTTTAAACCGAAAAGGGCGCATCCCGATAAATCGGGATTACGCAAAGTTCACAAAGAATATTATCTTTGGAATGGCTATTTAAAAGCCAGCAATGTGGATAGCATTAACAGCTTTCCTGTGTAAAATACAGATTTTATGGATGTCATTTCATTAACAAGGAATCTACTCTCATTCAATAACATAAATCCTCCGGGAAATGAAGAAGAAATTGCCAGGTTTACCGGCAGACTTCTTAACGACAATGGTTTTCATACTGATTATTACGCTTTTGCCGAAGGGCGTCTGCATCTTGTTGCAGAGCGGGGATTGAATGATGCAATGCCCCCTATTGTTCTGTCAGGCCACTTCGATACTGTTCCTCTGGGGAATAAGAAATGGAATTCTGATCCATTTACCGGTCAGGTTTCAGACGGTAAGATCTGGGGACGGGGTTCAAGCGACATGAAAGGGGGATTGGCTGCAATGATACTGGCGGCTATCAAAGCTTTTGAAGTTTCTCCTCCTGAAGGAGGTATAAGACTGATCTTCTCAGCAGCTGAAGAGCTTGGCTGTATCGGGATCCAGCAGCTCGCAAAAATTTTAGCTGATCCGGGGAGTGCAAGTGCTGTTATTGTTGGGGAACCCACTTCAAATTACCCGTACATTGGTCATAAGGGCGCATTATATCTTAATGCTGTTACTACAGGGATTACGGCCCATTCCTCAATGCCTCACCTTGGAGATAATGCTATTTATAAAGCTGCCAGATCAATTTTGAGGGCAAAGGATTTTAACTTTGAAGCCGACAGAGATCCTCTGCTGGGTTTTCCTACAATAAATGTGGGAAGGATGAAAGGAGGAATGAATATCAACTCGGTACCGGACCATGCAGAATTTTCGATTGACATACGATCCACTTCAAAAGTTGACCACGACAGGCTTCTCCCGAGGCTGGAAGCAGCACTTGGTCCGGAAACAGCTCTTGAGACACTTGTGAATATGGGCCCGGTTTTTACAGATGAAGATCATCCTTTAGTTCAGCTGGCATACGATGTCTGCGGAGTGGAAAGAGATAATAAATCCCGCATGAAAACACTGCCTTACCTTACCGACGGTTCAGTGCTGCAAAAATTGTATAATGGCGCTCCTACGCTAATCCTCGGCCCCGGGCAGCCTGAGATGGCACACCAGACGAATGAGTATTGTTATATCAGCAAATTGGAAGAGTCAGTTAAAATATATAGTGATATTATTACAAAATGGAGGAAATAGAAATGGACAAGTATCCGGATAAAATCAGTAATGACACAGAACTTGATGAACTTCTCTCACGACCCGGACCTGAAGTAATTGAAATGTTTTCACGGCTCGATGGAGATCTGATATTCCTTGGAGTAGCGGGAAAGATAGGTCCATCACTGGCTTATATGGCGAAGAGGGCTTGTGATAAAGCCGGGATCAAGAAGAGGATTATCGGTGTTTCAAATTTTGAAAGCAAGGAACAGCAAAAGAAGATCGGCAGGTATGGTATAGAGACTATTCATGGGGACATGTTAAATACAAAATTTACGAGTACTCTCCCTGCAGTTAAGAATGTATTTTACCTGGCAGGGATGAAGTTCGGTTCAGTTGACAATCTATCTCTTACCTGGGCTATTAATACCTATCTGCCGGCCATAGTTGCTGATCATTTCAAGCAATCAAGGATCGTAGCATTCTCCACAGGTTGTGTCTACCCGCTTGTACCTGTGGAATCAGGCGGGTCAGTTGAGACTGACGCTCCTGTTGCAATAGGTGAATATGCCCAATCATGTCTCGGAAGGGAAAGGATGTTTGAGTTTGGAAGCATCCGTAATAAAACTGAGGTTGCCCTTATCCGGCTTAACTACTCCGTTGAAACGAGATACGGAGTTTTGGTGGATATTGCACTTAAAGTTAAAAACTCTCAGCCTGTCGACCTTACGATGGGTCACTTCAATGTGATATGGCAGGGTGATATGAATGACTTTGTGCTTCGCTCCCTTGAATATGCAAAGAGTCCTGCAAGCGTTCTTAACATTACCGGTCCGGAAATCATCTCTGTCAGGGAAGCTGCTATTGAGTTCGGGAAATTATTTGGTATCACTCCTGTTTTTGAGAACAGTGAAGCTCCCACCGCCCTGCTTAACAATGCATCAACGGCTTTCAGCTTATTTGGAAAGCCCAAAACGCCTCTCAGTAAGGTTATCAGATGGATCGCACAATGGATAAGTGATGAAAAAGATCTCCTGGGTAAACCAACACATTTTGAAGTAAGGGATGGTAAATACTAAATATATCTGATACGATATGCAATATAAAGATATACCTGCAGATGTTCATAATCTGCTTAAAAAGGGGACAGTCATTCCTGCCCTTCCGCTGGCATTGAACAGCAGAAGAAAGCTTGATGTTCGCCGCCAGCGGGCTTTGCTGCGCTATTACCTTGATGCAGGTGCCGGAGGTGTGGCCGTCGCAGTTCATACAACCCAGTTTGCTATAAGAAATCCTGAAGTCGGGCTTTATGAACCTCTCCTCGAGCTTGCCTGCGAAGAATTTAACAGGTTCGTTGCAAAGACAAAGAAACCGGTGGTAAGGGTGGCTGGAGTAATCGGAAAAACTGATCAGGCTTTAAATGAAGCTGCCCTGGCTCTTCAAAACGGGTTTCATGCCGTACTGCTTAGTGTGGCTGCATTTAGAGATGCCTCCAATGAAGAGATAATCGGCCATTGCAGGAAGATAGCCGAAGTAATTCCTGTAATTGGCTTCTATCTTCAGCCTGCTGTCGGAGGCAGAAAACTGGATGTGACCTTCTGGCGTGAGTTTGCTGCTATTGAGAATGTCATTGCCATTAAAATAGCTCCTTTTAACCGCTATCAGACCTTTGATGTAATAAGGGGAGTTATTGAATCCGGACGGTCAGAAAAGATAGCATTGTATACAGGTAATGATGATAATATACTCGTTGATCTACTGTCGGAATATCAGATCTCTGATGGTGATACAACCATCACTAAACAGTTCGCAGGAGGTTTACTTGGCCATTGGGCAGTCTGGACCCATTCTGCAGTCAAGCTTCTCCAGGATGTTCATGACGGTAAATTCGATAATGATATTCAACAAACACTAACCCTTGCGAATCAGATCACTGACAGCAATGCTGCCTTCTTTGACTCAGCAAATAATTTTGCAGGATGCATAGCAGGCCTTCATGAAGTTTTGCGAAGGCAGGGATTACTTGAGGGCATATGGACACTGGATCCGGAAGAAGGCCTCTCACCCGGGCAGGTCGAAGAAATAGACAGAGTTTATGCTGCTTACCCGCATCTCAATGACGATGCCTTCATTTCTGAAAATATAGGCAAGTGGCTCTCCGTTTAACGATATAGCATAACCTACATATGACTGATAATAATACATTTACCATCAGGCAAATGAGAGCTGATGATCTGGATCAGGCATTCTGCTTATCCCTGAATGAAGGGTGGAATCAGACTATGAACGACTGGAAATTACTGTTTGAGAATACTGAGAATGTATGTATAGTTGCGGAAAAGGATAACCAGGTAGTAGGAACAGCTACAGCTCTGAACCATGAAAACAAAATAGCCTGGATAGGAATGGTACTCGTCGATAAATCGTTAAGAGGACAGGGTGCAGGGAAAATGCTTCTCGAGAACATTATTAACAGGCTTAAACATGTTGAATCAGTTAAATTGGATGCCACGCCTGCCGGCGAACCATTGTACCGGAAACTTGGCTTTATTGCTGAACACAAAATTCTCAGGATGACATCAGATTGCCTGACCTTCCTCTCAGAAATGGTTCCCTCCATGGAAACAGATAATATAGACCAGGAAAATCTTTCAGAAATAGCAAAACTAGACAGGAAAATCTTTGGAGCTGACAGGAATTATCTGCTGATGCATCTACTATCTGAGAATCCCGGCAGGGCATTTTATCTGAAAAAGAAAAATAGTCCTGAGGGTTTTGTATTTGGAAGGGCCGGCTCAAGATTCAATTATGTAGGTCCGGTGAGCGCTTTGAATCAGGAGTCTGCCAGAGAGCTTATAATTAAGGCTCTTAAATCACTGAATGATCAGAATATTGCCATTGATATACTTGAAAATAAGGTTGATCTGATAAGCTGGCTTGAGTCGATAGGCTTTGTAAAGCAGCGCCACTTTATAAGGATGTATCTTAAAAGTAATCCCTATCCGGGGATCGTGAATAATCAATATCTTATCAGCGGACCTGAGTTCGGATAGGAAAAACTCAGTTGATTTTCATTTTTGCATATTCCTGCTGTAACCGGTTTAAATCAGCAGTGCCGGAATCACCATTGTGAATTATCAGCCTGTAGTGTAAAACTAAAGGTTTATCCATTGGAACATCTATCCTGTCGCGGCCAGGGAAAACAACATTCTGCATGCTGCCCTTTTGCCTTAAGATCCACGGTTCAGGGTAATCAGGCATGTCCGGATGGCATAATAATGCAATACCACTGATTTCCGGGGTCATTCCAAATTTTCCTGAAAAATCCATCCACGGCCCTGCTTTTACCTGCAGTTCCTGTGGTGTTACAGGGCCATTTTCTGACGTAAATACCAGGCTGTCGGGGAGCTTCATTCTGACACAAAAGCCACCATAGCCTTTCTGATCAGCGGATCCGCCTATCTGAAGACCCTTTACCAGTGCTTTTAATGTAATTTCAAAATCTATTTTCCGTATCTCCCTCTCAAGTTTGTGAACAGTTATAGTTGTTCTTTCATCAATAAAAGGCTTCCCATCTTCAGAAACTGATGAACGCCAGAGAACATAAAGCTTAAACTGAGCAATATCATCCCTAAGATCACTCAATGTTTTCACAACTTCCTGTGAGATACTGTCATTGGTCCAACCATCTCCCAGCCTCCGTTCTCCTTCATAGAGCTGATGCCAGGCCCAGAATATACCGCGATGGTAAAGGTGATCAGGTGGAAATTCCTCTGTAATGATATCGCCGTTAAGATTATATAGCGGATGGATATAGTTATTACAGATATATTGTCCGGTAAGGGTTTTTGGTTTTTTCTGGTATGCCAACACAGGTCTCCCGTTTTCCGATAATTCAATCCCCTGATCAGTTTCAATAACAGTAAAGGGTGATTTCTGCCTTTGAACAGATGAAGAACAGGCCATAGTGATTGCTGTCGATGCCACAAGTATCAGTGAAAAAAGCTTCATTCAATAATGCGATGCAGATAATTATATTTTCTGAAAGATCTGAATTCTCAGACAATTCTTCTGTTTACGGGATCCCATTCCGTACGTCGTTTTTCAACATACGATTTATGAGCCATCAGGCATGTAACACCCTCTTCAAATGCCTTTTCAATATCGGCACTCGGTGTTTTTCCGCTGCGTATACAATCAATCCATTCCTTAATGTGAAGATATGTAACATCAACCTGAATTCCGTTGATAGTAGTAGTTGTGAGGCCTCTTGCAGCATAGTATTTTTCGGTAGCTGAAGTAACGGCATCAATACTGCCGCTGTTCGGATTGAACGATACCATTGGTACTGTAGGATCTATCAATCCAGATTCAATCTGCTTCTTGTAGCGGGTGGAGTCGCTGTCGGCAGTTATACTGATAGCGCTTCCAATCTCCATCGATGCGTCATGTCCCATGAATACTCGTCCCCTGCTGCGGCTGTTACCCAGCGTTGCACTGTAGAGCAGGGTAAGCTCCCTGTCAGGATATTCAAAGACACAATTAAGTACATCAGGCATGTCGCGGTTATCTTTCCAGTAATAGATACCTCCTGAGGAGACAACTGATTTTGGTATGCCTATTCTTAACAGCTGGTTCACTGAATCAAATTCATGGGTAAAGAGCTGCCCTATCAAACCTATATCATAATCAAAGAATTTAGTCCAGTTATAATAACGGTCGACAGTGAACGGAACTTTTGGTGCATGACCGAGCCACTGAGGCCAGTCGATAGATTTTTCATCCCCCGGTTTTGGGTTTCCGTTCTTGTCAAGGTGTCTTATCCAGGCACCATCAGCAGTGTTGCGGTTTGTTGTTGTTTCAATCAGGGAAATTTTTCCAATAATATCTTTCTTAATAATATCTTTTGCCTGCTGAAAGATAACACTCTGGGTAATCTGATGTCCAAGCTGATATACGATCTTGCTGTTTTTAACAGCATCGTACATTTCATAAAGCTGCTCTTCAGAATGTGCAGGTGATTTTTCACAATAGACATGTTTCCCGGCTTTCGCTGCAGCTGTGGTGATTGGAGCATGATGATGGTCGGGAGTGGCAATCATGACTGCATCAATATCCTTATCATCAAGCATTTCCTGGTATGTAGTGTAGCGTTTTACAGGAAGCTTTGAGGGTGCAGCACCGCCGGCCCTGTATTCACTGCGTGCTGTAGCCAGACCGGCTTCCGCATGCAGGTCAAAAACATCGCAGATCCCTGTTATGGCTACATTAAGATCTTCCTGGGCAATCCAGTCTTTCAGTGTGTCGTTTTTCTTCATTGCATCATATGTCTCCGGAAGCATATAACCAAGTCCGTTTGCATGTGACACTGCCCTGCTTCCATAGCCAATCAATCCAATCCGTAGAAGATCTGATTTAGAGGATGAGCTTTTCATTGCCACAGGAGCCTTTACATTTTCAAGTCCCAGCTCTTTCAACACCCTGTTCTTCTTCTCCTGGTCATATGTATATTTCCTGAACAGTTCTATTGCAAATATGCCCAGCACAGGAATTCCTACCAGGGCTTTTAATAATGTCCTTCTTTTTATAGTCGTTTGATTTCCCATCTCATTCTTATTTTCAGAGTTTCTCTCAATATCTTTTCCCATTGTTTCTTCCCTCCCTTTTATTTTTTTCGATCTATCAGCTGCTGAACCAACATATCAAGGCCTGCAAAGGATCCTGACGGAAATACAGCCAGCAAAACCAGGGCCATGGATTCAATGAGAGTTTTGCTTATAATCAGATAGCTCCCTTCAGTTGGAACAGAATATTCCAAACCTATCAGCGGAGGATTATTTAAATAATAAATGAACAGAAGTATAGCACCTGAGATTGCAGCCGGTTTTGTAAAAAGTCCAAGTATTAATCCGAGTCCGATAGCTATTAAGCCCCATGTATTTAAAAAGTCAACGGCATTAAGGACGCCAGGGTGGGATACTATCCATTTTGAAAACCCCGATAATATCCATTTTGATTCATTAAGAAAGCCTATTGATGACCAGTTTGGAATAAGCAATTTCGAAAATCCTTCATACAGTATATGCCAGCCAATCAATAATCTCAATCCAACGAGCACATATCGCTGTATTGGAGTATAACCTGTAATTTCTTTCATATATTAAATTAATATTAAATAAACATGTAATAGTACAGATTTTTTTAAAATCCGTTAAAAGTAGTAAGAATAAAGATTAATTCAGTCGCAAATTTTATCTATTTTAGTGAAAATCTTTAACGCCTTAAAAATAAAACCTGCTATGAAAAAGACCATTTCCACTATGACTGTTTTACTGTTCGGAATAATTGTTCTGACAAGGGTCGCAGCACAAGAACTGTATAAACCAACATGGGAGTCACTCGACAGTCATAAAATGCCAGCATGGTACGATGATGCCAAAATCGGGCTGAGCATGCACTGGGGGGTTTATTCTGTTCCGGCATGGGCTCCACGGGAAGATGGTATTTCATATGCTGAATGGTATGGCTTCAGGATGAAGGAAAAAGGTAATCCTACCGTAGATTACCACCGTGAGAACTATGGAGATAAATTTGTGTATGACGATTTTATCCCAATGTGGAAGGCTGAAAATTTCAATCCCTCCGAATGGGCAAAATTTGCCAAAAAGATGGGGGCTAATTATATCTTCATCACTTCAAAACATCACGATGGATTCTGCCTGTGGCCAACAAAGTACACTGACCGGAATGCGATGCAGATGGGACCGCATAAAGATCTGCTGGGGCAATTTTTTGAGGCCGGGCGAAAGGAAGGACTTAAAGTAGGATTGTACTATTCACTCTATGAATGGTATAATCCATTGTACACAAAGGCAGAGATCCCATATGCCGGTTTAAAAAAAGTGGACAACTATGTTGACGATTTTATGATTCCCCAGATAAAAGAGCTTATTGAACTATACCATCCAGATTTTTTCTACTTCGACGGGGAATGGGATCATCCTGAGTCATTCTGGAAGATGAAGGAGGTGGTTGCATTCTACTATAACCAGGCTGCTGCAAGGAACCAGGAGGTTTTTGTAAATGACCGCTTTGGAAAAGAGGACCGCGGTAAACACGGCGACCTTTATAATGTAGAGTATGACTACGAGAAGGGCAGCGAAGGACTCCTTACTCATAAATGGTCCTATTGGCAGGGGATAGCAAAAACTTTCGGCTATAACAGAGATACTGACCAGGAAGATTGCCTCTCACCAAAACAGTTCATTGACAAGGTAATTAAAGGAGTGAGTAAAAATGGCAATTTTGATATAAACGTAGGTCCTACTGCTGCTGGTTTGATCCCTGAATATGAACAGCATCCACTCCTTAAATTAGGTGAATGGCTAGATACCAACGGAGAAGCCATTTATAGCACACGTACATGGAAGGTCCAGGAAGAGGGCGATGCCTGCTTTACTGCCAAAGGTGACATTGTATATGCTATTTTCCTTAAATGGCAGGGTGATGAGTTTCGTCTTAAATCTGTAAAACCTGCGGAAGGATCAAAAATAACAATGCTTGGTGTACCGGGAGATCTCAAATGGAAATGGGATGAATCAAACGGGCTGACAATATATTACCCCAGACAAAAAGCCCGTCCGACAACATGCAGTTATGCCTGGGCATTTAAAATAAACGTTAAGTAAAAAATGGAACGTAGAAAATTCATTAAAACAGCTGGCGAAGCTGCCATCATTGCCCCTGTGATCCCATTTATATCCGGAGATCAGCTGTCTGTAAAACCTGGCAGCAGTTCTGAGCTTTTCAGATCGACAGTCCTCGTAAGAGGGGATAATATCCACGTTACCACATCAACCCTCACTGCTACTCTGAAAAACGGATTGCTGACTTCACTTAAAAGCAAAATCAGCGGTGAAGAGTTTATATCTGCTTTTGACACCGGTTCATTCTCTGCCCTGCAAATCCTATACCCTGCATCAGAACTAACTGATATAAGCATCTCTAACTTCGGTAAACTTACAATAAACCAGATCTCCGAACAGAAAGCTGAGATCATACTTCAAAGCTGGCACGGGGATGGGGTGATATCCATTTCAGCAGATGATGAAACCGGAGATCTTTTAATTGAACCCTCTGCTTACTCATCCAGACCAGGAGTGCTTGCATGCAGGTGGAATATGCCAGGAATAAGGCATGACCTGGATCTGGTTGCTCCATTATTCCAGGGTGTAAAACTAAAACTGGATGACTCTCTTATCCGCGATTCCCGATGGATGTGGCCCATGACATGGGAAGCCGGCCTGGCAATCCTTCAATCTGATTCCGGCGGATTTTACATTCACACAGAGGACACTGGTTACCGTTATAAAGCGCTGAAAACCGGCACTAATAAAGATCCCTTCATACTCGGTTTCGATACTGAAGCGTACGGACCCATCGACAACAATCTGGCTGCCGGGGGATTAAGCTGGAGGATAAATGTACATAAGGGAGCCTGGCAGGTTCCTGCGGAGCGCTACAGGAACTGGCTATGGAATGCATTTGACCTCAAAAAGGAGGAAGAAAAGAGAAAATCATGGATCTATGATGTAAAATTTGCCGTCTCCTGGTGTCCGGGAGATCCTTCAGTACTTGATGCGCTTGCAAAAAAAACAGATCCCTCAAAAGTACTGCTTCACTTCCCCGACTGGAGAACGGATATTTATGATCAGAATTATCCCACATATACTGCCAGTGAAAAGGCAAAGAGTTTTATTCAGAAAGGAATGAAAATGGGATTTCACATTATGCCCCACTGCAATTCGGTAGACATGGATCCTTCGAATCCTGCCTACACCCGGATCAGGGATTTTCAGTACCGGCATATTGAGACCAGACAGTTGCAGGGATGGAGCTGGGTTGAAGGCAAGGTTCTGGGAGTACCGGAATCAAATCAGAGCAGGATGGAGAACCGGGATAAAAATGTTATGATCAAGGTACATCCCGGGCTAAGCATGTGGAGGGCTATCCTTGGAGAAAATATAGCGAAAGCAGGGTCTGATCTGAAGCTGGATTCTGTTTTTATTGATGTGACTTTAGTAACTCAGAATCTTCACAATTGCCTGGTGGAATCGATGACCTCCACTGAAGGTATGAAAAAACTGATAGAACATATAAGTTCGTTGAATTACGGACTGGTGGTCGGAGGTGAAGGGCTGAATGAGATAACTATGCAGGGACTCTCCTTCGCACAGGCACATCTTTTTAAAAGCTGGCAGACATCGATAGAAGGTCTTGAACGTGCAGGCGGGTGTGATCTTAACTACTTTTTGTTCGGGAAGCTTGCAAGAACAATAGGTTATTCCGGACTCAGCGGCGTGACAAAAGATGAGGAGATGAGGATGCAGATCCACCTGGATCACGGTGCGATCCCAACCATAACAATTAATTCATCTGAAGAAATCACTAATCCAAATGCAGCTATAAAAAGGCTCCTTGATATGGCAAACAGTTAATATATAATAATAAGTTCGAACAATTTCCATCCTGCATCAGTTTAGTCACTGATAACATTCTTAATCTGTCTCATACAGCTTTAAAGTTTTACATAGATGAAATCTGCACCTTTTTTTACCCTTTTTGCACTCTTGCTCATAACAGTCCTGTCGTATGGACAGGCTGGTTACCTGGCCGGAACCGGCCAATCAGCGATAGAACCATACGAATCACTTATATCTCTTCACCTCGGAGGGTACGGGGCTCCGAGGGACGGTCGTTTCACCCTTCAGTGGAAACATGAGGGAAAAACTCCGGATGCAGTTGGCATGACCGGACTGAAAGGTAAAATCTTCATCGTCAATGGCACTGAACTCCTTTGTGCAGTTCCTTCTGAATCGGAAATGCAATGGGAAACGGTTGGGAAGTCAGAAAATATTCTGTCGATATCCGGATTTAACGAAAAACTGTTTGCCTTAAATGGTAAGGGTGAGATCCTGGAAAGCAAGCTTTCCGGTAAGGTAAAGTGGAAAAAAGCCGCGACTGCCGACAATAGCGCCAGACTCCTTACCGTCACTTCAGGGAAGCTGTTTGTCACAGACGGCCTTGGAACTATCTGGATTGCTTCATTGACAGGAAAACCACTTATCTGGGAAAAGGGTGATATGGTTACAAATGTAATAAGCTTTTCCTCCGATAATGGATTATTGTATGCCCTTGATACCGACGGAGTTATTTACAGACATGATTCATCAGTAAAGGATAGCAAATGGCTTAAGATTGCATACAGGAATAATGAGACCATAAAAGAGAATATCAAACTCATATCATTTCTGGATGAAAGAATATATGGCATAAGCAAGGATAACAGCCTGTATCGCGGAGAACACAGAAGCGATGGAAATCTTACAGCCAGGGCACTTGCAGTAAAACGAGGAGAACAGACAATTGTCATCGTGAATGTGGATGTCTGCGGGCTTACGGCTGACTTCACCGGCATGCTTAAAAAAGAGATCCTGCAGAAGACTCATTTACCGGCATCTGCCGTTTTTATCAATTCTTCACATACTCACTTTGCACCAGTTTCACAAAACTGGCTTACATGGCAGGAAGCCAATCAGCGGCCAGACAGTATTTATCTTTACTCAATTGTAAGGAATGGTATTCTGAATGCTGTTGACAAGGCACTGATAAGTCTTGCACCTGCTGAATTGTATTTTGGCAGAGGAACCACAGACATTGGCTATAACAGGAGTCTTAAAGATCATCCGGAACTGTATGACAGCGATGTTGATGTTTTAAAGATCGCATACTCAGACAAGAAATCCGAAAGCTATCTGTTTATGGCCGCTTGTCATCCGGTGTTCAGCACTGCAGGAAAGCTCCATTATACAATAAGCGCCAATTACCCGGGTGTGGCACGCAAGCTTGTTGAGGAGAGAACCGGTACCGTCAATTCACTCTTTCTGCAGGGTACTGCCGGGGATATAAATCCAAAAGATAACGGGGAATACATAACAGGAGAGAAACTGGCCAATGAGGTTATCTCTGTACTGAATAAGCCCATGACTAAAATTGAAGGACCGCTTTCATTCTTTATCGATACAGTTAATATTCCCATCAAGCCCTGGACAAAAGAGGAAATAATTTCATTCAGGGACCAGAATATTGGCAAAGCAGGCGATATTTATGCAGAGAAAAATGTGAAATGGTGCGATCTGATGACAGATTATTATAATAAGGGAACAATGCCTGAATCTTTGCCGGTATATATCCACACCCTTAATATCGGCAACTGGAAGCTGGTTGGATTCTCGAGAGAGACAACAACCGGATACAGTTTTGGCGTTAAGAAACAGTGGCCGGATAAACTGATATCAGTGGCAGGATATACTGACGATGTTTCAAGTTATCTGCCCACACATATGCATCTGGAGGCAAAAAACTATGAAGGGCTGGATTCATTTTTCTGGTATGGTCAGGCTAATGTCTTTCCGATGAATGTGGATGAGATCATTCTCAGCCGGGTGAGATCACTTGCACATTAACAGAAAAGTTGTATTTTTCTGCCGGAGAGAATTATTATTTCCTTATTCAATAAGTTACTCAGCATGAGCATAGTCAGGAAGATCTATAAAGATATTTCAAGTCCGATTATTATTATCGGTGCACTCTTTTTTGTTTTTGGCTTCATTACCTGGATAAGTGCGGTACTGGTCCCCTATCTCAAAATAGCCTGTGAGTTATCAAATTTCCAGTCATACCTGGTGGCATTCTCATTTTATATAGCCTACTTCTTTATGTCGGTTCCATCCGGTTGGCTTCTGGAATATACAGGATACAAAAAGGGAATGACAGCAGGACTAGTCATAATGGCAATCGGTTCCCTCTTTTTTGTTCCGGCAGCGCTGACCAGGACCTATGGATTATTTCTCACAGGACTCTTTATCCAGGGGGCAGGGATGGCATTATTGCAGACCGCATCAAACCCTTATGTTACTATTGTAGGTCCTATAGAAAGTGCGGCAAAGCGTATAAGCATTATGGGCATTTGTAATGGAGTGGCAGGCGTACTGGCACCGGCTATCCTTGGATTTATAACATTGAAAGGGGCTGATGAAATCGTCCAGAGGGTAAGCACAATGGCGCCTCTTGAAAAAAGTCTCGAGCTAGATTCGCTTGCAACCAGGGTAATTATCCCCTATATTCTGATTATGGTATCGCTTTTACTGCTGGCTGTTTTTCTCTACTTTTCAAGTCTGCCTGATATCGACGCAGAGGAAGAGAATGCTATTGCAGATGACGGAGCTGCCAGTAAAACCAATGTATTTCAGTTTCCTCATCTCCTCCTTGGAGTCCTGGGAATATTTCTTTATACGGGGGTGGAAGTTATTGCCGGGAATACAATAATCAGCTATGGGGTTTTTCTGAATATCCCGATAGCAACAGCTAAATTCTTCTCGTCATTCACAATATTCGCTATGCTCATAGGTTATGTCATCGGCATTATCGCAATACCTAAATATGCCCGGCAGAAAGACGCACTGGTCATCTCGGCCGTACTGGGATTGATTTTTGCCTTCCTGGCATTATTCACCAGCGGATTTACTTCGGTGATGTTCATTGCGCTGCTCGGATTGGCGAATTCGCTGATGTGGCCTTCAATCTGGCCTCTGGCAATCAATGAGTTGGGGCGATTTACCAAGGTTGGATCATCGATGATGGTAATGGCAATTTCAGGAGCGGCTGTAATGCCTCTACTCTACGGGCGGCTTGCAGATATCTACACTCCAAGATCAGCGTATTGGATAGTGATCCCTATATATCTTTATATATTCTTCTTTGCCGTTAAGGGGCATAAGGTCCGCAGCCACTAATAAACCTTTTTTAATAATATAATTTATTGGATTTCAGAAACCAGGAATTTTAACACGGAGTTCCACTGAGGTTTACGGAGTTACACGGAGTTCCTGAAGTATAAACTCTGTGATACTCCGTGCAACTCTGTGTAACTCCGTGGTTTAAAACTCTTTAATTACTCCTTTACCGCTTTCTGAATTTTGAGAATTGCTTCCGCGAATTTATCCATATCCTCCTTCGGGCCGAGCATGGCATGCTGTAGGATCCACACCGCCTCCTCATAGCATGCTTTTTCCGTAACAGGGCAGGATACATTTTTATAGGTTACCTCCTCAGGAATTGCATAGCACATGAAATTTTTCTGTTGGAAGAGAGGCTGCTTATATAATGGCTGCGGATATCCCATGAAACACGGAACACCCTCTGCGGCAAGCATTTGTGCAAACTCAGCCTTGGGCAGGTTATTGAATTTAGTTTTATCATATCTGAAAATATAAATATGATAGCCATGCAAAGTCTCTCCCTTGCCTCTGGCAAGAGGTTTGATACCATCGATCTTTTCGATCAGTGAATTCAGATATGTGCCATTGTCATGACGACGAAGGGTTTGATCATTTAGCCTTTTCAGCTGATGAACCAGGATAACAACCTGGAGCTGGGTCATACGGTAATTACATCCCAGATTATGGTGCTCATACCATTGGCCTCCCTTTACCCTTCCCACATTACGGAGAGAGTTCATCATGTCATAAAGCTTATCATCGTTGGTAATTACCATTCCTCCCTCTCCGCATGTAAGGTTCTTTGATGACTGGAAGCTGAAACATCCAGCATCGCCGATACTTCCAAGTTTCCTGCCTTTATATTCTGCCGCATGTCCGTGACATGCATCTTCTATAACTTTCAGATTATGCTTTTTTGCAATTGCCATTATCTTATCCATCTCGCAAGCCTGACCGGCAAAATGAACCGGAATAATAGCCTTCGTCCTACTGGTGATGGCAGCTTCAATTTTTTCAGGATCAAGATTATAAGTATCAGGGTCGATGTCAACAAAAACAGGGACGCAGTTTGCCTCAAGCACTATAGTGGAAGTAGCAATAAATGTATAGGGAGGAATAATCACTTCATCCCCGGGCCTTACACCGCAGGCTATCAGGGCAAGGCGCAGTGCTACTGAGCCATTTACACATGTAAGTGCATATTTTGTTCCGCAGAATGCAGCAAACTCATCTTCAAAAGATTTAACGATATCACCGCAGTCGGGATTTCCCCATTTGCCGCTTCGTACAACATCAGCCACGGCATCTATCTCTGTTTCATCAAAAACAGGCCAGTTAAAATTCTTATCAATAGTTTTTGATCCTCCGTTAATTGCGAGATCTTGCTTCATAATTATAATCTATTTAATATGGTTATAACATAATTGTATTGACTGAAGTGAAGATTCAGGAGTGCATTCAGCAGGTTGTGCATTGTTTTTCAGGCATTCAGAAAAATAGGCTATTTCATTATAATAGCCCTCCCCTCCGTCACCTGCACTAACTTCTTTAATACTTTCATTATCAGCTATCTGAATAATATCTCCCTTAAGAGTAGTGAAAAGCACACTTGCATTGTCAAACTGAGCCATATAAGAGGCCTGGAATGGAAAACTGCTGTGAAAAAATGACCCGCCTTCAATCTTGACATGTACTTTGGTTTTATCATAGCTCCACATGGCACTCACATAATCGTGTTTGCTGGTTTCACCCGGAAGATAGTTGCATTTTATTTCCGATGGCATACCCAGGAGATAGTTTGCAAAGTCAATATCATGAATAACGAGATCAAACAGTGCCCCACCAGACATGTCTTTAATATTTTTATCTTTCCATTGACCCCAGGACGGTATACCGCAGAAACGGGATAAAGAGAGAAACCTCAGATTACCGAATTCCTTACTGTCGATCCATTTCTTAAGCTTCTGATATGGTGGCATAAATCTTACAACATGGCCGACCATAAGTATTTTTTTCCTTTTTCTGGCCAGATCTATCAGCTCCTCCGCCTGAGTAATATCTTTGCAGAATGGCTTTTCAAGAAATACGTGCTTATCATTCAGCAAAGCAGTTTTAGTCAATTCATAATGAAGATTCACATGAGTACATATATTCACTGCATCAATATCTTCTGACCTGAGGCAGTCAGTGAGGCTGGAATATTTACTGATACCAGCCAGTGCGGCAGCATCAATATTGCCCGTAGAAAAATTACCAATACCTGACTGGAGCTTCTTTTCAATCAGCTCCGGATTGAGATCAACGATAGCTGTTAATACAAGGTCAGGGTTCTTTAAGATGTTCAGGGTATGTGTAATTCCCATAAACCCGAAACCAACAACTGCCACTTTATGCATCTTCAAAAAATTAAAGGTTCATGTACATTAGTAAAATAGTCGTTTTGAACAATGTCGCAAGAGTCCAAAAGTATTAAAACAATATAGAATATTTATTAGTAAGTTTTGCTGAATTCTGATACGATATTGACCGGGTTCATTAAAATGGAATCGGCGTCATATTCATTTCAGCTCATAGAGCATTCTGAGCGCTTTTTTAATAACAATCTCATCCGAGCCGATTGCAAAGTGAGTGGAATTGATTTCATACCCCCCCTCTTTATAAAGCTCTGCCGGTGCCAGGTAACCACTGCTTCCATTGCAGTGAGTTATAACAAATGTATGTTTGAAAGGAGAACCTGCCTTGATTGCCATGCCAATTTCAGTAAGCATTTCGACATTAAATGATATAAATGCTACATCATCCCCAATATGTGCAGCGGTTATTGTAACAGGCACAGTGGTCTGTTTATCCAGGGACGGCAGTTCTTCATCTTTTTCATCAAGGTTCTTCCTGGGGCATTCAATTGTTTCAATAGCTGAGCTAATATCTCCCCCTGGACTGGTATTCTGAATGCCATTGAAAACATGCACAACTTCTTCACCCAGGAGCGTTCCCAGCAGAACAGTCTCCGGGATCCAGCCATTTTCTGTGTTGAATGACGGAAGTATCCTGTACCATGGATCAATGTTGCCTGAAGCGCCGGCAAAGACAGGAGAAACAAAATCTTTGCCAAGGATCTGTTCTACAAACTGAGCAGATATACCGAGCACATCACCACTGATCAGCATATTATCCGGGCCCAGTGAGGTGGCATGAGTGGCATAATCAAAAATAGCTCCAAGATGCTTGCCATCAGGATCCGTAATTTTGAATACCAGCACCTCTTTATCAGTTGGACCATATGGATTTCTGCCAAGGGTTATTGAACCATCAGCTGTCATCTCACGCCTGTTCGATCCTACGGGTGAATAACCGACTCCTGAACCTGTATTGACTGGTTTCAGGTTTTTTAGCGCTTCTCCCACAACGGTAATGAGTTTTTGATTCAATTCCCTGGTATACTTAATATTACTTTCAGGCAGTTTATTGATATCGAGCGATACCACTGGTGAGCTGTGTGAATGAATCGTGGCCAGGAAGAATTCGGAATCCCTGAGTCCGAACTTCGCCATCATGCTTTTCCTTATCACTGAGTAAAGTGTGTCGGTATACGAACCAATATCAGTGGAGACCATTACAAGTTTCTTCCCACCGTTTTCAAATGCAACCGCGCGTGCATATAAATGATCGTGTATTCCTACAGACGGAGTTTTCCTTGATGCATAGCCATATAGCATTACCGGAGACTCTGGAGTTATATCAATTCTGGCAATTCCGGCACGCAAAACTCCTGTCTTGACAGAAGATTTATTAGTCTGTCCGGAAATAGAAAAGAAGATGTATAATGCTGCAATTAAAAGGAATAAACTTCTGGGTTTCATATTTACCTCCGGGATTATAGGGTTATTTTTTTAATACGCTTACCAAGGTCTTCAAAAAAATGAACATCTCCAAATTTAATGATATAACAAAAACTGATAAAAAACTTCATTCAGGTTTGCACCGAGATCCAACCAGTCATTTTGAACCGGCATCCTTCCAAGACTGTTTATCCAGTTGGCATTAAGCTCATAGACAATGGCTTCAATACCAAATCTTCTGGATAATCCATTTTCAAACAGGACGAAAGGTTCCGGTTCTCCAGGAGTTTCCCAAGAATATTTTACATCTTCAGAGAAGGAGGTCCTCTCTCTCATCAGCTTCTCAAAGAACTTCATTTTTCTTATGAATAGAGTGTCATCTTTACGGTGAGTTGCAAGATTGATTCCACCTGCATCATCGTTATGGATATCAATACCGAGGGATGGTCTTATTCCTTTTCTGATCAACTCTTCAATGAATTTTTCAAGGGCATATTTCTCCGGGCAAAGTTCCGGATCAGAGACTTTATCCCATTTTCTGTTCAGATCCATACCTGCAACATTAAATCTGGTCATCCCTCTTGCGACACCATCCTTGTTTGCCATGGGCATGATATAGAGACAGAAGGTCTCTTTCCATTTATTTGAATTTTCGCTAATGAATTTATTTATCAACCCTTCCACCACCCAGCTGCCTCCCGGTTCCCAGGGATGTGCACGAGCTCTGATGATGACCGAATATTTTGCATCCGTATTCCCAAGCTGTATTATTTCAAGAGGTCTATTTTCAATTGTTGAACTGATATTTATGACTTTAAAAAGGTTGTTCCCTTTATATCGTGATTTGAGATTTTCAAGGTCTGAAATAGTGTAGACCGGAAGACGGGCTACCCACACCTCTTTTTTCCTCATGATGAAGTCAACAATGAGTTCTCGTTCACCATACAACTTAGTCATTACGGGGATCCAGTTTTCCCGGTCATATGAGGTATAACATGATATAGGATGATGCTTATCCCACCATTCAGTTGCCGGGCTGCCATTGTAAACTTCATTTAACATTTTGGATACTGACATTCTGATATGTGTGCCGCTGTCTGCTTCAATCCGGAAATACCAGTGTGTTGTCTGACGGTTAAGCGATTCGCGCTCATAATCTGGAAGGAGGGAGATTTTTAGAATAGTATCTCCCTGAAGATCCCAGCAAAGTGGCGAGCCATTTTCGAAGAAATAATCAATAAATTTGATCTTTAGTGTACTGGGTGTCTGACCAAAACCAGAAGATATGCCGGATAATATTAATAATAAACCAAAACAGACAGGCAAAATGAGTCGAGGAATTGATTTTATTATCATCAGAAAAAGGTTTTGAGTAATAATATTTTACGAACCAATATTTCGGTGCTCTGCACCTATTGAAATATTTACATCTTCATTTCTATAAATATTTTGCAGCTCTGCTGCTTTCTTTAGTAAGTAATTTGTTAACCTATCTTAAAAATAAGGTGCAGAGCACCATAATATTTGTAGAAAACGTGCATTATATTGGTTTCAGGTGCAGCGCACCGAAATATTTAAACAATACATCCAATGATTGATCAGATTCTAAATCGCAATAATTATTTAATCCAATCCAGAAACAGCGCTTCAAAGTCTTTATCCTCAGGCAATGGTATAATGCGGAGAAGTTCCTCAGCATTTTTTTTCTTATACCCATTTCTCACAATTTCAAGATCGTTATTAATGCTTGCCGTATCTGAAATTTTTCCATTGCCGTCGGTTACACCCGCCATTAAAAGCTTTCTGGGCGCAAGACTTGCTTCAATATCAGGAAGATCGTATGCCTTCAGAGCCCCTGGCACCACTCCGGGTATGAAGGATGAACTGTAAAAACGATTTCTGACGATAGAAAGATAAGATGAATATGGTTCAATTAAAGCAATCCTGGATATAGAATTATCAAAAGCCGCTGCATACACTACTACTGGTGCCATTTCTTTTCGGGAAACAGCATATATTTCATTTATATCACTCCTTTTGAGAAGGTGGGCAAGCTTTACAACATCCGATGCCCTTATTCCGGCAATGCTTCTGCCAATAAGCATAGAGGCATACCACAGATTATGCGAACCGCCTTCAATGTATGCATCACCCTGGAAAACACCAGGCCCCATCTCCCCCACTCCGACCATATCAGGAGCAAGTACTGTAAATCCATGTTTTACAAACCATTCAATCTCTCCGCCTTCGGAAGCTCCTGCTGACTTGCCGGAAGGATGCAGGTAGATCACAGCCTTCGGGGAGGGATCAGATGGTATCATTAGCAGGTATGGAATAATATAGTTCCCCTCCCCTTTTATGAAATATTTTTCAATAACATAGCCCGCCTTCCTGTAGCGTCCTGAAAAAACAGGTTCATCAATGTCAGCCGGCTCATGGTAACCGGAAAGTTTTTTTGCATTAATCAGAACTTTGGGAGTAAAACTTTCTGTACTGGTTCTTTCAGCTTGAAGCTTTTCTGCAAGCTTTTCGGCCTCTTTCCTGTTCAGGCTAAAAACTGTTTCACCTCCGAGTGAGGTTGAAACCTGACCTGATTCAGTTACCCGCATCTCTTCAATAGAGAGATTCCTTGTAGGCTCATCGGTGGAACTTCCCGGATTATTCAGGTGCTTCTGGAAAAAGGCATACATAGCTTCCCTGTTCTTCCTTGTTGAAGCGTGCGAAGTATCGTCCTCGGCCCTTCCAAAATCCGATTCCCTGTTATATGCCTTATAGATAAGCGATACCTCCTTTTGAGCTTCCATGGCTCCCTGGATACTGAATATATCTCTGGTAGTGGTTATCATCAGTGCCGGTCTGGGAGCTCTTACAGCCAACAGGTCAGGTTGATCTATTCCTCTGGAGATCTCATTGAATAAATTCTGTTCGGCGTCCTGATTACCCATTGTCTGGAGTAATCTTGCAAAAGTTGTTATATAACATTCTGGTGCAGCGGCATAGATTCTGTCGTCCATTGCGGCAATATAAGCAGACTGGGTACCTCCGCCGGAACGGCCGGTTATGCCTATCCGGGCCGGATCAACCTCCTTGCGGGAAAGAAGGTAATCAACCGCCCTTATTCCATCCCAGATCATATATCGGGCCTGTGAACTTCCTGCAATAAATGCTTGTGTTCCGGGATAGGAATGCTCGGTAGTGGGCCCGCCGACTATTGATTTTCCCGTTGAGGGATCAAAATATTCAAGCCTTTCACCCTGTCCTACCGGATCAAAGGCAAAAACAATAAATCCTTTTCTTACAAGATTCAGTATCACATGCTGATAGACCTGGCCCCTGTACCCATCTTCAGCGTGTCCGCTGCAATAGATAACAGCAGGGGCTTTACTGTTTTTCCTGGGGCCGGAAGGAATAAACAGGGATGATGTCACATAAAAACCAGGCTGAGATTCATAGACAATATGTTCAACCCGGAAACTATCCTTCACTATAGTCCTGATTATTTTTGCATTCAAAGGTGTTTTTTTAGGGAACGGACCCACAATATCCAGTAATGTTTCGCGCACCATTTTCTGCCTTAGCTGCCATTCAGACAAAGAGCTGATCCTGTTTATTTCAGCGCTCCGCTTTGACAACATATCGTATGCCTGTCCTGAAATGTAATGATACAGAGAATTAGGAGCATCAGTGTATTGAAGCCAGTTTTCACCGAGAATTTCATATTCATTCTGGGCTACTATGGCTGATTCTGCCATAATAATCATTATGATAAACATGGAAAGTCTTTGACTCCTGGTCGAATATTTTTTAATCATGGCTACAGATCTATGTTTAATAGAAAAACACTCCTGTAAGTTATGAATTTCAATCGAAATTGAATGAATCCAGGCAAAAAGTCTCATCTGCATCACTTTTGAATCTGAACCAGAGAGAGTGGAGACCCTTAATATTCTTTATCCCGCATGAGTATGTACTTATTGTTTTTCCGTCACCGCCTGCGGGAACTACAAGGCTGCCTATTGAAGGGCCCCATGAACTATCAACTGCCACATCAATTATCACCTCTTTTTTTCCTGATATTGCATTAATCTTTAAAGTCCCTTGTCCGGAACCGAAATCCAGATACTTAAATGCGGCTGCATCACCATTCTTTATACCTGTAAGTACTTCATTGTCACCCGGAAGGTTTATTATTCTTACATTTCCGTAAAGCAAACAGGCCCTTGCTGCATCAGTCTCAGTATCCGCATTTAAGGGAGATCCTGCTCCCTGGCTCGTCATTTCAACTTCATTTATACTTCCATCCTCATTAAAGGAAATTGGCTCAACGCATGCTTTTCGCATGGTGTTACAGCCATGTGTAGAACGGTGGTAAAAAACATACCATTTACCATTAAATTGAGCAATTGACCCATGATTATTCCAGCATCCCGGGTCACAATGGTCGTTATCAATAATCACCCCGCGGTAGGAAAACGGCCCCATGGGCTTGTTGCTGGTGGCGTACCCGATACAGGTAGGCCTTCCTGAACGTCCCATATGGGCATAAATAAAATAGTAAATACCGTTACGCTTAACCATATATCCGCCTTCATGAAAAAAATGCTCTTTCTCCGTAACAACATTTGTCCGGATGACAGATGAATCAATCTCAGTCATATTTGATTTCATCTTTGCCATTTTGGCTGAGAATTGTCCCCAGATATAATAAGCCTGCCCGTCATCATCAATAAAAACGCAGGGGTCAATTTCGTTGTATCCTGCCAGTTTTATGTTGGTGCCATTCTTAAACGGTCCGGTTGGTGACTTGCTTACAGAAACTCCTTCTGTGGCAGTGTTATTGGCAAGGCAATAATAGAGATAGTAATTTCCGTTTGCATACTGACAATCAGGCGCATACAGATTATCATCACTATACGGGACCTGATCTCCCTCACCTTTACTGGCAAAACTGTTTTTAAAGATATTCCAGGTCTTAAGGTCGGAAGAGTAAAGAACATCATGGCTCCATGAGCAATAGTATTCGGGACTTTCATCTCTCGAACCATAAACATACATTTTTCCGTCTTTCCACTGATGAGCAGAAGGATCAGCAATATATATCCCGGGAGGAACAATAGGGTTCTGTCCATACATCAAAGTCACGATGAATAATAAGATGACTAAAATGATTGCATTTTTCATAGTGCAGCAGTTATTATAAAAAAATTACCTGATAATTGAATTGATCAAAGGTCGGATATCATTATCAATGGAGCTTTCTGTTCCGGGATCCGGATGACTTTTAAGAGCCACTATATACCAATCTTCTTCATGTTCAGCTGATTCATCCGGCAAAATTCTAGCAACAGGGCCAAGTGTTTCCATTTCAAGGAGATGCTCATTAACATATATTTCGTTATTGGACCCGTAATCAGGGTAAACTGCATCAGGGTTAAACTCAAAGCGTTTGATCATCATCGTATCTTCCAGAAGACAGGCTGCCCATCCCTGTTTGTTTAAAATACCGATCTTTTGTTCCGACTTAATTTCTCTATCATTTTTTAACTGAATGTATCTGTTCCCCCATACCCATCTTTTATCAGTCATATGGGTATAATTCCATAGAACAAGTGGTCTGGCAGGCAGGAGGTTTTCAGCCGGATCGATATATGGTTCCTGGGGCAGAATCGCTCTGGAACCGGCTGCATGCGCTGTTATTGCCCATGGGGATGTTTCAATGGCCCACAGGTTCTTATTAATCAGTCGGTGAATAATATTAACATGATTCTTGTCCGGATCAAGAGTAATATCCATTTCCTTAATGATACCGGTAGAGCTTTCAATAATCTGGGAGAGTTTCAGTGTTTTCCCATCGTAGCCAAAATTAACCGGATTATTATCGGGGAAATATGTTCGTGGCATAACTTCCGGTGCGTGCCAAAGACGGTGACCTCCATAGATACGCCATTCGCTTCCGCCTGTTTTGCCCTTTTCTGAGCTGGAAACGTACAGCAGATTCTGTCTGTTTACAAAACCACATCTTATAATCCGGGGACCGACATCAGTAGTGATTATGAGTTCAATTTCACTATTTGACAGCCTTATACAATTGGGCCAGCCTTCGAAGTATACAATCTCCATCATTTCACCATTATTTCTCCAAGTTTATACCAGCCAGGTTCTATTTCACGCTCCTTTTTGACAGCTAATTCAATGACCTTGTTTTTATGAAATTCACACTCATCGCGCATGCCAATCAATATATCGTATTTACCCGTGACCAGGTCTTTATCAGGATAAATTTTGCACTGTTCAGCAACTATCTCATCAGGTAGCCATGTAAGGTTGTCCGATTCAGTTAATTGCTGAACAAAGCTTTTACCGTTGCTTTTGCTGATGAGCTTTACGTAAAGCTTGTATTTATGATAAGCAGGAGCGACACCGTGGTTTTCCCATGTGATCCGGATATAATTCTTATCCGATCCTGTTCGGATAGTATCAGGCATCATGGCAAATTTCGGAAAGTACCAATAACCACAAAGGTTAGCCAACTGGCCAGCTAATAAATAATTATCTTTAAGCCATTCCCGGGGATAGTAGTGAAATCCAATGAAGGTTGCATGGGTTTCGTGTATGGCCTTTTCCAGACCTGTGCCTCCTTTCCACAAATCTCCCTCTACAACATCCCTGTAGTGGTCTGATTCAAGTACTACCGGTATATTCCTGTATACCTTACTGTATAATTCCGGAGATCTTATACATGATGGCCCGAACCCGAGACTTTTATACCAGGCCACATTAGCGCTGTCATCCCTGAATCCGATACCCTGTTCGAGACAGTAGTTATAGATTTCATAATCCGTTCCATCATCGCTGTCACGCTGGCCGATAAAATCATCGCTGATTATCAGTACCGAATGGCTGTAGCAGCGTTTAAACATGTCGATATGCTTCTTTACTATTTTAACCGGAATATCCTCCCATCCTGAAAATGCAGTATGCCCTTCACCCCAATCACCTAAACTTCCTATATCGATGTATTCTACCCATGGTTTACCATCATATCGTGATGCAAAAGCTCTGTGGAAGTTTTCAAGTTTCTCCATAAACACAGGATCGTCATAATCCGGTGCCCAGGCTTTAATGTCAAGATCAGGATGTTCGATAAACTTACCTTTTGCTCCCGCTTTCCTCACCCATTCCGGAGTTGCGTATACTATTTCAGTCTCCTTGCATGTTATACGAAATGATATTGTATGCCCCCATCCGACCCATCGGTTTATAATAGAATCGATTACGATCCAGTTATACCGACCTTCTTCCGGTTCCAGGTAGCTCCAGGCAAGTCTTAAGTAGATCTCATTCAGGCAGGGGAAATCCGGAAGTGAATCTCCTTTAGCCATTCTGCTGCCATAGTTTTTGGTGGTATTGGAATAATAATGAAAAGTCCATCCTTTATGTGGGTTATTGCAAACTTTGCTACTATCCCAATAACGTTCCAGATTAAAAAATGTGCGGTTTTTGTATGTTCCACGACCTTCCTCAGGGTTGGTACCAAGTGCCTGTCCAGATGATTTATGACTTATTAAAAATAATGTAAAAATCAAAAGAAGGAATATTCTGTTCATTCTATTATTATTTTTTTGAAAAACTGATTTTTAATAAAACGCCTTGAATATGGTTTACATTGTTACGCCATATTTTCTGATAACATCAGGATTTAATTCAATTCCCAATCCGGGAGCAACAGGAACTTTTACGAACCCATCTATCTGTACAAATGGTTCAACAAGCAATTCTTTTCTGATGGCCGATTCGGTAACGGAAAACTCCAGGAATGGCACGTCAGGTGTAGCAGCTATCAGGTGGATACATGCTGCAACCAGTATACCGGTTTTAAAAGCATGTGGCACCATTGTAATATTATTATCCGCTGCCATTGCAGCAATTTTTTTTGCTTCGGTAAGGCCGCCGCAACGGGAAATATCGGGCTGAATTACATCTATATGCGATTCATTTATCAATCTTGCAAAAGCCAGTCTGCCGCTTTCTTCTTCTCCAGTAGCTATTCTCGTGGTCGTAGATTCCGTGAGTCTTCTGTAACCTGTGTAATCCTCAGCCGGAAGTGGTTCTTCCAGCCAGTAGATATTCATTTGCTCCAGTGCCCTGGCAACATACATTGCCTGTTTAAGTTTGTATCGTTTACCTATATCTATCATAACTTCCATCTGGTCCCCGGCAGTTTTCTTCGCCATTTCTATGAGCTTCAGGTCAGAATGGACATCATATCCCAGGGGTCCCCATCCGAATTTTATTGCAGTGTATCCCAAAGAAGAGTACTTCTCCACCATTTTTTTGACCTCTTCACTACTATCAGGCATAAGGGCACTGGCATAAGGCCGTACCTTATCAACATAACTTCCTCCCAACAGCTTATGTACCGGCTTACCTGCATACTTACCCATAATGTCCCATATGGCCATGTCAATTCCACTCATAACGTGCATAACAGGGCCGCTGCGTCCATAGTAGTAAGTTTTTGCCCACATTTCGTTCCATATCTGTTCGTAGTCAAACGGATCCGATCCAACAACAACCTCCCTTAATCCGTAGCATGTTCCGTGCGACATGTAAGCATCAACAATTGCTTTTCCAACGTAGGGAGCAGTATCTACCTCACCGTATCCGGTTATACCTTCATCTGTTTCTACTTTAATTATTAAATCGTCTTGAGTGCCATCAGCAGCCGATGAAATTTCCGGCAGCTTTAGAACTATTGCTTTAACATCTGTGATCTTCATTGCTCTGGTTGAATTTTAAAAATGATATATTAAAGTTTATTTATTCTTAGCCGTGAACTTTCTGGAAAATTCCACTAATTTATTTTCATAAACGGTTACCATCAAAGTGCTTATGAAAATAATAATTCCTCCGATAATCATCAAAAAGGAAATTTTTTCGTTCAGGAGAAATATGCCCATCAAAGCTATGAAAAAGGGCAGCAAATAGGTTCCCAGGATTGCCTGTGTTATATCCAATCTCTTCAAAACATAAAAGAAGAGTAAGGCAGGAACTCCGTAAACAAAAATACTTAATTCAAGGATTCCGGTTACAGCTATTGTTCCTGAATGAATAAATTCTGTAAAATGAAATGGTTCTACCCATATAATGAGCGGGATGCTTGCAAAACTTCCAATTATAGAGCTGTAAACAAGTATTTCCAGTTCTGTAAATTTTTTATCCACAAGGAGTTTGCAGTAAGTATTATAAAAAGCACAACAAAAACAGGCAAACAGGAAGATCATGTTTCCAACGAAATATTTGCCCTGAAAAATATTTGCACCTGAGATATCTGACACTGAAGTCATCAGAACTCCGCCAATAGCAAGCACAAAACTTATTAAACGTATAATATTTAATTTCTCTTTAAGCATAAAAGAAGCTAATACAGCAACAAAAACAGGGATAGTTAATGTTATAATCCCTGCATTTGCAGCTATAGTTAATTTAGAACCAAGCGTATAAGCGTATTGCATTACAAAAATCCCGATCAATCCCGATAACATAAAATATTTAAGTTCGCTCCATCTCCAACGGAATTTAACATTACGTCTTTTATTTTCGGCCCATAGAAATGGAAGAAAAATCAGTGTACTGACGATCATGGGTATGAATGCAACAGTTATGGGACCTAAACGATCGCCAATAAATCGTATTACAGGAACCTGTGTTGCCCACATGAAATTGATGATGATGATTAATCCCCAGTCAATTGTTTTTTGAGATTTTAATATGCTCATGATAATTAATGATAATAATGAATAATGAATAATGAATAATGAATAATGAATAATGAATAATATTAGAAAGCAGACTAAGATCAACTATTTAGGAGGCAATCCTGAGCCAAAACCGCCATCGACTACGACAGATGCCCCGGTCATAAAAGATGCTTCATCGCTGGCCAGGAAAACAGCAACACGGGCTACCTCTTCGGGTTTGCCGATCCTCCAAAGTGCATGAAGCTTGCCTGCTTCTTCACGGGCTTTCGTCGGATCAGCCTGACTTTGAAAATATCCTTCGGCCAGACCGGCATCTATGTATCCCGGGCAGATGCAATTCACCCTGATACCTTCGTTGCCATGATCGATTGCCATTGCCTTGGTCAATCCGATTATAGCTGCTTTGGTGGTACAGTAGCCTGCACACATAGGCTCTACAAAGTAGCCGTTTACAGACGACATGCTGACAATATTGCCTTTTGTCTGCCGCAAGTATGGAAGGAAGTATTTTGAACATAGAAAAATACCGCCTACATTGATAGACATCTGAAGGTTCCATTCATCAAATGTTATATCTTCAACTGTTTTATTAACCTGAATAGCCGCATTATTAATCAATGCATCAATTTTGGAATATGTTTTTATTGTAAAATCAACCAGTTCTTTAACAGACTCAGGATTTGAAACGTCTGTTCTAAAAGCGATTGCAGTTCCGTTATCCGCTTCGATTTGGTTAACGGTCTCTTCAGCACCCTGCAGATTAATATCAGCTACTATTACTTTTGCTCCTGCCTTGGCAAATTCAATTGCACAAGCTCTTCCAATTCCTGACCCTGAGCCTGTTACCACAACAACCCGATTAGTTAGTTTCATGTTTATTAATTATTAAAGTGCTTTGTATTTGTCATAAACTTCACGCAATGATTTTCCGCCAAGCAGTTCATTGCGTGATAAATTTTCATTATTTACTTTTTCCTTAGCTTTTTGAAAGACATCCTTTTCGACGGCTTTCGGAACAACAACAATTCCATCGAAGTCGGCGTATACAATATCACCAGGGCTCACCAAAACGTCACCGCACCGAACAGGGACATCGTAAGCCTGAACTTTAGCTCTGCCTTTTGAGTCTAATGGCCTGATGCCGGTGTAATAGACCGGAAATTTCATCTTCATAATTTTTACACAATCACGGATCTGGCTGTCGCACACGCATCCCGCGACTCCATTGCGCTTTGCAATGGTACTCATAAGTTCACCCCAGGGGGCGTTGGTACCTCCATAATCTGTTGAATGAATGGCTACATCCCCTGATTTCAGTGAATCCATAGCTTCAATCTCAAGGCCATACGGGTCCTCTTCAATAATATAATCAGTCTCCATCCAGCGAAATGTTCTTGCACGGCCAATAAAACCGCAGTTTTCAGGATCAGGCAGAAGCGGACGCAAACGCTGATGCATTGCCTGATTCCGGAAGCCAAGCTCGTCCAGAATATCGCAAACTGCAGCTACATAAAGATTTTTGGTAATAAAATCGAATAATTCCTGATCGCTTTTAATTGTTGCCATAACTCGTATTTTGGTAAAAATTTAAATGTTATTTGTAACCCGCTGAAATTCTATAACTTTTCCCCGGAGTGACAGTAATCAAAGCATATTTATTTCCCTTAATCAGTCTCTGTTCAAATTGTCCTATAAGTCCATCAATGGAAACATTACTAATTTTCAGATCACCATAAAACGCAGGAAGCAAAATTGTAAGTCCATCAGGACTTGGAATCCCTGATGAAAGGCTAAAGGTTAAGGTGTTCTCTGACCACTCAATATCTGAAAAGGAAGCATCATCCTTCATTTTCAGAAATTCATAAACTCTTTCGGCTGTCCAAACGGGAACTCCCCTGCTTTTGCAATAGTCAAGAACCCTCAGACCTGGCTCTCTGCACTCTGGCCAATACCATGTATGGTAGTTTGCATTTATATATGTATAGTTTTCTTCATCCAGACTTCTGTCAATAAGTATTTTACTTTTGCTTTCAATATTCTCTTTTAACCATGTCTCGTCAGGAAGCTGAGTATTCGACTGGTAAATATCAAGTATCCTTCCTGTGATATCTGCGAACTTCATCGGAATACCGCTGCCGGTAAAATGGCCTACATCACCAATCCAATTAGGATAAACTTTGTTTCCTCCGAACTGATAATAATTGCAGTCCAGTCCAAGTCCATATTTTTCCTCAATAGCTGCCTGCTCTGCAAATTGTTTCCTTTCAGATGAATCCTTACTGCACCATACAACCCAATGGTTTCGCACCGTTTTCGGGGATATTCCATAAGCATTGCGGAAGTTGGCTGTCATGGTATCGAAAACAGTATTCATATTCGAGTAAGTCGGGTTAGCATAATTAGGCACATCGTTATAATGTATTGCAACTTCATTGCCATCTGCCCTCCATTGTTTTACTGTTGAAGGGTTTATATAAGTGCCTATTTCATAAAGGGTAGCATGTCCACCTTTGCCTTGAACATCAGCAATTTCGTTGTCAATATCAGTTTCCCGGCTATCCTCACCATCAATTGTAAAAATAAATATGCAATTGTACTGTTCAGGAAAGTACCATAAGCGGGGAATCGGTTTCTTATAACTGGCGAATTTTTCAATTATATGCGAAAGTAGCCTCATTTGCTCATCGGCCTGAGGAATGGCAATTTTTGCAGGATCATTCCATTGCGCTTCTCCATTTACGGGATAAAACAGATCGGTAGCCGTTGGGCCATCCACTTTGTCTCTCTCCTCTCCTGCCCAATCGGGGTTTCCCTGACGGGTGTAGAGAATGCTTTTTGGTAAGTTGTAACTGAATGCAGCAGCGTGGCCGCTCCCATAATCATTTATCACAACAGCCGGGAAACCGGTTGAATTATCGGAACTCAGATAAAGAGATGAGATTTCTTCGCCTCCGTTTAATTTATATACGCCTGAGCATCCGTGAAACTGAATCGATTCCCCAACCAACCCTCTGCCTGTATCATTAGCGGTGTCAATTTTAATATAACCTTCACTGATTGAAGAATTGGTTTGAATAAATCCGAATAAATCGTTAAGCTGTTTATCTGGCCTGAAAGCGATTAGATTTCCACCATTCTTTACATAATCCGAAAGCACAGCATTTTGCTCTTTCGCAATTGCTGTTTCGCTTAGTATAACTATATCAAACCTGGTCAGGTAGGCAGGAGTAATCTTATTATCTGTCAATGAATCAATGGTGAATTCATTAAACCCTTCGGCTTTGAGTATTTCCCCGGTATATGTACCAAAATTTGCGCTGGAAGCCAGGACAAGAATTGGAGCAGAAGAGCGATCTCCGTCAGGAGCACAGGAATTGTATAAAAAAACACAAAACACAAATGACCATATAGTTATCTTATTCACCATATCTGACAACCATAGAATAGTTTGATCCGGGCTTCACAGTCAGCATAGCGTAGGCTGAGCCTTTTATCTCTCTGACATTAAATGAAGCATCAATACCATTTTTTAAAATTCCCTTAATTTTCTTATTGTCGAAATTATACGGTATCATAATTGTCAGGCCGTTACTATTTGCTATCGACGAGTTTAAGTTAAACGATAAGGTGTTATTTGACCAGTTAGTGTTGGTAAAAGAGGCTTCATCACGCATCTTAATAAAATCAAGCTGCTTCAATGCGGTCCAGACCGGAATCCCATTACTATTGGCATACGACAGCATCTTCATTAAAGGCCTTTTTGAAAAATAATACTCATCGTTATGTGACTTTACACTTATAAAGGAATAGACCTCATCATTAAGGCTCCTGTCCATCAACCCCTTAAAGCAATTGAAAAATCCTTCCGGGTCATGGCTTTCATTATACTGCTGGTCGTACACAGCATTTAATTGCTGATATACATTAATAATTTTCCCATTTACATTCGCAAATTTCATAGGAATGCCGCTTCCCGTGAAATTACCCTGGTGAGTTCCCAACGGACCAAGATAATTGTCGCCCTGGTTTGATTTAATATCATAATGAGCGTAGTTTATATCTAGCTCAATGCCATTAAGTTCCTCAAGCTTTGCCTGAGCGGCAAAATCAGGTTTTCCATCTGCATCCCTTCCACACCAGACAAACCAGTGATTTACATTAGTTCGCATTTGTAATCCATATTTGCCTGCTATTTCACTCTTTTTTGCCTTTATAACACTGTCCATGTTATGCCAGTCAGGATTGCCGGCTTCTTTTGTATCATCAGGATGTCCTGCAATTTCAAATCCTTTAGCCGTCCATTTATCAACCCATTCTCTGGATACATCATCGACCCCAATTATATAAATCGACATCTTTGCTCCCATGGAATCAACATCCTGAAACTGAGGCTCAAAATCTGTTTCACTTTTATATTCGCCATCATTGGTCAACGTTACCAGGCATTTCAAAGTATCGGGAAAATACCATAAACGCGGCAGAGGTTTGGCATGTGTACTCATTTCTTCGATGCAATGGGACAATAACGCCATTTGTTCATCAGCCTGATTGATGGTACTGTTAGAATTATCCAGCCACCCATCGGTAAACAGATCCATGCCCCGGAGTCCGGGGATACTGTCCTTTTCAAATCCTGCAAAAAGTGGATTTCCCTGCCGGGTGAGAACAATGCTTTTGGGGAGGTTGTATAAAAATGCCACGCTATGACCCTTTCCGTAATTATTGCTAACTACTGCAGGGGAGCGGTCTGTGGATTGCCTGCCGGAAATTAAGGTCGCTATAGCATTTCCATCGTTAACAGTATAAATATCAGTAATTCCATGAATCTGAATCGGTTTGCCGGTTAAACTCCTGCCTGTGTCGCTGGTTGTGTCAATAGTAATATAACCATCAGCAATATTCCCTGCGGCAGGAGTAATGCCAAACAGTTCGGCAATTGAAGGATCAGGACGAAAAGCGATGAGATTTCCTCCTTTTTTCACAAATTCAAAAAGCATCTTTTTTGCAGACTGACTGACTTTTGATTCGGCAAGTATGATTATATCGAATCGTTTAAGGTAAGATTCAGTAACCCGCTGGCTGGCAAGTGAATCAATAATAAATTCATTAAACCCTTCGGCTTTGAGCAACTCTCCCGTATAGGTTCCATATTCATTTTCGGTGGCTAATACCAGTATTGGAGAAATGGAATCTTGCTTTGAACATCCCAATATTGTCAAAAGGAGAGTGAACCCCGATAGCATGATTTTTATCTGACTTATACGTTTACTCCGGATCATGTTATTATTTGATTATTTTGTTGGTGTTCCAATAATTTAGAGACCTCTATATCATTTATTTAACCACTGAGTTACACTGAGTTGTCACTGAGTCGCACTGTTGCTTTTTAGTCGTTTATTAAAAGAGTATATCATAATCAGGTTAAGGACTATGAGTCACTGTCTGAATCGATCAAATCACTCCGTGACTTACTCCGTGTCACTCCGTGAAACTCCGTGGTTAATATGTCTTTTCAACTTCTTCAGCTTTTGTCTTTTGTCTTTAAAAACCCACCCCAAGCCTTCGCTGAAGCTTCGGCTTGCAAAGCTAGCCCCTCCAGGGAGGGGAACCAGAAACCCTGCCCTTTGCCAACTGCCTCATTTCCCAGTAGAGGCTTCGAGTGCTATTTTTGCGTAGACATCCCTGGCCTTTTCATATCTCTTCTGAACAACATCCAGGTCATGAGTAAAATATTGATTCCATGGCCCTTCCGGTTTGATGTTTGCAAGGATGTTGTCAATCCACTTTACAAAGTATTGTGCATCATCAGCACTGGCGCGTACGGGAGCATTTTTTACTGTAATATAAACAGGTGCAGTATGAGACTGATGACCTGTTTTATCCATCCTGCGGGCACAGATCCAGCTGCTTTCCTCAATTTTAATTTCGGCTTTAAAAGAAACTGGTTCTCCTGGCTTTGATATCCCTTCCTTCGTTGCAACAACTTTCCCATTGCATACAAACTCGATTCTTCCGGTTAGTTCTTTTGCAGATGTCCAGATTACCTCCGGATTAATGGTTCCGTTTTTCTTCAATTTTATCTCATCACCGGGAGAAGCTGCTCCATTTACCTTAAAATCGAGGAATTCCACATGTCCGTTTGTTGTAACAACAGTTCTGCCATTTTTAATTCCTTCAACCCACTTTCTGTAAGTCATTGGCTGATCTTTAACCTGCACATATGTTAACAGGGAACCAAAGGGTTGGCTGCTGTTGCAGGGGAAATCAGTGCCTGCTGCCCAACCTAGCCGGAAACCGCAATTCAATATTTTATAATAAGCATTAACTGCTGCATCATTCAACCATACATCTTCCGACAGAAAGTCTATTGTACCAAGTGCAGCTTCAACAGGATAATCAACAGGGATGCAGCAGTTTAATTCATTCTGAATGGCATCATTCAGGTACTGCATATGGCAGAAACCCACAATGGCATCCTGGGATTTTCCCCACTCTATTATTTTATAGGGAGATTCGTCCCAGATCGTTTTGGCCTCTTTTAAACCAAGGAATACAAGGTGTCCTCCGAGAGCTTTGTGTTCAAATGTTGTTCCATATGGATCGAAATGCCATTCAGCGTCCCAATGTACCATACGTCCTGGTGTAGACTGAATTGCATCTTTACCATTTACTTTTGGCAGATCTTTGAAGCTGTCTTTAACCTCCCCGTCTCCCATGTCGGCTAATACCGATATTACAGCCAAGTCATTTGGTTCCATCATCGCAGTAAATTCGCTCTCGTCCAGGACTGAGGTTCCCTCGCCGCAATTCCGGTGTACATGAATATCTCCTGCGAACCAGTCTGACGGTTCAGGCTTTACTCTCTGAAAAGAGGTAATTAACTGATCGGATATCCCTGTAATTGTAAAAACCGATTCAGCGGGAACAGAAGCTCTGAAACTTTTTCCTGATACGTTTATTTCACTCCCAGTGGTAAGGTTGGTTATTGAATCCGTATAAATCAGTTTCATGTTTTTCAGAACCGGAAGGTTTGCAAGAATCGCACTGACAGTTATAGCCCGGCTGCTGTTGTTTTTGCCTAGGATGACCAGCTTTCCGTCAGGGTTGCAAAAGGCATAAGCAGAAAGAGTGCTGTCCTGTCCGGTTACACCAATACGAACTGCACCAGGCTTAACAAATTTCATTATCTGGGCATGTTCGTAGAACTGCTTGCGAGGCTTCCAGCTTTGGGTCTCCGGAATATATTCTATCAGGGGTGTACCATCCTTTGGTCCGAACCAGAAGACCCAGTCATTGGGAGGAACACTGCCATAGCCATTTCTTCTTCCATGCTGGTAAACACAGTCAAATCCGTCCCAGAAAATATACGAAGTCCCGTTGTCGTCAAGCTGACCTAGCATATGGCTGATACGTGCAGTTTCAGTCACCCAGAAAGGCTTGGTCGGATAGGGCGACATTTTGATCCTATTCAAAAAATTTCCTGCATCATTACCATACTGATGCACGCCCCAGCACTCAAGTTTGTTCATCAGGTATGAGTCCTTAACCATTTCATCCAGAACTCCGAAAAAGAGTTTTTCACCACCTGCATCAGGGGCAACGAATCTTATGTCGTTCATCCCTATACTGTCAAGCTTTTTGGCAAGCTTTCTGACAACCCGGACATACTGGACTGCATCCGAAATGTTCGGACCTTCAACCAATCCAAGGGGATGTTCTGCATTTGTTGTCATACCTACAATATCAGTCTCATTCATTGGGGAGAGCAGGCTGAATTTTATCTTTTCAGTATTGCGTAAATAATAAAGGAAAGCTGCCTGAGATTCAACGAGTTCGTCTTCCATTGTTTCCTTTATCGAATAATCGATTCCGCCCATCCAGCTTCTTTTGGGATCGGGTTCTGCCAATGGAGGCGCAGACGGAGCGGCACCCATAAAACTGATAACCAAACCGTCAGTGATCCCTTTTTGGTTAAGGTACCTCAGGGTATTCCAAACTCCTGTGAACCTGATATCGGAAAAGACTTTGTTGTAATAGGCCCAGTTGAAGTGGTTCGGATCATTATCATCATTTATTTCTTCCCAGTCTATTTCCTCAATTACGGCCCTGAAGATTGTAGCTCCGAGGGAATCGACAAGCAGGTCGATAGCAGGTTGAACAACTTTTGCATCGGTATAGCTTCCATTATACCACCAGGCGGGGTTGATATTGACACCAAAACCATCCATGGTCTGATATCTGTTTGCACCATCTATCTGAAGTTTAATTCCGGCAGGCTGAGCTGAAATCTTAGGGGGAATTACAACTCCCATTAAAAATATCAGGAGATTCCCAATCAGAAAATTTGTTTGTCTTGTTATCATATGTTTTTAAGTTTTAAATAGATATTGTCAGGATTGCTCTCAGTTTTTTGTCTGAGTGAAACAGGTTACAGTCACTTTAATCTGATATAATAACATCGCCTGGTTTACTATGTTTAATAGTCAGAGCATAGTCACCCTTACCAAGCTTTTTTAACAAATATGTATCCGGGAGCAGATCCTTACCCGATGAGATTTCATTTCCGCTTATGGCTACCGCACCAGGTTTGAAAGACAATCTAAGATATTCAACACCATTCTCAGCTGTTGCGGTATATTTAACCTGTTTTTCATTATACTGAACATTTTTCAGGATACCCTCTGAATACAAGACATGGTCCTCGCGTGGCGGAGCCCACTCGGGAACACCTGCAAATGCCTGATAAAACATTCTTGGACATTCTCCATAACAATCCGACCACCAGCTTAAGATCCCTTTGCTTACTGGGCTTTCAAAAGCCATTCCAGTAGAATCGTTGCAATATGTGACCCAGTTCAGGGAACGATAGGCTTTTTCCTTATAGGATTCATCACCGGAAACTGCATACCATCGTGCACATTCAGCTGCATATCTGGCTGTCTGATAATCCATTTTAAAATTAAAAGAATCCTGTTCGCCGACAATATTTGCTCCCCACATTGTTGACGGTTCATTATTTTCAGTACGGAAGACGAAATTATCCTCTGTCCATTTTATAAGCATTGGAACATCTCTTTCCCAGTCCGGGTCAAGTTCAGGATAATCGAAAAGGCATAAAGTCATATTGCTGGCACTAAGATTACTTTTATATGTATTGCTCTTTACATCTGTATCGGTGTGCCCATCTGTCCAATAACCGGTTTTCATTGGAAATTCGAGCAGAAAATCCCTGGCTTTATCACGGGCATCCCTGTATGCGTCCACATTTCCCAGGTTAGCACGGATTAAGTTCTCCATCAGCATATAGCAGCCTGTCCAGTTAGCTCCATATGGCGCTGTAATCCGGCCGCTATCCATAACCACCCTGTAGGGCCAGACTGACTCATCCTGACTCCCCTTCTTCGCATTTTTTGCCAGAACATCCGCAACATTAATTGCTTCCCTAAGGTATTTTTCTTCACCTGTAAACTGGTACATCCTGTAATATGTCAAACCCATTTCACCTGCATGGTCAACCTGTATCTCATGCAATACCAGTCTGCCGGCATTTGAAAATCCCCGAAACAGTGTGTCACCTGCGTTAGTGGTTGTATAGGGAAAACCCGGCCAGGCAAATTCTGTGGAACTTGTTCCATGTTCAAGAGTATAATCGATAAAATCTTTCATAATTCTCATTACACTTGAGTCACCAGTATAAGCATAATAGAGTCTTGCATTCTCGAACCAGTTTGGAATTTTCTCTGCAATATCATTCATCCAGGCATCAGGCAGGATAGAGTCGTTGCGGACATTGAAGGCACAATAGAAATAGTACTGGGGGTATCTTGACCTTGGATCGGGTCCAGGTGAATTCGGAACTTGTTGTCTTTATAAAATCCCATCGGAGGCGAAGAAAATGATCATAAGCATTTTCAGCCGGAGAGTACCATGGAACGATCTTATTTTGTTCATCCAGTACCACATTGTGTGTACAAAAGACAGTATCGGTTATCACTGTTACCATCTTTGGCTGACTTTTACAGGAGATAATCAGTATCAGGAAAAGGATGAGAATCGGAATATTTTTCATATAAATGCAGGTATTAATTTTATCAAGATTATTACTGATTTGAAACGACAATATAGATCATTTTTTGTTTTTCATGAGATAATATGATCTCCAAAGTTTATACAAAATATTTACATTCCTACCAAGGTAAAAACACATGACGCAGGAATCAGTTTTGAGAAGAGCTGATTGGTTACCGTAACATCAGCGCCACGAAAAAAATTATGAGTGGCATCTGTATAGTAAAACTTCAGATTTGATCTGTCCGGAATGTTTTTTAAGATAGCTTCAATTGTCTGTGCACTGTCATTGTCGTTTTTTCCCGTTATTACTATGGTTCCATTTGCCGGATCAGTGAATGCTGAAATAGTCAAATTTGAAAGGTCTGTGGAAATTTCAATCCGTTTAAAGCCTGGCCTTACAAAATTAAATAGCTGTTTAAAAGTATAATAATGAGCCCGTTTGGTATACACATCGGGACGCAGTGTGTCATTTATTCCAAATATTCCCCACATGCTCCAGGTGAGCGACCGGTTAGGATGGTGGTACTGACTGTCATAGCCTTCCCATAACTGAATTCCGGTAACTCCGGCATTCAGGTGCTTGAGGACGTATTTATACGCCGGGCCCGCATAATTATTAAAACCATAATCGGAGTTGTATTCTCCGCCATCGCAACCATTGCAAATGGCGTTTACTTCTGACATAATCACTTCCCTGTCAGGATAATCAGAGTTTCTGACCGCGTATATCAGTTCCTCACTGCGGGATGTATTATCTCCATATTCATGACCGCCGAAATAAATGAGTTTTGACATTGTGGTACTATTGGATGTCAATGCATGGACGTTGAATGAATTATAACAATCGTCAGGGCCGGTCAGGGTGACAACTGTAATGTTATCATTGATAAGATGGGCTGCTATATTACTGAAAATGGAGCCAAGTTGATTTGTGGTCATAACCGGAGCTTCAAGCCCAAAGCAACCTGTTTCATTCACAGGCGAAAGCATGGTGAATTTCAAGGCCGGAGCCCGGCGTTTTATTCCATAAAAAACCATTGATGACAGCATTTCGGCATATTCCTCCTCCACACCCGGAAAAAGCTTTGTTCCTCCCATCCAACCCGGAGCTGCACCATCGGGGCTAAGGGTAATGTCGGTAATGCCCTTGTTGTTCAGGTATTCAACAGTATTCCAGACACAGGTAAACCTCGGTGCGTTGTAGACTTCATCGTAAAATGCCCAATTATAAGATCCCGGATCATTATTATCATTAACAGCTTCCCAGTCGCTATCATCAAACATAAGACGGAAGCTTGTGCATCCCATTCCTGTGATCAAGCTGTCTATGACCGCTTTAACTGCTCCAGAATTCACATTCCATGACTGGGGATTGATATTTACCCCGAAACCATGAATAGTCTGGTATTTTTTTGCGCCATCAATTATTACATTCTGTGCAACAACTGCACCGATCAATAAAGATCCTAAACATGTTACGAATAATTTTCTTTTCATAAGAATCACCTTTCATTGCTTGAATTTGAAGTAATAAAGATAAGAGGCTGTTTTATATGGTGTAAAACCAGCCTCTTATTCAAACTAAACCTAATGAAAATATTCTCAATAATTCGGATTTTGTTCAAGATTAGGGTTTATATCTATTTCCCATTGAGGAATGGGCCAGAGATAATTTTTTGCAGGATCAAATACTCTTGTTTCATTCAGGATATGGTCAGGGGTGGTATAGGTTACTTTACCGGTTACTCTGTCCACGGTTCCAAGGCGGGATCCATATACCGGACCTGACAATACCTCTTCGCCAATTCTCCACCGCTGAATATCATAAAACCGCAGACCTTCCAATGCCAGTTCCACTCTTCTTTCCCTGCGCACCAATTCCCTCATTTCTGACTGAGCGGCATATTTTGACCTGTCAACCACCGGCATTCCTGCACGCATTCTTACCTCATCAATTGCACTATATACTGAATTATCAATCTGGTCCAATTCTATTTTTGCTTCGGCGTAGGAGAGCAGAACCTCGGCATAACGTATGAGAGGAATGTTCAAACCGGAATTCCACATATCATTGAAATCAGATAAAAATGGTATATATTTTTTATGGCAATATGCCGTATAATTATAAGATGCCCAATAATCCTCATCAACGTTTTCAAGCGGATTAAAAATTGTCCCCTCATATGTGTCACCCGGCACTAAAATTGTTGTTTTTAATCGGGGATCCCTGTTTTTATAAGGATCTTCCGTATCATACCCTGACGTAGGATCATCAATAGTTTTACCATTGTTCATTTCATAAGCATCCAGAAGGGATTGAGTAGGATCGACGGAATACCAGCCATTATTTCCGATATGAGGCGCCAAAACTCCCAAACTCCACAAAGAAACAGTATTTTCCATATAAGCCCTGTCCAATACTATTTCTGAATTATATTCATTCTGAATGCGAAACAGGTCCTGATAACTGGGAAACAGTGAATAGACACCCAGATCCATTACCTTTTGATAAGATTCAATGGCTTCAGCAAATTTACCGTTATACAGCTCCACTCTTCCTTTCAGTGACAGTGCAGCTCCTGTGGTAATACGACCGGCATCACCGCCATCATAGCTTTCCGGAAGATCGGCAGCGATAGCTTCTAATTCATCCAGAACAAATTTCACTACCTCTGCTTTAGGAGTTCTTGCTATCGTATTCGCCTCCTCTGGGGTAAGTACTGTGGTATACAATGGCACATCACCATAAAGCTGTGATTTCTGAAAATACTGATATGCTCTTATAAACCTGGCTTCACCTTTCATCCTTCGTATAAGATCTTCAGAAATCGGAGCTTTTTCGATACTTTCCAAAAACCAGTTGCATCTTGCAATGGCTCCAAATCTCCATTTATGGTTACCAGGATTATTAGGGGTAAGCAACAACATATTGCCAAGTTCCATATATCCTTCCCAGGGATATGGATCGAAGGCATTATCTGAGCCGCAATCAATATAATGAACCCAGGTACCATCTTCAATGTACTCATAGCACCCGTTTAAAGCTGCAATTGCATCCTTCTCTCCTGTAAACAGAGATGAAGAGCTGTATTCATTCAGAGGCTGACGATCAAGAAAATCGGAGCACGAGCAGAAAATTACTGCCAATAAACCATAAAAAATATATAATCTCTTTTTCATAACTATGTTGTATAAAAATACATTAATCAGAACGATAAACTTAGACCGAAGGTATTTGTCTTAACCATCGGATGATTCCATCCGGAATCGCCGGCAGGAGCTTCTGGATCCACCCATTTATAAAACTGAGTAAGAGTGATAAGGTCCTTTCCTGACCAATATACCCTTGCATTTTGAATACGTACTTTATTAACCCATTTAGCTGGTAAAGTATAGCCTATCTGCATATTTTTCACCCTCATATAACCTGCGTCACGTACCCAGAAAGATGAAGGCATAGCTCCAGGATCGTTCTGTGTATAAGAATTCCAGACACGGGGAAATTTTTCTGTAGGATTTTCAGGAGTCCAGCGATCCATGAATATACTGGTGGGTTTACCTGACCTGTCACGAAGTTGTCCGAATATTTCAGCCTGAAGAAATCCTTTTACTCCCGCTGTTCCCTGAAGAAACAGTGCAAGATCAAATCCTTTCCAGGCCATTGATATATTTAAACCATAAGTTGTCTTTGGGAAATAGGTACCCAAATACTGCCTGTCGTTGCCATTAATCTCTCCATCAGGAGTCAGATCTTTATACTTGATATCACCCGGGGCAATTACACCACCATATTGTGCGGCATGATTATCTACCTCATCCTGAGTTTGGAAAAGGCCTTCTGCCTGATAACCATAGAATGAATTAATAGGATAACCCACTGACATGAATGTATATCCATTAATAATTGGATCAGTGCCTGCCAGATCAGTTATATTATTCTCAATAAAAGTTGTATTGGCTAAAACATCAAAAGAGAAATCCTGCTTAACCATATGATATCCGGCGGTAAGTTCAACACCTTTGTTTTGCACGCTACCTGCATTAATTACAGGGGGGCTGAATCCATAAACGGCGCCGACAGGAATATTAAGTAAAATATCATTTGTATTTCTTATAAAATAGTCCCCGGTAAATGTTATCATTCCTTTCAAAAATGCTGCATCAATTCCTATATTTGTAGTTTCAGTATCCTCCCATCTTATATCTTGATTTACACCCTGTGTCGGAGCCACTCCACTGGCAACCGCTCCTCCAAAAGTATAGTCCCGGCCGGAAGATACAGTCGCCTGATAAGGATATGGGCTAACAATATTCTGGTTACCCAGCATACCCCATGATCCCCGTATTTTAAGCTCGGAAAAAATGTTTTTGAGTGGGTCGAAAAATCCCTCTTCGGAAATTCTCCATCCTGCAGACAATGAAGGATAAAGGCTCCAGCGGTTATCCGGAGCAAAACGGGAAGAACCGTCATACCTGAGATTACCTTCCAATAAATATTTTTTGTTGAATGAATAGTTCAGCCTGCCAAAAAATGATTGCAGCGCAATCTCATCTTTAGAACCGCTTGTCTCCTGCCCTGTTACGGGTCCTGCATCTATCTCACTCAGAGCATTGTTCAGATAACTAAATCTGTAACCACTCAGGTAGGTATATTGGTCATAATTTTGTGAGAATCCTCCAAGAAGGGTGAACTCATTTTTACCAAATGCCTTATAGTACTCCAGCAATGCCTGTAGGGTGAGCTCAGATGCCTGGTCATTGTTGCGCCGCACTTTATTGGGACCCTGGACATAGGTTGGATCACCTGTCTGCCAATCGTAGTATTGAATGTCCTCTGCAAATGTTTTTCCATCGCTGATTCTGAAATTGTAGCCAACAAGGGGTTTAAAATGCAATCCTTTCACAATTTCAAGATCTCCCTCCAGTATGCCTGCCACATGATGATTTTTCTCATTGCGGAATGAGCTGCTCTCAAGCGCTGCCATGGGGCTGCCATCGTCATTGTAACCATAATAACCATTAGGCTTGTATGGTACAGTGCTGCCAATCCTGTTCGTTTGCCAGATTATCGTCGATAAATCATTGCCGTAAAGTGTACTGACTGGTTCCTGGAAGTCTTCAAGTGAATAAGAAAGGTTGGCGTTTAATTTAAAATGGGCCCCTAACTCAGTATTGATCTTAAAGCGAGAGGTGTAACGGTCCAGTCCGCTCCCCTTGATGATGCCATCCTGAGAAAAATATCCAAAGGAGAAGTAACTTTGTGTTTTTTCATCTCCTCCGCTGACATCAAAAAAATGGTTCTGCTGAAAACCAGACCCCTGATACAATAAACCAAGCCAATCTGTATTAGGATAATTATTAGGGTCAGACCCATCTTTGAATTTCTGAATTTCTTCAATAGTATATGCAGGCGACTTCCCTTCATTCACTAAAGCTTCATTGTATAGGGAAGATGCATCCCAGGAAGGAAGGTAATCAGGTAAGAAAGATGCTTTCTGCTGTCCCACATACATATTGTAATGAGCCGTAATACCACCCTTCTTCCCTTTTTTGGTTGTAATCAGAATCACGCCGTTTGATGCTCTTGAACCATAAATGGCGGCTGAAGCTGCATCTTTTAATACAGTTATTGATTCTATATCGCTGGGATTAATATCATTCAGGGACGAAACTATGCCATCCACCATTACCATTGCATTACTGTTACTCAATGTTCCTATACCGCGGACTTTTATCACTCCCTGATCTCTGCCGGGCTGACCATTATCGACCTTAACAGTAACTCCAGCCATTGTCCCCTGCAAAGCTGAAGAAACGTTTGTAATCGGCCTTGATTCAAGCTCCTTTATTGGCACCGTGGACAAGGATCCTGTAAGGTTAACCTTCTTTTGAGTACCATACCCGATTACAACTACCTCATCAAGTGAAGTGGCATCAGTCTCCAGGGCAATATCTATACTGGTTCTGGTACCAATTTCAATTTCCTTTGTTAAATACCCGATAAAGGAAACAGAAATAATACTTTCAGAAGAAGGCACTTTTAATGTAAACTTTCCATCTACATCTGTAATCGCACCGACATTTGTACCTTTTACAGCAATGTTTGCTCCAATAACCGGATTACCTTCGGCATCAATAACTCTTCCATTAATGGAAATCTGTCCCATGATACCGGAAGTGCCGGTTATTAAAAGTACAATCAACAAAAAGAATTTTAGAATTGTTTTCATACTTTATACTATATTAGTTTTAAGAATTAAAAAAAAGTTCAAGGTTTCATTCACTAAATTTTTAATTTCCCATAGGCTTTCTGATTTATAATAATCATATCTTAATACGCAAGTATAATTATTCTAATTTCAATAGTGTTCCTGTAAATCCCTGATGTGAAAATAGAGTTGATATGTAAAATTGAGACTATTCAAGCATGTACAAATTCATTACAAAACCTTTACATCACTGGTAAGGATTCATAAAAATAAGATCAGAAACAGTTTGAGGAATAATAATCTTGCTATTACCGGACCAATGCAATCTTAGTTAGTCCAAATTTGATTATTGGCAGGGGAAGGATAGAATATGACATTTTCAATAGAGGCGCCTGTTTCATTATTCGTTTAAACAATTTCATATGTGTTCTATATTCATTATTATTTTAAATTTGTAACAACAATAAATTTAAAACTGTTGTAAAATTTTAGCAGAAGTGTATGCAATAATTGTACAAAGCCTTTACATTTATAATACAGAAAATATCATGAATAGTAACATGCTCATAATTAATGAAATAATTATCAATGAGCTAATGCTATGAATGATAGATACTATATAAATATAATTATCCTTAGAATTGAGAAAAAGCTTAATTGGAAAAAGGTATCATTATGGACTGATAATGAATTTAAGAAACTTAGCCTGCTGATTTTAGAAGAAACATCTATTTCAATCAGCCCGCAAACACTGAAGAGACTTTTCGGAAAAGTAAAATATAAGGATGATTACACAACACAGCCTGCTACCAAAGATGCGCTGGCAAGATTTCTGGGTTATCATGACTGGGATGCATTCATTAAAGATCAGTCACATAGTTTTTCAAGATTTATTAATTTCATATTTAACAGAATTAATGATAAAAGCTTAAAAACCGGAGTGGTCATTTTACTCTCAGGGATCATTCTGGTGATATTTTCGTTTTACCTTCGCCGTCTATCTGATAACAAAGCAATTATTTTCCGTGCTGAAAATGTCACTGGGGTTGTTCCTCACACAGTTTCAATTCACTTAAATATCTCAAAAGTAAGAAACAAGGACGTACGCATCGATTTTGACCAGAATGAGGCTGAAGATCAGTCAAAAGGTGAATTACTTGATAAAAATCTCAAATTAATCAATCATTGTTTTGAATCACCTGGTTATTACAATGTAACTCTGCTATCCAATGGCAAGATTGTTGCATCGACTAAAGTCCATGTTCTGTCAGAAGGATGGAACAGCTATTATTTCAATAATGACAATTTCATTCTTCGTAAATTTGTTTTCGGATTAGAGAGAAAAGTGCAGGAAGACGAAATTGAAGGAATGCTGTATATTTCACCTTCAGCTCTCAATACCAAAGGCTTCAATGGAAATACTGTTTATTATCTTGAACACCTTCTTTATAAAGACTTTAACGTCTCAGGGGACAGCTGTCTGTTTGAGGTTCGCTACAGAAACAGCCCTGAGATTGGAGGAATAAGCTGTTATGATGTTGAATTCAGAATAGTCGGGGAAAACGGACTGGCATCCGTCATGCTTGTTCAGAAAGGATGTTACAGGTGGTCAGAAATCACAGTTGGTGAAAAGCATCTGAACGGGAAATATAGCGATCTCTCCTTTCTCAGTGCAGATCTCTCTACCTGGAATACTATGAAAATAGTTATTAATAACAATGAAGCGTCATTTATCAATAATGCCGATACAATTTACACTACTGACTATAATCAGCTATTGGGCATGATAAAGGGGATCAGGTTCGTTACCAAGGGATCCGGAGCCTTTGATTATGTTAGGTTGTATAATAACCGCGGAGAATTGCTGTTTGATGATAATTTCGGGAATTGACCCTCTTGAATTGGCAGATTTGTTTTTTTATCTTACTCATGGTTTTGCAGAAATGCCGCCAATTTTAACTATCTGTATGAAGCTGTTGTTCCTGGCAACAATAATCGCAGGTTTTTTGCCTTTCCCCAAATTAATCTGACATATCTCCCTCACATCACCTCCGATATTAAGACCGCTTTCACATGCAGGTACTGCTTTGATACCTCCGGATCCATTTCCTTTCAGAAACAGCCCGATACCGGCATCATTTCTGGGCGTTTCCGGATCAGATCCGAACATATTGCCTGCAATTACCATATCAATGTGGCCATCGTCATCAAAATCTTCAGTAACTATACTGTTTACCGAAGAAATCTGTGCAGGAACAGTCAACGGCATTATTTTGAAAACACCATCACCGGTATTTTCCAGATAACAGGTTGCGAAGTTTACTGCTTTATAGTTCATTGCCTTTTTAAGATTATCAGATCCGTAAACGTCTGACAGAGTCGCTCTGGCAAAAGCATTATATGCAGGAAATTTCTGTTTAATAAAAGGAAGCTGTAATGAAGAACTTTTGAGTCCATGCAGGGGAAACAATGTGTCATTACTGTAATAACCAAACACTAAATCCTGTTTTCCATTGTTATCAAAATCTTTTACAAACAATTCAAAAGGATAAGTTTTGCTTGCTTTAAATTTATAGTTCAGTCCTAGGTTACCTGCTACCAAATCCATGTCGCCATCATTGTCGAAATCAGTTGATGTCAGACAATTCCACCAGCCTGTTTCATCTGACAACCCACAATGACTGGTTACATCTTTAAAAACAGTACCATTGTTCTTAAATATCCTGATTGTCATCCATTCGCCAACCAGCACCAGGTCAGTTTTCTTGTCGTTATCAATATCCGTAAAAACAGCGTCAGTGACCATCCCTATATCTTTCAGCTCCGGAGCTGCCTCTGAGGTTATATCAGTAAACCGTATCTTCCCTGCTTTGCTGTCATTTCTCAATAAGCAGCTGGAAACAGGAAGCGGGTATTTCCCGGGTTTCTGGCGGCCTCCCACAAAGAGGTCCAGATCGCCATCTCCATCATAATCAGCTGATTTAATGCATGAACCACTAATTTTGAATTCAGGCAAAGCATCATTAAGCTTTTTAAAATTGGCTGAACCAATATTCAAATAGAGCCGATCCTGCAGGTAAGGAGATCCCTCTTCATATTCATTAGATCCGCTGACAACATAAAGATCAAGGTCTCCATCATTGTCGGCATCAAAAAAAGTTGCCTTAACATCCTCACAATTACTATCTTCCGACCAGACCTGATTCCCGGATGGTTTAAAACCACCACTGGTCTGAACATATAAAGTACCTGAATAACCTTTGGCTCCTCCTATATAAAAATCTTCCAGGCCATCATTGTTTACATCACCAACCGCCAACGCAGGACCCAGGTCTGACATTTTATGAGGCAATAAGCTTTCCCGGCTAAAATCATCGAATTTATCCTCTTCATGTTTGTGATTAAGATTCATCGTTTCTGTAATATCAGTGAATAATAAAGATTTGGAATTTAAGCTTTTGTGTGTTTTCTCCGCCTCCTTATATGATAGAATTAATGTTTGATTTACCGCAGTATTATAGAGAACCTGTTCTTTCCCATCTGGCCAGAGGACCTTTATTTCTGGCACTATTATATCAGATCCAAGGCCAAAATGAAGAACCGGACTGATGGAAGAGAGAAATCCGCGTGTAAGATATTGTTCCTGCACCTGGATCTGATTCGCTTGTTTCAATGTTATTTTAGTGCCAATTCCATCAGGGTTCTTTTCAGGACCTTTGAGTTTAAACTGAAGAAAATTTGCTGATCCTCTTTCAATGGCATTATTTTTATAGATAAATGAGGGACCGTCTGAATTATTCACAATTATGTCCATATCACCATCATTGTCAAAATCTGCATAAGCTGCTCCGTTGGAACATGTGGGGAGATTCGATACCCATACTCCGTTCATTTTTTCAAATGTCAGATCACCCCTGTTCCGGTAAAAGTAATTGGGTTTTATTCTGGATGGCATTTGCTTAAGTACACTTGTCACAAAGTCACTCTTAGTCACTTTATGCGTCTCAATAACTTCCTTATATCTTTTTTCGAAATAGTCCAGATAATCGTTATTAATAAAATCTCTCATGATTCCGTTGGCTACAAATAAATCTTTATAGCCATCATTATCCATATCAAAAAGCAGAGGGCCCCAGCTCCAGTCAGTACTTGAAACACCGGCAATCTGAGCAATATCTGAAAAAAGTGGTATTTGGTTCCCTGTAAATACCCCATTATTCATCTGCAGTGTGTTATACACATATTGATAATTCTGCTCCAGCCCGGTCAGCTTTTGCGCCATCTCCTGATTCATTGATCCATAGCTGGCTTTCATACCGTAATTATCCTCAGCCATCATATCGAGGGTAACGACATCTGACCATCCGTCATTATTAAAGTCTGCCAGATAATTGCCCATCGAAGAGAATGAAATATGATTCATGGATTTATTTATGCTCTCTGTAAATGAGCCGTTCCCGTTATTGATATATAAAAAATCCTTTCCGGAGTAATCATTGCTTATATACACATCAGGCCATTCATCATTGTTCAAATCACTGACTCCCACACCAAGCCCGTAACTTACACTATTGTTTATTATCCCGGCTTTTTTTGAAATATCGATAAATTTCCCATCCTGGTTTTGGTATAATCTGTCTCCTGTAATTTTACTTTCGGTTTTCAACAATTTTTCCATTTCTGATATATTATAAATATCGGGATAATGGTTAATCAGAAACATATCCAGGTCGTTATCGCGGTCAAAGTCAAAAAATACAGCCTGTGTTGAACAGAGATCGATATCAAGATTATATTTTGAACCTTCCTCGAGGAATACAGGAATTCCATCTTTATTAATACCTTGATTTATGAGTAGTTTGTTTTTCATCATTTCAGGGGCAAACCTGCCTGAGTTAGAAATATAAATGTCCATCCAGCCATCATAGTTGATATCTACAGTGGTAACACCTGTTGAAAACCCAAGATGCTCTGCAGTCCCTGACTCTTTTGAAATGTCTTTGAACTTGAGGTTACCTGTGTTCAGATAAAGTTTGTTTGGATGAAGATTGGATACAAAATATATATCCTGAAGGCCGTCATTATTAAAATCAGCCACCGACACGCCTGCTCCATTGTAATAATATTCATAGAATAACCCATTCATTGAAAGAGTCTCTGTGATTTTGTTCTCAAAATTTATTCCGGTCTGTTCCGGAGTTAAAATATCGAATAGCATTAAATGAGGCTGATCAGCTTTTGCAGAACTGACTTCTGCTCTATCACTTTTACAGCAGACCATCAACATCAATAATACCGGAAATAAGCAATATTTCATTAAACAAATATTACTCTTTATTTTTAAATTGATTCTCATTTACGATAAAGGTATAATTTCCGGAACCGATTTCAAATACGGCTTTGCCATTCTGCATTTCCCGATATCTGACACCCTCAGACTCACTGGCAAGCTTCCCGCTTTCCCATATTTTATAGGGGTTCTCAGCGGGAACATAAACTGTTGCAGTTGTATTGGCAGGAATTGTTATTAACCACATGAATTCATTATCTTTATAAGACCATTCACTTTTAAGGATGCCATAGATAGAATTATATCGTGTTCTCGCAAAATCTAATGTTTTAATCACATGAGGTTTTAGAATAGTATGTTTAAACCCCGGATTATCAGGGTCGGGAATTATACCTCCGATACCACTGTAAAACCACGCATCAAAACCACCCTGGAAAGGGTGATTTCTGGAACGTTCATCTCCCGAATTTCCTCTGTCCACGAATATCTTCTCTCCCCAGTTTTCCCAGAATGTGGTCGCACCCCTTGAAAATAAAAATCCATAACTGGGGAATGTTGTCTGGTTAAGTATTTCTGTGACAAATCCACCGTAGCCATACTTGCCAAGTGTTTCATATATATAACGGCTTCCGAATATCCCTGTAGAAACATGTCCCATCTGGTTGTTCACAATGTAATTATACAAATTATATGCAACCACCTTCTCATCATTTTCCGGAACAAGTCCAAAAGAGAGGGCTAATGTATTCTTTTCCTGGCAGCCATAGGTTTTATTTGCATAATCAAAAAACCTGCTATTGAATGAAGATTTGATATATTTCGCTGAAGATGAATACTTTTGTGCATCATCCATTTTCCCGTTAACACTTGCCATATGCGACATGGCATTAATACAAAAATAGTACAGGACCGTAGAGGTAAACTCGATGGGCGTTTCTGCAGGCATTATTTTTCCGGGTGAAAACAAGCTCCCGATTCCGGCATAAATAATATTATCGACAGAGATTTTCTGCAGATAGTTCAGAAAAAAGCTCATTCCTTCATAATGGTCACTTATTATTGATTTGTCTCCATAATATAAATACATATTCCATACCAGCTGAATATATGCAGCACCCCAGTCAGGGTCGCTTCCTCCAAATCTCCTCCCCGGTGCGATATTAGGAGGTATATCTCCCTTACGTGATGTTTCTATGTCATCAATATATTTTGACCAGAAAAGAGGCATATCAAAATTGTAAATGGTCATATCAGAGGTGAGAAATGCATCTCCAAGCCAGCCGCATTTCTCCCTGTGAGGGCAATCGGTGGGTATGCCGTATAAATTACTCAACTCGGTCCAAAGTGCAGTTTTATGGAGCTTATTGATCATTGTATCAGAGCTGATAAACTCTCCTGATTTTTTTACTGAGGTATGCACAACCACTCCTTCAATATTATCAAGTGCAGGTTTCCCTGGAAATCCTGTCATCTCCACATATCTGAATCCATGGTAAGTAAACCGCGGCTCCCATATCTCTTCTCCCCTTCCGCTACAGAAATAATTATCAGTTTGTATTACGTTTGTGGCATAAACGCCAGTACTTGCAGGGTCAATCGTCCCATCCTTGTGAAGGGCCTCCGAAAACCTAAGCTGTATCCCTGTGCCTGCCGGGGCATTCAGCTTCAGTTTTACCCAGCCAGCAAAATTTTGCCCTAAATCATAAACATAAACACCTGGCAAAGGATTTTGTATACTAATGGGTTTTAAATTTTCCATCCTTTTTATCGGAGGAAGCTTCTGGGAAATCAGCTTGCCTCCCGGACTTTCTGTAAACACAACCTGTTTCCAATGCGAATCATCAAATCCCGATTTATCCCATCCATCTTGTTCCAGACGGGCATCATAAACCTCGCCTGCATATACATTATTGGAAATAACCGGACCAGATGATCCCTTCCAGGATTCATCGGATAAGACCAATTTTTCAGAACCATCTGCACATAGTATGAGCATCTGGAAAATTAATCTGGGTTTTCCATATACAACATCCTTCCAGCCATACTTCCCGTGATTAACAGCAAATTGATTATACCAGCCATTGCCCAACATTATTCCCACAGCATTCTCCCCGGCTTTAAGATACTCCGTAACGTCATAAATAATGTAAAAAGTACGCTGTTCAAAATCTGTCTGAGCCGGGTCAAGAACATTTTCCCCGATTTTAGCACCGTTAATACTCAGCTCATAATAACCAAGTCCGCTGATATAGACTCTGGCCTCTTTTACTTTTTTTGTGATTTCAAACTCCTTCCGGAACATCGGTGCTGACTGACATTCATAGCTAATCCACTTCGCTTTCCAGTCTTCAGGTTTAAGAAGCCCCATCTCCCATGAGGCTGTTTCACTCCATTCTGACTTTAGATCATTCTTATCCCAGACACAGACTTTCCACCAGCAATGCATACCTGAACCAAGTGGTTTTCCATCATATAAAACATGAATCGATTCACCGGAAGATACTTTATGGCTATCCCACAAATCACCGATATTTTTGTCAATGTTTTCTTTACTGCTACTTACCAGAATCCGGTATGCGCTCTGATACTGATTACGAATATTAGAGTTAAGAATCCAGCTTAGCCGTGGATTCTTATTCTCTATACAAAGTGGATTAATACTGTATTCACATTTCAGTTCCAAAGGTTCAATACCTTTTCCATGCTTCGGCTCACAGGATAGTCCAGACAGGAATATTATGGCAATACAAATTAGAGCCAAAGGTGTTGAACTGCGACTTTCATCCTCAGGAATCCTCATCTTGCCGGTTTGCTGTATTTTATCATTTGCTATATGGGTGCCGCATCACATCCCTCTCGGCATGGAAATTTCTTCATATTGTTATTAATCAGGTGAACCGAGTTATTTCCAATAACTTCATTAAATTATATTTCTCCTGATTATTTCTCAGCGATCTCATCTATTATCTACCAATGTGGTCAGGGTTGAAAAAGATACTCTTGTAAAGCGTTCCGGCAGATGATTATCGTTGTCGCCTACGGGGTCAAGTGACATCGAATTGCTGACAACAGAATTACCTGTTACCAGTTTACCGAAACGGCCCAGGAAGATACGCCATATGTCGTTATCCTTAGGTGGCAGGCTTCGGCCTCCTGAGAGCTGAGTCATTCCAGCCCACGGAAATGCTATCTCAACTGTCCAGCCCTTGTCAATATCACTATTGTTATTAAGTGTGCCCTGCACACATACCGCTGTTTTAAGACCTGGAAAATCCCAGTCTGTGAAAGCCCATCGCAAACCTCGCGGGTGGTTGCCACGCCAGAATGTAGCAGCATCACGGTCGTGGTTGCCACCAAAAGTATAAGCCTGACGTGAATGAACATTGAATTCCCGTGCATCAAACTTGCTATATGCATCCTGCCAGATAAAGAAGACTTCATACACGGTGTTAAGTGCATTGATCTCAAATTCATAATAGCAGTCTCCACCGTCAATAAAAACTTCTACATCGTTCTCCTGAAAGATGGTTGAGTCGCGCTGAGTAAGTCTGGCTTCCACGAATGGTTCTTCAATCCAAAAAGCAATGTATAAGGCTTCATCGTCCCAGAGGGCTGCGGCTTGCGTATCGAAAAAGCCAGGCATTCCATTGATCATGTCAACGAAACGAGACGATTTACTGGCGTTCTGCCAGACCGCTTTGTTCAAATCGCCATCTATGACAATTGGTGAAGGTGTACGATAGCAAATATATTTTGAGGTTTCTCTCTCATTTCCGAAAGATTTTTCCTTTTTCATATAAGTTATTTTTTTTATATTAATGACAGGATAATACTGCTCTCAGTTCTTCACTTCAAATTCTCCTCTTAGCCTTATGTCTGCTGATGAACTGCCGACCATTACATCAAACATTCCCGGTTCCACAATGCGTTCCATATGTGCATCAAGAAATGATAAATGTTCAGGTTTGAGGATAAAACTGACACTTTTCTTCTCGACCGGGCTCAAGTTCAATCTTCTCGAACGCCTTTTAGCTCAATAACAGGAGTAACCATTGAACTGATTACATCATCAACATAAAGCTGAACGACTTCGCTTCCTTTAATTTTACCGGTGTTTTGAACATCTGCGCTTACCATTATGTTCCCGGCAGGTCCTGACTCTTTTGGGGTAATTATGAGATTACTATATTCAAAAGTGGTATAGCTGAGTCCAAAACCAAATTCAAAAAGAGGCGAAAGCGGTAATGATACGTACGCAATATCCGACCTCATTAATTTAGCCGGCTTAAAATTATAGTAGAAAGGCATCTGTCCGACGTGACGCGGAAAGGTTACAGGCAGTTTACCCCCCGGATTATAATCTCCAAATAATACATCAGCGATGGCTTCTCCTCCTTTTTCCCCGCACGTCCACGATTCAACTATTGAATTGGCATGTTCGGCAATCCAACTTATAGCCAGTGGTCTTCCGCTATTCAAAACCACAACAGTTGGAGTTCCTGTTCCAACCACTGCCCTGACCAATTCGTTTTGTAATCCTGTTAATTCAAGATCATGCGAATCTTTGCTCTCTCCATCGGTATCACTATTTTCACCAACAACTACAAATTGCCACATCAGCTTTCTCTGCAGCTCTTTGTGCTTCCTTTATTGAATTAGTCTGAGCTATCCAGAACATCACATCCTTTAACATACGTTATTCTGGTTTTCGGTGATACTTTTTTCTTTATTGCATCTAAAACAGTTGTACTGTTATTAAGCAGTTTTTTAGGTATATAATCCCCAAGCAAATTCACATCTGTTGCTGGCGTTAGGCCCAATTACAGCAATTGACCCCAGGTTTTTACCGAGAGGCAGCAGTTTTTTTTCATTTTTCAGAAGTACAATTCCTTCCCGGGCAGCTTTTAAGGCAAGTTGCTGATTCTTGGCGGAATGAACGATTCTAGACAGCTCTTTCAGTATCCACATAGGGATCCTCAAATAATCCGAGCATAAATTTAATATACAGTATCCGTCCGACAGCTCTGTCTAATAGTTCCATCGATACCCTTCCTTCCTTAACATTATCTATCATATCTTTCTGATATCCGGATTCAAAAGTGATGTTTATATCAACCCCGGCTTTCAGAACTATCGGCCCAGCTTCTTTTTCTGTTCCAACCACTCTTTCATAGATTAGTGTACCAGTATTGCTTCCCTCACTCAGAACATTCCCCTTGAATCCCAGTTCATCGCGGAGGATCCTGGTAAGAAATTCTTCTTTCCCGTGATTGGGATAACCGTCAATTGAAGGATGAGTAGCCATAACGCCAAGTGCTCCACCTTTTTTAATTCCGGCAACCCAGGGAGGGAGAAATATTTCCCTGAATGTCCGTTCAGAAATATCCATTGTACCACGGTTAATGCCGTTAAGTCCCTGGGTTTGGCCAGGGAAGTGACACAAACCTGCAACTACTTTATTTTCAGAAGAAATATCATCTCCCTGTGCCCCCGAGACAATAGAGGCTGCAATTTCTGAACATAAGAATGGATCTTCACTGAATGTCTGCTGGTTTCTGCCATGCCTCGGGTCTCTGTTCGGTTCTATAACTAGTGTAAACAACTGATGAACACCTACAGATCTGGCTTCTTCAGCACATGTGGCATATACACTTTTAATCAGGTCCATATCCCAGGATGCGCCCAGCCCCAGACCTTCAGGGAATATTGTTGCTCCCGGTGCCATAAAACCATGAGTCCCCTCCTCTATCTGCATGAGGGGTATTTTTAATCTTGTTTTTTCAACCGCCATCTTTTGCAGTTCATTAAAGAATTCTGCCTGCTGTTTTGTTCCATCACGCAATATTTCATTGGCAAGTGTAAAAAACCCTCCACCCGGACCTATATCAACCAGAGTCCCCAAAACGAATTTTTTGACACCTACAGATTTTGCGGGGATATCGGTTCCGAATGCATCCTGATAAACACATGGCATATTGATCTGTCCGACCTTTTCTTCAAGAGTCATTTTCTCAAGAAGGTCTGCAACTCTTTTATCTGCCGATTGCCCTGAATCAAGATAAGTTGGTTGCTGACCAACTACTACTGCACCCATATTAAGTATTAACAAAATAAGGGGAACCAAAGGATTTATTCTTTTAATAAATTCCATTCAACTTTAATCTTTAATTGTTGTTTACTAAATGCTAAGCTAAAATTAAAATTAATATGCTTATGATTTTTCATTTCGCGCTTAATATTACATCATTGAAACAAGTTTAAGTATTGACTATTCATAAACTATAATCATTTCTTTAGTATTTATGAATTAAAATTCTACTTTTGAATATATCCATTCAGAAAATCTCATATACAACATCTATAAATTAAAAAAAGTTGTTAATTAACAAGGGGATAAACAAAATGATATTTAAAAATAAGAGTACATTGTTAATATTAAGCCTTTTCATCTTCTCTCATATCACAAATGGACAGACAGTAAATATTCAGAAATTAAAGTTACTCCGATTGAAGATGTATGCGGCTGAAGGGCTTGACTGGAAGGGCAAATCCGCTCAGAATACAAGCTGGAATAAAATCACAGAAACACCAGATGGCAGGATATGGTTTTGCGGCGGCGATCACTGGGGCACCGATGAGACAATTGGCAACTTCGATAGATCCGACAGGTATGAAAGGCCGTGGGGATTCGGGAATACTGCGATCTGTTATTATGATCCATTGACAGATAAGGTATCTTTTGAGCTGGATCTGGATAAAGCGAGTGCGATCTATTCAAATGCTGAAACTCCGGGACATGGGAAAATTCATGGCAATATTGCTTCCGATTCTAAGGGGATGCTCTACTTTTCAGGATATATGGGTATGTCATACATGCATGAGTATACTCGTGCATGGTATCCAAAAAGTTATGCCGGTGGCGCCCTTATTAAATATGACCCGCAGACCAGAAAAACTGAATACTTTGGTATCCCTAATCCCTATGGTGCCACAGTGGGGTTGTACTATGATGAAAAGCGGAATATTCTGAATGGCATCTCGCCTGACCGTGCAAAATTCTGGAGAGTGAAGCTTTCAACAATGGAACTGAACCGTTACGAGTCTCTTGCACGAATGAGCCGTCTCGAAGACAGGGTGCGTGAGATGATCATGGACAAAGATGGTTTTTGCTATTTTGCAAACGATGTAGGAGGACTGACAAAATTCAACCCGGACACAGAAGAATTTACTGATATAGACATTAAGCTTCCAGGCAAATTAATGGATTTTCGTGCTTCAGTTGTATCATCAAAAAATATAATTTATTGCATTTCTACCGATGGTTTCGTTTGGAGTTTTAATCCGCGGGATAATAAACTGGTGGAGTTCGGGCATGTGATCGGAATGCCCGGGCAGGGACATTATACACCAAACATCGCGCTTGATGAGGAATGGGGAAGGTTATATTTTATATCCGGAAACCACGGAGGTCAAGTGCTTGAAAGTGCTCTGGAAATACTTACAATTCTCGATCTCAGGACAAAAAAATTCCATTGGATTGGGCAGCTTGAGGGAGTGGAAGGTTGTTTCGGAGCACTTACCACAAAAAATCATACTGTATATTTTAGCTGTTTCGGAAATTACTATATGGGTAATGAAGTTGAAAAAGATCCCGGGGGCAAACCAATTACCCGCCCCTATCTTATCAAATATCTGCCACCTGAAGATCTGACTTCCATAAAATGACAGATTAACCTTCACACCTTAAAGACTTAAATAATAATGTAATACCCTAAAGGGAAAAGAATGAGAAACTTCAGAATATTTGCCGGGTTCTTTTTATTGATTTTGCTGACTGGATTTAATGTTTCAACAGTATCAGCCCAGAGGGTGGGCGGAATAACAAGGGGAGCTGTTACAAAACATATCCCGGTTTCAGATGGGCCACAGGGGCCAATCCATGGAGGCGAGAGTGCAGTTACTGATATGATCCTCAAAAATGATGGCTGGGTTTACGGAAGTACAAAAGCCACATGGGGGGCCAAGAACTGTCATATTTTCCGGACCGACGGTGAAAAAGTCGAACATCTTCTTAATTTAACATCCAGTTTTCCAGGACAAACTTCAATATCTGATCTTTGCATTGGAAAAGGGAACGCCATTATTGGCTGCACATCAACATATGATGAAATTCTGGATGATACAAAACAGGATTACAAAGGAGGACATCTCTTTTCATTTAACCCGGTAACCGGGAAAAGCGAAGATTTGGGAATAATCGCAGCCGGTCAGGGAATTAATTGCATTGCCGTTGATTCGATTCGAGGAAAGATATATGGCGTCACCTACCCTGCCGGTCATTTATTCTCATATGATTTTATTACCAGGTCTGTTAAGGATTTCGGAGAAATAATGACACCTTGGAGGGTTAAGGACCTTGGCAGGGTTTCGTGGAGAGGAGTGCCAAAAATTCTGATAATTGATGATGCAGGTACAGTATATTTTTCAACTTATTTTCATAAAGAAATAAATATGACCAGCCAGGAGCTTATGAAAGGAGGTTCATCTACCTATACTGCGCAATCCGGAGGCCTCATCTACAGGCTTGGTTATGGCGATGAAAAGCCTGTTTTCACGGGTGTTACCATTCCTACTCAACAGGGTATGGATTCGGATCCTCTATATGAGAATGGTATTGCTTCAGCCATTCGTGCACATGATGGAGGATTCTGGTGTGGTACCATAAATGATGGTTTCCTTTTTAAATTTCACCCTTCAACATCTACTGTAATCAATAAGGGTAAAGCATTTCAATACTGGAACCTGAAGTCTCTTGCTTATGGCGATGATGGGAAGCTTTATATGCTTGGTGGCAGAGATGAAGATAATTCATGGATTCTCTGTTATGATCCTGCAATAGGGTCTATCGATTGCCTTGGATGGCCAGATAATACTGCTCAGTGCAGTGTAATCTGTGCAGATGCGAAAGGGAGGATTCTCATTGCTGAAAACCTTCGCCATTCATTTATATGGGTTTATGAACCTTAGTTGGCAGTAGGCAGCAGGCAGCAGGCAGCAGGCAGTAGGCAGATGGCAAAAGGCAGTTGGCAAAAAAATCGCAAAAATTGAGGTCACACGCCGCCAGGCTAATCCCTGATACACCGTACCGATAATCCATTTTGCTTATAATAATTGGTCCTGTAAACATAATAAGGGCTTATATCTATACATCTGTACCAGGCAAGCTCTTTGTTATATTCAACAGAGCTCCACCAAAAGGCTATTATGCCCTCGCCATCGAATTTTCCATTCAGGTCACGGCATCCGCCGGGAATTCCGGTAAAGTGACTCTCGTTTGTTCCGTTACCATCCTTATCCCATCCGGAACTGCTTTTCATCTTTGTGCCGGCAGCATCCTCCCCGCCAAGGAAATCCGTTGTATTTCTCCATTCGGCATCACTGGAAATATGCCAGCCGGCAGGGGCTAATCCCCGATTATCGATTATAGCATACCAGTTATACAGCCTGCCGTATTTGCTGCCGTTTTCAGGTTTGTTTTCATAATAGCACCATGCAGGCCTGCCGTCTTCGCCTGCTCTTCGCCATTCTTCATCCGATCTGGCTTCAGGTATTGGATCTCCGTTTCTGAAAGATCCAGTATTAAGGTTTTCGCCCATCCATTCCTGAGCGTCTATCCTTACTGCCTTATAAGTATCCGGGTTATTATTACTTGTGCATCCGGAAAACACCAAAAAAGACAGGAGGATTTTGTTTAGTATTATCATCATTGGCTTCATATAAATGTCTTAAGATCTCAACTATGGGTTTAATCTCTTTTTCCAACTGCTATTCTACTGCAACTGTGAAATTAACTCTCTTACCATGCTCAAGCTGAATACCTCTCATATCTTTTACAGCTGTTGTAATATCAATAGAGTATTGTTCATTCTTTTTTAAATCTTTCACAGGTATAAAGGTATATCTTGTACCATTATGGGAAGTTTTCCAGGTTCCTTCGACTTCATTCATGCTTTTCAGCTCCACTATCTTAATACCTTTTTCTTTGATGATGCTCGCGGGATCAATTACCGGTGCGAAATCAACAATAATTTGTCCGGATGGAGGGACATCCATTTTATTATCACGCGGAGAAACAACCAGTACAACAGGGCGAAGTTTATCGTCGACCTTAAGATACCTGTCAAAGAAATCGTGCATCAGCTGATACCTGTCGACTCCCATTTTTTCATCATAGCCGTAAGGCACCTCATGTCCAAGTCCCTGCATAAAGAGGTTGATATAGTTGCAATCGAGCTCTTCGAGCCTCTTAACAAAAGCCGGATGGCCTTCCTTACTTATTACATCGCGTTCATTTTCCCCGCATGCAACAATATTCGGGGCATAATCGCTGGTGATATACTCCGGTTCAAAAAGTCCCATCCCCATTGACTGATAACCTGCTGAAATTTTTGAAGGATATCCGGGCCAGGGCTGTGGTTCGGGCGATCCTTCGGGAAAGCCTTCAAACCTGCTAATCTCTTTTCCACCTTCATGATGAGGGTCGGAAAGACGGGTAATGGCATATTGTCCCTTGGAATGACCTGCCATACCAATATGGTCTGTATTTATACTGTACTTATCAGCATTAGCATTTATATAACGCATTGCTGCTGAATAACAGGCAAAGCCATTCCATTGGTCGAGTGTAAATTTTGAATAATGGAAATAATGTTGTACACAAGGATTAAAACAGTGGCCCATTACAATGTAAACATAGCCGCGTGTTGTAAAACCTGCGAAGTGAGGAAGGTATGATATAGGTTCGCCATTTGGATTTCTGGGTGCAAGCCAGGCTGAAAAAATTATGGCAGGGAGTATCTTCTTAGCCTGCGAAGGATAAACAATATCCATTTTAATCGTGAAATCGAAAGGTTTGCCATACCTGTCTACCATATCTTTTGGCGAAGTGACCGGCTTTAATCCTGGGAGCTTAGGTACTATATCTTCATTATATGAATTCATAATGTATTCCATTGTACCAAAAGCAGCATGCTTATCAAGTTCCCAATAAACAAGGTCGGTGGCTACACGATATCCCTCCGGAAGGAAAAAGCATCTGAATTCTTTTGGCTTTATATCGAGATCTTTAAGCAATGATACAGTTCTAAATCCATAAACAGCCTTGAATATTTCATGCAGGTCCTTATCAAAACGGGGCGATACTGCCAGTATATCATGTCCAAAATCAACAGTAATTACAATAAGCTTCTTCTGAATATAGTCTCTCAGTATCGACAAGTCTGATTCCTGTCCGATACGATCCCATGCACTGTTCTTCAGATAAATAATGACCTCAGATCCATCGGGCCCTGTATCTCCTCCAAAATAATAAATATTCAGAGGTACAACCTTGTCTTGTGTAGTACATTTCCAGGACATAGATTTTCTTAAATATGGATTCAGTTCTGGCAGTTCAGCAGCTAAAAGTTGAGATCCCACATTCATTGACAGTATCAAAGCGGGAATGATTAAAAACTTCAAAATTTTTCTCATAGCTAACTCCTTACAATATTAGAATAGATTCAAGGTAACATCTTTAATTTTCGAATACTGGTTGTGGTACCTGGTTCGTAATTTTCGGGATGGGCTATTGCTTTTACAACATATTCACCAGGTTCCGACGGATATTCACAGTCAATCAGATAAGTATCTGCAATCAGTTCTGAAATTTCAAATGGCTTTTCAGATTGTTTGACCAGTTTCCCGTCAGGTTTTTCGATCCTGATCTCTAAACTACCTTTTAATTTATGGTACTCATCATTTATTAATATGATCGGGAACCTGCCTTGCGCTTTCGGGTCCACTCTGATCTCGGCCATCCAGAAGTGAAGGTATACACCAAGGGGTTTAAAGGCTTCCCTCATGTATTTTTCATATACAGGATTAAATTTAAGATTTTGTACATCCTGAAGAAGATCTCCTGTAAAGGCAGTCGGAAAATCCGCTGTGAGGCAGGTAAAAAAATGCACTGCAGCATAATTTCTGAATGCCCTGAAATACTCTGTTTCGCCTGCAATCAGGTAACCATATAAATCCATTCTTTGCTGGTCAGTATAATCCGGTACCATAGAATTGTAAAAGCCCTCACTTAAAATTGTAGGTTTGCCGTTCCTATGAAGCCACAGCCATGCATATTCATTTAATACGGTGGCATGAGAGGTGGGATTGAATGAATTATTACTTCGACCATTGTTGCCAAAGTTATATGCAGGCATTCTCCATGGAGAAATTTTTCCACTATCTCTGTCAGAATAATCCAGGTAATTATGATCCTCCGACGGGTCATTTTCACCTGCAGGTTTACTCCAGCCATTTTCCCACTGGCGGTTTGAAAGATCCAGAGGCCTGAATTTATTTATTATTTCTTCAAGCTTATCCCAGCGGGTTTCATTCTGCATATCCCAGATCACAACGGAAGGATGATTCCAGTGGTCCCTCATCCACTCGCCTAACTGATTTTCAAGTTCTTCAACCTTCCAGTAATCTTTATGAGTCCAGAGAAAAAACTCGTTTTGTATAAGTAATCCGGCCTCATCGGCAATTTCAAACCATTTATCCGGTGCAGGACCAATGCAAAAGCGGAAACTATTCCAGTGCATCTCTTTTGGAATGTCATAAAGAAGCCGTCTCACCCATTTTTCGTTCCATGGATTGTCGAGACAAAGGCTGTCTTCAAAAAAACGGTGGAGGCAAATATTTGATCCCCTGAGATATATCACCTTATTATTCAGGTAAGCCTTTTTTGTTTTAGTGTCGTAATGAAACTCCCGCATGCCAAAGCGACTTATGAAGTTATCGCCACCGCTCGAGGCATTCAGCTCATATAGGAACGGATCGTCCGGAGACCACAAATGTTGAGAAGGGATATCTATTGTATCGGTTACTGTAAGTGTTTCATCTTTTCCCATTTCAATATCTTGTATTCCCTTTGCAACCTCTTTCCCTCCTTTCCATTCCTTCACGCTGAAGGTCAGGCTGAATTTCCCTCCTTTCTTATAATTGATCACTTTTGTCTGAACCGTAATTTGTGATTTATTGATATCAGGGGCAATCTGCAAGGTCTCTATATAGGGATTGTTGCAGGCGATGACTGATACATCATCATATATTCCGGGTGTCCATTTTCTTTTTTCAAGGTCAGTTCCAAAGGGAACCCACTCTGGCAATGCTTTCGGATGGGCTCCGATCCTTATAACAATTTCATTCCGGCCAGGTTGTTTTACGAATCCGGTAATATTGAAATAACCGGCAGTAAAGCATCCGAAATGTTCTCCTGCATTTTTCCCGTTAATCCACACCTCTGTTCCAAACTGGGCCTTACAAATTTTAAGTATTACAACTTCTTTTTTCTCCTTAAGTTCAAATTGTCTCTTATACCAGAAGAAGTTCCGGTTCTGACCTGCAATCCCGATTTTTATAGTATCTAATAAGGGATTATCCTTAATACCGACAATTGGATGCCTTATTACATCAATGGTAGTAAATTTATCCACATCCGCAAATCCTGGCATGGATTGATTAACTAAGCCTGGAACAGTCACAGTATGGGAGAATTTTTTCGGAATGGCGTCTGACTTAATACTTTCTTCTATAACCCATTGTCCATTCAGGGAAACTACTGATCGCTGACCATAAGAATGTAGTGAGAAAAAAAACAATAACCATAATACCCTTCTCATATCTCTGCTTTTTGAATTTAATTTATCTTGATTTATTACTTTTATGCCAACCGTATAATTGTCTTTTTTAAAACCCAATATTATTCTCTATTCGGATTGTCGCAGAGTCGCAGCCGTTTCCGATCTTTATTCCTGCAGGACTGTTAGTCAGTTTATTCCCTGTAATCAATATGTTTTTACTGTTATAAAGAAAGATAGCCTCATCCCTGGGACCATCCATGATATTGTTTATGATTTTCACATCATCAGCAGAACCCAGTTTAAGAATATTTCCGTCTGAACCAAGGAAGATATTATTTTCAATAGTAATATTCTGATGAACTCCTGCCGGTGTAGTATCGCTCATAGTATGAGATTCTATCACTCCATTCAGATATTCAGGTTCAAATTTGCACCGGATAAACCGGTTATTTCTGATAATAACATTCCTGGAACCTATTGCTTCCCACCATGCATTTACATCGGCTTCCAATCCGACTCCTGATGCGCATATATCCTGCAAAGTGCAGTTTTCGATTATTACATCGCGTGTTTTAACAATAAAACCGCGAGCCCTGTTCCGGACAGCGGTACAGTTTCTAATGCGTAATACAGGACAGGAACTGGAATTACCAACAATATCTCCTTTACCGGTATTCTCAGGAAGTTTTGAGGAGAATTCCACAATCAGAGCATTTTCTTTCTCATTCACTTCAACAGATTTTACCGTCGCTGTAGTATAAGGTATCAGCGGTATTTTTCCGCTGCTTATTTCAAGTATATCCCCAATTCTCGGGGAATCAGGAATTCCGCTTGTATAGGTATACCCATGCTTGATTCTCAGCTTTGTATCATTTAAACGCTCATCCACAAGCAGGTACTCACCACTACGGACATTGGTCGCATCGTCACCCTGACCCTCAAAGAGGCAATTTTCTATTATGATTGTACCGCGGCAACTCTCAAAATTAGTGGCATCTGCAGTACACGACATCCATCTGCCTGATCCGGGCCGGATCATCACTTTCAGATGGCTGAGATATATATCCCGGCTATCCCTGGCAATTAATCCCATTCCCGGATTACTATAGATATTCACGTTTTCCACAAGAACCACCGAACATTCCAAAAACTGAAATGACTGGTAGTTGTAAACCTGGTGACGTGCAATCAGGTAATCTCCCACAGATGGCAGTTTTCCTGAAAACCTGTCCTGCCGCCCGATAAAAATGCGCATTACACCGGGCCGGATCACTTCAGATGTCTTTTCATATCCTTTCTGATAATGATCGGTAAATCTTCTTGCCATCCGCCGGTTTTCCATATCGTATCCTAATATTGCTTCAGTAGGCCGGCCAGCCTGTGCTGTGAACGGTGCGACCACTTCCAGATCGACAAAATCAGTATCCACTCTGACAACTCTGCCCTGTGTATACGGAAGAGGATCCCAGTCAGTAGTAAGGTTTGTGACAGTTATCTTACTGCAATTTGAAAAACTGAACATTGTAGACAGGTCATGGCCGATCAGCTCAGCACCATGGCCATCTATCATAAAATTATTCAGATCTTTTACTTCAATTGCCGGATTGAAAGTTCCTCTTTCATTTTTGTGGTTTCCATAGATATCATAAGAGCCTATTTCAAATGTTAAGGTTACGGCCGAGCCCTTACAATTTTCAAGTGCAGCAAGGATTGCCGGAGTATCATCTTTTCCATCGTTCGGTATTGCACCAAAATCTGAAACTTTTACTTCCGTGGTCTGTGCATGAAGCAACATGGCAATCAAATTACCAAGGATTAGTGATATGATCTTTTTCATAATGTAAATAGAAAATTTATTTTAATAAATTCTAATTATCAAAGTTCCCTGGGAGTTTTTCCCTCTTTCCAATGTTCTTCTATGGATTCAAGTGTTTTTCCCCTTGTTTCAGGGATATAGAAATAGCCCCATATAACAGATATTACACCCATGATTGCAAAGGCCCAGAAGGTCCCTGCAAGAGTAAGAACATCTACAATCTTCAGAAATGAATAATTAACTATTGTGGTGGCAGACCAGAGAGTAAAAGCACCGATACTCATGCCCAGACCACGAAATTTTAATGGAAATATCTCTGAAATTAACAGCCAGGATAAAGGTCCGAAACTTAATGCAAAGGATGCAATAAACATAAACATAGTTGTTATTGTAAGCAAGCTGAAAAGGTCGCCTAATTCATTTTGAAAATGGAAACATAAACCTAATGAAAACAGAGTAAATACCAAACCGGATAATCCTGCAAAATAAAGAGGCCGGCGACCTATCCTGTCAACTAAAAAGATTGAAATGATTGTGAAGATAACATTTGAACCTCCGACGATAATTGCCGGTAATATAGATTGTTCATTGCTGATATAGCCTGCGATCTTGAATATTTTTGGTGTATAATATACAATTGTATCAATTCCTGTAAATTCAGTCAGAATCATTATACCGACACCGATAATTAATGGATATTTCATCCATGGTTCGGAAATTTGTCTGATTGAAGTTTTGTTTTTCTCATCTGCAGCAATTTCTTCCTTCAGTTTATTCAAAGAGGCATTATACAAAGCAGGGTCTTCAACTCTCTTCAGAACATTTGCTCCCTCATCGTATCTGCCTTTACTTATAAGCCACCTGGGAGTTTCCGGAAGAAAAAACATACCGATAAAAAGCATGAGACCGGGGATAAACCCTATATGAAACATCAATCTCCACGAAAACGGATCAGCATCATTTGCAATCCAGTAATCGGTAATATAGGATACCAGAATGCCAACAGTGATCATTAGCTGATTAATAGTAACCAGAGCGCCCCTGTTCCTTGCCGGAGATATTTCCGCAATATAGAGAGGAACTGAAAATGATGCGATTCCGATTCCAATTCCGAGAAACAATCTGCTTATTATTAAAAAACGGACATCAGGTGCTGAACCACTCAACACCGCACCGCACATAAATATCACGGACGTCAGAATTATAATTTTTTTTCGTCCGAAAATATCTGTGACTCTGCCACTGATCAAACAACCGAAAACAGCCCCTAATAAAACCGCGGTTGTAACTCCTCCCAGTTGTGAGTCTGTAAGAGCCCACCCTTTTGCGTCCTGCAAAAAAATCAATGTTCCTGAAATTACGCCGGTATCAAAGCCGAAAAGAAATCCGCCAATTGCAGCTACACTTGAAATTGCAATAATAAAGAGTCTGTTCTGCCTGTTTTCTGACTTCATTATTTCACCTCCAGTTCTCCTTTAAGTCTGATATCCTCTGATGAACTTCCAACCATCACCTCGAATATCCCCGGCTCAACTACCTCTTTCATATTCAGGTCAAGGAGAGAGAGATCCTCAGGAAGGAGGCTGAATGTAACAGTTTTTGTTTCTCCCGGTTCGAGTGAAAATCTCGAAAAGCCCTTTAATTCTTTGATAGGTGTTGACACACTGCTTATTACATCACTGATATAAAGCTGGGCAACTTCATCTCCTTTTACTTTACCGGTATTTTTCACATCCACGGTAACCTGTACTTTACCTGCGTTATTTATTTCATCTGGGAGTATCTGCAAGTTACTATATTCGAATGTAGTATAGCTTAAGCCGTATCCAAATTCATACAAGGGAGTGCCCGGCATATCCACATATTTGTTCCATTTGCTTTTTGAATGATTATAGTATACAGGCAGCTGTCCCACATGACGAGGCACAGTTACCGGTAACTTTCCTCCAGGATTATAATCACCGAAAAGTACATCAGCAACAGCATTTCCCCCCTGTTCTCCGCACATCCAGGCTTCAACAATGGCAGGGGAATTTTCAGATGCCCAGCGGATAGATAATGGCCTTCCATTTATCAGCACGACAATGGTCGGGGTACCTGTATTGTGTACCGCTTTCAGCAAGTCTTCCTGTATTCCTGTCAGATCAAGGCTGGCAACATCTCTCCCTTCTCCATTTGTTGTGTATCCGCCTTCACCAATAACTACAATTGCAATATCTGCACTTTTAGCTGCTTTTTTAGCTTTTTCAATCTCATTCACCTCATTTCCAATGACATTGCAGCCTTTTACATAGGTAACTTTTGTCCCGGGAGAAACTTTATTCCGTATCCCTTCCAAAATTGTAAAAACATGCTGTGGAACAGTTTGAGGTATATAATCTCCGAGTTGATCAACCGGGGCCACTGCATTTGGGCCAATTACCGCGATAGATTTGATTCCTTTCTTCAGGGGCAGGGTATTTTTCTCATTTTTCAACAAAACAATACTTTCTCTTGCCGTTTGCAGGGCAAGTTGCTTATGTGCTTCAGAGTTAACAATTTCAACAGCATTCCCGACGTTAATAAACGGATTTTCGAAAAGACCCATCTGAAATTTGATCCGCAGGATTCTTTCCACTGCCTGATCAACCTGACTGACCGGTATTTTACCATCGTTTACATTTTTAATAAGATCTCCCATATAAGCATCTTCAATGGAGATTCCTACATCGATTCCTGCTTTTAGGGCAAGTATACCTGCTTCTGATTGCGTTGCGGCATGTCCTTCCGTAATAATAGTAGTGAGTCCGTCTCCTTCACCAAGAACTATACCTTTAAAACCCATTTCCTCCCTTAGCATATCAGTAAACAACTTTTCCGAGCTATGGGAAGCTTCTCCATCTATGGCAGGATAGGTTGCCATCACTCCCAGTGCACCTTTTTTTTGAACCCCGGCCACCCATGGCGGCAGGAAAACATCTCTGAGTTTTCGTTCGGAAACTTCCATAGCACCCCTTTCAAGTCCACTTAAAGGCTCACTTTGTCCGGGGAAACAGGTAAATACAGAAATAACGTTTTCCTTTCCCGAAATATCATAGCCCTGCATTGCTTCGACAATATTCTCCGCGATTTTCGAACAAATGTAGGGATCTTCAGAGTAGCCTTCCTCATTTCTTCCCGTCCGGGGATCCCTGTAGGGTTCAATCACCAGTGTGCAAAGCCCGTGAACACCGATTGACCGGCCTTCTTTTGCAGCAACGGTATAGATTTTTTTCACAAGGTCCATGTTCCACGTAGCTCCGATGGCTAATCCTTCCGGAAACACTGTTCCGCCAGCGCACATCAGTCCGTGAGTTCCTTCTTCGATCTGCAAAAGAGGAATGCCGAGGCGTGTTTTATCGATGGCAATCTTCTGCAGTTCATTCATGACCTCGGCTTGTCTTTTAGTACCTTCATAAATAAGCCTGTCGGAAAGAGTGAAAAATCCTCCGCCCGGGCCAAAAACCTTATTGTGCGTCCCTTCCGCCCATTTCCTGCATCCTTCCAGCTGTTTGTCCCTTGCTTCCCTGGTTGGATTCTCCCACAGAGGAGGTGTATTACTGCCAAGCCCCCATCCAATCTCTGTTTTATAACAACAGGGGATATTCATCTGACCTACCTTTTCCTCCAGTGTCATCCTGGAAATAAGATCATCAATTCTTTGCTCAATGGGAAAAGCAGGATTTTTATAAACAGGAGTGTCAGCAGGTTGTGCATTGCCTGTTCCGATTTCAAGGCTCATAGCCATGGATACCAGAATAATAGTAATCTTCCAGCAATTTTTCATGTCGTAAGTGATTTATATTACAGTAGTCTAGTTAATTAAATATTTAATTAATTGTTTTTGAAATTGAAATGAATTTTCTTTTCTGCAATTATCTGTACCGGACCCATAAGCCCTGATTCCAGAAGAGGGGCATCTTTCCATAGAAGATCGGAGGAGGTTGGACTGATTATGTTTGTAGAGGTATACCTTCTCTCTTCAGGAAGCTTCTGATCACCGACAATCCTGTTCGACCAGTCATTGGCTATCTCAATGACCAGAGAATTTTTCCCCGGCATAACGCTCTTAGTTATATCCACCCTGAAGGGCGGTTTCCAGAGGATTCCTAAATGATTGTTATTCAGATATACGTCGGCAATCATTTTCACCGATCCCAGGTCCAGGTACAAAAGGTTATCTGAGGTTAACATATCGCCTGGAATTTCAAATACTTTCCGGTAAGTTGCAATGCCTGAAAAATATTTAATACCATCATCTTTGTGGGCAGTCCATGAAACTAACTCAGGGAAAACAGCTGTTGAAGGAGCACCCCATCCGGCCGGGAAACTAATATCCCAGGAGCCTGTAAGTAATATTGGAGACGGTATGTCTGAGACCGGGAAATTGAATGTTGTGTCCGAAGCAACAATTTTCCGGCCGGATTTTTCCCGGAATACCACAAATACCGAACCCGCGGGAGGAAGCTTAAGATTTACTTTAATTGTCTGGTTACATGCATCATAAGCAAGCTCTTTGACGATTTCTCCTGTTTCCGGAATCCACAATTCAGGGATCATATTTTTCACCCGGAACTCGCATTCTGCTTCAGCCCATTGCATTTTCTTATTGCTGACAAAATATATTTCCTCCTGCTCAGTGCTCCGGTGTATATAGTCCAGATCAGCACTATCATTCTTCGTTGTAAAAGTAAAGTCTGGTCCAATACCCCGTTCCTCCAGAATCTGCTTCAGGCTTTTTCCCCAGATGACTTTCCCTTTGCCATAAGTGTATTCATTAATATCTTTCCCGTTGCATGGTCCCCAAAGCTCATCGGCCAGTAATTTCACTTTTTCATCAAGGTGAGGATAGTCAGTTAATCCATTCGATCTGGTCGGTTTTGGTCCTACTACTGTGGCGCCTTTTTTAACCAGTTCCACTATTTTTTCGAGAACCTGTGGATTGGCATCATCCTGGTCAGGCAATACCAGAACTTCATACGTCATGCCATCCGGCAAAACAATTTTACCATCTCTGACATTCATCCTTGTAAGTATAACTTCAGAATTGGTGACATCATAATCAAAGCCTTTTCCCAGTGATGGATCAACGTGCTTTGGCCTTACAAAATTAGGAGCCTGGTCTCCATAATAGTAGCAGACATCACCAACATATTTACCTTGTTGCAAAAGATAACTGCAGCGTGCCAGGTAATCAATAAACGGTTTTATCATCGGCCACCAGACACGGTTTGGGTTCATATGTGTACCCGCATGGTATACCCAGCCCGGTTTTCCACCTTCGGGTGGATTATGGGTTCCGGTATGGAAGGTAAAAAGATTAAGTCCCTCACACATCGCTTTATCAGCCAGCGGCTTCAGGTCAAAAGGGCCTTCCTGCCATTGCTGCCAGCTGGTAAAAGCCTCGCCATCAACAACTGTTTTCCCATAGATATGAGCGGCACAGGCTATTTCCTTGACAAGCCACAGGATATCCTCACCTTTTTCATCGAAATAAGCGTGCTTGTTCCAAAACTCGCCTCTTGGAATATCCAAAGCCCCTAGTGCCCTTAAGGCTTCAAACGGACAATTGTGGAGCGGCTGACCCGGACCTCCGGCTTCACTGCAAAGTTTCAGTCCGTATTTGTTAAGAAGGTTCCGGGCATTCATATAATGTCCTTCAATAATAAGATCAGACATAGTCATGTTAAAATCAAACATGAAACGATCTGAAATTTCCTTATTTTGTATTGTGATCCCGTATAAAACCGGCAGAAAGGGAGTCATATCGTAGCCGCGTCGTTTTTGAAATTCAACAGTCATTTCAGGAGTCCACACTAATCCCTGCAGTTCGTAACTGCAGAGATACATAAACTTTAATGCGCTGTTGCGGAAATCACCCAGCTCGCCCTGCAACCTGTCAATGATATGCTGAAAATGCATTTCTGTTGCCTTCGGATTGAAATGGTCAATATTGTATCCGCTTGATTTTGGGCTGGGAAGCACCAGTTTCTGGCCTGAATTGGAACAAATCAATCGCATGATTTTCCATTTGCCCGAAGGAACATTCCACTTAAGTTTACCACTGCTATCCATCAGAGCAAAAAGGTCAATAACCTTTGATTTATCAGGAATCAGATTTTCAGAAGAAGCAGCGGAAAAGGCAATTGTAGCAACATTTCTAAAAAACATGGGATATCCCGTCTGCTTTTTTTGGAGTTTGTTCCGAAACCTCAGGAAACGGCAGAATACCGTTATATTCCGAAGGACCTTCAACAATAATTTCTGATTTATAAAGCAGCATTGCAGCATATTCGGGAGTTACCCAGTCTCCTCCTGCATTCCAGCTGCTTGACGCAATCAAACCCAGTTCTAGACCAACTCTTTTTGCTTCATTTACAGCATATACTATAGCATCAACAGATTCCCTTCCAAGGAACTTATTGCCTTCCGGTACAATTTTATTTGGATCCTCTGCTCCTATATCGAAAATATCCAGGCCGGCAAAACCTTTGGCTTTATACTCTTCAAGCTCATAAGTCAATCTTGGCAGGTTCACGTTACCGTTCATCCATGCCCAGTATGCCCGTGGCCGGGCCTGCATAGGGGGATCCTTAAACCCTTGTTCCAGAGAGACTGACTCCTTAACGGCAGTTCCTGATGTTTTTTTCAGGTTGCAGGAATAAAAAACAATGATAACTCCAAGCAAAATCAGGAATTGAATCTTGTCGGCGTAAGAAATTTTCATTTATATAATAACAGAGTTAATCCCTCTAAAGATACTAATCAAACGTCAGAATTAACTGTATGTTTACCACTAACTTTTCATAATCTATTATACAAATTTTGTACAAAACCTCTCCAAAAAATGCCTTGCTATCACTGTTTAAAAAAATACAATTAAATTCTCCATAAACAACTGATTTTATTTTATATACAAATATTATTCAAATATTCAGATTACTGAATATAAATTCTTTTCATTGAATTATTTCACGATAAAGTACAATTGCATTATTATATAAATCTCTACCTTTATCAGGAAGGCAAATAGTTACATGTCTATTTAAAACCTGATTTTTGAAAATTAAGAAATATCAGATATTTATCTTAACAGTCAATTATGAAAAAAATGAAATTGTTCAATCAATTAAGTTACCTGATAGCCATATTTATCATTTCTGGCGCTTGTGTTAAAAAAGGAATAAAGCTTGAGACAACACCCCAAGGACTAACTGAAAAAATGATAAACAATCCTGCATTTATTGAGAATGCCAATGGTGAAAACTTCTGCTGGCATGCGAGGGTTGGTCTGGACCAGTTTGTTGAGAACTATGAACTCACAAAAGATACCAAATGGCTTGATGCAGGTATAAAATACTATGATTTTCTTATTGGTAAAATGGCGACCGATCCTGATGGCTATAAAGGTTGGATCGGCGTCTATGGTTATGACGACAATTACTGGCAGGATGCTCTTGTGGGGGATGCCATTCTTATCGAAGGGATACTCGATTTTTCAGTACTTGTATTGGAAGATAATGAATTGAAAGCCAAATACGGGGATAAGGCAAAAACCTACGTTGAAATTGCAAAAAAAGACTTCGTGGAGAAATGGGATAAAAGGGGCTGCTGGATCGATGACGGTCCCTATGGAGGCTATATCGAATTCGGTAAATTCCTGAATAAGGATAACCTTAAGAAATGGATAGAGGCGCCTGAGGAATCCCGCATCGGAATCAGCCATCCTTTTAATAAACAGTTTGATGCTGCAAGGGTATGCCTGAGGATTTATAGAATAACTGGAGAAAAGTTTTACCGCGACCGTGCAGAAAAGATCTATTTTACAGCCAAGAGTCACTTTCAGTTTTTCGATAACCATTACTGCTGGAATTATTATGAGCCTCTTTATAAAGGTGATGTTGATCTTGTAAAAAGAGGTACCCGTCATGGCGTGTGGGTTCATCCGTGGCGTTCGGGTTATACAGCCCGGGAAGTTGAGGATATTGCCGAAGCATATCATTACGGGATCATCTTTGATGAACAGGATATTAAGCGGATAATCAACACTAACCTGAATGTAATGTGGAATAAGGATAAACTGATTCCACGTTTCACCAGTTCCAATGGGTTGGGCAGAGATAATGACACCACAGGGATTGCTGATTTTCAAAGAGCCTGGGGACATTCAAATGTAACAAAAAATTCAGGAGAGCTTTGGACCGGTTTACTCGATTTTGATCAGACGATACGCGACCTCTATGAGCTCAGATTCAGGGATGATTCGACATCTGCGGAATACCTCCGCTATAAAAAATATGTGAATGAAAACCCTCCTTCCTTTAAAAGAAAGTATGTAAAGGGAGAAGTTAAGGTACCTGTCATTAATTTCACTGAATGCAAGGATCTTAATCTAGCGACAGTTCTACCTCATATTATGAAAAACGGCGAAGAATCCGTTATAATATGCCAGTCATGGATCCCTGGCGAACTTCAGATTGATATGTATTCAACGGATGACAAAAAGATCTGCAATCTCTTCAATGGAAAAATCGGTGAAGGCATCTTTTTAATTACCTGGGATGGCAAGGATCCGGCAAAGAAAGCAACCTATAAAGGGGATTATAAGATAAGATGGACAATTGGAAGCGGATACCGGGAATTTCCAGTTGTTATAGAATAATCAGGTTAGAAAGTTCATCTGCTGTTGGCTTTTCTGAATTTGATATATCTGTCAATCCCTGTTATATGACTTGTCGGAAACATGAATAACACGAAAAGAGCGGCCATTTCAATCAGGTTCTTATTCACAATCCAGTAGCTGCCCTCAACCGGGGTATTAATAACCAGTGTGGTGAATGGAGGGTAAGCAAAATAATATAGAGACAACAATACTATCCCGCAAAGTTTAAATGGTCTTGAAAACAATCCTGTAAACAGACTTAAACCAATCAAAATCAATCCCCAGATATTAAGTTTATCTACTATTTGTAACAGTCCCGGATGTAAAGCCATTGCCTTAAATGCTGGTGCAAAGGGGCCAACCGATCCAAGAAGATATGATTTTGCTGTCCATGCCGGGGTAGAGAATAGTTTAGTTAATCCTTCGTAAAGGAAATGCCAACCTATGAGAATGCGAAGGAATGTTAATGAGAATATCTGCAGGTCAGAATAATATTGTGAGATGCTATCTTTTTTCATAAGGTTCTGGTTGGATGATCTGTAATTTAAAATTGAATAACTCTTATACCATTGTAACTTTTTCAGTTACCGGATCCCAAAAAACCTGCTTGTTATTTACATATGCCAGATTAGCAAGGTTAAATGTAATGGCTTCATCAAAACCTTCGTCAATATTGCAGCTAGTGGTAGTTTGATTCCTGATAGCATCAATCCATTCCTTAACATGCAGAAAACTTGCATCGATTACTTTACCGTCGATATATGTAGCACCATAGCCGCCTTTCATGTATGCTCTGGCTGTTGCTGAAGAAACTGCATCAACCTCACCTCCACCATTATAGAGATACAAAGGTTCTGAGGAGTCCATTCCATTGTCTTTATAACGGTCTGAATAATCGTCTTTAAAGATCTTTATTCCAAGATCGAGGTACATTGCCGCTTCAGAACCCATTATGTAGTTTTCCCTGTAAATGCCATTCTTCAATGTCCCGTCATAAGTCAATGTCAGTCCCTTCTTGGGATAGCTGAATACAGCATTCATAACATCAGGCATGTCACCACAGTTTTTATAATAATACTGCCCTCCGAGGGCGATAACCTTTTCAGGAATACCAACTCTCATAACCTGATTAATACAGTCGTACTGATGAGAAAAGTCATTCCCTATGAATCCGGTTCCATATTCGCTGAAGCGGTGCCAGTTAAAATATCTTTTGCGATCAAACTCGTACCATGGAGTATTGCCAAGGAATTCCTTCCAGTTAATGTTCTGGGTGCTTCCCTGATCATCAAACTTTCTTTTTCTGATCCAGGCTCCATCAAGTCCATTGCGGTTCGTGTGAGTCTGAACCATTGAAATATTACCCAGCACTCCTTTACTAATCAACTCTTTAGCAATTCTAAAGCTCATTTGCTGACGGTTTTCGTGTCCCAGCTGAAATACCACACCTGTTGATTTTATGGTATTTCTTAGTTCAATAGCTTCTTCAATGCTATGCGTCATTGGTTTTTCGAGGTAGACATGCTTCCCTGCTCTGGCTGCAGCTATGGCCATTGGGGCATGCCAGTGATCGGGCGTGGCAATTACAACTGCGTCAATATCCTTGTCTTCAATCATTTCCCGGTAAGTGGGGTAAATCTTCACTGGTTTTGTTGTCCCCTTTCCACCTCCCGGTCTTACGTCATTCATGGAGATTTCCAGGCCACGGTTTGCGTGTAAAGAAAAGGTGTCGCAGACTCCCGCAAACTCAACATTCAAGTCTTCCTGTGCAAGAAAAGTCGTCAGCCATTCATTATATTTCCCGTTAACAGTATTTTCCTTCACCTGGTTAGGATGAATAAACCCGAAGTTTTGTAATAATTGATCTCCTCTCCACCCATTTCCTATCATACCAAACCTTATCCGGTTATTGGCATTCCCCGTAGAAGGGAGCAATTTGACTTTGGGCGCCTCGAGGTTTTCAACTCCAAGCAAACTCAGATAATCCTTGTGCTTTAAACTGCTTTCCCTTGCAATATTTCCTCTGACATTAAAGGCAAAATATCCTAAAAAGGGGAGTGCACCCAGTCCTTTCAGAAAATCTCTTCTGAATATGTTTCTACTTTGATTTTTCATTAAACCGTTTTAAAAATTCAAATACTCATTTCTTCACCAGAATTTCGCCTTTAAGCTTTATATCGTTGGAAGAGCTTCCTATCATCACCTCAAAAGTACCCGGCTCGACAACAACATTCATATCCCTGTCAAGAAGGGAAAGCTCCTCAGGATGCAGTGTCAGTTTCACACTCTTCTTTTCCCCCGGCTCAAGAGAGATCTTCTCATAACCCTTAAGTTCTTTCACCGGCCTTGAGGTACTGCTTATAACGTCATTCAGGTAAAGCTGAACCACCTCGTCACCTTTTATTTTACCGGTATTTTTCACCTCGAGGGTTATATCAATATCACCTTCGCTATTTGTCTCTTTCGGGGTAATCATCAGGTTGCTGTATTCAAATGTAGTATAGCTTAATCCGAATCCAAATTCGTATAAAGGCGCCGCTGACATATCAATATATTTTGCTCCTTCTTTTGTCGCAGAGTAGTTATAGTAAAAAGGAAATTGTCCAGAACTTCTGGGAACTGTTACAGGAAGTCTGCCGCTCGGATTATAGTCACCAAACAGGACATCAGCAACAGCGTTACCTCCCTGCTCCCCGCACATCCAGGCTTCAACAATGGCAGGAATATTCTCTGATGCCCACCTTATAGACAATGGTCTGCCATTAATCAGAACAACAATTGTCGGAGTTCCCGTAGCATATACTGCTTTCAGCAGCTCTTCCTGGAGGCCGGTAAGATCGAGGCTGGCAACATCTCTTCCTTCACCATTTGTAATATATCCGCCTTCTCCTATAACAACAATTGCAAGATCAGCATTTTTAGCGGCTGCTTTGGCTTTATCAATTTCATTAAGCTTATTACCAATTACTTCGCAACCCTTTACATAGGATATCTTAGTTTTCGGAGAAACTTTATTTTTTATACCTTTCAATACAGTAACTACTTCCTGTGGAACATTATGCGGAAAATAATCCCCAAGCTGGTCTACAGGTGCCTCTGCATTCGGTCCAATCACAGCTATTGCTTTAATATCTTTTTTCAAAGGGAGGATGTTCTTTTCATTCTTAAGAAGTACAATTCCCTCCCTGGCTGTCTGCAATGCAAGTTCTTTGTGTTCTTTTGAGTTCACGATACTCACCGCATATTCAGGGTCGACATAGGGATGTTCAAAGAGCCCCATCTGGAATTTAAGTCTGAGAAGCCTCGATACAGCCTGGTCAACTTCCTTCATTGATATTTTACCCTCATTGACATTTTCAATCAATCCTCCCATGTAGGCATCCTCAATTGAAATACCAACGTCAACACCTGCCTTGATCGCAAGTATCCCTGCTTCCTTTTGTGTTGCGGCATGTCTTTCAGTTACAATAGTTCCCAAACCACCTCCTTCACACACTACAATACCTTTAAAATCCAACTCTTCCCGAAGGATCTTTGTGAGAATTTTTTCCGAACTATGAACTGCCACACCGTCAATGGCAGGATATGTAGCCATAACTCCAAGTGCTCCGTATTTTTTGATTCCGGTTTTAAAAGAAGGAAGAAAAACATTCCTGAATTGCCTTTCGGAAACTTCCATCGCTCCTCTCTCAAATCCGCTTACCGGCTGGCTCTGTCCCGGGTAGTGACAGAGGAAAGCAACAAGCTTGTCAGGAGCTGAAATATCGTAACCCTGGAGTGCCTGTACAATATTTGCAGCAATCTGTGAGCACATGTAAGGATCCTCACTATAACCCTCCTCGTTCCTTCCCATCCGTGGATCCCTGTTGGGTTCGATCACGAGTGTACACAAACCATGAACTCCGATTGACTTTCCCTCTTTGGCAGCGACTGTATATATCTGCCTGACGAGATTTTTATTCCAGGTTGAACCAATAGCAAGACCCTCCGGGAATATTGTTCCTCCGGGGCACATCAGACCGTGTGTTCCTTCTTCAATCTGAAAAAGAGGGATGCCCAGCCGCGTCTTTTCAATAGCAATCTTCTGAAGCTCATTCATGATTTTAGCCTGTCTTTCAGGCCCTTCATAAATCAGTCTGTCTGAAAGTGTAAAAAATCCTCCACCTGGACCGAAAACGGTGTTGTGCGTACCTTCAGCCCATTTCCTGCATCCGTCCAGTTGTTTATCCCTTACTTCCTTTGTATCCTTCATATCCCAGAGATACGGAGCATCACTGTTCAATCCCCATCCTAGCTCAGTTGAATAGCAGGTTGGAATGTTCATCTGTCCAACCTTTTCTTCGAGAGTCATTCGTGAAAGCAGGTCATTCAGCCGTTGTTCGACCGGGAAGAGAGGGTTTTTATATAAGGGAGTTACTGCGAAAGGCTGTTCACCTCTTTTATTCTTTATGTAAGCTGCAATGTTATGAACATTATCGATCCAGATACCGTTCCCAGGGTCAGCTGCATATTTGCATATTGCCTCAATAGTAGCTAGCTGGGAGGTTTGAAATCCTCCATCGTTTATTTCATGTCCGGCAAGCACCAGCCAGACTCCCTTTTTCCTGGCTGATTCTATAAGTGCTTTTACCTGATCAAATGATTTTCCGTCAAGTTCCATACCTGTGAGCTGAGCCATATCGCAGAATACCGGATCATTTGGCCCTTCGCTCAACCAAACCCTGCCGGTTTCAAATGCTGACGCAACAAGAGGTATATAACTTTTGGTATTTACTCCTTTTCCGATAAATGTCTCTCCGCAGGGATAAGCAAATGATACCGGATTTATGCCCAGCAGTTTTTTTATAACAACACTTGCTGAATCGAGCTCAGTCCTCATCCTCTGAAGAGTATAGGTTTCCAGTTGAGCTTCGGGTGGCCATCCATAATTAACTGTACATGGATGCAAAAGAGAATGATTTCCGATATCATGTCCGTTACTGACAGCTGCTTTCCATCCATCAAGCCTCTGTATCATATTATCAGGTGATACGTAGAAAGTTGCTTTTACTCCGTACTTGTCAAGCAGAGGAATACCTTTATCAACCTGTGTAAGCCTGGCATCATCAAAAGTGAAACTTAATGCCATCTTTTTCCCTTCCGGCCACTGGAAATCAGTTTTCTCCTGATCTCTGTTTGTAAGATAATCCTGAGCCTGGGAGATTCCGGATACCAGACTACAAATAATTGTCATTATGACAAATAACAGTTGCTTATTGGTTTTCATATTATCTGCAGATTAGTTGTTTATATTTATAGAGTTTATAACCTTTCCTGATGCTACATTACCGGATTTAAAGATACTTATTTACTTTAACTCTTAAGTCCGGCATATTGATCATAATTCTGTTGCAATAAGCTTAAGGATCCAATCATTCTGACCTGCACTATTGCTCCCTGCTGGCGTCCCGGAATAGATATCAGCTTTAATTGAAGTGAACGGTGAAAGGCAAAACTTAATTAAAAGAAGTTGTGCCAGTAAGGCACAACTTCTTTATGATTAAAGCCACAAATGCTATAGTTGCAACTACCAACCTGGATTTTTAGAACAAAGTTTATTTCTGTCTAATTCTTCCTGCGGAATTGCGAATAAAAGGTTTTTGGGATATTCAAGACTTTGATTTTTAAGTGTCACATCATCATCATATCTCATTAAAATTGGTTTGCCATTCAATCCTGACCCGAAAATCTGCTCAAGATATGAACCTGAGACACCGTCATCTGCTGTCCATCTCATCATATCGTGAAGCCTTAATCCCTCCATGTTCAGTTCAATACGCCGTTCATGACGCAGTTTCTTCCTGGCGTCATTCTGATCAGTTGCAGTCAAAGGAGGCATATTTACAGAAGGCCTCGCACGAACTCTGTTCAGTTGAGCCATACCTTCAGCAACCTGGTTATTTTCAATAAGGGCTTCAGCATAGAAAAGCACCAGGTCGGCATATCTCAGAAGAGGGATATCATACCCTGCCTGATCATCTGATATCTGTAGAGGAGTCCCGTCTTTCATAATCGGCTGCCAGATTTTTCTTGTATTCGTATTTGCATACGACCATCCATACTTGTAATATATATTATCACCTTTATGAATTACTGTATCTACGCTGCCGTGTATTTCATCTCCGGGAATAGTAAATTCGTCGTCTTGATTGTAAACGCCATAAAAATCGCCGGGAAGCCATATGGAATATTCCCTGCGCGGATCACCGGGTTCGAATGCATCAACAAGGTTCCTGCTTGGAAGGGCATAACCCCAGCCGGCTCCATAGATACTTTTAACCTCGTTAGGAGCGTCCCTACAGAGTCTTTCGACCTGCATCTCATTATGGTTTCCTGTGGTAGCCCCGTCCAGAATAAATGGGAAAGTGTAAATAAATTCTGTATTATCGCCATTCATCTGGGATTCATAAGACATCATATAAACATAGTCATCCATCAGACCATATCCTTCAGCATCAGCAATAGTAAGTGCATTAGCGCAGGCAGTAATAGCATTTGGCCAATCCCTGTTGTAAAGGTATGCTTTGGCAAGCATTGCTGCACCAGCTGCTTTTGTTGGGAACCCTTCATCGCTACCGGTCCAGGTGTCAGGCAAATTTTCTGCTGCATAGGTCAGATCTTCAATCAGTCTGTCCATAACTTCAGCCTTAGGTGTCCTTGCTACAAAAGCGCTGTCGGGATTTTTGAGAAAATGAGGAAAATAGGTTACATCTCCATATAATGTTGTCAGCTCCAGATAGCAGAATCCTTTTGCAAGTTTGGCAACGGCGATATAAGGTGCCTGTTGTTCGGGAGTGAAGGTCTGGTCGATGGAAGTTGGGATACCGTCAATTGCAAAATTTGCATTGTTAATTCCTTTGTAGAAACAGAAGTACCATGAGTACCAATGATACCAGGTTGGGTCAGCTGACCAGTTAAGAGCAGGAAGACGATCACCTACATTCCTGGTATAACTGTCATCCGAAAAGATATCCAGATATGTTACCCAGTAGCGCCTGAAATCGTGAGGGATCTGGGTCATAATTGCGAAAGGCGACTGCGCCGCCTGCCTGGCAGAGGTTGCGTTTACAAAAAAGTTATCCGCATTTGGTGCATCCTTGGGATATTTTGTCAGCAACTCATCTTCGCTGCAGGCATTGATAAAAGCTAATCCAAGGAAGAGTACAATGAATAAATATAATTTATTTTTCATATTTCATTTTTTTTATACTAATAATATAAAATTCATCAGAAAGAAACTTTCAAACCCATTACCCATGTCCTGGGCTGAGGGATTTTTGTTACCGGCTGGGTCCACATTCCCTGATCTGTAACATCCACTTCACCTCCGGGATAGTTGGTAAAGGTGTGAAGGTTCTCAACGCTGCCGTAAATCTCGAGGTCTCTCATCCTCATTTTCTGACAAATATTATCAGGAACCGCATATCTCAGGTTTAAATTACTGATCTTCAGGAAGGATGCGTCGGACAACCAGAAGCTCGATGTGTGATATGAATTTCCTGCAGCGTCAGCTTTGGTTACTTTCGGCATATTGCCATCAGGATTCAGTGTAGGTTCCCATCTGTCCAGTACCCTGGTTACATCGTTACTTGTGTATTGAAAATACCCATTGATATCGACCATAGTATTCAGGTCAACTCCCTGTGCACCATAGGTAACAATCTGAAGTGTCCATCTTTTGTAAGTAGCATTACCTGACAGTCCATAAGTGAAATTTGCGTATTTATGTCCAATAAAATCCCGGTCATCTGCAGTGATCTTACCATCTTTATTAATATCAACTGTCCAGATATCTCCAAGCCCGATTGCAAAATCGTTATCCGGATTAGTAAGGTAAGGATTAGCATCCAGGATGGCCTGGTTCTTAACTATTCCATTGGAAGTATACCCAAAAAAGCCGTAAATTGGCTGACCGACTTCAAGGCCCTGCTCCCGAAGGTTACGACCTTCCAGATCGACTACTTCATTTCTGTCAATTGACATATACCCATTTACACCCCAGCTAAAAGAGCCTTTGCTACTTGTATAGCCGAGAGTTAACTCATATCCATGGTTCTTGATTTCGCCACCATTTATAGTCGGATCTGAAGGATTGATCCAGCCATCGGCATAATAGTATTTACCGGCAGCCAATGGAATTGGCTTACCATAAAGTAAATTTGTTGTGTGTGAGATATAATAATCAAAGGTGAGAGTAATCTTGGATTTCAGAAAACTGGCATCAAATCCGATATCATTTTTTTGAGTCTGCTCCCATTTAACATCAGGATTGACAGCTGCGCCCAATGCATAACTTGGGCTGGCGTACTGACCATTTCTTGGTCCCATCACAGCAGTGTGCATTTCCAGGGTGGCATAGGTGGGATATAGTCCGACATTACTGTTTCCCAGGGTTCCGAAACTACCCCTGATCTTTAAATCATTGACTACACCGAGAAGTGGCTCAAAGAATCCTTCCTTTGAAATTCTCCATCCTGCAGAAACTGACGGGAATACTCCCCAACGGTTTTCGCCTATAAAACGGGAGGTACCATCGCGACGAACTGATCCCTGGATAAAATATTTCTCATTGTAATTGTATCCCAGTCTTCCTATATAAGATACGAAGGCCCAATCCTCGAAACCATTGTAAACACTTTGATTTTCAAGCTGTCCTGCATTAAGATACTGTATCTGGTTATTTGGTGTTCCAAAACGCTGACCATTTAAGTATTCATATTTACTCTCCTCCTGGGAATATACAAACAAGGCTGATAAATTGTGTACAGAATTAAAAGTTCTTTCATAATTCAACATGTAATCTGCTATCCAGTGGAAGTTATAGTTCTGGTTCTTGTAAACGTTATTAATGCTTTGTGTTTCCACACCCTGTATATGAAGTTCAGGTGTGAAAGCACTCTGGGCACTTGTCTTATAATCAATACTTAAACGCGGTGTGAAAGTGAGTCCTTTCAGAATTTTAATTTTAAGGAATACATTACCTACAAAGCCGTAAGATCTTGTGGCATCTGTGTACTCATTCGCGTAAATAAGAGGCCCTACATCACCCCCCTCCATAGTATAGCTCCTGACATAATCATATTGAAGTGGATCGAGCAAATTGCCTTCGGAATCAGTCTGATATGGCCGTGAAATAGGATTTTTACGTATGGCTCCCAGATACGGATTACCAACTCCTCCAAAGCGGCTTGTGCTATAGATGTTCACTGAATTTCCGAATTCAATAAAGTCGGTGACCTTATGATCGGCATTATAACGAAAGCTTATCCTGTCAGCACCAGTATTACGTATAAGACCATCCTGTTTAAAGTATGTTGCAGATGTAAAATAGGTAGATCTGTCATTACCACCGCTTATCGACAGGTCATAGTTCTGTATTCTGCCAGGCTGACCGACCGTTTCCAGCCAGTCAGTGTTAACTAACTGGCCATTAATCATAAACAGGTCCATATCTACAGGATTCTGTGTTCCATAAGGTGATTGATCAAAGGCTTCCGGGCCTGCATTTCTGTAAGATTCCTCATCGAGCATCAGCCATTGCTCCGAATTCAGCAGCTCAGGCTTTAAGTCAGAATATTGCTGAGCTCCGGCATACATCTCAAAGGAGATAACCGGGGCACCACCTTTACTTCCTCTTTTTGTTGTAATCAGCACTACGCCATTTGCAGCCCTTGCTCCGTAAATTGCGCTGGAAGCGGCATCTTTCAGAACGGAAACGCTTGCGATATCACTGGGGCTGAGACTACTCATATTATCCATAATAACGCCGTCAATGACATAAAGAGGGTCAGTGGACGCACCCCATGATTGAACTCCTCTGATCCTTATCTGCTTATCAGCTCCAGGTTCACCTGAATTTGAAATGATTGTAACTCCCGCAAGTTTCCCCTGCATTGCATCCAAGGCCCCTGTAACAGGAGCTTTTTCAAATTGCTTGGAAGTCATTACAGCAACAGAACCAGTAAGATCTACTTTCTTTTGAGTTCCATAACCTACAACAACGACCTCCCCCAGGTCAATTGCAGATTCTGCCAATGTTACATCGATTTTTGACTGGTTCCCGATGGTGATTTCCTGCGGCTCCATACCAATAAATGTAAAACTAAGGGTCTTGGCTCCTGCAGGAACCTCAACACTATATTTGCCGGCAGCATCAGTAATAGTTCCCTGTCCGGTTCCTGTTACCACAACGTTCACTCCTGGTAATGGGGCCCCGTCTTTTCCGGTAACTATACCGCTTACTCTGTTTTGCTGCATTTCAGGAGATTCCTGAGTATCCTTATTTACCAGCAATATCTGCCGGTCCTTGACAGCATATTTAATATCTGTCGATGCCAGAAGATCATCCAGAACCTCATTGATTTTTCTGTCTTCAATACTGATATCAACCTTTTGGTTTACATCGATCATCTTGGAGCTGTAGAGGAAGAAGAATTCGCTCTGATCTTCAATAGCTTTGAGTACAGTTTGAATTGAAGCATCCTTCATGTCAAGACTCAGTCTTGTGCTCTGGGAGTAGGTCTCACTTCCCAAAACGTTTAGAATGGTCACTAATAAGAGAAAGGAAGTTAATTTCATAATTCTGAAGGTTTTTTGCGAACATACCTTAAAAAAGGCTGTCCGTTGCAAAATTTTGTTTTTTTTCATAAGTTTGAATGATTTAGACGGTTAATTACTAAATCGCATTAAACACGGGGTTAAATCTGGTTTAATGCTTTAAAATCAGGGCAGGAAGGTCGGTCAGGGCTTTCCTGCTTCTTTTTAGAATGCTCTCAAGATAGGTGTTACATAGGCATATTTTTTAGGTTCAGGGTTATTTATCAAACAGTTTTTCGCTTCCCGACAATGATCTTTGGTTTGATGTACTGTTTATCTTTAGCCGAGGTGCGGTAATAAATCTTATAAGTTATCGGACTGACAGCCTTTAACATCTGCATAACTTCTTCAACAGACTCGTCAATAAATGTTGCGGTATATTTCAGATCCAAAAGATCGCGATTTGTTATCTCGAATGTAACATTATACTTTCTGCCGATTCTTCTAAAAGCTTCCTCAAGGGGCGTATCATTAAATCTCAGCATATTTTCTTTCCAGGAAGTATAGGTATCAGTGTTGACGTCAAAGACCATAACTTCTCCGGTGTTTACAAAATAAACGACCTGCTGTCCGGATCTCACATTAATAGGTTCCTTCCCTTTTACTGAGACACTGATAGTACCCTCTTCAAGAGTAGTCTCAACTCTGTTTTCATTTTTAAATGAGAATACATTAAATCGTGTGCCGGTTGCTGATATGCTCATATTATCCAACTGGACAACAAATGGTTTCTCCGGATTTGTACTGATATCGAAAAAAGCTTCACCTGAAAGTTTTACTCTGCGATCAGTCATGTTATAATTTCCAACATATTGTACTCTGCTGTCTGAGTTCAGAATTACCTCAGATGAATCAGACAGTATAATGCGCGCTTTCTCTCCCTCTTTGGTTTCAACAATTGTTGAACCGGCAATCATTTGATGATAATAATTCCTCGACACAATCCAGAGACTGATCCCTCCAAGTGCCATAAGGCAGGCTACTGCTGCCGCAGCGATTATTATCCTGAAATTATTCTTTCTGAGTAAAGTAACAGATTTGACCCTGTTATTGCCAAGTCCGAGTTTACTGGAAATATTCAGCCAGGCCGAATCATTTTTATAATTTTCAAACTTAGTCTGTATACTTGCCTCCTGCCATAACTCATTTTCTTCATCAAATATGCGCCGGTTCTCAGGATTCTCTTCCAACCACGATTTTAACCGGGCAAGTTCATTATCAGAAATTTCTCCTGCAAAAAACTTTATTATCAGACTATAATACTCCACTATTGCTTCTCTATGAGATTATAACTAAAAGACCTAATACAAAATAGAGCTATCTTACCCTTACCTTTGATCAGATAATTTTTTTATTTATATCCATTCTAAAAAAGTAAAGTGCCAAATCAGATTCAGCACTTTACGAAAAACTACCTAACCATAACTAAAACTAAACCCTGCAATTCAGAAATACTTGTCCTATGACTAATACAAAATGATTCTGTTTTACCCTTATAGCAGAGCAAAATATTTTTAGATAAAGTATTATTAAGTGAGTATGGTCAGATAATTTTAAGACCTACAGATAATTCGTGATCATGAAAATAAGAATTATAGAAATATAATCTGTCAGTTCTATCCTGAGCGTTCTCAATGCTTTTGACATTTGCGTCTCGACAGTTTTGACTGAAATATGAAGTGTTTCAGCAATTTCTTTATACTTAAGCCCCTCACTCCTGCTTAATTCAAAAATTTTCCGGCATTCTGATGGCAGTTTCTTGATAGAATGGACGATATGCGCCTCCAGTTCCCTGCCAAGGAGCGATTCATGTGCTGAAAACTCCTGGTTATCAATATATACCAGTTTATATATTTCAATATACCTTGACTCTACTTTTTTTCTTCGCAATCTGTTTATAGAGAGATTCATTACTGTCTTGAATACATATGACTTAAGGGAATTTTCAGGATCAATCTCGTCACGTGCTTCCCAGATCTTAACAAACATATCCTGCACAACCTCCTGGGCTTCTTCAGGGTCAGCCAGAAATTTATTGGCAAAAGCGCACAGACGAATATTAAACTTACGAAAGAACAGTTCAAAAGCCTGTTCATCTCCCAACTTAATTCGCATTGCCAGCTGATCCTTCATGACAAAATATCCTTTTATCAGATAATCCCAATTTATATTAAACCGGTTATTGTTGAAAGTTCTTTCAAGAATCGGATTAAGTTCACGATTTTTAAATTTTCCCTTTTTAACCTTAATCCAATATGAAGCACCAATTTAAACTATATTTTACTCCTGCACAAAAAAAGGTTTTTACAATAGCTATACAAATCCTGTACATTCATTAAAAAAATCTGCATAAATATTAACAGAATCAAGTATCTCAAAGTCTTACGAATGATGATGATTCGTCTTGCGATTATGTTGATAAATAAAATTCATGGAAAAATAAACGACATTTTTCCTCCCTTTTCTGATTAGTATTATTAAATTTACCTACCCGGGATATTGAATTTTAAATTGAATTTATCTTCATAAAAATAATCACCATTCATGAATATTCTTAATAAAATCCGTCACGTTTTGCCATTATTGACATTTACGTGGCTGTCAGTTTCAGTTTATTCTCAAAATCTTGATGAATTCAGGTACACCAATAGCTACAGTCCTGAAAAAAATATCATAAGCAATTCTTTCCAGTTCAATGGTTATACCAACTACTGGCATGATATCCGGAATAGATGGATCAGTTATGGCAATCTTTTTAAGATTGCTGTTCCTGACGCTGATTATACAATCGCACAGAGCAAGGTGGATATAGCAGATGATATGAAAATCCCCGGATTATCACTTCAGGAAGGATTTATGAACGATCTCCTTAAAGGGCAGTTTTCAGTACTGGATCAGCCTTCAATACAAGTCCTTGCAAATGCGGCAGCAAGTTCCAATGTCCTGGTACTGGTCGATCCGGAAACCGATACAGGCAAAAAGCTTGCCGGGAAACTGCCGGCAAATGATATGCGGAAAGAAACGCTCAAAAGCCATCAGTTCAATGCAAAAGATTTTACTGAGGTAAATGCATATTATCTTGAAAATGGAACAGGAAGGATCTTTGTAGTATCTTCAAAAAGCGCAGAACTAAGGAGTATTGTATCAGATCTGATCAGCAGGACAAAGTCTCTCCTTGAAATATATGATCTGCACCGCGGATGGTTCGGCGCTGAGACGCTTCTTAAGAGCGTCACCTGCATGGCAGGACATCCCCTGGAAGTGATAGGGAAAGGGATGAATGAGGGCAACACCTGGTTTACTTTCAGCGGATACATGGATTTCCTGGCACAGAAAGAAATCACTGACTGGCTGGATAAGGTAAACCTCCCTGTGGTTACGGATGTGGGAACTAATATCAATTATATACCCACACCTTTCGGTCAGGCAATATATGGTTGCAGGGATTATAATGGCATATTGCTTCAGGAAATGCTGACATTTGAAGGGCTTCTAAGATATGCACATGACAGGGATGGCTATGCCTTTCGATCAGTATATGATCCGGCAGCGGACATGTATCACTATGACGGTTATATCGCAGATGAAGGAAATAAAGAGCAGGTTGACAATGAGAATGTTCCTTTTGTAACAAATACCGGCCCCCTCGACAATGATGCTGTTCCCTCCATGGTTCTGTTTACCCCAAAGGGCATCCGGTTCTCACAACAGCTAATGTGGGAATCTATTATACAACGACGCGAAGTGGCTGTTCTTGAGAACGGAAAGATGATGGGACCTGCTCTCTTCCGTAATGCTCTTCAATTACTCCTGCTTGACCGTGCTTTTCTTGAGGAGTATTTTGGCAGCCGGATAAGTCTGGAGGCCTTTACAAATTCTTATCAGCTCAATGTTAATATAACCAACACGTATGCACATCCTGTATCAGGCATTGTAGAAATCGTCCTGCCTCCTGAGTTGAAAATGGGGGAATCTGCATCTGTTGAGGTAAAGCTGCCAGCAGGCGGATCAAAAACTTTGCTTTTTAACTTACAGCCAACAAATGATGCAATGGCGAGGACAAATCCCATTGCCGTCCACTATAAATGGGAAACGGGAAAGAAAAGCACACTGACCATGACAGACCTTCCTCCTGCAATTTCTGCGCATCAGCTCATGTTCGCAAATGCACCGGGTTTCAGTTACCCTGTAACAATTCATAATTTCACCGATCAGTCAACATTCCCTGTAAAGGTTGAGTTGCTGGATAAGAATAATCCGGGAAAGATCATTTACACTGCCACTCAGATATGTAACACTGAAAAAGGGACCTTCAAAGATCTGACATTTAATCTTGAAGCCTCTCCTGGCGGATATAACGTGAAGATCTCGGCTCTTGGGGCGGAAAGCATCAACCAGCTCGGAGTGGGAAAGGCTGAAGGCTCTCCCACCCTTACTGAAACGGATCTGGATAGCGATGGAGTAGATGAATATATAATGGAGAATGACAGTGTAAAGATAACTCTGCTGGCAACAGGGGGCAGAGTGATAGAATATCTCATAAAATCAAGAAATGATAATGCCTTATATAAGATATGGCCAATAAAGTCAGTTGATGATAAAAGGGAATATCGTAAGCGAGGTTATTACCCCTATGGCGGCTTTGAAGATTTTCTGGGACAGGCAAGCATGGAAACCCATAAGTTATACAGTGCAGTAGTATTAAAAAAAGAAGGTGATCATGTAAGCGTTAAAATGACAGCAGATTATTTTGGAAACAAACTCGAAAAAACATATACATTGTATGGAAACTCACCATTGCTAGAAGCACGTTTTGCGATTACTTTTAAAAATCCGGAAGCAAACGTTATTGCTCCTGTCCCTGTGCTCGAACTCGGGGCAAAGCACTGGACCGAGGATGTATTCACTGTACCGTCAAAGGATGGTTTGCAGGAATTCAGGATGAAGCCGGAACTGTATTATGGCAGGATATTTTTCCTCAGGGAGGGCTGGGACGCAGGTTATGACACTAAGGAAGATATAGCTTTTGTAAGCGCATTTCCTGTTAAGCCTCCGCTTTTCCTCCATATGTTCATGAACCACCCGGTAAATCCGGATGCGCATTTTTATTGCCACGAATTCCAGCCATGGGTGCCGATACTTCAGAAAACCACCACCTATTTCACTTTTTATATGTGGGGAGCAGGAGGAAACTGGCAGAATGCCGTGAAGGAGCTGAGGGACCGGAACCTTGTAACTATTAATGAGTAATTAATCAGTATTCAGTATTCAGTATTCAGTATTCAGTATAACGAACCTTGAACAATCAACATTTTTATCATTAAAACAAAAAACCTGACAATGAAAACTTTTCTCAAGAATTATCAATTCTCAATAATACTCATGTGTGTTTTGATTGAAACCACAGCTTACAGCCAGTCACTGGACGGTTTCAAATACAATGGCTCATTCTCTCCGGACCAAAATGCGGTAAAAACCAGTTTTCAGTTCAATGGTTACACAAATTACTGGCATGACATCAGCCGAAACTGGGTAAGATACGGGAACCTGTTTAAAATTGCAACCCCCGAGGTGGATTACACGATAGCGCAGAGCAAGAGGGATATTGCTGACGATATGGATATTCCCGGGCTTTTTGTGCAGGAGGGCTTCATGAATAACCTCCTGAACTCAAAATATCTTATTCTTGATCAACCTGATCTTAAAAAACTGGAAGAAGCAGTTTTGAACAATAATATCCTCGTCCTTATCGATCCCGGAACTGAGGCCGGTAAAAAGCTTTCCGGCAAGCTCCCCGGAGATGATGGCTGGAAAAACCGGTTAAAAAGTCATCAGCTTAATGCAGAAAACTTTACTGAGATTAATGCTTTCTGTCTGGAGAGCGGGGCAAAGAAAATATTCGCCATATCCTCAAAGAGCAAAGAACTGCGTGAAAAGGTACTGTCACTTATTGACAACACAAAAATACTTCTTGACAAATATGACCTGCACCGCGGATGGTTCGGGGCAGGAACACTCCTGAAGAGCGTTACAATTTCGCCGGGTCATCCTTTAGAGGTTATCGGCAGGGGAATGAATGAAGGGAATAGCTGGTTTACATTCAGCGGATATATGGATTATCTTGCAAAAAAAGAGATAGAAGAGTGGCTGAATAAAGTAAACCTTAATGTAGTTACTGATGTGGGAGCATATGTAGGTTATGTGCCTGATATTGCTCAGCAGGCAATTTACGGATGCAGTGATTATGACGGACTTCAGCCTCAGAATATGTACACAGCAGAGTCCTGGCTTCGTTTTGCAAAACAAAAGGGAGGCTATACTTTCAGGTCAGTATATGATCAGGCAGCAGATCTTTATCACTATGATGGATATATTGCAGGTGAAGGGAATAAGGAACAGATCGATAATGAGAATGTACCCTTTGTAACCACTACCGGCTATCTTGAAGAAGACGCTGTAAACTGTATGGTACTTTTTGTCGCAAAAGGTGAGCCAATTTCACGGCCATTGATGTGGAAGGCTATAATGGAACGTCGTGAGGTGGCTGTCCTGGGAAATGGAAAAATGATGGGACCGGAACTGTACAGAAAACCACTTGAGCTTTTGCTTCTTGACCGGATATTCCTTGAGGAGTACTTCGGGGACCGTGTCACCATGGAAGCATCAGTAAATGACTACGAACTAAGTGTTAATATTACAAACACTTATGATCATGCTGTCTCTGGCGCGCTTGAGATTGTACTTCCCCCTGAGCTCAAAATGTCAGGTTCAGTGACTACAGAGGTTACGCTTCCTTCACTTGGGATGAAGACTCTCCTGTTTGAACTCAAACCAACGGCATCAGCTATGGCCAGGACAAATCCGGTCGCCATTCATTACAAGTGGGAATCGGGTAAGAAGAGCACATTGACGATGCTTGACCTTCCTCCCGCTATTTCAGTACATCAGCTGCTTTATGGACAGACGCCCGTTGTCTCCTACCCTGTTTCCGTGCATAATTTCACTAAAGATCCAACGTTCCCTGTAAAAGTTGAAGTGCTGGATAAAAATAATCCTGAGAAAATTGTCTTCAGCAGTTCCAAATCAGCTTCAGCAGAAACCGGTGAATTCACGGATCTGGTATTCGACCTTCAGCTCCCTCCCGGAAGCTATTCTGTTAAGGTGACAGCTCTCGGGATGGAAAACCTCAGTCAGCTGGGTGTGGGTAAAGCGGCAGGGACCTCCCGGCTAACAGTTGCAGATCTTAATAATGACGGCGTTGAAGAGTACCAGATGGAAAACGATAGTGTACGCATAACTTTGCTCACAACCGGTGCAAGAGTCATTGAATATTATGTAAAATCGAGGAATGATAACGTTCTCTTCAAGTTGTGGCCAGAAAAACCGGCTGACGACAAGAGGGAGTACAGGAAAAGAAATTATTATCCATATGGCGGATTTGAAGATTTCCTGGGACAGGGAAGTATGGAGACCCATAAGGTATATAATGCTGAAATTCTGAAGAAAGAGGGTGATTATCTTAGTGTAAGAATGACTGCTGATTATTTTGGCAACAAGCTTGAAAAAACATTTACACTGTATGGGAATTCCCCCCTGCTGGAGGTGAGGTATGCCTTTGATTTCATTAATCCTGAAGCTAACGTAATTGCACCTGTCCCGATTCTCGTTCTCGGAAAGAAACATGGAACTGAAGATCTGTTTACCGTACCTGAAAAGGATGGCTTAAAGGAATACAGGATGGAGCCTGAGATTTATGTCGGACAGGTTATCTTTCCCACAGAGGGATGGGATGCGGGTTATGATACACAGGAAGATATAAGCTTTGTAGGAGCTTTTCCGGTAACACGGCCAAATTTCCTGCATATGTTCCAGAATCTGGCGACAAACGGAGATGCTCATTATGATTTCAATGAATATCAGCCCTGGGTCCCGATCATTCAGAAAACAACCTCTTATTTTACCTATTATTTATGGGGTGCCGGAGGTAAATGGCAGAATAGCCTTAAGGAGCTGAAGGATAGAAACCTTATTAGTGTAAGAAAATAGCAGTTGGCAGTTGGCAGTAGGCAGCAGGCAGCAGGCAGGGATTCTGGTTCCCCTCCCTGGAGGGGCTAGCTTTGCAAGCCGAAGCTTCAGCGAAGGCTTGGGGTGGGTTTTTAAAGGCAGAAGGCAGTAATCAGTAATTCAGTATTCAGTATTCAGTAACTTTGAACTATAAACAAGAAACAATTTAACTTTTAACAATAATAATTCTGAACTATGAAAACTTTTCTAAAAAAGCATCACCTTCTCACTGTAGTGCTGAGTGTTTTGCTGAGCATCACAGCTTCCAGCCAAAACCTCGATGGCTATAAATACAACGGATCATTCAATCCTGCTGCAAATGCTGTGACCACGCATTTCCAGTTCAATGGATATACGAATTACTGGCATGATATATACCGCGACTGGATAAGCTATGGCAATCTTTTTAAGATGGCAATTCCAAATGTGGAGTATACCATTGCCCAGAGCAAGGTGGATATCGCCGACGATATGAAAATGCCGGGATTGTCATTGCAGGAAGGGTTTATTAATGAACTCTTTGCAGGGCAATATACTCTGCTTGATGAACCTTCACTTCAAAAACTGAATGAATCATCGGCATCCGGAAATGTCCTTGTCCTGATTGACACGGAATCGGAAACCGGAAAACTGCTGACAGGCAAACTGCCAAAGGAAGATCTCTGGAAAGAAAAACTGAAAAGCCATCAGTTCAATGCAAAGGATTTTACAGAGGTAAATGCATTTATTCTGGATAACGGCAGCAGGAAAATTTTTGTTATAGCCTCAAAAAGCAAGCCTCTCAGGGATCAGGTAATTGAAATCATCAATAATACAAAAACACTGCTTGGCAAATATGATCTGCGCCGCGGCTGGTTTGCTACTGAAACCCTGCTGAAAAGTGTCACAATTACACCGGGGCATCCGCTCCAGGTGATCGGGAAGGGAATGAATGAAGGGAACAGCTGGTTCACTTTCAGCGGTTATATGGATTTCCTTATGCAGAAAGAACTCGATGAGTGGCTTGCAAAAGTTAAATATCCTGCCATTGCCGATGTTGGATTTTCACCTGTTTATGGCTGCAAGAACTATGAAGGATTACAGGTCCAGAGTATGTTCACTGTCGATTCATGGGTAAAGTTTGCCAAGGAGAAGGAAGGTTATGTTTTCAGACAGGTTTTCGACACCACAGCTGACCCCTATCATTATAACGGCTACATAGCCGGCGAAGGAAACAAGGAACAGATTGACAACGAGAATATCCCTTTTGTTACTCCAACCGGCACCCTTGAGAGTGATGCTGTCCCCTGTATGGTACTATTCACAACGAAGGGTGAACAGATGTCTAAAGAACTTATGTGGAAAACAATAATGGATCGGCGTGAAGTCGGAGTGCTGGGAACCGGCAAAATGATGGGTCCTGCCCTTTATCGTAATGCTCTGCAGATTCTGCTTCTTGACCGTATTTTCCTCGAGGAGTATTTTGGCGACAGGATCAGCCTCGAGGCAACCACCACAGATTACCAGCTGAACGTGACAGTTACAAATACCTATGCCCACCCGGTCTCCGGAACACTTGAACTGGTACTTGCCCCTGAACTTAAAATGAAAGGTGCCCTTACAACACAGGTGAGTCTTCCTGCCAACACTACCAAAACTCTTCAGTTTGCCCTGGATCCTCAGGCAAGTGCAATGCGAAAGACAAATCCCATAGCCATCCATTATAAATGGGGAACTTCAAAGAAGAGCACTCTGGCGATACTGGACCTGCCGAGGGCAATTTCCGTCCAGCAGCTCCTGTATGGAAACACTCCAAAGGTAACCTACCCTGTTACAATTCATAATTTCACTGACAAGTCATCCTTCCCCGTAAAGGTTGAAGTTCTAGACAAGGATAATCTCAAAAAGGTTGTGTACAGCAGTACCCAGACATGCTCCGCAGCCAGGGCATCTTTTAAGAATATGTCATTCGACCTGGATGTGCCTCCCGGAAGCTACAAAGTGAAAGTATCAGCTCTCGGAATGGAAAATATCAGCCAGCTTGGAGTCGGACCATCAACAGGAAAACCATACTTATACGCGATTGACCTGAACAGCGATGGCATTCCGGAATACAGGATGGAAAATGACAGTGTGCAGGTGACATTACTGGCAACGGGTGCAAGGGTCATTGAATATATCGTTAAATCCAGGAACGATAATGTACTCTTCAAGCTGTGGCCTGATAAAGCTATTGATGAGAAAAGGCTTTTCAGGAAAAGAGGCTATTACCCATATGGGGGATTTGAAGATTTTCTTGGCCAGGGCAGCATGGAGACTCATAAAGTTTACAATGCTGAAATCCTTAAGAAGGATGGTGATTATGTAAGGGTCAAAATGACAGCTGATTTCTATGGCAACAAAATTGAAAAAATATTCACCCTCTATGGAAATTCACCCCTGGTTGAGGTCCAATTTGCACTAACATTCAGGGATCCGGACGCGAATGTTCTCGGTCCCCAGCCTATTCTTGAACTTGGACAGAAACACTGGACTGAGGATGTATTTACTATCCCTGAAAAAGACGGAATACATGAATACAGGATGAAGCCGGAAAAATATTATGGCAGGGCATTTTTCATGAAAGAAGGCTGGAATGCCGGCTATGACAGCGAACAGGACATCACGTTTGTCGGGGCTTTTCCGGTTACTGAACCACTGTTCCTGCACATGTGGATGAACCATCCTTCCAATAGTGAAGCTCATTTCTATTACGTCGAATTCCAGCCATGGACACCTATCTACCAGAAAAGCACAATGTACTTCTCATATTACCTCTGGGGATCAGGAGGCCAGTGGCAAAACGGCGTTAAGGAACTAAGGGACAGAAACCTGATAACTGAACAATAGTATAAATCACGTATGGCGCAGGGCGCAGGGCAGAGGGCGCAGGGCGTACGAAAAACAAGACACATCAAACGAAGAAAATAAATCAAACAAAAAAAAGCTATGAACAGATCAGAGTTGAACATACTGAAAAAAACATGGGTCATCATACTGATGATGGCGTTTGCATTCAATCTTAACGCACAAAAGTCAGGCACAAAGGAACTGAACATTAAAAAAATTGAGTTGGGATATCCAGTGCCGGCAAGACCTTTTTATCATTTTATCGCTCACATAGAGCTTCCCGATCCCTCAATTATTGAAGTTGAAGCGGCGGTCGATGGGAAAGTTCTCCGGGCCACCGACCTGAGAAGGGAATCGGATATTGAAAATGTTAACAGACCTCCTATCTCGGAGCGTCCACCATCTGGCTACAGCCTTTCGCAGGACGGAACCCACTACAAGGAGCTGAGTGTTACCGGATGGGTAAAATGGGAACCCGGAAAGACATATAACATAAAGATATCTGTAAAATTAAAGAAATCGGTCCATGCGTCTGCGGATGATGTCTGGATAAGCTCCACCAAAAGTATAACAGCACCCCAGGGAGCACCGGTCTTCAGCAGGGATTGGAAAAGCTACAAAGCGATAATACTAAGTGAAACCGCAGGAATCAGCAGAACCAGAGAGCCTGTAGAAGCGCTGCTGGCATTTTACCCCGATGAAGCTTCTCAGCTTGCACGCGATATCAGGGTTGTATCCGTTGACCCTGCGACTCACGAGCTTACAGAAGTACCATGCCAGGTTTATGATCAGATGGAATACCTGACAGAGGATGACCTAGGACCTGACAAAAACGGAAATCCTACACGTAAAGTTCCTTTATGGGTACCGACTGTAACTGTAAGGGTAGCATTTCTTGCAGATGTTCCGGCAAAAACAAGCCGTGTCTTCCTTGTATATTACAATAACCCCAAAGCTCTTGTAAAGCTTTACCAGACTGACCTGCGTGTCCAGGGCGAAGCACCTGGTCTCCAGATCGATAACAGCTCAATGACTGTGTCCCTGCATCCAAACTCAGGGCACCTTGACCAGATGGTCCTGAAAAGCAAACCGGAATTTCCGTTGTTCCACAGGCTTGAAACGAATGGCGCCATGCACTGGAATCCCGATATTTATGTTCCGCCACGCGCATGGACCCATACCGCCGACTGGAAAGCTCCAAAGAATATCAAGTCTGTCGCAGGACCAGTAATTGCGAGAAACGAAGTGTGGGATGCATTACGCGAGGTACCGGAAGTGGATGCATCGGTAAGATATGAGTTTTATCCCGGCGTGCCATATTTCATAAGCTCCACAAGTATGAGAATTAATGAAACTGTTAATGCACTGGCTCTGAGGAATTCCGAAATGGTTCTAAAGCGCGAAATGATTACCCATGCGGCCTGGTACGATATTCTTTCCGACTCTGTTATCGTTTATGACGTAGCCAATATGCCTGATCTTACCGACCTCAAGATGGAAGCAGATGTTCCATGGATAATCTTTTTTAATAAGGAAAAGGGGATCGGCTTTGCGGGGATCCAGCTAAGCTATGCCAACTCAGGCATTGAATCACCGGTAAGAGTACTTAATCCGTTTTTCTACATTACTGCAGGCCCATGGATTTACTGGGCACGAGGATTGTCTCATACCTTCCTCTCATCCAATAATCAACAGGTAATACCGGTCCTTAAAGGAAACACATTCTCCGAAAAATGGGCTTACCTTATCTACGATTTTGACAAAAACACCGAGCCATACGCACCTGTTGTCAGCTGGCAGAAACGACTGACAAATCCACTGAGAATGCAGCTTGTTGAGGAGGTTGATGAACGGGTTTCAAAAACACTCCAGGAGATCTTCATGGATGAAGGCAAGAGCGGCTGGGAAGGAAGGGAGACCCATAAATAGATGTGAGATGTGAGATGTGAGATGTGAGATGTGAGATGTGAGATGTGAGATGTGAGATGTGAGATGTGAGATGTGAGATGTGAAGATGTGAGTCATGAGGCATGAGGTGCCCGCTGGCGCCGTCCCGATAGCTATCGGGATGTAATCGGTGCCATAAGGTACATGGATTGTATATCTTCACTTGCGGACAGTTTAGAATTTCAACTAAGTAAGAATTTACAAATGAGACTTATAAGGCCAATTAAAAGGAGAATGAACTACATTTATATATCACTGATCATCTTGCTGTTATCCGGATGTGGCAAGTCACCAGATCAATATGCCAGGAATGAAAATCCCGATTTTCAAAATGCCTCCTGGATTACAGACAACAGAGAGTGGCCTGAAGCTGACTCTCTTATGTATGGCGATTTCCCGGCCCCACTATTCAGGAAAGAATTCTCCGTAAAGAAAGAGGTAAAATCAGCAACTCTGTTTATTACTGCTGCAGGATACTATAGTGCTTCGGTGAATGGAAAAACTTTGGATAAGAATTATCTTGATCCGGCCTGGACTAACTTCAGCAAAAGGATCTACTATTCTGAACTTGATGTTACCTCAGATATTAAAGAGGGAAAGAACTGTTTGGGCATCACTCTCGGAAATGGATTCTATAATCCGCTACCAATGAAAATGTGGGGCAGATATAATTTACGGAAAAATATGCCCATCGGAAATCCCAAAACTATCGCCAGATTGAAGATTGAGTATAAGAATGGAGAAATTAAAGAGGTAATTACGGACAAGTCATGGAAATATGCCTACGGTCCGATTTTAAAAAACAATGTATACCTGGGTGAAGTTTATGATGCCGGAAAAGAGATATCCGGCTGGAATATGGTTGGCTATGATGACAATCAATGGGAGAAGCCGTCAGAAAATGCAGGACCCGGAGGAGTGCTGCAAAAAGCTTTTTTCCCTCCTGTCCAGGTTACAGGCTTGCAGAAACCGGTTGCTGTTCTTGCTCCTGAGAATGGCATCTATATCATGGATATGGGAGTTAATTTTACCGGTCTTTACCGGGTCAGATTGAAAGGTCAGCCTGGCGATACAATCAAATTCAGGTTTGGGGAAAGGCTTTACGAGAACGGAACGCTGAATCCAATGACAGCTGTATGCGGCCAGATCAAAGAAAAAGGGATGGGAGGTCCTGGCTGCCCTGATGTGGCATGGCAGACCGACAGCTATATTTTCGGGGACAAAACAGAAGAATGGTATACTCCTTTATTCACTTTTCATGTCTTCAGGTATATGGAAATTTCAGGCTTGAAATATAAACCAGATATTACTGATGCGGAAGGGATTGCCTTTAATTCAAATGTTGAAAACAACAATAGTTTCAGCTGTTCATCTCAACTTCTAAACTCAATTCAAAAAGCGACTGAAAGAACATTTTCAGATAATCTGATCAGCGTTCAGTCAGATTGCCCCGGAAGAGAAAAATTCGGATACGGAGGTGATCTGAATGCTACAGCCGAATCGTTCATCTATAATTTCGATATGCAGAACTTTTATCGTAAAACTATTTACGATTGGGTAGATGTCTTAAACGATACAATATTTGTTGATACGGCTCCCTACGTTAAATTAAACTACTGCGGAATAAGCTGGGAATCTGCGTTCATAATCACACAATACCAGCTTCTGCTTTATTACAATGATGCTGACCTGATAAAAGAATTATACGAATTGGATCTTAAGTGGATGGATAAGGCGGCGCGCCTGCATCCGAATGGAATTGTGGAAAAGGGATTAGCTGATCATGAGTCACTCGTGAAGGTCCCAGTTGAGCTTATAGGCACGACTCATTATCTTGCCTGTGCAAGGATAATGGAGAAATTTGCCTCTATGATGAATGATAAGAACAATGAGGACAAGTTCGGCAAACTAGCAAAAGAACTTAGTGAATCCGTCCTTGACAGGTTCTGGAGAAGATCCGTTCCGGATACTATCAACAGACAGACATTATTTTCGACACTTCTCTACTATAATGTAGTGCCTGAGAATGAGAAGAAGTCAGCAGTCGATTCACTTTTTAAAGCTTTGAAAAAAGCTCCGTCCGGACATTTTACCACCGGCATCTTCGGTACCAAATATATTCTTGAAACGCTCTCTGAAACAGGTAATGCGGGTTCAGTTTTCAACATCGTGAATAGTACAGCTTATCCGGGATGGGGATTTATGATCGATCGTGGTGCCACAACCATATGGGAAACCTGGAAGGAGAGTGATAATGTATATTCCAACTGCCATCCAATGTTTGGTTCAGTTTCAGAATGGTTTTACAGATGGCTTGCCGGAATTCAGGCCGACCCGGAAAATCCCGGATTCAAAAAGTTTGTAATCTCCCCTTATCTTTCTTCTGACCTGACTTTTGTTAAATGCACATACGAATCGCCGTTTGGCCAGATTAAATCAAGCTGGGAAAAATCGAAAGTCGGCGTTAAACATGAAATAACCATCCCAAAGAGCACAACTGCCTCATTTTATGTACCTTCTGACGGAAAAGCATCTTTTAAAATTGAAAATACAGCTTCGGGAAAAGTATTAACCCAAAATGCATCCGGATCACTTTTCAAAGCCGAATTGCCGGAAGGAAGTTATCTTATCACTTACTGAATAACTAACAGATAGAATAATATGAATAATAAATATTCAATGATCCTTGGCAATCTGGGGAATACCTGTGACAGATTTTGCAAAGGATATAAAAGTAATCCCACCACGGAGGAGATGCTGCAGATGGCTGTTAAAAAGATCCCGTTTATAGAAGGAATTGAGCTTGTTGGCACCTGGGATATTCGTCCTGACAATGTTAAAGATATGAAGAAGAGACTGGCTGATTATGGAGTCGCCTGTTCTTCAATTATACCTGACACCTTTACTGATAAGGATTTTGCACAGGGCAGCATTACAAGCATTATGCCATCAATACGCCTGAAAGCGACAGATTATCTGAGCAGGATGTGTGAAATTGCGCTTGAAATTGACTGCAAAATAATGAACCTGTGGCTGGGGCAGGATGGATATGACTATCTGCTTACAGCTGACTATGACAGGGAAAGGGAATGGCTGAGAGAAGCGACTGTAAAGCTTGCCCAAACTTATCCTGAACTGAAATTCGCCCTGGAATATAAACCAAAGGAACCACGTAATTTTTCATATCATGCAAGGATGGCTGATACAATTCTGGCAGCCATGGAGACAGGCTGTCCAAATGTTGGAGTAACTATGGATACCGGTCATGGATTTGTTGCAGGAGAAAATATCGCAGATGCTGTTGTCATGGCAAAAAGAGCCGGCAACAAGCTGTTTCATATGCATTTCAACGATAATCACGGCAGTTGGGATGATGATATGATAGTGGGAAGCGTCCATAGTGTTGTCTACGTTGAATTACTATTCTGGCTTAAAAAGACAGGCTATCAGGGATGGCTATCAATGGATCAGTATCCCTACAGGGAGAATGCTGTGGATGCAATCTCTGAAAGCATACTTTGGGTAAAGAAGTTTGAAGCTATTGTAGATAAATATTACATTGAGATAGAAAAACTTATTGCCCTGAATGATGCAGTTGAAACTTCAAGGTTTATCAGGAAGCTCTTCATCTGACCCTGATTAAATCCGCATATCAATCCTGGATAAATCCCGATTTGCCTTCATAATGTAATGACATAACATAATTTGCCATGACTAAAAAATATATTTTTCTTTTGATTTTCCTGGTTTTTGCATCAAGAGGATTTTCGCAGCAGGAAATACCTCTTTATCCGGAAAAAATTCCAAACTCAAAGGATGTTCCGGATCAGGAAGAGTTAGTCTTTAATGAAATGGTCGATACGCTGGCCTATAAAGTCTCCCACCCTACCCTGACATTGTTTCTGCCTCCGGCTGAAAAAGCAAACGGAACTGCAGTCGTAATCTGCCCGGGAGGAGGTTATCATGTTTTGTTGATGACAAGAGAGGGATGCGATATAGCCAGGGCTTTCAATAAGCTGGGAGTTGCTGCCTTTGTGCTGAAATACCGGTTACCTGATGACGGAATAATGGCTGATAAATCAATAGGTCCGCTGCAGGATGCACAGAGGGCTTTCGAGGTGATAAGAGAGAATGCCGGCAAATGGAACATAAATCCTGGCCGCATAGGAATTATGGGCTTCTCTGCAGGCGGTCATCTTGCTGCAACAGCGGGACACATTTTGAAAATTCACTTACTGAAAGTAAAACAGGGGTCAGCATCCGGCCGGATTTTATGATCCTGGTTTACCCTGTCATAAGCTTTTCAGACAGTCTCGGACATATTGGCTCACGGGAATATCTTCTGGGGAAAAATCCATCTGAAAAACAGATCAGCTATTTCTCAAATGAACTTCAGGTTACAAAAACAACTCCTCCTGCATTTATTATACTGGCTGGTGATGATACAGTTGTAAAACCTGAGAACAGTTTGAGATTTTATGATGCTCTCAGGTCGAATGGAGTCCCGTCGGAGATGCATATTTATTCTTCAGGAGAACATGGTTTCCTGAAAACACCGCCTTTTGAGGAATGGTTTGGGAGGTGCTGTTTCTGGATGAAAAGCAATGGTTGGATGTAATAGGGTCATGCCATGGCATGACCCTACATCATAAAATGATATTATACGCAGGGACACGCCATGGCGTGTCCCTAAACGTTCTGAAGATAATATTTTACTTTATTATCAATTACCTGATCAAACAATGAAACTGAAATCATCTTCAAACACCAGTTCAAAGATTCTGATAATTCTCCTTGGCTGCTCTATACTTATACAATGTTCAACTTTTCAAAAAGATATCGTAATTATTGAAAACCGCCATTTCCGGTATGAGATCTCAAAAGATGGAAAAAACCTGCATTTCATTGACAAATTAACAGGCACAGACTACCTGAATAAAGACTCCGTCTCCTGGTGCGCAACGCTGACCTTTGCGGAGAAAGTGTACAATGTAACGGATGTATCACTTAAAGGAAGCCTGTTAAAGTTCAAATTCGGCGATACAGGTACGACAATAGGCTTAAGGGTCGGCAAAGCAAAGGATTATGTCTCCCTCAAGGTAGAATCAGTTGATGGTCAGGCCGATGAATTGACCTTCATAAACATCCCCCTTACTCTTGAGGGTATGCCTTTTGAACCTTTTGCAGGCTGTGCTCTTTCAATGAATCTGTTCACAAGGGTACGGGAACTTCCTGCACTTCAGAGTAACCTCCGGGCCACCTGTTACAAACACTTTGGAATAACAAAGGCTGAAGTAACTCTTATTGGAGTGCCTCAGAAACAAATTCTTCCCGTTATCCGCACTGTTATGACTAATTCTCCTGATATTCCGCATTCAGACAAGGGAGGCGCCTGGGCACTTATGCAGAAAGAAGGGTATGGTTCATACCTGATGAACTTTGGAACACTGACAGAGCAGACTGTCGATGAATGGATAGCAATGTGCCGGAGCCTGGGTTTTAACCAGATCGACAATCATGGCGGCGGAGATTTCTTCAGATTCGGAGACTTTGAGCTAAACCGTGAGAAATGGCCCGAAGGCTGGCAAACATATAAAAAAATAAACGACAGGCTCCATCAGGCTGGGATATCATCAATATTTCACACATACGCATTTTTTATCGATAAGAATACAAAATATGTTACACCTGTCCCCAGCGAAGACCTTGGTTATTTCAGCTCCTTTACACTGTCTAAACCCATTAAGGCAGGTGATACTGAAATATTTGTCAATGAGTCAACTGAAAATATCTCAACAATAACCGGTTTTTTTGTCAGGAATAGCCTTTCACTGAGGATTGGCGGCGAGATTATTGAATTCAGCGGTGTGACACATTCCGCTCCCTACAAGTTTACAGGATGCAAGCGGGGAGCTGTTGGAACAAAAGATTCAGGGCATAATGCCGGCGATAAGGCATATCACCTGAGGGAGATGTTCGGAAGATTTGTTCCCGGCGCCGAAACTGAACTGTTTAGAGAGATAGCACGCCGGACAGCTGAAATAATAAATGAAAGCGGGTTTGATGGTATATATTTCGATGCAATTGACGGCAGTGATATCCTTGCCGGTGAGGAAAATTTCTGGTACTATGGCACAAAATTCATTTTCGAGGTAGCAAAACAGTTGAAACATCCTGTTGGCATGGAGATGAGCTCCATGTCTCATCACTGGTGGCACTACCGTTCAAGGTGGCAGGCATGGGACAGACCGGTAAGAGGATATAAACGCTTTGAGGATATTCACTCTGCTGCAATTAAATCGGGACGTCTTTTCCTGCCTCCGGAAATAAAGTCGAATGAGTATGAACATGGATTATGGCGAGGACATACTCCCCTGATCAACAAGTATGCTGCATTAGAGAACGGAGGTCTTCTTCTGCCACTGCACTTAGGCTGGTGGGGAAACCAGACATGGAATCCCCCACAGGTGGAACCTACTTTTACGGATGATATAGAATATCTCTGCTGTAAGATGATCGGGAATAATGCCGGCATGTCAATGCTGGGAGGAGTCGATAAGAAAACTCTTGATGAGAATCCAGGGTTCAAACGATTAATACCCATAATAAAAGAGTATGAAGAATTAAGGCACAGGAACTACTTCAGTGACAGTATACGCACACTTCTCCGCCAGCCGGGAAAAGAATTCAGACTCGTAACCGGAGCTGATAGTATATGGAGGTTTAAACCTGTTTCATATCAGAAGCATAAAGTTGCCGGGCTCGATCATACCTCTTCACAGTGGGAGATCACAAATGAATTCAGGGCACAGCCAGCAAGGCTCAGAATTGAAGCCCTGATGTCTGTAAAGCAATTCAATGATCCTGCAAATGTAGAGCTGACCGATTTCTCCAGACCCGAAGAATTCATAGCTGAAGGATACGCTAAAGATATTTCAGGAGGCATCAGGCCTTCATCGGAAAAATCAGCTGGATCAGGGAAATCAGGCCTCTTCTTTGCCAAAGCGGGTGAAGCTTCCCCCCGGGAAGGATCGTATATAAAAATGGTTAAAAAATTTGACCCATGGCTGGATATTAATAAAAATCAGGCTCTTGGAGTCTGGGTAAAAGGTGACGGGAATGGAGAGCTTCTAAATTTCAGGATTGAAAGTCCAAAACATCTCTCAAGCGGTGCACGCGGAGATCACTTTGTTAAAATTGATTTCGCAGGTTGGAAATATTTTGAACTGGTTGAGATCGAATCATCCGAATTCAGTAACTATATCTGGCCTGATTCCGGCTTTTATGTATATGATTCGTTTCGGCACACTGTGCAGTTTAACAAAGTCGACAAGATTCAGCTCTGGTATAATAACCTTCCGGCAGGGAAAGAAGTAAACTGTCTGATTGGCACAATCAAGGCCCTGCCTCTGGTTCCCATAACTTTAATTGATCCTGAAATATCTGTCGGAGAGCAGAAACTCATATTTAAAGTAAAGATGGAATCAGGAATGTATCTTGAATTCAATTCGCCGGAGGACTGCAGGTTATATGGCCCCAAAGGTGAATTTTTAAATGATGTGAAAACTGAAGGTTATATCCCGGTTATCAAAAATGGTAAAAATGAGATCTCTTTCAAATGCAAGGGCACTGAGGGCGTCAGCTCAAGGGTACAGGTCACAATGATCACTGAAGGTGACGTTATAAACCAGTAATAAAGATGTCCCTCATACTTGATACAGGTTGCGGGAATAGTATACTTTGTGGCATTTGTGTGGCACTTTGTGTCCTTCATGTTAAAATGAATTTAAAAAAGTATATTTGATAATTAGTCTTGTGAAAAACAGGCCTGCTTATCATGACATATAATCATTACTGAAATGACAAAAATTAACCGAAGAAGATTCTTCTATTCCTCAGCTATATTAGCTGCAATCCCGGGGGTATTATCGGCATATGAAGAAGAGAAAGAGACAAAGAGGGAGGAGAAAAGGACAAATTTCCTGTCTGGGAGTTATTTCTGCGGCCAACAACCCTGAGGAAGATCTTAAAATTGTAAAGGATCTCGGTTTCTCTACCTGCCAGCTAAGTATTGACAGTTATTCCAGCCAACTGGCAAAAAGGCTTTCAGATTCCCTGGAAAAATACAATTTACTTCCTACCTCACTTATCTGTATGGGTCCGGGCACATACATATGGAATTTCACAGAAGGTCCTTCAACAATTGGTCTTGTGCCTCGCGAGAACAGAAAAGCACGCGTTGAGCGGCTGAGACAGGGAATTGAATTCTGCAAGGCTGCCGGGATCCCTGCCGTTCATGCGCACTTTGGATTTATCCCCGAAGATCCTGCTGATATTCTTTATAAAGAATTCATTGAGACCATGAAGCCCCTGGGAGAATATGCCAAAAACCAGGGAATTGACATCTATTTCGAAACTGGACAGGAGACGCCTGTAACCCTTTTAAGGGCGATAACAGATATCGGAACCGGAAATCTTTTTGTAAACTACGATACTGCGAACCTTGTGATGTATGGAAAGTCAAATCCTGTTGACGGTCTGAAGGTGATCGGAAAATATGTAAAAGCTCTGCATGCAAAAGACGGGATGTATCCCGTAAATCCGACAGAACTTGGAAAAGAAGTTCCAATCCCGACTGGTGAAGTCAATTTTCCTGCAGTTTTCTCGTTCCTTAAGAACAGAGGTTATACGGGCCATATTACTATAGAATATGAACTGGGAGAACAGAACAGGGAATATATAATAAGAACAAAAAATTACCTGGAGAAAATTATTGCATCATTATGACCCTTCCTTTCGTTTATTTTTCACATATTCTAAATTTAAGTGTCGAACTCTAACAAAAGCAGGCATGAAAAAATATAATGTTGGTATCATTGGTTACAGTTGGGCCGCAGGTGCCCATATTGAAGCTATAAACAAAACCTCACAGGCTCAGGTAACTGCGCTTTGCTCTTCAAGGGAGCTCGATGGCAATGAGATCAGCTCACGGCATGGAGGAAAAATCAAATGCTATACAGATCTTTCTGAAATGCTGGCAGATCCTGACCTGGACGTGGTATCCATATGCAGTTATCCTGCCGAACATGCAAAAGAGGCTGTCATGGCTGCCGCAGCCGGGAAACATCTCATTATCGAAAAGCCTGTAGCCCTGACATGGGGTGATTGTCTTTCGGTTAAAGAAGCTGTAGAAAAGGCAGGAGTGAAAACATGTGTCTGTTTTGAGTGCCGGTATTCCAGCCAGCTCATCACAATCAAAGCCATTATCGACCAGGGACTGCTCGGACAGATCCATTATGGCGAGGTGGATTATTATCACGGAATTGGCCCATGGTATGGTCAGTTCCGCTGGAACGTCAAAAAAGATGCAGCCGGCAGCAGCCTATTATCTGCAGGCTGTCATGCACTCGATGCTCTCTTGCTTTTCATGGGCAATGAAATAGATACAGTCAGCAGTTATTCAACTTCTTCGGTAAATCCAGATTTTGCAAGATATGAATACCCCACAACATCCGTAACTCTTCTAAAGTTCAGTGATGGCCGGATAGGAAAGGTAGCATCAGTAATCGATTGTCTGCAGCCTTACTATTTTCATATACACCTGGTTGGAAGTGAAGGAAGCCTTCTTGACAATAAATTTTATTCAACACGCCTCGGAGGTCTGAACAAAGGCAAATGGAGTGAGCTCTCTATGAAAATGCTTGATTCCGGAGACGTGTCGGATCACCCATACCAGAATCAGTTTGAAGCATTCTTCACTGCACTTGACAATGGAAGGGATATGCCCCTTACAAGTCTGGCAGACGCTCTTGTCTCACATGAAATAATCTTTAAAGCTGACCGCTCCTCAGGTTCGGGTACATCATAAATAACCAGACAGCTTAAAATATATTTTAAATCAAACCATATGAAAAGAAGGGATTTTATACAAAGTACAGCTGCGATTTCAGCTGTAACAATAATTAGTCCGGCAACAGCATTCGGTACCAAAGCCAATTCCGCAATAAGAATGGGACTCATAGGTTGCGGATCCAGAGGCCCATCTGTCATTAAATCAATGTCGGACCAGGCCAATATCAGTATAATTGCGATGGCAGATCTTTTCAGTGATAAACTGAATGGGGCAAAAAAACTTCTCGATGAACAGAATTTAAAAAAGGGATTTCCTGCAATCGATAAATCGAAGACATATGTTGGATCCAAAGCTTATATGCAGCTGCTTGAAAATAAAGATGTAGATGCTGTACAGATCTCTTCCCCCGCTTATACCCATGCCGATTTCCTTGAAGCTGCCGCTATGGCAGGAAAACACATCTACTGTGAAAAACCTGCATCTCCTGATGTGGCAGGATGCCGGAAGATTGAACATGTCGGTAACCTGGTTAACGGAAAGCTTAGCATAGTTATTGGTTTCCAGATAAGATATGCGACTCCGTATGTGGAAATGGTTAAAAGGATCCAGCGAGGGGATCTCGGTGAGATCCTGAACGTACATTTATGTTATCTTGCCACAGAATCTGCTGTCGGCAATATCACCGGACTTTCGTATGATGAAGCCAGGATCCGGAATCAATACAATTTTCATGCATTGTCAGGCGGTGTTATGCTCGACCAGGCCATACATATGATTGATGTCTGCAACTGGGCGCTTCAAAAACTTCCGGTAAGTGCTATTGGAACCGGTGGAAAGGATGAATCCCATAAATTCGGCGATACCTGGAAACATTTTCAGATCATGTATCAGTATCCCGGAATTAACGTAAGTGTGCTGACAACGCAGTTCGGAAATCATTTCGGAGATGTATGCGCCAAATTCATTGGAACAAAGGGCACGGCTGAAGCACACTATGCAGGTGGCGTTTTTATAAGCGGTGACAATCCATGGGATTCAGGTGTTCCGAGATGTGCAGATTCAAAGCCGACAGAGGAGCAGAGAAGAGCAGGAGCATTTCTTTCATCCCTGGAGGATGCAGACGCAAATAAGGAGATTGCCTTTATCAAAAGCATAGAAACAGGAAACTACCTTAATGAAACCCGGTCAGGAGCAGAATCAACGCTCACCGCTATACTCGGAAGGGAGGCAGCAATATCCGGAGAAAGAATGGGATGGGATGAGTTGCGCAATTCAAATTCACGGCTTGATCCGATGTTAAACATGACCCAATTTGACAAGTAGATAAACATTATCAGGGCCTGAGCGTAAAACGTAGAGCGTAGAGAAGAGAGCAAATAGTAGTACGATTTAAATCAATGGATTTCGACTTCTTCACTGATCACTTTGCCTTGTTTTGGTAAAAATGAAACAATTACTGCACCGGCGAGAGCCACGCAAATAAGCACTATAAAGCCAACTGAATAGCTTTTTGTAACATCATTGTACAAAGCACCCAGGAGCATAGGGAAGGTTGATTCAGCAACACCATCAGCTACAAGAATGATCCCCATTGTCCTGCCAAGGGCCCTTACTCCAAACAGATCTCCTGCCATCAGGGGAATGATCATATAGTCACCACCCAGTCCTATTCCAAAAATAACTGCGAAGATATAGATACGACCGGGGAAATCAGGTATTAGTAATAAGGGTATTGCTGAGGCTACGATCAAATAGATGAGGATCATTACATATTTCCGGCGGATTAAATCGGCAAGCCATCCCATCAGCACCCTGCCTGCAAGACTTGATAAGAGTACAAGAGAAATTACATGTGCTGCCTGTACCTGGGTAAAGTTAAGGTCACGAAGATAGAGCTTCAGATGCTGGTTTATTCCGCCAACTGCCCCAATTGCACACATGCTTCCAATACCTAACAGATAAAAGTTCCGGTTTGTAAGAATCGCTTTTATTGGAACTGCAACTTCGTTTCTGCCTGATTGGCGTTCTTTAAAAGAAGATCCCCTGAGAAAATAAACCAGTGGAAATGCAATAATCACGGAAATAACTCCCAACCCAGCCAGGGAATTATGCCAGCCATAATGTTTTTCCAGAGCTGCTGCAATTAAAGGTACCACGGCGCCTCCGGTGCCTATTCCAAGATAAGCGATACCCATAGCTTTGCCGCGGTTTTTATCAAACCTGCTTGATATCAATACCTGGCAAGGTAAAGGACCACCGCAGACATAACCAAGAGCATTAAAAATATAAAACAGGTAAAACAGGCCCAGAGAATCAGCAAAACTTAATCCGATGAGAGCAATTCCCATCATTAAGATTCCCGACATCATTAATTTCCGTGGACCATACTTGTCAATTAACCATCCGGCAATAAAACCAAACAAAGGTCCAACAAGTAATTTTCCCATTGCATTTCCTGATGTAACTACAGTTCTTGACCACCCATACTCTTTTGTAATAAAATCAAAAAAGAATGGCAATCCATAGTAGGCGAATCCCACTATGGCAAAAAGTGTTAAAAATGTTGTAGCAATTACATATGCCTGAGAACTTTGTCCCGGCAGTTCCTTTATGGTTGTTTGAGTTTTAATTCCCATCCCAGGTTCGGTATTATGTATAAGTTTTAAATAATTCAGATATTCTGACCAGCCAGACTGGTCATGCTCCAATACGCGCTTCCAAGCAATGATCCGGAAGCTCCCAGTTGTGCCCTTTCGATCCTCAGTTCAGACCTGCAGTTTTCAAGTGAGCTGGAATATGCGCTCTCTCTGACCATAGAAATATAACTATCATTAGCCTCTGACATTCCGCCTCCAAGAACTATCATCTCAGGAGCAAAAATTGTTATCAGGTTTGCGAGTCCGATTCCAACCATTGCTGAATTTTCCTTAACCACTCGCAGTGCCTCAGGGGAACATTCGTAACTTAACTCAAAAATATCCTTGCAGGAAATAGCTTTCGCCTTTTTACTGGTTTTTGTTCCTGTCAGCTCCTTATACTGTCTAACAACTGCAGATGCGGATGCAAAATGCTCCCAGGAGCCTATGATACCTTTGTCACTCTGTCCCTTGTCATAATTAATAATCATCTGACCAATCTCTCCGGCAGCATTATTGGCTCCCCTGTAAAGTTTGTCATTTATAATTATACCGCCTCCGATACCAGTGCGAAGGGCCACAAACACAATATTCCTGAAGCCCTGCGCAGCTCCAAACCGGTGCTCCGCTATTGTCATCATATTGGCATCATTGTCTACATAAGCAGGCAATCCGGTTTCCTGTTTTACAATCTTTGCATAAGGAATATTTATCCAGCCTTTAATACCCTGATCAGGGCCCAGGATAATGCCTGACTTATGATCAATAAAACCCTTGGCAGATGTTCCTATACAAATAGGATTAACGCCTTGAGCTGCCACAGCCAGCCTTATATCCCTTATAGCTTCAAGGATTTTGTCAATAAGATAATCGCTTGTCTGATTCTGTACAAGTGGGTATGACTTAACAGCAATAATTTCTCCGTGGATTTTTACAACCGCAATTTTGATTGTATAACGACCTATGTCAATTCCAATGGCTGCTGAGTGGTTGAACATTTCTTATCAGATGATGCTGCTGTACAAAAATAGTTTTTAAAAGATATAATAAAAGCAGGATAAAAAATAAACTTCATACTTGCCGGAAATTATTTTTAATACCTTTGGCATGAGTTTATTTTTGAGACATTTATGTGGTTTCTATGATAGAAAAGATCAGGAAAATATTTAATAATGAAGCATCTGCTATCAAAAATATTCCTTTAACAGATAGTTTCGGTAAGGCAATAAGGATAATACATGCACATGTTCACGGAAAAAATGGCAAGCTTGTTTTAAGCGGTATGGGTAAAGCCGGTCAGATTGCCCATAATATTGCCACAACTTTCAGTTCTACCGGCACACCTGCTGCTTATCTGCATCCAAGTGAGGCACAGCATGGTGACCTCGGTATTCTACAGGAGAATGATGTCTTACTTGCTATTTCCAATTCCGGAAAAACAAGAGAGATTATTGAACTTATTGATCTCAAAGACAATCTCTTTCCGCATATACCTGTTATTGTTATTACAGGTAATGAGAACAGTCCGCTGGCTCAAAAGGCCGACTGTTATATTCTGACAGGTGCCCCGGCTGAAGTTTGCCCGCTTGGGCTCACTCCTACTACCTCAACTACAGTTATGACAGTTATAGGTGATGCCCTTGTCGTTCTTATGATGGAAAAAATAGGATTTAATGCCGCTGATTATTCGAAGCGTCACCATGGAGGATACCTTGGCTCCGTTTCACGCAGGATATCAGAAAAAGAACAGCCGGATTAAGACAATAAGGATTTGCCTGCAGATTCATTACTTAATGCTGCCAGGGTATTCTCAAGCGATTCCTGGAATCTGTTTGCATCTTCAATCCATTTGAGAATCTTTTCATTTGTCGCAGGATATTCTGGCGTACGCATCGATACTGTTCTGTAAGCACAGACTTTCAACTCCGAAACATTTTCCAGTACTCTCCTGAAATAGACTCTGAAAAAAGAATCGGTTAAGAAGAAGTATCTCTTTCTGTCAGATGCAAAAGTCTTATAGTCAATTACTCGATTTTGCAGCAGATAATTCAGCGAATTGCTGACAGAACTCTTGCTTGCTTCAAAGTAGCCAACCAGTTCATCAAATGTTTTTTCCGGAGGATCGCTTAGGGTAAAAAAGGCTAATATCCTTCCCTGCATGGGTGTAAGTCCAAACTTTTCAAATACTTTGCCAGTCTCCTCTATTGTATCCCGGGATATCTTTTTATTTTCAGGCATGTTTACTTAATTAACCGCTTAACAGGAACAAATTTAAATAAATCATGGTCAGTTCTATAACTTTTGAACTAAAAAAACAAATAATTATTTTTTTGGTTCAATCAGATAAAAAGATTAGTTTTGAACGCTTCAAGCTTAACTTAAACTCCTTAATTAGCAGATTATGACTACTACCAGTTCTTCAGCCGCTATCAGCAGAAAGGATTATATTTTTTCAATAACTATAATCGGCCTGTTTTTTTTCCTGTTCGGGTTCGTTACCTGGCTCAATGGCATCTTGATACCTTTTTTGAGAACAGCATGTGAATTAAACGACTTCGAAGCCTATTTTGTAACTTTTGCATTCTATGTCTCATATCTGGTAATGGCTTTGCCCTCTTCCGCCTTATTAAAAAAAACAGGGTTCAAGAATGGGATGTCAATCGGACTATGGATCATGGCTGCCGGAGCTTTGATTTTTATTCCTGCAGCTATGACAAGGACTTTCAGCCTGTTTCTCCTGGGATTATTTGTAGAGGGTGCAGGAATGGCTATGCTTCAGACCGCATCCAATCCTTACATAACAATAATAGGCCCGCCTGAAAGTGCGGCCAAGAGGATGAGTATCATGGGTATTGCAAATAAGTTTGCCGGTGCCATTGCCCCTATCATTCTTGCCAGCATTATCCTTAAAGACTCACATATATTGGAAGAAAAGCTTGCCCAGGCAGCAGACGCAGTAACCCGTGTCGCTTTACTCGATGAACTGGCCAGCAGGGTTATAATGCCTTATATTGTAATGACCATTGCACTGGTATTGCTTGGATTGTTACTCAAGTTTGCACATCTTCCTGAAGTTGACACTGATGCCGAGGATGCTACAAGCAGTGAATCAAACTCCAAAAAGACGAGCGTATGGCAGTTCCCTCACCTCATTCTGGGCGTTATTGCTCTGTTCTTCTATGTTGGTGTTGAGGTAATAGCCGGCGACAGTATTATCAGATATGGCCAGACAATCGGTATTGGAATGGAATCAGCAAAATACTTTACCTCTCTCACCCTGTTAGGCATGATCATTGGCTATACCAGCGGAATTATCTTTATACCAAGGTATTTCAGCCAGGTAACAGCATTGAAAGCATCCGCCATACTTGGTGTCCTCTTCTCGCTGGGAGCGATTTTTACACCATCTCATATTGTTTTCACTATACCATTCATTGATATTATGACACTTAAATCAATAGTGCTTGTATTACCTGTCACAGTTTTATTTGTAGCCTTGCTGGGTCTGGCAAATGCACTTGTCTGGCCTGCAATGTGGCCCCTTACTCTGGCAGGACTTGGAAGGTTCACAAAAACAGGATCTGCACTTATGGTAATGGCAATTGCCGGAGGGGCTCTGCTACCACTTCTTTATGGCAAGCTGGCGGTCTCATTTTCCACACAGAGTGCTTACTGGCTTTGCGTACCGGCTTACCTTATAATAATGTATTATGCCTTTTTCGGCCATAAAGCAGGAAGATAAAGATGAAATACGATCTGAAAGAAATATTTGAACAATTTACTGCTGACGGATCCTACCTGACAGGAGAACCTTATGGCAGCGGCCATATTCATGATACATTCAGGGTTGAGACAAAGGAGACGGACAAGGACAATTACATTTTGCAACGGCTTAACAATAAGATTTTTAAAAATATTCCCGCTCTGCAGGAAAATATAGAAAGGGTTACTATTCATCTGAGCAACAAGCTTAAAGCTGTACCGGGTTCAAATATCAAGCGGGAATGTCTTATGCTTATTCCATCACTCGATGGTAAAAGCTGGATTATTGATAAGGATGGAAATTACTGGAGAATGTACATTTTCATTTCCAATCATCGATCTTACAATATTGTCGACAATCCCGACAAAGCATTTGAGGGCGGTAAAGCAATCGGGCGTTTTCAGGCTATGCTTGCAGATATGCCCGGAGAACCGCTTAACGAAACAATTCCCCGCTTTCACGATATCGAAAACAGACTGGATATCCTGGAAAAGACAATTAAGCAAAATCCTGTTGGACGGGTTGCAGAACTCACCGAGGAAATATCCCAGTATCTGAAAAGGGGTGAGGAGATGAAAACAATCCTAAAACTGGGAAGAGCGGGTAAAATTCCTCTCAGGATTACACATAACGACACAAAATTCAACAACATACTGCTCGATGAAAATGATAAGGCATTATGTGTTATAGATCTGGATACTGTAATGCCAGGTTACGTTCATTATGATTTTGGAGATGCCATAAGAACTGTCACCAATACTGCTGCCGAAGATGAAAAAGAGCTTTCAAAAGTAAAAATGGATATTAACCTTTTCAGGGCATATGCAAAAGGTTATCTTTCTGAAACAGGAAGCACATTAAACCAGGTTGAAAAAGAGTATCTCGCCTTCGCGCCAAAGCTTATAACATATACAATTGGCGTGCGCTTCCTCACAGATTATATAGATGGTGATAATTATTTCAAGATCCACCATGAGTTTCATAACCTTCAGAGAACAAGGGCTCAGCTAAAACTTGTTATGAGCATGGAGGAGCAGTACGGGGAGATGCAGAGGATTATCGGGGAGTTGGTGCAGGGGGTTGGGGGGTAGTCAAACATGGATTGGACAGCAGACGAAATGAGGTTCCTCAAGACCCTCTCCGATCCCGACAAGATCCAGGGATTCCTGGATTCTATTGATTATAATCCGAATTATGAATGCAGATCGCCAAGGTGGGTTATAAAAAAAAGATCAGCCCATTGCTTTGAAGGAGCCCTGTTTGCTGCATCTGTACTTGAATTTACAGGCTACAGGCCATTGATAGTCGACATGAAATCTTTTAATGATGATGATCATGTTATTGCAGTATTCATGGAACATGGCCACTGGGGAGCTGTTGCCAAATCCAACTTTACCTCATTAAGATACAGGGAGCCCGTTTACCGGTCATTGCGGGAACTTGTAATGTCATACTTCGATTTTTATTTCAACCTCAACGGAGACAAATCTCTTCGCTCCTACTCCCGGCCTCTTGATCTTACAATATATAATAAAAGACAATGGGCAACTACCGATGAAGATCTTGAATATATTGGTGACAGGCTGGAAGCAATGCATCATTACCCTGTAATAGACGACAGGATGATCAGGAACCTTAAGAGGGCAAGTGACATTATGCTTAAAGCTGGCATGCTCGGATCCAATGCGGATGGGCTATTCAAACCTGAATAGCATTGATAATACTTCAGGCGAATGATTGATTTTAATCACGTTCGATATTTTGCACTGGCTTTATATCTGTTATTCATAAGTTTAGGATTATTCCTTCAATTACGGTCGAATGGATTTTTGGAATTAATCCGATATTGACTACTTTTGACACTGTTAAATAAATAGGGTATGGATTTATCAGGAAAAAACTTCAAAGCCTTTCTTGACCGCCAGGAGGCATTAAAAAAACAATATAGCTCTAAAAATGCCGAGAAACAGCACTCCAAAGGTAAACTAACTGCACACGAAAGAATTAACCTGCTTTTTGATTCAGGAACTTTTGAAGAAATTGATGCTTTCGTTACTCCTGCAAGCCAGCCTGTTGAGTTTGGGAAAGTTGACAGGACATATGGCGACGGAGTTATTGTTGGTCATGGCAAAATAAATGGCCGTTTGATATTTGCCTATGCTCAGGACTTTACAATAATGGGAGGATCTCTTGGCCTGGTGCATTCCAAAAAGATAACAAAGATCCAGGAGATGGCACTGAAAATGGGTGCACCAATCATAGGAATGATGGATTCAGGAGGGGCAAGAATTCAGGAAGGTGTTGCGAGTCTCAGCGGATATGCATCTATATTTCAAAATATCATCAGCTCATCAGGCATCATTCCCCAGATATCGGTAATAATGGGGCCGGCAGCCGGTGGTGCTGTTTACTCTCCGGCTCTCACCGACTTCGTATTCATGGTCAGCCACACAAGTTACATGTTTGTGACTGGTCCGAATGTTGTTAAGGAGGTGTTGAACGAAGACGTGACCTCAGAAGGTCTGGGCGGTGCTGAAGTCCATGCCCGTAAAAGCGGAGTTGCCAATATGATTTATGATGATGAGGAGAACACTATACTTGCGCTTAAAAAATTTCTTTCCTACCTCCCCTCAAATAATGTTGAAAACCCTCCGGTGATTGCCGATGACGGTTCAATAAGCGATTATAATGAAAAACTCAGGGATATCGTTCCGGATGATCCCAACAAGGCATATGATGTTAAAGATGTTATAAACCAGGTTGTCGACAGAAACAGCTTTTTTGAAATATCTGAACTTTTCGGAGCAAGTCTCGTTATCGGCTTTGGAAGAATGAGAGGCAAAACAATCGGTATTGTGGCAAACCAGCCAAAAGTTCTGGCCGGTGTGCTCGATATTGATTCATCTGTAAAGGGAGCAAGGTTTATAAGGTTTTGTGACGCATTCAATATACCGATCCTCACATTTGAGGATGTCCCTGGATTTCTTCCTGGTGTTGATCAGGAGCACGCAGGAATCATTCGTCATGGTGCAAAACTACTTTTTGCTTATAGCGAGGCCACAGTACCCAAAATAACGATCATATTAAGAAAAGCTTATGGTGGCGCATTCATAGTGATGAACAGCAAATTTCTGGGCGGAGATTTCAGCTTTGCATGGCCCTCTGCAGAAATTGCAGTAATGGGCCCGGACGGAGCTGTTGCCATTCTGTACAGAAAAGAGCTTGCCGAATCAAGCAATCCGGCAGATCTCAAGAAAGAACTTGTAAAAAAATACAGGGATAAAATAGCAAATCCATTCATAGCTGATGAAAGCGGATATATTGACGAGGTTATAGATCCGGCAATGACAAGGAAAAAAGTACTATCGGCACTCGATGCACTAAGCAATAAATGGGTCAAGGTACCTGCAAGAAAGCATGGGAATATGCCGTTGTAGGCGCAGGGCGCAGGGCTCAGGGCTCAGGGCGCAGGGCTCAGGATGCTGGGTGCTGGGTGCTGGTTAATTTTACGATGTACTAGAACCCGGAACCCAGAACCCAGAACCCGGAACCTTAAAGTAAACAACTGAAACTAATCTATACAATAATGATTAAGAGAATATTAATCGCCAACAGGGGTGAAATAGCGGTCAGGATAATGAAGACAGCCAGATTGATGAATATTGAAACCGTTGCAGTAAAAACAGCCGCCGAACCAAATGCAATGTACCTTTCATCTGCTGATGTAATATATGACAATTCAGAAGATGTTTCAGATATACCTGTATTCCTTGACATTGAAAAACTCATTGCCATCGCCCTTAAAACCAACGCTGATTCTGTTCATCCCGGATACGGCTTTCTTGCAGAGAATGCATATTTTGCCCAGAAGTGTCTTGACAAAAATATAATCTTCATTGGACCTGCCCCCGACGCAATATATAAAATGGGAAACAAAACAATTGCAAGGAAGATAGCCCTTACAGGCGGTATTCCAATGGCAATGGGGAGTGAGGGTAATATTGCTGATGAGGAAGAAGCTGTTAAAGTTGCGGAAAAAATAGGTTATCCCGTGATCATCAAAGCAGCCTCAGGCGGCGGTGGTAGAGGCATGAGGATAGTAAGGAAATCGGAAGAGATGGAGAAGAATTTTATCATTGCCAGCAAGGAAGCAGAGGTAGCTTTCAAAGATCCTTCCGTATTTATAGAAAAATATATTGAAAATCCGAAACACATTGAATTTCAAATACTCGGTGATAAGCATGGAAATGTAATCCATCTTGGAGAGAGGGAATGCTCCATTCAGAGAAAACATCAGAAACTGTTGGAGGAAGCCCCTTCATGTGCACTGGATGAAAAACTGAGAAAGAAAATGGGCGATATGGCAGTTCAGATCGCAAAATCTGTTAACTATTATTCAGCCGGTACAGTTGAATTTTTGCTTGACTCTGAGAAGAATTTCTATTTCATGGAAATGAATACCAGGATCCAGGTTGAACATCCTGTTACCGAAATAATTACAGGCGTAGACCTTATTGAGCAGCAAATCAGGGTAGCTAACGATGAAAAATTAAAGTACAGGCAGGAAGATATCAAACTGAAAGGATGGGCAATAGAATGCAGAATCAATGCAGAGGATGTTCAGGCTGGATTTGCACCCGACCCGGGTAAAATTGAAAGTCTTAATATGCCATCTGATCCATGTGTCAGAGTTGACACCGGTGTCCAGGCAGGCTCTTCCATTGTTGCCAGCTACGACTCCATGATTGCTAAGCTGATCGTTAAAGGGAAAGACAGGAAAGAAGCAATCAAACATACAAAAATGGCCCTGGATAAGGTTTGGATCAAAGGGACTAAAACCACTCTCCCATTTTTCCGCTTGCTGATCCGGCATCCAAAATTCCAGGATGGCAGCTTTACTACTGCTTTTATTGAAAAGGATCTGGAGAAATATTACTTTAACAGTGAGTATGAAGAGATGCTGGCTGCCTGGCTTGCTACCAAGCTTTTTGTAGAGGAAAACCTCAATGACAACAGTATCAATATTGATTTTAAACATGGAAAAGAGATGAGTCCATGGTTGCTAAACAAGAGAATTAATCAATTTTAAACAAGGCTACGGGTAATGACAAACGAAAAAACTCCGATAAAAAAGCTGCATGCCCTTACATCAGAAAACAAGAAATACAGCTTCTCCATTCCTCTTAAAGAGACAATTAAAATCGGGAAGAGAAATTACGAGGTAAAACTTAAGTCCGATGAGAAGTTCGGAACCTATATTTTATGGAAAAACCGGAAATATCCGGTAGAGATAGTACGATCGCGTCAGAACAAGTACGAAATACTGTTTAATGATATCAGCTATATCTTCACAGTTGAGACACCATTTTCACTTCAAAGAATGAAGGTGCTGAATTCGAAGAAAGGAAAGGCTGAGCAGGAATTTGTGAGAGCTCCGATGCCCGGGAAAATAATTGATGTCCTGGTAAGGGAAGGAGCAGCCGTACTGAGGGGCGAACCATTGGTAATTCTCGAGGCCATGAAAATGCAGAATGAAATATTATCCCCTGCAAACGGTATCATCGTTAAGGTTGCTGCCAAGGCCAATACTAATGTAATGAAGGATGACCTCCTGGTGGAGATAAAACTCTAGTATTCGGTATTCGGTTTGGCAATAATTGATTACTGATTACCGATTATTGATTACTGATTACTGATTACCGGTTACCATCCGTCAACTCAAAGCTGCAATCCGTAAACTGAAACTGGCATTTACGGGTAAATGATATTAACTTGCGTTCAATAAACCTGAGTGTACCGTTTCAATCAAGACCAACAAGGAGAAATTTTTCTCAGGCTTATAGATTTATATATTGTTTAATAAGAGTCAATATATATATTATGAAAGCCTTGAATATCAAAATACTTATCCTGATAGCTGTCGTTGGCTCTTCAAATGTGATACATTCATCTGCAACTCCTTCTGCTGGAAAGATTTTCCGAAAGCATTCATATGCTGCATCAGATACTTCAGAACTCAACAGGCATATCCGCAATGCCATGGATTTTGGATCAAAATTGAAAGATCTGAATATTGTAAAAGCAAATATCGATACCGCAGAATTAATATGCGTTGAGAAGAACATTGAGTTTCCATCAGCCCTGAATCTGGCCAGGGCTTATTACTTTTTTCTTACCAATGACTTCCGCAGTGCGCAGCAGGAAGCAACAATGGCAATGAAAAAATCAAAAAGCAACGGGGAAATGGAGATTCTCGCAAAGACAATGATTTTCATGGGGAGTTATAGCAGGCGAACAAAGTTTTATATGGAGAGCATCTCATATTTCGAGAGTGCAATAGCCATTGCTGAAAAAAACAAGATGAAAAAATTAATCCCGGTATGTCATCTTAACCTGGCAGATGTATACGACAATCTGGGCAATCTGAAGGAACGAATAAACTCGCTTAACAATCTGATCAACGCCGCTAATGAAGAACATGACACTTTGAGTATAATGATAGGCCTTCAAAATTTAGGAAAAACCTACATCGAACAGGATAGAGATTTTAAGCGTGCAGATTCACTCCTCAGAAAATGTATTGAGATTGCCCGGCTGAAAAAGGACACACTTTATATTGCCTGGCCGATGACTGACCAGGGGTGGAATTATTACCTTGAAAAAGAATTTGATTCTGCCATTAAATGGTATAATCAATCGCTCGAATATAGTGTTCCTGCAAAAATCTTAACAACCTCAATCAATGCACTCGGTAACCTTGGCACAATCTACCGCGATCTGGGTGAGCCCGAAAAATCACTGAAATATTATAAGGAATCGATTGAGCAGGCGAAAAAAATCAATTACATCTTTCATCTTTCATGGGTATATAAGGATATGAGTGACATGTATCTGGGATTGAGAGATACCACGAACGCCTACAAATATTATGTTCTTTACAATCAATTCAGTGATTCCCTTCTTAAGAAATCAAGCAGTGAGGGACTTACTGATGCAAGGATCAGATATGAGGCTGACAGCCACAATAAAGAGGTTGAATTGCTGAATCTCAGAGTTTATAATCAAAGGCTTCTGATATATGGAGCTATCGGATTATTCGTTCTCAGTGTTGCAGTACTTGCGCTACTCCTCAGCAGGGCAAAGATTAATGCAAAGCGCCGGATCAGCGAGATGAACAGGAAGATCTCCGAGATCACACAGGCAAACCTCAGGCAGCAGATGAATCCGCACTTTATCTTTAACACTCTTAACTCTATTCAATATTATATGTACCAGCACGATAAGCTGGCTACCAACAATTACCTTACAAAATTTTCAAGCCTTATGAGAAAAGTGCTGGAAAATTCCCAGCACACTTCAGTCCCTCTCAGGGATGAGCTTGATGCATTAAATCTTTACCTGGAGTTGGAAATGATAAGGTTTAAGGATAAATTTGAATACAGAATTAATATTGATGAAGAGATTGATACACTTCTGTACAAAGTGCCTACCATGCTTATACAACCTTATGTGGAGAACTCTATCTGTCACGGGCTGATGCCGGGTGAAAACAAGGGATCATTAAGAATTGATCTGAAACTTGAAAATGAATATATCCTGTGTACGATCGAAGACAATGGTATTGGCCGGGAAGCAGCCTATGAAAGGAGAAAGAAGAGTGACAATAACCATAATTCACTCGGGACACAAATTGTCTCATCAAGGCTTGACCTTGTCAATGCACTATATGGAACAAGTTTAAAAACAATATACACTGACCTCATGAATGAGAAAGGGGAACCTTCTGGAACACGAGTTGAGATCCAAATCCCAATACTGTCATGAAGCGTAAATTGATAACAATAATCATTGATGATGAACCAGATGCAGTGGATTTCATCACATCAATAATTGAAGAGTACTGTCCCGGACTGGAAGTAACAGGAAAAGCTCACAATGTGAAGGACGGCGTCAACCTTATAAAGGAGATAAAACCAGAACTTGTCTTCCTGGATGTGGAAATGCCAAATGGTACCGGTTTCGACCTGCTTACCCACTTTCCTGAAAAGGATTTTGATGTGGTGTTTATAACTGCTTTCAACCATTATGCCATCAAGGCGATAAAATTCAGTGCGGTCGATTATATCCTGAAACCAATTAATATAAATGAGTTCATTGAAGCAGTTAACAGGGTGATTCATAAGCGTTCCACAAACACATATCCGACAAGTGAAAACTTTGAGGCTCTCCTCGAGAATATCCGTACAGCAAATCCTACAAGACTGGTAATTCCAACCTCCGACGGAAGGGAATACCTGAATCCAAAAGAGATTATCCGGATTGAGGCTGACAGAAGCTATTCATGGTTTTTCATAACAGACAAACGTAAAATCCTTGTTTCAAAGCATCTCAAGGAGTTTCAGGACCTTCTGAATGACAGAAACTTCTTCCGTCCTCATAATTCTCACCTTATAAATCTCGATTATGTCAAGAAATTTGTCCGCCATGATGGTGGCTATATAGAGATGACCGATGGTGCACAGGTCCCCATCTCAAGGAACAGAAAAGACCTTTTTCTTGCTCACATGTCGAGATATACAGGATAGGTAAATCAGGCACTCCCCGCTTTTCTGAATATTTGGTGGAAACATACCAGTCCAGTTATTGCTGCGATGGCAAGCGAAATCATTCCATACACCATACTCTCAGAAGGCGAGGCAATTACCCATGCCCAGCCGCTCCAGTAAAATGGTGAAAAGAAAAGGAAATAGTTCCAGGGATGGTGGAGAACCAAACCTGAAGGTAAGGCTATCAGAAAGATAACGGAGATTAAGGAATGTAATGTCCAGCTTTTTCTGTCACTGGCAAAACCTGCAGAAAAGATAAAAATGAATGGTGCTGTTATTGCCAGAAGAAAAGCGGCATATATACTTCTTAACCAACCCTCGGTTGAAACTGCACCGGTAATGAAGATTACCGGCAAGACCAGGATGAAGCTCAGAACTGCTGATATAGACATCCTTGAGATAAGAACGCTTTTAGTTACGGCGATGCGGTAGTCAGTTCCCGGGCTACTGATGGAATAATGTTCCTTCAGGTGAACAAAAGAAAATAATAGTCCGTAAATATAAGGGAGTAGCAGAGATCATGGTTATAGCAGTCAGAGAATAATACCTTCCATAGGATAATGCATCCTCATGCCTTGTTAAACCTGAAACAAATGGAAACAGGTACAACAGGAATAATGTAAAAATAACCGGTGAAAGAAGAGCGGTTAGAAGCAGAGGCCTGCGTGCAATAAATTTAATATCTGAAATAAATAATTTCATCATTCTTGCCCTCATTCATTTCCCTCAAGTCTTTTCAAAGCAACAGATTATTAATAGTTATAGGTAAATTCTCCACTTAACCAGGTGGTTACACAGAGTTGGCACGGAGTTGCACTGTTAATTCAGTAACTCAACCATTCAATTTTGCAAGAGATATTTACTCCGTGTTTTACTCCGTGTAACTCCGTGTAAATCCGTGGTTAATAAATATTTTAAAGCTTTTGTCTTATTTTGGAAAAAAAGTTTCTTCTTTATCTCTGCTATATGAAATGGTTAAAAAAATATCCGGATTGTATCTCTTAGAATGAGTGCTATTTCTTACCCTATTTTTTAAGTGGAATCTGTTTAAGTGTTTCAATTATAAAATCCCAGAATTTCTGAACAGATGCGATATTAACCTTCTCATCCGGAGAATGAGGAAATTTGATTGTTGGACCGAATGAGATCATATCAAGGTTTGGATATGAACCTCCGATTATTGCACATTCAAGGCCAGCATGAATAGCTTTTACATCAGGATCCTTACCGAACATTTTTTTGAAAACGGCTGTAATTACCTTCAGAATAGCAGATTGCATGTTTGGGTTCCAGCCAGGATAACCTCCGGTAAGTGTGACCTCAGCATCAATAAGATGAAATACTGCAGCAATTTTCCACGCTGTTGCCTCCTTTGCAGTGTCAACCGAACTGCGGGTAAGGTTATGGCATTCAAATTTCCCGCCTGAACATTTTACAATTGCCATGTTATTTGATGTTTCAACAAGGCCCTTTCATTGCCTGGCTCATCCGCTGAACTCCGTTAGGACATGCAAAGAGAGCCCTGATTATCCTGTACTGGTCGTCCTTATTCATAACTTTTGCCAGGCAATTCAACTTTTAACGCTTTAAACTTCAGATCAGGTTCTGTTTCGGCGAATTCCGCCTTATACATTTTTTCATAACCCTTTACAAATTTCTCAAATTCTTTCGCTCTTATCTCCGGTACAAGTACAACAGAATATGATTCACGCGGTATAGCATTACGGAGATTACCGCCAAATGCTTCTGCAAGCCTGATGCCAAAATCAGATTCGGACTGCATCAGGAATCTGAACATTATCTTATTGGAATTTGCCCGTCCGAGAGCAATATCAACGCCTGAATGGCCTCCTTTCAGACCTGAGGCTACTACTTTATAAGCAATAAAACCTTTCGGTGTTTTTTCCTCAGCATAATCTTTTGTTGCACTGACATCAATACCGCCTGCACAACCGACACAAATCTCATTCTCATCCTCGGAGTCAAGATTCAAAAGTATATCCCCTTTAAGCACTCCTTTTTTAAGTCCGAAAACTCCCGTCATTCCTGTCTCTTCATCTATTGTAAAAAGAGCTTCAATGGGTCCGTGAGCAATATTTTCGGAAGCAAGAACTGCAAGAGTTGCTGCCACTCCTATCCCATTATCCGATCCGAGTGTTGTGCCATCAGCTCTTACCCATTCCCCATCTATAATGGTTTTGATTGGATCCTTCTCAAAGTCGTGCTTCTTGTCATTGTTCTTCTGGGGAACCATATCGAGGTGAGTCTGGAAAATAACCCCCTGCCTGTTTTCAAAACCTTTTGTTGCAGGTTTTCTGATAATTACATTCCCAACCTTATCTTTAATAGTTTCGAGGTTATGTTTCTTTCCGAACTCCATTACATATTCAACTATCTTTTTCTCTTTTTTGGAGGGATGGGGAATCTGTGTAATGTCATGGAAATAATTCCAGAGCGTTTTTGGCTCAAGATTTTGTATGTCGCTCATTTTCAAATGTTTTTAGAATATTAAAAATAATCAATAAAAATAATATTTTTTGGCAATATAAACAATTTTACAGTCTAAAGATATGATAGATATTATTGCACTACCACTGATTCCAACGTTCCTTATAAAATGTAACAAAAACGTAACAGGATCATAATGTAAGGACTCTGATTTTAATATTAACTTGAATTCTCAAAACCGGACCCTCAATGATTCATATCAAAAAAGAAATGTTATGTTTTTTTCAAAAATAGTATTACCTGTCAGATTTCAGTGACACTCTTAAATATTTAACTATGATATATTTATACATTCTGATTGGACTTGTTTTGATCTTTGATTTTATAAACGGTTTCCATGATTCTGCCAATTCGATAGCAACCGTTGTATCTACAAAAGTCCTTTCTCCTTTTGCAGCGGTTGTTATGGCAGCCTTCTTTAATTTCGTTGCATTTCTTATATTCCCCCTTAAAGTAGCCACAACGATTGGCAAAGGAGTAATAAATCCTGATGTTATAAACCTGACTGTTATTGCTGCTGCTGTTCTTGCTGCAATAACATGGAACCTGATTACGTGGTGGTACGGAATACCATCGAGTTCATCACATACTCTTGTTGGCGGACTGGTTGGAGCTGCAGTTGCCAGTTCCGGTTCGACTCAGTAATAATGGCAGGAGTAATCAAAATCGTAATTTTTATCTTTATTGCGCCAATACTGGGTATGATAATGTCCTTCCTGATATCTGCTGTAGTTATCTATCTGGCAAGAAACCACTCTCCGTCGGCAGTTGATAAACATTTCAGAAGACTTACAGCTCCTTTCAGCAGCGGCTTTTAGCCTGGGACATGGAGGAAACGATGCACAAAAATCAATGGGTATAATCTGGGTTGCTCTTATTGTTTCTGGACTTGCGACAAAAAATGATCCGATTGCTTTATGGATTGTACTTTCGTGCCAGGCTGCAATTGCACTTGGCACATTGTTGGGAGGATGGAGGATAGTAAAAACAATGGGACAGAAAATAACCAAGCTAAAACCTTTTGAAGGATTCTGTGCAGAATCTGCTGGTGCTATTGACTCTTTTTGGCGCTACACATTTCGGTATCCCTGTAAGTACAACTCATGCAATTACAGGTGCAATTATAGGTGCAGGAGCAAGAAAAGGTGTATCTGCAGTTAAATGGGGTGTTACAACCAAGATATTCTGGGCATGGATACTTACAATTCCTGTATCAGCAATTGTTAGGCTCGTCATATATTCACTTTCTTAACTGTAATCCTTAATTAAATTAAATCTTTCACTATTAACAAAATATAGACAATTATGAATATTGACAGCTTTCTCAAATTTTTTGTACCGAAAGATCACTCCTTCTTTCCCCTTTTCGAAAGTGATGCACATAACCTTGTAAAGGCAACTAACTTCTTAAAGAGCTTATGTCAAGTACTATCAACTGTGGATGAGTATGAAAGGATTTATAAGGAAATTCAGGATGTTGAGCATATCGGAGATGATATAACCAATAAAACCTATGAACAGCTGAACAAATCCTTCATTACACCTTTCGACAGGGAAGATATTCATGAGCTTACTGCACATATTGATGATGTTGTGGATTCAATAAACGGTATCAGTCGCAGAATCTGTCTTTATAAACCTAAAAAACTTGATGCCTGTATATGCAGAAATGGCTGATCTTATCTATGATGGTGCCTAAAGAGATTGAGACAGCTATTCATTGCCTGAAGGATCCGGTTGCCAACAAAAGAAAAATTACTGAAGCATGCGACAGGGTCAAAGAGATAGAGCATACTGCCGATGAGCTCTACTTTGCCGGTATTGCTGAACTATTTGAGAAAGAGGAAAATACAAAAGAATTGCTCAAGAACAACAAGATACTCGAAATTCTTGAGAGATGCGTTGATGAAGAAGAGGATGTAACCGATACCCTCAAGGCGATACTCATTAAGATGGCATAGGGAACTACTCTCCTCCTGTGTATTTAAAAGATTATTATTCAAAATAATGCCGGGGATTAAAACTTAATGATCGAATCATTTTGAGTTTTGTTCCAATGTTACTATTTTGCACTAATTGATTTATAAATTAGTGTGAAATGTAACTGCCAATATATGTGGTGATTTCCGGTAAATTTATTTTCAATTTTCTCTTTCAGATTAAAATTCTGCCGAAAATATCAGACAGATGTCAATTCTTTATGTAGTAGTCGCCCTGGTTCTTGTTTTTGACTTCCTTAATGGTTTTCATGATTCTGCAAACTCGATTGCAACTGTCGTCTCTACAAAAGTGCTCTCTCCTCTTGCTGCTGTTGTAATCGCTGCGTTTTTCAATTTTATTGCATTTACAGTATTCCCGTTAAAGGTGGCTCATACAATCGGAAAAGGTATAGTTGATCCTGATGTATTGAATATGACTGTTATATCTGCTGCACTTGTTGCAGCCATTACCTGGAACCTCTTAACATGGTGGTGGGGGCTTCCTTCAAGTTCCTCACATACCCTTGTTGGAGGACTGGTTGGCGCTGCGATTGCACATTCGGGGATTACTTCAATCATTTTTTCAGGACTCATAAAAATAGTCCTCTTTATTTTTATTGCACCCATAATGGGAATGGTTCTGTCGTATTCAATTTCCTCACTTGTAGTATACCTGTTCCGCAATTTCACACCATCAAATGTAGACAGGATATTCCGAAGGCTTCAGCTTTTGTCTTCATCTACTCTAAGCTTAGGCCATGGGGGAAATGATGCACAGAAATCAATGGGAATTATTTGGGCGGCATTGATCGTATCAGGATTAGCAACCAAGAATGACCCTATAGCTCTATGGATAATCCTCTCCTGCCAGACGTCCATAGCGCTGGGAACACTTTTTGGCGGATGGAGAATTGTAAAGACAATGGGACAAAAAATCACTAAAGTGAAACCTTTCGAAGGATTTTGTTCCGAAACTGCAGGCGCCCTTACATTATTCGGGGCAACTCATTTTGGTATTCCTGTAAGCACCACTCATACAATCACAGGGGCAATTATCGGAATCGGTGCAAGAAAGGGTGTAACAGCTGTAAAATGGGGTGTCACTGCAAAGATCTTCTGGGCATGGATACTTACAATACCAGTGAGTGCCTGCATCGGAGGACTCATGTATTTCTTCTTTAACAGGGTATTCTAACCAGTTCTAGTTACTCCTTATCATAGTCAGCACCATCTTGAATTTCTCAACAGCCTTTACAGCATGGGAAATATTTGCAGGCATTATGATGCTCTCTCCGGCTCCGAGCAGGAATGGCTTCCCTCCTATTGTTATCTCCCCTTTTCCGTCCACCACCTGGATAAGCGCATCAAAAGGGGCAGTATGTTCGCTTAATGCTTCCCCCTTCGCAAACGAGAAAAGGGAAATATTTCCTGTCTGCTTTTTCAGAACCGTTTTGCTTACAATGCCACCATCGGCATAATCGACTGATTCATTGAAGCTGAACACTTTTGACTTTTCAAATTCGTTTGACGACATCGTGTTGTATTTTGATTTATTAAACAAAGAGGCTGCCAGTCAAGTCGTCACGAGATCATTGACTTTCTGGCAGCCTCATCGTATACAAAAGAGCCTATCTATGATGAATCCTGAGACCGGATATCATCGGAAATTAGTTGAGGGAACCTGACTTGTCTGCAGTTTCGCAACATTTTTTGGCTTCACCTGAAGCACTGGCAGTAGCATGTTCACATTTTCCTTCCTTGCATTTGGCTTCACAACCGGCTTTTTCCTTATCGCATGCTTTTACTTCAGTAGTAGCGCCGTATTTCATCTTGTTGCATGATGATGAGGCAGCAGGGCATTTTGAGCCATCCTTTGCCATTTCAGTGCAGGATTTTTTTGTCTCCTGCGGCTTATCCTGTGCATTAACTGCAAGAACAATAACAAATGCTGATATTAAAACTGCTGATAATCCAATTATTACTTTCTTCATCTTATTTTAATTTTAATTAGTTATATTTTCCAAAAATAAAGAAAATTTTATCTTAACCTGACATAATGTTGTTAATATCATGTTAAAATTTAACTCTTAATATTTGGCAGCTGCAGACCATAGCCTTTCTTTTTATCCTCGGCTTTGAGCAGAAATGCAAATAGAAGAGCCAGCAGTCCGAAAGCAGGTAAAGATTATCATAGGCAGGGTATAATTATATGTTGGAACATTTACGCCATCGATCAGCCTTGTACCCGGTAATACAATATTTATCGAGTACCCAGCCAATCAGTGCAGGAACACCCATAAGCCCCCAGTTCTGAACCCAGAAAATAAGAGCATAAGCAGTACCGAGTTGCTTTTCAGGAATTATTTTAGGAACAGATGGCCACATTGCAGAAGGAACAAGTGAAAATCCGATGCCCAGAATAATTATAAGAGCTATGGCAACAGGCTTAAAGTTCAGGAAAGGGATAGAAAATAAGGTATGGACGATAATTAAAAGAATTGCCCCGATTATCATTATGCTCGCACCTTTTCCTTTGCGATCATAAACATTTCCAAAAAATGGTGTAAGAAGTATCGTACCAAAAGGCAAAAGGGCCGGGATACTTCCTGCAACCAGTGGATTAACATTGAATTTATTAACCATAAGATCGGCGGCATATTTCAGAAAAGGGAATACTGCCGAATAGAAGAGTACACAAAGGATGGCAATATACCACCAGCCTTTGTTTTTAACTATGAACCAGATATCGGCCATCTTAAATGATTCTTCCTCCTCAGCATTCCCGGAAATTGCAGCTTCCGCAGCTACAGATTTATCAAGCTTTTTATCCTGTATAGTATACAGAAAAAATGAAATCAACCCGATGCAGAGTAAGATCAATCCCAGAAATATTGGTTTTGATACACCACCTAACCAAATTGCAAGGGGATAGGATGCAAAGAGGGCTAAGCCTGTACCCATCCTTGCCGAAGCCATTTCAAGTCCCATAGCCAGGGCAAGCTCCTTACCCTTAAACCACTTTACAATTATTTTGGAAACAGTTATTCCGGCAACTTCAACACCCACACCAAATATTGCGTACCCTAACGCAGCGATTACAACCTGAGCCTTCATTCCAATGATATGCATTCCATCAAGTGAATGGGTTGAGATAGCCCAGAATTTAAGAGCAGTGCCGGCAACCATTGTCATTGTAGCCATCCTGCCTGTGAACCTCACTCCTTTTTTATCAAGAATTATTCCCCCCAGAATAAGCATCAGAAGAAATACATTGAACCAGCCATAGGCACTCGTAAAGAAGCCATATTCAGTGCTGTTCCATAAAAGTTCCTTCTCCAGCATTGGTTTTAATGGAGCCATTACATCAGTCATGTAATAGCCACATAGCATTGTGAAAGATACAACTGCAAGGGCAGTCCATCGTGCAACCTTTGAGTCACGCAAAGTATTTGTTACAGTTTCCATAGATTAAGATTAGATAAAATTTGCCGGTAAATGTAGAAATTAAGTTGGCAAATGGCAATATGCAGTTGGCAATTACTTTTTTAGCCTCAGGCTGACTTTTGCCAACTGCCAACTGCCTTCTGCCTGCTGCCTTTTGCCAACTGCCAACTGCCTGCTGCCAACTGATTTTATTTGCCAACTGTTTGTTGCCAACTGCCAACTGAGTTATTCAGAGGTAAAAAAGAGCGCCTTATGCTGCATATAATAAGATTTTAGTTTATTTTGGCACTGATTTTGACACATAACTTTCTAACTACTAAAAATGAAACATAAAAAATACAATAATATGAAACCCACATGTTGTATTACACAAATACTTTTAAACATACTTTATCAACATGTGCGGTTCCATCATACCTTTAAAATCAAAATTATATTATGATGAAATCAGGTTTTATTTTCGCATTTCTCACAATCCTATCAGTTTCAGCATGTTCACAGGCAAGCACCACGCCCGGGGGATCGGCTGTTAAATGGTACACAATTCAGGAAGCTGAAAAGCTTAATATGGAATCGCCCCGCCCTATATTTATTGATACTTATACCGACTGGTGCGGATGGTGTAAAAAAATGGACAAGGATACCTTCACCAATTCAGTTATCTCTGACTTGCTGAATAATAAATTCTACCCTGTTAAATTTAATGCCGAAGGCAAAGAGAGTGTCACTTTTCTTGGTCAGACATTCATAAATGACGGAAAATCCGGTAATGCGCATCAGCTCGCAGTTGCGCTTTTGCAAGGTCAGTTATCATATCCGACAGTTGTTTTTCTCACTCAGAAAGACGGGAAATTTGGTGTTGCTCCGGTCCCGGGCTATAAACCACCCAAGGAGATGGAGATGCTCCTCAGCTTTTTCGCCACCAAGGCCTATGACACACAGAGCTGGGATGAGTTTCAGAAGGGATTTAAGGGGAAGATCCAGTAGGGAGGACAAGGTGACCATCGCCTATCTGCATTCCTTTTAAATTTTTAACCACTGAGTTACACTGTGATTTCATCGGGATCACAGAGTAACACTGTTATGTCCGGACATCACGGATTCAATTATAAACTTATCCGTAAATCAGAGTCATCAGTGACTGGTTTATTCGATCATTTATATTATGTGTTTTACTCCGTGTTCTTCTCCGTGATACTCCGTGGAACTCCGTGGTTAATAAGATTTTAGCAGCTTTTGCCCTAAAACAGACCAATCCTGTACCAGGCACCTGAGTATAATACTGAAAGATCTATTGATTTTAAACAATCCTAATTACCGATGATATAATTCGCCGGCAGCTGAATCACCTCACCAAACTGAAATACCAGTTTTCTGGAGTTAAGGTACACCTCAGATCCCTGGCTCACTTTCAGGTTAACCATGTCAGGAACCCGGTAATAAAGTTTATCATAGGTCTGAACCGATGGTTCACTCTTCTGCTTTTTAATAATTGAAAGATCCTTTGTCTTTTGTTCAGGTACAATATCAAGGGTAACCGGAGTGCCTCCCTTTCCAGTGCCGGTCAGGGGACCTGTGAGCTCCGAAAACTGGAATAATACAATTTGTTTGTTATCGCCCTCCTTGCTGGGGATGTAATGATATGTATACGAAACTTTCTGTTTGATAGTTTTTCCTGTGAACAGCTCCATATATTCTTTCTCCAGCCGGTTCATTTCAATTATAGCTGCATCGCTCTGCGGAAAAACATTTGCTTCCCCGGTAAGAATAAGATGTTTGCCTTCACGCATCTCCATCAACCTCTTTGCAGCCCGTTCAGCCAGCTGATCGGCAGTAAGCCTCTTTTTCTTTTCTACAACATAAGGTACCCTTACAAACGATGAGTCTATGCTTAGCCTCTTATATGCCGTGTCGCTTTGAACCATATAATATTCATCAGATCCAAGGTCCCTGGTTAGAAACTGGTTTACATCCTGTGCATTGGAGTGAAGGAGATTCGCGGAAGAATTCATTGATACCGGATTCAGGTCAAGAATAAGGCCCTCCTTTTTAAGTGCCAGCACATTTGTCTGGAAGAGGGAATTGCTTTCAATAATGTAAAATTCAGATGGATCGAGTTCATCATGAGAGGTTACCGTAATGCCATCTATTGACCATGATTCGTTCTCTCCAGTTATTACTTTTTCAAGGCCAAGAAGTTCACCGGCATATCGGGCATATGGACCTGGTTTTTCTATAGTTCTTTCAAATTCAACAGTAAATGTGAATACCGTTCTGGGCAAACCATATACAATGCCTCCCTCCCTCAGCGCATTAGGATCCGACAGTGGAAGAATAACCTGCTGTGGATCAGCCATTTTCTTGCTTGACGAACATGACGTCACCATTAAGGCTAATACCAGATATATTGATATTCTGAAGATTGTTTTCATATTCTGTTCATTTAGTTGAGGGTTCAAAGTTTAATGTTCAAGGTTCAAAGTTCGATGTTCAACATTCGATATTCAATGTTCAGGATTCGTTTGTACGTATACTGTTAAACGCTTTACCTATACAATTAATTATATCTGACGCAATAATTGATTCATAGCATGATTCTTCTGCTGCTATATCACCAGCCAGTCCATGCAGGAAAACGCCAAGCATGGCAGCATTTTCCGGCAAATATCCCTGGGCAAGCAAAGATAATAAGATTCCTGTAAGTACATCACCACTTCCGGCAGTTGCCATACCAGGATTCCCTGTGCTATTGAAAAACACCTCTCCTTTGGTGTTGGTTATTGAGGTATATGCTCCTTTAAGAATAACAATGCATTTATGTTCCACGCTGAATTCTCTCTGTCGTGCCAGCCTGGCAAATCCATTTTCAGTTGTGCCTGCCAGCCGCTCAAACTCCTTTGGATGAGGAGTGAGAATTGTACCGGCAGGCAACAAAGTGAGCCAATCCTTATTAACCGAGAGAATATTTAGTGCATCAGCATCAATAATAACAGGTTTTTTGCATTTAATAAGCAGTTGATGCAAGGCCATTTCTGTTTCAGTGCTCGTGCCTATGCCTGGTCCTACTCCAACAGCGCTGAATAATTCGGTATCTCCAACATCTGATATGAATTCAGCAGAAGGATCATGGCTAACCATTGCTTCAGGAAGGGAACAATTGATAACTGATGCTCCGCCGGATGGAATATGGCAGGTCAGCAGGCCGATGCCTGAACGCAGGGCCGCTCCTGCACTTAAAATGGATGCACCTGTCTTTCCTTTGGATCCGGATACAAGTAAACCGTGACCAAAAATTCCTTTATGATCAAATTTCTTTCGCTTTTTCATAAGTGGTAGTACATCACCTTTCCCAATCATGTTATAAGGTGTCGGGATATCTCTGATCGCATCACCATGCAATCCAATGGGTAAAATGGACCATTCACCTGTGTAACGGTAGTTTTCTGCAAACATGAATGAGAGTTTGGGGAACTGAAAGCTTAAGGTGTAATCTGCCCTGATTATATTTTCAGAGCTGTTTCTGGTGTTATCTTCCCCGAATAACCCGGAAGGAATATCTACCGAAATCTTTATGCAATCAACCCCATTTATCCCTTTAATAACCTCAGCCGGTAATCCTTCCACAGAGCGGGTAAGTCCTGAACCAAAAATCGCATCGATGATAATATCCCCTGGTCCTGGAATCGGAAACTTATCAGGACTATTAAGATAATTCACTCTTACATCAGTTTCCGCCTGGAGCCGAAGCCGGTTTTTGTCCCAGTCTGGTGATGTCTTATCGGTAAACTGCAGATAATGAAGTTCGACATCATACCTGTTGACCGAAAGCATACGGGCAAGAGCAAGGCCGTCTCCTCCATTATTTCCCGGGCCGGCAAAAATCAATATCCTGTGAGACCTGTCAAAACGGGAAACATACCAGTTGAAAAGCATTCCTGCTGCTCTCTCCATCAGATCGGATGAAGCAACCGGCTCATACCTGATTGTATAGTCATCTATTTCCCTGATCTGTCCACAACTGAATATCTTCATTATGAAATTTACATTTTATGCAAATTTACACTCTTCATCTGTCAATGGAATGTTTTTTTAATATATTTGTTTGCAAACATCATTAGCTTCCTCTGTGGTTAATGGATTTTGGATTATTCAATACCCTGGTTATTAATTAATAAATATTCTCTATGCTTAAGAATCATCCCAAAGGATTAATGGTGGCTTTTTTCTCTAATATGGGAGAAAGATTTGGATTTTATACGATGATGGCTATCCTGGTGCTCTTTCTCCAGGCCAAATTCGGGCTCTCAGCCGAAAAAGCCGGAACCATTTACAGCTGGTTTTATTTCAGCATATATGCCCTTGCGCTGGTAGGTGGAATAATTGCTGACGCCACCAGGAAATATAAACTGGTTATACTTTCCGGGATAATAATAATGTTTTCCGGGTATATAATTATGGCTGTACCCGGTATGACACTGACTATAACAATTATCGGGCTTTTTACAATAGCATTCGGCAACGGATTGTTCAAGGGTAACATGCAGGCAGTTGTTGGCCAGATGTATGATGATCCTAAATATTCAAAGTTCAGGGATTCTGCATTCATGATTTTTTACATGGGAATAAATGTTGGTGCATTTTTTGCGCCTTTTGCTGCAACAGGTATGCGAAACTGGTGGCTGAAGACAAATGGATTCCTGCATGATGGCAGTATTCCATCATTATGTCACCAGTTTAATAACGGTACACTTGCTGATACAACTACTCTTCAACAGCTGGCCGATAAGGTCAGTCTGAACGGTCCTGTGACAGATCTTTCAGGATTTGCATCGAGCTATCTGGAGGTCTTCTCAAAAGGATATAATTATGCTTTTGGGATTGCCGCCGGTGCTATGGTCATTTCCCTTCTGGTTTACATACTCTTCAATAAGCTTCTTCCCAATAAGGAAAAGAAGGTTACCGAGGTTGCCGAAAAGGTTGATTTCAAGCCATCGGTTCTGTTAATTGCAGCAGCAGCAATGGCAGCAACTGCATATGCTCTCCATTTTATTAAAAATGTCGGATGGACCTCAGGTTTTGCATTTGGTCTCTTTGCAGGGTTTATAACGTGGATAATACTCAGCTCAAAAAAGGAAGAGATGGCAAGAATTATTGCACTTGTATTAGTATTCATAGTAGTAGTATTCTTCTGGATGTCGTTCCACCAGAATGGACTGACTCTTACACTTTATGCAAGGGATTACACTGCGAAACAGGTTAATCCTTTCACAAATCTCTTTTTTACACTGCCTTCAATGCTGGCAGTAATTGGATCTATTGCCGGACTTGTCCTTCTTATAAGGAAGGATGTTCAGGGCAAAGTCAGGATCACAGGCGGTGCTATGCTGGTTATCGCTCTAATGTACTCATCATTTGTTCTGACAGGCTTTGATCCCACCACTCTGCTGGGAAGATGGTTAACTCCATTCAGTGCACAGAACTCAATATCTCCGGAAGTTTTCCAATCCTTTAACCCGGTATTCATTGTGGCTTTGACATTCCCGGTAATGGGTGCATTTGCCTGGCTGGCAAAAAAAGGTGTTGAACCCTCAACGCCTAAAAAGATCGGCATGGGGATGATAATTGCTGCTATCGGATTCATTGTGGTTCTGATCTCATCAATCGGTCTTCCTTCTCCTTCCGCACTGGCCGGAGCCCCGGTTAACGAAGCTGCAAGGGTCTCTCCATACTGGCTTATAAGCAGCTACCTGGTATTGACAATTGCTGAGCTATTCCTGAGTCCAATGGGCCTATCATTTGTTTCAAAGGTAGCTCCATCGAGGTTCCAGGGACTGATGCAGGGAGGCTGGCTGCTGGCAACAGCTGTGGGAAATAAGCTGCTCGTAGTGGGAACTATCTTATGGGATAAAGTTGCCCTGAGTACTTTATGGCTGGTATTCATCGTATGCTGCCTTGTTTCCGCTGCATTTATCTTCTCAATATTAAAACGACTCGAAAAAGTCGGTAACAGCTGATAATCATAATTAATTTATATTTTTGCATTCTTAATTAATGCATCCTTTGAGATGCATTTTCATTTTAGAAAAGGTAAACAATGAAAGTCCTGAAGTTTGGCGGAACATCCGTAGGATCACCGGAAAGGATAAGGGGAGTAAAAAAGATAATCGAATCACAGGTCTCACCCTGCGTGGTTGTTGTATCTGCATTTCAGGGTATTACTGATGAGCTGAAACAGACAAGTGAGCTAGCTTCTGCCCGTAATGAAGAGTACAAGGTACTCCTAGACAAGATTCTTCTGAGACATACTGAATATGCCAGACAACTGGTACCAAAGAATAAGAGGGCTTCTGTAATGGATGCCATCTGTAAAATCTTTGCTGAGCTTCAACAGACACTTAATGGCATTTATCTGCTGCGTGAATTAAGCAGCCATTCGCTAGATCAGGTGATGAGCACCGGAGAACTGCTTTCATCTCTTATAATAAGCAGCATAATTGAAGATAGCCAGCTTCTTGACTCCCGAAGCTTTATAAAAACAGACAGCAATTTCGGATATGCAAATGTCGATTTTACAACAACCGATACACTTATAAATAAGCAGATAAATAAAAAAGGCAGACATGTTATTGTCCCGGGTTTTATAGCAAGTAACAGTGACAATGACACTACCACTCTGGGCAGAGGTGGATCTGATTATTCTGCAGCAATTATTGCAGCTGCCCTGAATTCTGAGGTTCTTGAGATATGGACCGATGTTGACGGGTTCATGACTGCTGATCCAAAGAAGGTTGAAAAAGCTTATGCAATTGAAAGTCTTACTTACAGCGAAGCCATTGAATTATCCCATTTTGGAGCAAAAGTAATATATACTCCCACCCTTCGCCCTGTCTACAAGAAAAACATCCCGATAAAGGTTCTGAATACTTTCAATCCATCGTCAAAGGGAACCATCATCAGCAATAAATCATCTGATGGCAATATAAGTCCGATCAAAGGCATTTCATCAATTGACCATATCGATCTGATTACACTCCAGGGAACTGGTATGGTAGGTGTTACCGGCATATCAATGAGATTGTTCGGTGCGCTTGCCAGACAAAACATAAACATCATACTCATCACTCAGGCCTCATCAGAATATTCAATAACTTTTGCCGTGAGCCCTTCAGATACGGGAGTTGCTGCAGCGGCAATGCATGAGGAGTATAAAAACGAAATAGTGTTCAATAACGAATTAAAGGTTCACATCGAAAAGAACCTTTCCATAATCGCTATTGTGGGAGAAAGAATGAAAAATACTCCCGGAATTTCTGCAACACTTTTCAAGGCTCTCGGCAGAAACGGAATTAATGTAATTGCAACGGCTCAGGGCTCTTCAGAATTGAATATTTCTGTGGTTATAAAGAATGAAAGCCTCAAGAAAGCTCTCAACGTCATACATGACGGGTTCTTCCTTTCACGCATTAAAGAAATGTATCTCTTTATTGCGGGTACAGGTCTGGTAGGGTCCAGTCTCCTCAAGCAGCTTCAGATACAGCAGTCCAAGCTACTGAGTGATCATGGCCTGAAGGTAAACCTGATTGGGGTGGCCAATTCAAGAAAAATGTATGTGGATAAGAAAGGCATATCGCTTGATAGTTACAGGGAAACCCTTAAAACAAATGGTGAGAAAGGAGACATTTCAGTTTTTATTCAACAGATGACCAGGATGAATCTGCGCAATGCGGTCTTTATCGATTGTACTGCTGATGCCAATGTGGCATCAAGATATGCTGATATCCTCTCAAAATACGTCTCGATCGTTGCTGCAAATAAAATTGCATGCTCTTCAGAGTACACGTATTATCAAAAACTCAGAACCATTGCGGCTGAACGAGCTGTGAGATTTATGTATGAAACAACTGTCGGAGCCGGATTACCTATAATCAAGACTATAAATGACCTGGTGCTCAGCGGCGACAGGATACTGAGGATTGAAGCGGTTCTTTCGGGAACCATGAATTTCATCTTCAACGAACTCAGTCCTGAAACACCTCTGAGCAGTGCCATAAAGAAAGCAAGGGAAAAAGGTTATTCTGAGCCTGATCCAAGGATTGATCTAAGCGGGACTGATGTGGTCAGAAAGATACTGATACTCGCCCGTGAAGCAGGTTATCCAATGGAGAAAAAAGATGTACAGGTCAATAAATTCCTGCCTGATGAATGTTTTGAAGGTGATCTGAATGACTTTTTTGAAAAGGTCAGGAAATATGATGCCGAATTTGAAAATAAGAGGAAGGAACTGGCAAAACAGAACAAAAAGTGGAGATTTTTTGCCACACTTGAGCATGGCAAGGCACGCGTTGAGCTTCTGACCATCGGATCAGAACATCCCTCTTTTAACCTTGAAGGAAGCAACAACATTATCCTCTTCACCACCAACCGGTACAATGAACTGCCAATGGTGATAAAAGGATACGGTGCAGGAGCTGAAGTTACAGCAGCTGGCGTCTTTGCTGACCTGATGAGAGTTGTAAACGTCTAAACAAGATTCATTTTGAATAACCGTAAATACTATTCAACAAATCTTAAGTCGGATGAGAGCTCCTTCATGGAGGCTCTTCTCAAGGGCCTTGCCCCTGACGGCGGACTCTATATGCCTGATTCTTTTCCGGTGATAAGCAAAGAGGACCTTTCACAGTTTTCAGATAAAAAGTATTATGAAATAGCATTTACCATATTAAATAATTTTATCGGAAATGAGATCGGGAATAATGAACTCCTGGAACTTTGCAGGGATGCCTATTATTTTGATGTGCCCCTTGAAAAAGTGTATGACCGTAAATATATAATGCGTCTCGACCAGGGTCCGACTGCATCCTTTAAGGATTTTGCAGCCAGGATGATGAGCCGTCTCATGCAGTATTTCCTTTCTTTGGGGAACAGGCATCTGACAATCCTTACCGCCACATCAGGCGATACAGGCAGCGCAGTAGCAAATGCTTTCTACGGACTTAAGAACATCAATGTAATTATACTCTTCCCGGCAAATGAAGTAACTCAAATGCAGAGGAAGCAGATGACAACCCTAAGTGATAATATAAGCGTTATATCAATTGGCGGCAAATTCGATGATTGCCAGAGGCTGGTCAAAAAGGCTTTTGTTGATCCTGCCCTATCCGCTGTTCCCCTTTCGTCTGCAAACTCGATAAATATAGGAAGGCTTCTCCCTCAGTCAGTATATTATTTTTATGCATGGTCTAGACTTTCGGCCAACATCGATGAAAAAGCTCTATTCAGCGTCCCGTCAGGTAATTTCGGCAACCTTATGGGTGGTCTTATTGCGAAAAAAATGGGACTGCCGGTCGAAAAATTCATTCTTTCGACTAATGAAAATGATGAAGTACCCTATTTTCTCAGAACAGGTATCTATAAATCAATTGTTCCCTCCATCAATTGCATCTCCAGTGCAATGAATGTCGGGCACCCGAGTAATCTGGCCAGGATTGTGGCATTATATAATGGGCTGATGAATGAAGCAGGGATAATTCACAGGCAACCTGACATGAAGAGAATGCGAGATGAATTATTTGGGGTAAGCGTTACTGATGAGCAAACCAGAGGTGTAATTTCCGATTTATTCAGCAATTACGGAGTTCTGCTTGAACCACATGGGGCAATTGCATGGCAAGGTTTAAAGGAATATCTGAGTCTGAATGAATTAAAAGATGCTGATAAAAGACTGTATATATGCCTTGAGACTGCCCATCCTGCCAAGTTTCCTGAAGAGTTGAGGAAGATAATTAAAATTGAACCCCCGCTCCCTGATTCATTGACTGGCATCGAAGAAAAACCCGAAAACTTTATAGCACTTGACAATAAATACGAATTGCTCAGGGATTTTATCCTGAAGCACTGTTAAAAAGAGTAACTTGTAAGGTATGTATGTAATTTGTTCTGATCTCGAAGGGGTGTTTGTACCCGAAATATGGATAAATGTTTCCAGGCAGACAGGTATTGAAGAACTAAGGCTGACCACACGCGATATAAGCGATTACGATGTTCTGATGAAAAGAAGATTGGAATTGCTGCGCCAGCATAAACTTACGCTTCATGACGTTCAGAGGGTGATATCAATGCTTAAACCGCTTCCCGGAGCCATCGAATTTGTTGACTGGCTGCGCTCCTTCGCTCAGCTAATTGTAGTTTCCGATACCTTCAGGGAATTTGCCGATCCACTTCTCAGGCAGCTTGGAAGACCAACGCTATTTTGTCATCATCTTACCACCGATAGAGAAGGCAACATTACAAATTACAATCTGAGACAGAAAGATGCAAAGAGAAAGGTTGTGGAATCGTTGCAAAGTCTGAATTTCAAGGTCATAGGCATTGGCGATTCCTATAATGACCTCAATATGCTCCGACAAGCAGAACTTGGAATTCTCTTTAATGCCCCACAGAATATTGTTGATGACAACAGTGACCTTCTGGTTGTGAATTCCTATGATTCACTCAAGGATATTATTGTCAAATTGCTTGACGGGGAGCAGTAAGTATAACATCATATATATCATTTTTTTGTGATTGCCCTAGCTTTGAGCTAATATTTTTCTATTTTTACCTATTCTGAAATCTATGCTTCCGACATGAAACTACCGCAATCATCCAAAAACTGGCTGTCAATCATTGGTTTTATAATTGCAGCCATCAACCTTATACTTATACTTCTTCTCTTTGTTGTATCCACAATTTTTGACAAAGGGAGCACCAACCTGGGGCTCTTTATTTACATAATTCTTCCCGGATTTCTCATCTTCGGACTGCTTCTGATTCCTATAGGGATGTTCCTTGAAAGAAAGAAGATATTCAGGAGTCTGGTACATGGCAAAGCCCGGCTTCCATACATTGATCTGAATGATCCCAGCCACAGAAATGCATTTTTCATCTTCACAATTACCACGATAATTATTCTTTTTCTCTCCACACTCGGAAGTTTCAAGGCATACCATATAACTGAATCCGTGGAATTTTGCGGTACATTATGCCACCAGGTTATGGAACCTGAACATACGGCTTATCTGAATTCTCCTCATGCAAATGTTTCCTGTGTCGAGTGTCATGTCGGATCAGGAGCTTCATGGTATGTAAAATCAAAACTTTCCGGATTGCACCAGGTATATGCTGTAATTACCAAAACCTTTCCCACACCTATTGAAACGCCTCTTCATGACCTCCGGCCCGCCAGGGAGACCTGCGAAAGATGCCACTGGCCTCAGAAATTCTATGCAAGATCACTCTGGACCAACAAATATTTCCTGGCCGATTCAGTAAATACGGAATGGGATATAAGCCTTCAGATGAAAACCGGCCCCGAGTACAGCGGACTTGGCCTTATCGAAGGCATTCACTGGCACATCAATCCGGATGTAAATATTGAATATATCTCGGAAAATGACAAGCGCGAGAATATTACTTATGTAAAATATACGAATAAAGCCACAGGTAAAGTAACAATTTACAGAAATGACAATAATCCTGTTTCCGACAGCCTTATTGCCGCTTCATCACCCAGGACAATGGATTGCATAGACTGTCACAACAGACCCTCTCATAACTATAATTCACCTACTGTTTACTTCGACAAAGCCATGCTTACGGGTTCTGTCTCAAAAAGCATCCCATTCTTTAAGAAAGCTGCGATGGATATTCTGCGCGAGACCTTCACCGATAAGGATACAGCTCTTATGAAAATTAATGAAAGTATTACAAACTATTATAAATCAGGCTACAGTGACTACTTTGAAAAGAATAAAGATCTGATTGCGAGTTCCGTGGTTTCAGTTCAGCATGCATTCAGTCAGAATACCTTCCCTAAAATGAAGGTTACTTACGATAATTACCCGGAACATATAGGACATCTCGAATCGGAAGGCTGTTTCAGGTGCCACAACGATGCATTCAAGTCAGAGGACGGAAGAGTTATCACCAGAGATTGCAATCAGTGTCACACAATTGTGGGACAGGGGTCTCCCGGGAAGATGCAGTATACAAACATCAGGGAGAGTCTTGAATTTCAACATCCCGTAGACATTGGAACAGCATGGAAAGAGGCCAATTGTTCCGAATGTCATCGTTATCTTTATTAAAAGTTCAGGAGATAATGGCAGAATATCATTTATCCATTACAAGCATTCAATTAAAAACAATCAGCAGTTACCCGCAAAATATTATAAATAGCAATTATGAAATCACTCTATCTTAAAACACGACTTATTCCTGCTTTGCTGACTCTACTGAGGATATTTATAGGCTGGCAGTTTTTGTACGAAGGAATAATTAAAATAGCAAATCCTGCATGGACCGCAAGACCATTTCTTGAAGGGTCAAGGTGGATCTTTGGTGATGTTTTCAGATGGATTATTTCAGGAGATACAGGAATGTGGATCGTTGATGCTGCCAATGCATATGGACTCACACTTATTGGCATTGCACTTATGCTTGGACTTTTCACCAGGCTTGCATCCTGGGGCGGAGTGGCACTCCTGCTGATGTATTATATTGCATATCCCCCATTTGGTGGTTTCAGTTATGGGGCGCCGTCCGAAGGCAGCTATTTGATTGTAAATAAGAATATGATCGAAATCATTGCTCTTATAATACTTGCTATGACTGATGCAGGAAAGTTTTACGGACTGGACAGCCTGAGAAAGAAGAAAAAAACAGATCTGGCCGGAAATATAGAAATACCTGAAGGATCTGATGAACCAAAGGTCAATTCCAGGAGAGAATTACTGAAGGGACTGGCAGGGATCCCTGCACTTGCTTTATTCTCCGGAGCGCTTGTAAGGAATTTGTCCGATCTTGGGCCGGACGCAGTTTCCGGAGCAACAATCAAAGTAGACTTCAAACAGAAAAAGGATCTCAAAGGGAAGCTTCCGGAAGGCAAACTGGGAGATCTGACGATTAGCAGAATGATTATGGGGTGCAATCTTATAGGCGGATGGTCGCATGCCCGCGATCTTATCTATTCCGACAAGCTTTTCAAGGCATATAACAATGAACACAAAATAATAGAAACTCTGTATCTGGCGGAGCAGGCTGGAATAAATACAACCTTTATGGTTACCCAGTACTATCCTACATTTAACAAATATAAGAGTATCTATAATAGTAAAATGCAATCAATTTGTCAGGCTATGCTGCCTGATAAAGACTTTTTCTCCGATGTTGACCTGGCCATAAAAAGTAATCCGACAGCTATATATATTCAGGGAGGAGAAGGCGACAGGTATATTAGTGCAGGCAGATTCGATGAGATCAGAAAAGCTATTGCTTATGTAAAGGAACATGGCTTCCTTTGTGGTGTGGGGGCGCACTCCATTGAAACAATAAAGGCATGTGAAAGAGAAGGCATTCCAGCTGATTTTTATGTAAAGACTTTACATCATGATAAATACTGGTCGGCTCACCCTGAAGCAAATCGTCAGGAATATGTTGACGTGATTGGCCCGGTATCATCCGATCATAACAAAAATCATGAGAATATGTGGGATCTGTTTCCTCAAAGAACCATCGAATATATGAAAAGTATCAACAAGCCATGGTTTGCTTTCAAAGTTCTGGCTGCCGGAGCCATAGAACCAAAGGATGGCTTCAGGTTTGCCTTTGAAAACGGAGCAGATTTCATCTGCGTCGGGATGTTTGATTTCCAGGTAATTGACAATGTTAATACAGCCTGTGAAGTACTTGCATCCCTGAATACCAGGGAAAGAGCCTGGTTAGCATAGTGGCCTGAAGTCTATTTAAGTATTTCGGATGTATACTTATCCGCGATATCTGCCTGATCTTTCGACAGACCTGATATAGCTACAATCCTGTTATCCTTCCATGCAAGGAATACAGTACCGTTATAGCCATCGGCCACAACATACTTGCCACCTGATGATTCCAGTGCATCCATACCAGCTGATATAAGAAATGCGTTTGCCGACTCCCATGCCTCTTCCGGAGATTTGAAGTTAAAGATGAATACAGAAAAAATGTCCGGACCTGATTCATAATTAGCCCGAAATGCCTTGTTCAGAAATTTGTGACCAAGCACACTCTCATTTATATAGACCTCCTCATTCTTCTTCTTTCCGTCGGAAGGGAACATTGATAGCACCGAAGGCATATCCACACTGCCTTCCAGCATCCCGGCAACACTGAAAGCAAGAGATTCAGCCGCCTGTAATGCTTTCTCGCTTTTTGAATAAGTCCTGATCTTTACGTAATAATTCCCTTTAAAGAAATTTATCGCACCTTCAGCTTTATACCCCTGTGATCCAAGATTGATAAATTTAAATGATGGTGACCTCTCGGTTGAATAAATACCAAAAGCCATGATGTGATCGCTATGACGATAGATTTCAAGCTTAATGACATTTTTACCTTTTTTATATTCAGCAACATGCAGATCAACAAACCCGTAAGATAAGTATGTCTCCGCTGCGCCATCAATAATGTCCCACAAATTATCAGGAATAAATACCTGAAAATCAGTGTTTTTCTTATATCCAGACAGATCCGGAAACTTAAAATCCTGTGCTGATGCCGGTCCGAATAGCAAAACCAGCAATAATCCGTTGAATAATCTTTTTAACATAATCTGGTAAGTGAATTAAATAATTGTTAAGCTCCGTGTCTTACTCCGTGAAACTCAGAGAAACTCTGTGGTTAATAAGGTTATATTTCATCCAAATCAATATTAAGTCAGAAAATCCACAGGTACATTCACCAGCCTCGAAATATCAGTAATTTTTTCTCTTATCCTGAATTTTTTGATACAATCAACGCTACACTCAGTACAGTCGCTGCATGGATTATCGGACGTCCCAATCTCACAAAGGAGAGTATGTGCCATTGCCGGATTTGAATATCCATATGCATACATATAAGCTCTCATGAGTTCAGGTACAGGAAGGCTCCTTGAACATTGCGCGATGCAATTTCTGCAGCCATTGCAATAGAGTCCTGATTCAGCTGTCGGAACCACAAGATCATTCAATTCTTTATCAGTAAGTGTAATATCAGAAAGTATTTTCACATTGAGATCCAGCTGGTCAAAATCTGTCATGCCGGGAATTGCTGTGGTTATATGTTGGTTTGACAGAGCCCATTTCAGAGCTGCAGTTGTATTTATGGGTTTAGTCTTTTCCTTGTCGAAGAAACCACCACCCGCCAAAGTCTTCATCGCAACAATGCCAATGCCTGCTTCACCTGCCTTTTTTATAGCACTGTTTAATTCAATCGAATAAGTCTGCATAAAATTATATGCTGTCAGGATAACATCCCAGTTATCAGTATCAGCTGCAGCGTTTATAACAGCTGCCTCATTTTTGTGAGTTGAAAATCCTGAATACTTTATCTTACCCTCTTTCTTAAGTTTCCTGACAGCTTCCAGAATTGGCTTATATTCAAGAAGTTCAGGATTATCTACAATATGAACATATAGAATTTCAACATAATCCATCTTAAGTCTGGAGAGACTGGTATAGAATTTTGTGAGGAAATCCTCAGAAGTAGTCTCTTTTGTCGGCCTTCCCTCTTTATCAATACCTGCAGGTTTAATTTTCGTGGCCATAATGAATGAATCTCTGGGATAATCTTTAAAAAGCTTCCCAAGCATTATCTCATTATTCCCATTCTGATAAACATTTGCAGTATCGAAAAGCTTTATGCCTTTTTCATAAGCCATCCGGCATAGACCTGGATTATCAGCTCTCATTACCCCAAAACTGATTACAGGAATCTTCAATCCGGTCTTACCGAGGGTTCTGCAGATGATATCATCTCCTTCATTCGCTGCATGCGCACTTAGTATTGAGGGAGACAATGCCGCTATACCGGCAGCTCCTGCAATGCCACGCCTCAGAAAACCTCTCCTGTCTGTTTGCTTTATCATTGTTCATCATTTATTTCAGATTCCTTATTCGGACTTCAATGCCTGAATCCTGAAGAAGCATCACTAATTTGTCAGTTTTTGTTTCTCCATAATGATACGGGTACAGAATCTTCGGCTTAAACGCTTTCGCCGCATCAGCTACCATTTCCGGGGTCATTGTATAAGGAAGATTCATAGGGAGGAAGGCAATATCAATATTCCTTAGACTTTTCATCTCAGGAGTATTTTCAGTATCTCCTGCCACATAGATCCTTTTTCCGCCAAAATTCACAATGTATCCCACGCCAGCTCCCTTGGGATGAAAAGGCTGTCCGGGAACACGTTCATTTACAATATTGTACGCATCAACAGTCTCAATAAAAATCTTCCCAATCCTTTCGGAGTCTCCCCCCTTCATTGCCCTGCCTTCTACTTTCGCAGCAGCAGCCCCATTGCACAAAATCACTGTCCCGGTTGTTTTAAGCTCAGCGATTAAATCAGTATCGAGGTGATCATAATGTTCATGAGTAATTAAAATTATATCCGCATCAGGCATGTTGACATAATTACCTGAACTTTTAACCGGATCAACATATACAATTTTATTATCCATTTTGAACATAAGCGATCCATGCCCGATAAAGTACAATTCAACATTTCCTTCAGCAGTTCCGATCTGATCAGAAACTGGAAGATTCTGAGATTTAACCTGGAGAGTCATAGCGGTAAGAATTAAGGTTAATGCAACTTCCAAAACTCTGGTTATATTCAATTTGAACATAGTGTAAAAATTATTTTCGCTGATATAAAATTAAGAAAAAAATCATTTCTTTCTTCCTTGCAGAATAACCTTAACAATTCCTTACGACTTCTTTTTTTTTATTCCGGATTCACTTTGATTATATATTAGTTACCAGTAAATTCTGTATTTCTATCAGAGGGTATTGTTTTCATCCTCCAAAACTCAAAATTATGGCCTGAAAATTGTTTGTTAATCAAATATATCGGAGTTAAAATAATTAGTTCCTGAATTTTTAATAACTTGCCCTCGGAATTTAGGGTTTAGTGTTAATGAATTAACATTGATGCGTTTAGGGAAAGATAAACCAGGGTTTATATTTTTTGTTTTCCTGCTTATTTCAGCATCAGCCGGCGGACAGGCGGGATTAAACTACAGGTATCTGTTTGATGGGAATACTTTGAAGAGTGAGATCATCCAGGAGAACCAGTCTCTTACAATAAACTACTCGATATCCGAGCTACGTCTTGAAAACTCGAGCAATACTGAAGGTACTTTTTACAGGGTCTCAATTCCAGGTCATGTATCGTCCACAGCTCCTGGCAAACCTGAGCTTCCAGTGCTCAGCAGGCTTATAACAGTCCCGGACGGACTGGAATATAAAGTGAGTATTTCTGAAATAAAATCATCAAGAATAAATCCCTCTCACAAGAAAATAAAGGGAATTCTGTTTCCTGCTCAAACTGGTGAAACAAAAGAGTTAAAACAAAACAAACCTGAGTTTTTAATTGATAAAGAAAGTTATTCCGCCAGAGGCATTCTGCCTACTGACACAGTTAGCATAGAACAGTTAGGCACCATAAGAAACAAGAGGGTGGCCAACCTTTTTATCTCGCCTGTGCATTATAATCCGAGAACTAATGTCCTAGAGGTTATAACCTCAATGAAGATTAATATAAGCTATATCTCAAAGGGAAGCTCAAAATCAAAATCGGCCAGTCGTGAATCGGAACTCTTCATAAAAACTCTGGATAAATCGCTGATTGAATATGATCCTGGAGATGTAATCCCCGGTTATTCGACACAGCCTGTAAGGATGGTTATAATCACGGATACAGCGTTCAGAAAGCAGCTTTTACCCTTTTTCAAATGGAAAACTCAAAAAGGTTACAAACTCACAGTACTATATAAGGGGACTGGCCTTGCAGGTACCACGTATGCACAACTTAAAGATACACTTAACAGCATATATAACTCTGCTTCAGCCGAGGATCCGGCACCTGAATATTTGCTGATAATCGGTGATGTCAACCGTATACCCAAATCAGATGAGACAAGCAATATATCAGATATGTATTACGGGGAATTTGACGGAAGCGGAGACTATATTCCGGAAATGTTTATCGGACGATTACCTGTTTCTGACACAAATGAGGTAAAAGCTGTTGTCAATAAAATTATCCAGTATGAAAAATTTCAGTTTGCCGATACTAATAAGTTTTCTAAAAGAGCACTGATAACTGCGGGTAATGATGCTACCTATTCAATAAATATGAACGGGCAGTTAAATTATGTTCTTGACAACTACCTGAAAAGTTCCAACAAAATAGAAGAATACCATTTCTACTATCCTCAGTCGATAAATGCAACAGTGGAAGATTCGATAAAGAAGCTTTTCAAAAAAGGCATCTCATTTATCAATTATACAGGACACGGTGATGCTGCAGGCTGGCTGGATCCTTTATTCAAATCCAGGGATGTCGATTCGCTGAAGAACAAGAATATGTACCCGTTTGCAATCAGTAATGCCTGCCGAACAGCCCAGTACAATTCCGCCACATCCTTTGGTAACAGGATGGTTTTATCAAAAGATAAGGGTGCCATCGGGTTTATTGGCTGCTCAAATGACTCCTACTGGGATGAGGACTATTACTGGGCAGTTGGGGCAGGATCGGTCTCCATTGAACCCTCTTACAAGAATACCGGCCTTGGTGCATATGACAGGCTGTTTCATATTAACGGAGAATCGCCGGCAGACTGGTATTTTACAATGGGTCAGATTAATTATGCAGGAAATCTGGCTGTTAGTGCCAGCACTTCAACCAGGAAGAAATACTACTGGGAGACATATAACCTGATTGGAGACCCAAGCGTTATTCCAATAATTGGAACACCAGGATCATTCACTCTGACTATACCCGATACTCTTCCTAACGGGATGAAATCACTCACATTAAATGCTGATCCGTTTTCATATCTGGCTGTTTCTCATTCAGATACTTTATGGGATGCATCATTTGCAAGTGCTTCAGGTTCAGTTGAACTGTCAATGCCAGGTTTATCGAATGATTCCTGCCTGATTGTTATCACCGGCCAGAATAAAATCCCGCTTATAAAGACAGTGCGTTTTTCAAATGTTAAAGGTGAGTATATTAATCTTACATCCAACAGTATAAATGATAGTGAGGGCAACAACAACAAGAGGGTGGATTTCGGGGAATCCTTCTTCCTTAATCTTACTGTAAGCAATCTGGGTTTGGCTGATGCAAGCGGACTTTATGCAAAAATCTCAACAGTATCGGACCATTTAATAATTAGTAAGGACTCTGTTTATATTGGCACTCTCAAGGCCAAATCTGAAAAGATACTACCTGACAATCTCGAATTGAAGATTTCAGGCAATGTCCAGGATATGGGTATTTTAACAGTTGATCTGCTTCTGAAAGATTCAAAAACTGAGAAACATTATAAGCTGGACATTTGTGTTCACTCTCCGGATCTGGCAATTACAAATTGTGTATTGAATGACACGCTTGCCGGAAACCGGAATAATGTTGCAGATCCGGGAGAGACATTTTATCTCATCTTCAAAATATTCAACGAGGGCAGCAGCAACATTTCCGGACAATTTTATGCGACGAGCAACACTCCTGAGTTAACCATTCTGGATCCGAATGTCAAATCAGGGGAAATTAAATTCGGTGAGACATCAGAGATACCTGTTAAGGTCAAACTTTCAGAATCTGCAACGTCCGGAAGCTTTATCTCATTGTCAGCCCTTCTCGACTGCACTCCCTATATTCTGAACAAAGATTTCTCCTTCAGGGTTGGCAGGATAAGGGAGAGTTTTGAATCCCAATCCTTTAATGTCTTTCCATGGATCAATATCAGCCAGGTGCCATGGACAATAGCCGGAACGAATTCATATGAGGGTTTGGTCTCTGCCAAATCAGGACAAATCTCACACGGAACATCGACCAGTCTTATCATTAGAACAATATTTGAGAAGGATGATTCCATAAGATTTCATTACAGGGTATCCTCTGAATCAAATTACGACAACCTGGTATTCAGACTTAATGATGCTGAAGTATTTAAAAAATCAGGTGAGATACCATGGACAGAAATTGCAGTACCCGTTACTGCCGGGGCTAATAAGATGGAATGGATATACAGTAAAGACCAGTCTGTTTCAAATGGAGCCGATTGTGCCTGGATAGACCTTATTGATTTCGCAGGATCGAGCCCGGTAAATTATATTGAGAAAGACCTTCAGGTTGCAAGAATTGTGACACCATTTCAGAAAGATAAATTCGGGATGGAAACTGTGACAGTAAAGGTTCTGAACCTTGGAAAAGATCCGATAAGCGGATTCAACCTGGCCTACAAGGTAAACAACATGGGAAGTCTTGTCAGTCAGACTTTTGATAATATAATCATGCCATACTCAGATTCAGTGACTATTTCATTCACCACCAGGGCTGATCTATCCAAATACGGAATTTACGATATTGTTGCCTATGCATATGGTAACAATGATGATTACCTCCTTAATGACACCATGCGTATTTATCTGGAAAATAATCAGTTAAATGATTATCTCAGTATCTATCCCAATCCCTTCACTGATCAGTTTACACTCTACGTACAGTCGGCAATTAATGACAAACTTAATATTTCCGTCATTAACAATTCAGGTACAAAATTTTACGAATTTGAGAAGGAGATAACATCCGTAATGAATACGATTGTAATTTCTGACCTTAATCTTTCACCGGGCATATATTATATTAAAATCAGGGGAACAACAATTGATAAAACCATACCGGTGATCAAACTGAGAAATTAAAATTTGCTTTCTTGTTTTTAATAAAATCTTTCAAAATGACCCCTACGCTGATACCTACCCGCTCAACTGCTCTTGAATTATTCAGACAATACAATAAATCAGAGAGTCTTTTAAAGCATGCATTATCTGTTGAAGGAGTTATGAGATTCATGGCAGGAAAAGCTGGTGAGGATGAGGAAAAATGGGGTATCATAGGTTTGATACATGATCTTGATTATGAGATGTATCCTGATCAGCATTGCACAATGACAAAAAAGATTATGACTGAACATAACTGGCCTGAAGAGTATATAAGGGCTGTTTTGAGTCACGGATGGGGATTAGTATCTGATGTTGAACCCTTATCAAGGCTGGAGAAAACACTCTTTGCCATGGACGAACTTACAGGTCTTGTGACAACTAGTGCACTGGTACGACCATCAAAAAGTGTGATGGACATGGAGGCAAGATCCGTAAAGAAGAAGTGGACAGATAAAAGATTTGCGGCAGGCGTTGACCGGTCTGTCATTGAAAAGGGGGCTGCCATGCTTGGCGTTACTCTTGACGACCTTATAACTGACTGTATAATGGGTATGAGAACTGTAGCTGAGGAGATTGGTTTAAAGTAGCGATGTTGCATGCAACATCGCTACTGTTGCATGCAATAAAAAGAAAGAGGATGCCATCCATGACACCCTCTTTTAATTATGTTATCTCATTTAATTATGCAGGCATATCAGGCAATTTAAAGCCAGCACGATAAGTATGCTTAACCATTTCAGCTGCAAATTGTTTTGCATTCATCGGTTCAGTCCATTTCTTATCAAATTTTGGATCGCCGTCAGTTATGGTAAAGTTATCTGAGATACAAATTTTAAGAGTTTCAGAATCGCCTATATTGGTGAATTCCATTTTTTCGCCATTCCATTCAAGTTCTTTGTTCAACCCCTGGAGCCTTACAGCAAGTACACCCATAACAACCATTTCGTTGAACGGACCTGCTTCAGAGAAATCAGATTTCGATTTAACTCTGCTTTCAGGGCTCTCTTTGCATGCACGTACCCAGTCCATTTCATGACCTCCTTCCATTGCATTTTCAACTCTCCTCTCGGTTTTTGGGGCCACAGGCTTCCTGCCTGACAATAACCATGGACGTACACCGTAACAACCGCAAATAAGTGTGTCTTTGGAACCATGGAAGATAACGCCTCCGCCGGCATCATTCATATTTTTTCCTGCCGGCCATCCGGTAGGCTTGGCAGGCTGTAATCCACCATCATACCAGATAACCTCAACCTGGGGATATTTGATCTTTGATCCTTTTGGTGCTATTCTTTCAGGGTAAACCAGGTTAACCATCTGAGCATTTGGTGCGCAATCTGTAAGCAAAAGAGTTGAACTGCCCTGTGCTTTTATCGGATACTGCAGCTTCAGACTTTTAAATACAGGATGAAGAATATGGCAAGCCATATCACCAAGGGCACCTGTACCAAAATCCCACCACCCTCTCCAGTTCCATGGAGTGTACATACTGTTATAAGGACGCATCTTTGTAGGGCCGATAAAAAGATCCCAGTTAATTGTATCGGGTACCCATTCACCTTTTGGTACATTTAATCCCTGCGGCCAGATAGGGCGGTCGGTAAATGCCTCAACTTTTTTAACATCCCCTATCTCTCCATTCTGTATCCATTCGATAGTTTGATTCACGCCTTCATCTGAAGAACCCTGGTTACCCATTTGAGTGGCAACCTTATGCTTGGCAGCCAGTTTGGTCAATAACCTGGATTCATAAACAGTGTGTGTCAGTGGCTTCTGCACATAGGCGTGCTTGCCCATGGCAATTGCATTGGCAGCTACAACGGCATGTGAATGGTCAGCTGTTGCCACAATAACAGCATCAATTGATTTTCCCATTTCATCATACATTTTGCGAAAATCCCAATATTTTTTCGCTGTTGGATTTGCCTCAAATACTCTTTTGGAATATCCCCAGTCAACATCGCATAGTGCAACAATATTCTCGGTAGGTGAAACATGTTTAAGGTTTGAATTACCCATTCCTCCTATACCAATGACAGCTATATTAAGCTTATCACTTGGGGCTTTGTGGCCAAGACCGCTGATCACTGTATTTGGCAAAATAGTAAACCCTGCAGCAACGGCACCTGTTGTTCCGATGAATGACCTCCGTGAAACCATTTTTGAATTTTCTTTCATTGTCAGGTAGATTAAAATTTAATATTTAGAGTTTAAAATTAATAATTATAAATTAAATCGCACGCTTAAAATGGTATAAATAAGACCAACGAAGACGGAAGACGGAAGACAGAAGTCATTAAGTAGTCATTAAGTGGACTTCCGGCTTCCGGCTTCAGTCTCTCTGCTACAATTCTCTGATCCAGATATTCCTGTAGGCAACAGGGTTTCCATGATCCTGGAGAACAAGACTTCCGGGTCCGTGTTTTTTTACAAAATACTCAGGAATACCTATATAAACAGTTGGTCCTCTTAGACTTACATTATTCTGAACCAAAACACCATTATGAAGAACAGTAACCCTTGGAGGGGTATAATATGTTACTGTATCATTATTGAAAGCAGGGGCTGTATAAATAATATCATATGTCTGCCATTCACCCGGTTTTCTTGAAACATTAACAAGAGGGGCATATTGTTTGTAAAGGCTCCCTGCCTGACCATTTCGATATGTACGGTTATTATAGCTATCAAGTACCTGCACTTCATACTGCTCCTGAAGGAATACTCCGCTGTTTCCCCTGCCCTGGCTTTCACCTGATACATCAGATGGAGTTTTCCACTCAATATGCAGCTGAAAATTGGTGAATTTACGTTTGCTTTTGATCACCCCGGCTCCTTTAACACTAACAAGAGCACCATCATTTACAACCCATTTTGAGGGATTTCCATCATCATCAGTCCATTCCTGGCTTATCTCGCTCCCGTTAAACAGAACGATTGCATCTGAGGGTGCATCTCCGGTTTTGTCACCGGGCTGGATTATTTTTACCTCAGGGTCCCAGACTTCTGTCATTCCCGGGGTAATTTTCTCATCAACCGGTTTGAGGACTGCCTGCTGGGCTTTCAAAAATGTGCTCGCAACAAAGAACATTATTACACTGATAGCAATTGACTTTTTCATTCTTTTTAATTTAAATATTAGTTACAATTCTTGATTATTTATTGATTTATCTATTCTTAAATCAATCTCAGGTGATATCTTATTTTTACATTTATATCCATATATTTCAAAATATAACTTGCATAGACCTGTTCCATACATAGAATGAGCAATATACTGACAAATAATTTCATTTAAAATACTTCCAGAACCAATTAAGTATTTTTGGCTGTATATCATCGCTTCCTTTAAAATAATAAATACTAAAAGTAAACTATTATCAGTTGGCAGTTGGCAAAAAGCAGCCGGCAAAATTGAGTCATTAATTTAAATAATTGAAAAACGCCGGGAAAAGAATAAATTGCAGGAAATAATATTCATGGAGACAAAATACTTTTCACTCGGCCCTTCTGAAAACAGTAATACGATAAAAGTATTAAGGATAATGTTCGGGCTGGCATGTAACTCAATTGCCCTGTTCTGGTTGATATTTAATATCAGGTCAGTTAAGGCAGATTATACACTTTGGATCACAGTGTTATTTCTTTCCGGTTTCGGATTATATCAGATCTGGGCCGGGCTTGGCAGAACATCCAGGTTCATTCAAATCGGTCGTGATAATATAATTCTTAAGAAAAATTCTGTTCTTCCTGTTAAAGAAATGGAGTCTTCCGCGATTAAAAAGATAGAAATTTTTCCACTGAACCTGATATTCTATTTTGAAAAAGGTGGCAAAACAGTTTTAAGGTTTGGTACAGCATATACAGACAATATTGAACCCATCAAGAATGGAATCGAAGAATTTGCAACAATCAATAATATAAATCTTGAAATAATCTCTGAGGATATCTAACACTGAAAATCACAATTTTATAATCTTCTCCCATATTTCCCTGCTGACAGGAATGCCATTCTTCAGATTATCAGTTCTTATTACAATTACATTTTCCCCCGGGTAACGTATCGTTGAGTTTTCATTTTCAGGCACTGAATTACGCAGATCTTTAATAATCAGATCTATAGATTTGGATATTGTAGGGAAGTTATGGAGGCTTTTTAGCTGTATGGCAATAAATACCTGAGATATATTAGATTCTGAAACACATGAGCTTATCTGATGCGTTGAAAGTCCTCCTGAAAGCACTGTTGCAAGAATATCGAGCAATAATGAAAGACCTGACCCTTTCCAGTAACCTGCGGGCAATGGCCGCCATGATTTCAGGATCTCCCCTGGATCATCAGTCAAATTATTTTCTGTGTTAAATCCGCCATTAAATGGAAGCTTTTTCCCTTCATTTCTGAATGTCTCCATCCTTCCATAGGAGAATTGCGACATGGCAAAATCCAGGACAATAGCCTCATTATGGTAAGGGACGGCCATTATGAATGGATTGTTTCCAAGTCTTGGATCTTTTGCGCCCCATGCCGGCATATTAGGACATGTATTTGTCCAGGAAATTAATACATAGCCTTTTCTGGCAGCCTGCCATCCATATGTTCCACCGCGCATCCAATGGTTGGTATTTGCAAGTGAAACAAGACCAATGCTGTTTTCTGCTGCTACTTCCATAGCACGATCAGTAGCAAATATTGCATTCAATGGCCCGGGCCCCAGATTCCCGTTCCACTGTTCAAGGGCTCCTGCTCTGTGGACCAGAGAGGGAAGTGCTTCAGGCTTTACGAAACCCTCCCTGATGCTCTTTACAAATCGCAGAAATCTGTAAACACCATGTGAATAGACTCCTTCAAGACTGTTTAGTGTGAAGATCTCAGCACATTTATATGCTCTCTCGGTTGTAAAACCAAGTCTTAAAAGAATCCTGAAAAACTCTGCTTTCATCTGATCTGAAGGAATTCGAACCTGATCTTCTTTAGTTTCCATATCTTACACGTAATAATTAATATGCTAAATTATTGTGTTGATTAAATAAATGCAAATATTAAATCTCAATGTAATCAAAATTGTTCTGTAAATGTCATTCAAAATCCTGAATAATAGTGGTCTTATTGTAGTATTTTTGCTAATAAGAGCCTCCAGGTAATGATACCACTTTATAAAATCGACAAGGGGAAAGCTGAATGCCTGCTATGCCCGCACTTCTGCAAAATAGGAGTTGATAAAACAGGTATCTGCGGCGTAAGGAAAAATACCGGAAGCGCTATAGAGCTTCAAACATACGGAGTCATATCCGGATATTCACCTGATCCTGTTGAAAAAAAGCCTCTATATCACTTCTTCCCCGGACATAATATCTTATCTGTCGGATCCTACGGCTGCAATATGAGATGCGATTTCTGTCAGAATTATCATATTTCTCAGAATATTCCTGATAGAGTAAAAAGTGAAATATCACCTGCAGATCTTATCAAAGCAGCAAGATCTTATGAGAAAAATGTTGGTTTGGCTTTTACATATAACGAACCAATAATCTGGTTTGAATTTATGAGAGATACGGCTGTTTTAGCAAAAGAGGCTGGCATGTATACTGTGATGGTCAGCAATGGATTTGCAAATCCTGGTCCGCTGGGTGAAATAATAAGCTTTATAGATGGTTTTAATATTGATCTCAAAGCGTTCAACAGCAAATTCTATCATGATCTTACCGGGGCAGATATTGAACCCGTAAAAGATGGTTTGAAACAAATTTCCAGATCGGGAAGGCATCTGGAAATAACAACTCTTATTATTCCGGGTCAGAATGATGATGAGAAGGAGATGGAAAAACAGACCGAATGGATTGCAGATGAACTGGGAAAGAATGTTCCTTTGCATCTCAGCAGGTATTTCCCGACTTACAAAAGGAAGGATCCTGCAACAGCGCAATCAAAAATTGAGAGGCTGGCGCAAATTGCCTCTAAGAATCTTAATCATGTTTACATTGGCAATACATTTTCCGGAGAAAGACAGAACACTTTATGTCCGGATTGCGGTGCAACAGTCACAGAACGGTCAGGTTATAAAACAAAACTTATAAATCTCGATGCCCTGGGAAGATGCACAGTATGCAGAAATATGATCTACAGGTACTTTAAGGTTACTTCTTAGTCATCTCGCTGAGACGGCTGAAAAGTTTATCAACACCTTGAAGAAGATCTTTTTCAACGGATTTGTAATAGGCTTTTATTATTTTGGGATTGTTCGCACCATCAGGATTATTAACCCTGGCAATCAGATCATTGCGAAAGCTTACCGCGTCTGAGATTATTGCTGATATTTCATCAGATTTAATATCCGGATGAAGTCCGGAAAAAACAAAACAATCAGAAATCACTTCGTAAACCAGGTAATCGATATCTTTTTTTAATTCCCTTACACTTGCCATAAAACAGAGTTTTGATTTTAATAAGGGTACAAAGATAATAAATTATCCTTCAGTCTTTTCAAAGGCAGGCTATTATTCATATCTGAAGAGACGAATGCTCTCTTCAGCTTTTATAATGTAAAGCTCTCTTAATCTTTCCATCAGAGGCAATCCGACATTGAAGCTTTTATCACCAATGCAGCAAAATGGGAGAACCATTGGCGATGTTCCGGTCATGAAAATTGCATCATATTCTGAAATATCATACATACTTACACACCTCTGTTCCACATTCATCTTATTCTCACGGCAGATCTCCAGAATATGTTTCCGTGTAATGCCATTCAGGATGAGGCTATCGGGAGCGGTAATAAGTGTTTCTCCCTTCACAAAGAATATATTTGAACGGCTTCCTTCGGTTATCATCTGATCTTCATTAACAAGAAGAGCTTCATATGCTCCCTCAAGAATAAGCCTGTGATAAATGGCAGATCTTAGCTTATGGTTTATTACTTTTGATTCGGGGTCTTTACGCTCAGCATTAAACAGTATCCCTTTGACTCCATTGCGGTATTGTTCAGAAGTTGGAAACGCTGGCTCAATGAAATATACCAGAAAATTATCCGCACCGGTGTTATAGTTAAAAATGATCTTGAGATTTGTCTCTTTCTTTTTGTCTGATCTGATAAGAGTTATTATTGCCCTGCGCAAAGCCGGAATATCTGCAAGCATCACTTTTCCACGGAGCTTCACGCTGGCTGTTAAACGCTCCATATGATCAGAAAAAAAGACCGGACTCCCTTTTGTGATCCTTATAACTTCGTATATCGAATCACCTTCATAAACAAGAGAGTTATCGAAGCTATCAGAAGACCGGAGCTCACCATTTCGGATGAATTTTCTCCCGAAACATTCATTCATTGTTAAATATATTTTATAGAACAAAAGTACAAACTTAAGACTATTCTGCATCCAATTCTGAGTATATTCGCAGGAGGTATGGAACTGACAGAATGGGGATGTATGCGATAATAGATATCGAGACGACCGGAGGGAGTTCAAGGATCGAAAAAATCACTGAAATTGCCATATATCTCCATGACGGCAACAAGGTGACAGGAGAATTTGTATCACTTGTCAACCCTGAGCGAAATATTCCCTATTTCATAACAAACCTTACAGGTATAACAAATGAAATGGTTGAAGATGCACCGCGCTTCTATGAAATAGCAAAAACAATTGTAGAACTGACAGAAGGACGGACTTTCGTAGCTCATAATGCAAGGTTTGACTACTCATTCATAAGAGATGAGTTTAAATCTCTGGGGTTCAATTTTAAAAGAAATATTCTCGACACAGTTGCTTTGAGCAGGAAGCTATTCCCCGGTCACCGGTCATACAGCCTTGGGAATATCTGCACTGACCTTAATATCAACATAAATGGGAGACACAGGGCAGCCGGTGATGCTCTTGCAACAGTTAAGCTGTTTGAACTTATCCTGGAAAAAGACAGAGAGATAACCGGAAATAAAACTGTTTTGATTAAAAATACCAGAGTGTCAAAATTGCATCCCAGCCTTGACATTTCCAAAATTGATGATATCCCTGAAGAGCCCGGAATCTATTATTTCTATAATGAAAATAATAATCTGATATACATCGGTAAGAGCCGTAATCTGCAGCAGAGGGTAAGCACACATCTTTCAAACAACACCACCAGCCGTGCAATGGAAATGCGCGATATGATTGCAGACATCAGCTGGGAGCTTACAGGAAGTGAACTGATCGCCCTTCTGAAGGAATCGTCGGAAATAAAACAAAATAAACCGGTTTATAACAGGGCACAACGAAGAACAAGCTTCCACTGGGGTATTTTCAGTGCTGTTGACGAAAATGAGTATATAAATTACCGGTATGGAAATCTTGACAATGATGATTCTCCAATCTCTGTTTTCTCTTCAAAGGATAAAGCAATATCAAAGCTCAATTCGATTGTAGAAAGATATAATCTCTGTCAGAAATTATCAGGGCTATATGAGACAGATGGAGCATGCTTCCACCATCAGGTAGGTATATGCAAGGGTGCATGCTGCAGAAAGGAAACCGCTGAGGAATACAACGAAAGAGCTTTAAAAGCGATTGAAGAGTTTATTTTCACAAGACGGAATTTCTTTGTCATTGACAGAGGCCGTGACGAAAATGAAAGGTGCGCGGTCAAGATTCTCAACGGTAAATATGCAGGATATGGGTATTTCAATATTAATGATATGGGATTTGGTTTGACAGCACTTCATGAATGCATTAATCCTTCGTCCGATAACAGGGATATACAGGTAATTCTCAAACAATACCTGAAAAACAACAGGGTGGAAAAGATAATTGATTTTTGAAATTATTCATGAAACCGGTACCCTATTCCGGATTCAGTTATAAGCAGCCTGGGTCGTGACGGATCATCTTCTATTTTTTTGCGAAGTTGAGCGACAAATACTCTCAGGTATTGTGTCTGACCAATATATCCAAATCCCCAGATTTCTTTAAGAATGCTCTGATGAGTCATTACTCTGCCTGAATTTTTTGCCAGAAGGGCCAGTAAAGCATATTCAGTACTGGTAAGTTTTAAAACAGTTTTATTTTTGGAGGCAGTATGATTGGAAAGGTCAATTGTGAGCGACCCAAACACAAGAACAGGACTCTCTTCATCACCATGAGTATGCCTCAGTGAAGCCCGTATTCTCGCCAGTAATTCACCGGTTCTGAAAGGCTTTGTAAGATAATCATTGGCTCCATTGTCAAGGGAATTAACAATATCCTCCTCTGAGTTCCTTACTGAAATGATGATTATTGGTTTTTCATACCATTCTCTCAGCTTTTTCAGAATCTCCAAGCCATCAGTATCAGGTAATCCGAGATCAAGAATTATCAACACTGGATGATTGGTGGCAGCTGCTACGAGACCTTCCTTACCTGTGGCCGCCTCAGAAACTTTATAACCATTCGATGAGAGAGTTATTTCCAGTAATCTCCTTATCTGTACTTCATCGTCTATAATCAGAATGGTGTCAGAAAGATTCGTAATACACATTTTTCAAACTTTTAGGTCCATTGTGGGGATATCAGTTGGAATTTTAATTGTGAATTTTGCTCCTCCGTTCTGCCTGTTTTCGACTATAATAGTGCCATTATGGGATTCAACAAATCCTTTTGCAATTGACAGGCCCAATCCAGTGCCCCCTGTTTTGGAACCTTCGACCCTGTAAAATTTATTAAAAATAAGAGATATTTCTTTTCGTGGAAAACCAGGGCCTCTATCCATAACCTGAAGAGTCATTATCCCATTATCATAAAAAGCTTTAACCCGCAAGTTTACAGAGGCAGGAGCATACTGAGTTGAATTATATATAAGGTTATAGAGAACCTGCTCCATTAATCCGAAGTCAATTTTTACAAGAGGCATGTCCTCAGGTATGACGATATGCATATGGAACGGTTTAAGTTCGTCCTGGAGGGTTTCTAAAACCTTATTTACGAGATCGTGAATATCGCACCAATCGAGATGGAGAGTAATCCGGCCGCTTTCGAGCCTTGACATGTTCAGGAGATTTTCTATAAGCCGGTTTAGTCTTTTAGACGCCTTGAGAATTTCCTGAGAAAGCTCTTTGCGAATTTCCTCCGGATGCTGCGTAGTTAGTAATGAATCTGAAGCACCCATAATCGTGGCAACAGGAATTCTAAGTTCATGTGATATGGAATTAAAAAGTGTCTTATAAAGTTTGTCGGATTCATTCAGCAAAAATGCCTGCTTAGCCATATTACGCAGAAATTCCCTCTCAAACTTTCCCGATATCTGTGAAATAAATGCTTCCCAGAATTGTTCTTCTCCCTGCGTAAATATTTTCTCCTGTTGAATCGCAACGACCCCTAAATTCATCTGATTTCCCTTTAATGGATAAAATGTATAACTGGCTGATGGTAAGGTATCCGTGTGCCTGCCAGCTTTGGCAGAGTGTTGGAATGTCCATGCAGCAACACTCATATCATTTTTTGAGAAAGAGAAATGTGTATCATTCTGACCTGGATAATCAAGCATGTTTGTATCATTTTTTAATAAAATCCGGGTATTAAGATTAAAGTATTTTTTAATGTCGGTTTTTGCAATACCAATAACCTCATCGATACCTGTTGCTGTGGAGAGCTCTCTGGTAAGCTGATACAGGGCATTAGTACGCTCCTCACGAATCCTTATCTTCATCTCCTGTCTTTTAATCCTTGAAGTCAGCACACCGCTCAGCAATGCTATGATGAAAAACATAATCAGCATAAGCATATCTTCCGGTTTATCAATATGCAATGTATAAGGTGGCGGAAGAAAAAAGAAATCCCAGATAAGGGCGCTCATAGTTGCAGAGACAAGAATAGGACCGGTTCCAAAGAAGAATGCAAGGGTTGAAACAACGAACAATAAAGCAAAAGAAACAACCTGATAACCAATAAGATCTTTAATATAAAAACAGATAACTGCTATGAAAATAACAATGAAGGCAGCTATAAAATATTGGCGGATATTTGAGGTGAATGACGGTAAAGAGGCATTTTTCTTAAACTTGTCTTTAGACTGAATATCAGAACCTAAAATGTATACATCAATATTACCGCTGTATCGGATCAGTCGGTTCACAAAGTTTCCCAGCCTTAAAAGGGTGAATATATTGCGCACCCGGGGTTTACCAATAATAATATGTGTAATATTCTCTTTCAGGGCAAAATCCACGATAGCTTTTACAATATTGCGATTGGTAACAAATCGGAATTTAATACCTAACTGCCTTGCAAGAGAAATGTTCTTATTGAGTTGTTCACTCTCCTTTGCATCGGGTTTGTTGGAAGTTTCAACATAAATTGCCTGAAGATCTGCACCCATTGTATAAGAGAGGTTTTTAGCCCATCTGAGTAATTTAGCAGATTGCTGGGTATGACTTACTGCAACCAGAAGGTGTAACCCGGACTTCCATGGGCCTTTGATGTGTTTTAGCTGCATATATTCATGGAGCTGCTTGTCCACTCTGTCGGCAACTATGCGCAATGACATTTCTCTTAGAGCAGTTATGTTACCCTTGCGGAAAAAACTGTCTATTGCTTCCTTGGATCGTTCGGGAGTATATACTTTCCCTTCGGAAAGTCTCTGGAGCAATTCTTCGGGAGTCAGGTCAACGACTTCAATTTCATCGGCGTTCTCAAAAATATCGTCCGGCAGGGTTTCCCTGACAACAATACCTGTTATCTGGGCAACTGTATCCGAACGGCTCTCAATATGCTGAACGTTCACTGTTGTGTAAACGTTTATTCCATTATCAAGAATTTCCAAAACATCCTGAAACCTTTTTGCATGCCGGCTGCCGGGAGCATTTGTATGTGCCAGTTCGTCAACCAGAACAAGCTGAGGCTTTCGGGCAATAATTGCATCCAGATCCATTTCAAACAGAACGGCTGACTTGTAGCTGTATTCCTTCCGGGGAATAACATCAAGGCCTTTAAGCAGATCAGCTGTTTCCTTGCGGTTGTGCGTTTCCACATAACCCACAATAACATCACATCTTTTTGATTTCTCAGCCTGAGCTGTCTGAAGCATGGTATATGTCTTCCCTACACCGGCACACATGCCGAAGAATATTTTAAGTTTCCCCCGTTTACTTTTTTCTTCTTCCAGTTTTAGAGAAGCTAAAAGTTCATCTGGATTCGGGCGTTCGTCTGTAAAGCCCATAATATTCTATTTTTTTTCAAACTTTGAAATCAATTCTGATGCCTGAATTTCTGTATTTTTTATCCGCAATAACATCTTTTTAAGTTCCTCAATGTCTTCAGAGCTGAAATCTTTTGCGATATCGGTATGTAAAGTTACTGACATTTTTTTCTCGTATTTCTTTAATTTATCCGACATTTCATTAAAAATAAGCGAAATTTCATAGAACTCATCATTTCCATCCAAATACAGACGCTGATCAAAATTACCTGAAACAATCTTTTTAATACCATTATATAATTGAAAAAACCGCTGGTTGAAATATGATGCAAAACTAAAAGTGAAACTCATCCCTATCAAAAAACATATCGAGGCAAGAATAGTCATTTGTTTCATAGCCCGTTGCGATGAGACTTTTGCATCATCTGTTTTATTTTCAATGGCCTTACCATTAATATCAGATAAAATCAATAACTGCTGAAAAAGATCGGCGGATTTATTTTGAAGGTAAATCATCGCAGAAGTTGTTTTTGGCGATTTCATATACTTTAAAACAGAATCCCGGTATTCATTATATCCAGTCTCAATTTCAGATACAAGTTTATCTTCTTCCGGCTCTGTCAGGTTACTTTTCGCCATCAGGAGTGATCTGCTTAGAAAGGCTGACTCTTTTGCAATTCTCAGGGTGTCTGAATTGCGGTTAGTTAAAAAGGAGGTAATAATTTCCTGGTTAATGTTCGTAATACCTTCTGACATTTCCCGGGCATAAACTACTGATAAATAGTTTTCACTGAGTATTGCACTGGTTTTATTCGACAGTTTATTAAGGTAATACCCTGAAAAAACCGATAAGACCAGAATGATTATAAATATAAAAATCATCCCCAGTGTAAATCTGGTACGGATTGAGTGTTTCATTGATTTACAGGTTATTTTTTATTTGAAGAAGTTTCAGCAATTTTATTCAGTTCAATATTTAAGGTCAGTACATTGATACGCTCTTCACCCAGAATTAAAAACTGAGGTGGTTCAATAAGGTCTTTTATTTTTTTGATAAGCTTTTCTTTCTGCAAATTATCCAGATGCCTCGCATTTGTAATTCGCTCAACCTGAATAAAAGCTCCTTCAGGGGAGATATGAGGATCGAGGCCGCTTGCCGATGCAAAAATCATTTCTTTCGGAATGGTCAGTTTGTCATTTATTGAATTTGATTTAGCAAATAAATCAAGTCGTGAAGTGACCAGCTTGCGCAATGCATCACTTGTCGGACCCAAATTGGATGCTCCTGACGGAATAGGGTTATATCCGATGGCTGATGGCCTCGACCAGAAATAGATAGTACTGTCTAAATTCTGGCCAATCAGTTCAGAGCCTATTATCCTGCTATCTTTCATTATAAGACTTCCATTAGCCCTGGAAGGATAAATTAATTGTGCAATCCCAGTCATTACCAGAGGGTATATTATTCCAGTCAGGATGGTCAATATCAGCAAAATTTTCAAGGCTGTAATCGTTTGTGTTCTCATAATAATTTCTATAAAATTCTGGATGTCCGATGCTTAAATCATGTGTGTGTATACAAGCAGCATATCGATCAGCTTGATACCAATAAATGGAACTATAATTCCTCCGAGACCATAGATGACAATGTTGAGTGCCAGTACACGGTTAGCCGATATAGGCCGGTATTTCACTCCCCTGAGTGCAAGGGGAATAAGTGCGATGATTATTAAGGCATTGAATATTACAGCACTTAAAATTGCGCTCTCAGGAGAGGTAAGATTCATAATATTTAGAGTGCTCAGAGGAGATACTCCTGAAGCAGTAACATACAATACAGTGGCAATAGCTGGAACAATAGCGAAATATTTGGCAACATCGTTGGCAATACTGAATGTGGTCAAAGCTCCGCGTGTCATAAGCAACTGCTTTCCTGTTTCAACTACTTCAATAAGTTTTGTCGGATTACTGTCCAGGTCAACCATATTCCCGGCCTCACGGGCAGCCTGGGTACCTGTATTCATTGCCAGGCCAACATCAGCCTGGGCAAGTGCAGGGGCGTCATTTGTACCATCACCTATCATTCCGACCAGATGGCCATTGGCTTGTTCTTCCCTTATCCGGAAAAGTTTGTCTTCCGGTTTAGCTTCCGCAAGAAAATCATCCACACCGGCTTCAGCAGCAATGGCAGCTGCAGTCTGAGGGTTATCTCCGGTGATCATCACTGTCCTTATACCCATCATACGTAGCTGTGCAAAACGCTGCTTGATGCCTCCCTTAACAATATCTTTAAGATGAATGACGCCAAGGACCATGCTATTTTCTGCAACTACCAAAGGAGTTGCCCCCTTCTGTGAAAGATCTGATACAATCTCTTCCACCTTTTCAGGAAAGAATCCATTATTGTTTTCGATGAATTTTCTGATTGCAGAAGAAGAACCCTTCCTTATACTTCGCAACTGACCCTCCGGATTCTTCAGATCGATACCACTCATACTGCTTTGCGCAGTAAAAGGAATAAATACAGTATCCATGGAATGCATTTCCCTGGCCCTGATATTGAATTTTTCCTTAGCTAAAACAACGACCGAACGACCTTCAGGCGTTTCATCCGCTAATGATGCCAGCTGAGCTGTATCAGCCAGTTGTTCCTCGGAAATGCCATCAGCCGGGATAAATTCGGTAGCCATTCGGTTACCCAATGTAATTGTCCCGGTTTTATCAAGAAGTAAAACATCAGTATCACCGGCGGCTTCTATTGCTTTACCGCTGGTAGCAATAACATTCTTGCGCAACAGCCTGTCCATTCCACTGATTCCTATAGCACTCAGCAAACCTCCAATAGTTGTTGGAATAAGGCATACAAGAAGTGAAATAAGAACCGGAAGAGTAAGGTTGTGACCGGAGGATAAACCTGATTCTTTCAGGCTATAGCCAAAATAAGCAGGCAAGGAGATAACTACCAGAAGGAATATCAGAGTAAGACCGGATAAGAGAATTATCAGTGCAATTTCGTTTGGCGTTTTCTGACGTTTGGCACCTTCTACCAAAGCAATCATTCGGTCTAAAAAAGTAAAACCGGGCTCCGACGTTACTTTAATCGTGATTTTGTCACTGATTACTTTAGTACCACCAGTCACGGCACAGCGATCACCGCCGCTTTCACGGATTACCGGCGCGGATTCACCTGTGATGGCCGATTCATCAACACTGGCAATGCCTTCGATTACATCACCATCAGCTGCTATAATATCGCCGGTATCGCATAGGATTATGTCTCCTTTTCTCAAATCTGTGGCAAGCACAATTTCTTCTTTACTATGAACCAGCTTTCGGGCTTTAGTCTGGGTACGGCTTTTCCGTAAACTATCTGCCTGAGCCTTACCCCTCCCTTCAGCAACTGCTTCAGCGAAATTGGAAAACAAGACTGTAAACCAAAGCCATAGAGTGATCTGAAAATTAAAGGTTGAAAAATGGCTGCTGAAAATATCAACAAAAACAATCACTGTTGTCATCAGCGCTCCGATACCTACAATGAAAATTACCGGGTTTCTCACGAGGAGAGCCGGATTCAGTTTTATAAAAGAGTCTATTAATGCCTGTATAGCTATTTCTCTGGTAAACAATTGACTCATATTTCGATTTTCCATACTATTTATCTTAGGAATTAAAATCCAACACCCAGATTCATTAAGAAATGTTCAGCAATAGGGCCTAATGCAAGCGGAGGAAAGAATGTCAGACCTCCCACGATCAGTATTATGCTTATTAACAACATCACAAATAGCCAGTTGTCGGTTTTGAATGTACCTGACGACGCAGGGGTGATTTTTTTCTTCGCCATTCCTCCTGCAATTGCCATAACCGGAACTATTACTCCAAAACGGCCTATAAGCATGCCAAATCCCAGCATCAGGTTATAAAACACAGTGTTCGCATTGATCCCTGCAAATGCACTTCCATTGTTTCCTCCAGCTGAACTGAAAGCATATAATATTTCTGAGAGTCCGTGAGGTCCTGCATTATTCAGACTCGAAAGCCCCACAGGTACAGAGCAGGCAATCGCCGAAAATAATTTAATGACTATGCTTGGAGCCAATACCGCTATAATTGCCATTTTTATCTCAAAAGCTTCCACTTTCTTTCCAAGGTACTCAGGAGTACGACCGACCATCAGTCCGGAAATAAAAACAGTAAGAATGATAAAAATAATTATCCCATATAATCCTGATCCTACACCCCCGAATATTATTTCACCCAGCATCATGTTAAACATTGCAACCATCCCTGATAAAGGAGATAAACTGTCATGCATGGAGTTAACTGACCCATTTGAGGTAACTGTTGTTGTAACCGACCAGAGGACACTGTTCATTACTCCAAAGCGTGTCTCCTTGCCTTCCATGGATCCTGAAACATTTAATACACTGTTATTACTATATTCTGACCAGAGAGAAATGGCAAGACCAAAGGCAAAGAGGATAAACATGGTAATAAATATCGCCCTTGCCTGGCGTTTGGACTTCATATAATGACCGAATGTAAATACTAAACCTGCTGATATTATGATAATGGCTAACAATTCAAGGAAGTTTGAAAATGGAGTTGGATTTTCAAAAGGATGCGCACTGTTCATATTAAAAAATCCACCTCCGTTTGTCCCAAGTTGTTTTATCGCAATTTGAGACGCAGCAGGGCCAAGAGGAATAACCTGTTCTGTTCCCTGCAGGGTTGTCGCCCTGACATAATGTGAAAACGTCTGCACAGCTCCCTGTCCCACCAATAAAAATGTAAGAACTATCGCAAGTGGTAATAACAAGTAAATGACACTCCGGGTAAGGTCTACCCAGAAACTGCCAAGATCACCTGTCGATTTTCTGGTCAACCCTCTGATCAGAGCCAGAGCAACCGCAATACCTGTTCCTGCGCTTACAAAATTCTGCACCGTCAACCCCAGCATCTGAACAAGGTAGCTCATTGTATTTTCACCGCTGTATGACTGCCAGTTGGTATTTGTTGTGTAACTCATGGCCGTATTGAATGCCAGATGCCATGATACATCAGGTAATTTTTCAGTATTCAGAGGCAGTGATGCCTGGAACATCTGTAAAAGGAACAAAAGTAGAAAACCAGCCAGGTTGAAAAGCAGGATGCCGTACAAATAGGTCTTCCAGTTCATCTCCTCATTACTGTCGATTCCCGTCAGCCTGTAGACAATTTTTTCAAGCCATCCGAAAACAGGCTTCATAATATGGTTCTCACCCATAAAGACCTTTGCCATGTATTTTCCAAGCAAAGGAGCCAGTACGAAAAGCGCTAAAAGGAAAATAATCAATTGAATAGCTTCATTCATTTTTTCATTTAATTAAAATTTATCCGGTCGCAATAAAGTGTAGATCAGGTAACCCAATATCAGCAGGGCAATTATACCTCCAATAAGATAACTTACCTTGTTGTCCGTTAAAGCTGCATCTGTCCGGATATTCACAATAGCCAACAAAATCTTTGTATTCATCATATAAATCTTTGTGATACAAAATTGCGACAGAAGTTGTAAGGATTTTGTAAGGATGAATATCCATGCCATAAAGATTTTATAAAAATTGAAATCCGGACAGGGATATTAACTGAATCCAGAAGTGTAGGTCATACCATGGCATGATTATACACTAATTTCGAAAGGTTAATTAATATTTATATATTTGTTTATCAAACCAATAATTGTGTAAAATGGCGTTATTTACCAGAACCACAAAGAACCTGATTCTCAAGATTGAAGAGTTCTTTGACAATATAGATCTTGGTCTGCTTGTTTTCAGGGAAGGCATCAGGGCTTATCTGGACAAGGATATGGATGCATTTGAGAGGCATCTTCAGAAGGTGGATTCCCTTGAGAGAAATGCAGATAAGCTCCAGCGCTCCATCGAGAATGAGATGATCACTCACTCGATTCTACCGCAGCACAGAGCCGAAGTCAGCACTCTCATTGATCAGCTTGATGAGATTATTGATGCTTTAAAAAGTACATTGAATGAATTCTGCATAGAGGTTCCTGAAATTCCGGCATCACTTAATAAAAATATAATCAGCCTCACAGAAACTTCCATAAACTCTGCGGAGGAACTGATACCAGCTGCAAGGGCCTATTTCAAAGCTCCTTATACAGTAAGGGAGAAGCTCTTAAAGGTCTATTATTTTGAAAGCGAGACAGATAAAATATCTTTTCAGACCAAGAAGATAATTTTTCAGGAGATGAAAGAACTGGATCTGGCACATAAGGCCCATCTGAGATATATATTACATCACATTGAAAATATCTCTGATCTGGCTCAGAAAGCTGCTGATCTGCTCTCGGGGATGGCGATAAAGATTATGATGTAAGGTGCTGGGTACTGGGTACTGGGTGCTGGGTAGTTGACAAATAACCAGAACCAAGAACCAAGAACCCAGCAACGTTTACTAAAATACCATGAAGTTGATCACACGACAAAAAATATCTAACCGAGCATGATTCTATTCTTCCTTACAAGCGGTCTTTTCCTGGGGTGGTCACTGGGAGCCAATGATGCCTCAAATGTCTTTGGATCTGCTGTAGGCTCAAAGTTGGTCTCCTTCAGAAAAGCCGCAATAATTGCTTCAATCTTTGTTATTCTGGGAGCTGTAATACAAGGAGCAGGTGCCTCTCACACACTGGGAAAACTTGGTTCAGTGAATGCTTTAGGCGGTTCATTTACTGTTGCTCTTGCGGCTGCATCCACTGTATATATGATGACGAAATTTGCTTTGCCTGTCTCTACCACACAGGCAATAGTTGGAGCTATAATAGGATGGAACTTTTTCACCGGTAACTCCACCGACAGCAAAACCCTGTCGCAGATTGTAGCAACATGGATCTCCGGACCAATTATCGGTGCCGTATTTGCAATACTTCTTTATGCTATCCTGAAAAAATTCAAGAGATCGGCAAGAATACACCTGATCAGATTTGAATCATATATCAAGACGGGGCTGATAGTGGTTGGTGCATTTGGAGCCTACAGCCTTGGTGCCAACAACATTGCCAATGTAATGGGGGTTTTTATTCCTGCTTTCAATCTTCATGATCTTGACCTGGGCATATTTTCGCTAAACTCTAACCAGCAGCTGTTTCTCCTAGGAGGTCTGGCTATTGCCATCGGCATTTTTACCTACTCTAAAAAAGTAATGGAAACAATCGGAGGTAATATTGTTGAACTATCCTCAGAAGCCGCCCTGGTAGTTGTGCTTGCACAATCGATGGTACTCTTTATCTTTTCATCAACAGGCCTTTCCAATTTTTTTGTCAGAATAGGCCTCCCTCCTATTCCGATGGTACCTGTTTCAAGTTCCCAGGTCATTGTGGGATGCGTTCTTGGCATCGGATTGTATAAAGGGGCAAGAAACATTAATTTTAAAATTCTTGGTGAAATTGCCCTTGGATGGCTGGCTACTCCCATCGCATCAGGACTTTTGGCATTCTTCTCCCTCTTCTTTATGAAAAATATTTTTGGTATCAATGTTGGCTCGAAGCAGGATCTCTCAGTGCAAAGTGCAATACAGATAAGCAATAGCATGTCAGGAGGAAGCGATGTCTCGTATATTATCAAATATTTATTATTAGGAGTTCTTATTTCAGGAATAGTTGGCATTTCATATTACCTTATCCTCGAAAACAAAAAAAGGAAGGAGATGCAAAACTCCGAAGACAAATTCTGGAAAAATATTAAGTAATATACCCTGGTTACCCCTTATAGATTTATATTTATCGTTTTATGAAATATCTAAACCACTGTATTACACTGAGTAGGCACGGAGTGACACTGTTTTATACTCGCGTATAATATAAATCCGATAGGAAAATACTGGTATTTACTTTAAAGATGAGTTTCATTCTCTATAAAACTCCGTGTAATACTCCGTGAGACTCAGTGCAACTCCGTGGTTAAGAGATTTATATAATGTTTCTTCCTTTACTATTCAACGCGCTAAATATTATCTTATTTCATGGTTACTGACTTGGTATCCAGAAATGAATAATTCTTACCATAATACATCATTTGTCCCAGGTAATCATCAGTATACTCCACAACTATATCGGTAATTACTCCGCTGCCGTCATAAACCGGGAACAGATATGGATTTACAAATCCCGTATAAGGAGCCAGGTTAAGCTTTGCATAGCGCTCCAGTATTTCAGTGTGCAGCCCGGGATCGACCTTAACTCCATAATCCTCAATAAGCTTTTTGCCAGCTTCAAAATCACCTTCTGATTTAATTCTCTGGATCTCCTTCAGAAGTTCCCCGAACAGAGATCTTAGCTTTTTATAATCCCTGATTCTGACATAGCTCTTTCCATCATTCTTAACAACCTCAATAACATTTTCATTCTTCCCCTTTTCATATACCCAGTGAGAAATGGCTGATCTGCAGCGCATATGGGCCTGTTCAATATCTTTTCCGGGTTTTATCCTGACAATCTGGGTAAGCAAACCGTTCCTGAGATATGAGTCATATGCAGCTTCCGCTGCTTCTGCAGCCGGAAGAAGGCCCAGGTCAGTGATCTTTTTGTCCATCATAAAATAGAGTGCAAAGAGGTCGGCCCGTGCCTCTTCAAGTGGCGAAGCATAATTTTTCAGGGCATTAGGATCGGTTCCCTTTGCCAGCTTGCCGCTGGCATGGCCAACACACTCATGAAGATCAGTATGCAAAGCATCGGCAATAGTCCCGAATTTTTTAATCCGGGCAACCTCATCGGCATCAGCTGCGAACTCCTCCAGAAAGCCATTTCCCTGGGAGGCAACATCATATGCATTAGTAATATTGGCCAGTGTTACAGATTTTGATCCGACCTCTTTCCTGATCCAGTCTGCATTCGGAAGATTTATTCCCAGAGGTGAGGCTGGATAGGAATCACCCCCCAACATTGCAATATTTATAACCTTTGCAGCAACACCTGTTACCTTTTCCTTCCTGTATTGGGGCTCTATCGGAGAATTATCTTCAAACCACTGCGCATTAGCAGTAATTATCTTTGTACGTTTTGTTGCTTCAAGGTCGGTATAATCAACAATTGCTTCCCATGTTGCCTTCATACCCATCGGATCTTCATAATTCTCTATAAATCCGTTTATGTAATCTATCATCGGCTCACTGTTCTGCGCCCATACAACATTATATTCATCCCAACTTCTAAGATCACCTGATTTATAATATTCTATGAGCAGTCCGAGCTCTTTTTTCTGGTTTTCTGTCTCTGCCACAGAAGCAGCTTTGCCAAGCCATGAAACTATTGTATCAATTGCAGTTCCATACTTCCCTCCCGATTTATAGACCTCCTCAACCAGCTTGCCATTTATTTTCACAACTTTTGAATTTAGTCCGAGTGAAACAGGGCGGGGATCATTTGGTGTAGCTTTTGCAGCATAGAAATCTTCCACTTCTTTTTGGGTAACGCCTTCATAAAAATTGGATGCGGATTCGGCAACCATATCTGCTCCTGTTCTCTGTTCAACCTTACGGGGAAAAAGCTTTTCATCGAATATAACCGGTGATATTTCAGCAATCAGCCTGTCAGGTGTCTGTCCTGATGCAAGAGGCAGCTTCTCAGGAGCGGTTCCTTTAACAAGCAGATCAAAATAAGCAGCCGTAAAAGCCGGCCTTAGCTTGTCGCTCGAGTAGTGGTGATGAATTCCGTTTGCAAAAAATACTCTTTTCGCATATATCAGAAATGATTTATAATCTACAGATTCCTTATCGCCGGAATAATCATCGATTATAGCCTCAAGCGTCTTTCTGATCTTAAGGTTATACCTGAAGTTCTGATCCCATAGTATATCTCTTCCTGCAAGAGCAGCCTGGCTCAGGTAATAAACATATTCCTTTTGCTGAAGTGACAGAGCATCAAACCCCGGCAGTTTATATTTCAGAACCCTCATGTCGTCGAACTGTTCCACAAAATACCTGAAATCATCCTTAACCTCAGCGTCGGGCTGTTTTTCATTTTTACATGCTATCAGACTGATTGTCATCATAGAGAAAGGAATAAAGGATTTGGTCAATATTTTCATGACTCAATAAATTAGAATATTAATCAATTGCTAAAGATCAAGATACCCCATTTTATCTGCGATATAGGTTAATAACAGACAAAGGAAAAAGGCAAAGATTGGCGCTATCAGCCACATAAGGAAGAACTTTCTAACCTCTGTCTTCCTGAAAATACTGTTTGGTCCCAGCTTGGCGACTCCAACTCCCAGTATGGCTGCAACATTAAGCTGTACAAGAGAAGTGGGTATTCCCTTGGTTAGTGAGGCCATCAATAACAGGCTTGCAGAAACGAACGCAATAATTACCGCTTCAAACTTTCCGAAAAGCACAATTTCCTTTCCGGTATTATTCAGGATCTTAGTTCCGAATATTGAACTTCCTATTGCAAAATTCGGAGCAACGAGCAGAGTTGACATAATCAATATTAACATGAAATTCTTATCAACTGATATATTAAGTTCATTTGCTGTCATCGATGCTATGGGTCCGGATGCATTTGCAACATTATTTGATCCGATAGAGAAAGCTACGTACATAGACATTGCCAATATCAATCCGTCCCAGACAGGTTTCATGTTTGCATTCTGTGCTCTTAATAAAGTATAACCTCTCTTTCTCATCGGCCGGTAAATAAATTTTCCAAGCAAGAAGCTTATTACGAAAGAGATAAGCGGTAAAATAAACCATGCCGGAATTATCACCAGCAACAATTTCCCGCTATTCAGATTGTTGAAATATAATGCAGGAGCAACAACTGCGAGTACTGTCGACTGACTCGTTGATTGTGGTATCCCTGCCAGATTTGCAATGAGCAGGGACATTGAAACTGAAAAAAGTATTATTGAAACAAGGGCAAATGACATCATTTCAGGTGGCAGTATATCCTTGCCTATTGTTGTTGCAGTATTTTTTCCGGCAATTATCGCTCCAAGGAATACCATCAATCCAAATAACCCCGGGATCAGGCTTTTTCTTATAACATTTGCCCCGTAAGCGGCAGAAAATGATGGACCAGTTCCGCTTCCTCCCATATTGATAGCAAGGAACATTGCAATAATGAATGGGATAAGGAAGTGACTGTTTAATGGAGAAAGCATAAACTTATTCTAATTTCTGATTTAACATTTAACCTTCTTCCTGCATAGCATTGAGAAGTAAATGACACTCTTCAGGTAACATATTTTTCAAGTCTCTGCAAAATTAAAAAAAGTGAACCAATATATCGCTTTAAATTAAAGGTATATTCTGATTCAATTTCCAAAGCCTTTTTTCTGACTTTTCATTTCATTCTTATCGATTGTTTTTTTTTATACTTTTATTAATGATAATTTAAAGAAAATCCGACATGAATACCAGACTTGCTATTTACCTTATTATTCCACTTATACTATTTTCGTTTTGTACTAAATGAATATTATCAAATCACAACGGGAATTATTTGATATCCCTTTGGAAATTGCATATTTCAATTGTGCATATTATTCGCCTCAGCTTAATGAGACAAGGAAAAGATTATTGACTGGTGCTTCATCAAAAAGTCATCCCTGGGAACGCACTCCCAACGACTTTTTCAGTGATGCAGAAACTATCAGGATTCTTGCATCTGAACTTTTCGGGGGTGATTTAAATGGGTACGCGGTAATACCAGCAGTGAGTTATGGAATAAGCACCGCCGTGAGGGCAATTGAGCCGCAAATCCGAAAGGGAGACAACATTATGGTTCTGGCGGAAGAATTCCCAAGCAATATTTTACCCTGGCAAAGGGTAGCAAAGGATCACGGAGCCAATATCATTACAATAAAGTCACCTGCAAATAATGACTGGACACCCGCTATCCTAAAAAGAATCGGAAAGGATATCAGGGTTGTTGCATTGTCCACGTGCCACTGGACAAATGGCGCCCTTATCGATCTCAAAAAAGTGAGACAGCACTGTGATCAATCTGGTAGTATTCTTGTGGTTGATGCAACTCAATCTTTAGGCGCAATGCCATTCTCGGTCGACCAGATAAAACCTGATTTTTTAGTTGCTGCAGGATACAAATGGCTGCTTTGTCCCTACGGTTTCAGCCTGATGTTTGTATCTGAAAAATGGAGAGAATCACCTCCTCTGGAAGAGACATGGCAGGCCCGGGAAAATGCTGAAGATTTTACATCATTAGTCAATTATTCTGAGACATATATGGCCGGAGCCCGCAGGTTTGATGTCGGCGAGAAATGTACGCCAACTATATTACCGGGTGCAATTGCGGCATTGGAGCAGCTAAGAACGTGGGGCATAGAGAACATTTCCAATACATTATCACAAATCAACAATAAGATTGCGCGGACATTAAAAAAGCTTGGATTTAATACAATTGAAGAATCGCTCAGATCTCCTCATATTCTTGGAGCATCCATACCCGCGAATTACAGAAGGAATCTGATATCAGAATTAAGGGAGAGAAATATATTCATCAGCCAGCGTGGACAATCAATAAGGTTTGCCCCACATTTATTTATTAATGATAATGATACAGACAGGCTAATTGAAGCATTAAGTGAGTTAATGATTATAAACCATGAACCCCATAATTGAAAATTTAAGATCTGAACTTATAAGGAATGCCGATGAAAAAGTAAAAAAATCGGGCGAGAGATTCTTCAGGGAAGCTGTACTATTATATGGTATAAAATCAGCTGTGGTTATAAAGATCGGTAAGGAGCATTATAACCGCTTAAAGGAAAAAAGCAAAACTGAAATATTTTCTCTGTGCGAAGAGTTATGGAAATCAGGCATCATGGAGGAATCTTTTATTGCATGCAACTGGTCATATTATGTGCATAAAAACTATGAACTTTCTGATTTTGAAATTTTTGACAGGTGGGTAAATAACTATGTAGGCAACTGGGCGGCATGTGATACCCTTTGCAACCATTCGGTGGGCGCCCTGGTTGAAATTTACCCTCCCCTTGTTTCTAAACTAAAAAGATGGGCAAAGTCCCGGAATCGATGGGTAAAACGAGCATCGGCTGTTTCCCTGATAGTACCTGCCAGAAAGGGTAAATTTCTTGAGGATATCTTTGAGATAGCTGACATACTCCACTCTGACAGCGATGATATGGTTCAGAAAGGGTATGGCTGGATGCTAAAAGCAGCCAGCCAGGCTCACCAGGATAAAGTTTTCGGCTATGTAATGAGTAAAAAGGCGACGATGCCCAGGACTTCGTTAAGGTATGCAATCGAAAAAATGCCTTCAGAATTAAAAGCACAGGCAATGGCAAAATAACAGGTCAGTTTTTTAACTTTGCACTCTAATTTGGATTTGTGATGGCAAAAATTTTCCTTGTACTGTTTTTTATAACCATTCCTGGCGCTTTATTCTCACAGGACAGGGTTACAGGACGTGATTTTGCTACGAGGTCGGAGATTATTGCACGCAATGGAATGGCAGCCACCAGTCATCCTCTGGCCACACAGGTGGCTCTGGATATCTTAAAAAAAGGAGGTAATGCCATTGATGCCGCTATTGCAGCCAACGCTGTCCTTTGTGTCGTCGAACCAACAGGAGCCGGCATCGGAGGGGATATTTTTGCACTAATATGGAGTGGCGAGAAAGATAAGCTCTACGGATTAAATGGCAGCGGAAGATCTCCCAGATCGCTGAAGATGGAATATTTCATGGAGAACGGATACGATTTTATCCCTTCTTATGGTCCTCTTCCTGTTTCAGTACCAGGGTGTGTTGACGGCTGGTTTGAAATGAATGAGATGTTTGGACGACTTCCTATGAAGGATATTCTTCAGCCGGCTATAAATTATGCCAGGGATGGTTTTCCTGTAACTGAGGTTATCGCCTATTCCCTCTCTAAAAATACAGAACTCCTTAAGGATTACCCAAATATAAAAGAGGTCTTTATGCCCGGCGGAAAATCACCGGCCAAGGGAGAAATATTCAAAAACCCGCAGCTTGCAGGCACACTTGAAAAAATTGTAAGGGGAGGAAGGAATGAGTTTTACAGGGGCAGCATTGCCAGGGATATCAGCCTTTTCATGAAGAAACAGGGAGGCTTTCTTTCATATGAGGACCTGGCCCGTCATCATTCAGAATGGGTGGAACCTGTAAGTACACTCTACAGAGGCAATACAGTGTGGGAACTGCCTCCGAACGGACAGGGAATAGCAGCCCTTCAGATGCTGAATATCCTCGAAGGCTTTGATATTGCTTCAATGGGATTTGGATCTGCAGAATATATACATGTTTTTACCGAGGCTAAAAAACTGGCTTTTGAAGACCGGGCAAGGTATTATGCCGATCCCGTTTTCAGCGCTACGCCGGTATCTAAGCTTCTATCAAAGAAATATGCAGTTGAAAGGCGAAAGCTGATTAATCCTGAAAAAGCAGCTAAAATTTATGACAGCGGTAAGATCGAGGCTGGAAATACAGTATATCTTACAGTGTCGGACAGATTTGGCAATATGGTTTCTCTTATCCAGAGCAATTACAGGGGTATGGGATCAGGCATGTGCCCGACCGGACTTGGATTTGTCCTGCAGGACCGTGGTGAGATGTTCAGCCTATCGGAGGGTCACAACAATATGTACGCCCCGGGTAAGAGGCCTTTTCATACAATAATACCGGCCTTCATTACCAAAAACGGCAAACCCTGGATCAGCTTCGGAGTGATGGGTGGCGACATGCAGCCACAGGGTCATGTACAGATTATTGTAAATCTGGTTGATTTCAAAATGAATCTCCAGGAGGCGGGCGATGCCCCTCGCATCCACCATATAGGATCATCGGAGCCAACAGGCCAGCAGATGACTGATGGGGGGACACTCCTTCTGGAAAACGGATTCAGGTGGGAGGTGATACAAAAGCTGATGAACATGGGACATAAAGTGCAATGGGATCTGGGTGGATACGGAGGTTACCAGGCAATAATGTGGGATCCTAAAAATAAAGTCTGGTTCGGTGCATCGGAATCCAGGAAAGACGGACAGGCTGCGGGGTATTAACAGCAGTAGGGTCGTTGCATGCAACGACCCTACAGATTATTTTACATATTATTTATTTTATTCCCAGCATATCGATTAATCCATTAATAAATGTCAATGGGTGTACCGGATTACCCGGAACATAAAGATCAATATGATTCTCTTCAATAAATTTTCTGTCAATGGCCGGACTTCCTTCAAAAATTCCACCGCTGATGGCATCAGTTCCTGCAAGAACTATTATTTTTGGGGATGGTATTGCATCATAGGTTATCCGGAGCGCCTCTGCCATGTTCTTCGAAATTGGACCGGTGATAACAATTCCATCTGCATGACGGGGTGAAGCGACAAATTCAATGCCATACCGGCCCATATCAAAATTCACATTGCCGCAGGCATTCAGTTCAAGTTCACAACTATTGTCTCCGGCAGCAGATACCTGCCTTAGCTTAAGAGAACCACTGAAAATCTTCCTGATCTCATTTCTGATAAGGTCGGGATTCAGGGATATTTGATTAACGGCGCCTTCTGAAATTATAAGTCTGTCTCTCTCATTTGAAGATAATTTGTAGTCGGCTGTAAATTTCACTTTGCCCGGATAAAGCCTTGAACATTCACCGCAAAAAGTGCAACGGCCCAGGTCAATTCTGACCGGGTCAGGAATTATTGCATTTGTGGGACAGATAACAGCTAATGCATTTCCGTCGACCTGTTCATAACTAATCTCAGGTCTTCCCCTGAAAACTCCTGGAACTTTTGCACGTGTCAGATCAGGAATAAACTGTTTTCCCTGATGATACAATATTTTCAATGTATTTAACATCTTTTCAGTCCTTTTTCAGATTTTACAGATCGTGCCCGCAATATGACAAATTAAAACTCTTATTGATAACAGGAAAATCAGAAATTTCATTATTCCTGACAGATAAAGCCAAAGCAAGCCAGTTGTGAAATGAAGGATCTGTGATCTTGTAAATTACAAGTTCACCTTTATTATCAGTAATGGCTCCATGACATATTTCACCCCTCCACCCTTCGGTAAGGGAGATTGCAAAGGAATCGGGGCTTAGTGATACAGGTTGAGGTTGAGGTTGAGGTTGAGGTTGAGGTTGAGGTTGAGGTTGAGGAATTTGGTTCAGCAACTTCCTTATATATGAAATTGACTGGATTACCTCCTGCTTTCTGATCTGTACTTTTGAATAGACATCGCCATGATGTTTCAATATAGGTTCATGATTCAGCTCAGCATAGAGTCCATATGGATGAGAAGACCTGATGTCCCTGTTCAGAGCATTCATTCTGGCTGACATACCCACTGCACCAATAGATAACAACTGGTCATATTTCAGTGTTCCTGTTCTTTCAAATCGCGATAGAGAGCTGGGCAATTTTGAAAGTTCCAGATTCATTTCAGTAAAATCTGGCTCAAAATCATCTAAAACAGTAATCAGTCTGTCAGTTAGATATTTATCAAAGGGAAATGGATTGTAACCAATGCGAATTAAACTTTTAGCCAGGCGGTTACCACACCATTCCTGAAAGAAGTTGATAACCGGAGTCCTAAGCCTTCCGAAAACTGAACTGCCAAGCTGGTATGCAATATCGGCGCAGATCGCACTCAGGTCGCCGGTGTGTATGGCTATCCGCTCGAGTTCCTGTGCAATTGTCCGTGATAACAGGACATTCCTGTCGGGCAAATTTCCGGAAAGACTCTCCCATAAATATGCAAATGCAGTTGTATGGCCAACTACACTATCTCCGGCGATGGATTCTGCCAGAGTGATCCTCTGAATTGGTTTTTTCCTGTCAAGAAACAACTGTTCAATACCCCGGTGCTGATATCCTAACTGAATTTCCAGGTGCAGGATCTGTTCCCCATTACAGATAAACCTGAAGTGCCCGGGTTCAATTATGCCTGCATGAACGGGTCCTACTCCCACTTCATGGAGTTCTTCGCTGTCAATATTAAAAAACGGGTAATCAGAAATTGTTTTTGATTGGTCTGCCCTGTTTTCTGAGTATCGGACGGGTTTTAGCCATGGATGATCATTATAGGGAATCCCAAAATTCTCATTGATCTCGCGCTCAAATTTCTCAAAAGAAAGGTTTTTTGCAGAAAAAGAATCTAGAGTTTCACTATCATCCACCATTGATGATGAAACCATGATAGAATGAGTAATATCATCCGCTATGCAACAGATTAACCTGATTTCCTTATCTACCCGGTATCCAAAGTAAAGAACACAATGCCTTTCAGGATGGTCCTCCATCAAGGTGATATTCAGTTCTAAGAACAGATCATACTTAAGTCCAGGTATGGTGCTGACAGGAACTGACTGATGATTATTCAGGGTTATGTACTTCATATCAAACGGGTAAGATTTTAACTGCATCCTGAATTAACTGCACGAAAATGGCCGGAGGATCCAGCCCAAGCCAGATAGCTGTAAACATCAGGAGATATTGAGTCAGAGATTCCCAGGGATTGATTTTAGGCATTTTGGATTCATCCAGGCCAGCTACCGGAAGAAACAGGATCTTTAAAATATTCTTTCCAAAAGCCCAGATTACAATCGTCAGTAGTAATAAGACGAGTATAAGAAGGATTATATAATTGCCTTCAAAGAGGGACCTGAAAATAAGGAATTCGCTAACAAATAAGCCTGAGGGTGGCATCGCTGTGGCACTAATAAACCCAATCAACAAAACTATTGCCCCGGCAGGATTATATTTAAAGTAATTCCCGACATGCTGGATGCTCTTGCTCTGAAAAGTCCTGTATAACTGGTTAAACTGAAAAAACAGACCTGATTTTACAAATGCATGCAAAATAATATGCAGAATTGCGGCGTAATAGCCAACTCCTCCGGCAGCAATTCCCAGCATCACAATTCCCATGTGTTCAATACCTGAATAGGCAAACATTCTTTTGATATTCATAACCTTTGTCATATAGACCGTTGCTACAAAAATGGAAAGAATGGCTGCAATAAAAATAACAAGGTTGGCCCAATGAAACAGAGGAGTATGGGCAACAATTGCATAAAATCTGAATATACCAACAAAGCCAAGATTCATCAGGACGCTCGCAAGCAAAGCTCCTGCAGGTGCAGGTGCTTTATCTTTTGCATCAATTCCTGCAGTGTACATTGGTACCAGTCCAAGCTTAGCTGTAAATCCGGTAAAAATAAAAAGGAATGCCAGCCTTAGCCAGAAGGGATTAAGCTGATCTTTATATACCATGAGGTTTGCAAAGGAGAGATCATTTGATCCGGCATGTTGCAGTGAAAGGCTGAGGAACAGAATGCCGATGAAAACAAATGTTATACTGATGGCACAAATAAAAACATATTTCCACGTTCCCTCCAGAGCAAGCTTATTCCTGTGATGATAAATTAACATTGAAGCTGACAGAGTTGTCATCTCCGTAAAAATCCATATCACCGCAATATGATTTGCAAGGTAGGCAGCGGTGATTGATGCAATAAGGAAAACCAGCGCGGCAAAGTAGATGCCACGTGACTGGGGTGTTTCATCATGACGTATTATATAAAGATAACTATGAATAAGAGCTGGAATGGTAATGATACTAAGAGTCATCAGAAGAAGTAATCCGAGAGAATCAAATGTAAAGTATTCAAGTACACTTTTCTTGTAATTGATACATGCATATATAGTAAAACCAATCTGCAGTATCCCAAAAAGGATTATCAATGAATTATTTATAAATGTATTCCTGTTTACAAAGAGTAAGCCTGTAATAACAAAAGCACTAATAAGGTATATCCCTGTCATAATTTCCGCTTTTAATAATCTTTAAGATTGCTGAGCTGGTCAACATCAACATCTTTAAAAACATCACCTATCTTGTTCAGGAAGATGCCAAGTATTAGCACACTTGCAAATACATCAAGCATTATTCCCAGGTTAACAAGGTTAGGCATTTCATTCCCTACTGCGAGTGACAAGATAAATACTCCATTCTCAATCATCAGATATCCCATCACATGAGTAATAATTTTTTTCCTTGAAGCAATGAAGTACAAACCTGTAAAAAGAGTCGACAGGGACACTATAAAGAATATCTTGTCAAGATGTGTATCCTGAATTGAATCAGCCAGCAATACAGTAATTACAACGATCATCGTAATTATTATAAGGGAAATAAAATGAGGCAGATAGGGTTCAGTCTCCCGTGTTATTCTGTTTCTGTTTATCAGATAACCCAAAAAAACCGGTACTGCAAGTGCTCTGAAAACAATTGTTTCAAGCAGTATAAGTACTAGGTTCCAGGTCTGAATGTCTTTTAGCTGAAGAAAGGTAACGCCAAACAGGATGAATCCCTGCAGGGCAAGTACCCTTACATAGGTTATTATCCTGTTTGCTATTGAAACATATAACAGACTAATAATGAATATAATAAGAAGCACGTTCGTCATCTGTCAGATTTTTAAAGAAATTTTTCCAATACGAGCAATACACCAAGAAAGATCAGGAAGCTGACCGATGAGAGTGCCAGGATAAACTGAGGATTATGGTTCATCCTGAATCTTGCCATAAATGATTCTATCAATCCAACAGTAACAGCAAATAATAGCTGAATGAACAGAAAGATCAGAAGTGCCAGCGGTAATGACAGCTCACCAATGAAAAAATTGGCAATGATCGCTCCATACATGGCAAACTTAAGGTACCCTGATGTAAGAATCAGCCCCAGATCGAATCCACTGTTGTCGAGAACCATTACCTCATGGATCATTGTTAACTCAAGATGAGTTTTAGGGTCATCCACCGGCATCCTGCTGTTCTCTATCATTGCAATAAGAACAAGGACAAATGCAGCAAGGCCTCCTAATGTATATGTAATTGATGAGCCAAGATGCAAAGTTGAAAAGATATCAAAAAAGGATGTATTTCCTGTTAACAGGGCAAATGAGCCTATTAGTATGAAAAAGGCCGGCTCTGCAAACATTGAGAATAAGGCTTCCCGGCTTGCTCCCATACCTTCAAAACTGCTTCCGGTATCCATCGCAGAGATTATACTGAAAAATTTGCCCAGAGCCAGGATATAGGCGAAAAAAATAAAATCGCCATCAAAACTGACAATACCTTTATAAGGACCAAAAGGTACAACCAGGCAGGCCATAATTACAGATGAAAAATATATGGCGGGTGCAATCCTGAAAATGATGCTTGTTGTTTCACTATAGACAGAACCCTTTTTAAATAACCTTATCACATCATTCACTGGCTGCATTATTCCGGGACCTTTTCTCCCGGAAGCAATACTCCTGGTGCGCAGAATTATTCCGTTAAAAAAGATGCCTGAAAACAATATTAATATTATACTCAGCATTTTACAAATTATTTAAGAAATGAAGAATCGCTAAAATCTTATCAATAATCATCGGCAGACAAATTACAGCAGTAATAAAAATAATTCCGTACAAAATATATCTCTGCAACTGTCCATTCTGAAGAAAAAAGAACATATTGGTGAATTTATTAAGAAACCTTATTGGCTTGTCAATAAAGATGCGTTCTATTCTATCATAGGACTCAGTCTTAAAATGCTTCCATGATGGAAATACTTCTGCAATCTCCACTTCCTTTTTTTCTATGTCCAGAAGAGGTTTGGCAAGCTTTGAAAAACTCCTCACGAACGAATTGGCAGTATATTGAAGCTTACTGTCAGCCGGGGTGTAACCGCAACCCCAGGTAGGACCACTCTCAATTTGTTTGAACTTGCTGAGGTATTTTCTAATTCCCAAAATTATTAATACAAAGAGAATAAAGACTAAGAATAACCAGTTTATTATTTTAAGAGAATCAATGGCTCCTACTTTAATAAGATTGAGGTTGAAGATTACATCATGAGTAAAGAGGTTAACAGGACGATGCAAGGCATTTATAAATAATGACGGGAACAAACCAATAAACAGCATAAAAAAGAATATGACATACATAGGTGCCAGTTGCCAGAATCCGGTTTCGGTAATCTCGTTATTGAGAACAGTTCTTTGATTTCCAAGAAAAACAATACTAAAAGCTTTGGTGAAACATAACAGAGCCAAGCCTCCGATCAACACCAGTCCGACTAATGAAAATACAATTGTTATTAAAGAAATAAGGCTGGCACTATAGAGCCAGTTATATAAACCACCGAATATCAGGAATTCTGATACAAAACCGTTAAGTGGTGGAAGTCCGCAAATAGCCAATGCTGCAGCAAGAAACAACAACGCGGTTTGTGGCATTCTTTTAATAATCCCTCCAAGACTTTCAATATTTACAGTATGAGTTGCCTGCAGAACGTTTCCTGCACTATAGAAAAGCAAGGATTTAAATAGCGAATGGTTAAGAGTATGCAGCAAAGCTCCTGTAAATCCAAGAATTGCCATCCATTTATTGGTTGCACCCAACCCAATGCAACCTAGTCCTATACCGATTCCTATAATCCCTATATTTTCGATACTGTGGTATGCAAGCAGCTTTTTAAGGTCATGCTGGATTATTGCCAGCATAACACCATATATACCTGTGATAATGGATATAAAGAGAATTATATATCCTATGGTAGTATAGTCTGTTTTAATTAAGAGCAACATCCTCAGGATTCCATATATCCCAATCTTAATTACAACGCCCGACATAATTCCTGAAACATGAGATGGAGCTGCAGGATGGGCATATGGAAGCCATGTATGAAAAGGCACAAAACCGGCTTTAATTGCAAATCCAATAAAGAAACAAAGGAACAGGGCTGTCCCTGCAAGTGTAGATTGCTGATTCGAAAAATCAGCTATTGCATCAAAGCTATAACTATTGGTTTTGTAGGCAACATAGATAAAACCAAGCATTATGAATACTATGCTTACATGTGACTGGACAAAATAATTTATCCCGGCCTTGAGGGTCTCCGGTTTATAGTGTTCAAATATTACAAGGATAAAGACTGAAATTGCCATTAATTCCCAGAATAACAGCAAGATAAATCCGTTCTGAACTGAGCATATGCCGAGCATGGCAAAGTGAGCAAAAAGGAAAGCAATACAGTGAAGAGTGATTTCATTACGCATCTCCCTATACTTCTTCATATAATTAAAGCCGTAAACAGCACCTGTCAATATTGTGAAATTAATTATAAGAATGAACCAGGCTGACAATGCATCTACTCTGACAGGAACATTTCCAAAAAGTTCAGTCCCTGAAAAAAGAATCTCGTAACTGGTACCGATCAATGATCTTATTGCAATTACGCTGGTTATCAGTGCAATCACAATTACGGTCGACACTGCAATTATGCCTTTACTCTTAATACTAACAGACAGGATTGCAATTACGGATGAGAATAATATGATTATTAAGATATTTATCAATGCCAGAAATTTAAAACAGTTCCTATAAAAATAGTCAGAATAAATACTATACCATATATTACATATGCCTGAATCTTACCATTCTGAACAAACTGAAATGCATTTATAAATCGTGTGATCACAAGAATCACTGGATTTATAATCCTGTGCTCAAATAAATCAAGATAAAATGACTGGTATTTTCGCGTTTCCGGAAAAGTATCTTTGCGGCTTATTTCAATGTACCTTTTTTTCTCGATAAGGATAAAATTCAGGATCTTTCCGAAAGATTTGGAAAATGATTTGCCCGTATATTGCATGCGTGCACTGGCGGCAGGGTACCCGCATCCCCAGGTAGAAGAGTAAATCCTCTCTGTTCCCCTCATAACTAACCATCTGAAAATCAAAACTAAACAAATAACTGAGAGGAACAGGAGTGATGCAAGACTTATATTCTTCAAAACAGATATATAACCATGTAAATCCAGAACATCTATCCTGGTATTTGGGAATGTATGAATATTCAGAACCATTCCTAAAACCTGTACAAAATAGGCTGGGAAAAAAGCTATTATGAACATAATGAACACAATAAGATATTGTGGTAAGAGCATCAGAAATGAAACTTCAGATGATTCGGACTTCAGTTTCTGTCGTGAAGTTCCAAGGAATATTATCCCGAAAGTTTTGGTAAATGCAAGGATGGAAATCCCCCCGATAATGCTCATCCCGGCAAAGGTTATTATCATTAAAGTTATCATCGAAATACCAGCTGAATTAATCCCTTTAAGTATCCCGCAATAAATCATAAACTCAGAAATAAATCCGTTTAAAGGGGGGATTCCTCCGATCGCTATTGAACCTATCAGGAACAATCCGGCAGTTTGTGGCATGGATTTGATCAGTCCGCCTAAATTATCCATGTCACGGGTATGTGTCTGTTTGTAAACCGATCCTGCAGAATAGAAAAGCAGCGATTTAAACAATGAATGGTTAAGTACATGTAACATGGCACCTCCAAATCCGAAAAAAGTCAGCATGCTCTCCCCCTTTTCAATGCCGATAAGTCCAAGTCCGATTCCAATTCCGATAATACCAATATTCTCAATTGTGCAATAGGCAAGCATTTTCTTGAAATCCCTGTGCACCGCGGCATTCATAATTCCGAACAACCCGGTTAACAATGACAACGTAATTATGCTCTCTCCCAGGACAAGGTAATCTGCCCTAAGAAAAGTAATTATACGGAATATGCCATAAATGCCCATTTTAACAATAACCCCCGACATTACGCCTGATATATGGGAAGGAGCTGCAGGATGGGCAAGAGGCAGCCAGGTATGGAACCCCAGGAATCCGGCCTTCATACCAAAACCGGCAAAGAAGATCAGGAACAACCAGATATTTGGGTTTGAGTCAAAAAATGAACCTATATCTTTAAAGTCGAAGGAACCGGTTTTGAAATAAACCCAAATAAAAGCCACTGTTAAAAGAACAACACTAATGTGCATCTGAACAAGATAATTTATTCCAGCCTTAAGTACTTTGGGATTTGTATAATCGAATAATACCAGCAGGAATGAAGAGAGTGACATTATTTCCCAGGCGACTATAAATGCTATACTATGCTGCACCATGGTTACACTGAGCATCGATATGTGAAAAATAAGATAGAGGATCCAATGGAAGGTAATGAGATGAGAGTCAGCCGGGGATGACTTAAGATAACCTGCCCCATAAAGAACCCCGGTCAAAGAGGTGAAATTTATAATCAGGATAAACCATGCTGACAATCCATCAATCCGAAGGGGAACTTCACCGAAAAATGACCCACCGTTGATAAGAAACTCAATACCGCCAGGACTAAAGCCTTTCAAGGCTAAGATACTGGAGATAAAGGCAATGACTAAGACCAGGATAACAGTAATAACCGGTTTAATGCTGGCAGGCACAAGTGGTATTGCCACTATTCCCGAAAAAAAAAGAATTGCAAATGCTTTAAAAAGAAAACCAATTAATTCACTATCCTCATAAAAAAACATCATCCTGTAATTAGTTCATCTTTCCGGGATAACCGGAGTGCAAAGTAAGTAAAAAAATATTTACCCGAAAATATGATTGAACTCAGGGGCACTTGGGTGAACTAAATCACCGTTCCTGCATCTTTCAGCTCGAGAACTTTAGTATTTCCTCCGGCTTCCAGATTGATATCATGGGGAGTGTTGGTTTTCCAGGCCCCGCCTGTAAAGTCAGGAACAACAATTGACTGGGAGTTGTTGGCAACAGACCATTCACTGAGAGGAGCAACTGAGCTCCAGAGCGCCCCGTCATAAACATTCTGATCGAGGGGCAATCCATTTCTGAGGCAATCGACTGTTCGCCAGTCCATTATAAAATCCATCCCTCCGTGCCCTCCAACTTTCTTAGCCATCTCTCCTACCCTTTTTACAATTTCCGGAGTGTACTTTTCATAAAGTTCTTTCATTGCAGATTCATCTGCCCAGTTTTCTCCCAGTGCAATATGTTCAACAGGATACTTGCAGACCATTCCTTTTGTACCTTTCACAAGATGTATCCTTGAATAGGGCTGGGTTGATGACGTATCATGCTGAACCATAATTGTTTTTCCAAGAGCAGTTTTGATAATTGAGGTATTTAGATTGCCCCTGAATTTTGAATCTTTAAACTCAGCATAAGAGGGGTCATTTGACAAAAGTTCCTTTTCTTTTGGGCCCATTGAAAAATCTGATGTCGACACTGAACTCAGATGTTCCATTTTATCACCGCGATTAATGTTCAAAGCCTGGCAAACCGGTCCCAGACCATGGGTGGGATAGACATTGCCATTTCGTGTTGCATTTTCACGGAGCCTCCACATGTCGGTATAGGCATCATCTGACTGCTGATCATCTTTTGGCTTCCTGAAATTCATCTCAAGCAGATTGTGGATGTACGCGCCCTCACCATGGATAATATCTCCGAACATTCCCTGCCGGGCCATATTGAGTGTGAGCAATTCAAAGAAATCATAGCAGCAGTTTTCCAGCATCATGCAATGTTTCCTGGTCCTCTCCGATGTCTCAACCAGCTGCCATGCTTCATCCACTGTTCGGGCAATCGGAACCTCACAACAGACATGTTTTCCGTTTTCCATGGCATAAACTGCCATCGGAGTATGCCATATCCAGGGTGTAACTATATAAATCAGATCCAGATCGGGAAGCTCCGTCAATTTTTTCCATGAATAATCATCACCGGTAAATTCACGTGCTGCAGGCCTGCCGACACTCTTCAGATAACTCTGAGAACCGTCCAGAGCTGCTTTTCGCAAATCGCACAATGCAGTTATTTCAACTCCCTCTATGAATGATAATCTTTTAACAGCTTCGCTTCCCCGGTCACCCAGTCCGACAAATCCAACCCGAACAATCGGTATCGGAGGAGCAGCGTAGCCCGACATATTGAATGTCTGGGCATGTGTTTTTTTTGCGGATTCCAGAATTCCGGCCAGGTTAGATGCAGGTTGTTCAGCAGAGCATCCTGATATCAGGCTTCCGGTAACTGCACCAGCTCCGGCGATTGTAGCTGTCTTTAAGAAATTACGGCGATTTGTTGTCATTGGAGGTAATTTTTCGGGTTATTAATTTCAAGCCCGAAAATTAATAAAAAAAGCCGCCACTAATGTTAATGACGGCTCCGGCGAATGAAAAAAGATCTAATTAGATAAGATATTACAATTATTGTTAATAACATTTTCAAGATGATTTGAGGTCATTACTCCAACTCCCGACCATTTGTTCTTTCCTCCCTGGAACAGGATGAGCGTCGGCACACTCTGAATCCTGTATTGTCCGGCCAGTTCCCTGTTCTTATCCACATCAATCTTCAGAATCCTGATCTTATCTGCCATTTTACCTTTAAGCTGTTCAAGCACAGGAGCCATCATTTTGCATGGGCCACACCATTCTGCCGAAAAATCAACAAGTACAGGAATATCTCCTTTAATCAGCTCATCAAATTTCTCTTTCATATTTTTTTGACTTTTTGATTTTAAAAATAATATCCTCTGCCAACCCTCCGACTACCCAGCCCAGAACAAGTCCGTAAAGGGTACTGAAATACCAGACTGACTTAATTATGCAAGTTCCTGATGCGCAACCTATAAACCTCCAGTACAGGAATCCTCCAATGGATCCTGCAACTGCAAAGATTATTGAGACAATATGTTTTCTGATAAACTCTTTCATATTTTATTTTAGTGCAAATATCTATAGTCTCTGCTAAGATGTCAGTGATAAAAGTCACACAGAACAATCAAACTCTCACCAGGCCGCTGTAATCAACTGAATTTCTTTCTAGTACAACATAATTATTTTTCTCAAGGTTTTTGAGAAGCCTCGAAATAACTTCACGCGAAGTATTTAGTTGTAACGCAATTTCCTGGTGAGTTCCATTGTAATTTGTTTTTCCAGTTGATCTGTACCTGTCTTCAAAAAACTTTAAAAGCCTTTCATCCAGCTTCATAAAGGCAATTGAATCGATTGTTTCAAGTAATTCATCAAACCGGTGTTTATATGAATACATCATGAACTCCTTCCATGATTTATATTCCGACATCCATTTTTCAGGCACATCTACGGGAATGGTAAGAATTACGGAATTCTCTTCAGCTATCATTTTAATATTGCTTTTCTGAAGGCCAATGCAACATGTGAGCGACATACTGCATATTTCCCCGCTGTTAAGGTAATATAACAGCAATTCATTTCCGCTATCGGAAAGACGGACCACTCTCAGGCATCCTACCAGAATCATTGGAAAAGATTTGATATAATCACCTTCACCAAGGATGCTCTGATCAACCCTAAGCTCATGCAGAACAGATAAATGGTCTATCTCTTCAATCAAATCCTTTTCCAGAAACGGAAATGTCTTCTTAATTAATTCCAGTTTCGCCATTTTTTGCATAAAATCTTATCACTCAGGAATTTTATATTTCAAAATTACAGGGTTATGAAGCTCATTCTCATAGTTCATTTTCTTCTGGAGAAATATTCTTAATGAAGTATTAGCGAGGCAATATAGATAGTCGTCAACCATTACACATGTGGTTGGAAGATTGAACAGCGGATTACCCTTGTCTATTATTGACATTCCATCGATTTCCCTCAGGTCAGGGCTCAATTTGTATCTTGCAATATACATTTCACTTTCATAATCCTTGCTGTTTATAACTCCTATCAGTGAGCCTTTATAAAAAACAAGTCCGTCAATACCGGAAGTACTTATGGATTCTGGCTTTCTCATTGGTTTGATATCCAGAGTCTGCAGATCTATTATTACAATCCCCGATCCAGTGGCAACATATAATAATGTATTATCAGGTGAGACGGTTAATCCGTTCGACCATTTCAGGAACTTATCCGATTCAATTAACGGCTTAAGTTCATTCAGATCAGACGTGACTGTATAAATGACATCTGAATATGAATCAGTAATAAAGGCATCCCCTTGACTTGTCAAAGCCAGGTCGTTGAAGAGGTGAATTGTGTCTTTTACGAGGATGAATTTTTTTATCAGGGTTCCTGATTCTATATTATAAACATGCACAAATGAGGCATTGTTGTCATTTCCCTGTTTATTGGATACTATCCATAAACGCCTTTTAATGGAGTCGACCTTCATCCCAAGGGTCTGTAAGATACCATCCTGACCACTCTGCAGGAAGTCGCGGGCTATTCCTTTTGCATTTATTGCCACAACTTTCTCCTTGTTGATACTGCTGACAAAAAACTGATGGGTACCCGGATCATAAGTAATGCCCTCAGGAATCAGCTCTTTTTCCGCAATGGTGAATGCCACAGAAGCGGGGATTTTCACATTCTGGGCAAAGGTTAATGTTATTATCGGGAGAAACAAGAATATTAAAAACAGTTTTATTATCATGACTCTGATATTTAGATTATTAAACAATTATAGATAAAAAGAAGTTCTGAAAATCCAATTTGTAATCATTAACTTTGCATTTCAGTAAAGCGCGTTTCTGATAAAATTACAAAAAAAACAGGAAGATGATCACATTAAACCATTATAAGTACTTCTCCGCTTTAGTCCTGGTACATATTAATTCTATTTTATCCAAATACAAATAACCCGGGTTTTATGCTTTCAAAAAACATTTCTATCAAGAATTATAACACCTTCAGGCTGGATTACAAGTCTGAGTTCTTTTATTCCATAAGTTCAGAGGATGAAGCAACAGAGGTAATTCTTGAAGCAGCATCGTCCCAAAACCCGTTATTGATTCTTGGCGGTGGCAGCAATTTGCTTTTCACAGCTGACTACAAAGGGACCATAATTCATCCTGAAATCAAGGGGATAAATATTGAAGAGACACATTCTGATTATGTTATTGTATCTGCCGGTGCAGGCGTTGGTTGGGATTCATTTGCAGAGTGGACTGTTGACAATGGTTTTGGGGGAATTGAGAATCTTTCGCTTATCCCGGGTACAGTAGGAGCCGCACCTGTACAAAATATTGGTGCTTATGGAGTCGAAGTAAAAGATACAATAGCAAAAGTAAGGGCTGTTTCGGTTGAAAATGCATCTGTAAGAGAATTCATGAATACTGAATGTATGTTTGGTTACAGAAGTAGTATTTTCAAAGGTGACCTGAAAGGCAGATACCTGATAACCAGGGTCTATTTTAAATTAGCTTCGAATCCATCCCTGAATCTGAACTATGGTTCTCTTGCAAACGAAGTATCAAAACTTGGCGGCGCTACACTAAAAAATGTCAGGGATTCAGTTATTAACATCAGAAGAAATAAATTACCTGACCCGGAAATCATTGGCAATGCCGGGAGTTTTTTCAAGAATCCGGTCGTTGACCTTACCACAGCGGAATTACTAAGGAAAAGGTATCCTCAGATACCCTGTTACAAGGATGCATCAGGAGGGATTAAGCTGGCGGCAGGATGGCTCATCGAACAATGCGGGTGGAAGGGGAAAAAAACGGGAAATACCGGAGTATATGATAAACAGGCACTTGTGATAGTCAATTATGGTGAGGCCAGCGGACCGGAAATATTTAACTTTTCTGAAGAAATCAGAAAATCTGTCTGGTACAGGTTCGAAGTTGAACTGGAGAGGGAGGTTGAAGTGGTAGGTCCTATTTAAAAATTTTCCTCTTATTGAGCTCTTTCTGGTAAATGGCAGCATAATGATTATGCTCCGCAAGAGTCCTTGAAAAGTTATGATAACCTGAAAAATCAGCCTTCGCAGCAAAGAACAGATAATCATGATCTTCAGCATTTAGTACCGCATCAATACCCTCAATGGAAGGACAGCCAATTGGTCCGGGAGGAAAGCCGCCATGCTTATAGGTATTGTAGGGTGAATCTATCTGAAGGTGTATATACAATACCCTGGTGATTGTGAAATCATTTAATGCGAATTTAATTGTAGGACAAGCCTGAAGAGGAATACCCGCCTTCAGACGATTAAGATAGACACCCGCGATACGCGGTTTCTCATCAGGTTTTACCACTTCATCATCTATAATGGAAGCCAGGATGGAAACCTCAATCGGATCAAGCCCCTTTTCATGGGCCTTGTTTAGTCTTTGTTCATTCCAGAATATCCGGTACTCCTTTAGCATCCTGTTATAAAGCCCTCTGGAATCAGTATTCCTGTAAATCTCGTACGTATTTGGAATGAAAACAGCAATTACAGTCTCCTTTTTAAAGCCGTCAGCAATATAGTTTGATTCATCTGACAGGAAACTGATAATCTGCATGGAATCTGCTTCTATCTGTTTGCCAATTTTACCAGCCAGCTGATTTAAGGTCCTTATATTTTGAAACGTTATCCTGACAGGTGTCTGGTGGCCTGACCTCAGCATATTTAAAAGTGAATTATAACTGAAGTCTTTATCAATAACATATCTTCCGGGTTTTACAAGAGCCGGGTAATTCTTCTTTTTTGCCACCCAGTCAAAAAGTTTTCTGTTCTTTACCAGGTTGATTGATACAATTGAATCTATGACCTGTGCATAAGCTGATCCGGTTGGAATAATGAGGATCTTTGCCGGTTTTTCTGCATGAATTGAGATGCCAAATATACTATTGTAGAACAGAACCAGTCCTGCAATAACCAGAAGAGCTATTATTGACAAAAGATATATTATCAGCTTTTTATTCATTCTCTTATTAACTGCTGCAAATTTATAGATATTGTTCTAACTGCAAAAGAATTGTTTTGCAGGTCTTGCAAGTCGTGCAGGTCTTAAATTTTTATAATTGCATGACCGCAGGACCCTCCTTCGCTGAAGCTACGGAGGGCAAAGCCGCAGGACCCTCCTTCGCTGAAGCTACGGAGGGCAAAGCCGCAAGACGCTATATTCTTGTAATTCCATGGATTTTTTTACATTTACCAGCGAAAATATTAACGTTAATACTATATGAAAATGTCCATATCGATGCTAATGATCCTTATTGTGATTGGGATAATCACAGGAGTAATGGCCGGAATGCTCGGCATTGGAGGGGCAATAATTATGATCCCTGCTCTTGTTTTCTTTATTGGATTCAGCCAGCAAATGGCCCAGGGTACCAGCATTGCAGTAATGCTTCCCCCTGTTGGAATATTAGCTGCCTATAACTACTATAAAGCAGGACATGTAGATATTAAATTTGCGCTTATCCTTGCCGGAACATTCCTGATAGGGTCTTATTTCGGTTCCAGATATGCTCTGACTCTGCCTCAGGCTGCGCTTAAGAAAATCTTTGGAGTATTGCTCCTACTCGTTGCAGCAAAGATGCTACTCTCGAAATAAATACCAGGTTTGAGAGTAGAAGTTAACCGGTGTGCCGTCAAAAAGCAATTAAAAATTTTCTTCGTAAAATCAATGGCATCTTAAAAAAGGATAAACTAATGCAATAATGAAACATCATTTAATATACATTATAGTATTCGTCTTTTTTACAGTTTCCGCAACCCGTGGTCAGACTTCTGCCACGGAGAGAGGTCTCCATGCAATAACAGTTGATGCATTAAAAGCACAGCTAGGCTTTCTGTCATCAGACTGGATGGAGGGGCGTGAAGCAGGTGAAAAAGGGGAATACATGGCCGCTGATTATATTGCCAGCATGCTGCAGTCATACGGGATCAAACCGGGAGGAGACTACCAGGCTGATAGCTGGCCGTCAGAGTACAATGAAGAAAAAGAGAGAACATATTTTCAGAATTTCATTCTTCTGAAAACAATGCCCGGTGAGGAACAAGTGCTGAAAATAAAAACATCGGATAATAAAACGGTCAAATCATCAGATCTTACTTATAATGTTGATTTCACCTTCCGCCCCGCAGATCAGTCTGCTGAAATTGAAGCCCCGGTGGTTTTTACAGGTTACGGATACATAAACGATTCTATAAAGTATAACGATTTTAATAAGCTTGATGTCAGAGGAAAGTACATTTTGAAAATTGCCGGTTTCCCAAAATTCATTAATGAGAATCTTAATAAAGAAAAAATAAAGTCTTTAAGGGCTGAAATGGAATCGAGATATAAGGCAATGGGTATAATCGGGGTACTTGAGTTTAATCCTGATGACCCTGTTGTGGGCAAACCTGAAAATAAGGAATTTATGAATATGGCGCCGGCTGAGAGAGTTCCTCAGTCAGGGAGAACACTTGCGCGTTATTCAATACCGGGAAAGAAAAATCCGGATAACCTGATCAAAATCCAGATATCTGTTAAAACAGCAAATGAAATTCTTAAGGAGACAGGTATCAATCCTGATGACTATATTAAGAAAGCGGACAAAAACGAGAAATACCTGATCCCGGAATTAAAGGGCAAATCAGTTTACTATAAAAGCAGTATAAAAACCTCGCAGGTAGCTGTAAGAAATATACTTGGTATTATTGAAGGCAAGAATCCGGATAAATATATTGTTTTGGGCGCCCATTATGATCATGTTGGTTTTGGAAACGGTTATATATGGAATGGAGCTGATGACAATGGATCCGGAAGCGTTGGAGTCATGACGATTGCAAAAGCAATTACGGCAACGGGAGAAAAGCCGGAAATCAGCATAGTGTTTGCCTTCTGGACAGCTGAAGAAGAAGGTCTCTTAGGATCAAGATACTATGTCAGAAATTCTGATTTACCGCTTGCAAACCTCAAGCTGAATATGAATTTTGATATGATCTCCAGATATATTTCAGATGATGAACCAAATAAAGTTACAATGACCTATACAAGTTCATTTCCATTGTTCAGGGATATAACAGTCAGAAATCTTGAAAAGTACGGGATTGAACTCATTGTTGACTATCAGCCTTCGTCAAATCCTCCCGGAGGCACTGACCACAGGTCATTTGTTGAAGCCGGTATACCAATAATCAGATTCAAACCTGGTCACCGGGAAGAATACCATACTCCAATAGATGAAACCGGAACAGTTGACTGGGATATAATGGAGAAGATCGTCAGGATTTGCTTCCTCGACGCATGGGATCTGGCAAATACGAGGTGGTAGGTGCTGGGTGCGGGGTGCTGGGTAACTGGGGACTAGAGCGGAGAGCCTGTAGAAATAGCAACTCAGTGGAACTCCGTGAAAAACTCCGTGGCCCGTGGTTAAATCGGAATAGTATTTACGGAAACTATAAATTACCAAATAGATTAAAAAATGAAGACAATTACCTGCCTTATTCAGCTTTTATTAATCTTTACTCTGTCTCCCTATGCAAATGGGCAGAATGACAACGGAAAGAAACTTCATATCGTCATTTTCGGAGCTCATCCGGATGATCCTGACAAAGCCGGGGGAACAGCATGCAAATGGGCTCAGCTCGGTTATGATGTGCTGATGGTTGCTGTCACTAATGGCGATGCCGGTCACCAGACAATTAAAGCGAAGGAGCTTGCAAAAATGAGACGTGAGGAGGCCCGCAAAGCCGGAGAGGTGATTGGAGTCAGATATATCACTCTCAACAATCACGACGGACAATTAATGCCCACCTATGAGAACAGGCTCCAGATAATAAAAATAATAAGGGAACAACAGGCTGATATTGTGATATGCCCAAGGCCGTATGACTATCATCCGGACCACCGGTACACAGGTGTTCTGGTTCTTGACGCCGCATATATGGTGACTGTACCGACCATCCTGCCAAAGATCCCAATAGTGGAAAAAAATCCGCTCTTTCTCTTCATGAGCGACCTATTTATTCATCCTGAACCTTTCAAAGCCGATGTCTGCATCGACATAGATGACGTAATTGAAAAGAAAATAGACATGTATGACAAGCATAAATCGCAGATGTATGAATGGCTTCCGTACAACAGGGGCACACTAAGCCAGGTTCCTTCATCTGATGCAGATCGCCGGAAATGGCTTGGGGAGACAAGGAAACCGGCATTCGATGCAAATCCCTACCGGGAAAAACTGATTGAACTTTACGGGACTGAAAAAGGATCAAAAATCAGCTATTGCGAGGCATTCCAGGATTCAGGTTATGGCACAAAACTCACAAAGGAAAATATGTATTACTATTTCCCATTTCTTAAAATCAGGTAATAGGTCTGGTGATCACATGGCATGATATTTGAACTGTCATTATTAAACGGTATGCCATGAATAAGCTGATTTTCATCCTGACAGGGTTTGTGATCCTAACATCCTGTGCCACAACTAAAGTGGAAGAAACATCAATTGACCAATCAGTGGAGATAAAGAATACTTTTCAACAGGAACAAATCAGGCAGGCTGTTGAAATGAGAAGGTTCATAATTAAATTCGACCGGCTTTATATCTCTCATGGAGGAACAATAGAGCTGATACCTAAGGCAAATTACATTATCCTTGATGGCGATAAGGTTATAATAAGTGCTGCCTATGCCGGAAGGCAATATAGCAATCGTCCTGTTAAGGGAATAGATCTGGTTGGTCGTGCCGTCTCTTTTGAAATGAAAAATAATTCCACAAAGGGGAGTTACGAAATCAGGATGAAGGTTAAAAATGAAATAAATACTTTTGATGTTTATTTAACTGTAAATAATGAAGGTCACTGCAATACCTCCCTCACAAGCTACAAAATAGATCGTGTAAGGTATACCGGCAATTTCATTCCTCTTTTACCAAAGAAAGAGAATCAGGAAAAAGAGGAGAAGGCAGTACCTGAGTATATGTCAATCTGATTAAGGCAAATGGTCCTCCCTCTCATTGGTATTCCAGATATCGGTTATTTACACTCAATTCCAGGAAATCACCGCCCGTTTCACAATAACCGTATTCAAAACAATAATGAAATTTGCTCCCGCCTGATGTTTCAATAATGTGGGTAAAAAAGTTGAAGTTATAGCCAAGAGCAAACAAGGCATCCTTATGAACCCTGATCTTATTTTCAGCATACAGGTCAGCAAGGATTCTCCGGTTCTTTCGCAACAACCCATGAACATTCCGAATAAAGTTGTTTGAATCCCGGTTCAGTCTGTTATTATAATTATTCCGGCACTGATCAGAACAGAATTTCTTATCAGTACGGCCACGAATAGTGTCGCCGCAATCGAGACATTTCTTTTCCACAGCACTAATGTTTTCATAAAGATATAAAAAATAAAAATGATATGTATTCATCTGATATATAAATAAAAAAACGTTTTAAAACGGATACAAACGATTATAAATGATTTCAAACCGTGTATAAATGTTTAATAACCGGCACAAAAGGTGTAGAGGGTGTAAGTTTGTCAGGTAATTAACTTATTGTCAAACTAAATCTTCAGGTCATGAGTTCACTTAAAAACAGGGCAATCCTGATCGGTCGTCTCGGGAGGGATCCGGAGACAAAAACAATTGAGAACGGCAAAAAAGTAACCCATTTCACCCTTGCAACAGATGATAGTTTCAAAAATGCAGAAGGGCAGAAAGTCAGCGAAGCAACCTGGCACAACATAACGGCCTGGAATGGCCTTGCAGATGTTGCAGACCGGTTTCTGAAAAAAGGTCGCGAGGTAGCAGTGGAGGGCAGAATAGTCTACCGCAGCTATGAGGACAAGAAAGGAGTTATGAAATACATTACAGAGATCGTCCTGGATGATCTCGTGCTTCTGGGATCAGGAAAAAACAGCGGCAACGGAAAGGATAAGGAAGGGGAACTCTGATTCTGACGGATCTTCTCATAAATGCTGTATTTTCCGTGCTTCAGGGACACGTTGGTTCGTGTCCCTTTTTCTATACCAGTTTTCTTTCAATCTCAGCGACAGTTGCCAGAACGATGGCATGATCAACAGGAGTCTTTTCAATCATTTCGAAAAGAATGTGAGCAAGCTCTTCGTACGAGAGAGTAATATTTTTATTTTTCAGGATCAGATCAATATATCTTATAGCTCTGTCGATCAACTTATTATTACTCGCTCTTACATATGTCATTATATTTCCCTCATAACGGCCAAGTCTGCCCATCACAAGCGTTGAATGTGTATTTAAGATCATTTTAAGAAGAAGGTGTGTAAACAGCGGGTTTTTAAAGGGAGTCATAAAAGAAAATTGTTCATCATCAAGCAAAAAATGGATCGCAGAAGTATTAAAATGAATCTTGAAATTATGATGTCTGGCCTGTTTAAGAATACGCACCCTTCTGTTAATCAGCTCACAACTGAAATCAAAACCAAGTAACCGTTTCATGGAAGCTATACCATTTATATCGGGCCACTCAAGAGTCCTGGGAGCTCTCCACAGCAAACTCTCCCATGCTTCCCTGCTGTTAATTGAATCCGGCATATAAATATAGCAGAGGGAAGCTGGCTCTCCTTTTTCATTTTCATTTTCAAACGGATATAAGCTGAAAGTCGGTGACCTCTCAGTGGTATCAGTGATAATTGTTATTCCCAGCCTGTTGTCGGACTGGTAAAGGACATATTCCCCGCCTTTATAAATCGCTGATTCCCTGACAATAAATTTTTCAATAAAATGAATATCCGCCGTCTCCCAGAATTCTGAAAACGCATCTATCTCTTGTCCGACAGATTCATCACTTTCATTAAAGGCCAGCAGTGCCATCCCCGCTGCGGCCAGCAGAATAGTTGATGCCTGCATTCTTGTACTTCCGGTGACAGCCATTGGTCCAACCGTCAGATTTATTTTTTCTATTTCGGGATTCTGAATAACCAGTTTTGACCTTTCAGCTGCAGTGCACAACAGGTCATCCGGATTGCAATAAAGGAAGAATGGCTTTCTGCCTGATAACTGAGCAGCTTTTTCAACAGCGCCGATAACAAATGGAGTCTCTCCTCCTTCCGTAGTGCCTATCAGCAGATCTCCAATTTTATACCCGGCTTCAACAAGTTGTCTGGCGCCGTATTGAGGATAATCCTCAAAGTTTTCGATCGACCTTATCAGGGCAACATCCCCGCCCGCCATAAAACTAAAAACCCTGTCAGCTAAATCGTCATGTTCATGAACCTGTCGCCACAGGGTCTCTATTGTAAGCGAAAGTCTGCCGGTTGCTCCGCATCCGCAGAAAAAAATGTTATTACCATTAATTAATGTATCCCTTATTGCATCTTTGAGGTAACATATTTCCTTCTTTTTCTCTGAAAATACCCTTAACGTATTAATATCAAGCTCTTTTAAGACAGAAATAGCCTTATTAAGATTGTCTGAAGCGAGCGATGAGAGATCAGCAGTTTCAGGATGGGGAGATTCTGTTACAAGTCCGCCGAGTTTATATTGTGATGATATAGAGAGGAATTCTTCTGCCTTCAAATCTGATTTTGCCTTCATAATATTCGATTTTTCGGGGGTGAATTTAATACTTTATATCAACTGTCCGACTAAAAAAGGGTAATCTTAGCATCGTCATGGATGATACTCTTTATCAAAATCCGGGTGCAAACAAATTAACCGGGAAGAACATATCAAAGAACATGCAGGGTTTAAAGAGGATTAGTGTCAGCCAGGAATTCTGGCACAGGTGGCAGACCTTCCATCCGGGACCAGAACAATATAAATAATTTCACTTATTTATAATTTGCATAAATATCATTTGTTGATATCTTTGGGTCAAATTCCCGGGAAACCTGAAGAGTTAATTAAGAGTTATTCTAATAAAATCCGGAATCAAACTGATCAATTGCAAGTTTCAATGAAAAAATGGCTGCTTATTCAAATTGCAATGTTAGTATTTTCAGGGTTTATTAATTCTCAGAATCCGGGGGGCTCAGGAAAACCTATAATGGAGATTATCACAGATTTCCATCTGGATTTGAATGATACTGCAAAAACAACCGGGTTTGGAATAAGCAGGGCCTATTTTGGATACAATTACCTTCCCGGCAACAACTTCTCCTGCAAGATAGTTTTAAATATAGGAACTCCGGAAGATCTTCCAAAGCAGGCATCACCAAGAAGGTATGCCTTTTTCAGGGAGGCTTCTGTTACCTATGCAAAGGACAGAATTAAGGTTTCATTTGGGCTGGCAACTACAAGACACTTCGACTACCTTCAGCAGTTCTGGGGAAAAAGATTCATTGCGAGTGAGTTTGAAGTACGTAATAAATATGGTAATATCGCCGATCTGGGTGTTGTTGTTGATTACAAATTCAATGATAAATTAAGTGGCGATGTTGCGGTAACAAACGGAGAGGGTTATTCTGAGATCCAGCTGGATAACGGTGTTAAAGCAGCCGCAGGAGTGACATTGAGACCAACGAAAAATTTTGCATTCAGGTTTTACAACGACCTGAACAATAACAATGGAGTCTTGCAATACACTTTGTCAACATTCGCAGGAGTTGACAACAAACTGATCAACCTCGGGGCAGCATTTCATTATAAAACCAATCTGGATAAAGTTGAGGGACATGATGGCTGGGGTATATCTGCAACCGGATCTGTCAAACTGCCACGGAGTTATGAAATCTTTTCCAGATATGACTTTTCGGGTTCAGTGATAACAGAGGGAGAGGCTGATCCATGGAATTATATGAAAGATGGAAATCTTCTGATCTTCGGTTTGCAGAAGAATATAAATGCCAATTTTAAGCTGGCAGTGGATTACCAGGATTATATTCCCTACTCCAGTAGCCTTCCATCCTCCGGGTTTATCTTCATAAATGCCTTATTCAAGATCTGAGAGCCATCGAGTATTCCCTCCCTGCATGTAAGGCTTTCAGATTGATTTCAACTATCTCCTCCCCTTTTCTGCCAAAGAGCTTACTTATAGCCTCTGCAATACTATTAAATGACATATCTATGAAAGGAGATGCAGCTCCCAGGATTACCATATTCCCTGAGCGGGCAGAGCCAGACTCTCTGGCAATCCTGTCGGCATCAATAATAATATGGTTCTTTATTTTTTTTATCTCGGCGATTATTTCGTCTGTCGGGGGATAATCAGGGATATTTATAAAAGGAACAGAATTAGTCACCAGCCAACCTGTTTTTGAAAGCCATGGGAGGTACCTTAATGACTCCATAGGCTCAACAGAAATTATCAGTTCAGCTTTTCCGTATGGAATAAGATCGGAGAATACGGGCTTATCTGAAATCCTGAGGTGAGACTGGACATCTCCGCCTCTCTGGCTCATTCCATGAACCTCAGATTGTTTAAGGAAGAGGTCATTTGCAACGGCAGCCAGGCCTATTACAGCCGCTATTGACAAAATTCCCTGACCTCCCACTCCTGATAATATAATATCATTTTTCATTTTGAAACTTTTATTTACTGTTCAGCTGATGCCTCTGTTCTTTTTTTCTTTGTTACTGTCTGGATACACTCCCGTGAAGCAATAATAACTGAGACACCCCGATATTCAAATTCCTTATGCATGATCCGGACATTATCAGCATGATTCTTACGCAAAGGCACAATTTCAATGACATGTTCCGCAATAACACCTAAACCTTCACATATCTGTCTTAACCTTCCGGTAGCCTGTGACTTCTGGCCCCCTGTCATACCGGTCGTGGAATTATCAGAGATAATAATAGTTACTGATGAATTTTTTATAACTGCATCGAGCAATCCTGTCATTCCGGAATGTGTAAAAGTCGAATCGCCAATGACGGCGATGGATGGATTCAATCCGGCATCTGACGCACCAATAGCCATTGTTACTGATGCTCCCATATCGACACATGAGTAAATTGAAGAATAAGGAGGAAGTGCCGCAAGTGTATAACAGCCAATATCAGAAAAAACCCGCCCGGGGCTATATGATTTCACAGCTTCATTAAGAGCTGAAAACAAATCAGCATGTCCGCATCCTTTGCAGAAAGAAGGCGGTCTCATTTTCACCAGTGATGGCACCTTATCACCAAAACTTACAGGATAGCCCAGAGCCTTTGCAACAATACCAGGATTCAGTTCCCCATCCCGCGGAACGGTCCCGTCAAGCCTGCCGTAAATCTTAATCCCGTTGTCAAGAATTCCCCTTAACGATTCTTCAATCAAAGGAGCTCCTTCCTCGAGAATAAGGACTTCCCCGCATCTTGATGTTATATCCTCGATGACCTCTTTTGAAAAGGGATATGCTGAGATCTTCAGAACCGGATAATCGTCTGAACTTTCATCGATATTTTCAAGCAGGTAATTGTAGGCAATACCGCAGGCTATGATACCAATCTCCCTTTTTCTTCCATCCCTGAAGTGGTTGTATTTTGAAATTCTTGCATCGAATTTAAGAGACTCAAAAGATGACAGGAGGCTTTTGTATTTTTTTCTGGAAACAGCCGGAAGAAGAACAAACTGAAGGGGATCTGCCGGCAGAGATAATTTCTTTTCCGGAAGCTGCTCCTTCAGTGACACACTTGCTCTTGAATGGGCAAGTCTGGTGGTGATCCTGAACAATACGGGCGTCTTGTACTTTTCTGACAGTTCAAAGGCATCGAAGATCATCTCATAAGCCTCCTGCTGATCCGAAGGCTCGAAACAGGGTACGAGGGCAAACCTGGCATAGAATCTGGAATCCTGCTCATTCTGCGATGAATGCATTGATGGGTCGTCGGCTGAGACTACTATCAACCCTCCGTTTACACCAGTCATTGCAGCATTAATAAAACCGTCGGCAGCAACATTCAGCCCAACGTGTTTCATGGCGACCATGGCCCTTTTGCCAGCATATGACATGCCTAGGGCGGCTTCCATGGCAGTCTTCTCATTTGAAGACCATTCTCTGTGAACATTACGGTCAGAAGCATCCTGGGATAGCTGGATATATTCCATAATCTCTGTAGAAGGTGTGCCAGGGTATGCATACATCCCGCTCAAGCCTGCATCGAGGGCAGCCTGGGCAATAGCTTCATCACCCAGAAGCAGTAGCTTTTTCATATAATGATAAGATATTGGTCAGTATTAAATATTAAAATTATCAGCAATTTATTATCCTTTTCAGAGTTAAATAAACTGGATTATTCCAAGAAGCAAATATTGGAATATTTTCAGTATTTAAACATGATGAATGAATGAATTAAAATAATAAATACTCACTGCTGTTAAAGAACATATGAATCACACCTAAGTTAAAAAATGGTTAAATGTTTTAACATTACACTCAATAATGCTTATTTTGCAGGCGAGATCCAATTTCAAAAGAAAACAGTGTTCTAATTGAACAGAGCCATTTATACCACCATATTGCTGTTTCTTGCTTTTCTCTCCGTAAGCGGTCAGACAACTGAAAGGCAAACATATATACAGGTAAGCGGTTTAATTGTCGATGCGGCATACCGCCCTGTCCCGGGGGTAGCGGTCATTTCCAGAAAACTTAAGAGAGGAACGGTAAGTGAAAGATCCGGCATCTATTCTATCCCCAGCACCCAGGGTGATACCATATTTTTCAGGGCGCTGGGATTTAAAAGATATCATACAATTATTCCGGAGTCATTTGAAGGCCGGCAGTGTAATGTTGATATTATACTTGATATCGATACAATTACTATTCAGGAAGTTACAATATTACCATGGAAAACCTACAATGATTTTCTTAAAGATATGACAAGAGAGAAGCCTGTAGATCCGATTATTGAAAACATGAATGACAACCTTGCATCAATATATGTTGCCATGTCGAACCAGGTTGGAGTAAGAGTAACCCCGGAAGCTGGTTACAGGTATGCAATGAATCAGAATTTCAATGCCATGGCTACTCATGAACAGTATCCTGTGAACAATCTTTTAAATCCTTTTGCCTGGGCAAAATTTGTTGACGGAGTAAAACATGGATTATTTAAAAACCAGAAATTTAATAAACCAACTGAGGCTAAGGTCAGGAAGAAATCCAAAAGCAAAAAAACAAAAACCCCGAATAACTGAATTTCTCTTTATATCAGAATGCCGGATTTGACAATGAATTTTTAAAAGAATATTCATTTACAGATTTCCTCGGACGCCTGGTCTCGTCTCTTTTCAAAAGTTCAGGCGGAAGCGAATAGCCGTCACCCAGATAACCGACCGCCATTACAGCAACAGGTTCTATAGTATCATCCAAACCAAAATATTCTCTAACCATCTCCAATGAAAACCCTCCCATCTGGTGAACATACACATCCATTGCCAAAGCCTGCAGAAGAAGATTTGAAACAGCCATACCGGTGTCATGGAAAGCATATCGGTTTATTTTTCCGCTTTTACTGAATCTGGTCCTTGCCATACTTATTACTATTGCCCAGGCCTCCTTTGCCCAAACCCTGTTCGATTCATTCAGAAAGCCGATATAATCTGCAAAGACTTTCTTTTCCTCCCGGGTTGAATGCACAAATATCCATGGCTGTTCATTATTGCATGAGGGAGCATATCCTGCAGCCTCAAACATCGCTTTCAGCTTAAATTCTTCAACAACAGCAGGTGAAAAAGAATAAGGGCTCCATCTTTCCTGGATAATCTCGAGAATCAATTCTTTTTTCATTTCATTTAAGGTATTGAATATGGCGATCAGAATATTTTCAGATAAAACTGCAAGATGAACAACAAAATTATTAATGCCGCCAGATAGGCGTACAAAAGTAATAATTTATAATTTCGCACTCATGAAAAAGTATGAAGGGAAACTTGCGGGCATACTTGGGACTGTAATAGTCCATCTCATTGCTGCGATTATATTCATGTCCTTCCAGATCAGCTCATTGAATAATGAGATGAAAGATGTATTACAGTTGGAGTTTGCACCCGAGGATGTAACCACTCAGGAGAATAAGGAAAAACTGATTGCATTGCCGGCGACTACAATTGAAAAAATTCTCGAAGGAGACGAAGAGATGCTCAACATTGCCAGGAACCTGGCGAATAAGGGTGATCCTAAAATAAATCAGGCTGACTATATCGATATGGTGAAGGAGGAACTGATCAAAAGCGGGAAACTTGGCAGGGATAATTACATTGATGAACAAAAGAGAGCTGCTGCCATGAAAAATGAAGAGGATATTGCTGTAACGGAAAAAGACACTGCCGGAATTAAGACCGACAAACCTGACAAATCCCAGGAGATGGCGGCTAACTATAAGGGACCAACGCGTATTTACTATGATCTTTCAGGCCGGACACATACGTATCTCCCGATTCCAATTTATAAATGCCAGGGCGAAGGAAAAGTGATAATGTCAATTCAGGTAAATCAGAAAGGAATTGTTGAGAAGGCAGAGGTCCTGGAAAATGAAAGCACAACCTCAGATCCGTGTCTTGTTGATACTGCTGTTGCCACAGCGCTCATCTCACGGTTTAATTCCGACATTAACTCTCCGAAAATCCAGACGGGAACTCTCTCGTACCACTTTGTGGCTCAATAATTGTAATTATTCCCGTCATTCGCTTCGCTGTCATTAATGGTCATTAATGGTCATTAATTGTCATTAAGTGGTCATTAAGTTGTCATTAATAGTCATTAAGTTGTCATTGTATTTGTGACAATTGAATGACCATAAATGACGCGCGTAGCGCAAATGACTATAAATGACATTTGAATTATGATCGAATACCTTCTAAAAAAGCGTTTGCCCTGAATGGTAGGTATACGGTTTTATAACATCCGGTGTATTCCTGTTAGCGGCTTTATCATTAATCAGTGGACTAACAGGATGTGCTTTTAAGATTTCAGACGGAGAGGGTCTTAGTAGCGGGAGAACATCATTCAACGATGATGATTGTTCAGTCCAGACGACTTCTGAGGCTCTGTCGAGTATTACAGGCATTCTTCTGGCAGAGTTGTGAATGTCCGCCATCATGTCATTGGCATCGGTGGTAACAATCGAAAAAGTACTGAATATCTCTCCTGTACTCGTTTCAATCCATTCATCGAAAATCCCTGCAATTGATAAAATATCATTCTCATGATGGTAAATATACCATGGGATCTTACTCTTTCCTGAATGCTGCCATTCAAAGAAGCCCTTAACAGGAATAATGCAGCGTTTTGATCTGACCGATGATGAAAATGAAGGTTTACTGTCAATACTTTCCGCTCTGGCATTAAAAGTTTTATAGCGAATCACATTGGCATCCTCGATGCTTCTGGTCCATGATGGTATCAGACCCCATTGCAAAAGCTTAAGTTTGTCCGGTTCAGGAGAACATATTGCAGGGATTTCCGGAAGGCCGAAGGCATGATAGTAATAACTTGGTCTGTATTTATCGGGATCTATTAAAGTTGCACCATACCTGTTTTCCAGTTCTTCCCTGATGAGATTTACATTGACTGTAAAGCACATTGTTATCTTTTTGTATACTCCGTCAAAGCAGAATTTAAGGGCAGAGGAAGTGAATTATTAAAAAGGTCATATTCCTGCAATGGATTCATTTTGGATATCACCATGGTCATCATCCTATTGATATATGAATAAATTTCAGGACCATTCCATGCACTGGAATTAAGAAGTACTACCCAGGCTGTTCCGTCCGGCTGCCTCTTAAGCATTCCTGCACTGCCCGGGAATGACCCTGTTCGAAACCAGTTTCCGTCCATCACTGTTGTTTTCCATCCTACCGGTGCAAAACCATTACTGTTATCTGTCATAAACTGAATGCTCTGATTACTCAGAATATCAGGTCTGGTTTGAAATCCGTCGATGGCAAGCAATAATCGCATCAGATCAGGAGCAGTTGCAATCCAGGCCCCGGCGCCACCTAGCGACCTTATATCATTGCCTCCGTAACGGGGTGTTACCAATTCACCTGTACCATATATGGAGGGTTTGAGAACTACATCTGAGGGTTCATAATATGTGACTTCGAAAGGCGCTTTCTCTGACTGAAGATTCCCGGCTATGGTCATGTCGTATATGCCTATAGGCTCCAATATTTCATTCTTACAGTACTTTTCATATGTCATTCCGGTGATTTTTTCGATCACCAGGCCGAGTACACTATAGCCAAGATTTGAGTAAGCCCGGCCCATTCCGGGAGTATAATGCAGTCTCTTATCCAGTGCGAATCGGACAATCATCTTTGTATCAACCGGAGGTTTTACATTTAATTTTTCTGCCACAACAATTGGCATAAACATCTGATCACCATATCTTTGCGTCCAACCTGCCTCATGACTTAAAAGCTGTTCTACGGTTATATCATATACACGCCTGTCCTTCGGTTCATTGAAAAAGGGGTCATTTAGTATTCCAGTGGGTCCAAAGACTTTATCCTCCAGATTGAGCTTACCCTGTTCATGGAGTTTCATTACAGCAATGGCAGTAATAAGTTTTGAAATACTGGCAATTCTGAACTGATTAAATGGCTGGGTATGAACCTGTTCCACTGTATCGGCCAATCCAAATCCTCTGGCATAAATCAGTTTCCCATTCCTCGAAACAGCCACAGAGGCTCCGGCAACCGACCATTTATGGAGAAATGAATTTACAATTTTATCAGCATCAGGGTAATCCTCTGATACCGGATTATTGTTTGTGATCCTTACATTATTAGGAACAAGTTTGTCGACGATTACAACGTAATTCTCCTGTGCACCGGGATTGAAACTCAGCAAAGTGAGGAATAGGGTAATCAATAATATTTTTGTTGGTCTGGTCAAAGAATGATTTTTTTCTCCGGTAAAAATAAAAAGTATTTCAGTTCTTAGATACATTAAGTTAATAAAAATTAAAAAATAGATTGCGAAACTGACTTTTTTGAAAATAATTCATCAATCTGAAGCAAATAATGTAAATAATAAAGAATCAAAAAATTAACTTTGTATTCATGCCGGCATCCTGTAAATATCTGCTGCAAATATTAATTCCTGGCTTTCTTGTATGCCATTCTGCTGTCATTTTAGCGCAGCAGGACACAATTCAATCGAAATTTGAAGTTACAGAGCTTATAGACACATCTGATTATATGCCATCTTTTTACGAGAGCGCATTAGAGTACAACCTGATGATTGCCTCATCGAAAGGATACATCTCTGAAATTGACCGTCTGATCGGGCTGGGGGCTGATGTCAATACAGAAAGCGTCGTCGGAGTTACACCGTTGATCTTTGCCGTAATAAATAACGAATTGGAGGCAGTAAAAACCCTTCTTAAATACAATCCTGATTTAGACAAAATAACTTCAAGCTATGAGACACCTCTTATTATTGCAGTAAAAAACAATAATTTTGAGATCTGTGAAACTCTTATTCGTGCAGGGGCTGATGTGGATATTCCCGACGGGAACGGCGCATCGCCTCTTCATTATGCTTCAATAAATGGCTACTTTGAGATTACGGATCTGCTGTTGTATTATAGCGCATCCATTGATCAGAAATCCGATGAAGGTATCACCCCCCTGCTGGCTGCTATTATGGCAGGGTATCCAACTGTTGCTGACCTCCTTATCCAGAATGGGGCAAATATGGAAGCAAGGAATAATAATGGTTTTACTCCCTTCATTATGGCATCAGTAAATGGCGACACTCTGATTATGGATCTTTTGTTCAGGCATGGCGTAGACATTTATGCCACCAATTATGAGCACTACGACGCGCTGGACCTGTCAATATCATCCAACCAGCCTGATGCAGTAAAGTATCTTCTGAGGATAGGTGACAAATGGGCCGCCACTTCATCAGGTGCTGTTGATCCGTATCTTGTTGCTGCAAAATACAGGAGAAAGGATATGGTCAGTCTCCTTAAGAAAAATAATGTTCCCGGCCAGGTCAGATACGGAATAGATCAGTCAACTTTTACAGTTTCAGCCAGGGTTACACTCAAAGATTATTATAATGGCCTGAGTCTGGCATTTAAGGAGCCCTATCTGAATGGAGGCTTAATTGTTGGAACTGACATGAAATTATGGTATTCAAGGGTTTTGATAAAGGATTCTGAGAACCTGTTTTATCAGTACCTGGATAAAGGATATCTTGTGTACGGAGGTATATTCAAGGATTTTACTCTCTATGAAAATCCTTTCAAATCAAGTTTTATATTTACCACTACCCTGCTGGCAGGTTATTCGTTCGGCCATACCCTTAAAGGTACATTTATGGCGCCGGCAAACGAATTCATGGTCATTCCTGATATTACGGCAAAATGGAACATTAAGAATTTCTCTCTCTCTCTGGGAATGGAATATATCCGGTCACAATTCTATCAGATCGGACCATTATGGATAAGAGCAGGTTTATCTTATACGCTGTTTTTCGACAAGGTCAGAACAAAGGTTGCACCCATAAAATGGAACTGAAATCATGCAGAAAATTCTCAGGATTATCTCCCTTGCTATTCTAATAATTTCTTTCTCTTGCGAGGATCAGAGTTTTATTGTTCAGTGTTCTGACTGTACTCCGGAGGAACCCATTACAGCAGAACTCTATGCAGATCTTGATCCTGACTATTATTACGAATGCCTGGTTCAGGTCTGGGAAGGCAATCTTGAAGACAGTATCCTTGTTGAAAGCTATCCGACATACAGCAAAACTTTTACCCGGGAAGTTACAATAAATAAAAAGTACACTATAACTGCAACTTATTATGTATCAAACGTAAGATATATTGCTGTTGACTCAGCTACGCCAAGGGTAAAGTACGAAAAATCGCAGTGTGAGGAGCCCTGTTTTTTTCTTTACGACAGAAAATGCGACCTCAGACTGAAATATACCAGGTAAGCAGGTTCAGACTTAAGCCCGGGGATATTTGAACAGAGGAACTCCGGCTGATGCCTTCTGCTTTATCATTTGAATTTCACTATTATTTAATGGTTTGATGCTGCCTGAAACGTTCAGGGCAGTCTTGAACAGTCTTGCATCTCCGGGTGTAAGTATTGCAGTTACCGGATGAGATAATGTGAAGCCCAATCCCATTTTAATATCTTCAGTTGAAGTCAGTGGTTCATACCAGCATTTTGGATAATCCTTATTTTCATAACCTTTTGGCCATGGGCCTTTAGCCATAGCTTTCAGAGCCAGAATACCCATATTCTTGCTATGTGCTTTTTCAAGTACCTGTGGTCCGAAATTGCCTGTATTCCATGTAACATAATTTACAGGGAATAAAATTGTGTCAAAATCGAACCGATCCATCATCGCCATAGCGGCTTCCACCGAATGCGCCGAAAATCCTATGAAACGGATTTTGCCCTCTTTTCTGGCTTCCTGATAAGTTTCAAGAGCTCCTCCCGGTGCGAAAATTTCTTCAACATCTTCTGTTGTGGTTACCGCATGAAACTGATACAGATCAAAATGATCGGTTCGCATATTCTTTAATGATTGCTCGAGTTCCTTACGTGCACCTTCGCGTCCCCGCTCAGTGGTCTTGCATGCAAGAAAAACATCCTTCCTGTATGGTTCAAGTGCAGGGCCCAGCTTGATCTCTGCATCACCGTAGCTTGGAGCTACATCGAAATAATTAATCCCGGCATCAATAGCCAGTTTTACAGATTCTGAAGCTTCTGCCGGAGTGGCATCCATTACAATAATTCCGCCGAAACCGATCATGGATAGCATCTCACCAGTACGTCCGAGAGAGCGCTTTTCTATCTTCCCGGGGAGAGAAACCCTGCTGACAGATGAAAGATCAGCGGGAAAAACACTCATCATTGGTGCAATGATTGCTGATGTCTTAATAAAATCACGTCTTTTCATAGCTATGCATATTTGTTAAGAGTCCAAAAGATAGTACTCAAATATTAATTACGGGTTTGGTAGTGTACACTACTTCGTCATTTTTATAATAAACCTTTTCAAGGAATAATCCGCTGGGAGGGGCAGTAAGGCGTGCAGGAATATCGGTCTTAATCCGAAAAAAGGAAGCGACCTCTGCAGCGGAAAGCTTACCACGGCCTACTTCAGCAAGTACTCCTGTCATACGACGTACCTGCTTCCACAAAAAATGAGAACCGACAACATGAAAAATTATCAAATCACCAAAGACATTAACTGATGCATGCAATACTTCTACCTTTGTAGAGGATTGTTCCTGATCTTCATCAGTGAAATACCTGTAGTCTTTCAGCCCCGGGAAATTTTTAGCTGCCTCATTCATCTTCTCAACATCCAGCTGATCTTTTATCCACCAGACAAACTTTTTCCCGAATGCAGTTCGTCTTCTGCTTATCTGATAAATATAGCTTCTGGCATTTGCATCATGCCTGGCATGAAATTTAGGATGAGCCGCTTCAACATTTATAATGCTTATGTCCGGCGGAAGCCTGTCGTTTATTCCATATTTTATCCTTAAAGGTTCCATATCCGTTTCAACTCCAAGGTGAGCTACCTGTCCAATGGCATGTACTCCTCCATCAGTACGGCCGGCGCCGAAGAGATCAATCTCTCCTGTATTGAATAACTCCCTGCAGGCATCCAGCAGTTCACCCTGAATAGTCTTTCCCCCTTTCTGCATCTGCCAGCCTGAATAGCGCGTGCCTTCATATTCAATTGTAAGTTTAAACCGGCTCATTTTTAAATTTATTAATCATTCCCAAAGGTATGAATATTTCCAGCAGATCGTGCTGATTTGTGGAGGACTTATGAACTTTCAATCCCTTACAGTTGTTTGCATGATGACTCCGTTTTTACTATTTTTGCTGTACAGCTAATTACAAAACTAAAGAATCGTGAGTCAATGAAAAACAAATATATGAATCCGTACCTTGCGGGAACCATGCTTGGTATTGTACTCCTTCTGGCAATGTTTCTTTCCGGAAGAGGCCTTGGGGCAAGCGGCGGTCTGAAATATTGCGTGGTCTCTCTTGTAGGGGCAGTGGACCGGCCTCATGCAGAAAACTCAGTCTATTACAGTAAATACTTTGAGAATGGCAAAAAACCTTTAAATAACTGGCTCACATTTGAAATACTGGGAGTGGTTGCAGGTGGTTTTATATCAGGAGCAATCTCCCGGAGACTGAAATTCAGGATTGAAAAATCTCCCAATATTACAAATGCAAGACGTCTGACCTTTGCTTTCCTTGGAGGTCTGTTTTTTGTATACGGAGCTCAGCTTGCACGCGGATGTACGAGCGGGGCAGCCCTCTCGGGAATGGCTGTTCTCTCCGTTGCCGGATTTGTGACTATGGTGGCAATCTTCGGGTCAGCGTATGGGTTTGCATATTTCTTCAGAAAAAACTGGATATAATTTAGGTTATGACGGTATGACGGTATGATGGTATGATGGTATAATTAAATATCTATTGCTTTAAGAACTATAAGACCGCAAGACCGCAAGACCGCATGATTAAAGACTCAAAGACTTACAAGATAAAGACATAAAGAATGGGACCAATATCATCACTAATAACAATGCCTGAATGGCTCGATCTGCTTATAGCTCTTCTTATCGGGACAGGTTTCGGATTTTCTCTCGAACAGGCCGGATTCTCCTCAAGCCGTAAATTAGTTGGGATGTTCTATGGTTATGATACAACTGTTATAAAGGTATTTTTTACTGCTGCTATTGTTGCTCTTGTTGGATCGCAGTTCCTTAGCTACTTCGGATTGCTTAACCTTAACCAGGTATTTGTAAATGAGTTTTATTTATATGCCTCAATCGTTGGTGGAATTATTATGGGAGCCGGATTTATTATGGGGGGATTTTGTCCGGGTACCGGACTCAGCGCATTATCAATCGGCAAGATAGATGCACTGTCCTATGTGCTTGGAGGATTTGCCGGAGCATTTTTCTTTGCTGAAACTTATCCCTGGATACAAAACCTGGCAAATGGTTCCTATAAAGGCCCTGTAAAAATTGATGATGCTCTTGGTATCCCTACCGGGATTTTCATATTGCTTCTTATTGCTGCAGCTGCAGTAATGTTCTGGATTGGGGAACTGGCTGAAAAAAGGTTCGCACGTCCCGACATAACAAGTGAAATATAATTGTAAAGGTTATGAATGCACGAGAAAAACTTTCTGCAATTCTTCTGAGTATGGGACTTATTCTTGCCCTGCTGCCGCTATCTTCAAACCGTTCATTTAATACAAGCCCTGAAAAAGTACTTGAAGAAGCTCTTGATCTGAATACATATCTGACGGCCGATCAGGTAGCAAGACTTATAGCCTCAGAAGACAAAACCGTTCAGCTTATTGATTTAAGGTCAATTGAAGAATTCAATAGTTTCAATATACCGGGCTCAATAAATGTCCCATATAATGAATTTCTGGATAAGGACCCGGAGAGTATCTTAAACAATAAAGAATCAGTGTACATCTTCTATTCCAATGGAGATCTCTTTTCAAACTATGCCCTGGTTCTTGCCAGGGGTTTGAGATACAATAACACATATGTTATGAAAGGAGGATTGAATGAATGGTTCAGCTCAGTTATGTACAGCAGTTTTACCGGAGATAAGATATCAGCCAGGGAAAATGCTCTCTTTGAGACCCGGATGAGGGCAAGAAAAATGTTTACAGAAATAAACAGCCTGCCTGACAGCCTTAAACAAAAATTCATTGAGGAAAAACATATTGCTGCAAAAAAACTTGACGGAGGATGTGAATGAACAGGATTAAAAAAAACAGCTGATGAATCTTATAAACCGATATAGAATTATAATTGCCTTCGTTGTTCCTCTCCTGCTTCTTCTTTCCATAAGAACATGCAGAAGCGGCAGTTTTAAGTATGATGCAAAAAAATGGGCGGAGTCATCATTTGACAACTCAAATATTATCAACGTATCGGAAGTTGCTAAGCTCTCTGGTGAAAAGCTTGTAGTCTGCCTGGATGATAGTTATAATAAAATGGATGATAAGTCAGCCAGTGTTCACATTTCCCCTGATTCCGTTTTAAACAGAAAGTACCTTTCCCGGATAAAAGATCATAAAGGCCCGGTACTGATCTCTTCATCTGATCCTGCACTCTCGGCCAGGATCTGGATGGTGATCAGTCAGACAGGCTGCAGCAACCTGTTCATCCTTTCCGGCAGTAATGACAACGAAGTTTTTAAAAACGAATTCCGGCCCGACACGATGATCAGACCGGAATTATAATTATCAGAAATATAAGCCTCTATTTTACAGTTTCAAAATTATTCACATCAGCTGAGGTGAAGGGAAGCCATGACAAACTAACCCTCTCCCTGACCATCTTATCATACATGAAACTGTTGTTCCCATATTTCAATGTCCTTGCATCATATCCGAATAATCGCAGAAATGCAGTTGCAAAGGCTGAATTATGACCCGTACCACAATAGACAACAACTGTCTTATCTGAAGGGATGGTAGCCATTTCCTCCGCAAATCCAAGAGTAGCTTCAGGTTTATATCTCACTGCACCTGGAACGTGGCCATCCTCATATTTATCTTTTCTCTCAAGATTTATGACAAAATATTTCTGGGGATTTGAAAAAACCTCATCGGCTGAAATCAGGATATTTGAAGCACCTTCGTCAAACAGTTTATTAAACCTTGCCGCGCCTACCTCCTCTCCTGTACTTTTCCCGGTACCAGGCACAGGCATCCCTTTTGCTGCAGGCTTCTCATTCACAATGGTTTCAAGAGCTGATTCATACTTTCCTGAAACACCTTTAAGCCAACCTCCCTTTGCAAAAGTGTCATTCCAGGCGCTCATGCCCCACCTCATGGAATAAACATTGCCATATCCCATGAGTCTTAACAAACAGGTCGTATAGCTTGATACCTGCCCATCTTCACAGACCATAATAATCTTGTCATATTCAAATGGTTTTATGCCGGCTTCAAAATAACCAGGCAACTCTTCAAGGCTCTTGTTTACCGCGCCTTTGATATGTCCGGCTGAGTAAAGTTGCGGCGACCGAAGATCTATAACCATCAAGTTTTTTGCAAGACTTTCATGTACAATAGATGCTTTAATAAGAGATGGGAACACCTGGCTGTTAACATAATTGCCGTTGTCCTCAAGATCTTTCAGAAGTGCTTTGGTTTCATTGCCTATCTCAAATGGCATTTTTACCTCCTGTTTTGCAACAGGCTCTTCAGCTGGCTTATTTCCCGGTTTATTACCGGTGCATCCTGCGAACAAAACCAATGACAGTACCCATGCAGAAAATGCAGTAAAATGTTTTTTATTCATAGTAGAAATTACAGTGCAGCCTGCATTTTTAGCTGGACTCTGTCTTTGTCAAAAGTCAGTGTCTCAGTCCTGTTTCCTAAGTCATCATACTTGAATTCTGTTACTGCAACACCATTTTCCGGATGGTTAATCAAATTCCTGTCCTTATCCATGTTCTTAACTTCAATCAAAGCACCATGACTGTCATACACATTTTGTTCCACCGGGATGAGGTTTCCGCTTACCAATTCATTATCCTGGTCATAAACTTCTGTTTCAAGTTCATACCCGTTTTCATCGAATTTTGTAACACGCTTTGACCAGCCCCAGTAGAGATTTGACATTTGTCCGAATACATTGAATACTGAAAACTGTTCAACATCTCCATTTTCATTCGGGGAGAATGTGAAATAAGAAACACCGATATCGCCGCAGTTTTCCGCAGTACAGTTATAGAGAGTATCAGCTTTATAGTTAGCCATCCTGGTCATGTAACCCTTTTCATTATAGCTGAATCTCAGCTCAAAGAACGGACAGAACGGATTCATCACAACCTCTTCATTTGCAAGATTATACCTAAGCTCTCTTACCATCCCGTTCTCAAGCAGACTCCATGTATAGGAGTTTATCTTGTTCCTGTTTTCAACGGGAGCCCCATCTTTTCCGTAAAACTTAAGACCTGCCCTCAGGCCGTTTGCATCAAGAGTGTACTCCGATGTAAAAACACCTGCAGATTCAACCTGCTCATTATTCTTGCTGAAGAATCGCTTTATCTGCTTATTATCTCTATACTCATAAGTTATCTTTGGAGCCTCTCCCATCGATGAATAATCAAGAAGGACATTATTTCGTCCGAATTCCACTGACAGAAGTCGTCCTGAATCATCATATGTGAACTTATAATTATTAACTGAGGAGGCTTGTTCAGCTGTCAGAGGATGTGTACCCTTTTCGATATCATAAGGTGTTTCACTGAATTGAAGAGATCTGTAATACTCAACTCCCGTATGCTCATTCTTTTTAGATGAAGTGCCGGTACATGATGAAATTCCAATTCCAATTAAAACTGTAAGTATTACCGGAATACTCATTCTTTCTAGTCTCATTTTTTAAATAATTAAGTTAATATTAGTTGTCAAAAGTATTATTAATAAAGATTCACCTGTCAATATAAATTAACTATTTAACACTAAAAGTATAAAAATGTTTAGATTTGAAAAAAAATAAGGCATTATGGATCCTATCAGTAATCATCCTCTCTACAGAAGTCACAGCATTGACAGCGCAATGAGTTCATTATGGGATTTTTATAAAAAGAAGTTCGTATCACTTTTTATTATCTCATTTGCCATGTCACTGGTGCTTCAGTATGTTTCAACATTCATAAATCTTCAGGATTTCTCGACAGTTACTGATCCTGCGGTAATGCTTGGAATGATCAGGGAAGTGATAGTCCCGATTCTGGCAATTTCAGTAATAAACCTTCTTTTTAGCGTTGTTCTTCAGCATTATATAATGTACAACCCCCTCGACAAAGAGAATACTATTCTTGTCTCTCTGATTAAATCGCTCAGATACTTTATTCCCTATCTTATATTAATGATACTGCTTGTATTTGCGGGGTCTATTGCCATGGCACTTGGTATTTTAATCCTGATAGTAGGAGTATTCTTTTCAATCTTATACATAATGACCCTTTACTTATTCATTCTGCCGATTTTGATGGTGGAGGGGCCAAATATAGGTAATACAATAACTAGGACTATTACTCTAGCTCACAGGAATTTCTGGTCAAATATGGGATGGGTAGCTGTTTTTATTATTTTGCTGATAGTTCTCTCTCTGATATCTTCAGGCATAATTCTTCTCCCCTTTACAGGTAACTTTATTAAGAGTATAGTGAATCCGGGAGAAACTTCTGAAATTATTAATATGACGAAGAATCCTCTGTTTATAATTCTCTCCGCTTTAGCGGGAGCAATTACATTTCCCCTTATTCCCTTATTTTCATGCATCCTCTATTTCAATGGAAGAGCCAGAGAAGAGTCAGTTCTGGAAGTTACTAAGGCAGATAATGAAAATACAAGGCTGCGGGTTGAGGATCTGTATGCAAAACCCTATTCCGATGATCATCCTGATAATCCGGATAATAAAGTCTGAAATCCAATTTGACTTCAATCAGACGGCATTCTCCCCTTTCACATAACCGAAGTTAGCCAGTATCCCGCCATCTACATACAAAATATGGCCATTTACAAAGTCACTTGCCTTTGATGCCAGAAATAGTGCAGCATTAGCGACATCTTCCGGTTCGCCCCACCGTGCTGCGGGTGTCCTTGTCATAACAAGGTCATTGAAAGGATGCCCGTTTTCACGTATGGGAGCTGTCTGGGCAGTAGCAATATAACCCGGACCAATTCCGTTTATCTGAATATTATATTTCGCCCATTCACAAGTCATATTCTGTGTGAGTAATTTTAATCCGCCCTTTGCCGAAGCATAGGCAGAAACTGTATTACGGCCATAAACACTCATCATTGAACACATATTGATGATTTTGCCGCTTCGCTTTCCGATCATATTTGGAACCACACGCTTCGAGACAATCAAAGGTGCGACGAGATCCACATCAATAACCTGTTTAAAATCCGAAACTGACATATCAAGGATAGAAATGCGTTTTATTATTCCGGCATTGTTAACAAGTATGTCCACAGCTCCTATAGTCTGTTCAATAAGTGTAATTCCCCTGTCGACATCTGCCTCATCGGTTACATCAAATTGCAGGACAAAAACATCCAGGTCCGCTTTCCTGAAGGTTTCACGGCAGGCAAGAAGTTTCTCATCACTGAGATCGTTCACACATACTTTTGCTCCGGCCTTCCCGAGAAGGATGCCTGTAGCAAGGCCAATTCCATGGGTGCCTCCGGTTATCAGAGCCACTTTTCCGGTGAGATCGAATAAATCCTTCATAATAAATTTATTTCAGTGTATCAGGATAACGGACATCCATATCTCCATAATCGAGGTTCTCCCCTGCCATTCCCCAGATAAAAGTATAATTGGAAGTTCCTGCAGCGCTATGAATACTCCATGAAGGTGACAGAACAGCCTGTTCATTCTTCATCCAGATATGCCTTGTCTCATCAGGACCTCCCATGAAATGGCAGATGGCCTGTTTCTCCGGCACCTCAAAATAAAAGTAAACCTCCATACGCCTGTTATGTGTATGTACCGGCATAGTATTCCATACGCTGCCGGGTTTTAGTTCTGTCATTCCCATCTGGAGCTGGCATGTCTGTATCACACTATTTACCAGAAGCTTATTGACTGTTCTGTGGTTTGATGACTCAGGATTTCCCAGGACCACTATTTCAGCATCTGCCAGAGTGATCTTTTTTGAGCTGTATGCATGATGAGCAGGGGCAGAATTCAGGTAGAGCCTGGCCGGTTTCTGAGGATCAACCGATTTGAATATCACTTTTCCTGTTCCCTTGCCCAGATATAGCGCCTCTTTGAATCCGAGCCTATAAATAAGTTCGCCTGCTTTAATTTCAGCAGCTCCCCCGACATTAATAATACCCATCTCCCTTCTTTCAAGAAAATCTTCTGATTTGAGTTCATCTGCACTCTCAAGTACGAGCTCCCTGGTTACAGGCATAACTCCTCCTGCAATAAAACGGTCAAACAGGGAGTAGACAAGTGATATCTCATCCTGAATAAAAAGGTTCTCAATGAGAAATTCCTTCCTCAGTTTTGTGGTATCATAGCTTTTAACATCATCTGGATGTGAAGCGTATCTCAGTTCCATTTTCATGTTCTGTCTGTTAAATTATGGTAATAGTTAAACTCATATAGTCCGAAGCCTGTTGCCTGATGCCTGACGCCTGACGCCTTACAGTACTCCATTATCAATAAGTTTGGTAATCTCCGTCCCTGCCATGAGAAAACCTCCCACACCGTAAACTTCAGTCATATCCTTAGTAACAGCCTTAGGATCAGCCCCTATAGGTTGAATAAATCCGACTTTCCCATTGGGATCAACATTTGCTACCATTGATTTCCATCCTTTAATTATAGCTGGAAGATAAGCCTTCTTATCGAGGTAACCGTTATTAATACCCCATGCAAAGCCATATACAAAAAATGCCGTAGCACTCATCTCCGGATTTGGATAGCTGGCGGGATCAAGAAGGCTGGCATGCCAGAATCCATCCTCAGACTGAAGGGAGAGGATTTTTGCAGCCATATCTTTAAAGAGCTTCTCAAAATACCCTTTATTCTCATATCCTGCAGGAAGCTCCCTTAAGATGACAGGCAGTCCGGCAAATACCCAGCCGTTGCCGCGTCCCCAGAAGACTTTTGAACCATTTGCCTCTTTCATTGTAAAATATCTTGAATCCCTGTAATAAAGATATTCATCCTTATCATACAGGTAATCGGTGGTAGCAGTATACTCCTGAAACATAAACTCAAGATATTTCTGCTCCCCTGTAACATTTGCCATTTTTGTCCAGACTGTCGGTCCCATAAAAAGAGCATCGCACCATGACCACCGTTCTGTGGGCCAATAATTGTCAGTATAGTTGAATTCGAGACTGCCCGTTGCAGGGTCTTTAAGAATATTGTCCAGATGAGCTCTTACGGGCTCAATCATCTTTATATCCTTATACTTTCTGTAGAGTTCAATATATGTCTGGCCAACACAATAATCATCAGCATGATACCTGCCCCTGGGATCATCGGGCTTCTTATATGACCATGAATTCTCTTCTGCCTTGCCCTTCAGCCATTCAAAATACAATTCATTGCCGGCAATGCCTGCCCATTGAACCATACCTGCATACAGAGCCGCATTTGTCCAATCCGCACTATGGTGGGTAAGAGGAGTCCTGATCTGCCAGTCGGCTACAGCTCTGAGAATCATTTTTATATCCTTTTTGCTCAGATCATCATGAAACGGAGTAACGGATCTTTCCTGTGAACTTGCGGAAAAACAAGCTATTATCAAAACAGCTGAAAGGATGGCTTTTGGAATTTTCATGGAATTATCTTTAATTTTTAATCTTATTGTTTCAGGAAATTAATTAAAGTACTTAGCAATTGATTCTTACCATTAATGATTTTGAATACTGTGAATAGCAGCAAATAAAACTATGGTCAATTACTGCTGACATTTCACATATTTTTTGAATAATTGGATTGAAATTATTATTTTCGTGATCGTTAACGAAACTTTAATTTTCAAATTTAGAAAATTTTACAATCCAGTTATAAGATATGAAGTCATTTATTAATGAGAATTTTCTGCTTGGAAATAGAATTGCTGAAAAACTATATCATAAATACTCTGAAAATCAACCTATAATCGATTTTCACTGTCACCTCTCTCCTGCTATGATATCCGAAGACCGGCATTTCAGCAATCTCACCCAGGCCTGGCTTGAAGGGGATCATTACAAATGGAGGGCAATGAGGAGTAACGGGGTCAGCGAACGGTTTTGCACAGGGAATGCCTCTGACATTGATAAGTTCAGAAAGTGGGCTGAGACAGTTCCGGCAACCCTTGGGAATCCATTATACCACTGGACTCATCTTGAACTTGCAAGGTATTTCAATATTTTCGAACTTCTTTCACCTTCAACAGCAGATGGAATATATGAAAAAGCATCTGGCATGCTCAGAACAAAAGAGTTTAGCATCAGGTCGCTGCTCAGGAAAATGAAAGTTGAGGTCATTTGCACAACTGACGATCCTGCAGATCTACTGGATAGTCATATTAAACTGAAGAAATCGTTCGAGATCACGGTACTTCCGACATTCCGTCCGGATAATGTCATTAAGACTGAAGATCCTGAAAAATTCAGGAAATATATTAAACAACTGGAACAGGCAAGCGGTTCAGGAATAAGAACTTATTACAATTTAATTGAGGCGCTGCACAGGAGACATTCCTTCTTTCACGAAACAGGCTGCCGCCTTTCCGACCATGGGCTTGACCGCTTCTATTATGTCGATTGCACACCGTCCGAGGTGAACACCATTTTCAAGAAATTGCTTAAAGGGAGTACTATATCAAAAGAAGAGACTGAGAAGTACAGGTCAGCTATAATGATTGAACTGTGCAAGATGAATCATGAAAAGGGATGGACTCAGCAATTTCATGTCGGAGCATTGAGAAATAACAATTCAAGGAAATTCAGGCAGATGGGCGCTGACACAGGATGGGATTCAATAGGTGTACCTCAGGATGCCTTGAAAATGTCGCGATTCCTAGACTCACTCGACAATACCGATCAGGTTGCAAGGACGATTCTTTATAATCTCAATCCTTCTGATAACGAGATGATGATTACAATGGCAGGCAATTTTAACGATGGGTCATATCCAATGAAAGTTCAATATGGTGCAGCATGGTGGTTTCTTGATCAGATTAACGGAATGGAGAAACATCTGAAGGACCTTTCGTCACTTGGATTGCTGAGAAGGTTCGCAGGCATGGTTACTGATTCAAGAAGCTTCCTGTCCTATCCGAGGCATGAGTATTTCAGACGACTTGTCTGCAATTTTATCGGAGAACAGGTTGAAAAGGGGCTCATCCCGAATGAGGAGGAATTACTCAGGCCCCTTATCGAGGGAATATCATATACAAACGCCAGGGATTATTTTAATTTCGTAAAAAAAACAAACTGATATGATCGAATTTAATTTAAGTAAGAAAGTTGCTGTAATCACAGGCGGTGCAGGTGTCATATGTTCAGCTATGGCTAAGGCACTCGCTGCACAGGGAGCCATTTGTACCATTCTTGACCTGAATTCAGAGGCCGCCGCTAAAGTATCTGCAGAGATAGAGAGCGAGTTCGGGGTGCCTTCTCTGGGCCTGTCGGCAAACGTACTTGACAAAGGTTCCCTCATTGCAGCTAAAAAAGAGATAAATGATAAATTCGGTCCGATAGATATTCTTGTGAATGGAGCCGGAGGTAACTCCCCTGCAGGAACCACCAAAGTTGAAAAAATGGCAGGGACTGATAATGAAAATATTGAAGATACTTTCTTCGGACTTCAAATTGAAGGATTCGACAAGGTTTTTGATATCAATTTTAAAGGAACTATTATTCCATCGATGGTTTTTGCAGCCGACATGGTAAAGAAAAAATCTGGGGTAATAATAAATATATCTTCAATGAATTCTTACCGTCCATTAACAAAAATTGCAGCTTATTCCGCAGCAAAAGCCGCAGTCAATAATTTTACCCAATGGCTCGCAGTCCATTTCTCCAAAACAGGAGTAAGAGTTAATGCCATTGCACCAGGATTTCTTCTTACAAACCAAAACAGGTTCCTTCTTATTGATGAAAAAACTGGAGGACCCACTGCCAGGGGGATGAAAGTCCTGAACGGCACTCCGATGGAACGCTATGGCCTGCCCGAAGAATTAACAGGGACCTTGCTTTACCTGGTCTCTGATCTTTCGAAGTTTGTGACCGGAGTGGTTATTCCTGTTGACGGAGGGTTCAGTGCATACAGCGGGGTGTAGGCTTCAGGTGGCAGGCGGCAGACGACAGGCAACTGAAAAAAACCCTGATGCCTGATGCCTGATGCCTGAATTTAGAACATTAGAAATTTAAAGGATTTACCAACTCTCTAAATGTACAAACATGATCTACTATAAGTCAGGTTCTGAAACTACTGTGATCGGGAAAGATGATCTGGCAAACGGACTTTACTCTGCCCTGGAAAAGCTGGGTAAAAGGGAACGGGTTCTGGTTGTACCTCCCGACTTTACCCGCTTCCATTCAAGAGCCGGTGATCTGACGTCCCTTATATTTAACTACTACAGGGAAAAGCTGAAGGATATCCTGCCTGCACTTGGTACCCATGCACCAATGTCAGAAAATCAGCTTGATGAAATGTTCAGGGGAGTGCCTAAGGATCTTTTCCGGATTCACGACTGGAGAAGGGATGTAGTTACAATCGGTACAGTTCCCGGAGAGTATGTTTCAGATATCACCAATGGAGCACTTGATTATTCCTGGCCTGCACAACTTAACAAACTGGTGTTTAACGGAGGTCATGATCTGATACTGTCAGTTGGCCAGGTTGTACCTCATGAAGTGATTGGCATGGCCAATTATAATAAAAATCTTCTTATTGGAACAGGCGGTCCTGAAGGCATAAATAAAAGTCACTTCCTTGGAGCAGTGTATGGAATGGAGAGAATTATGGGCAAATATAGTAACCCTGTAAGGAATCTGCTAAATTATGCCTCATCAGAATTCATGGGCCATCTGCCAGTGGTCTATGTTCATACCGTTATCGGAAGGGATGATGCAGGGAAACTTGTGATTCGCGGGCTGTTTATTGGTGATGACGAGGAAGTTTTCAGGCTTGCTGCTGAATTATCTCTTAAGATTAACTTTTGCATCCTCGAAAAGCCATTACAGAAAGTTGTGGTTTTTCTTGACCCTTCAGAATATAAAAGCACATGGCTTGGCAATAAGAGTATTTACAGGACCAGAATGGCCATGGCTGACGAGGGGGAATTGATTGTTATGGCACCAGGAGTGAAAGAATTCGGAGAAGATAAAGAGATTGACCGCCTAATCAGAAAATATGGATACAGGGGAACACCAGCAACACTTAAATCGCTGAATGGGAATGAAGAACTGAGGAATAATCTGAGTGCTGCTGCACATCTTATACATGGGAGTTCTGAAGACAGATTTTCAATTACTTACTGCCCGGGTAACCTTACAAGTGATGAGATAGATTCTGTTAATTTCAAATATCAGGATCTTGATCTTATGCTGAAGAGGTATAACCCGGAAAATTTGAAGGATGGATTCAACAATCTGGCAGATGGTGAGGAAATATATTATATCTCCAATCCTGCGCTCGGACTTTGGACCTCAGGGGAAAGGCTCACAAACTAAAAATAAATTATACCCGTCAGATGATAAAGTGGGGAATCATAGGTTGCGGCAATGTTACTGAAGTAAAGAGCGGCCCAGCATTCAATAAGGTTAAGGACTCGAGGCTGATAGCCGTAATGAGAAGAAATAAAACGCTGGCTGATGATTACGCCAGAAGACATAATATACCAAGAGTATACTCTGATGCAAATGAGCTCATCAATGATAATGACATTAACGCCGTTTATATTGCGACACCCCCCGGCAGTCACATGGAGTATGCGCTTGCAGTAATTAAAGCAGGCAAACCGGTTTACATTGAAAAACCTATGGCTGTTAACTATGATGAATGCCTGAAGATCAATGAAGCAGCTCTGAAATACAATGTACCTGTCTTTGTCGCCTATTACAGGAGGGCACTTCCGGGATTTTTAAAAGTAAAGGATCTGATAGAAAGAGGCAGCATAGGCAAAGTTCGCCTGATCCACACTCAGCTGTTCAAGACTCCCACGAATGACGAGAAATCAGGAATTCTCCCGTGGCGTGTTGACCCTGCTCTTTCAGGTGGCGGCCACTTTTTTGACCTCGCCTGTCATCAGCTTGATTATTTTGATTACCTGTTCGGACCTGTTCAGAAGGTAAAATCAATTGTACTGAATCAGGGTGGACTGTATAAAGCTGAAGATTTTGTAAGCGCAGAGTTTGTGTTTCCTGATGACATTGCTGGATCCGGGGTCTGGTGCTTCAATGCCTCCGAGGAAAGCAACAGGGATTTAATTGAGATTACAGGTAGCAGAGGATCAATAAAATTCTCAACTTTCAGTTTTGAGCCGATAGTGCTGGTAAATGAATCAGGACGGCAGGAATTTATTAATGAACGCCCTGAACACGTTCAGTATTATCTGATTGAGAAGATCGTTAAGGCGCTCGAAGGAAAAGGCACATCGCCCAGCACTGGAATATCAGGGGCCAGAACCAGTATGATTATGGATGAAATTGTTAAGGAGTATTACCATGGTTAACAAGGGAAAAAAGGTGCTGGGTGCCAACTACATAGTACCAAGCACCAAGCACCAAGTACCAAGTACCAAGCACCAAGCTCAAATTATAAATAACTAAGACATATTATACTAGTAATAAATAACTTAACCAATCATGAACAATCTTAGCGACATCGGATTAATAGGATTAGCCGTTATGGGCGAGAATCTTGTTCTCAACATGGAGAGTAAGGGATTCCATGTTTCTGTTTTCAACCGTTCTCAGAAAAAAGTTGAGGATTTTCTTGCAGGACGGGCAAAAGGAAAAAACATTGTTGGATCACATTCAATTGAAGAGTTTGTGGATTCCCTTGCAAGACCGAGAAAAGTTATGATTATGATCAAGGCCGGAAGTGCAGTTGATGAGATGATCGAAACACTCATGCCGTTACTTTCCCCTGGCGATATAATAATTGATGGAGGCAATACACATTTCCCGGACACTATCAGGCGTACTGAGCAGGTTGAAGGTGAGGGATTTCTTTATATCGGCACCGGCGTTTCAGGCGGTGAAGAGGGAGCTCTTCTTGGGCCGTCAATAATGCCGGGAGGGTCAAAAGATGCATGGCCCTTTGTCAAACCTATCTTTCAGGCAATTGCCGCGAAAGTAGAGGATGGGACACCTTGCTGTGACTGGGTTGGAGAAAATGGAGCCGGTCATTTTGTAAAAATGGTCCATAATGGTATAGAATATGGTGATATGCAGCTGATCACTGAGGCATACCAGGTAATGAGGGATCTCCTGAATCTTACAGCGGATGAAATGCATGCCATTTTCAGGGATTGGAACGAAGGAGAGCTGGATAGCTACCTGATTGAAATAACACGGGACATTCTGGCATATAAAGACACTGACGGAAAACCTCTTGTCGATAAAATACTGGATACTGCAGGACAAAAAGGAACCGGTAAATGGACCGGGATTGCTGCTCTTGACCTTGGAATACCACTTACTCTTATCGGGGAAGCTGTATTTTCGAGGTGCCTCTCTGCAGTAAAGGACGAACGCGTAGAGGCGTCAAAAATACTAAACGGACCTGTTCCTGTTTTTCAGGGAGATAAAAAAGCATTTATTGATGCTATAAGGGATGCTCTTTATGCCTCCAAGATAGTTTCATATGCACAGGGCTATGCCCTAATGAAGGCTGCTGCTGAAGAGTACAAATGGGAGCTTAACTATGGAGGAATTGCCCTGATGTGGAGAGGCGGCTGTATAATCAGATCAGCATTTCTTGGAAAAATAAAGGAGGCATTTGAGAATAATCCAAAAGTTACAAATCTGCTTCTTGATCCATTCTTCAGAGATAAAGTTGAAAAGGCACAGAATGGATGGAGAAGAGTCGTTTCGGCAGCTGTATTAAATGGGATCCCCGTACCAGCAATATCATCAGCCCTGGGATATTTTGACGGTTACCGCTGTGAAAAGCTGCCCGCCAACCTGCTTCAGGCTCAACGCGATTATTTCGGTGCGCACACCTATGAACGTATTGATAAGCCGCGTGGTGAGTTTTTCCATACGAACTGGACAGGACGGGGAGGAACTACTTCTTCATCAACATATAATGTATAACCAATTTAAATAACAGATCATGTCAGAATCCATGAAGATCGGTAAATACAGATGGACAATTTGCGCATTGATTTTTTTCGCTACTACTATAAATTACCTTGACAGGCAGGTAATCGGAATTCTGAAACCGCTGCTTGAAAGTGATCTGAATATTGGAGAGGCTGAGTATGGCTACATTGTCACATCATTCCAGTTAGCATATGCTTTTGGAATGGTAATAGCAGGCCGGCTCATTGATAAGTTCGGAACTAAAATAGGATATGGTGTCTCGGTCCTTCTCTGGAGTCTGGCAGCTATGGGCCATGCCTTTGCAAAAGGGGGACTTGGATTTGGTTTTTGGAGAGCTCTTTTAGGCGTAAGTGAATCAGGGAATTTCCCGGCCGCAATCAAAACTGTCGCTGAATGGTTCCCAAAAAGAGAAAGAGCCCTTGCAACCGGAATATTCAACTCAGGTACTAATGTCGGAGCAATTGTTGCACCACTGGCCGTACCAGCCATTGCTACAACCTGGGGCTGGCAGGCAGCATTCATTATTACTGGTGCAATCGGATTTCTTTGGCTCATCTTCTGGTTCATCTTCTACGAGATACCTGAAAAACAGAGAAGACTTTCGAAGGCTGAAATGGAAATTATCAAGAGCGATACTGATGAAGCTGAGGAAAATCCAAGACCTATTCCATGGGTTAAGCTTCTGAAATACCGTCAGACATGGATCTTCTTTATCGGGAAAGCCATGACTGACCCTATATGGTGGTTCTACCTATTCTGGATACCAGGCTGGTTATCGTCTGTCAGGGGAGCAGGTCTCAACATTAAATCCTTCGGCCTTCCGCTTGTCGTAATATACACCTCCACAACTGTTGGCAGCATATTTGGAGGATGGCTTTCATCCTTTATGATAAAGAAAGGCGTAACTCCTTTTAATGCCAGAAAGTACACAATGCTTATTTTTGCACTTCTTGTCATACCTGTTTTCTTTGCTCAATCTCAGGGAATAAGCACATGGGGCGCTATTGCACTTATAAGCCTTGCAGCATCATCCCATCAGGCCTGGTCGGCAAATATTTTCACAACAGTCTCAGATGCTTTTCCAAAAAGAGCTGTCAGCTCCGTTATCGGGATCGGCGGTATGGCAGGGGCGTTAGGCGGGGCATTCGTTTCAATTTTGGCAGGTCAGCTACTCGAATTCTATAAAAAAGCCGGTCATGTTGAAACCGGCTATACTGTCATGTTCACAATTGCTGCATGCGCCTATTTGCTTGCATGGATTATCATGAATCTGTTCGCACCTAAAAATAAGGCTATCGTAATTGATTAACAGGATCAAAAGAGAAATGTTGAGCTATGCTGTCAAGAAAAACAAGAATAAAGGATATTGCAGGGCTTGCCGGGGTTTCAATAGGCACTGTTGACAGGGTGCTTCATGGAAGAGATGGAGTGGCAGCAAAAACCAGGGAATTGGTAAAACACATCCTGAAAGAGACAAATTATTCACCAAATGTGATGGCGCAAGTTTTGAAATCAAGGAAAAGATTTCATCTTGTATCGATATTGCCTGAACCTTCAATAGACAATGTTTTCTGGGAGAAGCATTCGGCAGGCATCAATATGGCAATTGAAGAACTTGATCTGTTCCATATAACGCTTACCCAGGTAACATTCGATATGTTCAATGAGGAAGATTTTCAAAAAAAGAGCAGGAGTGTTTTGAATCTCAGACCAGATGGCGTGCTACTGGCACCTATATTCAAATCTGAATCAATTTCCTTTTGTTCAGGCCTGACTGAAATAAATATACCATTTGTCTTTGTCGACGGATTTATAGAAGATACTGATTTCCTTGCATATATCGGAGAAGACATATACCGGAGCGGAAGAGTTGCCGGGCAGCTTATTGATATGATAACACCTGAAAAAAGTGATATCCTCATTGTAAATATCGCCCGCAATATTCAGAATGTTCACCACCTTAACAACAGGATGAATGGATTTCTCAGCTACTTTGAAAAATCCGGTGTCAATATGGGGAAGAAATTAATAATCAGTATTCCCGATCATTCATCAGGCAATGTAAAAGCCGCACTTGACAAGACTTTTTTTGAAAATCCCGGAATAGGTGCAATCTTTATGTCTGGTTCTAAATCATATCTGATAGCTTCATACCTGGCAGAAAAAGGATACAAAACCGTTAACCTTATCGGATATGACCTCCTTGATAAGAATGTCAGATTTCTCAGGTCAGGTACAATCAGATTCCTGATCGGCCAGCGTCCTGAACAACAAACTTATAAAGCTGTTAAGAAGCTCTTTGAGTTTCTCACACTAAATAAAGTCCCTGAGAATATGGAGTACCTTCCTGTTGATATTATCACATCCGAAAATGTAGACTATTTCATATAGTACAAATCATAAAAATTAAATGAAATCGTGAGACAAATATTATGAAAACACTCGGAAAATATTCCATTGGGCTTGGTGACAGGTTTGGGCACCAGGGAGGGGCACAGTTAAGAGCAATCGTTGAAGCTGCAAAACACGGTATTGAGATTACACCTGTCTGGAATAAATCTAACCGTGAGCATATGACAATCGGCACTCAACCTTCTGATGTCAGGATTGAAGCCGACCAGGCAACTAGAAAAGCAGGCTTCAGGAAAGATTATTTTGTTGATGCTGACCATATTAATCTCGATACAGTGGACCGTTTTATCGAGAGCTCAGATTTTTTTACAATTGATGTTGCTTCCTATATCGGGAAGAAGGCGGAAAAGGACGAGATAAACGAGTTCATTTCAAAGGTCGGATATGAAGGGGATCTTAAAATTCCCGGAATAACTAAATCATTTGAAATCTCAAAACAGAAGATAACCGCTATAGCAGAGAAGTATCTTTTTGCAGCAATTAAAGCTGGTGAGATCTACACAAAAATAGAAAATATAAAGGGGAAGGGAAATTTCATTACTGAAGTCTCGATGGATGAAGTTCCTGATCCTCAGACTCCAGTTGAGATGTTTTTCATTCTCAGGATGCTGGCATCGGAATATATCCCCGTACAGACCATTGCGCCAAAGTTCTCAGGCAGGTTTAACAAAGGGGTTGATTATGTAGGGAACCCTCAGGATTTTGAATTGGAGTTTGAATCAGATCTGAAGGTAATTGATTTTGCCATTAACGAATTCGGATTACCTGAAAACCTCAAAATGAGCATTCACTCAGGTTCAGATAAATTTGCCATCTATCCTGTCATTGGCTCTGTAATTCGCAAATACAACAAAGGTATCCATCTTAAAACTGCGGGAACGACATGGCTGGAGGAGGTGATCGGACTGGCAGTGTCAGGCGGGGAAGCACTGACCTTTGTTAAGGAAATTTACTTTGAATCACTCGATGTGATCGTGGAGTTATGTGCCCCTTATGCCGATGTAATTGACATCAGAACTGACCATCTCCCTCCAAAAGCCGAAGTTGCCGGATGGGATTCTGTAAAATTTGCATCAGCAATAAGGCATATACCAAATAATAAGGATTATAATGCAGACATGAGGCAGCTTCTTCATGTTGCCTACAAGCTCGCAGCACATAAAATGGACGATTACTTCAGGTTACTTGATAAATTTGAAAGCCAGGTATCGGCATCAGTATACGAAAACATCTACAACAGGCATATTTGCAGGCTATTCGATATAAAATAAATTTATAGATCTGATACTTCTCACTAATTAATACTCTCAGGATGTGAAAATAGAACTTAAAAAGAACTTCACCTGGTCACTGGTTGTGCCAACAAGTATGGGTGTTCGAATAACTCCGGTTAATGGACAACCGGCTCATTCCAGCGACACCTTTTATATGCATGCTACCAGTGCTGAAACTAATGTCGCCAGCATTTCCTCCTACCTTGGGCTTCCGGTAAAAGTACTGACAACTTTTGTTAAGGAGAGCCCTATTGCCAGGCTGATAAAAGATAACCTTGCCGGCAGGCATATGAACTATGAAGGTACTGATATCGACCAGGGAGGACCATGGGGTTACCGCCATCAGTTCAATATAGCTGACAGCGGTTACGGGGTTCGCGGACCAAGGGTTCAGAATGACAGGGCCGGAGAAGTCGGACGAACTTTAAATGTAAAAGATTTCGATCTTGACAGGATTTTTGCGAGGGAAGGTGTGCAGATACTTCATCTTTCAGGGCTGATATCGGCACTTTCACCTGAGACGGGAATCTTCTGCCTGGAACTGGCAAGAGCTGCCAGGAAAAACGGGACCAGAATCTCATTTGATCTGAACTACCGTGCCTCCTTCTGGAAAAACCGTGATAAAGAACTCAGGGAGATTTTTACAGAGATAGCCAGTGCATCAGATATCCTTGTCGGAAATGAAGAGGATTTCCAGCTATGCCTGGGAATTAAAGGTCCGGAAGAGGGAGGAAAAGATCTATCTGAAGAGATTGATAGTTTTAAATCAATGATAAACCGGGTAAAATTGGCTTTCCCCAATGCATCTGTCTTTGCCACAACACTTCGACAGGTTATAAGTACAAACACTCATCTCTGGGGTGCCATAATGCTGGAAGGCGACAATTGGCATGTTGCTGAACCAAGAGAAATATATGTTCTCGACAGGATTGGAGGAGGTGATGGTTTTGTAGGAGGGTATGCTCTATGCGATCCTCAAAGGATGGGAGCCTTCAAAATGGCTGGAATTTGGATGGGCATGCGGAGCACTGGCCACAACTTCCATGACTGACTATGCACAACCTGCAGATGAGGAACAGGTATGGAGCATATGGAAAGGAAATGCCAGGGTTAAACGCTGATAATACTATCCGGAAATGGAAACTATGAAAATAACCAGGGTATCAGCTCTGATTGCTTTAATTGGTTTATTTAGTATCCATACTGCAAAGGCCACGGATCATAATCCTTCTGAGGCTGATTCCGGAGTTTACAAAATAAAGGATATAGTTATTTATGAAGATCCTTTGTTCTACTCTTCTTTCCCATCAGTGATCAGACGACCAGACGGTGAATACATTGTTGCCTTCAGGCGCGCTCCCGACAGGAAGATTTTCGGGGAAAAAGGGACAAGCCATGTTGATCCGAACAGCTACCTGGTAATGGTGCATTCAAAAGACGGAGAAAAATGGACAGACTGATCCGGATCTGATATACGCTCACCCATTCGGAGGATCTCAGGATCCTTGCCTGCTCCAGTTACGCGACGGAACACTTCTCTGTACAAGTTACGGATGGGCATTTGTGAGGGAAGAAGGCATTCCTAACCTTAAAAAGCCGTATGCTGAAGCAGGAGGTGCTGTATTTATGGGAGGCTATGTATTGCGATCTTCAGATGGCGGCAAGGTGTGGAACGGACCACTCTACCCACCACATATTACACCTGAAATTAATTACAATGCCTGCGGATCACCTCTGCCTGCATATAACCGGGGAGCATTATATGAAGCCACGGATGGAAGAATACTATGGGTGGTAGCCGCAGGCGACACAACCGGAATCACATCCACCCATCTGATCATATCGGTTGATAAAGGTCTGACATGGAACTATTCATGCCCTGTGGCAGTTGATTCAAAAGTCACCTTTAATGAAACATCAGTTTATGAGACACCAAAAGGCGATATAGTGGCATTTCTGAGAACTGCTGATTTCGACGATCAGGCATGTATAGCCCGGTCGACCGACGGAGGAAAATCTTTTGGGAAGTGGCAATCGATGGGTTTCCAGGGACATCCGCTAAATGCGCTGCGTCTGCCTGACAGCAGGGTCCTTCTGACTTACGGATACCGTCATAAACCTTATGGAATAAGGGCAAGAATACTTAATCCGGAGTGCACCGACTTTGCCACGGCGCAGGAAATAACACTCCGCGATGATGGAGGAAATTCTGATATTGGATATTCATGGCCTGTTCTAATGGATGATAACAGGGTATTGGTTACCTATTATTTCAATAAAGAGGATGGCACGCGGTATATTGCCGGAACAATAATTGAAATCAAATAAAATATTCACTTACGACAATGGAAGGTAATAATCCTGTTACCAGAGTCCGGTACTTAAAATAAAATCATTCCAATGTTTTCATACCAAGGACCGGCTTAGGTTCGGTAAGATGGATATCAAAAATCAGAATCTCATTAAGACCTGTGCTTAACCATGAAGCCGGACAATAAAGCCTTTTCTGGGGGCCGATATTCCAGTAACGGCCCAGATTATGTCCGTTTATCCACAAAATACCTTTTGTATAGTTTGTAAGATCAAAGAATGTATCTCCGGTTTTTTCGAGAAAAAAGTTACCACGGAAGAATATACCCGGTTTATTCAGAGTTTTTCCCGAAGATCTGAGCTCAAAAATGTACTTTTTATCCATGGGAAGGTTAAATACTTTCCAGTTCATAAGGGTCATTCCATTAAGTGTAACTCTATCGGTAATACCCTTTCTGTCAATCATATACTCAGAGAAATTGATGCGCCCCATAGCTTCAACAAGAATTTCCAGAACGGGGACCTTAACAGTCCCGGCAGGAATTTCTATGGAATTGATTCCTTCTCTCCTATCAAGCTTTCCTATGTAAACGCCATTCAGAAATACTGTTGCATAATCATGTATATCAGTTACCACAAGCTTCCCTGATTTATGTCCCACAAGTTCGGTTCTGTATAGTATAAAGCCATAATCCTGAGCGAAAGCTTCCATTGGTTTAGGCTGAACAGAAAAAACGGGCAGAGGTAGCTTATCCCACACACTGACAAAAGGCTGCAATCCGATTGGAGGAATTTCCATAACAGGTATGGGGTCTGGTACCGGCGGAAGTTTTTTGCCTTTTGGAAGATATGATCCAATCAGCTTTCGGAGAGCCAGGTATTTTGGTGTGGAGCCGCCCTGTTCGTTAATGGGGGCATCGTAGTCATAGCTGGTAACATCAGGTTCATAACCTTTTCCCCCGGAATTAGCTCCTGCTGTAAAACCAAAGTTTGTTCCTCCGTGGATAACATAAAGATTAAAAGACTTTTTATTATCCATCAGGAATTTTACCTCTTTCATCAGTTTGGCTGAATCTGGTTTTACCCATTTTTCTCCCCAGTGGGTAAGCCAGCCTGGATAGGTCTCGCTGCTGAAGACGGGGACTCCCGGATTCATTTTTTTTGCCAGTTCAAAATCTTCAGGAGAGCTTCCAGGATCAAGCCCAACGGCACTTCCTGGCAGAGAACCAGCCTCAAGCATAGGCTCTGTTGGCCCGTCACCTGTGAAGGTCGGAATATCAATGCCTGATTCCTTCCATACCTCTTTTAAACGCAGAAGATATTTCCTGTCATTTCCATAGCTGCCATACTCATTTTCAATTTGTAAAAGAAGTATCGGCCCTCCCCTGGTGATCATGAATGGTTTGATCTCCTCCGCCAGCTTTGAAATATATTGTTCGGCAGCAGCCATATATCGAGGGTCCATGCAGCGTACCTTTATATCGGGAATTCTTAGCAGATAAGGAGGTATTCCTCCGAACTCCCATTCGGCGCAGACATACGGTCCGGGCCTCACAATAAGAAACAGACCTTCTTCCTGAACAATTTTGAAGAATTCCTGCAGATTATGGTTGCCTGTTGAAAAATCATATTTCCCCTCTTCAGATTCATGGTAATTCCAGAAAATATAAGCAGCTATTGTATTGCATCCCATTGCCTTAGCCATCTGAACACGATGGCGCCAATATTCGGAAGGTATCCTGGCAGGATGCATCTCACCACTAATTATCTGAATTGGCTGTCCATCCAGAATAAAATCTGATTCACTCATGAAAAAGGTATGGCTTGTTGTCTGAGCCTGCAGAGCGGCAACTGTGATAAAAAACAATACAACAATTATTTTAAAGAGACTGCGCATAGAAGTTTTATATTAATATTTAAATAGATTGAAAACTATGAAGTTTTTTATAAAAGCCATCTGGTTTTTCCATAAGCTCGGCATGTGTTCCGGTTTCAACAATTCTGCCCTCATCCATCACAACAATAAGGTCAGCATGGAGTATCGTGGAAAGCCTGTGTGCTATCACAACCGACGTCCTGTTTTGCATGAGTTTAATAATTGCGTCCTGGACGAGTCTCTCAGATTCAGTGTCAAGGGCTGAGGTAGCTTCATCAAGAATCAGTATGGGAGGATTTGCCATAATAGCCCTGGCAATACTTATCCTTTGCCTCTGCCCTCCGCTCAGCTTATTGCCGGATTCACCGACAAAACTTTCATAACCCTCTTCATTTTCCACGATGAATTCGTGGGCATTTGCGATCCGGGCAGCATATTCGATCTGCTCCATATCATATTTGTCAACTCCGAAAGCGATGTTCTGTCTGAAAGAGGTATTGAAAAGCAATGGCTGCTGGCTTACAATCCCCATCAGATAGCGCAGGTTTCTGATCTTAAGATCCCGGATATCCAGCCCGTCAATAAGGATACTTCCCTTATCAACGTCCATGAATCGTGGCAGAAGGTCTGCTAGAGTGGATTTTCCTGCACCAGACTTACCTACGATTGCAACTGTCTGTCCTTTTTTGATAGTGAGGTTTATATCCCTGAGAACAGGCTCATTGTTGTAGGCATACCAGACCCCCCTGAACTCTATCGAGTCATCGAATCCATTGATTTCAATCGCATTTTCCTTTTCTATAATCTTCTCCTCAGCATTGAGTATAAGGTCAACCCTGTCGATCGATGCCATCCCTTTCTGAATGGCAAACCAACCTGTTGTAATGCTTTTTGCGGGCGGAATAATCTGTGAAAAGACGATCAGATAGGCAATAAGGTTATCGGGAGACATATTGCCTGATTTATGCAGTGCCATGTTACCTCCGACATAGAGAAGTATCATTACAACTATAGTTCCCAGGACTTCGCTCAAAGGAGTTGCAAGATATGCTTTCCTTATAACCCTTTTAAAAACTTTGGAGTATCTGTCATTTGAATCTGCAAACTGTACTTGCATCTTCTCTTCTGCGTTAAATCCCTTAACTATCCTTAAACCAGAAAGAGTCTCCTCCACCACTGAAAGCAACCGTCCAAGGTATTGCTGACTCATAAAGGCAGATGATCGCAGGGTGCGGCTTGCCAGTCCTATAAGCCATCCGCTTACAGGCAGGAGTGCGAGTGCAAATAGAGTCAGCTCAAAGCTGCTGACAAAAAGATAAACCACGTATATAAGGATGTACATGGGATCTTTAAAAAAAATATTAAGTGAAGCCATAACAGATACCTCAATTTCCTGGACATCATTAGAGATCCGGGTCATAACATCGCCTTTTCTTGCTTCAGTAAAAAAAGAGAGTGGCAGCCTCAGGAATTTATGATACAAATTTCTTCTGAGATCTCTCACAGTGCTTGCCCTTATAAATGCCATGCTATTGTAGGCCAGGAATATAAACCCGTTTTTAAAGAGGCTGGCTACTATCACAACTATAACAACCATAATCAGAGCACCGGACTGACCCTGCTTGCTAATAAGTTCCGAGAGATAATATTGGCTGAAGTCAGACAAATAGCTTACTGACAGATGGAAAGTGCCAGGATGGGCAACCGTCGGGACTCTGTCAAATAGAATTTTAAGGAAGGGAATGACAAGAGTAAATGATACAAGAGCAAAAATGGCACTTAATATATTATAAGTAATATTACGCACTGCCGACCACTTATACGGTGTAAGATACCGTAGCAGTACCTTTAAATTTTTCATCAGTTCAGTTCTGTATTAAAATCCTGTATAATTGAATGGAGTGATTGCCTTTAACTCTGATTTTATATCATCACCAAGCTCAAGGCTGTCAATGAATTCTGATATTGATTCGCGGGTGATCTTCTGATTTGTCCTGGTAAGATCCAGGAGTGCTTCATATGGTTTTGGATATCCTTCGCGCCTGAGGATAGTCTGAATTGCTTCGGACACAACTGCCCAGTTGTTTTCGAGATCGCTGTGTATCTTGTCGGTGTTAACTATCAGTTTATTCAGGCCTTTCAGCAATGCATGGAAAGCAAGGACCGAGTGGCCGACAGGAACGCCGATATTCCTCAGAACAGTTGAATCGGTGAGGTCGCGCTGAAGTCTTGACACAGGCAGTTTTATCGAAAGATGTTCGAATATTGCATTGGCAAAGCCAAGGTTTCCTTCGCCGTTCTCAAAATCGATAGGATTCACCTTATGAGGCATTGCAGATGACCCGATCTCTCCTTTTTTTATCTTCTGCCTGAAATACTCAATGGAAATATATGACCAGATATCACGCGCCAGATCAAGAAGGATAACATTTATCCTTCTCATGTTATCAAATAATGCAGCAAGATTATCATAATGGTCAATCTGGGTTGTCGGATGAGAGCGCTGTAAACCCAGCTCTTCATTCACGAAGTTATTTGCAAATGTTATCCAGTCAATATCAGGAAAAGAAACTTTATGGGCATTGAAGTTCCCGGTAGCACCGCCGAATTTTGCGCTGTATGGTATTTGCCCGAAGTATTTTATCTGTCCGTCAAGTCTTGCAACAAAAACTTCAATCTCCTTACCAAGCCTTGTTGGTGATGCTGGCTGGCCATGCGTCCTGGCAAGCATCGGAATATCCTTCCACTCATCAGCAAATGTGGCGAGAGTCTCCCTCAACTCATAAAGCAGCGGGAAATATACATTTATAAGCGCATCTTTCAAAGAGAGAGGAATGGCAGTATTGTTAATATCCTGGGAGGTAAGGCCAAAATGGATGAATTCACTCCATTTTCCCCATCCCGACTGAAAAAACCTCTCTTTCAGAAAGTATTCAATAGCCTTGATGTCATGATTGGTAATCTTTTCCCTCTCCTTGATTTTTTCAGCATCAGTCAGATCAAAGTCTTCATAGATTGATCTCAGAACCTTATAATTATCCTTTTTGAAATCAATCAGTTGCGGAAGAGGAATATCGCAGAGTGCAATAAAGTATTCAACTTCCACCATAAGACGGTATCTAATAAGACCGAATTCGGAAAAATAGAGATCCAGTTCGTCAACTTTCTGTCTGTATCTTCCGTCAAGCGGAGATATGGCAGTAAGAAAATTTAAATCCATTATTAATCAGATTGAGTTCTCCATTGATATAACATATGTACAAAAGTAGTATTTTAGACGCAGCAAAAAAAGGGTATGGACAAAATCAGAATTTCGGCTGTAAAATATGCAAACACCTATCCATTTATATATGGATTAACTGAGAGCGGATTCGATAAAAAGATAATACTGGAAACCGACCATCCGGCTGATTGTGCTGTAAAGCTAATAAAAGGTAATGTTGATATTGGTCTGATTCCTGTGGCTTCCTTGCCTAAATTGAAAGAATATCATATTATAAGTGACTACTGCATAGGAGCAAACGGAAATGTAAGGACAGTATTGCTTCTCAGCAACTGCCAGTTTGAAGAGATTGAAACTATCTACCTTGATTACCGGTCGCGCTCCTCGGTGACACTTTCAAAAGTACTGGCAAAAAACTTCTGGAACAGGGAATTCAGATGGATGAACACTTCAAAGGGATTTGATTTCAGAAACATTGGACTGAAAGAAGCTGTTGTGCTGATTGGCGATCAATGCTTTGAGTATGAAAAAAGCTTCAGATTCAAAATTGACCTTGCTTTGGAGTGGAAAGATTTTTCAGGACTCCCATTCGTATTTGCATGCTGGACAGCCAACAGATTACTGGAGAAGAGTTTTATTGCAGAATTCAATCAGGCACTTAACCTTGGGGTAAGCAATATTGAAAAAGTAGTTAGTAAGTTCAGTGGTGCAGGAACAATTACGGGAGATACACTTCATAAATATCTTACGGAAAACATCGATTATAATCTGAATGAAGAGAAGAAAAAAGGGATGAAGCTGTTTTTGGAACTGATGAAAACACTTTGATTCATTGACATACAAATCTCTGCTCTTCATTTAGTCACTCCCGTTTAGCACCCCCCCTGCCCCCCATTTGGGGGGTTTGGGGGCGGATGCCAAAGGAAGAAATGATCTTCCAAAATTGTGTTGCGAATGTTCCAAGTTATCTATTTTATGATTAACTTTGGGTTTTACGTTATTTAATCAGTTATTGACCTTCTAATCAATAAAGACATGGATAAAACAATCACCTTCAATGAACTCCGGAAGATTAAAGACCAGTTACCCTCCGGTAGTATGAGACAGATTGCAGATAAGCTGGATTTGAACGAAGAGACAGTCAGAAACTATTTCGGAGGGAGAAACTTTGATAAGGGCCAAAGCGTTGGAATACATTTTGAACAGGGGCCGGACGGAGGTATCGTAACTTTTGATGACACCACAATACTCGATCTGGCAAAGAAGATGATCAATTATTGATTCAGCATCTGAGAGCCTGTTTAAAAGCAAAAGGCTCATCTTTTGCTTTTTTTTTGACCCGCTATGAATCTGACTGCATTAATAGAATCTGCTGAACTAAGGTATAGGCAGGTCCTTGAAGATTTTTTTGTCTCTGTATACGATGAAAAAAGTCTTTTGTCTCATGGGATTGACCATCACCGGAGAGTATGGAATTATGCCAGAGAGCTTCTGTCTACAAGGTTAATCATATCTAAGCTGAGACTAGCCTGTGACCCCTCAAAATTAATTATTGCCTGCTACCTGCACGACATTGGAATGTCCATTGAACCAGGCCCAAGCCACGGTATACAGAGCAGGGAGCTTTGTCTGCAATTCCTCAATAAATACAATCTTCATGAGAAAGACTATGAAGATGTCCTTGATACAATAAGGAATCATGACAATAAGGACTATACATCAAAGAGAGGCGGTAATGATCTCCTTAAACTGCTTTCTGTTGCTGACGATCTGGATGCCTTCGGCTTCGCCGGGATATACAGGTATTCAGAAATCTACCTCATGCGGGGTATAAACCCCAATCAATTGGGAAATCTTATCCTTGAAAATGCAGGGTGCAGATTTAAAAACTTTGAAGATATTTATGGTGCTCAGAATTTTTATGTTCAGTTCCACCGGAAACGCTACGAGATCCTCAAAAATTTCTTCGTACAATACAATAAACAGGCTGAAACTTATAACTTCCTCATAAATGAACCTGAAGGTTATTGCGGAGTGATTCAGCTATTCATTTTGCTGATAAGGAAAAGCATGACACTGGAAGAATTCTTCACAGCAGCCGGGATTTATCAGGCTGACTCTATAATCGGACCATTTATGAATAGATTGAGATCAGAACTTTCATCAAACAATCGGAATGAACAGAAGTGAAACCGGAATACCCTGGCCATTCAACCCTGAAGAATTCAGGGAAAACGGGCATCGGATAATAGACATCTTATCGGAATACCTTAAGGATGCGTTGTCCGGGAAGGAGATGGCAGTGCTGCCATGGAAGGATCCTGAGCAGATGACTGAGTTGTTCTCATTTACTTCAGAGGGAGGTGCAGAAGAGTCTCCGGATTCCTATGTAAAAAGAATAATTTCATTGTCAAACCATCTTCATCATCCTCATTATATCGGCCACCAGGTAACCTCACCCCTACCTCTTACGGCATTGGTTCAGCTTTGCACTGCACTTCTTAATAATGGAGCAGCGATATATGAAATGGGTCCCGTTGCAATGGCAATGGAAAAGAATATTATCAACCTCTTCGGTTCCCTTATCGGTTACAAAACCGCTTATGATGGCATCTTCACTCATGGAGGCACAGCAGGAAACCTGACTGCAATGCTGGCAGCCAGACAGGCAAAAACAGATTACAATATCTGGGAGGAAGGAGTGCACGATCATCAAAGGCCGGGTTATATGATTTCAGATCAGGCTCATTACAGCATAGGCAGAAATGTCAGATTAATGGGAATGGGAAATGATTCAATAATTAGAGTGCCTGTTGATTCTGCATACAGAATGAATCCAGGCATGCTTGGCAGGTTAAAGGCAGAAGCAGAGGATAATGGATTGAAAGTCATTTCAGTTGTGGCAAACGCATGTTCAACTGCAACAGGGTCTTATGATGATCTTACCAGAATTGCTGATTTCTGTGAGGAAAATAATTTATGGATGCATGTCGATGGTGCACATGGCATGGGAGTACTATTTTCCGAAAAATACAGGGATCTGGTAAAAGGCATTGAAAGAGCCGATTCTGTGGTCATTGACTTTCATAAAATGCTTCTTGTCCCTGCTCTGAATACACTATTAATGTTTAAAAACGGAGAGAGGTCATATGAGACATTCGCCCAGAAAGCTTCGTACCTTTTTCAGAAATCTAAGGATAATGCCTGGTATGACAGCGCAATCAGAACTATTGAATGCACCAAAAGTTCACTCGGCATAATTGCATATACGGCACTCAAATATTACCGGGAAAATTACTATAAAGAGTATATCGAGAGCAGGTATGATCTGGCAGCTTCTTTTGCAGATATCATAAAATCGAACAATGAATTTGAACTGGCTGTTGAACCTGAGAGCAACATAGTATGCTTCAGGTATTCTCCGGAAGGATGCAATGATGACGCACTTAATTTGATTAACTCCCTGATAAGAGAAAGAATAATAAAGGAAGGCTCATTCTATATTGTTCAGGCAGAACTTAATTGCAGGATATGGTTACGGCTGACAATAATAAACCCGGTAACTTCTGAGAATGATCTCAGAAATCTTCTTCTGAAAATTAAAAAGATAGCTCAGGAATCAGGATTCTGAAAATCACCTCTCAGAAAGCACCTCTTTTATTAAATAAACTATGGGGCTAATTGCATATAGGCTGATATGTATAAATACTGATTTGATTAGCGCATTATTGCCGATGATTCATTTGATTCTTTAGCCTACCTTTGCCCAAAAAAGATAACCATGCTGGATGTACTAATAAACCAATCCCAGGAAAAGCCCGGCTCTAGCGGGGTTTTTAAAGTGAGTGAACGTGCCGATAAGCCTATAAAAAGTCTTATGAAATCCGTTTCATGGAGGATTGTTGGTACTATTGATACAATGGTTATCAGCTATTTTATTACAGGGAAGGTAACTATAGCTGTTTCTATCGGCAGCGTTGAAGTACTAACGAAGACCATCCTTTACTATTTCCATGAGAGACTCTGGGCCCACATACACAAGATAAAATTAAAACTTTGGATAAGATCGAACAGAATAGAAAATGACAAGCAATATGAAGTTAAAGGAGTTGAGGGATCAGTTGTCAGGTAAATCTATTGAAGAGCGTCTTGATATTCTGACGAAACTTTTCCCCGGTAAAGTAATATTTACTTCCAGTTTTGGTATTGAAGACCAGGTTATAACTCAGAAAATATTCAGTAACAATCTGCCAATCAAGGTTATTACACTTGACACAGGCAGATTGTTTCCGGAAACATATGAGGTCTTTTCACAGACAACTATAAAATATGGGAAAAAAGTAGATGTCTACTTTCCTGATTATCTGTCTGTTGAGAAAATGGTTACTGAAAAAGGACCTTTCAGCTTCTATGATTCGATAGAAAACCGCAAGGAATGCTGCAGGATAAGGAAGGTGATCCCTCTTAGCAGGGCCCTGGCAGGAATGGCCTGCTGGATATCAGGTATCAGGTCAGAACAATCGGATAACAGAAGCCAGATGAACGATCTTGAATATGATAACGAAAAAAAGCTTTTCAACTACTACCCTCTTTTTGACTGGTCACTTGATGAGGTGGAGAAATATATCAGGGAAAATAGTATACCCTATAACTCTTTGTATGACAAGGGCTATTTAAGTATCGGATGTGAGCCATGTACCAGACCAGTATTGAAGGGTCTCGATTTTCGCTCCGGCCGCTGGTGGTGGGAAGATGATGGCAGTAAGGAATGTGGCTGCCATGTAAAGTAATTAAACAGAATATAATACTGGAAATGATGCTCGATATCAGTAATGAACACCTCAGAGAGCTTGAGAATGAAGCAATATTTGTGATGAGGGAAGTTGCTGCCCAGTTCGAAAACAAAGTACTGTTGTTTTCCGGAGGTAAGGATTCCATTGTTCTCGTGCATCTTGCAAGGAAGGCATTCTGGCCTGCAAAAATTCCTTTTACCCTGATGCATATCGATACAGGTCATAATTTTGAAGAGACACTTAAATTCCGTGACGACCTGGCTAAAGAGTTTGGAGCAGACCTTATTGTAAAATTTGTACAGGATTCAATCGATCAGGGCAGGGTAAAAGAGGAATGCGGTATCAATGCAAGCCGTAATAAAGCTCAGTCTGTAACGCTTCTGGATGCGATTGAAGAACTTAGAATTGATGTTGCTATTGGTGGTGGCAGACGCGATGAAGAAAAAGCCAGGGCCAAGGAGCGTTTCTTTTCACACAGAAACGAATTCGGCCAATGGGATCCTAAAAACCAACGTCCTGAACTCTGGAACATATTTAATGGGAAAAAGCATCAGGGCGAGCATTTCAGAGTATTCCCCATAAGCAACTGGACTGAACTTGATGTATGGCAGTATATTCTTACAGAGAATATTAAACTGCCTGACCTTTACTATACACATAAAAGAAAAATATTCTCCAGAAATGGCACATTACTTGCCTGGGCCCCATTTATGCAGCTAAGACCTTCGGAAGAGGTTTTTGAGGCAGATGTCAGGTGCCGTACCATTGGCGATATAACCTGTACTGGGGTAACTCTCTCACGAGCACAGTCGCTCGAAGAGATCATAGCTGAAATTGCAGCTACCAGGACCACGGAAAGGGGAGGAAGATACGATGATAAGCGATCAGAAGCAGCTATGGAAGACAGGAAGAAGGAGGGGTATTTCTAGGGTGCTGGGTGCTGGGTGCAGGATGAAGGGTGATGGCTGAATTGATTCCCCCTATAGGGGGTTAGGGGGATGTTATTTGGAGTTCAAGGTTCAAGGTTCAAGGTTCAAAGTTCAAGGATAAAGGTTCAATGAAAATAAACGGTAAAAGCAAAAATAAGAGTCTTCTCAGATTTACAACTGCAGGAAGTGTGGATGATGGAAAGAGCACACTTATAGGAAGGCTTCTGTACGATAGCAAATCAATATTTGAAGACCAGATGGAGCATATTGTTCAATCTGGAAAACGGCTTGGAAGGGAAGAGCTCGATCTATCCCTTCTTACTGATGGATTAAGAGCTGAAAGGGAACAGGGTATCACTATTGACGTAGCATACAGGTATTTTGCAACTCCCGCACGAAAATTTATTATCGCAGATACTCCGGGCCATATCCAGTACACCCGGAATATGGTTACCGGAGCCAGCACCGTTGATCTTGCGGTAATACTGGTAGATGCCCGCAAAGGAGTACTCGAACAGACTTTAAGGCACTCCTATATTGCATCACTTCTTGACATCAGACATATAATATTCTGCATCAATAAGATGGATATGGTTAATTGGTCCGAGTCAGTATTTAATGAAATCAAAACAGAACTGGCTGCACTGGTTAATAAGCTTGAAATTGAAGATGCCCAATATATTCCGATAAGTGCTAAATATGGAGATAATGTTGTCGACCGTTCTCAGAATATGAACTGGCATGAAGGGAAAACATTCCTCAACCTTATTGAAACAATTGAAATCACTAAAAACAAGAATCCAAAGCATCAGCGCTTCCCTATCCAGACAATTATTCGCCCGCACACTACCGAGTATCATGATTACAGAGGCTATGCCGGCAGAGTTGCCGGTGGAGTCTTCAGACCCGGCGATGAGGTAACTGTGCTTCCTTCACTTTTGAAATCAAAGATACGCAGCATTGACATGTTCGGTAAAACACTTTCTGAATCAATTGGAGGAGATTCTGTTGCCATTTCACTTGAAGATAACATTGATGTCAGCCGGGGTGATATGATTGTAGGCTCAAGTGATCTGCCGGTTATAAGTCAGGATATCAACCTGATGATATGCTGGTTCAATGAACAGCCAATGAAGGTTGGAGGAAAGTACCTGGTACGCATAAACAGTAATGAAGCTGGCTGCATAATAAAATCAGTGAGTTACAGGATGAATATCAATACTCTTGAGAAGGATTTTGAAAATCTTGTTGTAAATATGAATGATTTAGCTCTTGTCAGCATAAAAACCTCCAAGCCAATGTTCTTCGACAGCTATAAAGAAAATAATATCACGGGCAGTATGGTCTTCATAGATGAAGGTACCAATGAGACAGTTGCTGCAGGGATGATTGTATGACAGGATAAATATTGCTGCTTTATGCAACATTTTCGCCCTCCGACTGTTTAAATAGATGATGAAAAAGGCTGCTTCCATATCAATGCTGATTTTAATAATTACTGCAATGCTGCATATTTCTGTGGCGACGCATTATTGCGGAGGTAATGAAGTAGGTTCGAAAGTATCATTAACCGGCAAGCTTGCAAATTGTGGTATGGAAGGTACAGAAAATGCAGAAACTCTTCCGGGGCTCAGGTTTGATAAACATTGCTGTGATGACATTGTAACGTTATGTGGAACAGACACTAACTTCTTTCCATCATTTTCTTTTGTAAAGGAAACATTTCAGTACCATTTTCAGTTTATACTTATTCCATCAGCATTAACCGCTGATTCATTCCCAGGGTTAATTCCCGTATCTGCAGATGTCAGTCCCCCTGGGGCATTGATGTCCACTTATGTGGACCTCTCCGATATTTGTGTTTTCCGTATCTGATTATTTTTTCTGAATTAACTGCAGATAAGGCCTTGCTTTATCTGTCATCGTTATTTATATCTATATTAATCATTTAACAAACAACTTATTATGCAAAAAATTAAATTATTTCTTATATTAGTTATGATTACAACTATAAGTGGAACAGTAATCGCTCAGACTACCGCAGGTAATCAGGGTAATCAAAAGACCGCGACTTTTAAAGTCTGGGGAAACTGTGACATGTGTAAGGCCAGGATTGAAAAATCTGTAAAATCAGAGGGTGCAACCACAGCAGACTGGAATAAGAACACAAAAATTCTGACAGTAACCTTCGATCCATCAAAAACAAGTGTAGATTCTTTCAGTAAGAAGCTTGCAGCTGTCGGACACGACACTGAGAAGTACAGAGCTGACGATAAAGCCTATCAAGCTCTTGACGCATGCTGCCAGTATGAAAGAAGGAAATAAGCATTTCGTCACTTTAATACCGGGTCATCGTTCGGCTTCGCTCATAATGACCCGGTTAAATCTTTTTCATCATGTTCAACCGTCTCGTTAAATATTTTCTCGAAAACAGGCTTATTACTTTCCTCCTCCTCATTGTTTTCGTTATCATGGGATTGGTAACAATGCCATTCAATCTTAAATCGGGGCTTTTGCCAAGAGATCCCGTACCCGTGGATGCCATTCCTGACATAGGTGAAAACCAGCAGATCGTTGCAACCGAATGGATGGGGCGTTCTCCCAGAGATATCCAGGATCAGATCACCTATCCATTAACTACTGCCCTGCTGGGTATTCCCGGAGTTCAGACAGTCAGAAGTACTTCCATGTTTGGAATGTCGTTTATCTATATCATTTTTAAAGATAATGTGGAATTTTACTGGAGCAGGTCAAGAATTCTTGAAAAACTCAACTCTCTCCCAACAGGCACCTTACCAGCCGGAGTACAACCCTCACTTGGACCGGATGCCACAGCACTCGGACAGATATACTGGTATACCCTGGAAGGACGGGATCCAAAAACCGGCAAACCAAATGGCGGCTGGGATCCTTCGGAACTAAAGACAATTCAGGATTTTTATGTAAAATACAGCCTTTCAACAGCCGAAGGCGTATCTGAAGTTGCATCTGCAGGAGGATTTGTCAGGGAATATCAGGTTGATCTCAGACCCGACGCTTTGAAGGCTTACAGTGTGTCAGTTATGGATGTCATGAATGCTGTTAAGCAAAGCAATCTTGACATAGGTGCTGAAACAATTGAACTTAATAATGTCGAGTACATTATCCGTGGACTTGGATATATTAAAAGTCTGAATGATCTTGAATTATCTGTTGTAGCTGTACGTAATAATATCCCTGTTCGCATTAAAGATGTGGCTCATGTAGCATTTGGTCCTGCCACAAGGCGCGGTGGTCTTGATAAAGCAGGCTCTGAAGCTGTTGGGGCTGTAGTTGTAGCAAGGTATGGCTCAAACCCCATGGAAGTGATCAATAATGTAAAGGACAAGATCAAGGAGATCGAAGCAGGATTACCGCAAAAAACCTTACCTGACGGAACTGTTTCAAAGGTAACAGTAGTCCCTTTTTACGATAGAACCGGATTAATAAAGGAAACCATAGGGACCCTTGAATCTGCACTCTCTCATGAAATACTCATAAGTATTATCGTGATTATTGTCCTTGTTATGAACCTCAGAGCATCAATTATTGTAGCAGGGCTTTTACCTGTTGGTGTGTTAATGACATTTATTCTTATGAGGTCATTTGGAATAGATGCCAATATTGTCGCACTGTCAGGTATTGCCATTGCGATTGGTGTTATGGTAGATATTGGTATTGTGGATGTTGAGAACATTCTCAGACATCTCGAGATGCCTGAAAATCATGGAATACGTGGCAAGAAACTTTTAGATGTTATTTACCGGGCTACAACCGAGGTAAGAGCTGCAGTTGTTACATCAATTGCAACCACTATCGTAAGTTTCCTCCCGGTATTTGCCATGCAGGCACAGGAAGGTAAACTGTTCCATCCTCTTGCCTTTACTAAGACATTTGCACTTCTCTCGGCATTTATCCTTGGAATAGTAGTTTTACCTACTCTCGTACATATTTTCTTCGACATCTCTTTTGACAGGAAGAAAATCAGAAGAGTATGGAACGGATGCCTCATTGCGGCGGGTTTTATTTTTGCTGTTGTATGGCAAATGTGGCCGGCATTGGCATTAATAGCTGTAGGAATAAATAATCTCCTTGATTACAAGTGGTCAGAAAAACGCAAAGAGTTTCCAAACTATATAAACATTTTTATTACTGTCCTGTTTGCAACATGGTATCTATCAATTGAATGGCTGCCACTTGGGGCACATAACAGTGAATTTGCCAACTTTCTTTTCGTCGCAGGAATTGTTACTGTAATTCTTGTAGCCTTAATGTCGATGGTGCATTTCTATGAGGAAATTCTTCGATGGGCTTTAGAGAACAAATGGAAGTTTCTTATCATACCGGGTTTCACCTTATTTTTCGGGCTTTTGGTCTGGCAGGGAATGGATGAAGTTTTCGGTTTTATTCCCAAAGGTGCTGAAAAAATCGGATGGAAAAGCTTTCGGCAAACCAGTGTATGGCAGAGTGCAATTAAAACATTCCCTGGTACAGGCAAGGAATTCATGCCTTCACTTAACGAAGGTTCATTTCTTCTTATGCCTACAAGCATGCCACATTCCAGCATTGAAAAAAACCTCGGATATATTGAAACACTGGATAAACGCTTATCGACAATACCTGAAGTCGAGGTGGCTGTTGGTAAATGGGGCCGTGTAAACTCTGCACTTGACCCTGCGCCGATCCAGATGTTTGAAAATACAATCAACTACCGCTCCGAATATATCCTCGATGAAAACGGACACCGCATGCAGTTTAAAGTTGATAAAAAAGGAAATTATGTCCTGAAGAATAATTCGACTTACAATCCTGAATTTGAATCATTCAGAGTTATTCCGGCTGATAGTCTGATTGCCGATAGCAAAGGAGAATATTATCGTCAGTGGCGTCCCCGGATCAAAAAGCCTCTTGATATCTGGAAAGAGATTGTAAAAGTAACTGAAATCCCCGGATTGACTTCGGCTCCCATGTTGCAGCCAATTGAAACCCGTCTGGTCATGCTTTCGACCGGGATGCGTGCTCCGATGGGACTGAAAGTCTATGGTCCTGATCTTAATACCATTGAAGAGGCAGGAATGATGTTTGAGAAAGCTTTAAAGGATGTTCCCTCAATTAAAGCATCAGCAGTATTCTATGACCGTGCCGTCGGTGCACCTTATCTTGAGATTAAACTTAACCGTGAGGCAATGGCCCGTTACGGTATGTCCGTCAGCAATGTACAGGAAGTGCTGCAGGTAGCCATTGGAGGAATGACTCTGTCAACATCGGTAGAAGGCCGCGAGAGGTTTCCTCTAAGAGTAAGATATGCCCGTGAATTGCGTGATAATCCGGAGGATTTAAAACGCATACTCGTCCCGGCAATGAACGGAGTCCAGATCCCACTTGGTGAAATTGCCGATATTGAGTATACAAGAGGTGCACAGATGATAAGAAGTGAAAACACGTTCCTTGTTGGATTTGTAATCTTTGATAAACAGGAAGAAAAAGCCGAAGTTGACGTAGTAGAGGAAGCGAGTAGTATCTTAAAGGGGAAAATTGATTCAGGAGAGATAGTATTGCCTCCCGGTGTCACTTACAAATTTGCAGGAAATTATGAAAATCAGTTGAGAGCCACAAGAAGACTGGCTGTTGTTATTCCCCTTAGCTTAGTTATTATATTACTCTTATTGTATTTCCAATTTCGTACTATTACAGCATCCCTCATACACTTCTCAGGTGTCTTCGTAGCTTTCTCCGGAGGTTTTATAATGCTTTGGTTATACGGGCAGGAATGGTTCATGAATTTCTCAGTAGCAGGATTAAATCTTCGTGATATGTTTCAGATGCACCAGATAAATCTTAGTGTAGCTGTGTGGGTGGGATTCATCGCACTGTTTGGGATTGCAACCAATGATGGAGTAATTATGGGGACTTATATACACCAGGTATTTGAAGAAATGAAACCAAACACAGTTCATGATGTACGAGAAGCAGTTGTAATGGCAGGAAAGAAACGGGTCCGTCCGGCTATGATGACAACGGCTGTCGCTGTGATTGCTTTGCTTCCCGTATTGTCCTCAACAGGCAAAGGAGCTGATATCATGGTTCCTATGGCAATCCCGACTTTCGGAGGAATGGTAATTCAGGTAATGACAGTTTTTGTTGTTCCGTTGTTCCAGGCTATGTGGAGAGAAAGAGAAGTAACCAGAAAAAATAAAATAGCTGCTCAAACTATTAATAATAAATTGGAAAATGAAAGCTATAACATATAAGAAATTACTGATTACAATTATTGCCATGGGTAGCTGGATCATTTCCAGCAGCCAGCAATATCCTGATTCTCTTCTCAGGTATCTGGAAATTGCAGCTAAAAACAATCCTACTGTCCTTCAGAGATTCAGTGAGTACCAGGCATCATTACAAAAGATCCCTCAGGTTGGCAGTTTACCGGATCCCGAACTAAGTGCAGGAATATTTCTTAGTCCGATGGAGCTGGTTAACGGCAATCAGGTTGCCGATTTAAGATTAATGCAGATGTTTCCCTGGTTCGGTGTTTTGAGATATGGTAAAGATGAAATGAGCCTGATGGCAAAGGCAAAATTTGAATTTTTCAGAGATGCAAAGCTTCAGGTCTATTATGATGTACAGCGCACCTGGTACGAAATATATAAAATCCAGAAGGATATAAGTATCTCAGAAAAAAATATTGACATACTTAAATTAATAGAACGTCTTGCCCTTGTCAGATTCAAATCAGCCTCTATTGAAAGCACAGGGTCTTCATCACAGAGTGCAGGTGCCTATCCGGTACCTGGCACTGGCACCAGCAACAGCACCGGTTCTTCCGTAATGCAGGCAATGGGTACTGGTCAGGGCAATACGACTCCTTCAGGATCAAATCAGTCTGTTTCAATGCAGTCGGGCACAATGGGGTCATCCTCAGGAAGTTCCGGACTGGCTGATATATACAGGATACAAATAGAAACCAGTGACCTTGAAAACAATATTGCATTCTTGAAAAATAAAAAGAATTCAATAACAGCAAAGTTTAATACATACCTGAACAGGCCTGTTACATCGCTGGTTTATACATATGAAAATATAACCATGGACTCACTTGAATTTGCTTTGCCAGCAGTTTCAGATAGTATGCTGGCTCGCAATCCCATGCTGAGTATGGTGGATTTCGAGAAACAATCATTAGAGGCCAGAAAAAAAATGGTAACCCGTATGGGGTATCCAATGGTCGGTATTGGTATTAATTATTCACTGATCGAAAAATCAAATGTCAGTATGGGAGAACCATCCATGAATGGAAAGGATATGATAATGCCCATGGTGGTTCTCACTTTACCTATATACAGAAAAAAATATACCGCTATGCAAAACGAAGCTGAACTTCTGAAAGAAGCCGCTTCTGAAAATTGGCAGGTCACTGCGAATTCACTGCAGTCAGAGTATTACGAGGCTCTATTGATGTATCAGGATGCACAGCGCAGATTAAAACTGTATAAAAATCAATTCCAGCTGGCATCAAAATCACTTGATCTTATACTGAAAAGTTTCTCAACGTCATCATCAGGACTAACTGATGTGCTCCGTGTACGTCAGCAAACACTCGACTATGAACTCAGACAGGCTGAAGCTGTAGCCGATTTCAATACAGCAATTGCATGGCTAAAACGTCTAATGGCATATTCTCAAATACAATAATTCTGAACACAATGAAAAAACAAAGTCGTTTCAAGATATTTTCCAATGGATATGTGAATTTAAGTCTTCTATTCCTTATTGGCTTCTTTATCGGGTGGCTGGTATTCCATCCATCCCAAAAAACTGAGAAAGAACATGATAATTCTGCGGAAGTTACAAAAGGTACTATATGGACATGTGCAATGCACCCTCAGATAAGAATGGATCAGCCAGGGAAATGTCCGATCTGCGGGATGGAGTTAATCCCACTTGTTAAGAGCAGCACAACTTCCATTGATCCGTATGCAATTCAATTAAGTAAAGAGGCTGCTCAGCTGGCCAATGTGCTCACCTCTGTGGTTACAAAACAAAAGCCGGTAAAAGAGGTACGTCTTTATGGTAAAGTACAGGCTGATGAAAGATTATTTCAGAGTCAGACTGCACATATTTCAGGGCGAATCGAAAAATTGTCAGTCAACTTTACAGGAGAATCGGTAGTTAAAGGCCAGGTGCTTGCAGAAATATATTCACCTGAACTTATTACCGCACAGCAGGAGTTATTGGAAACAGTTAAGACAAAACTATTGCAACCTGATTTATACGAAGCTTCCAGGGAAAAACTTCGCCAATGGAAGCTTACAGATGAACAGATCGCTGAAATTGAAAGCTCCGGAGTTGTCCGGAATAATTTTGAAGTGGTTTCCAACACAGCCGGTATAGTGACTGCACGCAGAGTAAATACAGGTGATCATATATCACAGGGAACTGTTTTATTTGACATTGCTGATCTTTCGAAAGTATGGATTATGTTCGATGCATATGAAAGTGATCTCCAGTTTTTACACATAGGTGAAAAACTTACCTATACTCTTCAGGCCTTTCCCGGAATTGATTTTTCGGGCAATATAATATTCATAGATCCTGTTATTGATCCAGTTAACAGGGTTGCAAAAGTGAGGGTTGAAACAGTAAATCAATCCGGAAAACTAAAGCCCGAAATGTTTGCTACAGGAATTGTATTGACTACACTTGACGAATATCGTGATAATGTGGTAATCCCAAAGACTGCTGTACTTTGGACAGGCAAACGTTCAGTTGTGTATGTAAAGCAGCCGGGAAACGATGAGCCAATCTTTAAATTACGCGAAATTGGTCTTGGCCCTATGCTTGGGGAAAGTTATGTAATTACTGATGGTTTGACAGAAGGCGAAGAAATTGTTACAAGCGGTACATTCAGTGTCGATGCGGCTGCCCAGCTTGAAGGAAAGCCAAGTATGATGACCGTCATAAAACCATACGGAAGCACGACAAAACATGCTTCGTTTAATGTTTCAGGCATATGTGACATGTGCAGGGAAAGGATTGAGAAAGCAGCAGTTTCAGTAATCGGCGTAGCCACAGCCACCTGGAATAACGACACCAAGCTAATCTCAGTTGATTTTGATCCGGAGAAAACTGATCTGATCACTATTCAGAAAGCAATTGCCAAAGTTGGTCATGATACCGAACTTTTTAAGGCGGATGATGTTACATATAAATCATTACCTGAGTGTTGTTATTACAGAAACTGAAACTGACAATTAAAATATTTTAAAGATGGAAGATAAACTGAATGCATTAAAAGCCAGACTTAGTGAATATAAGAGAGTGGTAATTGCCTTTTCAGGTGGCGTTGACAGTACATTTCTTGCCAGGGTGGCAAAAGATGTTTATGGAGACAATCTTCTGCTGATAACAGCTACCTCCAGCACAAACCCATTCTATGAACTTGAAGAAGCCAAATCGCTGGCTTCCATGATGGAAATAGAGCATAGAATAATAGTTACTGAAGAGATAGATAATCCCGAATATGCGGCCAATCCACCTGACAGATGCTATTTCTGTAAAAGTGAGCTATTCACAAAAATACAGTTCATCGCTGCCAAAGAGGGATTCGAAGCTGTACTTGACGGCAGCAATGCCGAAGATATGAAGGATTACAGACCGGGTATGAAAGCCAAGAAGGAAAGGAGCGTTATATCTCCACTCGCCGAAACCGGCTTTACCAAAAGCGATATACGTCACTTTTCAGCAGAGTATCTTCTTCCTACTTCTTCCAAACCTTCTTATGCCTGTCTTGCCTCCCGTATCCCGTATGGCGAGCAGATCACCAAGCCCAAGCTCGACAGGCTGGCGATAGCGGAATATGCGGTCAGGAATCTTGGATTCAGTCAGTTCAGGATAAGAAGCCACGAAAACCTTGCCAGATTGGAATTCATTCCAGATGAGATGGACAAGGCCTGGGAGATGAAAAATAAACTGACAGATATCTGCCTTAAATCGGGATTCAATTTCGTTACGATCGATCTCAAAGGTTACAGGTCAGGATCAATGAATGAGATGCTCTCTGATTCTGTAAAGCAGGCTGTTCTCAGCTCTGGTCAGGAATAATTATGAAGGCATTTCTTTCGGATGAATATTCAGAAATTGCTTACTTTTAACAAAACTTTAATTATTTGCCTTAAATGAAATTTGAGACTAAAGCGATTTGGGTAGGTCAGGCCGCAGACCAGGCAACGGGAGCCACCATAGTTCCGATTTATCAGACCTCAACCTTTACCCAGGAAGAGGTTAATAAAAACAAGGGTTACGAATATTCAAGGGTTGATAATCCTACCCGTTCAGCCCTTGATGAATGCCTTGCTTCACTGGAAGAGGGAAAGTATGGCCTTACATTTTCCTCTGGACTTGCAGCTGAACATGCAATATTTTCAATGCTGCGTCCGGGTGACCATGTTGTGGTCCCTGAAGATATGTACGGTGGAACATACAGGTTGATTAAGCTGATACTTGAACCGTTCAATATAAAATTCACTTTTACTGATTTTACTGATTTAAATGCTGTTAAGGAGGCATTCCAGCCGTCTACGAAGATGGTCTGGATAGAGACTCCAACAAATCCCATTCTCAAGATTTTTGATATTTCGGCTATTGCGGATTACAGCCGGAAGAAGAATGTTATTTCTGTTGTCGATAATACATTTGCAACTCCATATTTCCAGAAACCGCTGCTTCTCGGGGCTGATATTGTTGTACACAGCACGACCAAGTATATAAACGGTCATTCCGATCTGATAGGCGGAGCGATAATTGTAAACAACACTGAGTTATATCAAAAAATCAAACTTGTTCAGAAGTCGGTAGGAGCTGTCCCATCCCCTTTCGATTCCTGGCTCACCCTCAGGGGTGTAAAAACGCTGGCTGTAAGGATGAGACAGCATGAGGAAAATGCTATGAAGATTGCCACTTACCTTAAGCACCACCATAATGTTCCTGAAACATATTTCCCCGGATTGAAGGATCATCCTGGTCATGCAATTGCAAAAAAGCAGATGACCGGGTTTGGCGGTGTTGTCTCCTTTCAGATAAAGGGCGGATTGACGGAAGCAAATGCATTTTTCAAAAAACTCAAAGTATTTCAGCTTGCAGACAGCTTAGGGGGAGTAGAATCCCTTGCAAACTATTCTGCACTTATGACGCATGAGGCATTCCCTCCGGCTTTAAGACTAAAAATAGGGGTTACTGAAAATCTAATACGTCTTTCAGTTGGTATTGAACATATTGATGATTTGCTTTCAGATCTGAAGGAAGCTTTAGGGTGATGTCATTAGCGGCAAATACAATCCGGGTACTGATAGCCGACAGTCAGTTCCTTATCACAGAATCTCTGAAACATATTCTTCTGGAGGATATGCGTTTTCAAGTAAGCAATGTTGTAATGGAAAAGCGGGAGCTGACCAGGGAGCTTGCAAGCGGAGATATAGCATTATTGATTATAGATCCTTCATTCATTGAACTTTCCAGCTTCTCCGAACTGAAAGAAATAATAAACAGTTACCCCCATTTGCAATTACTTGTAATCACAAATGGCTTAACAAGGAACGAAATGCTGGAATTAAACAATCAGGGAATTAATGATATAATTTTAAAAACCGCTGGCAGGGATGAGATCTTTGAAGCACTCTCTGCAACACTGAAGGGAAAGAAATATTATTCCAGTGAACTGCTTGACCTGCTTTTTGATCCGGGTGAAAAGAAGAATACTGGTGAAGAAACGGGTCAGCTGACAGTCTCTGAAATGGAAATTGTAAGACTTATCTCTCAGGGATTGACTACAAAGGAAATTGCATCCCGCAAATATATAAGCTTTCATACAGTAATAACTCACCGTAAGAATATCTTCAGAAAGCTTGGCGTTTCAAGCGTTTCTGAGCTCATTATGTATGCTCTCAGGACAGGCTGGATTAATATAATTGAATATCATATTTAATTGACATACCATCTTTATGGTATATAAAATGCCTCAAAGAGGGTATTTCGGTCTTAATGCTTTCACGCCATCTTTGTACCATTGAAATTTCCGACAGACTTATTAGACGAAGTAATCGGTATTCGGTGGTCAGACACTTTGAACTATAAACAATAAACAATAAACAATCCTCCTTCGCTAAAGCTTCGGAGGACTCAGTAAACAATTAAAAATAATTTTATGGCTTCTGAAAATTTACATTTTGACACACTGCAGCTTCATGCAGGACAGGTAGTTGATCCTACAACCAATTCAAGGGCAGTTCCGATTTATCAGACAACATCGTATGTTTTTAATAATTCAGAACATGCTGCCAATTTGTTTGGATTGAAGGAATTTGGCAATATCTACACAAGGCTGATGAATCCGACAACAGACGTTTTTGAGAAACGCATTGCAGCCCTTGAAGGGGGTGTGGCAGCCCTGGCAACTTCATCAGGTCAGGCTGCACAATTCATTGCGATAACAAACATACTTCAGGCTGGAGACAACCTTGTATCTACATCATATCTTTATGGTGGCACATATAACCAGTTCAAGGTTCAGTTCAAACGTCTGGGAATCGGAGTGAAATTCGTTGAAGGAGATAAGCCTGAAGATTTCGAGAAGCTTATTGATAATAAGACTAAGGCTATCTACCTTGAGACAATCGGAAACCCCAGATTCAACATTCCTGATTTTGATGCTATAGCTGCTGTTGCAAAAAAACATGATATTCCACTTATTGTAGACAATACTTTTGGGGCAGGGGGATATCTGTTCAGACCGATTGAGCATGGAGCCAATATAGTCGTTGAATCAGCCACCAAATGGATTGGTGGCCATGGTACCAGTATCGGAGGTGTCATTGTCGATGGAGGTAATTTCAACTGGGCAAACGGGAAATTCCCTCAGTTCACTGAACCATCAGAGGGATATCATGGGTTGAAATTCTGGGATGTTTTCGGAACTCCGGGACCATTTGGGAATATAGCCTTTATAATACGTGCACGAGTTGAAGGATTACGTGACTACGGGTCTTCATTAAGCCCGTTTAATGCATTCCTTCTTCTGTTAGGACTTGAGACACTTTCTTTACGTGTTCAAAAACATGTTGAAAATGCTATGGGACTGGCCCTGTGGTTATCCAAACATCCTAAAATAGAATACGTTGATTATCCTGGCCTTGCCTCCAGTCCATACCATGACCTTGCAGTTAAATACCTGAAAAACGGATTTGGGGGAGTACTTTCATTTAAGGTTAAGGCGGGTAAAGAAGCTGCTGACAAACTGGTGAATAATCTGAAATTGATCAGCCATCTCGCAAATGTTGGAGATGCAAAAACCCTGATCATTCACCCGGCTTCCACAACTCATCAGCAACTATCTGAAAAAGAACAGCTAAGCTCAGGGGTAATACCTGGAGTGCTAAGACTATCAGTAGGAATCGAAAATATCGTCGACATCAAGGCAGATCTTGAGCAGGCTCTTAGCCTTACTACATAACAGCATACTTCCATGACACAGATTAAAATACCCAACCAGAGAGCTGTTGAAAAGTCAATTAAATCAATATTTGAATTGCTTTTCCCTACCACTCATACTTTTACCGATTCAGAGATTGAATGCAATCAAAAAAATCTTGAAGCCCAGATCCGTGATATGCTGGAGGGTCTGACAGATAAGAATGAGGAGGTGACGCAGCGGTTTTTCAACAATCTTGGTAATATCAAAAAAGTACTTTTGAAAGATGCTGATTTTATTCTGGAATCTGACCCGGCAGCTTCAGAGCAAATAGAGGTAATTGCAATCTATCCGGGCTTTTTCGCAATATTCTGTTACAGGATTGCAAATTTTCTGACAAAATTATCAGTACCGCTTTTCCCGAGAATGATCACCGAATATGCTCACAGGGTAACAGGAATCGATATCCATCCGGGAGCGACCATCGGTGTACCATTCTCAATTGATCACGGAACAGGGATCGTAATCGGAGAAACTGCAAATATCGGCAACAATGTAAAACTATATCAGGGAGTGACACTTGGAGCCCTGAGCGTAGATAAGAGCAAAGCGTCAATCAAAAGACATCCTTCAATTGAAGACAATGTCATTCTATATGCAGGTTGCACAATCCTCGGAGGAGAAACTGTGGTGGGAAGAAACAGCATTATCGGCGGTAATGTTTGGCTCACAGAAAGCATAGCACCCTTTTCTGTAGTCTATCATAAAAGCGAAATAATTGTACGAAACCAGAATGGTTATAAGGAACCAATCAATTTCATTATCTGAAACTCTATCAATAAATAAAAAATGAAAGCAAATTCAATTCTTGATACAATAGGTAATACACCCCATATCAAAATCAACAGGCTTTTTGGACCGGATTATTCAGTATGGGTTAAACTTGAAAGAACCAACCCGGGATCGAGCATAAAAGACCGGATTGCATTGTCTATGATAGATGATGCTGAACAAAAAGAGCTTCTTAAACCAGGCAGTGTGATCATTGAACCCACATCCGGGAATACAGGCATCGGACTGGCAATTGTTGCTGCAGTAAGAGGATACAGACTTATACTGGTTATGCCGGAATCAATGTCTGTTGAAAGAAGAAAAATCATGAGTTCGTATGGTGCTGAATTTGTACTGACTCCACGCGAAAAAGGAATGAAAGGGGCTATTGAACGGGCAAGGGAATTAGTAGATGAAACAGCTGATTCATGGATGCCTATGCAGTTCGATAATGAGGCCAATACCCTTATACATAAAAATACCACTGCACAGGAAATCCTCAATGACTTCCCGGAAGGTATCGATTATCTGATTACAGGTGTGGGAACAGGTGGTCATATAACAGGCTGCGCTGAAGTATTGAAAAACAAATTTCCAAAACTGAAGGTATTCGCTGTGGAACCGGAACTTTCACCCGTCCTTAGCGGCGGAGCACCAGGTCCTCACCCATTGCAGGGTATTGGAGCAGGATTTGTTCCTTCGATATTAAAAACCGACCTTCTCGACGGAATTATTAAAGTCAGCAAAGAAGATGCATTTGATTTCACCAGAAGAGCAGCAAAGGAAGAGGGTCTCTTCATCGGAATATCCTCTGGCGCCTCACTCGCTGCAGTCAGCCAGAAACTAAGCGAAATACCGAAAGGATCAAGAATAGTTACTTTCAGTTATGATACCGGAGAGAGATATTTATCAATAGAAGGATTATTCTGATTTAATTATAGCAATAAAACTTATGTTTTTTTGCCCGGGGGTGATCTCAAAAATTTCTGATGTCACCCCTTTTTTAATTATCCGACAACAGAGGATCTTTCTTGGATCATTCTTGTTCATCAAACAAATGAAGCTGCCTGTCCTCATATTCATCACTCTCCAGGCTGGAGACCGAAACTCCCAGAAGCCTGATGCGCGGATCTTCCAGCTTAATTGATTTACGCAAAGCTGTCACCTCTCTGTGCAGTGTTTGAAAATCCCTTATATAATGCTGAACTGTTCTGCTCCGGGTTATCTGCCTGAAATCAGAGAACTTAATTTTCAGAGTGATTGTACGACCTGCAGATTGAGAATGTTCAAGCCTCTCCATCAGTTCTTTCTCAAGCTTATAAAGTTCTGCAATTATCTCAAAGGATGTCGTCAGATCCTTCTCATAAGTCAGCTCAGTTCCCACGGATTTTCTTTCCTGATACGGTTCAACCGGTCGTTCATCAATTCCCCGGGCAATATCATAGAAAAAGGCCCCGGCTTTACCAAAATTTCTTACAAGGGATACCAGGTCCCACCTTTTAAGATCAGCTCCATTATGAATTCCAAGGTTATGCATCTTAAGAGCTGTAACTTTACCTATCCCATAGAATTTTTCAATCCGGAGGTTTTCAATAAACCCTTCCGCATCTTCCGGTTTAATGATGAACATTCCATCAGGCTTATTGATATCCGAGGCTATCTTGGCCAGGAATTTATTAACTGAAATTCCCGCTGAAGCAGTCAGTCCGGTCTTTTGTTTTATTTCACTCCTTATTTTTCTGGCAATTACTGTGGCAGATTTTATGTTCATCTTATCATCTGTCACATCAATAAAAGCTTCATCAATTGAAAGAGGTTCAACAAGATCTGAATATTCCTTAAGGATGTTTAAAACAAGTGATGAGACTTCTGTATATCTTTCAAAATTATGGCCGACAAATATCAGGTCAGGGCAAAGACGTTTGGCTGTTACTGAAGGCATTGCAGATCTGACGCCAAACTTTCGTGCTTCATAACTGGCGGCTGCGACAACACTTCGCGGACCACTTCCGCCAACTGCAACAGGCTTGCCCCTCAGTTCCGGATGGTCAAGCTGTTCAACTGATGCAAAAAATGCATCCATGTCTATATGGATAATCTTTCTCAAAGTAGAGTGCCTAAAGTGACTAAAGTGCCTAAAGTGCCTAGAGTACTTAGAGTTATAAATAAAAAACTTTAGGCACTCCAAATTTTAGGCACTTTAGTCACTTCTTTTAGCAAATCTAATAAGAAAATCCTTTGATTATTGATCAACATTGAGCATCATTGCACTATAAAAAAGATCAGCATGACCGGAACTACGGCAAAAAAAAATACAAAGATATTTGCACTTATACTTATTAATCACAGATTATGGGGCTTGGTTTTAATGCCTTATCTGATCCAGAGTGAAACTGGCAGAAGTTATTTTAAATTATCGGAATGCCTCTTCCCCCATCCTGGCAATGAGGCCATGGAAACAATTAAACCGGAAGAAAGAGATGTAGTAAATATTATTAATGAATATAATGAACGAAACCTTTTCAGACTCTTCTCAAAAGATAAATCTGTTAAGGAATTCCTTGTAAATATAGCTCCGGATAAGCTGGAAAATTTTATCAGGCCGTTTATTGAGAGAAGGCTACATAAATGTTTTACAATAGCAAGAGATGAAAATATTCCGGTTTATTATCAGAAGACAAAATCATCAGCACTCCATTCGGAAGATCTGCTCCATCTGAATGAAGATAATGCAGATCCGGTGTTCATATTCTCAAGAGATCCGGAACAAAGCACCTATAACCTGAGCCTGGAGGCAGGAGGCAAACTTATCGACATGAAGAACAGCTCCATCGATATACTTTGCATGTCTCCATGCCTGATAAGGGAGGATCACAGGATTTTATCCGTTTCGGACGTTGATGGCTCAAAGCTAAAACCTTTTCTGTCAAAAGAATTTATTCAGATCCCGAAAAAAACGGAGTTGAAGTATTTCGGCAGCTTTGTTCTGAATGCGATAAATAACTTTAAGGTTGAAGGCAGAGGATTTGAGATCATTGAATTCACCCCTGAAAAAGAAGCCTGGCTAAATATTGAAATTGGACTTAAAGGATCGCCGGCACTGATTCTTACCTATAATTATTACAGGGGGAACAGAATATTCGCCAATGAACCCCAGCAATCATTTACAATTTTCGAACACAAAGACGATAAGTTTATTTTCCGAAAATATCACCGCGACCATTCATGGGAAAATGAGCGCCGTATCAGGCTGGAAGAGCTGGGTTTTTTTTCGGATGATGATATCCACTTCTTCCCTGTTTCGTCCGGCAAAAAAGCAGGAAATGATATTTATGCAATGATAGAGGAGGTAAACAGAAATTATGAGGATATTATTGATGTCGGTTTTGTCCTGACGTCAAGGCTGGATCTGAATTTTAATTTCAAGCCTGTAACGATCGAGTTAAGCAGCAAACTGATCAACGACTGGTTTGACCTGAAAGCAATAGTCCGGGTAGGCCAATGGGAGATTCCATTCACCCGTTTCAGGAAAAACATCATTTCAGGTATACGGGAGTATGAACTGCCTGATGGAACCATAGCAGTTTTGCCCGAAGCATGGTTTTCAAAATACAAGAATATCTTTGAATTCGGGAAAAGCTCCGACGATTTACTCAGATTACACAAGCAGCATTTCTCTCTGCTTACAGATACTCTTAGTGAAGAAGGCAAGCCGGCGTTTGACAGGCTTGAGAAATTACTCATCCCCGAGCGACTGCCGGAAATTGATCCTCCCGCTGGACTGAACTGTCTCATGAGGCAATATCAGAATGAGGGACTGAACTGGCTGAATTTCCTTCAGACGGCAGGGCTTGGAGGATGCCTTGCGGATGATATGGGCCTGGGAAAAACTATTCAGACACTTGCTCTGCTTCAGCATAATAAGGAAAATCTGAAACCAGGTAAATTACCTGGAGAAACAACAGAGCCGACCCTCTTCGGAGCTGCTGAAAGCAGATTAACATCGCTTGTTATTGTGCCGGCATCACTTATTTATAACTGGGAAAATGAGATTAAAAGATTTGTTCCCGGGATGGTTTCGTACAACCACAAAGGGAACCAGAGAAAGAAAACAACATCGGGGTTCTCCAATGTTGATATCATAATCTCAAGTTACCATACCGTAAGACAGGATATTGATTTATTATGCACATTCCCATTTCATTATATCATCCTGGATGAAAGCCAGATGATAAAAAACCCCGGATCAGCAGTATACAGGGCAATGACAAAGCTTCAGTCCGATTTCAAGCTGGTCCTTACAGGGACTCCCGTTGAAAATTCCCTTACTGATCTTTGGTCGCAGCTAAACTTTGTTAATCCCGGTTTGCTTGGCGATTTATCATTCTTCAGAAGGGAATTTGCCAGGCCGATTGAAAAAGCCGGTAACGATACGCAGGAAGGGAAATTAAGAAAGATTATCAAGCCCTTTATCCTGAGACGGACAAAAGAGATGGTTGCACGCGATCTGCCGCCGGTAACTGAACAGACAGTTTTCTGTGATATGACTGAGGAGCAGAATAAACTGTATGAGGAAGAAAAATCCTCAGTCAGAAACAGCATATTTAAAAGCATTGAGACAACCGGGCTTGAAAAATCAGCCATTGTTGTCCTGCAGGGATTGATGAAGTTACGGCAGATAGCCAACCATCCCGTAATGGCAAATGAAGAATACAGATCCGGTTCCGGAAAATTCGAAACCGTATTACAGGATATGGAAAGTGTCATATCAGAGGGTCATAAAATACTTGTATTCTCTTCATTTGTAAAACATCTTACTCTCTATTCTGCTGAGCTGACAAGAAAAAGGATACGGTTTTCAATGCTTACAGGAGCAAGCATGAACAGGGAAAAAATAGTAAGCACTTTCCAGGATGACCCTGAAAACAGGATATTCCTTATTTCATTAAAGGCCGGAGGGGTTGGGCTTAACCTGACTGCAGCCGACTATGTCTTTATCCTTGATCCCTGGTGGAATCCGGCCTCCGAGCTGCAGGCAATGAGCAGGGCTCACAGAATAGGTCAGGATAAAAATGTTTTTATGTACAAGTATATAACAACCAACAGCATTGAGGAGAAAATAACAAGATTACAGGAAAAGAAATCAAAGCTTGCAGATACATTTATTAAAAGCAACAATCCTCTGAAGGACATTGATATTAAACAGATTCTTGATATAATAGGATAGATATGAGTGGAGAGCGGAGATTTGAGATCGGAGAGTTGAGATTTGAGATGAGATTTGATGATTTGAGATTTGAGAGGTGAGAGGTAAGCGGAGAGCGTAGACTGAGAGACTGAGAGACGAAGAAAAAAGACTCAGTGTAACTCTGTGCAAACTCTGTGAAACTCAGTGGTTAAAATGCGTTAAACCAGTAAAATCAATATCTTTGTCAATCACTGAAAATTAAATATTCACAATGAAAGTACTTGGAATTAACTGCAGTCCGCGGAAGGGCGGAAATACAGAGATACTTATTAATGAAGTGTTTAAAGCGCTGCAAAATGAAGGTATCAAGACCGAGTTTTTTCAGCTTGGAGGGAAAACCGTAGCTGGCTGTATAGCCTGTATGAAATGCAGGAAGAAGAAAGACGGGATATGTCATCAGAAGAATAATGTTATTAACGACTGTATTGAAAAAATGCTAAAAGCAGATGGCATAATTATCGGCTCACCTGTTTATTTCGCAGATCTGACTGCAGATGCCAAGGCACTGATAGATGTTGCCGGATATGCATTAAGGGGAGCAGGAAATCCGCTTAAAAGAAAAATCGGGGCCGCAGTAATTGCTGTGAGAAGAGCCGGAGCAATAAATGCATTCGACAGCATAAACAATTTTTTTCTTATCAATGAAATGATAATTCCGGGATCATCCTACTGGAATATTGCAACAGGAAGGGAAAAAGGCGATGTGCTGAAAGATGAAGAGGGTATGAAGACAATGAAGGTTCTCGGGGAGAACATGGCATGGCTTCTGAAAAAGACAAAAGTAAATAAGAAAACAGTAGAGGCGTTGCATGCAACGCCTCTTCTATTTTTTGGGCCAGGAATATCCCTGAATTCAGGATATTTATATAAGTCTTTTAGTGCAGGTGGTTTATAATCATTCCTGTCATTGTATGTTGCAAAATCAAAGTCGTTTCTTCCTATAGCCTGAAAGTCCTGACTGGTAAGCTTTCTGTTGAAATATCCCATTAATTGAAGTATTCTCAGAAATTTTGCCAGATATGTATTTTTATGTTTTCCAAAGTTATAATAACTCTTAACCTCTTCAACTGATTCACCTTCAATCAAAACATCTGCCAATCTCAGATCAGGGGTGGGAATTATTTTTTTGCGTTCCGGCTTCATGGCATCTTCCAATATCTGAATTACTTTTTTGGATGTCAGGAGCCAGTATTTCAACTGATCACGATAAGTAAAGGCATCTAGCTTGATGCCATTTGGCAGGACAAATATTTCTGTAAACAGCGGACATGGAGGGAAAGTATAAGGAGTAACATTATGGAAGAATCCGTCTTCACGTTCAAGTCTGATAATCGACTCCATGTAAACCTCTCTTGCATAACTTAATATCTGTTCCACTTTTACTTCATTAATACTTTTCTTCAAAGTCTTAATGTATCCGGATTTGTAGAGGAGTCTGTCATAATAGGCTTTAATCTCCTCTCTTGTTAAAAATTCTGCCATCACATCTGAAATTTTGTCAAGTATAATGTTTTTTCAGCTGTTTGATTCGGGTATCTGCCAAAGATCATCACTCCTGGCCAACTCTCTCATCAACATCCAAAAATTGTTAGAGCCGTTGCATGCAAAAAGCCGTTGCATGCAAAAAGCAGAAAGCCGTTGCATGCAACGGCTCTACTTGGGTCATCCTTAGGAAGGTTAAGCTCAGTTCTAAAAGTTGTCGCGTTCCACGTAGTGTGTATGCAATAACTCATGCGATTTGTGGCTGTTCGGCTGATCGAGGAATTCCTTATAGATGGCAATTACATCAGGATTCTGGTGGGATTTACGTAAAACCATGTGCTCATCCTCTGAGTATATAGCTTTCATACGTTTCTGCCTGATCTGCATGTTAGTTGGAATTGGCTGTCCTCCCCCTCCAATGCATCCTCCCGGACATGCCATGATCTCAATGAAATGATACACAGCTTTTCCTGACTTCACCAGTTTCATGATCTTGTTTGCATTCACAAGGCCGTGAGCTATTGCAACCTTGAGCTCAGCTCCCTCAAGAAACTTCCAGGCATCAACGCATCCTTCGATCTTTATTGTAGCTTCTTTAACTCCGTCCATACCCCTAACCGGTGTGATATTAAGGTTTCCAAACGGGACTTCACGTCCGGTAACGATCTCATAAGCAGTACGTAAGGCAGCTTCCATCACACCTCCGGTAGCGCCGAAGATGACTGCGGCACCGGTTGAATCGCCCATTATGGAATCATATTTTGCCTCTTCAAGGTTCCTGAAATCGAGTCCGGCCTGCTTGATCATAACTGCAAGCTCACGTGTTGTCAGTACATAGTCTACATCCTTGAATCCGCTGGATCGCATCTCTGGTCTGTCTGCCTCAAATTTCTTGGCAGTACATGGCATAATCGAAACTGATACTATTTTTGAGGGATCAATATTCCGTTTTTTTGCATAGTATGTTTTGGCAAGTGCTCCAAACATCTGCTGTGGTGATTTGCAGGTAGAAAGATTTGGAAGGAATTCGGGGTACTTATGTTCGATAAATTTTATCCATCCCGGGGAACATGAGGTAAACATCGGCAGTGATATTTTCGCGTCACCGTCAACCAGTGCTTTTTTGAGTCTCACAAGTAACTCCGTTCCCTCTTCCATAATCGTAAGGTCGGCACTGAAATCAGTATCGAGGACAGAGTTGAATCCCAGTTGCTTGAGGGCATTCACCATCTTTCCTGTGACTCTTTGACCCGGGTCGTATCCCAGGTCTTCTCCCAGTGCTACCCTTACGGCAGGAGCAGTCTGAACCACCACATGTTTTTCGGGATCGTATATAGCATCCCATACCTGGTCGATATATGTCTTCTCAACAAGAGCACCGGTGGGGCAGCGGTTAACGCACTGACCACAGTTTGTACAAACTACATGGCTCATCGGCCTGTCGTGAAATGATGATATCTTCTGATGAGCTCCTTTATTGGCTACATCTATTGCTGATATAAACTGCAATTCACTGCAGGTTCTTACACAACGCTGGCAGCGGATACATTTACTGTCGTCTTTTATGAATGATGGTGAAGATCTGTCAATATTATAGTTATGATCTTCAACAAGGTCGAGGAAAATCGTATCCCCGAAAGCAAATTCATTGGCAAGAGATTGAAGTTCGCAATTCTGGTTCTTGTAACATTTGGTACAGTCGGACCTGTGTTCAGTAAGGAGAAGCTCAACAATATGCTTGCGGGCATTTCTGACTTTAAGCGTATTTGTATGAATTTCCATCCCTTCCGATGCAGGGGTAGCGCAGGATGCAATAAGTGTCCTGGCTCCTTTCTGTTCAACGACGCAGACACGGCAGTTACCTGCAACACAAAGGTCATCATGGTTGCATAATGTAGGTATATTTATTTTCAGTTTCTTGGCTGCTGCCAGCACTGTTGTGCCTGGCTCAACCGATACTTTCTGGTCATTTATAAGCAGATTTATCATGATTCGATGTTTTTGTTTGAATTGTTAGTAAATGATCTCCTCCTTGAAGTTGCTGACAATAGATTTGAATGCATTGCCAACAGACTGTCCGAGACCGCACTTTGCAGCAATTTTCATAGTATCAGCCAGCTTCACAAGTTCATTAAGGTAAGTTGATTTTGACTCGCCTTTCTTCACTTTCTCCACTCCTTTCAGCAATTGCTGACATCCGACACGGCATGGGGTACATTGTCCGCATGACTCCTCTGCAAAGAAATCGAGATAGTTGTGAAGTACATTGTACATAGATCTTGAACTGTTGAAAAGCTTCATTGAGCCTCCTGTAGGAACACCTTCAAAACCAATTATTGTTTCCGCAAATTTCTTCCTGGGAACGCAGAAGCCTGAAGCTCCTCCAACCTGAACGGCTTTTGTATCACCATCACCGAATTCATTTACAAACTGCTGAACACTCATTCCAAGTTCAAGCTCAAAAATGCCAGGTGTAGGGGTATCTCCTGACACTGAAAATACTTTTGATCCTCGCGAATCTTTTGTACCGTATTGAGTGAAGTTTTCTGAGCCATGGAAGATTATCATCATAGCTGTTACAAGAGTCTCTACATTGTTGATAGATGTTGGCTTTTCGAAAACACCTGACGTTGTCGGATAGGGAGGTTTGTTCCTTGGCTCTCCCCTTTTGCCTTCAATTGATTCGAACAGAGCACTTTCTTCACCGCAGATATAGGCACCACTTCCCATGCGGTATTCAATTTTAAAATCATAACCTATTGCATGTATCATCTTATGAAATGAATCGAGTTCAATCATCAGCTTTGGCAGGAGATACCTGTATTCTCCACGGAGGTAAACTATACCTCTCTTTGCACCAATGGCCTTACCAGCAATTGCCATTCCTCCATGAACCTTGGTTGAAACCCTGTCAAGAATTTCACGATCCTTGAATGTTCCGGGTTCACCTTCATCAGCATTGCATACAATATATTTTTCCGGGCTTTTTTCTGCTGCTGTATACTTCCATTTCAGTCCAGTGGGAAAACCGGCTCCACCGCGTCCTTTAAGACCGGAATCCAGCATATGCTGAATAATTTCATCTTTATTCATTTTAAATGCCTTCATCAAAACTTCATTGGCATCAATTTTTTCAAATATCAGGTCAACCTTATTTAATCCTTTATGTTCCATCTTTTCCGGATTTTTATTTTTTCATGTAATCTTTAACTATATCGCTCACTTTTTCAGGTGTAAGCTCAGTGTATGGCATATCATTAATAAGGATAGCCGGAGCTTTATGACACCACCCGATGCAGTTGGTTTCAATCAGGCTGAATTGTTTGTCGGCAGTTGTTTCGCCGACTTTTATTTTAAGAATATCTTCAAGAGTTTGAACTATTTCGCTCTTACCTTTCATTGAGCATGTAATTGTTTTACAAATTCTTATAACATACTTCCCCCTCACCTGAGTATCGAGAAAAGTGTAAAAGGATGCTGTCCCATAGACTTCAGCTGCTGACATATCGAGTTCCTTCGCAACTTCAACCATAGCCTCGTCAGTAAGATAATTATGCTTCCTGACGATATCCTGAAGAATCGGCAAAAGATTCTCACGGGCATGACCATGTTTGTCGGACAATTCCTTAACTAGATTTCCTACCTGGTACATTTCTTATTGATTTTTAAGTAATTAAATAAATTTTTATGCTTTCAAACCTGGGTTTAGAAAGTGCTGTTAATTTAATAACAATACTTTTAAAAAAAACCATTAATTGACATTCCTGCTAATTTAGAATGAAAATAAAGAAAGGAACCATAAGATTTCCGTTTAAATAAATATAGGCTAAAGCCCAGGTGGGTTGTAAAGGACTGATCGTTGGCTGAAGCCAGCGGTAATTGTTTTCAAAAAATAAATTTCCTTACGGTCAGGATCTGACAAGGGTTAATTAAACTATATTTATGGATCATTTTCAGATATGGATTACCAGTCAGAATTAAAAAAGTTCAAGCCGGTTCATGATTTCTTTATAGGTGTTGATTCCGATGGCTGTGTCTTCGATACTATGGAAGTAAAGCAGAAAGAGTTCTTTATTCCGAATGCCCTTAAACATTTTAATCTCTTCCCCATCGCAAAAATCCTGCGAGAGACATGGGAATTCGTAAATCTATATTCTGCTCACAGGGGAGGGAACAGGTATATATCAATTATTAAAGTTTTTGATCTTCTGAGCGAAAGAGTAGAAATAGAGAACCCGGCATACTGTCTTCCTGATCTGACATCTCTGAAAGATTGGGTAAAGCATGAGACAAAACTGGACACAGAATCTTTGAAGAAATATTATGAGTCACAAAGTGACCCCTCCCTTGCAAATGTAATAAAATGGACTGAGGCTGTAAACAGTGATATCAGGGAATGGCTGCGGAAAATCCCGCCATTTCCTAATGCACTGACAGCCATTCAAATGGCCAGCTCAAAGGCTGATCTGGCAATAGTATCACAGACTCCTCTGGAGGCCATCGCCAGAGAATGGGAAGAAAATAATATGATCAGATACGTTAAGCTTATTGCAGGACAGGAACAAGGGACAAAAACCGAACATATAGAAACAGCTGCAAAGGGCAAATATCCTGATAATAAGATTCTGATGATTGGAGATGCCATCGGAGACACTTTAGCTGCCAGGGAAAACAATATTCTCTTCTATCCAATTATTCCGGGAAAAGAGGATAAATCGTGGGAAAGATTTATTAATGAAGGTTTTGAAAGATTCATAACCGGAAAATTTGCAGGCACCTACGAAAATTCCCTTATAACCGAATTTAAAAAATCACTCCCTGAGACACCTCCATGGAAGAAAAAATGAGATGCTGAGAGACTAACACTTGTACTATCCAGGTTTAGTTATCTGCAGATCGGGGAAAATATTCAAATGATGTATTCTATAGGATTAAACAGTCCTGAAAAATTGATTTTGGAATAAATATTTCATATCTTGTATGCACTGTTGGAACTAAGATTATAAAACAATAAAAATCAGGAGGTGCATCATGGCTATACAATATCTTTGTAAAGTTTGCAGGGGTCATCTTATTGTAAAAACCTCAATTATCCTTGCTGCAACAAGTCTCAAAGACCGTTCCCAAAGAGGATTGATATTATTAGGTCCGGAATTAGGAAATTATACAACTGCAACCCATCCTTCATTTCAGATCAAAAAAGGTGAGGAATACATTTATACCTGCCCAATTTGCTCGGCACAGCTGAATAGTATGAAATATCTCCATATGGTCAGGCTGATAATGATAGATGAAAAAGGAAAAGAATTCAACATCTACTTCTCAGGCATAGCAGGGGAAAAATGCACATACAAGATCAGGGGAAATAAAATTGAAGAGAAAAAAGGTCCCGACGTAAAGATCTATAATAAATATTTTGAAGTGCCTGAGGAGGACAGGAAATATCTGTGATATAATTCAATAACATTAACTTGGAATGTTATTGCAAAATCACATCTGCAATATCACGATTTATTTTATTGGAATTACGAACTCATCAATAGGAACCCAGACCTCTACCCTGGTGCCTGCGGCCTCACCGGACTCATCATAAAGATCAGTTATCACATGCTTTATAGGTTTCTTATTTAAGCGGTTAAGTATTTCATAGAACTCACCTGTAAGCTTAAGTCCTTTACCAGTAGATTCACTTTGCCCTGCAGAATTTTTTCTTCCTACCCCGTTATCTTCAATTGTGATTCTCAGGTAGTCTATTTCCCGTACAACAGAAATTCTAATTAATCCTTCGGTTAATGATGGCATTATTCCGTGTTTGACAGCATTCTCAGTGAAGGTCTGTAAAACCAGTTTTGGGACCTGCTCAAGCTTGCTTACCCCTTCCCCTATTTCGATTTCATACTTGAACTTCTCTCCAAACCTCAGCTTTTCAAGTTCAAGGTAGGTTGTTACAAATTCAATTTCTTCACCCAGATTCCGGTAAATCTTTTCAGCATCATTGAGCATAGACCTCAAAAGCTGGGTAAATTTGCGCATATAATCGTAGGCTGTATGCCTGTCTTCAAGATAAATAAGTGATGCAATAGAATTTAATGTATTGAAGGTGAAGTGCGGATCAAGCTGGGCTTTTATTCCCTGCAGCTGAAGAGTTAAAAGCCTGTTGTTAAGATTCTCCTTTGCTTTAAGCTGCGTGGTGCCAATTTTTTTAATGAGAACAATGAAGAAGAAAATTGAGAAATAAATAGCAGGGTGCAGTAGATACTCAATAAAATAATACCTGTTTGAACTTAATTTTAGAAAATAGCCATCTTTCCCCGAACTCACAAATAGTTTATACTTATGGCCACTTGACAAATAAGGAGAAAATTCCCATTGAGTATCGTCAGTAGAGAAATTCACTACAGACAGCTTCTGTAAATTAGAATTATAAACTGCAACTTTTTTTTCATCAGGCGAATAAAGAAGAAATTCATCTTTGCTGTCACCATCCACGTCAGCCTGGAATGGGAAAATCGAAGTTTCAAAAGGCAGGTCAGCAGAATGGATTATTTCAAGGCTGGCATTCAGTTCAAAAAACATATCCCCAAAGAGATATATTCTGTCAGAGGGAGATGACCTGACAACAAATGCAGGGTATTTATATGTTTTAGTAAAATTACTGAAGAGGCGATACCTTATCAGCTTTCCTTCCCTTGAATATATCATTATCCTGGATTTGAGCACAGATGTATCAGCCCCGTTTGCCAGGTGAGACAATACATACCCCTTGAATCTGTCATTTTTATATGGAAGGGTATATAAACCATTGGCAAAGCCCGGAAACTCCACAGGTGGAAATTCAAAGCTCAGTTTGTCATTAAAAACCATTAGCCATGTACTGCTGTCTGAAAAAGGAACATTTCTGCTGTAATTTCCTGATGCGGACATTGTCCCGAAAATTTCAGGATGATTATCTCCGTCTATATCTGCCATTTGGGGATCCAGACATATTGATCCGCAAGGCTGACTGGATTTCAGACTCCTGTGTACCAGGTCAAAATAGTACATTCTTCTTGGTCCAAGCTGGAAAGCTGATGAGATACTAAAATAAAGTTCATCATTTCCGTCCCCGTCAGTATCATAAAATCCCGCTGGTTTCAGGGCAACTGCCACCTCTCCGTCTAAATAAGCTATTTTTGTAATGTAAATCCTATCCATCCTCGTACCGGAAGGCGACAATATTTCATTCACATTCAGAAACAAAGAATCTCCCTTGTAACTGAAGAGATAAAGTTCACTGAACATGTCATGATCATAATTTCCTTTAAACAGCCCGGATATGCCGGCATTTAAGCTGTCTTTAATATTCCATTGATCATAATACTGTAAATCAGTATTTCTTACAGATACAAAATAAAAGGGTATTCCCTTCCCGGTAATGATAACCTCAGAAGTGCTGTCAGCATTTAGATCCGCATAAATATACTTCCCTGCATTAATCGAAGGTTCAACATCCAGCTTATATTTTGAACTTACAGGAGGGATAAGCAGCAATATTATCAGGGCCGGCACTCCGGCCAGAAACCACGATGAAAAGATAATCTGCTTAAAAAGAGGACCCACTTTCATTTTCTACATAATATCAAGGTCCTTCAAATGCTGATGTGGTATCTTTAATGTCACCGATTCACTGTCCCTTTCGAGAGTGATTGCACTTTTTTTCCTGTCAAGCAATATAATATGTTCAAAATTTATTATGAGAGATCTTCCAATCCTTATGAAGACACCAGGAGGAAGCTGGTCATGAAGTTTACCAAGGTTCAATGAACATAAGTATTCCTTTTCACCAGTACATATTGTTGTATAGTTTCCTTCTGCTTTACAGAACAGGATTGATGCCGGGTTAATAAAAACAGTGCCGGTGCGGGTGTTTACCCTTATCCTGGCAATTTTTTTAGGAGGTTCTGATTTCAAACCCGATTGTTGAAGGATTTCTTCACGTTTTCCAATATATTTTTCAATACATTCTTTTAATTCCTTTCTGTTAACTGGTTTAAGAAGATAATCGAATGCCTGTAGCTTGATTGCCTGGATTGCATATTGGTCATAAGCGGTCACAAACACAATTCCAGGTTTGCCATCCGTGAAATGGAGATCGGTTACAAACTCAATCCCGTTTTTGCCTGGCATCTTGATATCCAGGAAGATAAGGTCAGGGTCAAACTTGTGCAATACACCAGATGCTGAATCAACAGAGTGTTCCACTTTAATTTCTGAAAAAAATAGAGTCTCTTCAAGAAGCTTTACCATTAACCGTCTGGCACTTTCCTCATCATCAACGATTAATGCCCGCAGTCTATATTCCATATCTGCCCAGATTAGACTATTCATGATAAATATACAAAATGTAATTCAATATACTCCGATGATTAACCAATTTAAATAATACAATATCATATGTTGAATTCAGTTTTTTACTCTCGGTGAATAATCTTATTTTTGCCTGCATTACCTGATTCAATTATAAATAATTCTATGAACAAAGATGTAAACCTTAGAGCAGCGGATAACATACGCATCCTTGCAATGGCAATGGTGGAAAAATCAAAATCGGGTCACCCGGGCGGAGCAATGGGAGGCGCTGATTTTATTCATATACTATTTTCAGAATTTCTGAACTTTGATCCCACGGATCCTTCATGGATAAACCGTGACAGATTCTTCCTCGATCCCGGCCATATGTCGCCCATGCTCTATTCGGTCCTGACCATGACCGGTCATTTTTCTGTTGAAGATCTGAAGCAATTCCGCCAATGGGGAAGCCCCACCCCCGGACATCCTGAGCTGGATCTTACAAGGGCCGTAGAAAACACTTCAGGTCCTCTTGGACAAGGCCATACAATGGCAGTTGGTGCTGCAATCGCCGAGAGATTTCTAACCGCGAGGTTCGGAGAACTTTTTGCTCATAAGATATTTACTTTTATATCAGACGGAGGGGTTCAGGAAGAGATCTCACAGGGGGCAGGAAGGCTTGCAGGCTTCCTGGGCCTGAGTAATCTGATAATGTTCTATGATTCAAATGACATACAACTGTCAACTGAAACAAAATGCGTTACCATTGAAGACACCTCAATGAAATACCATTCGTGGGGGTGGAATGTAATTAATATCGACGGAAACAATCAGGATCAGATAAGAAATGCTCTTAAAGCTGCAATAAATGAAACAGATAAACCAACAATAATCATTGGAAAAACAATAATGGGCAAAGGGCTGCTTGATAACGATGGAAAAAGCTTTGAAAGAAAAACCTCCACTCATGGAATGCCAGTCAGCGAAGCAGGAGGGTCCTTTGAAAAGTCACTTGCAAACCTTGGAGGCAGCCTTGCAGATCCCTTCATTATATTTGATGATGTAAAAGACCTTTATAATAAAATCCTTGCTGAAAAGAGTCAGAATGCCTCTGAGTGGAAGAGAAGAAAATCTGAATGGGCATCAAAGAACCCTGAAAATGCTTCCATACTCCGCTCCTACTATGCAGGCAATCTTCCTGAAATAGATTTTAAAGCTGTGCAACAAAAAGAGGGTTCTGCAACAAGAGCCGCGTCTGCTGCTATGCTCAGCCTTTTTGCCACAAGTATAGGTAACATGATTGTGGCATCAGCCGACCTGGCAAACTCTGACAAGACTGACGGCTTCCTGAAAAACACACATCCCTTTACAAAAGGGGACTTCACAGGAGCATTTCTGCATGCAGGAGTATCCGAACTGACAATGGCTTCTGTGATGAATGGCATGGCTCTTCACGGTGGCGTAATACCAGCGTGCGGCACATTCTTTGTCTTTTCGGACTATATGAAACCGGCTGTCAGGCTGGCATGCCTTATGAGATTGCCCGTAAAATATATCTGGACCCATGATGCTTTTCGCGTCGGAGAGGACGGGCCAACCCATCAGCCAGTAGAGCAGGAGGCACAGCTGAGGCTTATGGAACATCTAAAAAATCACCATGGGGAAAACAGCATGGTGGTTCTAAGACCTGCAGATGCTGTTGAAACAACAGTCGCCTGGAAAATTGCACTTGAAAATAATAATACTCCTACAGCTTTAATACTTTCAAGACAGAATATAAAGGATCTTCCGTCAGGGAGTAATGAAAGATACAAAGATGCATTGCAATCCGAAAAAGGAGCCTATATAGTTTCAGATTGCATTGGCAAGCCGGATGTAATCCTTATTGCCAGTGGTTCAGAGGTTTCTACGCTGGTTGAAGGAGCAGTTCTGCTGAATAAGGACAATCTGAAAATAAGGATAGTCTCTGCGCCATCCGAGGGGCTCTTCAGAAATCAGACAGAAGAATACCGCAGGTCAGTAATTCCTGAGAATATTCCAGTTTTCGGTCTGACAGCCGGATTATCAGTCACACTGCAAGGCCTGGTCGGCCCAAAAGGTTGTATCTGGGGCATGAACAGCTTCGGCTATTCTGCACCTTATAAAGTCCTCGATGAGAAATTCGGATTTACGGCTGAGAATGTATACAAACAGGTAACTGGCTATCTCGCTGACTATTCCCTTAAAAAGCACTGAGAATAAAATCCTGAGACAGAGTTCAGATAGTAATGAACTCTGCTAATTTATCGAGGAGAACTTTTTTGTTTAACGGTTTACTGATATAACTATCACAACCTGCTTCGAGAATTCTTTTCTCATCACCCACCATTGCATATGCGGTAATAGCAATTACAGGTATAGACGGATTAATGGCCTTTATTTCCAGTGTTGCTTCAATTCCGTTAATCTCAGGCATTTTCATATCCATAAGTACAATATCAATGCCGGGATTATTGCTGAATTTTTCAATTGCCTCACGTCCATTGGCAGCATGGATTATTTTAGCTGACGTACTCTGACCCAGAATAGTCTTAATATATAAAAAACTTGTTGCATCATCCTCTGCGACAAGTATTGTGGATACCCTGTCACTCTGCCGGGACAGGCCGGCATCATTTATGCCGGATGGCACGTATGTTTTATTTATCAGAGGAATAGAAAAATAAAATTTTGAGCCTTTCCCCTTTTCAGAATCAACAATTAGGTCTTCACCCAGAAGGCCCACTAAACCTTTCGATACGGACAAGCCCAATCCGCTCCCTTCATTTGGTCTCGTTTTTATTCTTTCTTCCTTCACGAAATGGTTAAAGAGGTTCTCGATAAACTCCTCACCAATGCCTATTCCAGTATCAGATACAAAAAACTCAAGTTTACTGTCAAGTTTCGAATAACCGAATTGAATAGTACCTTTTTCAGTGAATTTTACTGCATTATTAAGTAGCTGAGTGAATATTTTTATAAGAAGGTCATTATCAGAATTAACAAATAGTTTATCTGAAGATCCGGGCAGACAGAGTGACAATTCAATATTTTTTGCTTCACAGGCCGGTCTGAATTTCAGATATAACTCTTTTAAGAGCTGATCGGGTGATAACATTCTCTTTTTAACTATCATTTCTCCCGAAATCAGCAAGGATATGTCCATATAATTGGTTATAGTATCCAGTAACCGATAGCCGGATTCATTCACCATAGCAAGTGCCTCCTGCTTTCCGGCATAGGATAAATCATCTTGCGCCATAATTTCTGCGAAACCCAGTATTCCGTTTAACGGAGTCCTTACCTCATGCGATATATTATTGAGAAAACTTGTTTTCAGCTTGTCGCTTGTCTCAGCTTTTTCTCTGGCTATCTTCATTGCCTCCTCTATCTTCAGCCTGTCAGTAATATCGCGATGCGCTGCCATTATATAGTTGGCAGAGCCGACTGTTATCCTGTTGGCTATGACCTCCATAGGAATTTTATGCCCATCCCTGTGATAATGCTTAACTTCGAATTTCAGGTTTTCACCCTCTTTCAGTCTTCGCATCCTGTCATGAAAAAAGATCTTTGATTCAGGACAATCAAGGTCCAGGATATTCATTTTCAATATCTCTTCAAGTGTGTAGCCATGCATTTCTGCAAAAGACCGGTTGACCATTATTATCTTACCATCGTAGGAAATATAAAAAATTCCGTCACTGGATTGTTCAAATAGATTTCTGAACCATGCTTCACTTTCCCTTAATGCTTTTTCAGCAGCTTTGCGCCCGGTAATATCATGAAAAATTGACTGATAAGTTCCATCAGGCATCATCTTTGTATGCATCTCTATCGGAACCATCCGCCCATCGGGCCGAAGAATATTACGTTCATTTATAATAGTTTCTCCCTGTCTAAGATTGCTATACCTGAGAGGAACCCGTTCCATTTCCATTGCTGGAAAAAGAGTGGCGATATTGATTCCAAGAATTTGATCAAGAGTCCTGCCGGTCAGATTAAGAATATAAGAATTTGCGCCAGTAATTGTTCCATCACTTTCTCCCAGCAAGATCCCGTCAACGGCCAGTTCAATCAGCTCACGGTACCTGCTTTCGCTCTTCTGTAGAGCAATTGCTGTTTTCTTTTTATCGGTAATGTCCCGGGTGATACTAAGAATATGAGGGACATTGTTTAATTCAATTATTGTGGCGGACATCATTCCTGTCATTTGACCACCATCTTTCATCACAAAATCAGCCTCCAGGTTTTCAACAACTCCGTTTTCTCTGAGACCACTGATGAGTTTGTCTCTATCGGATGGAAAGGCCCAGATATTCAATTCTATAGATGTTTTTCCAATAACATCATCTTCAGAATACCCGGTTAATTTGGTAAATCCCTCATTAATTAAAACATACATTCCGTCCTCAAGACGGTTTATATTAACTGCATCCGGACTTGTAATAAAAGCCTTTCTGAACTTTTCTTCACTCACCGACAGTTTTTCTTCAGTGTATAGTCGCCTCAGGATATTAGAAGTAATCTCAGTAAAAGCCAGTAAAGTCTCTCTGATAATTGGTTCCTGGTCTTTATGACCTGCTACTACAAGCGTCCCGAACATTTTTCGCTTGTCGGTAAGAGCTATAGCCTGGAACCAACCGATACCAAAGAGTTTCTCAATAACAGAACCTGCCAGTTCAGGAATATATCCAAATGAAATATCATGAAGAGAAGACTGGGCACTGATCCCGCTTTCCATTATCAGCTTATATTGCTCAAAATTAAGCGGGGTTCTTAATCTCCTGACTGTTTTACCAAGATGCTTTATAAGTACCGAATTATCTTCATCAGATACAGTTGAAGCTTCGATAACCAATTCAGAAAGCTTTTCATCATATCGTGATATCCATACACCCCGGACATTAAACAGTTTTTTGAACTCATTAACAATAAATTGATATACTTTACTATTTTCAAGATTTGAAAGATCAATGGAATATCGATTAAAGGCAGCCAATAATTCTGTCCTCTTCAGCAATAATTCTTCAATATGGCCTCTTTCGAATGCATATTTTTCATATGATGACTTTAACAGTTCGTACTGCAGATGCAGCTCCTTCAGTTCTTTCAGAAGCATTTCCCTGCTATAATCCTGATAATTAACGGAGATAGCCATTTTATTGAATTAATTATATTGAATATCAGACCATTCAGAATAGACGTGCACAATTTAGTTCAAGTTTATTAATTTCAAGAATTATCCTCCAAATATTTTTAGCACATAAATTTTAAACTCTTCACTTCAGCCATTTTAATGCTTGTTTTCATCAAAATTGGGTTCTAACGGGGGTGAGAATTTTCGTCATTGGTATTTCTTTATACATTTGCAGCAACAAATAAGAATTATGCTCTACGATATTAAACCGGGTATAAAAGGACTGATTTTTGATCTCGACGGGACTCTTGCCGATACAATGCCCTATCACTTCAAAGGGTGGAAAGTTGCATGTCAGAAATTCGGTGCAGAAATAGATACCGCGTTTCTCAGGAAACATACCGGAAGCCCCGGATGGATAATTGCTGATGAACTTATTAAAGGATCTAAACTCGAAGGAAGTGTGACTGTTGAGCAGATAATGAATGAGAAACTGACCGAGTTCTATAAACTACAGCATCTTGTGAAAGCCATTGCCCCTGTTACTGATATAGTAAAGAAATATTACGGCGTTTTACCGATGTCTATTGGTACGGGTGGCCACCGGGAGGCTGTCGAACGTACTCTGAAGGTAACTGATCTGAGAAAATATTTTGACATAATCATTACAGCAAATGATGTTGAGAATTTCAAACCTCATCCTGAGACCTTCCTGAAATGTGCAGAGATGATGAATGTCGAACCTGAGTATATAGAAGTCTTTGAAGATGCTGCACTAGGGATTGAAGCAGCTATAGTTGCAGGGATGAAGGTCACCGATGTCCGATCATGGTACGATTCAGACTGGTGACATCAGGAGCCGGCAATGATATTGCTGACCGGAATTCCATCTGTGTCATCAATATTCATCATTGCATTTATCAGTTTCAATTCAAAATACTTTGATAAATCACTATAAGAAATATCTGACTCTTTTACAATTCCGCTCTTCAAAAGGTTAGCTCGTCTGGTTCCCGGCAAAAGATATGATGATGGAGTTACCCAATTGCCTCCTGTATCCCTTAATACGACATTTGCATATGATGAGTCGCATAATTTTCCATATTTTACAATAAGGATATCATCGCATTCTTCCCTCATATCAAAGAGCCTGTTAATTTTGTCCCTGTTTGTATATTTATAAGGGTAACAGATATCATCACTGAAAACAATTTTTAATGATCTTACAGCGTGTAAGGTGTAGGGTAAAAATTCCACTCTCATGCTTTTGTCATCATATATCAGGCGGCATTTATAGATACCCTGTTTTACCGATTCAGGTACCTCAATGATTTTATCAAGATCAGGCTTTGTCATTAAGCCGTAAATATTATATAATGACCTGATCATCCTTTCATTATGGAAACTGATGTTCATAATTCTTCCATCCTCTATTCTTATTGTTTCAACCAACAGGGACATAGATCTTTGATATTAGTTCACGATATTCCTTTTTAGGATCACTCATGTAGGTGATGCCACCTCCGCTTTTATAGCAGAACTTTCCGGAATCTGACTCAATATAGCGAATCATAACAGCACTATCGAGGCTTATTCCATCAAAAACCCCAAAAATACCAGTATACCAGCCTCTTTCATAATTCTCGCTTTCCCGTATAATGGCGACAGTCTGCTTTTTTGGAGCACCGGTCACGGATCCGGCTGGAAGCAAAGATGTAATTATTTCACCAAGATGGCTTTCGTAACCGGGTCTTAACACTCCCTTTATCTCAGAACTAACCTGCAGCAAAACACTATTCTCAGTTTTGATCTTATCAATATACCTGAACCTGGCAACCTGCACCTCGTCTGCAATAATGCTCAGGTCATTCCTGATAAGATCAACAATTGTATTGTGCTCAGCCATCTCCTTCCTGTCGTTCAGAATCTGGCTTTCATCGTCATCGGCAGAGGCTTCGATAGTCCCCTTCATGGGAAAAGTTTTTATCTCCCCTTCGCTTATCCTTATAAATATCTCAGGTGAAAAAACAACGAATTTATTATAATACAGCAGTTTATATTTAGCAACACTTGAAAAAAATATCTCCTCAAGAGTCAGCTCAGTTTCAATAACAGTAGGAAATGTAAGGTTAAGAAGATAACTATTACCAAGAGTGATCTGTTTATGCACCTTTCTGAATGCTTCCGCATAAGTTTTGAAGGAAACAGGATATCTGGCAAGCGAAACAGATTTATGATCCCGGTGATCCTGGCAGGCATTTGAAAAAAGAGGAGTCTGGAATTTGATTCCCGAAGGAACTGAATCCATTTTATGTATCTCAGGACATTTCATATCGAAATCAATTATGAACATAAATGGCTCTTTTTCTGAGCCATATTTATTCATCAGTTGTACAAAATTATAAAGAGGCGTTCCCTTCATAAATAATCAAATTTAAATTCTGGCAACCTTGCTATCACAAGTCAAAACCTGCAACTGGCAACCTGTATCTCAGACATTTAACAATTATAATTGAAAATTGGACACATAACCAAGAACATCCCCCTGGCCCCCTTCAAAGGGGGAATTATTAAAAATTCACTTTCTCCTTTCTCCTTTCTCCTTAACAAGCCATTTCCCCTGCATTTTTCTTAGCCGAAAGTAGGTTATATGCACCTTTTATTACAACATTTTCAGAGTTGACATCGAATCCTTCAGGAAGGGTTATTTCGGTATATCCCGATGAACTGACTCCTTTTTTAACTTCAAATATCCGATATTCGGTCATAGCTTTGCCATCTTCATCCTTATTTTTTTCAAAAACAAAAATATAATCCTTATCATCGAAACTTACTACTGCCTCTGATGGAAGTACCGTGACTTTCAGATCTGATTCTTCTATCAATGCATTTACATACATTCCGGGCAACAGATTTTTGCATGAACTGGTGACAGTAGCATAAACACTGAAAGTCTTATCATCACTAATAGATTTACCTGTCTGTGAGATCAATGCTTCATGAACCTCATTTTCATTGTTAATGAAGAACTTTATTTTCTGACCCTCAGTCACTTTAGCAGCATTCTTTTCAAACAGGGTAAGCTCAAGAAACAATTTATCACTGTTCACAATTTCAAAAAGGATCTCGGTTGGTGCAACATATTTCCCTATATTGACATTTACTGCTTTCAGAGAACCTCTAATAGGGGAAACAAGGTTGACAGTATTGCTGATATTGTCTTCGCTGAGCTGGTCCGGATTAATACCAATCAGGAACAGCTTTTGTTCCAGTGATTTTACCAATGCCTTAAGGTTCTTATATTCAACCGTTACCTGTTGTACATTTTTCTCTGAATACACATCCTCTTTGTACAGCTCCGTATGACGCTTATACTCTGCTTCTGCAAATGACAGCTTATTTTTTGCTTCAAGATAATTCTGCTGAATATCAACAAAATCCTGATTTTCTATTACTGCAAGAGTCTGTCCCTTGTTAACAGCATTTCCCGGCAGGAGGGTAGTACTCTTAATAAAACCACCTAAAGGCATACAGACAGTTGCCTGGTTTTGGGGTGCTACAGAGATGATTCCATTAACTTTAAGGGTACTACTGACTGATCGCATCTCAACTGAGCCTGTCTGAATGCCGGCAAGCTTAATCTGATCATCACGTAACTCAACTATATCTTCCGGCAGGACTTCGACCTCCATGGCTGTAACAGCAGGCTTGCTATCTCCATTAATACAAGAGTTTAAGGAAATGATGACGCCTAAAATGATTATTGATATTTTGAAACTTGTTTTTGTCATGATTTATATAGTTTAAAATATTTTACCTGTTATATATTCAATTGCGATTATTGTCTGGTTGTAATTATTAAGTGCATCAAGATAGTTCTGTCTGATGGCCAGCGCCCTGTTTAATGTAAGTGCATAATCGAGGTAATCAAGGGCTCCGGCTTTATAACTGCGGGTTGCCTGATCAATTATCAGGTCAGCTTCAGGAACGGCTTGTTTTTCATAATAATCGACACTTGAACGGTATTTATTATACTCATCAAGTAATGATTGGTAATTGCCGGATATTGATCTGGTATACTCTTCTGCATTGTTCCTGGCTATGTCTTCACTTATTTTTGCTGCCTTTGTTCTTGAGGTGTAGGAAGGAAACCATAAAGGAACAGATATACCGGCCTGAAAACCGTTAAACCTGGAGTTGCTTCCGAAATATTGTGGTACACCATTAACATCCTGTGTTCCAATAATTGTCTGACTGAAATAGCCCACATTCAGATCAGGCATCATCTGACTGCGTTCAAGTTTTTGAGCAATTTGTGAAACTTCTACCTGCTGTTTTATGAAAGCCAAAAACGGATTCTGTTCAACTGAAGCACTATCAGAAACAGATGCAAAATCGATTCGTTTCATTTCCTTAACAGAAGGAGTTAAAGGTGATCTGCTATTCAATAAGACCATAAGTTTACGTCTGCTGATTCCGATATCAGCAGCGACCTGGTATAACTGATTTTTTATTTCCAGGCTCTGAGAACGGGCAGTGATCATTTCCAGCCGGTTTGTTTCTCCGGTGTTAGCCCTTAATTCTGATGCCCTTAACAAACCTGAATAAAGGCTATCCTGATAAATAAGCAGTTTTTGCTTTGAGGAGAGGTATACAAATTGGAAGTAAATCTGTTTCACCTGCGTCGCTATTTCAAGCCGGGAACCCTGATATTGTAATTCACTGCTTTTAATATTTGCATTAGCAAGCTTATACCTGTTCACATAAACTGAAGGGAATGCAAATGATTGGGAAATAGCAACACTGTTATCATTGGTATATGAATTGAACTGTCCATATTGCCCATTAATATCAGTTTTTGGAAGATCAAGAGAGGACCCCTTGAGAGCCTTCTGTACATCTATTGACAGGCCAGCAGATTTAACGGAAAGGTTACTGTCCAGCGCCATCTGAATTGCATCATTCAGATTAATGACCTGAGGTTGTTGACCATTAACAGTATTTAAAATTGATGCAGTGCCAAACAACAGGAGAATACTTGCAAGTTTTTTGGCTGATCCACCTTTAAATCTGAATTTGAACTTAGTTGAATAATTATAGATATAAAAAACAGGAAGGATAAGCAATGTAAGGATTGTTGATATGAGTAGTCCGCCAATTACAACAGTGGCCAGCGGCTTTTGCACTTCGGCTCCTGCTGAAGTTGATAAGGCCATTGGGAGAAATCCGAGTGAAGCCACCGCAGCAGTCATAATAACCGGACGCAATCTTGCCTGAAGACCTTTTAGTACCCTCTCAGTAATATCAGTAACTCCTTCCTTTTCAAGCCGGTTAAATTCGGCAATCAGTACGATACCATTTAGTACGGCCACACCAAATAATGCGATAAAACCGACACCTGCCGATATTGAGAAGTTCATTCCTCGTATCCACAGGGCGAAAATTCCTCCAATAGCCGACATGGGCACCGCCGTTAAAATCAAAAGAGATTGTTTCACTGAATTAAATGTAAAGTATAGTAATACGAAAATAAGGAGCAGAGCAACAGGTACAGCAATGGAAAGTCTCTTCTGGGCAGCCTCGAGGTTCTTAAACTGTCCTCCATAAGAAATGTAGTAACCCGTAGGCAATTGAATCTTCTGGTCTATCTGAGCTGTTACATCATTTATCACACTTTGAACATCACGGTTACGGACATTGAATCCGATAGTTATCCTTCGTTTGGTGTTCTCCCTGGAAACCTGCGCAGGACCTGATTTAATTGAAATGTCAGCCACCTGGTCAAAGGGTATCTGATGTCCGTCAGGAAGAGCGACAGTGAGATTCTTAACATCATCAAGGTTCTGTCTGTAATCTTTGTCAAGACGCACTACCAATCCAAATCGCTTTTCTTCATCGAATACCACGCCTGCCTGACTCCCGGCAAAAGCTGCACGCAATACCTGGTTAACGTCATCAACAGAAATACCATATTGAGCCAGGCGATCACGGTCGTATTCAACCTGGATCTGAGCAAGACCTGTAACTTTCTCAACATTTATATCCTGAACTCCGGTAATTGTTTGAATAACTTTTTCGACATCAGACGCTTTTTCGGATAGTTTAATTAAGTCATCACCAAATATTTTAATAGCTATATCTTGTTTTGAGCCGGTCATCAATTCGTTAAAACGCATTTGAATAGGTTGCTGAAATTCAAATTTAACCCCTGCCAGGGGAATCAGACTCTCTTCCATTTTAGTTACAAGTTCTTCTCGTGAAGCAGCCGATACCCATTCACTTTTATCTTTAAGGGTTATTACATAATCACCTGTCTCCATGGGAGTAGGATCAGTCGGTATCTCTCCTGCTCCTATTTTGCATACTGCATGCTTTATCTCGGGGAAGCTTTGAAGTAAAATTTTATTGGCTTTAATAACATCATTCACGGTATTGGTCAGTGACCCTCCCTGCAGGGTTATTACACTTGAGGCAAGGTCGCCTTCTTCAAGCTGGGGAATAAATTCACCTCCAAGGCGGGTGAATAAAAACAGACTGAACAGAAATAAAACAATAGATGAACCCGAAACCAGTATTTTTCTTTTAAGTGCAAATGCAATGGCAGGATTAAATACTTTACGTACCCGATCCATAAACCTGTCAGAGAAATTTGGCTTGTGGCTTGTGTTCTTACTCAGGAATAATGCAGAAGCCATTGGAACATAGGTAAGTGACAAAATAGCTGCGCCGATGAGAGCGAAAGTAACGACCTGTGCCATTGGACGGAACATTTTCCCCTCGATGCCTACTAGCGCCATTATCGGCAGATATACAATCAATATTATTATCTGACCGAAAGTTGCAGAGCTCATCATTTGTTTTGCCGAAAAGAGCACATTTTCATCCATCTGCTCCTGATTAAGTTTCAGGACACCGGGATGGTGATGCTTGCTAGCTGAAATCCTATGAACAACGCTTTCAACAATAATTACTGCACCATCGACTATAAGTCCGAAGTCAATTGCGCCAAGACTCATAAGGTTACCTGAAACTCCGAAAACGTTCATCATGGAAACAGCAAAAAGCATTGCAAGAGGGATGACTGATGCCACAATTAATCCTGCCCGCAGATTCCCAAGTAATAAGACCAGAACGAAAATGACTATCAGGGCTCCTTCAATGAGGTTTCTTGAAACAGTACCGATTGCACGACCTACGAGATCAGAGCGATTTAAAAACGGTTCAATTTTTACCTCTTCTGGCAAAGACTTTTGAATTGATTGAATACGAGTTTCGACGTTCTCAATTACCTCATGTGCATTTGCTCCTTTAAGCATCATAACCACACCACCAACAGCCTCAGTAGTATCCACCACAAAAGCACCATACCTGGTTGCACTTCCGTACTGCACTGTTGCAATATCCCTTATGAGCACAGGAACTCCGGAAGTGGTAGTTTTAACTACAATCTTTTCGATATCTTCAAGAGACTTAACCAGTCCGATACCTCTGATGAAATAGGCAGTCGGGTTTTTGTCAATATAGGCACTCCCTGTATTTTCATTGTTTTTTTCCAGGGAACTAAAAATATCAGTTAATGTCAGGTTCATACCTCTCAGTCTTTCAGGATTAACAGCTATTTCGTACTGTTTGACATATCCTCCATAACTGTTAATATCCGCCACACCTACTGTACCAAGCATTTCTCGACGAACAACCCAATCCTGCAGTGTCCTGAGTTCCATTGGATCGAACTCTTTTTCATGACCTTTCTTCACAGACAAACGATATTGATATATCTCACCAAGTCCAGTAGATATTGGAGCAAGCGAGATCTTTGCCAGTCCTTCCGGAATAGATTCCTCTGCTTCTTTTAAACGCTCGCTTAATTGTTGTCTCGCCCAATATACATCCACTCCATCTTCAAATACAACAGTTATAACTGACAAACCCAGACGCGATATTGACCGAAGTTCTATAATATCAGGAATATTGGCTACTGCAACCTCAATGGGTGCAGTAATAAAGCTCTCTACCTCCTGTACAGCAAGGGAAGGTGCAAGTGAAATGACCTGCACCTGGTTATTTGTAATATCGGGTATGGCATCAATTGGCAATTTCGATAATGAGAATGCTCCCCAAACGATCAATGCTACAATGAATAATCCGACAATGAATTTATTTTTAATTGAGAATGTGATAATTCTATTTATCATTTTACATAAACTTAGAAATAATCAAACATTGAATTCTATTTGAAATCTTAATCTAATACTCTTTGGAGCTTTCCATTTCTGAAAAACGGCTATTGAAGGGATAGTAAATCACCTTTAATAAATCGTAAAACCAAGAGTATTAAGCTGAAAAAGGAGGGGCTCTTAAAGGAGAGAATTCAAGAATATGACATTCAAAGATTGGTTTTGAAAAGTCAATATTGCTGATACAGGAACTTTTAGATTTAAAAGCAGACGTTTCAGTCAGAATGGTGATTGTTATAAATCTAAATTGAGTATTCTGTGAAATTTGAATAGGCCTTGACTTATCTGAAGTAAGGTCATTGAAGGCATGACAATGCGCAGGAAGATGTGATTTATGCCCAGATCTGTCATTTGAGGCAGGACAATCATTATCCTGTCTTGAAAATGGATCAGCTAAATGATGGTCATGAGGAAGAAGTAAATGAGCACTCAGTGTGAGACCCGCCAGCCATATAGAAAAAACTGAGATGTATATAAAAAACTTCCTCATAATTTATAGGGCAATGCAATTATTATGCCATTGAAATTTAAAATTTACACACAAATATAATAAATAGTTTAAGTTACGTAATTTCCGAGTTACTAATAACGTAGTAAACAGTCTATTTTAACATACACATTAATAGGGACACGCCAGAGCGTGTCCCTACAAATTAAACAAGGATTTTTGTTTTGAGGTTTGTAATGCTGGTCTGAATATCATCAAATGGTTTATCTTCCCTGCTCTTATCCTCTTCAACAAACATATATTTCATTCCTGCAATATCTTTGGCAGCCAGGATCTCCTTAAAATTCAAAATACCGGCACCAACGGGAGCAAAATCAGCCACTCCAACGGTTGTGAAGAATGGCGGCTCACTTGTGAACATATCTTTCATATGGAACAGCTGGAATCTTCCAGGATATTTCTTAAACATTTCAACAGGATTTTGTCCTGCCTTGATCGCCCAGAAAAGGTCAAGCTCCATTGTAACCAGATCTTTATCAAGTTCGGCAAGGAATATATCATAATACGGGATTTTCCCTTCAACAGTATCAAATTCAAAGTTGTGGTTATGATATCCGAACTGTATTCCCGATTCTTTCATTATAGCGCCAACCTTATTCCAGTCAGCTGCCATTTTCTGATAGCTTGCAATTGTGGTGCGTGCCTCTTCAACTACCCATGGCTGGACACAATATTTTACATTAAGCTTTACATGGTCTTCAGCCATCTTTTTGGCATTCTCAAGGGTGATACCTTCAGCTTCAACCTTTGTATGGCTGCTTATTATTTCCATTCCAAGATCACTGACAATCTTTTTAAATTCTGCGGGTTCCATTCCATAGAATTTTCCATCAGCGTAACTTGCAAGCTCGAGATACTTATATCCCATATCGGCGACCCTTTTAAGCGAACCCTGTACATCTGCAGTCATGGCATCACGGATAGTATAAAGCTGCAGTCCTATGCCGGTTGATACTGGGGCAGCTGCAGCCGGAACTGGTTTTGTCCCTGTTTTACAGCCCACCTGAGAAACAGCCATAGCTCCAATTGCTCCTGCAGCAGAAATTCTCAGAAAATCTCTTCTTGATTGTTTTGTTTTCATATTAAACATTATAAAGTAATTAATAACTATTTCTTTCCGAAAAAGCCCGGTTAAAAATAGTATAAAATAATAACAGCCGCTTCAAAAAAAGATTATCATTACATTTTTAAACAGATAATTGATTCAGCTGATAACTACTGCCGACGGTTCCCACACTCTCTATGTTCCGGAACTAAATGAACACTACCACTCAATCCATGGTGCAGTTCAGGAATCAAACATCATTTTCATAAGTGCAGGTTTCGACAGATGTCAGGCAGACCCAGTGAACATTTTTGAGGTAGGCTTCGGCACAGGGCTAAATACTCTCCTCACCGCACTAAAAAGTGCATCCGGAACAAGAGAGGTTAATTATACAACTATAGAAAAATATCCTGTCGGTGAAACTATTGTCAGCTCGCTCAATCACTATTTATTTGCCGGCGAGTCAGGTAAAGAATTATCGGATCTTATCCATTCAGCGCCCTGGGACAGATGGGTAAGCATCTGCAAAAACTTCAATCTCAGGAAGCTTAATGGAGATATTTCAGACTATACCCTTTCAGGAAAATACGAACTCATTTACTTTGATGCCTTCGGACCTGACAAGCAACCGGAGATGTGGACTCCTGAAGTCTTTGCCTCAATTGCGGCTGTCACTGAGAAAGGAGGGGCTCTGGTAACTTACTCGGCCAAAGGGGAAGTTAAAAGAAAACTTAAAGCCTGTGGGTTTGAAGTAACACTTCTTCCCGGACCACCGGGGAAGAGGCAGATTATTAGAGCAGTAAAAATCTGAAATAAATTCCTGCATGGTTTTTTTGCTTTCGCTAAAGTATTATCTTAGCGGAAATTTTAAAAATTAAAAAAGTATTGTATGAAAATCAAAGGGTTATTAACAATGATCGTCATAACAGCCTTTATATTAGGCTCTTGTGCACAAAGTTCTATTAAAAATGCAAAATTATCAACCAGTCAGGATTCACTTTCCTACGCTTTCGGAACAAATATTTACAATTCTCTCGCCGCTGACAGTCTTACGCTCGATCCGGTTCTTGTAGCAAAAGCAATGCAGGATGGGAAAGATGGCAAAGCCGAGATGACAGAAGAAAAAGCCAGAGAAGTCATCATGAAGTTCGTCAGCACCCGTGAAGCAGAGAAAGCAAAAAAGCAGGAAGCAATGAATCAGGTACAGTATAAAGACTATATCGAACAGAATGAAGCCTATCTTGTAAAGAACAAGGAAAAATCAGGAGTTACAGTTACACCAAGCGGCCTGCAGTATGAGGTTGTTAAAATGGGAAGCGGACCCAAGCCTACAGCTGAGAGTACAGTTAAGGTTCATTATGTTGGTACAACAATTGACGGTACTGAATTTGACTCATCAGTTAAAAGAAATGAGCCGGCGCAGTTTCCTGTATCAGGCGTTATTCCCGGTTGGACAGAAGCCCTTCAGCTGATGCCGGTTGGTTCGAAGTTTAACCTTGTTATTCCTCAGTCTCTGGCATATGGAGCAAGAGGTGCTGGCGAAGTTATTAAACCATTTTCAACCCTGATATTCCAGGTTGAACTTCTCGAAATTGTGAAATAAGATGATTAAGGCAGAGATACAAACTCCAAAGGGGAACATGAAGGTCAGCTTTTTTGAAGCTGATGCTCCCCTCACGGTGGAGAACTTTATCACTCTTGCCCGGCAGGGTTATTATGACGGGCTTGCCTTTCACAGGGTAATACCTGATTTTGTTATTCAGGGAGGATGCCCCTATTCAAAAGACATGAGCGATCCGAGAGTAGGTACCGGAGGTCCTGGATATAAGATCAACTGTGAACTGACCGGAGAGAACCAGTACCACGACAAAGGAGTGCTCTCAATGGCACACGCCGGACGTAACACGGGAGGATCACAATTCTTTGTCTGCCATAGCCGTACCAACACAAAACATCTTGACCGTCAACATACCTGCTTTGGGAAAGTATTTGAAGGCATTGATGTTATTGATAAGATACGCCAGGGAGACAAGATTGAAAAAATAATTATTTACGAAGAATAAACTGAGATGGCATTTGAAATTTCCGGTAAGGTTATCGATATCTTTCCGGTCAACCAGGTAAGTGATAAATTCAAAAAAAGAGAATTTGTCATAGAAAAAAAAGAGACCGGTGGAGCTGCAGTCTTTATCGACTACATAAAATTTCAGCTGGTACAGGATAAATGTGATCTCATCAATGAATCATTTCTTAATGAAGAGATTAAAATATGGTTCAACCTGAAAGGTAACAAGTGGGAACGCGATGGTAAAATCAATTATTTTACCAACCTCGATGCATGGAAAATCGAAAAAATTTCATCTGAGACGAGGGATCAGAATATTCCGTCACATACAACTCTGGAGGATATCCCTCCAGAAAATGATGAACTAAGTGATCTGCCGTTCTGAAATACTAACATTTTAAAGGCTGTCATTATCTGACAGCCTTTTTAAATTTGTACATCCTGAACATTCACTATGAATAATAGGTTTAAGAAATAGCGTTTGTCCTATTAATCTATACAATATTAACAACAAATAGTTATAGAAATGAAACACCTTTTTCTCACGGCATTCTTACTCATTACAACCCTGATACAGGCACAGATATCACCAGTGCTTCTGCCAGCTGATCAGCGACAGATACAGCTTCCCTACAACAGACTGATTCAGCCTGCAGGTACCCAGGTATTCTTTGGTGATCAATCACAGGAAAACCATGCACTCGATGCGGTATTATCTCCCGACGGAAAATGGCTTGCGGTTGAGGAAAGATTCAGCATAGTGTTTATCAGTACTGCAGATAACAAAGTGGCATTTGTCTTAAGGAATATTGCAAAGCCCGAACTTCGTGGAGGAATGAACACCTTTTCAGGCATTACCTGGCATATGTCCAAGTCAGGTCCTGAAGTCTACTGGAGTATGGTTGGGAGCAGCGGCCGCTCATATGTTGCATCTGCAATCTGGGATGGTCAAAAGGCTGAATTCGGACGTATTTTTGAATACAGGCCCGAAAATGATTCCGAAGTAGCTTTGCCAAACGAAATACTTATCACAAAAGAATCCAGGAGAGAGTTCTTATATGTAGTCCTGAACGGAAATAATAAAGTGATCAAGCAGGATCTGATTTCAGGTGACACCATATGGGTCACTGACCCCGGAGTAGCACCCTATGGCATTACAATGGCTGCAGGAAAGCTTTATGTCACAAACTGGGCAGGCAGACATCCTTCGGCAGATGACAGGGAAGTGGCAGGTATTCCATGGGGCCGTGCCAGAGTAAACAATAGCACAGGCGGCTCAACAAGGGAGGGAAGCGTAACAATTATTCAGCCATCCAGAGGAAAGATATTAAAGGAACTGGTTGTCGGTCTTCATCCTAATGAGATAATCAGCGATAAAGAAGGAAAATTCGTATATCTGACCAATTCCAACAGTGACAATATTACCGTTATCAATACAGTGACTGATGAGATAGATGAAACGATAAGTGTGAGGTTGCAGCCTGACATCAATCCATTTTTCGGAGATTCACCAAACGGTTTATGTCTTTCAACTGATGAAAAAACATTGTTTGTGGCAAATGGTATGGATAATGCCATAGCAGTGATTAAACTCAGGGACCGGGGACTTCCATCTGACGAAAGACAGACCAGTACTCTTGAAGGGTTTGTACCAACCGGAGCCTATCCTTCCTCCGTTACAATGTCTGACAATGGTTATCTTTATGTTTCGAATCTTGAAGCAGCCGCTGCTCGTCTGGCAATTAAGAACGCTGCGACACCTAATCTGATATATAATTCTCACAATATGCTTGCCTCTGTTTCGGTAATCCCATTTAAGGATAAGAAGGATCTTGCAGCCTACACTGACACAGTAATAGCACTGAATGATCTTTCAAGAGCATTGTCAGGCAGGGAAAAACCACGCGAATCTGTCGAGCCAAAACCTGTACCCGACAGAATCGGAGAACCCTCGGTATTTAAACATGTTGTATATATTATTAAAGAAAACAGGACTTACGACCAGGTTCTTGGTGATATGAAAGAGGGAGATGGCGATCCGGGTATTTGTACTTATGGATCCCTGATAACACCGAATACACATAAGCTTGCTGAGGAATTTATGCTGCTTGATAATTTTCATGTTTCAGGCAAATGTTCTGCTGAGGGTCATCAATGGACCGATGCTTCAATCGTAACCGACTACATAGAAAAGAATATGAGAGCTTGGTTCAGGAGCTATCCTCATGTGCAGGAAGATGCTCTTGTTTACGCTCCGACTGGGTTCCTTTGGGATAATGCTGTCAAACATGGAAAATCGGTCAGAATATATGGAGAGGCTTCCTATCCTTTGGTGAATGACACACTTGAATGGAGTGATGTTTATGAACTTTACAAAAGCGGACAAGAAGTTGAATTCACCAATCATACCACTATCGAGCCCGTGAAGAGCATTCTGAGCCAGACATATCCTTCCTATGGGAGTCATGTTTTTTCAGATGTAATGCGTGCCGATATTTTAATCAGGGAGTTGCATGATTATGAAGCAATGCCGGGTGATAACATGCCAGAACTGATGATTGTAGCACTTCCGAACGACCACACGGCAGGTATGAGACCTGGTTCTCCTACCACACGGGCTATGGTGGCAGACAATGATTATGCACTTGGGAAAATTGTTGAGGCCTTCTCAAAAAGCCGGTTTTGGGAAAATACCGTAATCTTCGTCGTTGAGGATGACTCACAGAGCGGCTGGGACCATGTTTCTGCCTACAGAACTGTGGCTCTTGTGATAAGCCCATATTCAAGACTGAAGAGTACAGTACATACCTTTTACACACAACCATCCATGGTCAGGACAATAGAACAGATACTCGGTCTTCCTCCAATGAATATACAGGATGCTATTGCAAATCCCATGACAGCCTGTTTTAAATCCGCACCGGATAAAACTCCGTATATTGCTGTTCCGAATAATATCCCCCTTGATGAAATGAACAAACCACTTCTTTCATTAACCGGAAATGCCCGGGATTTTGCCGAAAAAAGCATGCTTCCTGAATTCGATGGTATAGACCGTGGTAATGATGAACTCCTGAACAGGATATTATGGTTTGCGTCAAAAGGGGATACACCTTATCCGGTGAATTTTGCTGGTAATGAAACCAATGAAGATGATGAGGATGATGAATGAATAATTAGAACTATGATTAACCCTTTTCTTCATGAATGGGAAACTCCTTTTGGATCTCCCCCGTTCGATAAAATAACCCATTCACATTATAAACCGGCAATCAGAGAGGCTATCAGGATAGCTTCCGGTGAGATAAAGGCAATTACACATAACGATGATCTTCCGGATTTCAAGAATACAATAGCTGCCTTAGAAAAATCCGGTGAGATAATAGGTAAAATAACCGCCGTTCTGTTCAATCTTAATAGTGCGGAAACCTCCAAAGAACTTCAGGCAATAGCTCAGGAAGTTTCACCGCTCCTTACACGCTTCTCAAATGATATTACCCTGAACAAAAAACTTTTCCGTCGAATAAGGCAAATATTTGAAACCAGGGAAAATATCGGTCTGAATACCGAGCAGAAGATACTCGTTGAGAAGAAACAGAGGAATTTTGTCCTTGGGGGCGCCGGTTTAAAAGAGAATGAGAGAAAAAGATTCCGGGAGATTTCTGAAAAACTTGCAACACTATCACTGAAATTTGATGAAAATGTACTTGAAGAGACTAACTCCTTCGAACTTCATCTGACTGATAAAAACGATCTGGCCGGATTACCTGAAAACATTATTGAAATAGCTTCAACGGAAGCCTCGTCCCGAGAGAAAGAGGGATGGATATTTACTCTCCATATGCCAAGCTACATACCTTTCATGCAGTATTCAGAGAACAGAGAACTTAGAAGAAAGATGCTTCTGGCATATACCTCACGCGGATTCCGTGGAAATACATCGGATAACAGAGATATTATTATCAGAATTGTAAATCTGAGGCTGGAGATCGCAAAAATACTGGGATTCAACAACTTTGCCGCGATGACCCTTGGGGATCGTATGGCTGATACACAATCAAAAGTCGAAGAGTTCCTGAGCGATCTTTATACTGCCTCAAAGCCTGCTGCCTTAAGGGATTTTGAAAATGTAAGCAGATTTGCTTCAGAAAATGGCCATACCGGTTCGCTTGAACGATGGGACTGGGCATACTATTCAGACAAACTAAAGAAAAAGCTCTTTGATATTAATGACGAAATACTTAAACCATATTTCCGTCTCGAAAATACACAAAAGGCAATATTTGAACTGGCTACATCACTATATGGAATACGGTTTGTCCAATGCACTTCTATTCCGGTCTACCATGAAGAGGTAAAGACATATGAGGTATATGATTCAGACAACTCATTTCTTTCAATTCTTTATGTTGATTATCACCCCCGTCCGGGTAAAAACGGGGGAGCCTGGATGACCAGCTTCAGGGATCAAAGGAAATCTGAGAAGTCAGATATAAGACCGCTAATATCCATTGTTGCAAACTTTACAAGACCATCAGGAACCAGACCCTCCCTCCTCTCCTTCAGCGAACTGACGACTTTCCTTCATGAATTCGGCCATGCATTGCATGGAATGTTGTCTAAATGCACATATGAGAGCCTCTCGGGTACAAATGTAGCGCGCGATTTTGTAGAATTGCCATCACAGTTCATGGAGAATTTTGCCTATGAAAAGAAATGGCTTGACACCTGGGCATCACATTATCAGACAGGAGAAAAAATCTCAGACAAAATAATAGACAAGATAAAGGAGGCATCCAGTTATAATGAAGGTTATGCCTGTTTCCGGCAGCTTGGATTTGCTTTTCTTGATATGGCATGGCACACAATAGAGAATCCTGTGGAGACAGACATTTCTGGTTTTGAAACTGCAGCAGCCGGAAAGACAGAACTTTTTCCTGCAATTGACGGGACAAATATCAGTGCCGCATTCGGGCACATTTTCGGTGGCGGATATGCTGCAGGATATTACGGTTACAAATGGGCTGAGGTTCTGGATGCGGATGCCTTCAGCTATTTCACCGAAAGAGGGATATTCAATAAAGAGACTGCTGAATCCTTCAGAAAGAATATTCTCGAGAAGGGAGGAACCCAAAATCCCTCTGAACTCTATCGGAGGTTCAGGGGTCAGGAACCATCGCTTGAGGCATTTCTTAGAAGAAGCGGCCTTGTTAGCCTCACCCCCGGATAAATCTGAATAGGATATTCTTAAAACTTGAGTTATATTTACATGCTGGAACACAACCCTGATTATGTTAATTAATCGTCTATTATTCAATCTATTATCCTCAACATTATGATCCTCTTTTTCGAAGGCAGCGCTAAAAATATTATTGCAGTAGGTACCAAAGAAAATATTCAGGAAAAAGATATAGAAAAACTGATCTGGCTTTTCGATAATGCAGTTCTTATTAGCAGAGATATACTTAAAGGCACCTTCATTGGCCCAAGGAAAGAGATGATAACACCATGGAGCACCAATGCGGTGGAGATAACTCAGAATATGGGGATAGGGAATATAAAAAGAATTGAAGAGTTTCAGGTCTCAGGCTCTGAGAATCCACATCACGATCCGATGTTACAGACAGTTTACAAAGGTCTTGACCAGGACATTTTTACAATTGATAAGCAACCTGACCCTGTAATTTATGTTGATGACATCAGGGAGTATAATAAACAGGAAGGCCTGGCTCTCAATGAGGATGAGGTTATTTATCTGGAAAGCTTAAGCGGATCAATTGGGAGGAAGCTTAACAGACAGCGAGGTCTTTGGATTTTCTCAGGTCAATTCCGAACACTGCAGGCATAAAATATTCAATGGAACATTCATTATTTCGGGTGAAGAAAAAGAGGCCTCACTGTTTCAGATGATAAAATTGACAACCAGGGAAAATCCTAACAAGGTTGTTTCAGCTTACAAAGATAATTGTGCTTTCCTTCAGGGACCGGTTGTTGAGATGTTTGCACCTGCAACACAGAACAAACCTGACTATTTCAGCATAAAGGATTATGAATCTGTTCTTTCCCTCAAAGCTGAGACACACAATTTCCCCACAACAGTTGAACCTTTCAACGGAGCAGCAACAGGAACGGGGGGTGAGATCAGGGATCGTATTGCCGGAGGCAAGGGAGCTTTTCCAATTGCAGGAACAGCAGTTTACATGACGTCATATCCAAGGCCTGATGGCCCTCGTCCATGGGAAAAAGCAACCGGGGAAAGGCCATGGCTGTACCAGACTCCGGAAGATATCCTTATTAAGGCATCAAACGGGGCAAGTGATTTTGGGAATAAATTCGGACAGCCTCTTATCTGTGGCTCAGTTCTTACTTTTGAGCATTTTGAGAACCTGAAGAAGTTCGGATATGATAAAGTGATAATGCTGGCGGGAGGAATTGGATTAGGTAAAAAGAAGGACAGTGAGAAGGATATTCCAGAGAAAGGCGACCTTATTGTACTGCTGGGAGGTGATAATTACAGGATTGGAATGGGAGGAGGAGCTGTCTCCTCAGTAGATACGGGTCAATATCATAGTTCTATAGAGCTGAATGCAGTTCAGCGGGCAAACCCTGAGATGCAGAAAAGAGTTTACAATGCATTGAGGGCATTAAGTGAATCGGAACATAATCCTGTTGTATCTATACACGACCACGGAGCCGGTGGACATCTCAACTGTCTGTCAGAACTGGTTGAAGCTACCGGAGGTAAAATTGATATAAGCAAATTACCCATAGGCGATCCCACTCTCTCAGCCAGGGAGATAATTGGAAATGAATCACAGGAACGGATGGGATTGGTGATGAAAAAAACAGATATCGGCATCTTGCAGGCAATAGCTGAGAGAGAGCGGGCTCCTATCTATATTATAGGAGAAGTTACGGGCGACATGCAGTTTACTCTTCAGAATCCCGTCACAAATGAAAAACCAATAGATATTGCCCTGACATCACTCTTTGGCAACCCTCCGAAAACAGTTATGAACGATGAGGTTGTGCCAAACGGATACAGAAGAATGGAATATGATCCAGACCTTATCAGTGAATATGCTGAGCAGGTTCTGCAGCTTGAAGAGGTTGCCTGCAAAGACTGGCTTACAAATAAGGTTGACAGGTCAGTGACCGGCAGGCTGGCTAAACAACAATGTGCAGGCCCTCTGCAGCTGCCACTTAATAATCTTGGCGCTATTGCGCTGGACTACAGGGGCAAATACGGCATGGCTACTTCTATCGGTCATGCACCGGCAGCAGGCCTTATAGACCCTGCTGCCGGCTCTGTCTTATCGATAGCTGAAGCCCTTACAAACATAATCTGGGCTCCCCTCTCCGACAAACTAATGAGTGTTTCACTTTCAGCCAACTGGATGTGGCCATGTAAAAACCCGGGAGAGGATGCCAGACTCTATTCTGCCGTGAAAGCTGCCAGCGATTTTGCACTTGCACTTGGAATTAACATTCCTACAGGTAAGGATAGCCTCTCCATGACTCAGAAGTACAGCGATGAAGTTGTGTTTTCGCCCGGGACAGTCATAATTTCCGCATCGGCAGAGATAAAGGATATCAGGAAAATTGTTGAACCTGTAATTGTAAATGATCCCTTTACCAGTCTGCTCTATATAGACATGAGCAGGGATGAGCTCAAACCAGGAGGCAGCAGTTTTGCTCAGATACTTAATACACTTGGCGATGAAGCTCCTACTGTTAAGGACCCTGCTTATTTTGCCGAGGTGTTTAATACAATACAGGACCTTATTACGGGAGGTAAAATACTTTCAGGGCATGATATTTCAGCCGGAGGAATATTTACCACACTTCTTGAGATGTGTTTCTCTAATACAGAAGGCGGCGTCACAGTAAATCTGTCGGCTCTCGATGAGAGCGATACCATAAAGATTCTATTCAGCCAGAATCCCGGGATTCTGATTCAGGTGAAGGATGAGAATGAAGTTGCGGAAATATTGCTTGAAAACGGGATCTCATATTATTCAATCGGACACCCGGTCAATGAGAGGACCCTCTATATAACAAACAATGATAAGAAAATTGCATTCGATATTGATCGTTTGCGTGATAAATGGTACCGTACCTCCTACCTTCTTGATCGCAGGCAATGCGGCCCTGAACTTGCTCTTGAAAGGTTTACTACATACAAAAGCAATAATCTGAAGATTAACACTGGCAATTTCCCTGGTACCTTTAAATCTCTTGGCATATCACCCGAAAGAAGAAAAAAATCAGGTATAAGGGCCGCTATAATAAGGGAAAAGGGAGTCAACGGAGACCGGGAAATGGCATACGCCCTCTATCTCGCAGGTTTTGACGTAAAGGATGTACATATGACCGACCTTATCTCGGGAAGGGAAACTCTCGAAGATATCAGCATGATTGTATTTGTAGGAGGATTTTCAAATTCAGACGTGCTTGGTTCTGCAAAGGGCTGGGCAGGAGCCTTCATGTACAATGACAAAGCCAGGATTGCCCTTGAGAATTTCTATAAAAGACCTGATACTCTTTCACTCGGCGTCTGCAATGGCTGCCAGCTTATGATTGAACTCGGACTTGTTTATCCTGAGCACGAGAAGAAACCAAAACTTTTGCATAATTCATCCCATAAATTTGAATCGGGCTTCCTGGGAGTAAAAATTCCGGATAACAATTCAGTTATGCTGGGCAGCCTCTCCGGAATGGAGCTTGGCATATGGGTTGCTCATGGTGAAGGAAGATTCATTCTCCCCTACCCTGAAGAGACATACAATATTGCCATGAAGTTCAGCAGGCATAATTATCCTGCTAATCCAAACGGTTCTGATCTGGATGTTGCAGGATTATTTTCGGAAGATGGCCGCCATCTGGTTATGATGCCGCATCTTGAACGTGCGTATTTTCCATGGCAGTGCGGATATTATCCGTCAGACAGAAAAAATGACGAAGTGACCCCATGGATTAAGGCATTTGTCAACGCACGGGAATGGATAAAGGCAAGAAACCGCTAAGAGGCAGCGAAAAGGCATCTTAATTGCCCACAAAAGTAAAGATTCAGAAGCAGTTTCAGATCATTAACGTTTTGCAGGCGTCAATGACACTGATAGAATTGTAGACAGGTCATCGGAAGAAGATCTGCTATTTCTCAATTCCTTCGGCAATACCCTGTCACTGATCACCTGTACACTGTATATGCCGGTATCCTGAATGTAGAGAGAACCCATAAATGAATCAGCCTGATAATAAGGACTGGAAACATCGCGTGAGTTTTGCACTACCCTGTTTACAATAGGAAGGGTCTCCAACCTGTTGTCACGGATACTTAATAAAACTGAATTCTTATACCGGAGGTCAGTTGTGTCCATGGTTGAGCTCGACAACCACACATCATAACGCCCAGACTTTGAAACAACTACATTCCATTCCGCTGTATTGCTTGATGGATTGACCATATCATGGTAACATTCGGCTTTATCAATCTTCAGAGAAATCGTACCATCGTTCTGTTGTAAAATTTTGTTTTCAGCAACTATATTCCTGTTCTCATCAGATCTGACCGCATTGTTGCACGAAACCAGAAAGGCAACCCCCATCAGCATCAACCACACAAATAAATCTTTCTTCATCGCAAGGGATTTTTATTATTAATCAATTTGTATAACGAGTGAAAATACAATTCAGTATGCTACTCCTAATAAAATGCAAAATAAATCTAAAATTTCCTTTAATGAAAGAAAAGATGATATAGATTATCCGGAATTTTCAGAAAAGCGATAAGCGAAGTCTGGAGACTTAGCTGTTAACTTATCCCCGCCATTTCCCTGCCAGAGAAGATCTTCGTTCCGATAATCTTTTTTACCGGAGGAACAACCAACACCTCAGCGACAATCTCAGCAATGTCTGAAACTCTTGTTTCAGTAGCTGACGTAAAAGTCTTTTTACAAAGAGGACAGGCCGTTGCAAGGATATCAGGATTTGTTTTTGTCAGTTCTGAAGCTGCGTTCTTAGCTATCTGGTTTCTTTTCTGAGATCCTATTTTCATGTTTGCAAGACTCCCACCGCAACAGAGGGAAGATGCGTCTTCAAATTTACTTTTTTCCAGTCGGGATATATGCATTAAGACCTCTTTTGGCTCATTATAAACACCCGAACCTCTTCCGAGATCGCAAGGGGTGTGATATACTACTCTCTTCCTTAAGAAGTTAAGTTTTACGGCATTCTCATCAATAAGGTTTTTGATGAACTGTGAGTGATGAAGTACCTCAACATCGAGATAATAGCTTTCCCTGAATACCTTATAGCAGATAGGGCAAGATGTAACCAGAGTTTGTGCACCTGATTTCCAAATCAGCTGGGAATTATAATTGATAAGTTCCCTCGCCTCCTTGTCCTGGCCTGCAAGCATTAACGGGCGACCGCAACATACACCACCCTGCTCATCGATAAAATTATAATTCAAACCCGATGCATCAAGAATTTTCACCATTGCCTTTTTGATGGATGGAGTAAGATGGGTCATGCAACCTGCAAAGTATATTACATCAACTTTTTCAGGATCCGCTTCAGGAAGATAATTATATACAGGTGATCCGTTTGTCTTTTCCAATGGAATAGTTTTCCTTGATCTGAAGTATCCCTTATAAGAATTTACGTAGGAGATTTCATTTTCAGCGGCTCTTCTTTGAATCATTCTTACAGGGCTAAGTTCAATTCCAACAGGGCAGACCTGATCACATCTTCCGCACATCAGACAATTATTGGCTATATCTGCCACCCGGATATTATTGCGAATCGCTTTCATAAGGTAAGCCGACTGAATATTTGTAATGCCTGCTGAATAGTTTAGCTGACAGGTATCAATACAAATGCCGCACGAAGAGCATGAAAAAACCTCCACCTCAGAGTAGCTCCCTGTCTTATCCCCTGTCCTTATGCCGGAGTTTCTCATAAATATCAGGAAAATCTCCGCTGGAATATGCATATACCTTGTGATTGGAAGTAAAACGAAAAATGTTCCTAAAGAGAGCGAATAGAGCCACCAGAAGGGATATGCAATTTGCTGAACCGGAAGAAACGATGCCAGCCAGCTACCAAGTGAACCGGTCAGAAAACTGCCTGTGTCGTAAGCTCCGCAAGTAAAGCTTTCTGCAAGCAGGCGGCTTGGAAAAATAAGCCATAATGCGGTGAGAGCAACTCTATCAGTAGTTTTTAATCGTGTAGTTTTTTTCATACCAACAATCCTGGAATAGAATCTCTTGGTAACCGCAATCAATAAGCCAGAGAGAACGAAAGCAAGGATAAGATCCATCAGGAATCCATAGATCGCTTCAAAACCCATTCTGCCATGTTCCGGATTAAAAAACCTGAAAAAGATAGCTTTGTAGGGAGCGTTAAGGTGCTTTGTCCCGAAGACATCAGCTTCTATTGTTCCGAATAAAATAAGAAGGAACCAGCCGAAGGCCAGACTCATATGCATGTAGCCAAGCCTGAAATTAGTTTTAAGAATTTTCCTGTGTATAAGACTTTCGAGAAAGATCTCTTTTAAGCTATGGGCAAAGGCCAGACCGAAAAAACCTCGCTGCAATCTGAGTTTATCGGGCCGTGAAAGCTCACGGAACCAGATAACTGACCTGGTAACTGCATATATCAGAATGAAGTTTAAACCAATAATAAACGGTATGACAAACGGATCAAATTGCATATGAGACTGAATTTTGATATGCCTGTCTGGCAAGTACCACAATATTTCTTGTATTGACTCCTCGCGGGCATACTAAGGTGCATTTTCCGCAGAGCATACACTTCTTTAAACTTTTCAGTAAATTATCATTTTCCCCACGCTTGATGAGTATATGAATTTCCCTCAGACTGAATTTTGTCAGGTTGCCTGCAGTACACGTTGCTGAACACCCTCCGCATTCAATGCATAACCTGAAACTAGGCTCCTTTTCATAAATATATTCAGCAATCCTGCGATCATTCGCTTCATAGTCTATCTGACGTCCTTTAGATATTGTAAATCCAAATTTTTCCATCGCTGTCAGCCTTTTTTCAGGTAGTCAACAACCTCGGTTACTGCAGCCCGTGCGTGCGAAATTGTCTCAGTAATATTCATCGGAGCTGTACATGTTCCGGCATAGAAAAGCCCTTTTAAATTGCTCCTGTTGCTTCCGTAATGGTGGTCAGTCGCGGCAAAAAATCTGTTTTCCCCTGTATTTAGTCCAGCCAGACCGGCAACAGTTTTTCCTCCTTCTGACATTTCCATTCCTGCCATAAGGACCAGCAGATCGAGGTTCATTTTAAGAGGTCTCCCCGCAAGTGTGTCTTCAACCTTGATAACTACTCTTTTGTCAATTGCTTCGCCTGCCTCTGAAACCTTACCCCTGATGAAATTCACACCCCAGACTTCCTGAGCTTCCCTGTAAAGTTCTTCATAATACGCTCCTCCCATCCTCATATCCATATAAAAACAAAAGACAGTTGATTCAGGAAGATGCTCCCTTATCTCAATTGCCTGCTTAACGGCAGTAACGCAACATAATTTGGAACAATAAAGATTACCGACCTTTTCATCACGCGATCCGACACAGTGAACAATTCCGATATTAGCCGGAACACTGCCGTCACTCTTTACAATCTCACCTTTTCTGAACATCTCTTCCAGGTCGGAGGAGGTAATCACATTATCATAAATTCCGTAACCATATTCCTCTTTTCTCGAACTTTTGAAAAGGTCGAAACCTGTTGCTACGACCACTGCATCAGCTAACAGTTCCTTACCATCATTTGTTAATACTGTAAAATGATCCTTATCTTTTCTAAGTTTTTCAATTGTCACATTGGTAAATAACCTGATATTCTTAACATGAATGAGTTCATCCAGGTAATCCTTTACCTCACTGCTGTCTCTTCTGTCGGGAAAAAGCTTAAACCATCTGTTCAGGTGGCCCCCTGTAATGTCTTCCTTTTCCAGCAGGCTGACCTCCATCCCCTCTCTTGATAACCGGCCTGCAGCTTCGAGACCAGCGACTCCTCCACCTATCACTACAACATGCTTACCCATTTACTATCAAACATTTACCAGATTATGATGCTTTTCTGAAAGAGAATTAATGCTATTATTATATTTATCTTCAGGGGAGTATTCAATACCCATCTTATCAAGCACCGGTTCACAATCAGTCTGATGCATCTGAAGACCCAGATCCCACGGGTCAAAGCCAAGGACAAGTCCGGCAACTTCCTCATAGGTGAACACAGGAATTCCTTCTCCGTTCTGACCATACCGCTTTCCCTCCATCTCATTAATTACATACTGCCATCTGTCAAGGAACATTGGGCAGCCGGGACAGTTGGTAATTATCATATCGGGTTTGAAAGGTTTCATGGATTCAAATTTCTCTTTTGAACAGGCAACAGAAAATCCCCGGTTTGCCTGAACCAGGTATTGCCTGAATCCGAATCCGCAGCAATGACGCCTTTCGGGGTAATCCACACTCTCTCCTCCCCACTCCTCAATCATTCCTGCAAGTACATAAGGATACTCAGCACCTCCGACTCCTTTTGAAGGGAACATTTTTGCATAATGGCAGCCTATATGATCAACCACTTTTAAAGGTTCTCCTGTGTTTTTATTGATAAGTTTAAATTTTGCCTTTGCAGCAATTTCTTTCCTGAATTTATAAATAACATCACTTGCGTGGGCCAGGTTACCGGGAATTTCAAATTCACGTCCGGTCGCCTCTTTTAGCTTCTGTCTCACTTTTTCCTCAACTTCAGGGAAGTGGTGCCAGGTATCAATGATCTCTGTATATAATCCGAAAGAAGTTATACATGAAGGAACATAATTAGTGTATCCGGCCTCTGTCATCAGCGCAAACTGCCTGGCAACCACCGTCATTGCAGTTTCGACAGGAACCACATCACCATGATATCCGATTCCTGAGCATGTTGTATGACATGGATGTTCATAAACATCTTTTTTCAGAACATCTCTCATTATTTTCAGAAATGCCACTTCAGATCCGGGAAAGAAATTTTGCCTGATGCAACTTCTTACATAAAAGTATTTATCATCGGCGATCTCTTTCTGGTATTCACTCCAGACGGCTTGTTTTCCTTCCTGCTTCATCCTTTTATAATTCTTTATCTGGTATGAGTGCCGTCATTGGCTTTATAGATGTGTCTGAAATATTCACTGTCAAGACCATCATTGAGCTCCATATCCATCTCTCCGGCTTTTCTTTTCGAGAATTCCTCAATCTTATTATACCTCTCCAGGCCTCCGGTCACTTCGAATATCTTCCTCAGTTCAGCAAGTGTCTCATCAGGTATTTTCCTCAGAATGCCAGGACCATCACCTTTATAATTGCCCCCTAAACGGTTAAGAAGTTCTGCTTTGTTATCCTGAACCCATTCCCATACAGGTCCCTGTTCAGGATGCATTGCAGTGCTGATGCCATCAAGATAGACGCAATAACCGGTATTAAGTATCCAGTCTCCTACAGTTCGTTTTATTGCCAGTTGCTGCCGGCCCTTTTCTGATTCCGTAAAATACCCCAGTTCCTGGGATAATCCCCTCAATGCCATTATTATAAGACCAGGAGCATTACCTCGCGGACAGCGCGTCTTGCACGACATGCACTCGCCGCAATACCAGATCTCCTCTGATTTAAGAAGTTCTTTTATCTCATCATTATCCTTACCCTGTACAATGTCAACAATCTTCCTGGGGTCATAATTATAAAACTCTGCAGCCGGACAAATCGCTGTACATACTCCGCAATTCATACAGGCATTAAGGCCCTCTTCGAACCTTATATCTTTTAAAAGCATATCATACAGCTTTTCCATCAGCCTGATTTCAGAGTAAATGTTAATATATTAACACAAAAGTAAATCATATTGAAAGGAAGCAAAAGAAGCTTAAAGCCTATTTATATGGGGTATTAATACTTAGAGGCGGCAGGCGGCAGGCGGCAGGCGGCAGGCAGCAGGTATCAGGGTGCAGGATGCAGGATGCTGTAGAGTAAGGTTCCCCTCCCTGGAGGGGCTCAGGGCTCAGGGCTCAGGGCTCAGGGCTCAGGGCTCAGGGCTCAGGGCTCAGGGCTCAGGGCTCAGGGCTCAGGGCTCAGGGCTCAGGGCTCAGGGCTACAGGGCTCAGGGCTCAGGGCTCAGGGCTCAGTTTACTTTTTTCTTCAGCAGTTTTTGCTTTATCCTGAACGTCAGTTATGGGCATCCCGATCCGATCAAAGAGCGGCAATCACATATAATGAAAAATGAAAACGAGGTTTTTTTCATAATTCAGGTTACAGATACGTCACTCCTCTTCAAAAGGAGGCAGATTTTCAGTGCTTCATCAACATGCCGCATGACGTCGGTTTGCGATTCAAAGATATAAACTACCTTGCCCGATTTGTCTGCAACATAGGTTACACGTCCGGGAACCAATCCGAAAATCTTTGTGGGAACACCGAAGAGTTTCCTGACAATGCCTTCAGAATCACTTAGAATGGTATAATTAAGCTTATTCTGCTCTGCAAATTGTTTATGACTCGCGACCGATTGTCCGCTGATACCTACAACGACTGCTCCGGCTTCGTCAAATACATCTGAAAGATCGCGGAAGTAACATGCCTCTTTTGTACAGTTAAGGCTTCCGTCCTGGGGGTAGAAAAAGACAACCAGCTTTTTCTTTCCAAGGAAAGTACTGATCTCGAACAGATTGCCATTCTGATCAAAAAGAGAAAAAAAAGGGACAACATCTCCAACCTCTACCGGTTTCATATATTTATTTTTTATAATTATTGAATACTACTTCTGCTTCAATATTCGCAATGCTTCATCCACATGCTTTACGGCCTGTGATTGAGAGTTGAAGATATAGATCACTTTCCCGGTCTTATCGGCGACATAGGTTACGCGGCCAGGCACCAGACCCAATAAATTGGCTTTCACACCGAACATCTTACGTATTTTATTTCCTTCATCACTAAGAAGGGTAAAACTGAGTCTGTGTTTTTCGGCAAATTCCTTATGGCTTTCAACTGATTGGCCGCTGATACCTATTATCACTGCATCGGCTTCAGTAAAAACCTCGAACTGATCGCGGAATGAACAGGCCTGAGCTGTGCAGCCGGGGCTGTCGTCTTTTGGATAAAAATAAATCACTATATTCTTTTTGCCGAGAACAGAATTGATGTCAAACAAATTTCCGTTTTGATCAGGCAGGGTAAATTCTGGAATGTTGCTTCCGATTTTGATTTCGTTCATGGTATTATTTTGACTGAAGGTTAAATAAGATGTAAATAAGAGCAGGTAAATGAAGAGATAAAAACGATAAAAATTCCTGAATTTGAGATAATTCTTATTCTCAGGATACATATTACCAAATAATGCTTTAATCTCTTTCCAGAAGTATGGTTTGATATTGATAGTCCAGTTATCAGTTTGGTATACAATCTTACGAAACCTGCTCCGGTAAAAAGTAAGAGGCAATCCCCATACGATGAATGATATAAGCCAGATATTTTTAATTGATAACATAATACTATAGTTCATTTAGTTTGCCAGTCTCTTCTTCTTTTATTCAATTTAATATCTTGTCAGTTTACTCATTTACAGATATCTGTAAGAATAATTATTTCAGAGGTATATTAAAATACCTACAGAAGCATAATTGAACAGGGCAAAATTATAAACTTCATCATTGTCTGCACCACCTTCCAGTATGCGGTATCCTGCCTTTAATCCAAGCCAGTCAGAGGCGCGGTATGTTGCTGCAATCAGTACATCTTCAGCTCTTCCCTGTGGTGCGGCAAGAGCATCACCTTCCAAAAGGATGCCAAATTTTTCATATGGCTTCCATAACATCCTGAAGTTTATAATTGGTACAAATCCCACATTTGTCTTTTCACTTTCCATTGTTGCAGAAGCCAGTGCTATCTTGGCATCTCTTATTTTTGCAGTAAAACCAAGCCCGAATTCAAACTTCGGCTTAAGTACAATTTCGTATCGATATGTTAGTCTGTATGAATTAAATTTATAGGTGCCTGCCAGTTCTGTATTTGCGGGAAAAGTTACACCTTCAAAAAAAATATCAAATTGCACATTCCCGTTCGAGACAGTTTCAAGCGGAGCATACAGCAATGATAAAGTATGCCGGGATCTTATTGTATAATTTACTCTCAGCCTGAAGAAAATTTCTGTTTTTGAAATCAAATCATCTTTTAAGGAAAAGAGAGTACCCTGGTCTCCTGGAATCCGCACGTTATTGTAACCGGTTCCGACAGCGCCTGTCTCCAGGTCTAAAGAAGCCTGGCCATTCAGGGATGAAAAGTTAGAAGACACAATAAATATAAAACATATTAAATAAAGCAAATATCTATTCTTCATGATCTAATATTAATTTTAAATAAGTAATTTATCAATAAATATCAATTACAAGGCTTAAAAATAGCCAATTAAAAATTATCAGGTTAAACTTATGCTACCAAACCTTTTTTCCAAAGCACCTGATCTGTAATCAAATATCAGCTGAAGCCGTTTTTTTATGATCAGAGCATTCGCAATTGCACCAAAAAAACCGAATGGAGGCTGATAGGTAACTATATCAGTCATTAATACTCCTCCATGAATTATTTCAATTTTATGCTCATGATGCCACATTGAGTAGGGACCAATCCTTTGCTCATCAACAAAATATTCATACTCTTTAATGTGCGTAATTTCTGTCATCCAATTAAGTTTTATACCAAGAATGGGACTTACCTTATAAGTAATGATCATCCCCGGATACATTTTATCTGAACCGTTATTGCTGGTTACAATAA
>CAWALO010000019.1:0-206479 GCA_963782945.1 uncultured Bacteroidales bacterium
GAAGGTAGGTGAGAATGGTTCAGCTTTTAACTGACTCACCAGTTCATGAGGACCTGACTCAAGAATTACCCTTTTTGTTTTCAGCTTATTCATATAATAGTCGTACCGCTGCTCATTGAATTTGAGTTCAACATTTTCTCCGTTGAGCTTTAGTTCCGGAACCAGAGGCTCATTGAACCAGGTCTCAAGCCTGTGAGTCGACAGGATATCGAAATAGGACTGGGACAGCTGTTCAATTTCCGGATTTGATACCGGCTTATTGTAGAGTCTTCCCAACTCCCCTTTGGAAATGTTAAAATATGTTATCAGATGGGTCTCTTCAGGAAGAGAAAAGTTATATACCTCGAGTTGCAGATCAAGAGTTTCCAGGATATTTCCATCCTTAAATACAGTTATTTTTCCGGAATATTTACCGGCTGCAGTTCCAGTCGGAATTGTGATATCTACCCAGATGGGCCTGTTCCCGACAACAGCATATTGAGCCTGCATGCTGAATGATTCCTTAAGAGGGGCAAGAGCATCGGGCCAATAACCAGTTGCTCCCACAGGACTTGACATTGCGTATATCTGGATATAATGTTCAAGAAACAGACTTACCTGTTTTTGTGGAATTAATTTTCCATTTGAAGATGCCAGATCACTAACTGTAATAAAAAATCCATCCGGTGCCTTTGGCCTCCAGCCTTCAGGTACCGGTGCAGAAATTACAACCTGGAACGGAACATGTTCATTGCCTGCTCCCGCAACTGTAATAAGCTTTTTTTCACCGGACCATACAAGGTTTGTTGTTTCCGGCTTGTCTTTCGGACGCACCTTTTGTTCCGCAGGAACGGCCCATACCTTAAAATCTCCTTTAGCTGAAGCCTGCCGGGCCCAGACTGAGGAGGATTGTAACAGGGCAAAAATAACAACCAGGAGACTGCGGAGTATATTGACATTATTGAGGCAGCGCCTGGCAATGAATGAAAAAGTTGCTTGTGTTCTCATGAGTGACGTTGTTTTATTAATAATTATTATTATCAAAATGAATACCCCGGTCTCTAGAATCTGTTCAGGAACACTTTCCCTGTGTTTACCATTTCCCCGGCTGGAATGGTTTCAAGATTTGTCTCACTAAATGTTGACAGCACCTCATTTAATTCCTTCAGATGTTTCTCATCTTTTTCCCTGATAAATTGCTCTTTCAGGATCCTTATTTTTTCAAAATCCTGAATACCTTCAATAAGTTTTTCGAACCTGATTGAAGATCTCGGACCAGGATATACCTGGTAACAATCGCCTCCCGGCCATGTTTTGTACCTGGTATCCTCCAGAGTTGATTTGGTCCAGTTATTAAAAGCCCATCTGAGATATCCCGTGAATCCTTCTGCAGCTGCATACCAGCTTATCCAGGTAATTTCGGCAGGAGGGGAGAAGGTAAACATATTGGGCCGGTTTTCCCCGCAGGCAGTGTAGTATGTTGTTGGCATTCCTTTCTCTTTCCGCGCTTTAAGAATATCCTTTTCAAATTTATCATGAATGATAACGCAGTAATCATATATATCCATTGCTATCTCACGATGGTAGCTTCCTGCCAAAGCAGTTTTCCATTCAGGATCTATTCGTTTGAGCAGCGCCATTACAGCAAGCATGCTTTCCATATCTCTCTCATCCATTGCAATTGTTGTATTGCCAAACCATCCCTTTGATTTAAGATGTTTTGTAAAATCCCTTACCATCGGCTCCCAGAGATCATTGTATGCCTGAGAACCGGGTTTGGCGGTAACAGATACAGTATCTCCTTTAGCCTCATCAAAATAGATGAAAGAAAGATTCCAGGTAACCATTGAATAACAATTTATCCGCTGGTTAATACCGCAACTCATTACAAATTCAATATAGCGGTCAAAAATTGAGTAGTCGTACGACCAGCTTCCATCTTTTTTCCTGGACCATTTAATGAGTGTCGGATCCCTGTAATAAACATGGTCCGGCCCCCATGGCTGGTCAATAATAAAAGCAGTTATACTTTTCTGTCCTGCATTAGCCAGCATTGTGTAATATGGTTTCATAAGGCTGTAATGCTCGTCACTCCATAATTTAACATCATGAACCTTTGCAACGGGATCAGGATTCTGCCATAGGTCAAGATCGAATTTCCATTCCGAGGGAGGAGGAAGAAGCCGGTTACTGACATCAACTATTATCTTCAGGTTATGTTTTCCCTCCGCATTTACACTGACAGTACCGGTATATTTCCCTGCAGGAATATCAGATGGGACATTAACTGAAAGCCACACCGGCTGCACAGTATTAGCCTCGACAGGAAGCTTGTCGGTGATATCGATCGGGTCCTCCACAAGAGATGAACTATATTTTTCAGGAGTTCTTTCATCGCAGCCTTCACCGAATTCATCAGTCATAACATATCTTACAAATGCAGCCTTTATATTTTCACCTTTAATCTTATGACCCTTCCCATCTGAAAGATCTCCGGTCTGACAGCTGAGTTCAGGTATTTTTTTATTTGTCCAGACAAGGATCTGAGTGTGGACTTTTTCACCCTTCCATGCTTTTATTGTCCATTCTTTGGAGGAAACAGCAGGTACCTGTTCTTTAGGATATCTGACATTGTCGCTTGCAAAACTCACGTTAACACCGGTGGTGACTTTTGCCCATGCTTCAACCGGTGTTTTTGCGGGATTCGGCATTTCCTTATAAGTGTTCTTGCCCGGGATTGAATAACTCATATCCTGAGCGTACAGAGTGCTGGCAATCAGGGCCAGGGTGATTATGAGAATTTTTTTCATATGAATATGTGTTAACTTTAAGTTATTAACCTTCTTTTGGCCTTTTTTTGCCCCCCTGCCCCCCTAAAGGGGGGTAAAATAAAGACTTAAGAAATTCAATTGTCATACGGAAATTAGCCCCCCTTTAGGGGGGGTGGGGGGCTAAACCTTGGTCTAATTCTATTTGATTACGACTTTTCTAGTTTCTCCTGTATAAGTTGTAAATGTTACAGAAACAACACCTTCCGGTATAGGACATACTCTTGATGACTGAGATAGATATCCGCTGCCATAGTAGAATTCCCTCTGCTCTTTCGTGCCATTTTTAAAGGTCAGTTCGGCTGATAACTTCATCATTTTTGACTCTGATGGTTTTCAATGGAGCTTTTTAATGTTCTGATAACTTTCAGACTGTCTGAATTCCTGGCAACCAATACAATGGAGCTTCCATCCTTCAATGTTAATTCAGCCATTCCTTTGGCATCACCATCTGCAAAGAATCCGCTCTCCCTTCCGGGAACAGCCGCAAAACCTCCTTTGCCATCACCTTCCAGAAGTAATCCGATAAGGGCATCGTACTGGCCGGTGAATACATTGGAGGAGTAGGAATTGCCTGTCAACAGGATATCAGGATTGCCGTCAGAATTATAATCACCTGAAAGAATGCCAAATACCTGAGAGATCTGTGCTTCAACGGGCAGTGAATGCATTTTGAAGGTTCCGTCGCCAATATTCTCAATCCAGGCTGATTCAGAGAACCTGCAATCCCTGACATAAGCATCCGCAATATCGGTTGCCGGGAAAATATCATCAAATGTGGCTCTGGCATATTCCCCATAAGTTTTAAATTTGTTTTTCAGCGAAGGGATCTGAGAAAGCAGGAGATTTCTATGATATATCGGGTAGCTCTTACCCTGTACATAATAAGTGCAGATCGGATCGAGAGAACCGTTCCTGTCGAAATCCTTTGCAATTATCCTCATAGGTTCTTTCTGTGATACCTTGTACTGGGTGTTAAGTCCGAGGTTCCCGGCAGCATAGTCAATATCCCCATCCTTGTCGAAGTCGCATGCTGTAATGCTGTTCCACCACCCGGTGTATATATCCAATCCGGTTGTTGCGGTAACATTTGTTAATTTCCCCTTATCATTTTTATAGAAAGTAAGAGGCATCCATTCCCCGACCAGTATCAGATCAGGCCAGCCATCCCCGTTAAAATCGGTCCAGAGTGCCGAAGCAATCAGTCCTGGTTTTTCAAGATCCTTTGCGACAGACGCGGTGACGTCGGTAAAACGGATAACCTTTCCCTTGCTGTCGTTGCGCAGCAGAAAGCTTCTTGGCGGGACCGGATAGTTCTCCAGGCTAACCCTTCCGCAAACAAACAGGTCAAGATCCCCGTCTTTGTCGAAATCAGCTGCTGTGACCTGTGAACCGCAGACCCGTGCATCAGGCAGGGCATTCCTGTCCATTGAAAATTGTCCCCTGCCGTCATTGATATACAATCTGTCAGCATAAAAAGCATTGCCCGGAGGCAATCCTGATCCACCGCTTACAACATACAGATCGTTGTCGCCATCACTGTCTGCATCGAATAGCAATGCTCCCATATCCTCATAGTTATTAGGACCGGACAGGGAGTATGAGGTGAAGGTACCGGACTTTTCCTGGGTGAATATCATACCTGAGAAACTTGTTGACCCTCCGATAAAAAAATCATCCAGACCGTCAGAATTTATATCGCCAACGGCAATCCCCGGTCCTTCCTGTGAGTAGAGATGCGGTACGAGCGGCTGGATCTCAAAGTCATTAAACGGTCGTTCGTTATGCATGAATTTAATATTGATTTTATCCGTCTGGCCGTTAAATAGTTTTTTCTTTTGAGGGATAACATGCGGTTTCCCGGCAGCACCTGCCAACTTATAATTAACAGTCACAATCTGATCACTTTGAATGTTGCGGAGGGAATGATCTTTCCCATCCGGCCACCATATGTACATTGAGTCGATGAGTGCATTTTCGCCCAGGCCGAAATGAATCTGAGGATCAACCATCGACTGAAATCCTCTTATAGGGAAGTGTTCATAATACTGTTTTTTGCCTCCGGAGTATAGAGTTATTTTGGTTCCAATACCTCCGGTGTTTATTGAATCACCCTTCAGAATAATTGAAATATAGTGGTTTTTCCTGTTAACTGAATCCTTGTTTATCAGTCTGTTCTCAATAACCGAGGCCTGGTCATTAATATTGTTTAATATCAGGTCAAGATCACCGTCGTTATCAAGATCTGAGAATGCAGAACCGGTTGAATACAAAGGCTTTTCAAGGCCCCATTCATTTGTCTTGTTCTCAAAGGCCAGACCTCCGGTATTATGGAACATGACATTGGGCTTTTTGATGTTCCCAATTTTATTCATCTCGGTCTTCAGCAGTTTATAAAGCACACTGAACTGAATCCCGGGGTTTTCCCTGATTGTTTTCATCCACAATTCTGAAATATCCATATTTGTAACATCGTGTGGTATGCCATTTCCAATGAACAGATCCTTATATCCGTCATTGTCAAAATCAGCGAACAGGGGAGCCCAGCTCCAGTCAGTCTCAAAAACTCCTGCAAGCTGGCCTATATCACTTAAGGTTACCCTTCCTTCTATCTCGCCATTATTAAGCTGGAGCATATTTCTGATATACTGGGGAGAATATCCCGCTTCCAGTTCACTACGGTACCTCTTATAGTCACGCATTGTCAAAGCCATTGTTCTTTTCCTGTAATAATCTTCCGGCTGCATATCGAGGGAGAAAATGTCCACCAATCCGTCATTATTGAAGTCCGCAATGTCGACACCCATTGTGCTGTTACTGATATGTTTTGTATAATCCTTAATCATTTCCAGGAAGGTGCCATTCCTCTGATTTACATATAACAGGTCGTTAGATATATAATCATTTCCGACATAGATATCGGGCCAGCCGTCACTGTTAATGTCACAGACAGCCACGCCAAGCCCGAATCCGTCCCAGGTTATACCGGCTTCCTTTGATACGTTACGGAAAAGAGGCAGGCCTGTAAGTGGATTTATTCCGTCATTTCTGTATAGCCGGTCGGTATTGATCATGGATCCGTCGTTTTTACGCGGGCGTAGTGCATTCTTATTTGGTATTGTCAGACGCAGCTGTAACAAGATACATGTCAAGATCGCCGTCGAGGTCGTAATCAAGGAACTCCGCCTGGCATGAGTAGCCATTGTCATCTAAGCCTGAAGCAGCAGCACATTCTGTAAAGGCAAGATTCTCTTTGTTTCCGTTGCTGACATATAACAAATTATGGTAATCATAATCAATGTTTCCTGCGGCACAGAGGTAGATGTCGAGCCACCCGTCATTGTTAATATCAACCAGGCTGACACCGGTTATCCATTTCCCGGTTGTGTTAATACCGTATTGTTTTGTGACATCTGTAAATGACAAATCGCCATTATTCAGGTATATCCTGCTCTGAGTCATATTGGCGCCAAACACAATATCACTGAGACCGTCATTGTTCAGATCACCAACAGCCAGTCCGGCTCCATTGTAATAGTATTCGTAAAAGATCGCATTGGCACTGTCTGTTTCGCGAAGCTGGTTTGTGAACAAGATTTTTGACTGCTCCGGAGGAACCGGGCGGAAAAGGCTGTTTTTTTCTGATACTTTTATTTGATCCCGTGGCTTGCAGGATGGTAAAATTGCTCCCGCAATTGCCAGCAGGAATAAAAGCCTGAAAGAGATTGAATTTCCCATAAATTATTTTTTAAGGGCCATTTATAGCAATCTGACTAAATCTCTATAAAAATAGCCACTTTTCTGTTTCCTTCACGAAGGTAGATGGAATTTCTATCCCGGCATGTATCAGCTTTCAGGTTTTCGGATTTTTTTATCCCGGATGTTAACTATTCGAAATTATAGCTGCACTAACATGAGAATACTATTTCCTCATGTTAATGCAGCGTTTGTTAAAAAATTAATTATTCTGATCGTTCGTCTAACTGGAAGTGTTTTTATGGAGCAGCAGTAACAATTGTTATATCCTGTCCGTAAGCAGTTCCCTCAGGATTGGTTGCATATGCCCTGATATGATAGGTTTTATTTGCAAGTAATCCATCTATATTACTTGAGAATTGTCCAATTCCAGTACCATCAACAGTTGTTGAATCAGGAAAAGCTATACTGGGAGAAGCATATACACTCCAGCATACTCCCCGGGCGGTTATTCCTATACCACCATCATAAGTAATCTCGCCACCACTGGTTGCCGATGATGCCGTTATATTGGAAGCTGCTGCGGTAGTTAATTCAGGGTATACCAGTCGTACCGGATAGTCTTCCTCAATACAACCTGGTGTCACTAATGTCATAAGCATAATAAAAACTGATGAATTAATCAGCAATATTCGTTTTTTGATTAAAAATTTCGATAAGTTAGTTCTGATATATGTTTTCATAACTGAATAAATTAAAATTAGTATAAACAGGTAATAAAATGTTTTTTGAACAAAGGTTAAATATAAGCTACCGGATCTTTCACCGGCAGCTTTTTTTAACTATTTATTAAGTCTGAAACATTACTTACCATTGGGATTTGCATAGCCGGGATTCTGAATAAGATTTTTATTGAGTCGCAGATCCTTCGGAGGAATAGGTAAAAGATAATCCTCGATATTATAATTCTGCTGATAATCAGGGTCGGTTACTTCATACAAAATCCTTTTTCGCTGAATATCGAACCAACGATCATATTCGAAGCACAATTCCCAGCTTCTCTGCTGAATGATGGCAGCGTCAAATTCCTCTTTTGACATTGCAGTGGTGAACAACGGGTCAGCCGCATTTGGCACACCTCCGGTTGCCCTGTTAACGATCTGGTTAACAGCATCACATGCTGCCTGTGTCGGGCCGCTGACCTGGTTTTCTGCCTCAGCATAAAGCAGGAGGGCATCAGCAAACCGAAGTATTGGCTGACTCTGGTATGACACGTTCTTTTCCATATTCTCCGGGGTATCATAAAGGTATTTTCTGAGGAAAGGTGCATTTGTCCCCCAGTCAACGTATGTAGTTCCCGTTCCGAACCATGGGTCATCAAGCAGAAGATAAGCCGCTTTGCGTGGTTCATCGGGAAAGGCGTCAGCCCAGAGCTTTTCAGGTTTAACATCACCCCATCCTCCTGCCATTTCACCCGGCAGAAATATTTGCGGTTCAATTACATACTCTTCCTGGGAATTATGAAAGCTCCACATGAATTCACCGGCATATTCATTCTCCAGCTTGAAGACATCTTCAATATTTGGTACAAGGGAATAATTGCCGCCATCTACTACCTGTTTTGCCATGTCCCTTGCTTTTACATAATTGGAGGGATCATTAGTCGGATAGCCTGCCATTGTAATGTAAACTTTTGCCAGAAGAGTTTTTGCAGCATCTGCAGCAGGACGAGCCCTGTTTTCTGAGCCCCATACCTCCGGAAGCTTTTGTGTGGCATAAAGGAGGTCATTTACAATCAGGTCATATACCTCAGCAACGGGTGATCTGATTATATCCGGACTTGTAGGATCTGTTGTCTCTATAATCAGAGGTACATCGCCATAATAGCGTACCAGCATGAAATAGTTCCACGCCCTCAGGAATTTTGCCTGTGCCATCAGAATATCCTGATCTTCCTGTGGGGTTGTAGTGAGTTTTCCATCATTGAGAGCCTTGATGGCAGGATTAATGTTAGCTATAGCCTGGTAATGCTTTGACCAGCAATCATTGCCGAAATCATCACCAATTACCAGATCACCATCATACACCTGGTCATCACTTGAAAATGTCTGAGGATAGTTATACCAGTCGTAGAATGTCCATCCACCATATAGCACATCCATTGTAGCTGTGAAAGCAGATTCAATTTGTGCAGGAGTGGTATAAAAGTTATCCGGACCGACAAAGTCCGTTGGTTTCTCTGTCAGTTTCGCACATCTGGCAGTAAGAAGGAGCAGCACTCCTGACAACAGTACCAGATAAAGTATATTCGATTTTTTTCTATTCATGATCTTAAGATTAAATATTATTAGAATGTAAAATCTGCACCAAATGTGTACATCCTTGACGTTGGATAAACGCTCTGATCTACTCCGATTGTAGCATCATTTCCAGGGTATTGAGCAATTTCAGGATCATAGCCTGTGTACTTGGTAAGTGTCACAAGATTCGTTCCGGTGAAGTATAACCTGGCTTTTGCAAATCCGATTTTCTTTAGCAGGTTCTGTTCAAAATTGTAAGAAAGAGTTATTGTCTTAAGCCTTATAAATGAAGCATCTTCCACCCATCTTGATGTGGCTCCTGAGGAATTGCCCAAATAATACTGATTCACAAGGTGCTGATCTTCAACATATCCCCCGTCGTACAGAGCCGGAACATCGGTGTCCTGATTCTCAGGTGTCCAGTAATCCCACAATACCGGATCATTGCCTTCCCATGTTGACTCCCTGCGGATCCTGATTGTATTGAAGAGTTCATTGCCGTAGGAAGCGGTTACAAGGAAAGAAAGCTCAAAATTATTATATGTTACAAGGTTAGTCCACCCGGCTGTGAATTTAGGATACCCGTATCCGATAGTTGTTTTGTCCGTTGCGTCAACCTTCCCGTCATTATTTATATCTGCATATTTAGGGGTACCGGGAAGCTGACCGTATTCTCTTGCTGCAGCATCCTCATCCGCGCCCCATAGACCGAGGAATTTGTATCCTTTCATCTGTCCAAAAGGCTGACCGACTTCAAGAAACATATATTCTGAACCAAGTGAATATCCTCCGGATGTGGGTGTGTATCCTATTTTTTCTATGCCTTCACCGAGATCAAGTACTTTATTTCTGTTTATAGTCACGTTAAATGAAGTATTCCACCTTACCTTTCCGACAACAGGATCACCTCCGATCATTATTTCCAGACCTTTGTTTTCTACTGATCCTACATTGTCAATAACACTTGATACACCTACATAACCGGGCAATTGCCTTGGCATAAGAAGGTCGTCTGTAACTTTCCGGTAGACATCAATTGTTGATGTCAGTCTTCCTTTGAATAAGGATATATCCATCCCGATATCACTCTGGGCAGTGCTTTCCCATTTCAGGTTTGGATTGGCAATGTCTGATATTCCAAAACCTATATTCAGATTTGATCCGTTGTTGTACGGATACCTGTACCATGAACCCAATGTGGCCAGGGAACCATAAGGGCTGATACCCTGGTTTCCTGTGATACCGTAACTAACCCTTAATTTAAGGTCAGTTACAACCTCGGAATCTTTCAGGAAACCCTCCTGTGATATTCTCCAGGCCAGAGAGCCGGACGGGAAATAACCCCATTTGTTATTCTCTCCGAAAACTGAGGAACCGTCGGCCCTGTAACTTAAGGTAAGAAGATATTTATCCATGAGGCCGTAATTGATACGTCCCATAAATGATACCAATGCCCTTTCACTTGCCCATGAGTCGACAGATACTGATTTGGCACCATCCATGTTATCAGTTCCAAGCTGATCGACGAGGAAATCCTGTCCTCTCATCGAACTTCCTGTATATGAACTGAATATTTCCTCGGCAACACCTGTAAATGTAATGTGGTGAATTCCAACGGTGTTATCATATGTAAGGATATTGGTATTCTGATAAGTGTTGCTGAAGGAATTACTGATTGTTCCGACCCCGTTCATTGCATATCCGTCACGGGTTTTGGTATTCTGATATCTTGAGTTATAGGAATTTGAAAAAGTTCCGCCACCCATGATTTTTAGAGTAAGTCCTTTTGCCGGTTTAAAATTCAGGAACAGGTTAATGTTATTCTGGTAGGTAGGATTCTCAATTGTGGTCTCCAGAGCAGTGGCTACGGGATTCCATGTATCATAAGCACCATACCCGGGTCTGTGTCTCGCGTAATTCCCGTTTTCATCATAAACCGGTTCTGTAGAAGACCATCTGGGAGCATCGTTTACAGCAGTAAATAAATTTGCTTCAAACGGGGGAGATTTGTATTTTTCACTTGTATATGAGTAGTTCAAACCGAAATCTACCCATTTGTTAATATCAGCTGCAAGGTTAGCACGCAACGAAAGCCTGTTGTAGGCTGAGTTTAATAAGATTCCCTGATGATCGAGGTAGCCTGTTGAAACCATATATTTAAGCCGATCGGTTGCGCCACTGATAGCCAAATTGGCATTCTGCATTACGCCTGTATTATAGATCTCATCCTGCCAGTCGGTGGTGTGAGTTTTATAATATTCAATATCATCAGCGGTAAAATAATATTTCGGTACCGCACCACCTCCGGTACCAAAACTATGGACAAAATTATTATACCTGGAAAAATCATAGGCATTCATTACAGGCAGCTTACGGGCAAGATTCTGGATACCCACACTGTAGCCTGCATCTATGATAGGTTTACCGATTTTTCCCAATTTAGTAGTTATAAGGATTACCCCGTTTGCTCCACGCGATCCGTAAATTGCTGTTGCCGAAGCATCCTTAAGGATCTCCATCGATTGAATGTCATTCGGGTTAAGCTGGTTGATATTTGCACCCTGGAGTCCGTCAACAATAATCAAAGGATCGTTACCGCCATTGATCGAGTTATTACCCCTGATACGAATCAGAGTATTACCTCCAGGCGAACCATCTGTATTCATGACAAATACTCCGGCTGCACGTCCCTGTATAGCCTGGTCAACGCGCTGGGTTGGTAATTGAAGAAGCTGCTCTGTTTTAATAGAGCTCACAGAGCCTGTTAAATCACTTTTTCTGACTGTACCATAACCTGTTACAACCACTTCTTCCAGAGCCTTGACATCTGATTCAAGAGCTATCTCTATAGAAGTCATCCCGTTGATTGGAACATTCTGGGCTACATAACCGATATAGGAGATTGCTAATGTTCCGCTGAGGCTTGGCACGCTGAGCGAGAATTTTCCATTAACGTCGGTCATCACCCCAATAGTGGTCCCCTCAACAATAACGTTAACCCCAACAAGAGGCTCTTTTGTTGTTGCATCAGTGATAGTACCGCTTACTTTCACCTGTTGAGGAGCTGTTTCCTCATCGCTGCCGGAAACTTTAACTGCAGCATTCAGATTGGCTGGTGACAGAAACATAATCATGGACAATAGTCCAATGAAGAAGGCAAATCTCATCGACTGACGGACCCCGTCAGGCCGGTGAGATAAGATCAATAATCCCGATTTTTTTTTCATGCATCTTAGGTTTTAGAATTAGGTTGAAAAGTGTTCAATTAACAAATATAGTATTTATATGAAATGTACCATAGGCAAAAATGCAAATATTATAAGTTAAAAACAAATATAAAATAAAAAATAATGGTTTTGAAAGATAATTGTTTTATATAAGCTTATAAAATTTTCTTACAAAAGCATCAGTTTAATGTTATTACAAAATCTTATCTGCATAAAAGAGAAGGGTTTTTGAGAAAAATAAGAATTGAAAAGATAATTTGCCTTTAACCATTTTTAAACTTTAACTAATTTTTATTTTCCCTTATCAGAAGATTCTGAATTTAGCAAATCTATTGTTAATTTTTGTTAAATATATAATACTTTTATTCAGAAGTATAGTACTAATATACATAAAGTCAGAATGAGTATAACAGGTTAAATCCACGTAACTACATGTATGTCACGAAAATGAATAACATGATACGTGTTCTGGGACCTAAGTGAAGCCCAAACATTATTTAAAGATGAAACATATTAATTATTAACTTTAATCCTTTCAATACCAAAAATACTAATGGGGTGTGTAATTTAGAATTATTTAAACCTGCCTGCCGTGTTATACTTCATAATTTCGGTAACAGGAAATGTCATGTTGTTTGCGATTTTTACCCCCTTTCTAATTTTCCCCTTCGCCTTCGCCTTCGCGTAGACGCTTCGGCGAAGCAAGGCAAGGGGGAAAGGTTTTGTTGGTCTGTTGAAAAAGTCCTTTGTGTGCCTTAGTGTTAACCTTGGTGCCCTTAGTGTTTAAAATTAAATCATTTAAACACAAAGGATCACAAAGTGACTCACAAAGGATCACAAAGGCAAAAATAGCATTTGGATGACATTTTCAACAGCCCCTTAGGTTGGGGGTATAAGCGATTATAGAGAAGTACTAAGATTTTAATAAATACAAATTAATCATAGGAGGACTATTAATGAAAATTAGAAATTGTCTCAGGCCGATTTGCATCCCCTGGCTTGGATTGCTTATCTCAATGGCATGTTCCAGGGAAACTTCCACTCCGGAAGTAAAACTTACTGTTCTTAACAGTATGGAACGTATAGGTCCGGATCAGCAACTCTTCGGTAGTGATCAGGCATCAGTAAAAGCTGCAAAAAATGAGGTGGAATCTTTCCAGGTTGTTGTCGCTGCAATTCAGAAGAATATCAGAGTGACCGGGGCAGAGATCTCGGATCTGAAAGGTGAAGCAGGGATCATTGCAAAGGAAAATGTTTCATTCTTTCGTGAGGAGTATGCAAGGGTCAGACGCTCTTCACCCCGCGCCCAGCTGCCGCCCGGGTTATATCCCGACCCTTTGGTCCCGTTCATAAATCCGCAGACTGGTAACCCGATCGAGCCGTTTAGCGAATACCGCAAAAAGTGGGGAGAGCCATTCATAAAAAGCGGATTCGAAATGTATGCCATACCTTTTGATATATGCAAAGGTCAGAACCAGCCTATCTGGGTTGATGTTTATATACCCGTTGGAACAGCCGCTGGTGAATACACAGGGGTCTTTTCTGTCACTCTAGGCAATGTACCTGAGCAATACGGCATCAAAACCGACAGTGTCCTTACAAAAACAGTTTCAATACCTGTTACAGTAACAGTCTGGGATTTCAAACTCCCTGACGGACCAACTCACAGGAATCATTTTGGTCATGTGGCATGGCTGATACCGGGGGTATTCGGTGCTGAACACAATTCAGAAAGAGCATTGGAAATTGAATTGAATTATTGTAAAATGATGTCTGCCCATCGGATTAATCCGCCTATCCCGGAGAGCTTTATGCCCCATGTGAATCCGGATGGTTCACTGAAGATAATGCCGGAACAGCACAAGATGCTTAAAAAATTCCTTGAAGATCTTCATGTCACAGATTTCCAGATTCCAAACGCTCCATACAGGGAGATGACTACAACAAATCGTTCCAAGGCATTAAATTACTACAGGGATTTCTATAAATATCTGAAGGAAAACAGATGGGAAAAGCGCGCATACCTCTATATGCTTGATGAACCCAACCTGTCGGAGAATTATCAGACTGTCCTCGACCTCGGCGCGCTGGCCCATGAAGCTGCTCCGGAGATCCGCTGCCTGGTGGTTGAACAGACATACAAACAGGATCCCTCATGGCCCGATATGGATCCGGCTATAGATATATGGTGTCCGCTGTTCGCTTTCATCGATTCCGCTTCCATTGATTCGAAGCTGAAGCATGGCGATGAAGTGTGGTCATATACAGCCCTTTCACAAAGAGCGCCTGAGTATCATCCCGATTACGAAAAGGTGAAGGATTATGATTCCCCTTACTGGCATATCGACGCAAAACTCACCTCATATCGGGTACCAACCTGGATCAACTGGCATTATAGTATTAGCGGGTTTTTATACTGGTCATCAGTCCAGATCTCAGATTCCAGAATTGGTCTTATGGATCCATGGCTGCTACCGGCCTTTTCTGAATCTGATTCCCAGTTTAACGGAGGAGGTCACCTTATGTATCCGGGTGTACCATGTGGTATTGATGGTCCGGTATCATCCATACGCCTGAAAAATGTACGTGACGCGATGGAAGACTGGGAGTATTTCGCATTGCTTGAAAAGCTGGCTGGAAAGGATGCTGTTAATAAAATTGTATCAGATATTGCTCCAAACTGGTGGGGAACATCTGAGGATCCTTTTGTTATTCAGGCAGCCCGTGAGAGAATTGCAGCTGAGATCCTGAAATTCAAGAAATAGCAACCTGAGATGAGGATGTACCTGGACTTTTTTAACCACTGATTGCACGGAGTAACACGGAGTAAGACACGGAGGAAAACACGGAACAAATTATATGACTTAAAATTGAACTTGATGGCATCCGAATTAGCAGTGTTCCTCCGTGTAAACTCCGAGTAACTCTGTGGTTAAATTCTTATTTGATCAAACTCTAGGTCACTGTAATTTGAATTTTAAAATTGTTGATGAGATAATGAAGAAAGCAGGATATGACAAGCTATAATCCTTTATTAACCATGGCATTGTGCCTGATAATGCTGTTGCCTCAATGCTCTGCTCCTGTTGAAGAACAGGCAAGATGGCCTGATAAAATACAGGTCATCCTTGATAACACTACTGTTTTAAAGTATGATAACGGGAACAGGCTGCCGCTTTATTTGTGGCCTGCTATTGACCCGGGCATATTAAGTAATGATATGGCGGAACGGCTTATCGTGGAAATGGATAAGAGAGGTATTGGAATTGTTTGTTCCTGGAGTATGAAAGATACATCAAAGGTGCTGTCTCAATGCCTTCCAATAGCAAAGGCCCAGAAAAAGCTTGGGCAAAGGATCAACATCGATGCCACAAAACTGCTCGATTCATTTTTCAACGGAGATGAATCAACAGCGCACATTGACGCTGATGGAAATCCGTTTTTTGATGATAGTTTCGGAGATCATAAAATGGGGTGCCCGTTTGCACTTGATTCACGTAAAGAAGAGATAAAGAAACGGGTGGAACAATTTACAGACCGGTATAAAAGAGAAGGCTTACCTGTTGATTTCATCTTTACCGACTGGGAAATTGACGGTCCACTGGAAGTCAATCGGGCCTTTGAAGCTTCAAAAAAATGCAAAAGATGCTGCAAACATCTGGGAAAGGATTTTACCTTCACGGCGTTTCAGAAGCGAATGCGCGAGTTGAGGTCATACCTGGAAAGTTATGCATATAGTGAACCGGTCCTGCAAAATTTCCCTCATGCGCTTGTAGGAAATTATGCCGTATACCCGAATGACGGTTACAGGTATTGGTACGACTATTTTGAATACTATGTTGAAGGTCAGCCATTCAGGGAAGAACAGCATGCAAAATACAGAAAATGGTATAACGACTTTCCTCTGACAGGTTTCACTTTTGCAATGCCGGTTGTTTATCCCTGGTCAGGTATATATAAATGGTATGATTTTGAAAACAGCGACTACAGATGGTTCTATAATATGCTTCTTAATGCCGGGAATGCAGGAAAGAGTACACCCAGAGCAATACCAGTTATAAGTTTTGTACACTGGCATACAATTTTTACAGGAGATGGATCAGACAGCACAGCAACGCAGCTAAGCGGTGAATGTTACCAGGAACTTCTCTGGCATATGCTTCTGAGGGGAAGTGATGGTCTCTTTTTATGGTGCATGGAAAATGAATATCCTGAGGAGGTGAGGTTGCTGCATGAGGTTTATGCTGACGCCCAGCAATACGGAAAATTCCTTGATCGTGGCATTCCGGTTACATTCGATCTTCCGGATAAGCCTGGAACCGTAATATCCGGACTTGCCCTGGAAGATAGTGTCCTGATCCGCCGGACTGATTTTGACGGGAACCGGCTGCCGGTTCAGATTATGGCGGGAACCAGGCTAATTAATGTTGAATATGCACCTGGCAGATGTAATGTAATCTCTGTTAAATAGCGTGAAAAAAACAATTGCACATAAACTAACCTAATGGGATATGATATCAATAAAAAATTCTTTATTCAGCATATTTTCGATTTGCCTGCTCAGTCTCTGTTCTCCGGCAGACAATCCCCAGGATGATCCGCTGCAGGAAGATGATGGATTTCTGCAGATCCCGGGAGTTGGATGGCAGACTTTTTTCCGGACTGCCCAGGATGATCCGTCGATGGCAGGCCTGCCATTTAAATCAGGCTGTGCATATATGCGCTGGACCTGGGGAGACCTTGAGCCTATGGAGGGTCAGTATGCTTTTGATATGATTGATGAATGGCTGGGCAGGTGCCGGGAGGCCAATCAGGCGCTGGCTTTCCGCGTAATGCTGTCATGGCCAGGGCATGAAGGCACAATTCCACAATGGCTTCTTGATAAAGGGATTAAATATACATTTTCAGCATGCCCTGAGGAAGGAGCTCATTATGAAGTTGATATTGAAGAGCCAGTTGTAAAAGAGGCTCATGAAAAACTCATAAGAGCCCTCGGACAAAGATATGACGGACATCCCGACCTGGCCCTTGTGGATATCGGGTCGGTTGGACTATGGGGCGAATGGCATAACTATTGTGATCCGGCTCTTATGCCATCCGATGCAGCCCGAAAAGCAATAATAGATCTTTATTATGATGTGTTCCCCAATACCCCGCTTACAGCCCTAGTTGATGATGACCCAAATGTCATTTATGCCAACTCCAAAGGCCGTTCAGCCTGGAGAGGTGACTGTTGGGGAAACGGAAAAGGTCCGGGGGTAGGGTGGAATCACCATTCAGATTCATACTGGCCTATGGTCAATGCTATGCCGGATGGCTGGAAAACCGGGACTGTAGCCCTTGAGCCATGCGGAACCTTCGGGGGATACCCTACACCACCCGATGAGGTTGTCGATGATGCAATCGCATGGCATGCAACATTTATACAGAATAAATCCCATTCTATCCCTGCAAACTGGATGCCTGATATTGAAAGGCTGGTTAAAAAGCTTGGATTCAGACTGGTTTTGAGGTCAGTCTCGGTTGATGAATCTGCGTCTGCCGGAGCAGAGATCCCGATTGCCATGAAATGGGAGAACCTTGGTATTGCTCCCCCGTACCGTGATCACCGTATAGCTTTCAGGTTAAAATCCAGGGATGGCGCTTACCAGGGTGTGACAATAACTGAAACATCTATTCTGGGATGGCTTCCCGGGAAAAAAAGTGTTGATATATCCTATCAGATTCCTGAAGACCTGGGTGCTGGGGAATATGAACTTGAAATGGGAATCGTGTTCCATAGTTCCATCGAGCATAGTATTCCTATTGCGAATAAAGGGAAGACAAATGATGGATGGTACAGATTGGGAAGTATTAAAGTTACTGTTTGAGATTCTGAATAGATAAAATCATCTTGTTTTCGTGTAGCAAATTAGAATACCTTTATATATCATTAAAACATAAAAATATGGCTATTAACATTTCCAGACTAAAACAACTAGTGGCAAGTTGTTTTATATTTTCCTGTTGCATTTCAGGTATTGCACAGGCACAGACAGCTACTGTAAAAGAATACCAGCAGGTGTTCACTACTTATCCTTATTCAGATCCCAGCCCTATTCCTGTTCTGTCAGCACTTTATCCATATTTCAGGTATGAAGGCTATACTGATAAACCAATTCAGAAATCATGGAAAGTTGTTGAACTGGAGAATGATTACATTAAGGTGATGATCCTGCCTGAGATTGGAGGCAAAATCTGGACTGCCATAGAAAAATCAACTGACCAGCCTTTTATCTATTATAACCATGCTGTGAAGTTCCGTGATATAGGAATGCGCGGCCCGTATACCAGCGGAGGCCTGGAACTGAACTATGGCATGATAGGACATACACCAAACTGTGCCACTCCGGTAGATTATGTTATACAGAATAATCCTGACGGCAGTGTCAGCTGTATTGTCGGCGTTCTTGATCTGCTGACAAGAAGCAACTGGAGACTCGAGGTCAGGCTTCCAAAGGACAGGGCATATTTTACTACACGGACATTCTGGTATAACTCAACCCCGATAGCACAACCATATTATCATTGGCTGAACGGTGGCTATAAAGCCGGAGGTAATCTTGAATTCATATTCCCGGGAACAAAATATATAGGACATGAGGGTGAATATGCCGACTGGCCAATTAATAAAAGCAATGGTAAAAACATTTCATTTTATGAGTCAAATAATTTCGGAGGATATAAATCTTACCATGTTTTTGGGAAGCTTGCTAACTTCTCTGGTGGTTACTGGCATGATGACGAATTCGGAATGGTGCGATACGGATCATATGATGATAAGGCTGGCAAGAAAATCTGGATCTGGGGCCTCTCGGGGCAAGGGATGATCTGGGAAAAGTTCCTGACAGATACCGATGGCCAGTATGTCGAAATGCAATCAGGGAGGTTGTTTAACCAGAATGGCTCCACAGCTACGTTCACCCCGTTCAAACATCTTAATTTTGCCCCCTATGCCACGGATATCTGGACAGAATATTTTTATCCTGTTCTTCGTACAAAAGGCTATGTCGAAGCAAATGAATATGGCGCGCTTAATATCAAAAATGACGGAGGGTTCCTTAAGATATATTTTTCCCCGGTGCAGGCTATCGATGACCAGCTTGAAATAACTGAAGGGCAAAAAGTTATTTATAACAGGAAGCTGAAACTTGAACCTTTAAAGACCTTTGGAGATTCCATTAAATTCAGCGGGAACGGTCAGAACCTGACAATCACACTCGGAGGCAATAAGCTTATTTACCATTCAGATCCGAAATCCGGTGATTTAAGCAGGCCTGTAAATGCACCTGCTGATTTTGACTGGAACAGTGCATATGGATTATATATCCAGGGAAAGGAGGCGATGGATCAGAAAATGTATCCTGAGGCCGAAACAAAGCTGAAGGCTTCTCTTGCTAAGGATCATAATTATTTGCCTGCCATAATAAAAATGACAGAACTTAATTATCGAAACATGCTCTATCCCCAGGCTCTGGAAATGGCAACAAGAGCTCTCAGTATTGACACCCACGACGGAGCTGCCAATTACTATTACGGACTTGTGAATGCAAGGCTCGGAAATATTACAGACGCAATAGACGGGTTCAGTCTTGCCACTCTTTCAGCTGAATACCGGAGTGCGGCATATACTGAGTTATCGCGGCTTTACCTGAAGGAAAAGAACTTCGGAAAGGCACTTGGCTTTGCCGAAAGGGCTGTGGATTATAACAAGTACAATATTGAAGCTCTTCAACTGCAGGCAGTAACCTATCGTAATTTGAATGATGCAGGCAAAGAGACAGATGTCTTAAAGACTATTCTGTCATTTGACCCGCTAAACCATTTTGCAAGGTTTGAAAAATACCTTTTGAAATCTGATGAAGAGAACAAAAGTCAGTTCATCTCAATGGTCCGGAATGAGCTTCCGCAGGAAACTTTCATAGAGCTGGCTGTATGGTATTACAATTCAGGATGCCTTGCTGAAGCTGAAAAGGTATTTTCATTATCACCTCAGAATGCTGAAACAATTTACTGGTTAAGCTTCCTGCAGCATAAAAAAGTCAACTGTTCTGAAATAAACCCAGCCTTTGCCTTTCCGTTCAGATCAGAAACAGGAGCAATACTGGAGCAGTTGCTCTCAGGACAGCAGGACTGGCTGCTGAAATTTCATCTCGCGCTTATCTATAAGGACAGGAACAGGATTGATGAATCAGTAAGCCTGCTGATGTCGTGCGGGGAAACAGCTGATTTTGCACCGTTTTATGTTAGCCGCGCAGAGATCCTTTCAGGAAAAAACGATCTGCAATGTGAGTCAGATCTTAAGAAAGCATTATCTATTGACAATGGGTGGAGGTATCAGCTGAGGCTGGCTAACTTTTATATAAATCACAGGCAGTATGACAAGTCGCTGGCAATAGCTGAACCTTATTACAAGCAGCACCCCGATAATTTCGTAATCGGATCATTGTATGCAAAAACTCTTTTGCTTAATAAAAGATTCAGGGAGGCGGATGCTTTGCTTACCAAAATCAATATAATACCAACCGAAGGGGCAACTGAGGGACATGAGCTTTACCGCGAAGCCAAGCTGATGCAGGCTGCTCAGATGATGCAGAAGAAAAACTATAAGGCATCACTGAAGTTTATCACAGAGGCAAGACAGTGGCCGGAAAACCTTGGTGTCGGGAAACCATATGATGAAGATATTGATTACCGTCTGGAAGACTGGATGACCTATATGTGCTACCAGAAAATGAAGAAGAGCTCTGATGCAGATGCTATTCTGAAAAATATTGTGAAGTTTGAGCCAAAGGTTGAAAATACAGTGAGGAATTTCCTGCCGGCTAATACACTCGTAACGGCATGGTCATATGACGCCTTAAACCAAAAGGAAGAGGCACTGAGATTTATTGACAGACAGATAAAGTATTTTCCTGATTATAAGCTTATTTTATGGAGCAAGTCGGTATATATGAAAGACAATGCCATTACCCTGGCTGAAGGTGATAAAGATGCAAATGCACGTATAATTGAGGAGCTGATGCTCACCGGCAATTAAAATCTGTCTAAATCTGCATAATCTGCGGGAAACTATTTCTTATTTCCCGCAGATCTCGCAGATTGTCGCAGATCTATTTTTAAGAAATTTTATGTATGAGCGCGTAAAATCCTGAATATTAAAATATTAATTTATGAAAAATTGGTTTTTATTTTCGCTGATTACAATTATTCTATCTTCGTGCAACACCCCAGGCTCAAAAACGTTTATTTCTGCCGAAAACAAAAACATTGCCCTTATCGGCAGATTTGATCTTACTGACAAGACAAGTCCGGTGTTCATGTATTCCGGCAGTGTGATCCGTACGGTATTCAAGGGAACTTCAATTGAAGTTATGCTGAAAGATGATAGCCTGAGAAACATGTTCAATGTAATTATTGACGACAGCATGTTTGTTCTTACTGCCAATAGACCGGATGGCACCTACCAGCTTGCAACCAATCTTGAGGACAGGAAGCATTCGCTTGAAATTTTCCGCAGGACAGAATGGCATGGTGGTAATACAACTTTCAGGGGATTCAAACTTGATAAAGGAAGAAAACTATATAAGCCTTCCGTTAATGAGAGGGTTATCGAGTTTATTGGAGATTCTTACACATGTGGGTATGGCAATGAAGGCAAAAGCAGGGAGGAGGATTTCAGATATGAAACAGAAAATAATTACCTTTCCTATGGAGCTGTGACCTCCCGTGCCCTGGATGCCGAATACCTCACCGTATGTCGTTCAGGAATCGGAATGTGGCAGGGGTATGGAGGTGATTCAGCATTCACTATGCCAAAACTGTATGATCAGATAATTATTAACAGTGCAACTCCATGGAATTTTGAAAGATACCGGCCACAGATAGTTGTTTTAGACCTTGGGGGGAATGATTTTTCCGCAGCACTTGATTCAACTGCCTTCGTAAATACTTACATCGAATTTCTGAAGCGCATCAGGAATAATTACAGTTCAGCTGAAATAGTATGCATAGCCGGCCCCGACAGCCCCGGTGAAGAATTCGATAAATGGCGTTCCTAATTCATTCAGTGGTAAACCAGTTTGAAAAAGTGATACGAAAATCAATTATTTTGAATTTTCTCCATTGAACCCAACGGCGCGACTGGCATCCTATGTTGCAGATTATCACTAATGCGCCCTAACAACTTAATGACTACTAATGACTATTAATGACAACTTAATGACAACTTAATGATAACTGAATCAAAATTCAATCCTAACCTCCGCCTTGCCGCCAAACGGTTTAATAGTTACCGTTTCAGTTGCTTTATCGTAAATCCCTCCGGTTACCTTCGATGGAGTCTTACCTTCAGGATGCGGAATTCTGATTTTTATTTCTTCAGGTTTGCGGTCGGAATCACATTCAATGGTAGCAATGATATTATTTTTACCGAGATTTGAAACTACTGAGAAAGAGACTGGTCCAAAATAACTTGCCGCGTTTTTTACCTCTATTCTTTTCCCGTTCTCCAGCCATTTTCTAGGAATACCTTTGAGCAGGTTGAGCGACTGCCCTTCTTCCATATACAGCATCCACCTTGTCTCCATCAGAAACCATGCCTCCTCGTGGGTTTTATGTACGCTTACCTTGTAGAGATGTTCCCAGAAGGTATAAGTCTCACGGTCGGCAAGTGCAGAAAACGTATTATAGTAAGTCTTTAAAAATGGCTTGACCATACCAAGTTTTAGCTGAACCCAGTTATGACGGCTGTAATAGGGCTGGCTGAATGCAGCATTTCTCTGGTAGAAAAGGTCACTGTGATAGCTGAGCAGCATACGGGAAGCTTGTTCTTCAGGATCAAGAACTTCACAGAATACAAGGTAAAGGGGGCCCAGCATTGCATCAGAAACTGTGAAAGTGCCATGCGACATGAAGGTCTCAGGGTTAAGATACATCAGCCTCATGGCTTTTGCTTCTGTCCACGGAGGAACTGTCGGGCACCATGTCCCGTCTCCGATCGGTACCACCGGAGATCCTGCCATTGAATTAAAGAACGATACCCGTATATCTTTTTTCCAGGCTTCTGCCTCTTTTCTGATCCTGAGGGAGTTTGTTCCATCTATGCCGGCCAGCATTTCGGCAACCCGGCTAATACCGATATAAGCATACCCGTTCAGCATGAACTGGTGAAATTGATCCTCCGGATCGGCCACTTTTCCGTCAATCATGCCATAGCCTTTCCCGATGAGGTTATCCTTTTTATTTTTCTCACGCCACTGAAAAAGAAACTCACATGCCTTCAGCAGTTTTGGTTCAACCTCTCTTACCCAGGATGTATCATGTGTATATCTGAAATACTCACCCATGCTCCAGAGTGCGGCCCCGGTTTCAACCATATACCCTCCGAAATTCTGGATCATGCCGTCTTCATGCTGCTTGTCAAGGAAATACATCAGAGATCTTTTTGCAACATCATTCCATCCCATTGACATATAGAACTGCATTATCGGGGAACTTTCAGTACCTATGGGAGAATATACCCCGACTGATGGAGCAAGTGTACCGTCAGGTTCTTTCCCGTAGGTGATCAGATCAAGATGCAGGAGACCAGCTCTGATCATCTCTTCTATCCTTTTTTCAGGAAGGTTTATTGATGCGGCATTCTGAAGCTTTTGGTTCCAGAACTCTTTACATTCAGCCAGTTTTTTATCAAAAGAGAGAGAGGCTAGCTTCATGGCCCGTTCTCCGGAAACGGGCTTATGGGGTATCCGGAATTCAAATACAGCTTCTTCCCCTGGCTGCAGAAGTACTGCGATCTCCTCATCCGGAAGCGGATTGCCGTTTAACTTCGAAACGCCAAAAACTCTTTGAGAGGAGTAGCTTGATAAGCCTGTTTTTCTGTCATAACTGTATTTTATCTTTTCCCACCATCCGGAACCCGGTCGTAATGTTCTGAACCAAGAATATCTGGGAACCGAAGATTTATTCTTCGCAACTGCCCGGAAGTATAATACAGTCTCTTCAGTTCTTTTTGATTCTTCCACCAGTAGGGATTTCATCGATTCTTTTTGCTCAGGTGTGAACATGTGTCCATAACTGCTGCTGTCAGCAACCAGGTAATGTGTACCGATAGGGTTATCCTTATCAAGCCCGGAGCTTTCGGTTGTGACAAAAGTTGTCGTACTGTATTCGATATCTCCATCGGTTTGCACGGTGTTCAGGATTGGCAATACGCCATCTTCGAGCCTTCTTACCCTGTTATTTTCAACACTCTGTCCCCGTCCGGCCATATAGCCATATGTTACACCTGAATTGTTTGTTTCGGGTATATTGACAGGGGAGGAGGCCATTTTTGGTATTATCATATCCATGTCCTGAGGAGTGCCGATCTCAAATATCCTTATATCGCGGCTTATGCCCAGCCAGGTCGGACAGGTCATATTACGGGTATGAACTGATGCCGAATCAAATGACTCTTCCGGTTCATTTTCAATCTTCTGTAAATTTGTCAGGAGGTGGCGCTCTTTTATCTCACTTTCTATCTGATTGTATGATCTTTTATCGTCAGAAAGGCAAACAATAACCTTATATTCAGGAATATAAATAGGGAAACCGGCAGATACATCCCTCAGGAAGAAGGAGAAGGAGTTATCTCCTGAGTGAACGGAAACGACGGTTGTGCCACTGCCATAATTAAGCTCAGTATCAATGAAGGATATTTCCAGGCGGTTAAAGCCGCCAGATCTGAAGGTAAAATGATTCATTGCTGATTTTGCCTTTTCCTTCAACTATTGAGATCTTTCCAAGTTTCCCGTTTAAGACCTCAATGTAACCGGAAGGTTTAGTGTTTTGCCATTCAATTGAAATTTGTTTTTTACCTGTCATCAGCTGTGAAAAAGAGGTAATAAACCCTGACTGGGTCAGCAGGAAGGCTAATGAAAGGAACATTATTTGTTTTCATCAGATTAAATATTACGGTGCTCTGCACCTCAGAGATAATTTTTAAATGAATTTCTACAAATATTATGCTGCTCTGCAGCAGGATTCTTCCTCAAAGATACATCTTAAGAAGGTATCTGCTATTACATTTTTTGATAACAAAATAGTTTAAACTGTTTTGCATTGTTGAATTATGTAACGAAATTGCTGACCGGAAAACAGTTTAGTTAACAGGATTTAAAAACATAAATACATCAATCTGAAATGAAACTCTATCTCTCTCTGATTATTGCTATAATATTTGGTTTAAGCACTCTGGCCAGTGGCCAGAAGATTTATCTCTCACCTGACGGCAATGACAGCAACCCCGGTTCCATTGACAGCCCTCTTGCCACATTAACAGCTGCCCGTGACAAAGCCAGGGAATATCGCAAAAGCAGCAAAACCGCCATTCCTGCTGAAATTATTGCTCTCGCCGGAGAGTATTTCATGTTTCAGCCATTGCTGCTGACTGCTGAAGACAGCGGGACTTCTGATTTCCCCCTGACATTTAAAGCAGAGGAGGGCAAAAAAGTAATCTTCAGGGGTGGAGTGCCACTTACCGGAGCTGAAAAGGTGAATAATGGGCTCTGGCGTATTTTTGTGCCACAGGTTGCCTGGTATGACTCGTACTTTGATCAGCTCTATGTTAATGACAGGCGGGCTGTCAGGGCAAGAACTCCCAATTCCGGATTTTATAACATTAAGAAAGTGGCCGAATCTGTACTGATAAAAGGAAACGGACTGCTGCCTCAGCTCGCCGTACAGGAAATTGAACTTGATTCCGCCGGGGCAAACTGTATAAGAAGCTTCACAGCGGAGGATTACAGGGACGCCGTCATAACATTTTACCACAAATGGGATAATACAATGAAGCATATTGCCGGCTTTGATGATAGTACCAAATCGATTCGTACAGTCGGGACCGGAATGCAGCCATGGAATACAATCGACAGCCAGTCGAGATATTACATTGATAATGTCCGTTCTGCCCTCGATTCTCCGGGTGAATGGTACCTGGAAAGGTCGGGTTACCTTTACTATATCCCGGTGAAAGGAGAAACAATTGAAACAACATCATTTTTTGCTCCTGTGCTAAAGGAATTCATTGTTATCCGGGGCGATTCATCCACAGGTAGAAGGGCAGGGAATATCCGTTTTGAAAACATAAGTTTTGAGGTCTCGGGATATCAGCTCCCGCCGCAGGGCAATGAAGCAATGCAGGCAGCCTCACCGATAGGAGCATCTGTGACACTTGACTTTGCTGAAAATATCTCCTTCCTGAATTGCGAAGTAGCCCATACCGGCAACTATGCTTTCTGGTTCCGCAGGGCATGCAGCAAATGCACTGTCAGTCAATCTTATTTGCACGATCTTGGGGCAGGAGGTGTAAAAATCGGAGAGACTGTGATCCGTCCTGTGACTGATGAAATCACAAATAACATAACCATCGACAACAATATAATAAGGAACGGAGGAAACATATTCCCTTCAGCAGTTGGAATTATCATTTTCAATGCCAGTGATAATAAACTTACCCATAATGAGATAGCAGATCTAAGGTATTCGGGTATTTCTGTAGGATGGGTGTGGGGTTATACTCCCAGTCCGTCAAAAAGAAATATGATAGAGTTCAATCATATTCACCATCTTGGCTGGGGAGAGCTCTGCGATATGGGAGGTGTATATTCGCTTGGAGCTTCTGAAGGAACTACTGTCTCAAATAATGTTATCCACCATGTTTATTCTTTTGATTACGGAGGCTGGGGGCTTTACACTGATGAGGGATCATTTGGGATCACTGAAGAGAATAATCTTGTTTATGATTGCAAAAGTTCAGGTTTCCATCAGCATTATGGTAAAGAAAATATAATCAGAAATAATATTTTTGCCCTGAATATCAGAGCCCAACTGCAGGCTACACGGGTGGAAGAACACAGGTCTCTCAGCTTTACAAATAACATTGTCTTTTTTGACTGGGGAAGTCTGCTGAGCAGTAACTGGCATAAATTCAATTTGTTGTCAGATTATAACTGCTATTGGGATGTCAGGTCAAAAGATATCAGATTTGGAGATAAGTCGTTTAAGGAGTGGCAGAAAACAGGGAAGGATATACACTCGGTAATTGCTGATCCTCTCTTTGTAAATCCGTCAGCATATGATTTCCACTTTAAAAATCTTTCCGTTGCAAAAAAAATAAAATTTACCCCTTTCGATTACACCAGGGCAGGTGTTTATGGTTCAGCTGAGTGGAAGAAATTAGCAGAGTTTGATCCTGATCTGGCAAAAGAATTTGATAATATTGTTTCACAAAGAGAGTCTATAAGGTATTAGTTCAGCTAATTTTTAATTTCATTTTTTCATTCATATTTAAATGAGAGTATCATTTTGTTTATTGTTCTTATTCATATTTAACCTGACATTTTCAAAGGAGAATCCGGACAGTTCGGCGACAAAATTAAAGTTCAGCGGCAACGTCAGCTTCAACACAAATGGCATGGCTCCGATACCTGCTTTTTCACTTGGAAAACCTGCACTGATAGGAGCTTTTACATTGCAGAAAAGACGGTTCAGCTATGACGGGCAGATTGCCTATGGGCTTAATCTGAGACCATGGATCATTGATAACTGGCTTCATTACAGGCTTATTTATAAACCTAAATTTGAACTCAGGACAGGGGTTGATTTCGCAATGTTTTTCAGTGAATATGATGAAGGGGATCATAAAATATTGCAGGGCCAGCAATATATTACCTTTGAAATTGCGACAATTTTTAAATTTTCACCAAAAAGCATTCTTTCGTTAATGTACTGGAGTGATAACGGACAAGATTACGGGACGATCAGCGGGAGCTTCTATAATATTGTATATGAGAGGCTTGATATTGAGGTAGGTAAAGCTCTTCTTCTCACAGGCAGTCTTCAGCTTTTTTACCTGGATTATACCGGCAACAACGATGGCTTGTTCATTTCACCAAGGATAGCAGCCGCTATTAAGAAAATACCCCTCTCCCTGTTCTTTCAGGCAACACAGACACTGACCACCAATACTGAACCCAACCCGGGATTCAGATGGAATGCCGGATTGGCTTATTTGTTCTAGATAAACGCTTGTATAATAATGTTTAAAAACTGGTGTAAATGATATCTCTTGGAAGGATCTTATTCAGGGCAGTTATTATACTATGTATAAATCAGTGCATAATGGCTCAGACACTTCAGCCAAATGTTGTGTTGATCCTCGCTGACGATATGGGTTGGGGAGATCTTCATATTAATGGCAACAAGATCATTGAAACTCCGGCAATTGATCGGATGGCTTCACAGAGCATGAGGTTCGACAGGTTTTATGTTTGTCCGCTTTGTGCTCCCACACGGGCTGAAATGCTTACCGGCCGTTATTTTCTTCGTACAGGAGTTTCATCTGTGACCCAGGGGTTTGAAAATATGAATACAGATGAAGTAACAATTGCAGAAATATTTAAGGAAAAAGGATACTCAACGGGTTGTTTTGGGAAATGGCATAATGGCGGATATTTTCAGCAACATCCCAACAGACAGGGATTCGATGAATTTGTTGGATTTTGTGTTGGCCACCTGGGTTACTATTTTGACGCTACTTATCTGCACAACGATGACGATATAAGATCGTCAGGTTACTCGACAGACTATTTCACTGTGCAGGCAATTAATTTTATTAAAAAAAACAGAAATGTTCCATTCTTCTGCTATGTTGCTTATAATGTCCCCCATTCACCATTTCAGGTACCAGAGAAGTATTTCAGTAAATATAAATCGAAAGGAGCAGACAATATTTTGTCAAGCGTATACGGAATGGTAGAGAATATGGACGATAATATTGCAGCCCTTCTTCAGGAACTGGATAATTTGAAAATCAGGGATAATACAATTGTCATTTTCCTTTCTGATAACGGGCCTAATACTGTCCGTTATAATGGCGGAATGAAAGGGATAAAAGGGTCGGTAGATGAAGGAGGAGTTCGTGTGCCATTTTATGTTTCATGGCCTGGCGTTATCAGGAGCGGATCCACACCACAATTAAGCCAGGATATCGATATTCTGCCGACAATACTCGGATTGTGCAACATTGAATATAATCCCGTCAGGCCTTTTGACGGAAAGGATCTCACAGATATTATTAAAGGAATAGAGACTCCTTTCGACAGGTATATCTTTTCAAGACAGGCAAATCAGCCGTTGTCGTCATGTAACGGATCTGTACGGAATGACAGGTACCGTCTGGTTGTCTCAAATACTGATACTGCGCTTTATGATCTGAATATTGATCCTTTTCAAAATACTGATATTTCAGCAACCGACAGGGAAACTACATCATCGGTTCTATCCGTTTATAAAGAATGGGAAGGGGAGCTTGTTGATAATTATCGGCCGGTTAATACTATTGATGCAGGTTTCCCGGGTGAAAAGAAGATTACTCTTCCTGTACAGGATGCAGCATTGTCGGGCAAGATAAAATACTCAAGTATATATCCGAATCAGGCACATACTGAAAACTGGCAGCAGGATGGAGATTCAATTCTTTGGGTGCTAAATCTGAAATATTCAGGCACCTACAGGGTAGAACTTGAGTATGGGTGTCCCCCCGGTGAAACTGGCAGTAAAATGATCTTCTATTCCAGATCGGGATCAATACCATTTACTATTGAAGAGCCATTTGAATCAATGGTACTCCCTGAACGGGATTATGTCAAACGCGGTGAATCCTCTGAGCGGACCTGGACCTGGATGACAATAGGTAATGTTACTCTTCAATCCGGTTCAGAAAATCTGGGCATTAAACTCATAAAGAAAATGAAGGACCAGGCAGGAATCATAAAAGCAATAAGGTTTGTGAAATTATAGTTGAGCCATTATCACAGATATAACCACATTCATGGATTCTTCTTATCTTTGCAGTGATGGCTGGAATACAGCACATCAATCAAAACCATGATAATTGTCAGTTTTTTGTTTTCAGTAGGGCCGGCTTAATAACTTGTAAAACAATATTTCAACAGGAAATTAAGTGTTGAATGCAGGAAACAATTGGTTGATTATGACTCTGTAAGTATTACCTTAAATATTAAGGTTAACTATAATCTATTGGTTTTTTGTATTAAATTTGCAGCAATTTGCAGAATATTAAGCGATAATAGTAACAAATTGAAGAAGAATAGACCGAGATTCGGAAGAATCACCAGTAAAGGTGGGGAGCAATGTAATTACCCAAAGCGATGGTTCACTCAGCGAGGGCAGAATTTTACGCTTGTTGAGGATGTCGCTATTCTGTACAAGCAGGGGATCGAGGTGATACTCGTTACATCAGGTGCAGTGGCAGCGGGCCGTAGTTCCGTGAGCCCCTCCAGGAAGACGAATATTGTGGCAGCCAAACAGATCTGGGCTGCCATCGGCCAGGTAAAACTTATGTCGAGCTATCAGTTTCTATTTGGCAAATACGGAATTCAGGCAGGTCAACTGCTTGCTGCCAAAGAAAGTTTCAGAGACAGAAGCCATTATTTGAATATGAAAAATTGCATCCTGGCTATGCTGGAGAACAAGGTTCTGCCTATCGTAAATGAAAATGATTCCATATCTATCGACTGAGCTGATGTTTACTGATAATGATGAGCTGTCTGGACTAATCTCCTCAATGATGGACTGTCAATCCCTTTTTATCCTTACAAATGTTGATGGAGTATACAAGGGTAATGCCGGGAGAGGATGGGAAAGAACTTATCAGAAGGATCGATGAGGATTCAGAGGATCTTAATCAATATATATCCGTTCAGAAATCCGGATTTGGTCGGGGTGGTATGATGACAAAATACACCATAGCAAAGAAAATTGCCTCTCAGGGGATAGACGTATTTATTGCCAATGGTACACGCGAAGCAATTATCACGGACATCATAAGGGGCAAGGATGTTCCTTTTACCCATTTTGTTGCCAGCAGGAAGAAAGAAACTGGAGTAAGAAAGTGGCTTTCACATTCCGACACCTTTGCAAAGGGTTCGGTAGTTGTAAATGACGGTGCGCGGGAAGCCCTGCTTGGTGAAAAGGCGACCAGCCTTCTGATGATTGGGATATCTAAAATCGACGGATTCTTTAAAAAAGGTGATATTGTCAGGATAATTGATAAAAAGGGGAATAATGTGGGTCTGGGAATAGCTCAGTTCGACTCCAAAAAAGCTGAACAGAATATTGGAGAAAAGCATAGTAAACCATTCATTCACTATGATTATCTTGTAATTAATGATAAAATAAGAGGGAATATAAATTTCTGAGAATCGTTCAGGAAAAGCTAAATGTAAATGGATTGCACTAATATATTCAAAGAAGCAATAATAGCCGGCCGGAAGTTAGCTGTACTTGACAGCGATACAATAAACAATATTCTGGTAAAGGTTGCTGAGGCTGCTGTTAGCAAATCATCCTTCATTATTGATGAGAATAAGAAGGATCTGACATTAATGGATCAGTCTGATCCCAAGTATGACAGGTTGTTGCTGAATGCAGTTCGTCTTGAGGGGATTGCAGCAGATATAATGAATGTAGCCTCACTCCCCAGCCCGCTGAACCGGGTCCTTTCCAGGGAAGTCCGTCCCAATGGACTGAAAATCTCAAGAATCTCAGTACCTTTTGGTGTTATCGGAGTGATTTATGAAGCTCGTCCAAATGTGACATTTGATGTCTTCGCATTGTGCCTGAAATCAGGGAATGCCTGTATCCTGAAAGGTGGCAGTGACGCAATAAACTCAAACACGGCAGTAGTTGATATCATAAGGTCGGTTCTTGAAGAAAACGGGCTGGATAAGAATATGATCAGTCTTCTGCCTGCCGGACGTGATGAAACAAACCAGCTGTTGAATGCACGTGAGTATGTCGACCTGATAATACCACGCGGCAGCAGGAGCCTCATCGATTTTGTGAGAGAAAATTCCTCAATCCAGGTTATAGAAACGGGTGCAGGCATCTGTCATACGTATTTCGATGAGGATGGTGACAGGGAAATTGGACGTCTTATTATCAACAATGCGAAAACAAGGCGTGTAAGTGTCTGCAATGCACTTGATTGCCTCATAATTCATAAGGAGCGCCTGAGGGATCTGGATTATCTTGTTGGTCTCTGTTCAGGTTCCGATGTAATTATTTACGCGGATGAAAGATCCTATTCAGTCCTTGAAGGAAAATATCCTGCAGGACTGCTTCAGAGAGCTGTAAAAGAATCGTTTGGCACGGAATTTCTGTCCTATAAGATGGCTGTGAAAACTGTTGATTCTTTTGATGAAGCTTTGTTGCACATAGCTGAATTCGGTTCCAAACACAGTGAAGCAATAATTTCCGGGAACAATAAGCGTATTCAGTTGTTCTATAAGCTCGTTGATGCTTCTTCTGTGTACGCTAATGCCTCCACTGCATTTACTGACGGGGCTGAATTCGGACTAGGAGCTGAAATTGGCATATCAACCCAGAAACTTCATGCAAGAGGACCAATGGCGCTGGAAGCATTGACCACTTATAAATGGATTATTGAAGGTGATGGACAGGTTAGGAAATAGATAAAATAAAACATTGGTATGATTTTTAATTTTGAAATGATCAGGGCTTTTTACAATGAAATGCCTGCCCGTATTTCGGAAACAAGAAAAAAACTTGGACGCCCGCTGACTCTCAGTGAAAAAATACTATATAGTCATCTTTATGACAAAACTGAGTCTGGTTCATATAAGCGTGGTATAGACTATGTAGATTTTGCCCCTGACAGGGTAGCTATGCAGGATGCCACAGCCCAAATGGCACTGCTTCAGTTCATGATGGCTGGAAAAGAAAAAACGGCAGTCCCTGCTTCTGTCCATTGCGATCACCTGATTATGGCACGATCAGGAGCTGCAGAAGATTTGAAATCAGCCATTTATACAAATAAAGAGGTCTACGATTTCCTTAGCTCCGTATGCAATAAGTATAATATAGGATTCTGGAATCCCGGCTCAGGCATCATTCACCAGATAATACTTGAAAATTACGCATTCCCCGGAGGCATGATGATAGGTACAGATTCTCATACCCCAAATGCAGGCGGCCTTGGGATGGTTGCAATTGGAGTAGGAGGGGCTGATGCAGTTGACGTTATGACAGGTATGGCATGGGAACTGAAACTTCCAAAACTTATCGGCATAAAACTAACCGGAAGGTTAAGCGGATGGGCATCTCCAAAAGATATAATACTGAAGGTTGCCGGATTACTGACTGTCAATGGGGGAACAGGTTCCATAGTTGAATATTTTGGGGAGGGTGCCGAATCTATTTCCTGTACAGGCAAAGCCACGATATGCAATATGGGAGCCGAAATAGGAGCTACCTGCTCCATTTTTGCCTATGACAGCTCCATGGAGAGATACCTTGTTGCAACAGGGAGACGGGAAGTTGCAGAACTGGCCGGGAAAATAAAGGAAAATCTCATTTCTGATAAAGAAATTATTGCTGATCCTGCAAAACATTATGATCAGTTTATAGAAATAAACCTTTCTGAGCTTGAACCGTTTATAAACGGCCCTTTCTCTCCTGATATAGCAACACCGCTGTCGGAGATGAAAGCTGTGGCAGAAAAGAACGGATGGCCTGTAAATGTTGAGGTCGGACTTATAGGATCGTGTACTAACTCTTCATATGAGGATATATCAAGATCGGCTTCCGTTGCTAAAAATGCCCTTTCCCTGAAGCTGTCTGCAAAATCTGAGTTTAAAATCACCCCAGGGTCAGAACAGATACGATTCATTACCGAACGCGATGGCTTTCTTGATCTGTTTAAACAGATAGGCGGAGAAGTTTATGCAAATGCCTGTGGCCCCTGCATTGGCCAGTGGGACCGAAAGGGATCTGAAAAACAACCGGTTAACACTGTGATTCACTCCTTTAACAGGAACTTTGCAAAACGCACCGACGGAAATCCGAATACATATGCTTTTGTTGCTTCTCCTGAAATTGTTACGGCGATTGCTATTTCAGGTAAGCTCACATTTAATCCTATTACTGATACCCTGATAAATTCCGAAGGAAAGGAGGTTAAGCTTGCCGAACCGGCGGGATCAGAACTTCCGGAACAGGGATTTGGGACTGTCGGAAACGGCTACCAGGATCCTGACAAAGACGGAAGCAGCAGGAAAATAATTATTGCTGACGGATCGGACAGGCTTCAGCCGCTGAGCCCTTTCAGTGAATGGGACGGGTCTGATTTTACTGGTCTGCCACTGCTGATCAAAGCTAAAGGCAAATGTACCACTGACCATATTTCAATGGCTGGAGTATGGCTGAAATACAGGGGACACCTCGAGAATATTTCAAATAATTATATGATTGGCGCTGTCAATTCATTCAACGAAAAAACGAATACAATCCTTAACAGCCTTACACGCCAGTACGACACTGTTCCTGCAGTTGCCAAAGCATATAAAACAGCAGGTCTTGGGTCTGTGGTTGCAGGTGAAGAGAATTTTGGAGAGGGATCGTCACGTGAACATGCTGCAATGGAGCCCCGTTACCTTAATGTAAGGGCAGTAATAGTCAAATCATTTGCCAGGATACATGAGACAAATCTGAAAAAACAGGGAGTACTTACATTAACATTTTCTGATAAGAAGGATTACGATAAGATAAGGGAGGATGATAAAATAGATATAACAGGTTTAAAAAGTTTCTCCCCGGGTAAGCTGCTTACAGTAGTGTTAAACCATTCCGACGGGGTTAAAGAGACGATTTCTGCAAAACACTCCTACAATGATGCACAGATTGCCTGGTTTAAAGCCGGCAGCGCTCTTAACCTTATCAGGAAATCAAATAGCAGGACCACGTAGAATGAACAAATCTTTTTTGATCACGAATTATTAAACTGATATAGTATATGACACCGGAAAAAATCAAACTGGCAAATGGCAAATTGAATGTTCCTGATAACCCGATTATACCCTTTATTGAAGGCGATGGAACCGGACCGGATATCTGGAAGGCTTCAGTAAGGGTATTTGATGCCGCTGTGGATAAAGTTTACAGAGGTAAACGTAAAATTGAATGGAAAGAGGTGCTTGCCGGGGAAAAAGCTTTTAAACTTACCGGGAGCTGGCTGCCAGATGAGACTCTTACGGTTTTCAGGGATTACCTGGTAGGGATAAAGGGGCCGCTGACCACACCTGTCGGGGAGGGAATGCGCTCACTGAATGTGGCACTGCGTCAGCTCCTTGATCTGTACACCTGTTACCGTCCGGTACGGTACTTTAATGGTGTTCCCAGTCCTGTTAAACACCCTGAAAATGTCGATATGCATATTTTCAGAGAGAACACGGAAGATATCTATGCCGGAATTGAATTCATGAATGGAAAGCCGGATGCCGATAAGGTAAAACGATTTCTTATAGACGAGATGGGTGTGAAATCTATCCGTTTTCCCGGTAGCTCATCAATAGGTATCAAACCGGTATCAGTGGAGGGTTCAGAGCGATTGATACGGCAGGCAATAAAATTTGCCATCAACAGGAAACTTCCATCTGTAACACTCGTTCATAAAGGGAATATAATGAAATTTACAGAAGGCTCCTTCATGAAGTGGGGATATGCTCTTGCAGAGAGGGAATTCGCTGATAAGGTCTTCACATGGGCTCAACATAAGCAGATCTCAGATAAGCAGGGACCTGAAACGGCTGACAGAATGCAAAAACAGGCTGAAGCCGAAGGGAAATTGATTATTAAAGACGTTATTGCAGATGCATTCCTTCAGCAGATACTTACCCGTCCCTCTGAATATTCCGTTATCGCAACATTAAACCTGAACGGAGATTATATCTCCGATGCACTGGCCGCAATAGTGGGCGGAATAGGCATAGCACCAGGAGCTAATATCAATTTTGAGACCGGCCACGCCATTTTTGAGGCAACACACGGAACAGCTCCGAAATATGCTGACCAGGATAAAGTCAATCCCGGTTCTGTAATTCTTTCCGGAGCTCTGATGTTTGATTACATGGGATGGACTGAAGTCACCGAAAGCATCTATTCAGGATTGGAAAAAACAATCCTCAGTAAAAAAGTTACTTATGATTTTCACAGGTTGATGGAAAACGCAACCCTGGTAAAAACATCTGAATTTGGCGATGCGATAATCTCAAATTTGTAGATCTAAAATTTTATAATACAACCTTTTATGAGCGATAAGAGTTTTTTTTCAAAGCTGGAGACACAAGTAAAAGCATCATGCCAGATTGATAATGGATTATTCGAAGAATTTGATGTAAAGCGCGGTCTGAGAAACAAGGATGGAACCGGGGTGCTTGTGGGTCTGACCAATATAGGCGATGTGGTAGGATACAAGAAGGAGGATGGGAAAGTGGTGGCAATCCCAGGCAGGTTATTATACAGAGGTATTGATATTGAGAATATTACACATGGCTTTCAGAAAGAGAACAGGCATGGATTCGATGAGACTGTCTACCTGCTGCTTACAGGACATCTGCCAAATTCAGAGCAACTCAAGGAGTTTTCTGCTCATATGGCATCCCTGCGCTCCCTTCCTGATGATTTCGTTAAAGACATGATTTTGTCAATGAAAGGTAAGGATGTGCTTAATATCCTGGCAAGATCAGTTCTGGGACTATACACTCTTGACGAAAGACCTGACGATATTTCTCTGGATAATATGATTAAGCAGTCATTGAATATCATGGCTAAATTCCCGACTATTGTTGCTTATTCATACCAGGCATTGAGACATCTTTATCAATGGAAAACTCTTTCAATCCGTCATCCTCAGATAAACATGACCACGGCTGAGAATTTTCTCTACCTTATCAAAGGCGATTGCACCGGATTTACAAAACTGGAAGCCGATCTGCTTGACCTCTTACTGGTACTTCACGCTGAACACGGAGGCGGAAATAATTCAACATTTACAATGAGGGTCACAAGTTCCTCTGAAACAGATATCTATTCGTCAGTAACCTCAGCAATAGGATCCCTTAAAGGACCTTTGCACGGCGGAGCCAATGTGCGGGTACTTGAAATGATGGAAAACCTGAAAGCCCATGTGAAAGACTGGACGAGTGAAAAAGAGGTTGAAGAGTATCTTCTTAAGATACTTAATAAAAAGGCAAACGATATGTCGGGTAAGATATACGGAATAGGTCATGCCGTGTATACAATTTCTGATCCCAGGGCAGCAATCCTGAAGCTGAAAGCAAGAGAACTTGCAATAGAAAAAGGGCGGCTTGACGAATTTGAGCTCTATTCACTGGTAGAAAGACTCACCCCGGAAGTTTTCAGGGTTTTCAAAGGGGAAAGATCAACAAAAGTCGTGTGCATTAATGTTGATTTTTATTCCGGTTTTGTTTATGCCTGCCTTGATATTCCAAAGGAACTGTACACACCATTGTTTGCAGTTGCTCGTGTCTCCGGCTGGTGTACACACAGAATAGAAGAGCTTACTTTCAGTGCTAAGAGGCTTATCAGGCCTGCTTTCAAAAATGTTTACGGGAAACGTGATTATATTCCAATCGAAGAGAGATAACTAATACTAATGAAATGAACAAGGCAAACTCAAGTTATGATGTGCTTATTGTCGGAGGTGGAGTGACAGGAACTGCTCTTCTTTATTCTTTGAGCAATTATACTGATATTAAGAATATTGGTCTGATAGAAAAGTATTCCGACTTTGGCCTTGTCAATTCAGCATCATATAACAACAGTCAGACTCTTCATTTCGGGGATATAGAAACCAACTATTCACTCGAGAAAGCCAGAAGTGTCAAAAGGATGGCTGATATGGTGATGAAATATGTTGAGGGTGAGAAGAATTCTCCCGATAATCTGAAGATATTCAGCAGATACTCAAAGATGGTTCTGGCAGTTGGTAAAAATCAGGTAAAAGAACTGAGAGACAGGTACCCTGCATTCAGCAAGCTTTTTCCCAATCTCAGGATGATAGAGAAGGAGGAAATAGGCAGAATTGAACCAAGGGTTCTCGAAGGAAGAAATCCCGATCAGGAGATACTTGCACTGGTAACTGAAGATGGTTATACAGTTGATTTTAAAAAACTGTGCCATTCATTTGTTAATAATTCCCTTAAAAAGAATCCTGTCCTGGATATTCATCTTAATACCAAACTGCTTAATATCCAATATAAAGATGGGCACTATCTTGTGAAAACAGACAAGGGTGACATCTCTGCTTCAGTGGTTGTTTTCGCAGCCGGCGGACATAGTCTGATGTATGCCAAATCATTGGGTTACGGGAAGAATTTATCTGTCCTGTCTATGGCGGGGAGTTTCTATACTGCTCCAAAAGTACTCAACGGCAAGGTATATACTATGCAGGTTCCGAAACTGCCATTTGCCGCCATCCATGGAGACCCTGAGGTTCATAACTCTCAAATAACCAGGTTTGGCCCTACAGCAAAACCAATCTTTCAGCTTGAGAGGCATAACTGGTCAACCTTCCCGGAATACTGGAAAACCTTTGGGTTCGGAGTAGGACCAGTGATCAGCCTTCTGAAAATTGTATCTGATAAGGTTCTCTTAAGTTATATATTCTTTAATTTCCTGTACGACCTGCCGTTTATTGGAAGGCGCCTTTTTATAAGAGAGATAAGGAAGATTATACCGTCAATTAAACTTAGTGAACTCAAGTTTGCCAAAGGTATTGGCGGGACCAGGCCTCAGATCGTAAATAATACAACCAGAAAGCTTGAAATGGGTGAGGCAAAGCTATCAGGGGAAAATGTCATTTTCAATATAACACCATCACCTGGAGCATCTACATGCCTTGGAAATGCCTATTCAGATACCTCGAAGATCATTGAATTTCTTGGAGGTAAATTTAAATTCAACAAGGAAGCCTTTGAAAAAGACCTGATGTAATCTTCGTTAATCCGCGTAATCTGAGGGAAACTATTTATTTCTCCCGCTGATCCCGCAGATTTTCGCAGAATAATGATAACTGAATAATTATCGATTTTTCTATTTCTCAAAGGAGAATTTGTAAGATTCATTTTTCTTTTTTTCTGTCCGGAATATTATGGCTGAATTAATATATACTCTTGTTCCGGCTGATTCAGGCCGTTTTTCTCCCTTCACTTCCAGTCTGACTTTATGATCCCCAGGCTGCAGATTGAGTATATGCCATATGCTTTCCGTATGCTGCTGATTTGCAAAATCATAATATGTATCAATGGTCCTGTGTAAAGTACCGTCAACATAGATATCCGCTTTACCGCCATCCTTATACCAGTTACCTACTATCGAAATGCCTGTTCCTGAGAAAGCAATTTCCAGTTCATCAGTTGATTTTTCAGCATACATTGATTGTATTTCAGGTTTCCTATTATTCTCGGAATATATCTCATATGGCTTCCAGTTCCCCCTGAATGTCCATTCGCTTTTATCAGTTACCGGGATTTTTTTATCAAATACAACATCGGGGAAAGAATTCTCATTTACGGGTGCCGATGGGGTCTGGGTCTTAACTTTTATCATCTTATCCGTAACTTCGCCTCCGCCTTTAAGAACCAGGTCCAGAGCATATTTCTCAGTGCTGCTGACAGCTGTATTGAAGGAGTAGGATGTATAAATAAACAGTGAATCGCTCAATGCTTTAACACCTTCCTGCATGTATAACGGGAGCCCGCTGAATCCGTTTATCACACCAAGAACCGCAAGGGCATTTGAAGGATTGCAATCTGAATCCTGCCCGCATCGCGTAGATATCTCAAGGGTCTTAATGGGATCACCTTCACCGTATAGCAGGCCTATCACGATGTAAGCACCATTTAATTTTGCATCTATATTGAACGGTGAACCCGCACCGCAGATGTCCACGTCACCCCATTTATCTTCCAGTTCTTTCCATGCTGCCCTCCAGTCAGAAGGGTAGTGCTGATGTAGTTTTATTACATCTTTGATGATCTTGTGATAATCACTTTCTGCAGGAATTGACAAGAGTGCTTTTTCAATGATCTTTAAGATATCCGATTCAAAATATGCTTCAGCATAGAGAGCTGCAACAAAAATGCCTCCGTATACCCCCTCTCCATAGTTCATTATCCGGCCAATTTTATCTGCTATGGCTGAGGCTGTCTGAGGCATTCCGGGAGACATAAATCCTATATAGTCTGCTTCGATCTGAAAATCAATGTCATCGGCATGTAAATTAAATTCAGGAGTACCGGAGGCGGGAGCAAAAATACTGTCATAGTAGTTTTTCCTGGCTTGCATATTGGCATGCCATAAGCCATATCCTGCTTTGGCAAACATCTCCTGGTATTTTTTTGAAGGAGCATCCATACCATACTTATCCATCGACATAAGGAAGGTCAGCTGCACATAAATATCGTCCTGCCACATGCTTCCCTTAATATCAGAAGGCTTCCATGTGATGGAGTCTTCATACGTCCTGTTCTGTGCCCTGAATTCGGTAGGTGCTCCATATGTAACTCCAATCATCTTGCCTGCCCAGCCGCCGGCAATTTTGTCTTTCAGAACTTCCGGGGTAATACTCCTGAACTCCCGGGAAGAATTGCTGCAGGAATATGTCAGGAAAAGCATAATTGAAAGTGAAATAAGAAGAGAGGATTTTTTCATGATATAATTCATTTTATTGATTTTCAAGCGTTTTGTAAATTTTTCTATGACAATGGTAGCCAGTGTTTATTGTCTCAGTCTTACATGAGGTTTCTCTCCATAAATAATATCAACATTTTCCCCGTCTTTCAATATTGAAATGCGGGCTGCTTCAACAACAAGCTCATTTATAAAGCTGTTGGCAGGTGTTGCTATAATTCCTTTTTTGTCAATTTCTCTTATCATCTCTCTCCTTTTTTTCAATGAATCAGCATCATCCATATTCTGTACCGCCTCTTCAATCTGAAATGCCATTGTAACGGATGCTGCAACGGAATCATATCCATAGCCAATTGGCTTATATCCTGCACCTTCCCATGGGACAAGTTTATAAAAGTCAGGACTGACATAGTTGAAATGTGATCCACCGCATCCTATGCCCTCAAGATAAGAATGTTCAACACCCCGGAACTGGTCATTATGTTTTATCATTCCTGTTTTGCCCTCTCCCTCAAAGAACATCTGGAGACTCTGATCATTGCTCCCCGCTGCCTGATCGGGATATCCCAATCCATCGATAACAGAGAGGATTGAATCGTTTTCGAACCGTACCCTTCCATGTGCCCACATATACCCTTCATTACCATTGGGAAATTTTCCTTTAATCCCTGATACAGATACCGAAACAGGTTTTAAGCCGGTAATGAAGTATACGAGATCAACGTAATGACACCCTATATATACAAAGGGATCAGTCTTATCACAGGTAAACCAGTTCTGGAAATTTGATGACCTGTAATAGTACGGTTCAATCAGCTTTGCCTCACCCATAACAAACTCCCCGAAATGTTTTAATTCACAGCTCCTTTTTGCCATAAGTGATCTGCGGTCAAAGCGTTTATGATATTCAACACCGACAAAAAGTCCTTTTTCATACGCGATCTTTTCGATCTCTGCAGCCTGTTCATACTTAAGTACCAGCGGCTTTACACAAAGAATATGCTGATTGTTTCGCAGAGCTTCCATAACAACAGGGTAATGGAGCTGATCGGGCATTGCAACAATAATCAGCTGCCGGGGTTTCATACCTGCAACCACATCTTTGTATAGCTCAGGAAACTTGTTATCCTCTGGTTCTGATTCCGGTGGAAACGCTTCAAATTTCTGTCCGGGAAAGGCTTCCAGGATCTCTTTGCTGTTTTTCAGTGCTTTAAGTGGTGCTGAATCGAGTGCACAGACTTTTATTGAGTTTATGAAACCTGTTCTCTGTAAGTGATAGACTGCGGGCAACAGCAGATCGTAGGTTATCATGCCTCCACCTATAATTGCTACATCAAGACTCCTCATTGGTCAGAATTTATCAGTTTGATTACTATCCGAGTATTTCATCGCATGCCTCCCCGAAAACCTTAATACCCTCCCTTAAGGCCTCTTCTGAAATGACCAGGGGAGGAGCAATTTTAAGACATTCACCTGCAATCCCTACAGGCGCAAACATCAAGAGTCCTTTGTGAAAGCATCGTTCATTTATTTTAAGGGCCATCTCTGAATCGGGGGTCTTTGAACCCTTTTTAACAACCTGGATGCCTGCTACAAGGCCTTTTCCCTGGATACATCCAAGTACATCAGGATATTTGTTTCTTATTCTGGTAAGTTCAGGGATCAATATTTCACCTAAGATTGCGGCTTTTTCAACAAGTTTTTCCTTAAGGATGATCTTTAAGCTTTCAACTGCAGCTACAACAGGAAGAGGGCTTCCGGAATGAGTCGAGGTCATCGATCCGGGAGCGTAAAGACTCATGATATCTTTTCTGCCGATAACTGCAGAGATGGGCAGGGATGAAGAGATCCCCTTGCCGCATGCTATAAGGTCCGGTTTAATTCCATAATGTTCGTAACAGAACATCTTTCCAGTTCTTCCAAAGCCGGCCTGAACTTCATCAAAAATTGTAACTATATCATTTTCAAGGCAGAATGCCTCAAGCTTTTTTGCATATTCAACAGGTAAAAAATCCGGTCCGACGCCCTGGTACGATTCAGTCATAACACCTGCGATCTCGGTGGGTTTTATTCCTTTTTCTTCCAGTGTTGAGAGGAAGAGGTCAAATGAAGTATTCTCATTCTTATATCCGTCGGGGAATGGTACCTGGATGAATGTTTTGCCTTCATCAAGGATCCATGTTTTAAGTTTTGCATTGCCTCCTGCCAGTTGTGCTCCCATTGTCCGTCCATGAAATGCATTATTGAAGGATACAAAATACTTCTTTTGCGGTCCGTGTTTTTCAATTGCATATGTCTTCGCAAGCTTAATGCAGTTTTCAGTTGCCTCGCTGCCTGTACTGAGCAGGAATACAAGATAATTATCAGGATCAGGTGAGATGCCCTGAAGCATCTTAGTCAGCTCGGCACGTTTTTCATGAATAAACACATAGGTCGCAAGCAGTTTCCTGTCTAGCAGTTCTCTGAGGGCTTTAATGATTTCCTTTCGTCCATGACCTGCATTTGTTATCAGAACACCAGATGACCAGTCTATCCATTTGTTGCCCCACTTGTCATAGATCTGGAAGCCTTCTGCCTTATCCCATATGATAGGTGGCTGACCCATCATTGATACTGGTTCCGATTGAGCAAGGATCTCAAAAATCTTCAATGATTCAGGTACAGGCAGCTTTGTTTTAATCGTTCTGTACTTTGTACTTATTCGTGGGACTTCAACAGGAGTCAGATTATATTTAGCCATACCTTTATTTTTTAATTATTTATCTGATGTGTCAAGGATTATAACCTGATCTATATCATTGGTTTTCAATGCAGGGAGCTGTAGACTGATATCGCCGGTATTTTTGTTTATTGTGAATGTAACCTTCTGGTCTGTTCCGAACCAGGTTGCTTTATCTATTATCCAGGGAAAATTTTTCAGATCCAGTTGCTTTTTAAGTTTATCGGGATAAAGGATATGCAGATAAACAGTTTTATTTTTTTCAACGGCCACTCCCCATTCGGCGGGTTTCATCCAGCTTTTACGGGTTCCGTAAATGGTTTCCCCGAAGGTATTCATCCAGTTACCCATTTCAAGAAGTCGCTGCCTGTGCGCAGGCCTTACTTCACCTTCAGGGGTCGGGCCAATATTGAGAAGTAAGTTAGCACCGAGACCTGCCGATTTTACAAGCAGATGAATCAGCTCTTTCGTTGACCTGTTTATTGTGTCGTTGGTTACATAACCCCAGCTGTGGCCTATTATGTCGCTCATCTCCAATGGAAGTGCCAGGGAAACTTTTGCATCAGCTGAATAACCCGCACCGGAATTATCTCCCGGGAGGTCACGTTCAAAGGTCTGGTAGTCTTCTCCCGGAAAGGGAGCAAGATGGTGATTGTTTACAATCATACATCCAGGCTGAAGATCATGTATTAGCTTGTATATCTCACCATAATTCCATGCCTGTTTCTGGTTTCCATTCCGGCCATTCGCCAGCATGTTAACCTGGTCCCAGTGGCCGTCGAACCAAATTCCGTAAATAGGTCCATAATTTGTAAGGATTTCAGCAAGCTGGTTTTTCATGAACCGGAGGTATTCTTCCCAGTTGCATTCTCCCTTGATCCCAGTTCCTTTTTTAACATTGCCCTGACAGTAATCTGCCCTGTAGAAATCTGCGAGCGAATAGTAGCAAAATAGCCTGATCCCCTGTTTCTGACATTCGTCAGCCAGCATTTTCAGGACATCCTTTTTGTAAGGTGTATTCATTATGCTCCATTCTGAAAACTGTGTGTTGAACATGCTGAAGCTGTCATGATGGCGGGTTGTAAAAGTAATGTATTTCATTCCGGCATCTTTGGCAAGCTTAACCACCGACGCAGCATCAAATTTATCGGGGTTGAATCTTTGGATGTTTTTCCTGTACTCATTTACATCTTTTTCAGATAATGCCCAGCCAATTTCCTCACCCAGAACACTCGATATTCCGAAATGTATAAACATCCCAAAATGCGCATCCTGAAACCATTGACGGTTTTCCAGATTTTCTGCAGAAGGGGTATAATTCACCTGCCCCTTGTCAAGATCGTTGCCTTGCCCGTATGAGGACATTGAAATGAAAACGATGACTGAAATCAATATTATTTTTTTCATATTCATAAATATTTTTGCCACCAAGGCTCCAAGACACTAAGTTACACCAGGAATGTAGACAAAGAAGGATATTTAGTCGAATTTAATCTTGACGACAACTTTTTTTACAGCGCTGGGAACATTGTTTACGGCAATCTTAGGCATATGAGCATCTTCAGGAAAGAATATGCCATAAGAGCCTTTAGAGTAAGTAACAAAATCGCCAGCTCCCGACAAAAATGCTATATCCTTGTCGGGATTGTACTCTGTAGTGATCTTCATCTGGCCTATATTGTTGCAACCTATCCGTTCAGCACCTTCGGCAATGTATTGAATATCAATGTATTTTTTATGACATTCCCATTTGCCCTGTTCTGTTGGAATTGAATCGTAGGACTGAACCAATGCAAACATATTCGATCCGTCGAGTTCATACCTTCCCGGTTCCAACGAAGAAAAATCGGTTTTTGATATATATTCGAGAGCAGCTTTTATCCTTGGGGATATTGCTGCATATATTTGCCTGTTTTTGAGAACATCAGCTATCATTTGTCTTGAATTTTAATTATTGAAATCTACATTATGATCATACGTCTTTTAGATCTTTGCAGGGTACTGGAGCCTGATTTTCTTAACAAGTGCAACAGCATCCCTCACATCCTGCTCAATCTGCTTGAAATTATTTGCCTTTATAAGATCAGATTTGATCAGCTGTGATCCCATTCCACAGCAAATTGCACCGGCTTTGAACCATTCGGTAAGATTGGCTTCAGTTGGTTCAACCCCCCCTGTTGGCATTATCTGGGTCCATGGCATAGGTCCTTTTATAGCTGCCACGAATTTAGGCCCGCCAACCTGTGAACCGGGAAATATCTTTACAATCTCGGCGCCAAGAGATTCAGCGGTTGATATTTCGGAGGCTGATCCGCAACCCGGTGACCAGAGGATCTTTCTCCTGTTTAGGACATCAGCCATTTCCACATTAAGTATCGGAGATACGATAAAGTTAGATCCAAGCTGCACATAGAGTACAGCTGTGGGGGCATCAACGACTGAACCCGTTCCAAGTATCATATCGGGGAACTGAGCCTCTGCGAACCTGTTTAGCTGTTCAAAGACAACATGTGCATAATCGCCCCTGTTGGTGAATTCGAACAATCTGATACCTCCATTATAGCATGCTTCAATAACTTTCTTGCCGATTTCCGGATCTTTGTTATAGAAGACCGGGATCATCCCTTCTTCAGCCATTTTTAATGCAACCTGAATTCTTGTAAACCTTGCCATGTTTTATTATTTATTGGTAAAATTAATTTATCTTTTTAATTATTTTATGATTGCCAGCGCCGGCTATCTCGAAACCCTTCCTGAAGCATCTCCTCCCATAAGTGTTTCAACCTCTTTAACTGTCACAAGGTTGAAATCTCCAATTATGGTATGCTTGAGGCAAGATGCAGCGACAGCAAAATCAAGTGCTTTCTGGTTATCTTCCGGGTAGGTTATCAAACCGTATATTAGTCCTCCCATGAAGCTGTCACCGCCGCCAACCCTGTCAACTATGTGGGTAATGTCATAAACTGGAGCTTCATAGAGTTTCTTTCCGTCAAACATAACTCCGGACCAGGTATTGTGGTTCGCATTTACTGATCCGCGAAGTGTTACAATGACCTTTTTTGCCCTTGGAAATTTTTCCATAAGCTGACGGCAGACAGACTCGTAGGCAGCTGCTTCGACATGACCTTTTGTCACATCTATCCCTGCCGGATGAATGCCGAATACCATTGCAGCATCCTCTTCATTGCCAAGAATAATGTCGCAACCTGAAACAAGATCAGGCATTACTTCTGAAGCTTTTTTACCCCACTTCCAGAGGTTTTTCCTGAAATTCAGGTCGGTTGAAACGGTTATTCCCTTGTTGTTTGCAACAGCTATTGCTTCTTTGCAGACTGTAGCAGCACCTTCTGAAATTGCCGGAGTAATTCCTGTCCAGTGAAACCATGTAACTCCATCAAATACTGAATCCCAGTCAATCATGCCCGGCTTTATTTCGGCAATTGCAGAATTTGCACGGTCGTATATAACCTTGCTGGCACGTGCCACGGCACCATTTTCCAGAAAATAGATTCCCAGCCTGTCGCCTCCGAAAACAATTTTATCCGTTCCAACATTATATCTCCGCAACTCCATAAGGCACGATTCAGCAATATCATTTCTCGGCATGCGGGTAACATAGTCAACCCTTAGCCCGAAGTTGGCAAGAGACACAGCTACATTTGCCTCTCCTCCGCCAAAAGATGCAATGAACTGCTTAGCCTGACTGAAACGCTCAAAACCTGGCGGTACAAGCCTGAGCATAATTTCTCCGAATGTTACTATTCTGTTGTTCATATCTTAAATGTTAATAAGGTTATAAATATGTTTTATCAAGTCAAATTTATTGTATTGAAATTTTATAGTTGGCAATTGGCAAAAATGCAGTTGGCAAAAATCGCAAAACAAATGGTTTTAGATGAACAGTCAAATCATTGAAGTTTCTTCCCATCCGTCATTCTAGTTAATTAAATATTCATTTTTAATGTCTTTGCCAACTGCCTTTTGCCAACTGCCAATTTTTTATTTTACGTCAATATTGATGTGGCACTACGGTAGCTTTCTTTTCAGCCTCTCACTTTCTCCTTTCTCCTTTTGCCTTTCTCCTTCCTCCGCGGGTTTACTCCTCCACCAGCTTGCAAGTGTTGATCCGGTTACGTTCATTAAAGGTCCGTATATTGCCGGAGCAAGACCTATCGTGGAAATGTTGCCCATTGTCAGTGCCAGACCGGAAGCTAAACCTCCGTTTGCCATACTTACTTCAAAAGCCAGTGTTCTGCAGCTTTTCTCTGGCAATCTGAAGAGTTTCCCTGAATAGTAACCAAATGTATAGCCTAAAAGATTCTGCATGAGAACTACCAGGAGAAGCAATGCTCCTACTGCCAGAAGGCTTTCACGGCCTGCTGCAGTTATTACTGCTACAATAATGGTAATACCAACCATCGAGATAAGTGAAAGTATCTTTTTCTGTAATTGCAGGTCCCCTTTAAGATAACGGCGGAATAATAAGGCGCCCACGTAAGGTAAAACAAAGAACAGTCCCACTGATTTAGCCGATGCTATTAAATAACCTGAGAAGCCTGTCTTGGATACTTTCATATATATCAGATTTGCCAGCAGAATGACAACAAAGTAAGAGACCAGTTGAATATTTTTTGACCTGGCGGTATTCTTTCCTATATTAATCAGGTTGAATATGAATCCGGCTATTATCGGAAATATCATCATCTTTATTATGTCCATCATCATACCCCAGATATTGATTTCCACATACTGTCCGCCTATAATCTTCATCAGGGTAGGAGTAACAAATGGAGCAACAATTGTAGTGACAGCACTTACAGCAACTGCCAGAACAAGATTTGCATTACAAAGCAGAGACATTACATTTGAAGCCAACCCGTTGGGTACACATCCGACAAGAATAATTCCGGCAGATATTTCCGGGGGGAAATTAAACACATTTACAATTAATAATGCTGTTAATGGCATTATTGTATAGTGCCCGATAGATCCAACCAGAACTGCTTTAGGCTGTTTTATCACACCTGCAAAATCATCAAAACTCATTTGTGATCCCATCCCAAACATAATGAGCTGCAACAGGGGGACTATTAACGCGGTTGTTTTGAAGTTGCCGTATGAAATAAATAGTTGTGGATAGAACATTGCAGCAGACACTGCTGTGAACATCCACATTGTAAAAGATAAACCCTTGGTTGACTGAAATCCTTTTACTGCAAAAGATAATATAATAAAGAAGGCTATAAGAAATGGTCCTGTTTTGGATCCGTTTCCGATAATGAGCATAACTAAAGTGATAATTAAAAGTAATAGCGCAAAACCAAGGGCAATCATGTATTTGTTGTTGTTCTTCATGTCAGGTGTATTAGGAGATTAAATAGTTCGACCGGTATGTCAGGTTTCAAAAAGTCAAAAATAAAGAAAAGGTCATCATAAAGACAAATATAATATATGGTTTTTAAAAAGCCTAAATATCAGATAAACGGCTGAATTATGTTAAGTCCTTAATGTCAATTTATTGCATTTCAGTTTGGTTTTATCATTTAATTGCTGTTAGGCTTAATTAACAGTTTTTAACTTTATAATCTCCTTCTCAATTCAATCTTCATAAAAACAGACTAAACATTAAGACTGTTCTTTTTAAATTTTTACCACGGAGTTAAACAGTCCCGATTATATCGGGATCACAGAAGTACCACTGTTAGATCTCAATTTAACTGGTTTATCTTCAATTCAGTATATTAATCTCCGTGATTTACTCCGTGTAACCCCGTGTACCTCAGTGGTTAATAATTCAAATAAACAGTTGACCGACATGGACGTCAGATTGAATAAATTTTTCATATATTTAATTTATTTAAATGAATGTATTTTATACCTGATAGCAATGTTAAAGAAGAATTTAATTTATAGTACAGCGATTGGTTTGCTGGTGCTTCTGAAGCCAATTTCAATATTTTCACAGGATGTTAAAGAGACGGTTCTGGATGAAAAGCTCTTTCACTATCATAACATTCATCTGAATGCTGCTGATAATACTATTTTGCCATGGTATTCCAATGATCCGGGCAAGTCCTTTGATTTTGTGATCAACAGGGTATGGGATTTCTGGAACAACATGCGTGCCGATAAGAACGGACTGCCGTATTATATGAATCATCAGGTATGGAGAGATGATTTTAACGACAGGCGGGGAATAGGAGGTGATCAGTTCTCAATGGCTTTGTCATCATGGAACCTTCTGTATGGTTATTCCGGGAATGATGCTGTAAAAGAGGAAATGAAATTTATTGCTGATTATTACCTCACTCACTCTCTTTCGCCAGCCGATGCAGTCTGGCCCAATATTCCCTACCCATATAACACATTGATCTATTCCGGAGTTTATGATGGAGATATGGTAATCGGAAGGGGATTTACCCAGCCCGACAAGGCCGGATCATTTGGACTGGAACTTGTGAAACTTTATAAGATTACAAATACCACCACTTATCCCAATATAACCGATAAGATCTATCTTGATGCTGCTATAAAGATTGCAAATACACTTGCAAAACATGTGAAGAATGGTGATGACAATAATTCTCCGCTGCCTTTTAAAGTTAATGCGGTAACGGGAGAGATTGGCAAATTAAAAAATAATTCCGGTAACGGACAGGATGACCAGCTAAGCAGTTATACAACAAACTGGTCGGGTACGATGGAGTTATTCCTCAATCTGATAGAATTAAAAGCAGGTGATATTGGAAGTTACAGGATTGCTTTTGATAAAATCCTGAACTGGATGAAAACCTATCCTCTTAAGAGCAATAAGTGGGGACCATTTTTCGAGGATGTTCCCGGCTGGAGCGACACTCAGATAAATGCCGTCACCTTTGCCCAGTTCATGATGAATCATCCTGAATACTTCCCGGAGTGGAAGCAGGAGGTAAAAGGTATCTTCAAATGGGTTTATGAAATACTGGGCAATAAGGAGTGGGAGAAGTATGGTGTTATCGTAATTAATGAACAGACAGCTTATCAGACTCCCGGAAATAGTCACAGTTCGCGCCAGGGATCTGCTGAACTGCAGTATGCAGCGCTTACCGGCGATAATGCCACTGTAAAGAATGCAATCAGGCAGCTCTCCTGGGCAACATATATGGTTGATGATGACGGTAAAAACTGTTACCCGCGTGATGAGATCTGGATGACCGACGGGTATGGAGATTACATAAGGCACTACCTGAGGGCAATGGCATGGTGGCCCGAACTGGCTCCTTCGGACCAGAATCACCTGCTGAGTTCAACTTCAGTGATCCAGCTCATCGAATACCCGGCAACTCTGAATAAATTTCCTGGAAGCGAGATTACCGAAAGCCAGGTGAAAAAAACTATTTTAAATTACCGCACATATGATAATAAATCAACTGAAGTAATAAGGTTGAAAAGTAAGCCAGGATCAGTCCTTTTAAATCAGAAGCCATTGCTGGAGAATGCCAGAGAGGCAGAGGAGGGATGGAGCTGGAGATCCCTCGGGCAGGGAGGTGTATTAACCATCCGGCATATTAATGGGAACAGGATTATTATACTGGAGAACTGACCAGCAAGTTGTTACACTCATTTCATTCCAAAAGAATATCTGCCGGCAAAAATTAATATTTACGATCGGTTGATCCTGAAACTTATATACCTTTATTTACTTTATTTTCTCAGGCTGCAACTTTTTCACTGGATTTGAAAACCGAAGGTTATGACGCAAACGGAATACCTGAAAAACGTACATTAAATAAGTTACAAATATCTTAAATCCTTACCGATTATGTTTATCATCAACTCCTATTCACTTGCAGTTCTTTTCTGCATAATAACAATGCTCTGCTGGGGCTCATGGGCCAACACATCAAAGATATCAACTGACAAATGGCCTTTCCCGCTTTTCTACTGGGATTATTCCCTTGGGTTAATTATAATGGCACTTATCTATGGAATAACAATAGGGAGTTTTGGATCCGGTGGCCGCAGTTTCATGGAAGATCTTTTACAGGCTGATGGAAAATCAATCTTTTATGCACTTTTAGGTGGAGCAGTATTTAATCTCTCGAATTTACTCGTGGTTGCAGCAATTGCAGTTGCAGGACTGTCTGTGGCATTCCCCATTGCTGTTGGCCTGGCTCTGGTACTAGGCGTAATTATTAATTACATCAGGGTCCCTACAGGAAATCCCCTTCTGCTTTTCCTTGGTGTGGGTCTGGTAGTAATTGCAATTGTAGTTAATGCCCTGGCCTCAGGAAAAGCTTCTGCTTCAAAAGGAGAAACATCTAAAAAAGGGATTATAATATCTGTTATCGGCGGGGTAATCATGTCATTCTTCTATAGGTTTGTGTCTGAGGGAATGACAACTGATTTCACCACTCCGGAAGCCGGAAAACTTACCCCATATACTGCTGTATTCATTTTTTCAGCCGGAGTATTTTTATCCAACTTCATCTGGAACAGCTTTTTTATGTACAGGCCGGTTACAGGTTCTGCAGTCTCTTACCGGAACTATTTTACGAATGGAACACTGAGACAACATCTGATCGGAATTCTGGGAGGACTGATTTTCAATACGGGCTTTCTATTCAATCTGATTGCTTCTGAAAAGGCAGGCCCTGCTATTTCCTATGGACTGGGACAAGGCGCCACAATGATAGGAGCAGCATGGGGAATATTTGTTTTCAGGGAATTTAAGGGAGCTCCGGCTTCAATAAACAGGCTTCTGACTATGATGTTTATAACATTTTTTATAGGGCTGGGGTTGATAATAATAGCGAGAGGAAGTTAGGAAGAAAGGTGCTGGGTGCTGGGTCGGTGCTGGGTACTAGGTGCTGGGTATAGAAAAAGGCAAGCTATATGTCTGATTATAAGCTATTATAGGCACCCATCTATGCAAAGAAGAGAGGAGCAGGGGGTGAGTTCATGAAATAGGTGTTATGTAATTAACAAGTTATATTAATCAATGAAAAAAACAATTACAGTTATTGGCAGCTCTAATGTCGATATGATAATGAAAATGGAGAAGCTTCCCCGTCTGGGTGAGACAGTCACTGATGCTGAATTTTTCCAGGTATACGGAGGAAAGGGTGCAAACACGGCTGTCGGAGCGGCCCGCGCCGGCGGGAATGTAAATTTTGTCAATTGCGTCGGAGATGATATCTTTTCAGATCCGATGGTTGAAAACTTCAGAAAAGACGGGATTAATACCGAGTTTGTATTTAAGGAAAAGGGGATCTCATCCGGAACAGCTCTTATTATGATCGGAGGGAAAGGCGACAACTATCTCTCTGTCTCACCAGGGGCCAATTATCGCCTGACCCCTGATTACATAGACAAAGCTGATAAAGCCATTGCTGAATCGGATATAATTATTATTCAAAATGAGATTCTCCCTGAGACTATAAAATATATTATTGACAAAGCCTCTTCACTCGGGAAAGAGATTCTTTACAATTTTGCGCCTGCAAAACCAATCAGTGATCTTGAGTGGGGAAAAATTACATACCTCGCAGTAAATGAGACTGAAGCAGAATTTTTATCAGGGCAGAAAGTTGAAACAGATGCCGAAGTAATAACTGCAGCCAGGTTGCTTGCTGACAAGGGGGTTGCTAATGTCATCATCACACTTGGTGAGAGAGGTTCATATGTTCATTCAGGCGATCTGAAGCTGTTGCTTCCCGCCTTTAAAGTAGATGCAACAGATACCACTGCAGCAGGTGACATATATTGCGGAAGTCTGGCAGTGGCACTGACCGAAGGTAAAAGCCTTAAGGAGGCTGTGAGGTTTGCAGGAGCTGCATCGGCAATCTCAGTGACCCGCATTGGAGCACAGCCATCAGCCCCTCTGAGAACAGAGATTGATGAGTTTATCAGGTTGAATAGTATCATGTAAATAAGTGGTTCAGAAAATAATTCTGAACATATTGTTCTACTGAATGACAGGTAATTATCTATGAAAAAACTATTTGTAATTATTTTGGCTCTGGTTAACGTGTTCCAGATAAACAGCCAGCCCCATTTCCCGCTTAAGATAAGCGACAACCGCCGCTATTTTGTTGACCAGGATGGAAAGCCTTTTCTTTACCATGCTGACACCGGCTGGCAGATATTCACCCAGCTGACAACAGATGAAGCAATTGAGTATATGACCTTTCGAAAGGCCCAGGGATTTAATACCATCCAGGTTCAGCTGGTAATGTTTCCGGAACAGATGAACAGGGAGGGTCAAAAACCATTTCATGGTGACAATGACTTTTCAAAACCGAACGAAGCCTATTATGATCATGTGGCAAAGATAATTGGCAAAGCTGATTCTTTAGACCTGCTGATTGTGATGTCACAGCCATGGCTCGGCTGCTGTGAAGAGGGATTCGGAGGCCGGCCCGATAAACCTATTCAGAAAAACGGTCCTGATAAAAACAGGCAATATGGCCAGTACCTGGGGAAAAGGTTCAGATCATTCAATAACCTTTTCTGGATAATGGGTGGTGATAATGATCCAAAAGCGGACAGGGAATCACTGTTTGCATTTTTTGATGGCCTTTATAAAGCTGCTCCAAAGCATCAGCTGATGACATATCATGCTTCTCCTCCCCATTCAAGCACAGATCTGTTCCAATATGCAGAATGGCTTGGCTTCAGCTTTATATACACCTACTGGCGTGAAAAGCCGTGGATTACTCCCGAACTTATGCCTCATGTTTATGAAGCTGCAATACGTGAATGGAGCAAATCAGACATAATGCCCTTTGTATTGGGAGAGTCTCAGTATGAAGGCAGCGGAAGGATTAACAATGACATGGGAGAACCCCAGGTGATAAGAAGGCAGGCATACTGGACAATCCTGAGTGGCGGAGCAGGAGAGGCATATGGATCCGATCTGTGGAACTTCCCTTCTGACTGGCGGGAAATATTGCACTATCCGGCTGCTAACCAGCTTGGATACTTTATCCGCTTTTTTGAGAAAATACCATGGTGGACACTTGTCCCTGACATAAAGCATGAAGCCGTTGTTTCAGGTTACGGTGACTGGTCGAAACCTAACTATGTAACGACTGCCGTGAGTTCTGACAGAAAACTTATGGTATCATACCTGCCACAGCTTCAATCGGTGACTGTCGATTTCGGATATCTTGAAGGTGTTTCCTTCATTGGGAAATTTTATGACCCCAGGAGTGGCAGGCTGGTAAAAGAATTCACCAATGATAAAAAAACCGTGCAGAGGATCGCCTCTCCTCCCGGTGAAGACCTGCTGTTAATTATTGAACAGAACTAAATTAGGAATAATCAGTTATTGCCCTCGATCTATAGCTTTTACACATTATGCAATTCATTAAAGATACTATCATTTAACCAATCAATAATCCTATGAACCGGAGAAAATTCATAAGCAGTACGGCTATATCTACTGCCGCGATCAGCATGACAGGGATCATCCCTTCAGAGGAGTGGTCCGGAAGAATTGCACCATCCGACCACGTGAATGTCGCACTCATAGGGTGCCGTAATATGGGATTTGGGATCCTGCAGCATCACCTCTCGAATCCAGGTGTCAATTGCGTAGCAATGTGCGATATAGATGAAAGTGTGCTGAATGAGAAGGCCGGAGAGATTAAAAAGAAGTTCAACCAGGTACCAAAATTATATAAGGACTTCAGGAAAATGCTTGAACAGAAGGATATTGATGCTGTTATAATCGGTACTCCTGACCACTGGCATTGCCTGATGACAGTATATGCTTTGCAGGCAGGCAAGGATATATATGTTGAAAAGCCTATGGCAAACTCAATTGCAGAGTGCAACATAATGGTAAAAGCTGCAAAGCATTATAACAGGATTGTGCAGGTAGGTCAGCAGCAGCGCAGTAGTTTCGTCTTTCAGAAGGCTATGGAGCTTATTAAGAACGGCAACATCGGAAAACTGAGGAGAGTGAATATATGGGCAAACTTTGAGTATGGTGCAGGTCAGTTACTTGTTCCTGATGAACCGGTCCCTGCCGGAGTCGATTTCGATATGTGGCTTGGTCCGTCACCTGCCAGAACCTTCAACAGGACAAGGTTTCATGGTGTATGGAGGATGTTCTGGGACTATGGGGGAGGACTGATGTCGGACTGGGGCGTGCATCTGATTGACATGGGGCTGTGGGCAAAGGATATAGTTACACCGCCGGAAAAGGTTCTGGTCTATGGGGCAAACACTTTTCATGAACCCAGAAGCCGTGAAACCTTCGATTCAATGTCGGTAATCTATCCGAAAGATGATTTTGTTATCAACTGGGACATGACAGCCGGGGTGCAGCATGGTCCGTATGAATCTCCTTATGGCCTGGCTTTTATCGGTGACCGGGCAACCCTGGTAGCCGACAGGTCAAAACTGATAGTTTCCCCGGAATGGGATGACGAGGCTAAAAAATCATTGACAGAAGAATATAAGTTTACAGAGGGGAAGGAGTCACACGGTGACCATGTCCGTAATTTTATCGATTGCATAAAAAACCGCAGAACACCCGCCTGTCCGCCTGAGACCGGAAGAGCTGCGGCACTCCATGTACATATACCGAATATTGCAGCCAGGGTAGGTGAACCTGTCCTGATCTGGGATGATATAAACACCAGGTTTACCAACAGTGAAAAAGCTAACCGGCTGATCACTCCGGATTACAGACTGCCATGGACATTGCCTGCATTCTGAGAGGATAAGGCGAGCCGGAAGAGGGGAGATGGGGAGAATGGGAGACCGAGTGACGATTCACATACATAATTTAAATGAAAACAAATGATAACCAGACGAAAATTCATTACCGGAACTATTGCTGCAGCAGCAACTACTGCGTTTGCTTTTGATGCCCTCCCTTTATCACAGGGGAAAAAGCTCAGGAACTTTGGCTTCATATCCGGGATAATTGACAAGGAGCTGAAAGGGGACTGGAAATCTGTTCTGAAAGAGGCTGCCTCATTAGGATTTACAGAAATTGAAACAGGTGATTACCTTGGAATATCAGCTGAAAGTTACCTTGCTTTTCTGAAAGAGACTGGCCTTAATCTGGTCGCAGGGGGTTTTGAATTCAAAGCCTCTGATGATGAACTCAGTAAAAGCATGAACCTGCTTAAAAGTCTTAAAGTCAAATATGCAGTGGTATACTGGCCATGGTACACCGGAGGTCCATTCACACCAGAAGATTGTAAGATGAGCTCTGAAAGACTTAACTATCTTGGTAAAGTTTGCAGGGATAACGGCCTTGTGCTCTGCTGGCATAACCATAATAAAGAATTTGCATCCATGGAAACAGGACTTCCGTTCGATTATCTTATGGACAATACTGATAAAAATTTGGTATACTGTGAGTTGGATTTATACTGGGTACAAAAGGGAGGAGGAGATCCATTTGGAAGTAATGAAAAAATATTCCGGGAAGATTCCCTATACTCCATGTAAAAGATATGGCGTCAGGCAGTGCAATGGATTTTGAATGTCCTGGTAGCGGCATAATTGATTTTTCTTCACTTTTTCGTGAGGCTGATAAACAGGGAATAAAGCATTATATGGTTGAGCGCGATAATGTTCCGGATGGAATGGCGTGCCTTAAATCCTCAGGTGAATATCTCAGGAACTTAACATTCTGACATGGCTTCAACTAATTGAAATCCTCTAATTATGTTCGGTGACTTATGAAAAGTCCAGTATAACCTAAAAAAGATTTGTATAAACTTCTATATTGAGATTTTACGTAAATTGCGTTACGCTAATTACGTAATGCAAAACGGCAACTGACATCCTACTTCAGTTTTTTTTATTATGAAACATAATCTCACTAGTGCCAGCTCAATTGCGACTTCATTAAAATCGCTTGCTGATAAAGAGATGATCTTTCATGATGGAAATGCATGGCATGTTTATGATGTATTCTTCTCCAGATGGATGGAATACCATAATAAAACCTCATTCTAATCAAGACATAACATCATGACAAACAAACATTTTCTTGAACAGGATCAGATTTATTGCGGGGGTCATATCTCAAAGCCTTCCGTATATCTGAAAGCTGGCTCTCTGTCTATGATATATGAGAATGGAAACCTTCGATATATCTCAGCTGGAAACTGCGAACTGATAAGGATGATTTACTCAGCTGTCCGCGACAGGGAATGGCTGACAATAGAACCTGTAATAACGGACGAGGAAATTGAAACGTATGCCGATTCCTTCAGAATACAATATACCTGCAGGTACCAGTCTGGAAATATAGATTTCTTAACCGGTTATTCCATAGAAGGATTTGCTGATAATACAGTTGTATTCAGTTTTGAAGGAGAGGCTTTGAACACATTTGAAAAGAGCCGCATAGGATTCTGTGTTTTGCATCCTGCAGAATACTTTGCAGGGAAGCAATGCATAATAGCTCACAGTGATGGGACTGAAGAAACATTGACATTCCCTGTATATATTTGTCCCGACCAGCCGTTTCTTGATATAAGGTCAATGAAATGGAACAACGAAAGTACGGTTTGTAACCTGGTTTTCTCCGGAGATATTTTTGAGACTGAGGATCAGCGCAACTGGACAGATGATTCTTACAAAACATACTGTACTCCCCAAAGCCTTCCATGTCCTGCAAAAATACTGAAAGGAGAAAAAATAAGTCAGAGAATTGAGCTTAAGGTGGAAACAGCAATTGTTAACAGCCTGGGCGATGACGATGAGATAAAGATCTCAATCTCCCCTGATAAATCCTTCGATATGCCCACCGTGGGCATTGGCCGCTCTTCCCGGACTGTCGCGATAACAGAAAATGAAATAGGAGTTCTGAGAGATATAAGTTTCGATCACTACAGGGTCGATCTGTACCTTTTCAATACTGACTGGAGAGAGGAAGCAGGCATGGCTGCTGATGAGGCTGCAAAGCTGAACTATCCGCTGGAGCTTGCCCTGTTTTTTGATGAGAATTCAATAAAGCAGTCGGAAGATTTTATAACCTGGTTTAAAGACCGGAAGCCTGTGGTTTCAGTCATAAGTCTGTTTCACAAGACTGAATCTGCAACACCTGACTGGCTTACGGATCATATGGTTCCCCGGTTAAAACAAATTTTACCTAAGGTGAAGATTGCATGCGGTACCAATGCGAATTTTGCTCAATTGAACGGACACTTCCCATCCTCTGGTTTAGTTGATCAGATATGTTATTCAATTCATCCTCAGGAGCATGCTTCTGATAATTCTACTCTGGTTGAGAATCTCAGGGCTCAGTCAGATTTAGTCCTCAGTGCCAGGCATTATTCAGCAGGTAAGGATATCCTGGTTTCCCCCGTAAACATTCAACGCCGATTCAATGCCAATATTGAAAATTTTGAGAGTGTAAAGCATCATGACTCTATGCCCTCTCAGGTAGACACCCGGCAGATGTCTCTCTTCTGTGCCGGATGGACAGCGGGCAGTCTTAAATACCTTGGTGAGGCCGGAGTAAAAGGAGTCACTTATTTTGAAACAGCCGGGGAACGGGGTATTGTTCAGGGTGATTTTAATTCGAGGTGGCCGGATGAGTTTAAATCCATTAGTGGGATGATCTTTCCCGTATATCATCTCTTTCATTTTCTTCTGAAGAATAAATCTCTCAGAATAATAAGTTCAGTTTCTGACCATCCTTTGCAGGCAGACAGTATCTTTCTCTCAGATGGTAAAAGATATAAGGCGATAGTCGTAAATTTCACTGTCAGTAAACAGAGAGTTATATTTCATGGATTTTCAGGCGAGTTCAGGATAAAGCGGCTTGATGCAGACACCTTCGCCGATGCTGCAACTGATAGCAAGTGGTCAGATAAGAACTGGCAGAACAGGTCCGGGAATACAGACCTCTTGGAACTGGAACCATTTTCCGTGAGTTTTATTGAGGGTAATATATGATTATCTTTTACGGCAATGCCCGTGAAGTCATTGAATAACCGGATAATTGCAGTTTGAGAACGGATTAAACTGCAGATGTTATTGAAAATTAATTAAATACAAATCAGATGGTTAAAGGATTCATTTTTACAGTTGCCGGCATGTTACTATCCCTTGCTGCAATGTCACAGCGTGAAATAACAGATCTTAACGGCAAATGGGAGATTGAAGAGAGTATAAAGGCCGAAAAGGCACCTTCTAAATTCAGCCACCAGGTCCAGGTTCCCGGACTTGTAAATACTGCAACCCCGGGCTTTAAAGATGTCGATGAGTTTTACAGCAAGGAGTATTATTCCAATTCCTGGGCAAAACCTATGCTTATTAAGCTTGACATCAACGCCGACACAATGAAAACCGGTTACAGTTTCCAGGAACGTAATTATTTCTGGTACAGGAAAACTTTTGAAACAAAACCGGGCTTTGAAGCTGTGATCCTGAAAATCAATAAAGCCCAGTTCGGTACGATGGTCTGGATCAACGGAAAGAAAGCTGGTGAATATAATGGCTGCTTTACAGCACAATATTATAACATAACAGCTCTGCTGAAGAAAAAGGGGCCAAATGAGCTGATAATAAGGATCGGAGCACACCCGGCAGTATTGCCTGCTTCTGTGCCGGCCGGAAATGACTATGAAAAGCGGCACTGGACACCGGGGATCTATGACGATGTTTCATTGATTTTTACTAACTATCCTTATATTGAAACTGTTCAGGTAGCTCCTGATATTCATCAAAAAGAGATAACAATACAGTCGCTTGTGGTTTTAAAACCCGGGATAAAAACAGTTAAACTGACCGGAAAAGTGGCCGAATGGAAAAGTGGTAAAGCTGTTTCATCTGTGACAAGGGAATTCCCGGCCGGAGAGCAGGGAAGTAAATTAATAACCTTCAGTATCCCGGTTGCAGATCCTCAGCTCTGGTCACCTGAAAATCCATTTTTATATACTCTGAACCTGTCAACAGGCGCTGATGACATCAATGTCCGTTTTGGAATGCGTGAATTCCGGTTTGACACCCCGACAAAAAGAGCTTATCTGAATGATAAACTCATCTTCCTCAGGGGATCCAACATAACACTGCACCGCTTCTTTGATGACAGCCTTTGCCTTAATCATCCGTGGGATGAGCAATGGGTTAGAAAACTGCTTACTGATCTGCCAGCGAAATACCAATGGAACAGCTTCAGGTTCTGTATAGGGCCTGTTCCGGATAAATGGTTCGACATAGCAGACGAAGCGGGTCTCCTGATTCAAAATGAATATTTTATATGGAGCTATCGCCCGTACTGGGACAGGGATCTGCTCAAAAGCCACCTTACCGACTGGATGCGCGACTGTCTGAATCATCCTTCCGTAGCCTGGTGGGACATCAACAATGAAACCCGTGATACCATTCTCACCGGACTTATCTCGGAATTGAGAACTCTTGATCTTTCAGACAGGGCCTGGGATAATGGCTATAACCTTCCCGAAGGTGATAATGATCCGGTAGAAGACCATAATTACAGGTTCTACAGTAAAGGTTTTGGTGGTGAAGTAGCGAACCTTGAGAAAATGCAGGATGGAATGGCTGAAAAGACAACAAATGCCCCGCACCCGACGGCACATGCCTGTGTGCTGAATGAGTACGGATGGTTGTGGCTCAAACGAAATGGCCAGCCCACACTGCTGACAAACAGGGTTTATGACTCCATCGCAAAAGGATACAGCAATGAACAAAGACAGGAACTTTATGCTTATATTATCGCTGCAGAAACTGAATATTTCAGGGCACATCGCAACTATGCAGGGGTTTTGCATTTTGACTACCTTACCGGTGACTTCAATGGTGCTATAACCGGAGATATCTTCAAAAATCCTGAAACTCTTGAACCGGTTAAAGTATATGATGATTATTTTTCAGAGATTTTTAAGCCTCTTGGTGTTTATGTAAACTACTTTCCGGCAGAAGTCAGGACAGGGACAAATGCGACTATTCCTGTGATGCTTGTAAATGATGATTATCAGGATATTAAAGGAAATATTCGGATGATGCTTTTTGATAGTCAGAATAATGAAATATCAAGATCAGAACTTCCTTTCAGGGTAGGAACCCTGTCACAGAATTCATATTTACTCAGCCTTAATCTGCCAAAAACGGCAGGATCATACTGGTTGTATACCTACGCAATTAAAAGTGATGGTGCTAAAACATTGTGCCGTAGAAAGATAAAAGTTGTTTAAGGCTATGATGGCGCTGCTATTCCCTTTAATTTGCATTTATTGAATAAGAGTTAATTATGGATAAAAAACAGATTTTTCTTTCATTGCTTAAAGGTGAAGCTCCGCTCGAAAGAGTTTTCTTCAGGCCTATCCTGATGCACTTTGCAGCCAGGTTCAATAAAACTACCTATGGAAAGTTCGCCTCTGATTACAGGACACTCGTTGAAAGCAATATCAGGGCAATGGAGTATTTTGATACTGATATGGTAAGCCTTATATCGGATCCTTACCGTGAGACTTCCGCATTCGGAGCCCCCATTGAATATATCGACGAGGGGGTGCCGAGGTGCCTGGAACTCATAGTAAAATCAGAGGATGATGTTCTGCAGCTTCCTGATCCTGATGTTTATAAATGCGAACGCACTCTGGACAGGATCAATGGTGCTGCCATGTTCCAGCGGCTTCTTAAGGGAATGGTCCCCGTTGGCGGCTGGATAGAAGGCCCCCTGGCTGAAGCCTGCGATCTGGCGGGTGTAGATAATATGATGATATGGTTAATGACTGACCCTGATTTCAGCAACCGCCTTCTGGATAAATGCCTCCTTCTGGCAAAAAAATTCGCAAAGGCCCAGGTAGACGAGGGTTGTGACCTGATCGGTATCGGGGATGCAATTTGCTCACAGATCGATCAGGCTAATTATGATCTTTATGTAAGGAACAGGCATGCAGAACTGATCAGCTATATACATGAGCTGGGTGTTCCTGTCAAGCTTCATATCTGCGGGAATATAACCCATATTCTTGAATCAATAGCTGAAACAAAAACCGATATCATAGACCTTGACTGGCAGGTTGATATGGATGAGGCCAGGCGCATCCTGGGAAATAATGTGGTGATAGGCGGCAATCTCAACCCTGTTCTGGTCCAGGATAAAACAGCCGGCGAGGTATACGAAATGTCCAAAGCGCTTACAGACAGATACAGGAACCAGAAATATCTCCTTGCAGCAGGCTGTGAGATAACGGTATTAACACCTTATGAAAACCTTATGGCTATGAGAAAAGCTTCATATCTGTAATTATCGTAATCTTTTATTATGAAAACGAAACATTTCTTAACAGCTATTCCCTTCCTGCTTCTCAGTCTGACTGTTATGGCAGAAAAACCGGAAGGCAAGATAAATCTTAACTGGGAGGTCGGATATACCAAAGACTCGGGAGTTGTACCCTCACTTTGGATCCCGGCAACTGTACCCGGGGCAGTCCAGCTCGACATTGCCAGAGCTGAAAAGTACAAACCTTTTTACTACGCAGAAAACTGGAAAGACTATCTTTGGATGGAGGATCAGTATTACTATTACAGAACATCATTTGACAGACCCGACCTTCCGGAAAGCAACCGGCTTCATTTTGTCTCTCTTGGAATAGATTATGAGTTTGAGATAATCTTCAACAAGGAGATGATCTTTCACCAGGAGGGAATGTTCACGCCTGTCGATATTGATCTTACTGACAGGATAAAGGATAAGAATCAATTGGTTGTTAAGGTATATCCCGTTCCTAAACTGCATTCTTCACCTTCCGACAGATCACAGGCTGCACAGGTTGTTAAACCTGCGGTCAGCTATGGCTGGGACTGGCATCCCAGACTTGTTCCCCTTGGAATATGGGATGATACTTTTCTTGATATTCAACCTCCGGCTCAGGTAGAGGATTTTCTACTGAATTACACCCTGAACAATGAACTTACCAGTGCTGAAATCGATCTGAATTTTTCCGGGAGAAATTTAAAGGGTATGAGCTATGAATGGATACTCAGGGATATGTCAGGTAAGGAGGTATTAAAATCTGAAGGATTATTCGGGGAAAATCACGCAGACACGAGGGTGATCCTTAAAAATCCTGAACTCTGGTGGCCCCACGATCATGGGACTCCATATTTGTACAGCTCTTCACTGCAATTAAAGGACCAGACAGGTAAGGTTTTACAGACCACTACATCCAAAACAGGATTCCGCAGGGTAAGGCTTGTAATGAATGAAGGTGCATGGGCTGAACCTGCTGGCTTTCCAAAGACCAGGAGCGTACCTCCGATGCAGATGGAGATAAACGGGAGGAATATTTTCTGTAAGGGGACCAACTGGGTTAATCCGGAAATCTTTCCGGGAATCATTACCAGGGAAAGATACAATGAGCTGCTTGGTCTGGCAAAGGAGACAAATTTCAATATACTGCGTGTATGGGGAGGTGGGATAGTAAACAAGGAGGCGTTCTTTGAACTCTGTGATGAAAAGGGCATTCTTGTGTGGCAGGAGTTTCCCCTTGCATGCAATAATTATGAAGGGACACCGCATTATCTGAAGATTCTTGAACAGGAGTCACGATCAATAATAAAAAGGCTGAAAAAGCATCCATCGCTTGCCATGTGGAGCGGGGGGAATGAACTATTCAATAACTGGAGTGGCATGACTGATCAATCTGCTGCCATAAGGTTGCTAAACTCCCAGTGTTTCCTACTTGATCCTGGCACACCTTTTATTCCCACCTCACCGGTAATGGGAGTGGGACACGGACACTATGTATTCCGCGACTGGCAATCGGGTGAAGAGGTTTTTCAGGAGATGACACGCTCAAGGTTCACTGCTTACACAGAGTTTGGAATGCCGGCCCCTGCCTCAGCAGAAATTCTCAAAACAATAATCCCCGTGAATGAGCTCTGGCCACCTAAACCGGGTACCTCTTGGGAAAGCCATCATGCATATAAAGCATGGGTAGGGAATACCTGGCTTTGCCAGGATATTATCGAGGATTATTTCGGACAGTCGGATTCACTGGAAGAACTTATTGCCAATGGACAACTTATGCAGGGAGAAGGTTACAAATGCATATACGAGGAGGCAAGGCGCCAGAAACCCTATTGTTCGATGGCTGCAAACTGGTGTTTCAACGAACCGTGGCCTACTGCTGCAAATAACAGTCTTGTCAGTTATCCAAATATTCCAAAACCGGGTTTTTATCAGGTGAAAAATGCCTGCCGTCCGGTACTGGCCAGCGCAAGGTTGCCTAAATTCAGATGGAGTGCCGGAGAAATATTCAATGCGGAGATCTGGATGCTTAGTGACCTGCCCGCCTATATACCTGCTGGAAAAATTACAGTAAAAGTCTCAGCAGGCAAAGAACAGATTACACTGCTCGAGTGGAATTACAGGCAACTGGCTGCAAATAGCAATCAACCCGGACCAACTGTCCGGTACAAACTACCGTCGTGGACAGTAGACAGGTTCAAAGTATTCCTTGAAGTTGATGGTCATCCGGAGTACAATTCGGAATATACCCTGTCTTACCGGAAGTAAGTTTCCCCGGTCAGGCTATGATAATATTAAGTTGGTTATCCAAATATACATTTAATGATGAAACATATTTTGTTATATTCAATTGTCGTTCTGTTGTCATGTTCAGCAAATGCTAAAACTATTGAGCAGTATTCAGTCTTTGAACTTCAATTTAAAGGCTCAACATCAGGAAATCCGTTTTGTGATGTACAGTTGTCTGCTGAATTCAGGTATTTGAACCGGTCTTTGTACTGTGAAGGATTCTATGATGGTGAGGCTATGTACAAAATCAGATTCATGCCTGATGAACCTGGGGAGTGGACTTATATTACCAAAAGCAATCTTCCTGCACTGGATGGAAAAAAGGGAAGTTTTTTGTGTACCCCGAATTCGGGAAAAAACCATGGACCTGTCAAAGTGCGAAATATCTGGGATTTCGGTTATTCTGATGGTACACCTTTTTACCCTGTAGGAACTACCTGCTATGCCTGGGTCCACCAGCCTGATTCTTTGGTAAGTCAAACCCTTTCTTCCCTGGCAAAGACAAAATTCAACAAGCTCCGTATGACAGTTATGCCTAAGGATTATGACGTCTATATTAATAATGAACCTCCTTACTATCCTTTCGAGGGGTCAAAAGAAAAAGGATGGGATTTCTCAAGGCCCAATCCGGCCTTCTTCAGAAATTTCGAACAGAAGATCATCGAGTTGCAGAAGCTTGGAATTGAAGCTGATGTAATACTTTTTCATCCTTATGACAATGGTCACTGGAACCTCGATAAAATGAACCAGGAACAGTCATCGTTTTATCTCCGCTATCTTATTGCACGTATAGCATCATACAGGAATGTCTGGTGGTCGATGGCAAATGAATACGACATTTTAAGAAAGACAGATGAAGAATGGGAAAAATACTTCAGGATAATTCAGGAATATGATCCTTATCATCATCTCTGCAGTATTCATAATGGTATGGAGTGGTACAACTATTCAAAACCATGGATAACTCATCTGAGCATTCAGACAGCATACCTTCAGGATATACAGGACTGGAGAGAAGAATATAAAAAGCCTGTCATAATTGATGAATGCGTCTATGAGGGAAATGTCCCGAACGACTGGGGTAATCTTACACCGGAAGAGATGATGAACAGGTTCTGGATAGCTTATTGCCGTGGAGCTTATTGTACCCATGGAGAGACCTATATACATCCAGAGAATATCCTCTGGTGGTCGAAAGGAGGCACTTTGTATGGCAAGAGCCCTGAGAGGATCGGATTTCTTCATAAGATCATGACTGAAACACCTGAAAGTGGAGTTTATCCTTTTCACAATATCTGGAATAAGGAGACCTACCTGATAAAGGAAAAGGAGTTTTATCTCCATTATTATGGAAACAGCCAGCAGGCAAAATCGAGGCTCTATCTGCCTGAAGATGTGAAATTCAAACTTGAAGTGATTGATGCCTGGGATATGACTGTCACACCTGTTAATGGTGAATTCAGCGGAATGACAGAGATCCCTTTGCCGGGGAAACCATATATTGCTGTCAGGGCAGTAAAACTAAAATAGTGCTGTATTTCTCTGATTCTCCAGCCTGAGTCATTTGAACACAGGAGAATAATTGTCGTCCCACATTGTGCAGGATGTATTCGTGTTTACAAGCATTATTATCCAGATTATATTTATTACTTTTTTATCATCAGTTTTCGGTTAATTAGTAGCACGATATATCTTTGAATTGGTCTAACTTGCCAAAAAACATTTTATCTAACTTATTCAAAATTATTCCATGAAACGAAACATGACTACCGCTGTCATTCTGGTTATGATTCTGATCAGCTGTAACACCCATACCAGTGATTTGAAGATTGGTGACAAGAATAGTATTCCACCCATTGACCGGACTCTTGCCATGAAACCTCCAATGGGATGGAATTCATGGGACTGCCTTGGATTTGATGTTAATGAGGAAGAGGTGAAAGCCACGGCGGATTATATGGCTAAGAATCTGAAAGACCTTGGCTACGAGTACGTTGTACTCGATATGAACTGGTATGCTGCTGAAGGTCCAGCCGGAGCCGATATTGTTTCACCACCGTACAATATGGATGAGTATGGGCGCCTGATACCCGACACTGTGAAATTTCCTTCATCCAAAGGCGGCAGGGGATTTAAGCCACTGGCCGATTATGTTCATAGTCTCGATCTTAAATTTGGAATACACATACTCGGGGGCATACCCAAAAAAGCAGTAGCTGCCGATTGTCTCATCAAAGGCAGCTCCATTCATGCATCGTCAATAACCCAGCCTGAAACAGGCGGATACAGGTATCCAACTTTTTTAGCCGTAGATCTTGCGAAGCCAGGGGGACAGGAATACTACAATTCAATATTCGAATTGTATGCTGCCTGGGGCGTTGATTATATTAAAGCCGACTATCTGCCTTTTGATTCGGAGTTGATTGGAATTAGCAGAGCCAGCAGAACATGTGGCAGGGGTATGATCATCAGTGCAGTACCTGACCAGATTCCGTTACAAATAGGAAAGGAAAATGCACATATGTTCCGGGTTGGAATCGATTTATGGGACAAATGGGAATGGCTGAAAAGAAGCTTTTTTATGGCCGCAATAGTGGCAAAAGAAGCGGAACCCGGTTTCTGGCCCGATCTGGATATGATGCCCATTGGAATGCTCACTGTCAAATCGCCCAGGGATGGTGAAAAGCCTCATATCTCCAATTTGACTAAAGACGAGGTCTATACATTGTTTTCGCTCTGGTACATCACCAGGATGCCACTGATGATCGGCGGTTACCTTCCCCGGACAGATTCTTTTACCCTTGAAATGCTCAGGAATAAGGAAGCGCTGGAAGTGAACCGCAACAGCATAAACAACCGTCAGCTTTATCATTTCAACACGGAAATCGTGATCTGGGCAGCCGAAATCCCTGATAGCCGGGATAAATACCTTGCCCTGTTTAACATCAGTGACAGCAAGATTCCAATTGAAGTTGGCGTGAACTGGGATCAGCTTGGCCTTGCTGATTCTGTCTGCCAGGTAAGAGATCTGTGGACAGGAAAAGATCTTGGGTCATTCACTGGCCGTTTTGCTTCATCCATTCCTGCTCATGGTGCCGGCTTATATAGAATTACTGAATAATAACTTTCGAACGGAGGACAGTCCGGAAACTTCTCAGCCGTTCTAGGTAATACATACATTATTCAATTAATGCAGCAAGCGCAGCTCCAATCAGACTAGCCTGAGCTACTTCTGTAAACTCAACATGCCGCTTTCTTTCGTCGGTCAGGTATTCATTTAAATACTTCTCAAACCGGGATCTGAAATTTATGAAGTTTATAGAAGGTTGTTCCTTCAACTGTAATAAGTAGTGGCTTTTCAGGTGATCTTCCCTTGCCGCACTTCAGAATAACTGCAGACATGCTTGCAGCAACCAGCTTTGCAGCCCGGTCAATAAGTGAATCAATTATATATTTGCAACTTTCCGAATCATTCGAATTGACTGCAAATTCCTCCAGAGGATTTTCTTCTATAACCTGTTCAGCAACATATGAATTAGCATCCCAGGAAGCCAATTCAGATATTTTATATATTCCCTTTGCAGTCTGCTCCGAAAAGACACCTTCTTCTGCTGCTGCTTTGAGAACAAACAGGCATAAGCCTCCAAAATAACCTCCGGAAAACATCTTCTCAAACTTATAACTTCCGGGATCGGATGTAGTGTTGCAAAACTGAATATCCAGATCTGTCTGAGGAGGCCTGCCAAAATCTCCTGATTCAATGTTGATTATCTGACTGCTGTCACTCCGGAGATCGCCCTTCTTGATGATGTTCCGGTTTTGTTCAATGTAGCAGGTGTTGGTGCCTGTACCGAGAATAAATCCTATAAACGAATCATACTTTCTTCCTGCAGCTGCTGATTTCCCGGCGAGCAGAGTCGCAACAGTATCATTGAGCAAAACGATCTTTTTATGAGGAGTTCCCAGGGTTTCCAATAGGCTTTTTCCAATCAGTTGTCCTTGAACTTCCGGAGCCTGTACCTCTTTGCAGAACTGAAGCAGTCTGCCATCTTTATCCGGAAGAATCTCTGTAGGATAGGAAAAACAGAATCCGATCCTTTCAACTTTTTTAGCAAGTGGTCTGATGTAATCTGCAACTGTTTGGAAAAACTCATCAGCACTTATCTCCCCGTCGAGTCCGGGCATCCTGTAATTTACCGTATCACTAACCAATACATCGCCTGATAATAAAACAGTTACGATTGCAGCCCTGAAGTTGGTACCTCCTGCATCAATCGCCAGAACAGGTGTGTCTGTCAGGAAATCATTTTCGGCCTCTATATAGGTAGGTATCATACGGAGTGCTTCTTCCTGGCCTTCGAGACCGGAAATCATATCCTCGGTGAATATTTTCACAAGATCCTCCATATCTATACTGGAGGCATGAAGTTTGTGTTCAGCCAGGAAGTCTTCAGCCTTCTGCATCATTCTCCGAATCTTTTCTTTGCCTCTTCCAGCATAACAGCAGTAGCTGTGGCCCCTGATCTTGTAGCTCCGGCTGCCTTCATCTTAAGAAGATCATCAAGAGTGCGGACACCACCTGCACATTTAACCTGCACCTTCGGGCCAGAATGTTTACGCATGAGTTCAATGTCATGTACTGTAGCACCTTTATAATTGAAATCGCCGTTAGGTTGTTTCACATATCCGAATCCGGTGGAGGTCTTTACAAAATCGGCACCCACTTTTGTACATATTTCGCAAAGCCTGATCTTATCCTCATCCTTTGTAACAAAGTCGGTTTCGAAGATTACTTTAACTATGGCACTATTTTGATGACAGGCCTGCGTTACAGCCTTTATTTCATTTTCAACATAGTCCCAGTCGCCACCAAGTGCTTTACCTGTATTGATCACCATATCTATTTCTGTGGCTCCGTCATTACAAGCCTGTTCAGTTTCAAACACCTTAACAGCCGTTGAGCTGTTTCCGTGAGGGAATCCTATTACACATCCAACCAATACATTGCTTCCTTTAAGGAGCTTTACTGCCTGCCTGACTGCATATGGTTTAACACAAACAGATGCAACATCATATTTCTTTGCGACTTCACACTCTCTTTTCAGATCGTTGTCGGTCATTACAGGATTAAGGATCGAGTGGTCGATCATCTTTGCAAGTTCAGATACTTTGGTCATTTTCTATAGAATTTGTTATTGTTTTAGTTAATTACAATTATTTAGTTACCGGTTGCTGGGTGCTGGGATCTGGGTGCTTGGTCCTTGGTGCTGGTTAGAGCTATTTACCTGCCATCAGCTGCCATTTGCCAGCTTTTTTTTGCCAACTGCATTTTGCCAACTGCATCTTGCCAACTGCCAACTTATTTTATCATTTGTCTTCCTCATCAAAGGTTATTTCCAATTGAAAAATCCGATGTATTACACAATAATGAGCTATATATATTAAGGTGTTCCCTGCTGGTTGAAAATCTGAGGTAGATATGAAGAAGGGGAGCTCCCTGCTTTACATTCAGAAGCACTGATGCATCCTTGTCTGCAGACACTGCCCTCAGGTCCTGTTCCACCTTCGTAATCTCGATATGGTAATTTATGCTGAGAGTCTCGAAAAGAGACCCTTTAACAAATTGATTTTTGCAGAATCCAGGTAAATTCAGATTCGGGATATAAGTGGATTCCAGCATAACAGGTTCTTTATTTACACACCTTACTCTTTTAAGGTAGATGCAACCTGCATTTTTTTCTATTTCACTCAGCTGATAAAAGAAAGAATCATCCCATGCAGTAACTTCGGGTTTCTTTATGACCACAGTGTCAACTGAAAGCTTCTTTTCAGTTACGATCTGTGAAAATCCCTTAACGGATAAAACTCCCAATGTCCTGCGCTGAGATTTCAGGACAATGCTTCCCTTACCCTGCTGCTTAATGATATACCCCTCTTTCACAAGTGCTTCAAGAGCCTGTCTTACTGTTCCCCGTGTTGAAGAATGGACCTTCATGAGATCACTTTCGGAAGGCAGCAGATCGCCATCGTGATATACTCCTGACAGTATCTGGGATTTTATTTTTTGCTGAAGTTTACGGTAAAGCGGCTCCATTCAATCAATTAAAGTACAAAAATATAAAAAATTCTTATTCGAATAGGTTAATTTAAAATTAATTTTTATATAATTGTAAATAAGTAATATAGAGTATAAAACATATACGCATATGTTGTATGTGCTTAAATATTCCGGAAATAGAATAATATGACTTCTTTGATATATCCTGCGGTTATTAACCACGGATTACACGGAGAACACGGATTAAAGATTCCGTGAAATCAGTACCCTTTGTGGTAAATTTACTAATCTATTGGATATATTGATTTTTAATATATTTTTATGAATTACTTATCCAGAGCGTACATTAACTGAATCAATATCTTGAACTTATTAAATAAACCTAATGAAAATGACTGGTAACCAACAGATTAAACAGAACAAGAAGCTTGTTGTAGTGATTGCAACGATAGCAGCTACAGGCGGCTTGCTTTTCGGATTTGACACAGGGGTAATCTCCGGCGCAATTCCATTTTTCCAGAAAGCTTTCGGAATAAACGACAGCTGGATAGAGATCATTACAACAGCAGGACTTGTGGGTGCTGTTATCGGAGCTATGTCAAGCGGCAGGATCGCTGACGTTGTCGGAAGAAGAAAAGTCATACTTGCAGCTGCAATTATCTTTATTATCGGAGCAGTTTGGTCAGGAGCATCTCCCGGACCGGTGATGCTTGTTTTTGCAAGATTCTTCCTTGGAATAGCTATCGGAGTTTCATCTTTTGCAGTACCTCTTTACATTGCTGAAATATCTCCTACAAAAACAAGGGGTACAATGGTTTCAATGTTCCAGCTTCTGATTACAATCGGGATCATGGTATCATACCTGAGCGACTCGGCATTTGCTGTGCCTGATGGCCATCCTGATTTTAATACATGCTGGAGACCTATGTTTTATGTTGGTGTAATTCCTGCATTGATAATGTTCATCGGTATGATTTTTCTGCCGGAGACTCCCAGGTGGCTTATCAGCAAAGGACATGAAGAAAAATGCCGCGAGGTACTTGAGAAGGTTGAGGATCCTTCACTCGTAGAGGAGGTTATTTCAAAAATGAAGGCAGATCTTGAAGCTGATAAGGCAAACAAAGTTAAATGGAATGAGGTTTTCAAGAAATGGCTGAGAGTACCACTCATAATTGCAGTAGGGATAATGTTTGTCCAGCAGTTTACGGGTATAAATACCATTATATACTACAGTCCTAAAATTTTCCTTATGTCAGGATTTGCCGATGCACAGGCAGCGGTATGGGCTTCGGTGAGTGTAGGAGTGGTTAACGTGGCTTTTACAATATTATCCCTCTTCATGATAGACAAACTGGGAAGAAGAAAACTTTATTTTATCGGTGTATCAGGATTGGTGCTGGCACTCCTTGCAATGGGAACCTGTTTTGCACTTCAGGCTACTTTGGGCGACTCCATTAAGTGGGTAACAATCTCTCTTATATGGTTCTATATAGCATGTTTCGCAATCAGTCTGGGACCACTCGGATGGCTGATAATATCAGAAGTATTCCCCTTAAGTGTGAGAGGTATCGGATCAAGCATCGGTGCGCTTTCAAACTGGCTTTTCAACGGTGTTGTTGCCTTTACATTCTTCAAACTGGTAAAAGGACTTACTATGCCCGGTACATCGATAACTCTTAAAGGTGAAGATCTTGGAAATCCGGCAGGAGCCTTTTTCCTGTACGCCCTTGTAGGTATTATCAGTTTAATATGGGGTTATTTCTATATACCGGAAACCAAGAATGTTACCCTTGAAAAGATTGAGGAACACTGGAGGAACGGTACAAAACCGAAGGATATCAATAAATAAACATTTGGAAGGGCGTTGCATGCAACGCCCCAACGAATAAGAATATGACACTATAGGGACATGCCATGGCATGTCCCTACCTGAATCTACATTTTCAGATTCTGAAGATAATTATAACACTCTATCAGATCCTGTAATGGATCGCCAGGTGCTCTTGTTTCCATTTCCACAATCATCCCGTAATCTGCAATTCCGCTTTTCTTCGCAGTTTCAAGCAGCTTCTTCCAGTCAATTATCCCTTTTCCGGTTGGAACCACCTCTTTCTGTACCGGATCCCAGTCGTGAATATGCAGTGAAATGTATCGTCCCGGATATTTTGCAATGTAAGCTACTACATCAACATCTTCAGAGGCAACCGCAAGTTGGAACTGCATTTTAATCAGTTCAGGATTGAACAGACGCATCAGGATATCATAAAGTTGTTCTCCGTTTAAGACTGGACCAATTGAATGGTTATGGTATACCATCTGAAGTCCGGCCTTTTTGACAAGTTCTGCCGACTTGTTCATTTCATCGGCAGCAGCCTTCCATTCATCCAATGTAGCGTCCTCCTTAATCCAGAAAGCTGATAATACCAGATCTTTTAATCCAAGTTTTTTACTATAGCTGATTGTTTCCTGAATTTTGTCAGGCTTAAGCTCAGGGTGCTGGAAATGGCAGCTTTTGCAGAACATCTCTGCATCTTCTATCTTTTTGCGGAGATCTTCAGCGCTGAATGCTGTTAGCGGACCAAACCCGCTCTCTATGTACCCTTTGGGAGAGCACATCTCAATGCCACTGTATCCGATTGACCTGATTTTTTTCAGGGTGCCATCGAAATCCTTTCCAATCATTTCCCTTACACCATAAGACTGAAAGCTCAATGGCCAGTTGAAGGGTGTCGAAACAGGTAAAAGTAAACCTGATTTAAAATACATTCCTGCGAGCGTTCCCGCTGCACTTGCACCGATAAATTCTCTCCTTGAATATGTTTTCATTTGACTAAGGGTTTATTTATACTAAAAATAACTAATTTTCATTATATTTCATCCATTAGAACTGGCTATTAATTTACTTTTAAGATATTTACCATTAAGCTCTAACCATTTACCATTAATGCTATATTTATAATCAACACTTATTACTAATAACGGAAGCTGTCCGGTATGAAAAACATGGTCTATATACATTTACTGATCTTAAATGACGGCAGCCTAAACTGTTATTCAAAGGACTTTCTTATTACCGATTATAGAAAGAAATAATGTTAAAAACAAACAAGTTATCATGAAAAGGATTTTTTGTATTGCTTTTGCCGCTGCCATAGCTGGATCCGCCGCAGCTCAGACACCTCTGAAAACCGATCCTTATTTCACGAAGGAAGGAGGATTTGGATATAATATAATGTCGGACGCCATTTGTTCATTATGGTGGACAGAGGCTTCATATAAAGTCATGAGAGATACCCCTGTCCCAAAAAAGAAAGATGGGGAAATAAAATTGTGGTCAGCGAAAAATGAGTATGAATCATTTATCCTGGTAATCAGACCAGGTAAAAGGCTCGAAAATTTCAGAATTAAACTGACCGGACTAAAAGACAAAAATGGCTTCACAATTTCTGGTGATAACATTACAGTGAGGAAGGTCGAGTATGTAAAGGTTACAAAACCGACAGATGACTATGGTTATGCCGGCTGGTGGCCCGATCCCTTGCCTGCTTATGAGATCCCTGAAACATTAATGCCATCTGAAAATCAGTCTTTCTGGATAACCGTGAAAGTTCCGTCAGATGCTGGTGCCGGAGCCTACACAGGTCAGGCGATGCTTAATTCAGGCGACTGGAATTTTTCTATACCTGTTAAACTTACTGTATGGGACTTTACTCTTCCTGATACTCCTTCTATGAGGTCAGGTTTCGGTATGGACATGAATTCCATAAGCAAATATCAAAATCTGAAAAACAGGGACGAAGAGAAAAAAGTTTTTGAGTATTACCTTCAGAGTTTTCGGGATTATAAGATCTCACCATACAATCCTTTCTATTTCTCACCGGTTAAGGAGGAGACCAAAGGTGTATCCTGGAAGGGGGGATTATATGACAGCAGGGAAAAACATAGCGGTACTTACGGGTACAAACTGGCTGATAACTCTGCTACAATGAATGCTGAGGGTACAAGTGTTAATCTCATACCGGTAAACAATAAAAGCACATATAATCTGATCTGGTTTTCAAAATCTTTGCAGGACAAGCAGCAATATGTAGCCGGTCTGGAATGTTTCAATGCTGAGAAGAAACCTGTGATTTTTGAGAACAGGTTTGATATATTTAGTGTTACAGATAACTGGAAAGCCGACACCCTTATACTTGGCAAATTCAATGATGAAGTGAAATTTGTTAAGCTCAGATTCTTCCCTTCAAACAGGACAATAACGGGAGAAAACAAAGGAACTGTCTGGATTGATGATATTATTCTTCTGAATTCTGAGACAGGACAAAACGAATTTCCTGAAGGAAATTTTGAAGTTAATCTCAACGATATCGATATAAAGCTGGAATTTACTGATTTTAACAATGCTGGCAAACGTTATTTTGATGAGTATGGATTTACCGGTTACAGGCTTGATTTGAAAGGGCTCGGCGGAGGAACCTTTTACAGCCGGGAAAATGGAGTATTTGAAGGATTTGAACAGGGAACCGGCGAATACAACAGGCTAATGGAAAAGTATCTTGCCCAGGTGCAAAGTAATCTGGAAAAAAACGGGTGGCTGGGTAAAGAATATGTATACTGGTTTGACGAACCTTACGAGAAGGATTATCCATTTGTTAAGGAGACAAATTCCCTCATAAAAAAATATGCTCCTGGAATTACTACATTCCTCACCGAGCATGTAACCGGTCAGGATATCTCAGACGTTACGGACATCAGTTGTACAATCTTCCATAAGCTCGATCATGATAAGATTAAAAAGATGAATGAAAAGGGGCTGCAATACTGGTCGTACCTGTGCACCTGGCCCAGAGCTCCATGGATCTCAGAATTCATTGATCATGATGCAATTAACATGAGGATGTGGCTTTGGGCATCATGGCAGTACCGGCTTAAAGGGATTTTAATATGGGAAACGACCTACTGGAATTCGGTCGAGGCTTCTCCGGCGGACTATTTGCAAAACCCATGGGAAGAGGCTATGTCATTCGTAACAGGTTACGGATGGCCGGCTGGTAAACAGACAGGCTGGGGCAATGGTGACGGCAGACTTTTTTATCCGCCGAACAGGAACCCGAATAATGACAAGACTACCTTTTTAACCGGTCCGGTCCCTTCTATACGGATTGAAATAATGAGAGATGGCATAGAGGATTATGAGTACTTTTCAATACTTGATAAGGCAATCAAAAATGCAGGTGGCGACAGGACCCAAATTGCAGGAGATGCTGCCAAAATGCTCAATATTCCTCAGTCTATATATACAAATGAGACTACCTATTCCAAAAACCCTCATGATATTCTGAATTACAGGAAAAAGATTGCGGAATATATTGTTGTCATCGGGCAGAAATAGAGATCTTTTTAGAAAAAAGGCTGACCAGATATAATGTGACCCGCTTTCACATAGTTATAGTGTTTATTTCATTGTTTTATTATCTTTAGTTTCAAATATTGAACCTTAAACCTTAAACCCTACCATGTCACCACAACCAGTTACACTGTCAGATAAGATCAGACTCTACGCTTTAACACTACTGAGGATTGTCATTGGCTGGCATTTCCTCTATGAAGGGATTTCCAAAGCCTTTACGCCATCATGGTCATCTGCAGATTTCCTGCTACTGTCCAACTGGCTGTTTGCAGGTTTCTTTCACTGGATAGCCATGAATCAATCTGTTCTTGGTGTCGTTGACTTTGCGGTAACATGGGGCCTGATAATTATTGGGTTGTCGTTATTTACAGGTTTGTTTGACAGATCATTCTCCATTGCCGGCATGGTGCTTATCGCAATGTTCTGGTTGGCTAATCCTCCATTGACAAGGCTGGATTTCGGAGTGCCTCATGAGGGGAACTACCTTGTTGTTGACAAAAATATTGTGGAGTTCTTTGCATTGCTCATTCTGTTTCTTTTTCCTACAGGTATGTATCTTGGGCTGGGGGTTTTTCTCAGGAAGAAGAAGAAGCCCGAAATAATTCCTGCAGAAGGAAATGGTAAAAAAGGTTGGGTTCCCGGGCCGGGAACCATGGAGGAAAATGGCAAGCTTGGACGTCGTGAAGTAATCAGGGGATTATCTACATTGCCTTTCCTTGGTGTGTTTGGTTATGCCCTGCTAAGGCAGAAGCAGTGGGAAAGCTATGAGGAAAAGAACCTCGTCGATTCTGTTACCGGAGCCAGCGCCAAAGTGTTTAACAACGCCAGCCTGAAGGAGCTGAAAGGTAAAGTTCCGATGGCAAAAATAAAAGACAAACCCTTCAGCAGGATAATACTTGGAGGCAACCTGCTTTCAGGATGGGCACATTCCCGCGATCTTATTTATGTATCCCAGCTTGTAAAAGCATACCACCAGAAAGATAAGATCTTTGCAACACTTTTACTTGCAGAGGAGTGCGGAATAAACACATTACTAACCAATCCGATATTGTGTTCACTGATTGATGAATACTGGAAAAGAGGCATTGGCAAGATCCAGTTTATCTCAGATTGTGCAGGTCTTCTTTACGATGATAAGGGCGCCTCACCTATGCCGTTTGATCAATACCTCGACAAGGTAAAAAAGGCTATCGATACCGGCGCTGTAGCATGCTATATTCAGGGTGAGACTGCAGATTATTATATGGGCAAAGGGGAACCTGACAGGATTGCAAAAGTACTTGACCTCATAAAACAGAACGGCATACTTACAGGTATTGGTGCCCATAAAATTGAGACTATCAAAGCCTGTGTTGATACCGGTTTCCAGCCTGATTTCTGGATGAAAACCTTGCATCATCATGACTACTGGTCGGCCAAACATCCGATAGAACACGACAATATGTTCTGCAACACTCCATCTGAAACAATCGCTTATATGAAAACCCTTCCCCAGCCATTCATTGCCTTCAAGACAATGGCCGCAGGAGCAATTCTGCCGAAAGATGGCTTCCGCTATGCATTCGAAAACGGCGCTGATTTTGTTTGTGCAGGCATGTATGATTTCCAGATGGTTGAAGATGTGAACATTGCCTGTAATATTTTGAAAAGTGATCTGAAACGAGAGAGACCCTGGTATGCTTAAAAGTATGAGATTACAGGTATTATTTTCCCTGCTGCTTTTACTGCCTGTTTCATCAATGGATATTTGCGGACAGGGCAGTATTGTTAAGATAAAAAAAACAGACAAATCCTGGAAGCTTGAAGTTAACGGGAAACCGTTCTATGTAAAGGGTGTTGTCGGAGATGAATACCTTTCCAAAGTGAAAGAATATGGAGGTAATTCCATCCGTACCGGCTGGCAGAAGAAGGAGCTTGATGAAGCATGGAGCCTTGGATTGAATGCCCTTGTCAACCTCCCTGCAGACGCAGAACGGTATGGTTTTGATTATAACGATACGGCAGCAATCAGGAAACAGACCAATGAAATAGTTACGATTGTTAAGAAGACAAAGGATCACCCTGCTGTTCTTATGTGGGCCATAGGCAATGAGCTTGACTATGTTCCGCCCCTGGAACCTTTCAATCCGAGGGTGTGGGATGCTGTCAACCAGGCAGCGAAGGCTATTCATGCCGTCGATCCAAACCATCCTGTTATGACAGTTATAGGAACAAGCATGATGGGTAAGGTGGCTGATATCGTAAAGAGATGTCCCGACCTCGATCTCCTTGGCATTAACACATACGGTGATATCTACACCCTGCCTGTTACCCTTGCAAAATACGGATGGACAAAACCATACCTGATATCAGAGTGGGGACCAGACGGATACTGGGAGGTGAGAAAAACTACCTGGGGAGCCCCATATGAACAGACAGGACTTGAAAAGTATATCTGTTACGAAAAGAAATATAAAGAAGCAATCAGCTCCCAAAAAGAGCAATGTCTTGGCTCATACGTCTTCTACTGGAATGGTTTTAAACAGGAGACCACCCATACCTGGTTCTGCATGTTCGATTCCACGGGACTCGAATCACCGCTGGTGGGACTGATGCATTATATGTGGACAGGAAAGAAGTCATTGAATACAGCGCCAATTGTAGATTCCGTTAATATAGGTAATTATGTGCGATATCAGCAAATTGTTCTGGAAAGGAGTTCAGCTCAGAATGCCGGAGTCACTGTGCATGATATTGATAAAGATAAGCTTACATATAAATGGGAGATAAGACCCGAAGCAAAATACGCTTCCTATGCAGGACAGGGTGAGGTGGTGCCGGAACCGGTACCCGGACTTATAACATCGCATTCTGAGAACATCAGTTTCATGACTCCTTCAGAATCAGGTGCATACCGGCTCTTCGTTTATGCTTACGATGGCAAGGGCCACTTTTCAACAGCCAACCTGCCTTTTTATGTTCGATAAACAGGTCCGGGTATGAAAACAATTAAAAAGGTTTCAATATATCGACTTTGGTTGATTTTTTGCTTTATTATATGCGCAGGATATCTTCCGGCCCAGACCTACCCAATGCCAGTGTTGCCTGATACTTCAAAGCTGGGAAAATATACATCAAGAACAATGAACCTCCTTCATAACAGCACTCATGAGAAAAAGAATGATGTAAGGATCCTGGTTTACGGTCAGTCGATAAGTGAACAGGAATGGTGGCTGGAGGTGAAGCGGGCAGTAGGGGAACGTTTTCCTGATGCTAATCTCATTATGGAGAATAAAGCAATCGGAGGCTTTTCAACCCAGTATCTTTTTAAAACTGTCGAGATGGATGTCAGTTCATTCTATCCTGACCTGGTACTGCTGCATATTTACGGGGGAATAAAAGATTATGAGACGGTGCTCAGCACAATAAGGGGCAGGACAGCAGCCGAAGTTGCGATAATGACAGACCATTATATCGGTGAAAACAGCTGGAGTGATTCAATGTCTTATTTTTTGCTTCCATCCCTGGCTGATAAATACAAATGTGACCTGATTAATATCCGTGACCCGTGGAAGAGATATCTGAAGGATAATAATCTGGAAACTGCAGCCCTCCTGAGTGACGGAACCCATCTGAATGACTACGGAAATTTTCTTATGGCAGAGCTTGTCAAGCCAATTTTCTGTTATAAATCTTCCTTCCCTGACGATCCATTTCATTTGCTGACAATCATCAATACAGCAGATGCCTTAAATTTCAGGGCAGATACCCTGATATTACATTTTACAGGTAACCGGGCAGATCTGGTTTATAGAACACCTGACACCGGACGTCATGATTCTTCAAGGGTATTTCTTGATGGATCTGTACCGTCATCTTTCCAGGGAACGTATTACAGGACCAGGCCTTATAATTCCAAAGGAGAAGTCTGGCCATGGGATCTGCCGGCAATGATCAGGATAGATCACACTAATCCATGGGTTTCTGAGGAATGGAGCTGTGTTTTCACTGAAGCGAAACCTCCCTACACCGATTTCGGGTTTAGCATATCTGGCTCGGTGACTGGAAAAGATGGAGAAGGAAGGGGGTCGCAGGATTTTATTTCACCATCAGGCAGGGTCATAATCAGGAAAAATGATGCTGAAGATGGCGGCGACTGGCATCTTAACAGGTCATACAGGGTTTTGAAAACCATCGTAAACAGTGGTGATACAGTGAAATGGAAGACATATTCAATAAGTACCAATATTTTTAACACCTCATCAGCAGCAGATCCATCCGGGGAAAAAAAGCTGATATTATTTCAGGGAGTCCCCAATACCGGTCATATTTTGAAAATTACATCTTCCGGAGGGGCTCTGCCCTCAATTTCAATGATAAAAGTTTACAGGCCATACTGGAACAGATAGTTTATATTGATATTAATCGTTGAATATTTATAATTTTATAGAAGTTTACTCATTCTGTAATAACAACTGAAATTGATATGGTACTTGTACAGAATTATGCACTTGCTGTCTTTCTGTGTGCTGTGGCAATGATATGCTGGGGCTCATGGCAGAATACTCAAAACCTTATTGGTAAAAAATGGCGTTTTGAACTTTATTACTGGGATTTTTCGATCGGGATCCTCCTTTTTGCCTTGCTTATGGCCTTTACATTTGGAAGCATGGGTAATCAGGGCAGGAGCTTCCTCGCTGATCTCAAACAGGCCGATACAGGGAATCTTCTCTCGGCTGCTGTCGGGGGAGTAATCTGGAACATTGGCACCTTATTGCTTGTCGCTGCTATTTCAATTGCAGGAATGTCAGTAGCTTTTCCGATAGGAGGCGGAATTGGCTGGACCCTGGGTATACTTATTAATTACATGGGCAAACCGGAAGGTAATCCAATGTTCCTTTTCAGTGGTACTGCCTTTATTATTTTAGCCATTCTGCTTAGTATGCAATCGTATAAAAAGCTTGCAGCTCATCAGAAGAAACCTACACTTAAGGGCATACTGCTCTCATTGCTCGCCGGACTTTGCATAGCTTTCTTCTACCGGTTTGTTGCATCAGCCCTGGCGACAGATTTTTCACCTGCGGAAGCAGGCAAGATCAGTTCTTACACAGCTGTTGTGTTTTTTTCAATAGGTGCATTAATCTGTACTTCGCTTCTTAATCCTTTTTTTATGGCCAGGCCTGTTCAGGGAGAGCCGGTAAAAATGTCGGAATGGTTCAGAGGTGGTTCAACGACACATCTGCTGGGTATGCTCGGGGGTGCAATATGGTGTCTTGGAAACTCTGTAAGCTTCATGGCAGTTGGTGCTGCCAGCCCGGCAATCTCTTATGGATTAAGTAATTCTGCTCCCGTGGTTGCCGCACTTTGGGGTATTTTTGTATGGAAAGAGTTTAAGGATGCTCCGAAAGGGACAAATCTGCTCCTAAGTCTGATGTTCCTTTGCTATCTAATCGGGCTGGTGCTGATAGTATATTCGAGGTTTGCGTAAAACACACATTTACTCACCCCTCGGCTCCATTTCTCGCTCATGAACTCACCGCCTGCCCCCTCTGACAATTAACCCCCCAACCCCCCAAATGGGGGGCTTAAAGACATCCAGGTTAGTACGGTAAGTCCCCCAAGTGGGGGATTTAGGGGGTTGATCTGGAAGGAGAATAAAAAGGGGTGAGTTCATGCGGTTGCAGAGTGGGGGAATTAGGGGGGTGAATTCATGAGATATATTAAATCTGGTTTTAAATGAAAAATAATTAACTCTATGACTAAACTATTTACCACTGGAATTATTTTGTTTTTATTGGCTGTTACCTCCACTGCTCAGGAAAAACCCTGGGACGGCCCCTCAGCTGATTTTTCACACGGTAAGCTGAAAGTTTCCGATAACAGAAGATTTCTTGTTTACGAGGACGGAACTCCTTTCTTCTACTTAGGTGATACCGGCTGGGAGCTTATACACAGGCTCAGCAAGACAGATGCAGAGAAGTACCTGGAAAACAGAAGGTCGAAGGGATACACTGTTATCCAGACCGTTGCTCTTGCCGAACTTGACGGGTTAAACGCACCCAATGCTGAAGGCAATAAACCTCTCATCAATAATGATCCTCTGAGTCTTAATGAAGCTTACTGGCAGCATGTTGACTGGGTCATCAAAAAGGCTGGAGAAAAAGGTATTTATATTGGTCTGCTTCCAACATGGGGTGATAAGTGGAACAGGATGTGGGGTGAGGGACCTCAGATCTTCAATCCTGAAAATGCAAGAGCTTATGGTAGAATATTAGGTTCCAGGTACCGTGATTATCCCAACATTATCTGGATACTGGGAGGTGACCGGCCTGTTGAGCTTGGGATCCAGAGGCAGACTGTCTGCGCTATGGCTGAAGGCCTGAAAGAGGGTGATGGTGGTTCTCACCTCATGACTTTTCATCCAACGGGAGGGCATGGCTCATCAGAAAATTTTCACAATGAGACATGGCTCGATTTCAACATGCGTCAGAACGGACACAGCCTCAGTTATAACGAACGCTACTCAATGACTTATGACGACTATAAGCTTGAGCCTGTAAAGCCTGTAATTGACGGTGAACCAATTTATGAAGATCATCCCGTTAACTTCAATCCGGATCAGAATGGCCATTCAACTGCAGCTGATGTACGCAGACCACTTTACTGGGATCTCTTCAGCGGAGCCTTTGGCCATACTTACGGACATCATTCAGTATGGCAGATGTATGCTCCAGATAAGAATCCGGTCAACAGGCCTCTTATGCCATGGTATGAAGCCATTGATCAGCCGGGGGCTGGCCAGATGATGTACGGACGACTTCTTATGGAGTCGAGACCGTTCATCTCCAGGATTCCTGATAATTCAATTATAGTAAGTGATAAGATAATTTCATCCGTCCCGGGCAACGGATCGTACAGATATGTTGCCACACGTGATGAAGCCGGAACCTATGCAATGATATATGTTCCTATCGGCAGAAAGTTTTCAGTCCGGATGGATGCAATTAAAGGAAAGGATGTTGTTGCATGGTGGTTCAACCCCCGCAACGGTGAAGCAAAGGAGATCGGGAAATATCTGAACACAGGGACACAGGCATTTGATACTCCTGCCCCTGGTGAAAATCTTGACTGGGTACTTGTTCTGGATGATGCTTCAAAAAAATATCCGGCCCCCGGTACAAAGAAATAGTTCTTATGCGATTAGGCTTATCATCATATACTTATACCTGGGCTGTCGGAATTCCGGGGTCCATACCTTCAAAACAGTTTTCTGCCTTTGATCTTGTTGAAAAAGCAGAGATATCAGGGTTGAGCCTTGTCCAGATTGCGGATAATCTGCCTCTTGAAACGATGAGCCAGAGTGAACTCACCAATCTTCGAAAATATGCTGCAAATAAAGGAGTAGAAATTGAGATGGGAGGCAGAGGCCTGACCCCGGAGCATACAATAAAATGCCTTGAGGCGGCAGAAACACTGGGATCTCCGATTCTCAGGATGGTTATCGACGGGGCAGGGTATGAGCCTGATCTGGAAACTATCATAAAAACTATTAATCAATTAGTGCCTGTATTCAGGTCGAGAAAGATTAAGCTCGCAATAGAAAATCATGACAGGTTCAAAGCCAGGGAATTTGAACAAATAATACAGGCAGTTGGAAACGAATGGGTTGGGATCTGTCTCGATTCTGTTAATTCCATGGGGGCAGGAGAGGGATTTGAGACTGTTTCGGAAATACTGATTCCCTATACAATTAATCTACATATTAAGGACTTCACAATATTCAGAGTATCACATAAGATGGGGTTTGTTATCGAAGGCCGGCCGGCGGGGCAGGGGATGCTTAATATTTCAAAGCTGGTTTCAAACCTTTCAGACAGAGGGTGCTGCCAGTCTGCAATCCTTGAACTCTGGACACCCCCTGAGCCGTCAATTGAAGATACGATTCTCAAAGAGGAGAGATGGGCGTCGGAGAGCATAAATTATTTAAGACATATATTTATATGATCTGCGCAAATCTGCGAAATCAGCGGGAAATAATTACATTTTTCCCGCAGATCACGCAGATGTACGCAGATTTTAAAACATAATAAGATAAAATTTACATATGGAAAAATTAAAATTCGCAGTGCTTGGCTGCGGCTTCTGGTCAAAATTCCAGATAGGTGCGTGGAGCGAAATTGAAGGAGCGGATCTTGTTGCGGTTTATAACCGTACAATCTCCAGGGCTCAGAACATCGCTGATTACTTTAATGTTCCGCGGGTTTACGATAACCCGGAGGAGCTTTTCAAAAATGAGCAGCTCGATTTCGTCGATATTATTACCGATGTTGATACTCATGCTCATTTTGTGGAAATGGCTGTAAAACATGGAATTAAGCACATTATCTGTCAGAAGCCTATGGCTCCCGACTTTGAAACCGCAAAAAAGATGGTAAGCTTATGCAGCTCCTCCGGCGTAAAGCTTTATATCCATGAGAATTATCGCTGGCAGGCTCCGGTCAGAAGGTTTAAACAGATTGTCGATTCAGGTATAATCGGAAAGCCATTCAAGGCAAGGGTATCATTCCTTTCAGGTTTTCCCGTCTTTGATAACCAGCCGTTTCTGATGGAGCTCGATCATTTCATTCTTACCGATATGGGTTCCCATGTGCTGGATGTTGTGAGGTTCCTGTTTGGTGAGTGCGACTCATTATGGTGTCAGACAAGAGCAGTCAATAAGAAAATAAAAGGAGAGGATCTGGCAGTTATACTCCTGGAAATGAGCAATGGCATGCCAGTCTATACTGAAATGTCTTATGCCTCAATAGTAGAACATGATACCTTCTCAACTCTCAATATTCTGGTTGAAGGCGAAAAGGGATCGGTGTTTCTTGGACCTGAATTTGAAATAAAGACAACAACCCGTGAGGGAACCAAATCTGAGATTGTAAAGTTCCCGTCATATTCATGGGCAGATCCTGATTATATTGTCAACCATGAGAGTGGAATACATGTAAATAAAAATATTCTGGAGGCAATACAGAAAAAAGGAAAAGCCGAGAACAGCGGCGATGATAACCTTGAAACTGTAAGGCTTATATGGGCTGCATATAGTTCTGCGGCAACCGGGGAGAAGATCAAAGTGAAGGATTTTAAATAAGAAAGGAGATAAGAAGTAAGCAGAATAATCCATCATCCTTGATAGTATTTAAACCATAAAGATATCAAACCATGACAAAAGTTGTTTTAGCAGGAGCCGGAGGTAAGATGGGTGTCCGTCTAACCCAGAATCTTAAGAACTCAGATTATGAGATGTCGTACCTCGAGATCAGTCCCCAGGGGATGCAGAAGCTTGGAGAAAAAGGTGTATTGGTAAGTAATGCGGTTGATTGTATTCCCGGAGCGGATATAGTTATCCTGGCAGTGCCGGATGTAGCACTTTCAATAGTTTCAAGGGAGATGATTCCGATGATGCATACCGGTGCTCTTGTTGTAACCCTTGATCCCGCCGCTGCCCTTGCAGGAAAACTCTTCGAAAGGTCTGATGTGGCATATTTCATCACACATCCTGCTCATCCTTCGATATTTAACTGGGAGGCCGATGAAGAGAAAATGAAAGATCATTTCGGTGGTGTGGCTGCAAAACAATCAATAGTATGTGCCCTGATGAGCGGTACTGATGAAGATTATCTCCTTGGAGAAAAACTTGCACGCACATTTTATGGTCCTATCTACCGTTCCCACAGGATCACTGTTGAACAGATGGGACTTCTTGAACCTGCACTGGTTGAGACTCTTGCATCGACATGCATATATGTGATCCGCCAGGGGCTGGATGAAGTAATAAAACGCGGCGTTCCTCCTGATGCAGCTAGGGACTTCCTTCTCGGGCACCTGAGGATTCAGATGGCTGTTTTATTCAATGAACTGCCTGGAGCAGTCTTCTCTGATGCTGCCAATAAAGCACTGCAGCGCGGATTGAAGGAATTTATAAAAGATGACTGGCGTAAAGTTTTCAACCCGGAAAATGTAATAGAGCAGATAGAGTCAATTACATAAATGTGAAGGATGAATAAGATTTTCTCTTGTACAATATTGCTTCTTCTGATCTTTTCAAAATGTTTCTCCCAGCAGCATGGGCTATATGATGTCAAAGACTTTGGTGCCAGGGGGGACAGCATAACTTCCGACACAAAAAGCATCCAGTCAGCCATTGATAAATGCAACTCTGAAGGAGGGGGAACAGTCTTGCTGACTCAGGGGAAATTCCGTTCAGGGACTATCTATATGAAAAGCAACGTCACACTGCATATTGATGCCGGGGCGGTACTGCTGGGAAGTACCAGTATCGTGGACTATACAACCGATACTCATAAAATGATGTATAAAAATGAATCCAGAATGGACCGTTGCCTGATCTTTGCAAAGAATGCGACTTCCATAGCCATAGAGGGTTTTGGCGAGATTAACGGCCAGGGATTTCCGGTGAATTTTCCAATAGAAAGGCCTCTGATTCTTCGCCTGCTGAATTGTAAAAATATACGTCTTAAAGATATTACTCTTACTAATCCGGCAGCATGGACCTCTGCCTGGTTATATTGTTCTGACATCCTGGTAGAAGGTATTCACATTAGCAGCATGGCGAACTATAATGGCGACGGACTCGATTTTGACGGCTGCCAGAACGTAAGGGTGAATAATTGTTCATTCGACACCAGTGATGATGCCATATGTCTTCAAACATCCAAACCGGATATTCCATGCCGGAATGTTGTTATAAGTAATTGCATTTTTCACAGTAAATGGGCTGGCATTCGCATTGGGCTCCTGTCACGAGGTGATATAGAATCTGTTACAGTGAATAATTGTTTATTCAGGGATATTGAGGACTCTGGTTTAAAGATCCAGATGAATGAAGGGGCTGTGATGAAGAATATGATATTCTCCAACCTGGTAATGAAAAATGTCCCGCACCCCATATTTATGACCCATTGCCAGCAGAGGGCATGCGTAGATGCTCCTGAAGAACTCTCTCCAATGAAAACAATGAAAGGCTTTATATTCGAGAATATACTGGCAGAATCTGATACTTGCGGTAAGAATTCTGTTATAATTATCTCAGGGATGCCGGAAAACCCTATAGAGGATATCACATTCAGTAACATCCGCATGACAAACAATGGAGGGGGAACATCTGAGGATGCTGCCAGGAGGACTTTAAATGAATTTACTCCGGAAGTTCTTAACGGTTGGTGGCCTGAAGTTTCTCTGATTGGAACAGTACCTGCATATGGAATATATGCACGTCATGTAAAGGGGTTAATAATTAAAGATGTAAGCCTGACCACCAGCGGGATCGATTTAAGACCGGCTATTGTTCTGGACGATGTCTCAACTGCAAGTTTTTCTGAGGTCCAGGCAAACGGAGATGGAATCTCTGAGTCAGTATTCCGTTTTCAGAATGTGCAGAAGACAACTGTCCGCAACTGTTCCGCTGTCAAACCTGCTGATATTTTTATTCAGGTGGAAGGCACTGAAACTAAAGATATTTATATTGCCCGGACCAATTACCATCCAGGTAAAATAGCATTTACCCTTGACAGCAATGTGTCTAAGCAGACTGTTAAGAAGGGCCGTTTTTAATTATTTAGCTCCACAGTCTGTCATGCGAACGTTTTTCGTTCCACTCCGGAGTTGGCTCAAAGAACCCTTTATCTTTAGGACTCAGGTGTTGTTTCACCACATCTTCGTTCAGCTCAATTCCCAGTCCGGGTGAATCCAGTGGAACACTGGCAAATCCTTTTGAAATAATAGGCTTGCTGCCAGTCATTTTCACAAGGCTTTCCCACCATGGAAGATCAACACTATGATGCTCAAGGGCAAGGAAGTTTTGCGTTGCAGCAGCACAATGAACATTTGCCATAAATGATACAGGTGTTCCTGCCTGGTGCATTGCCATGGCTATGCCGTGTTCTTCAGCATAGTCGCCTATTCTCTTTGTCTCCAACAGACCTCCGGAAGTTGACAGGTCAGGATGAACAATGTCAACAGCATGGATATCTATCAAAGGTTTAAATCCGTTAAGCAGGTATATATCTTCTCCTGTAAGCATAGGTGTCTCCAAGGCATCAGAGAGTGTTTTCCACTGGTCTGTCAATTCCCATGATACGATATCCTCCATCCATGCCAGTCTGTATTTTTCCAGGGCCTTACCCAGCCGGATCCCATTGTTCAGGTCGAAATGGCCATAATGATCGGTGGAGATAGGGATCTCATAACCGACCATACCTCTGACATGATCTACTATTTTAGCCATTTCATCCAACCCCTTATCTGTAATCTGAACCTGTGTGAATGGATGTTTGGTGTTCCCGTATGACATGTAACTGCTTAAATCATACTGTCCCTGAGCTCCATCCCAGAATTTAGTATTAACAAGTGTACCCGGTATGTTTCGGATCTCTTCGATCGATACATCCATTTTAAGCCAGGTATAGCCCTGATCCTCTGTTCTGAATTTGATCAGCTTAAGCTGTTCCTCAGGAGAATCATGCGAAGGGGTATCAGCATATAATCTTACTTTATCACGATACCTGCCTCCAAGAAGCTGCCAGGCAGGAACACCGTATGCTTTACCGCAAAGATCCCACAAAGCCATTTCCACACCGCATACTCCGCCACCCTGACGCCCATGGTGTCCATATTGCCTGAGGATCTTGAAAATCATCTCGACATTGCATGGGTTGAGACCAAGGATCCGGCTCTTTAGCATGAGGGCGTAACGCGGATCAGCTCCATCCCTTACCTCTCCCAATCCATATATGCCCTGGTTTGTGTCTATCCTGATAATAGCAGTGCCGCCAAGTACGGTTGTTAAAGCATAACGCATATCGGTAATTTTCAGGTCTGAAGGACTTGAAGCACGTTGGACCTTTGAGGTAGTCTGTGCGATCGTATCTTCAATCGACATATGCATCATCCCTCCCAGGGCCATCCCTCCGAGAGCCGCTCTCTTAAGGAAACTCCTGCGATCGTTGGAAGTTGAAGAATTATTAAATTCAGCCTTCATTGCTTCCGCTTCAGCTGCCTCCTGCTTTTTGTTTTTTTCAGCAATCTGCTTTATGATACTTTTCATTATACCGGGTTTTTATGCATTTTTATTGGGGTAGAGGTATTACCAGTTCCTGTCTTTCAAATAATCATCCAGTTCCTTTTTGGTCATGGGTAACTTGCCAGGGTAGTTGTTTACCCAGTTGAGAAAATCCTTTTTGATCTCTTCCGTCCACTCGCTGTCAATCTGGCCGGCCAGGTATTTTTTCTCCCTCAGCCGCTGATGTCCGAATTCATCGCGCAATGCCGTGACTTCAGAGGTAATTACAAGATCCTCAACAAGATAGGCGGGAATGAAAATTACGCCATACTTCTTTGCGAGGACCACATCTCCCGGAAGAACGATTGCACGTCCAACACGGATAGGAGCATTGATTGAAGTAAGCATCATCTGTGATATATATGAAGGATCAGAACCTTTTATCCAGCCATTGAATCCTTCTATCTCGTTTAACCCTTCCTGGTCTCTGACACCTCCGTAGAAGATAACGCCTCTCTGGCCTCTTGTATATATCGAGTTACCCAGATTGTCTCCAATCAGGGTTCCATCTGCAATTTTCCCGTACCCGTCAGCGACGTAAACATCCCCGGGCACCAGAACATCTATTGGCCATGAATTGGTACCCCCCTTTTGGGAGCGGTTTTCTTTTATCCCCTGTTCTTTTACATATTTCTCCAGATCGGGCCTGAGAGGCATATACTGAGCAGTTACAACACGCCCTGTCATTGCTGCTTCGGGATGTATAATAGTCCAGTCGCCTTCAAACTGATTGTAAAATCCTTTGTTACGCAATACGCCCCATGCCTCCTCAATAGATATGTTTTTAAGTCTGTCGAGTATCGCATCTGATACCTTTGGCCTTCCGTCAGGAAAACGTTCACCTTTCCATTCGGGTGTCAGGGCTTTAAGGTATTCAGGCGATGAACCCACGTTCTGGCCAAATGTTAAAAGGCATCCTATAGCAAAGGCAGCAAGTAAGAATAGTTTCTTATTCATGTTTTCAGATTTAGTGTTGTTGTACATTTATTTGATTCAGATGATTTTAATTATTAAACTTGATATCCTTGACAAACCGGTTGGTCCTGATATCGGCATCACCGATTCCCGTTAGAGGTTTTCCCACCTGCACTGCATTTGTCAAATACAATATCCTCTACCATATTATCGGGTGAATAGCCATTGATAAGAAAAGGCCTGCCTTCATTCTCCCATTTAATATTTTTAAGATATACACCTTTAATATGTCCGGGTGGATCTGTTCCGTATAAGGTTCCGTCTGTTACAATAAATTCAAGATTTTTAAATTCCACCTGGTCTTCCACCCTGATGTCCTCAAAGAAAATATTCCTGACCAGTGCCGGGCCGTCACACACGATGCTGAAGGCTGAGTGCCCCTGTGTTCTTCCGTCACCGCGGGCATAAAGAATATCACAGTTTTTGACAAAAATATTCTCAACAGGGCCTCCATTCAGTTCAAATCCGATTGTAATTCCGTCACTGCATGCCCATCCGACCATAACGCAGTTGGAAACAAAAACAGAATCCACCCTCAGTTTCATATTCCCTGATTTGATGGCCACGCAATCATCACGGCAGCGCATAAAACAATCATCAATTGTGAAATTTGTACACGATACCGGATTTATTCCGTCAACGGAGTAGATGGCTTCGTAGCTGAACACCTTTACGTTGCTGTAACCGGAGTTATGGCAGTCTGTTAATGTGTTTGACCACCCTTTGGTATTCCGGATAAAGATACCGTTAACATTGAAGTTTGAAGAGCCTGTTATCTCAATCTTTCCCTGCAGAATCCCTCGTCCGGTTATAGTAACATTCTCAAGTTTCCGTCCCGATATATCTGCATTTACAATAGCGCCGGCAGCTATGTACAATGTCATATTGCTCACCAAAGAAATCCGACCCGGATTGTGCACTCCCGGACCATAGTAAATTACTCCCGGATCACCCTTTTTCTTTGGATTGAGTTCGGGTGGATCAGCAAAAATGGCAAGATGGGGTAAATTATTTATTTCAATGTAGAGTTTCTGTGGACCATCAATATCAAAAGTGACCTCAGAACCATTTACAGTGGCTTTTATATTGCGGCTCTTCGGCCTGATATTCAAGGAGTCAATATTTACATTTGCCTTTATACGGATCGATACCTTTCCTGAACAGGAAAAGCTTGCCACATTGAGATCCTCCAAATCTCTGCTGCCATAAAGCTTATAGTCAAATGTTGCCAGCTTGCTTCCTATTCTCTCCACCCATACCTCCTTATTATCTGCCGTAACAGTAAAATCAGGACTGGTGATAAGTCCGGGAGGAGCAGGATATACTACAATCTGAGCCGTAGCACCTGTGAATAGAAAGTTCTGTAATATGTAGATTGACAGTAGATTAAAAACTAAATACTTCATAGGGATCATTTTTTGTCTGTCGGTGTAAATGTAACTGTCTGGCCTCCTTTAAGACCCGGATGGATGAACTCCAGCCTGACGCGGGTGACCCCATCCGGCCAATACTCTTTTAAAGCCCTGTCAGTAACATTAATGAACTCAATTTTCGGACTGCACTGTCTTTGGATTATAATTCATATCAAGAATAAAACCATTGCCAGAGAACCGGAGAAGTCCGGGCTTTACTTCTGACACTTTGCAATACGTAATTATATTTGAACTGGTTATGGCTTTGTTATTTCCGCTTAATTCAAACTTATCGCTTATCACAAAGCTTCTGCCCCTGTTCAGGGTATACGATCTGATCCAGCTTTTTACCATTGCATCGGCGGTATATGCACCTGCAATGTCAGTTGAGAATTTAACAGTCTTAGAGCTGGCACTAAAGGTGGAGTTCCGGGCCTTAAAATTCTCCCCCTCTTTCTGATCAGTTCCGTTAATTACCGGAAGGTTATGGAATCCCGACTGCATAGTCCAGATCTCATAACGCCGGGAGCTGAAAGTTTTAGCATTATACTCTTCACGACCAAGATCAATGAGGCATGGTTTGCCATCATAATACATTACGCATGACCCAACATCATTGTGATTATGGCTCTCGTCATTAAATCCTCCTTTTGCACCGAAAAAGAAACCTGTGAAGCTGCCTTCTTTATCCCTGGCCCCGGCGACCTCAGTATCGGGCAGCCAGAAATCAGCAACAAGCGCCTCTTTTGCCGGAGCATTTTTTATTTCATCAAACAGTGAAAGGGTTCTTAACTGGTCGCAGATCTTTCCGTCTGGCCTGTGGTCGCCGAATTTACCCAGTTTGCCGAGGTATGCACCAAACTGCATCATTATGGGGTCATTTATGGCTTTACCGTACCTGTAAACGGCAGAAGCATCACCCATTGTGGTAGCATCAGCATCGGCGAAATTTATAAAATATGGAGCATGGATATTTACCTTATAAAAATATTTGCCGATATTCTGAATAAGCTGATCATTAAAAACATCAAACCTCCCTCCTGTAGCATCCTTGAGAACCTCCAGACTCTCATAAAGCAGAGCTCCGGCGGCGCCCCAATAGGAAGGTCCCTCATCACAGCCGCCATCATCGGAATATCCGTTGAGGAATTTATCGAGTGAATTAATTATTTTTTCCACTTCAGCCACCTTTTTTACAGGATCGTTCTCAATAAGCAGAAAACAGTTCAGCATATTATAGTTAATCCATGGATTCCAGTTATTGGGACGGCCTCCGTTAAAACCCATATACCAGAAATCGTTTCTTGTGAAATATGGTATAAGGGCTTTATTCATTATTTCCTGCTTAAGCCTTACTGAGATCAAGGGATGTATTTTGTCAAATTCATCATGGAACAGATACCAGGTCCATGAAAGATCACTGGCAATTTCACCGACTCCGAGATCCACAAACGGCTCGTTGATATCTGGAAGCCCTGCACCGGCCTTTTGTGGACCTAGGTGCGCCGACCATCCCCACCAGGTCTGTTCACTGAAGTACCATACTGCATTTACTATCTGGTCCATGAACCTCCCTTTTCCCTCGGTCAGTTCTCCCATAACCAGGGAATTAAGTGCATCACTGCAGGCAGCATAAACATCTTGTCTGCGGTCACCTGAACGGATGAATTCCAGATAGTCCGTGGCTTTGACGACAGGCCAGTCATATTTAAGATAATTTTCTGCTTTTGTAATATATTCCTGCCTGATTCCGGCCGGCAGGCTTTGCCAGAAAAGCCTGCTTTTATAATCAGGAAGTTTAATCCATGAATTGTCAGTTACAAGTACCCTGGCCAGATCTATGGTTTTGGCCTCATTAGCAAGGATATTTCTTTCCCGTGGCTTTAGTTCGGCAGATAATGTGCTGAATGTAAAAAGGAGAGTAATTGTGGCAATAAATGTCGTTATATTTCTAACTGCCCCGGATATTGATTTCATAAGGTGTTATTTATTACAACTGTTAAATGTTTTTTTCCCCTGGCATGAAACATTTATCATATATTTGAAATAAGATGATCATGAGGAATCAAATTTAGTTTAAATCCTTTATATGTGACAATGAAATTAATCGGATTGTTCATTTTTGGGTTCTTAATTCTGACCGGCACCAGTGCCCAGCAACGCAAAATTTACCTTGCACCTGATGATCACACAGATTATATGTGGTCGGCCGATGAGGAAGGTTACAGGAATGCCTTTCTTGAAACACTTGATTACTATATCAGACTTAATGATTCAACCGCCAATGAGCCATACCCTTTTCAGAGCAAGTGGAATTGCGATGGCTCATACTGGGTTTATGAATATCAGAAAAACAGGAGCTCTCAGCAGTTTTTAAAACTTATAGATCAGATAAGGACGGGCAAAATAACGGTGCCCCTTAATACTCTTCCCGGTTTGACCGGTGTTGCACCTCTTGAGGCAACACTAAGAGACATGTACTATGCCGGATCACTTGAACGCAAATACGGTCTTGATCTCGATCTTGTCATAAATATGGAGGATCAGGTGCTGCCACTGGGTCTGTCATCATTATGGGCAGGTTCCGGTGCTAAATATTCATGGCGCGGAGTATGTGACTGCGCAACAAAGGTAAGCGGACTGTATTCACGGCCTCATGAGATCTACTGGTATAAAGGGCTGGATGATCAGAAGATACTCATGAAATGGTATTCACTTGTGGGTGACAATAAACAGCTCGGTGGCTATGCTGAAGCGCGTGATCCTCAAAAATCGATACTTCTGTGCAAGAATCTGATGAACAGCTCAAAGTATCCTTATCATATTGCCGGCGCTTTCGGGAAAGGGTGGGATGATTTGAAAACAACATCGGCAGAGTTTATGGGTATCGCCAGGGCAAATACTGATTCTGAATACCAGGTTATTGTATCCAATGAAACAGATTTCTTTAAGGATTTTGAGAAGACTTACGGATCAATCCTTCCTTCTGAATCAGTATCTTATGGAAGCTCAGAATGGGGCAACAGCCTTGCATCTCTTGCAGATGTATCAGGAGGTATAAAACGTTCAGTTGAAAAGCTGAGAGCTGCCGAGGCCATCTATACCCTTGTTGCACTGAAAGAAAAAGGATTCGGAACAGGTTTGAATGAGATGAGGGAAAAAGCATGGATCTCCTGCGGGCTCTACTTTGATCACGACTGGACAGCAGACGGGGTTATTATTACAAAAAAACAGAGAGCCGACTGGTCCCGTAAAATAGCCGGCCAGTTAAGCAGGTATGTTGACACTCTCTATTCAATGTCAGTTGCCAGGCTTGGTGAATTGATAACAACTACTGACAAGGGTCAGGAGGCTTTCTTTGCATTTAATCCCCTTAGCTGGGCAAGGACAGATTATTGCGATTATCCTTACAATGGTTCTCCGGCAATAAAAGTAGTAGAATCAGCTTCGGCCAAAGAAGTTCCTTTTCAGTTCATCATAAAAAAAAGTGTAAAATATCTCAGAATTCTTGCTGAAGATGTTCCGTCTCTGGGATATAAAGTATATGAAATAGAAAAGAGTTCCGGCGTGATAGCTTTTAAACCGGCTGCAACTGTTTCTGGCAGTATCATCGAGAATTCCCGTTACAGGATTACCTTTTCGCCTCAGGGGGTTATTTCCAGTCTTATAGATAAGAAAGATAGTAACCGTGAATACATTCAATCAGTCAATAATATGTATGCCAATGACCTTGGTTCATTGGGAGGAATCTCAGGCTCGCCTCTCAGGCTGGAAAATGCGGGAGCAGTTTCTGTGACACTTACAGCGGAATCATATAAGCCTGTGAAACATGTTTCAAAAGTTACGCTTTTTGATTCCGGTGACCGGATTGAACTTGAGAATTATATCCTGGAGAATATTGGTTCTGATCCGGTTACCTATGCCTTTTCATTCAACCTTACCGAACCTGAGATATGGCATGAGGAAGCGGGAGCTATACTTAAGGCCAGGCAGCAATCTGACGGAGGACATTATGCTGACAGCATCTGCAGGCTTGACTGGATAGCAATGAACCACTTTGCAGATATTTCGGACGGAAATAGCGGAATGATTATTTCTAACCGTGATGCCATTTTTATGAAGACAGGGAACAGTACCATTAAATGGCTTGATCCAGAGACTCCGCAGATCAGAGTACTGGCCGGAGCCCAGATTGATGCACCCGGTCTTGGAATTGTTAATCAGGATGGTGATTCTTATTTTGAAAACTTCTTTGCATTACGGCCTGATAAAAATGGATTCAATGCATCAAAAGCAATGAATTTTTCGTTGGAACACCAGAATCCACTCGTGGCCGGACAGGTTAAAGGCAAATCAGGATACCACGATCAGAGTTATTCCTTGTTTAAGATATCAAATCCTGATATACTGGTCTGGTCATTGAAACCGGCAGAGGAGGGGATAGACAATGGAATTATAATGCGTGTATGGAATATGAGCAACAGTGATGAGGAGTTTGCAGTATCTTCATCATCATTGATAAATAGTTGCAAACTGACTTCACATATTGAGACTGATATTTCAGAGATAAAACCAGACTCAGGTCTGCTTAAGCTTAAAATAGGACATAACCGGATACAGACTTACCGGATTTTTCTGAAATAATTTATAAATCCCTGGGGTTATTGAAAAAAATCCTTTAAACGCAGAGGGCACAAAGTATTTTCACAAAGGACGCAAAGGTCCTTATTTCTTTGTTTTTCCTTAGTGTCCTTTGTGTAACCTTAGTGTCCTTCGTGTTTAAAAATATTGCTGAGACAAACAGAATGAGGTTCCCTGTTATTTAAAGTCGATCATAGCCTTCATTACTCCGTCTCCATATGCAGCAACCAGATCAAATGCCTCTTTTGTTTTGTCGAACGGGAACCTGTGGGTTACCATATTGGCTATGCTTATTTTTCCACTTTCCATCATTTCGAGAGCCGTTTCCACACAATCCACCTGGCGCCGGATGAACTGAAGTGATATCTCTTTACGGCGGGTCATTTCCACATTCATTGACCATCGGTCGAATTCCGGTATGCCTACAACAACTAATCTGCCTCCCGGCTTAAGAACTTCCACTGCCTGGTCAAAAGCTTCCTGCTGACCGCAGCATTCGAAAACAACATCAAGGCCAAAAGGATGATGTTGTTTTAGCATTGAAGTAAAATCTTCTTCAAGTGGATTGAAGAGTGAAGTTGCACCTTCTTTTAATGCGATGGCAAGTCTTGGCTGAATTTTATCAGTCACGGTAAATGAACCTGCTCTCTCTGCCCTGGCAGCCAGCATTACGCTCATTCCTATAGGGCCAAAACCCAGAATACCTATATCGAGTCCTTTTACACCCCCCGATTTTTTAACTGCATAAACCCCGATTGCAAGAGGTTCGGAGATAGAACCATTATCGGGAGTAAGTGCTCCCTTTAGAGGAAAACAACTCTCTTCAGGCATCACTATATATTCCATCAGGCATCCTTCAGCCTGTCCTGGACAACCAAGGAATTTCAGTTTGCGGCAGGTATGATGCCGTCCGGCAAGGCACTGATCGCATTCCCAGCAGGGCATAGCAGGCTCAATTGCTATAGTATCACCTGGTTTAACCCTTTTTACTGCCGTTCCTGTTTCAACGACTGTTCCGGCCCCTTCATGTCCTACCGTGAATGGATATTCAACTACCTGCGAACCTATCTGACCCTGGGTATAGTAATGTATGTCAGATCCGCATATGCCTAATACGGACATTCTTATTTTAACGTCATTTGGTTTTATCAGAACTGGTTCTGGAATTTCCATCATCTCCATCTGCCTGATCCCTGTGAGCATCATTGCTTTCATAGTCTTTATAATTTCTTAGAATTATAAAAGTAATCAAACAATTGTATTTCATTAAAGACGAACAAAAATTCTTGTTTCAGTTTCAGGATAAAAATTCTTAAATTCAGACCAATAAATTTAATCTACTTCAACTTTTAAATATGAGGATATTAAGAGAAGAAAGTGCCGCTGTTGTTGTTGATATTCAGGAAAGACTCCTTCCTCATATTCATGAGGGTGAGATCATATTAAAGAACTGTCTCAAACTGATCGAAGGTTTAAAGATACTTTCTGTGCCTGTAATAATTACCCAGCAATATACAAAAGGTCTTGGGCCGACTGTTCCCTCAGTAATGCAGATGTTTCCTGAATTCAGGTATATTGAAAAGATCTCTTTCAGTTGTTGTGAGGAGCCGGCTTTTCAAAAGGAGATCATTCTTCTTGAAAAGACCGAAATTATACTGTGTGGAATTGAAGCGCATGTTTGTGTCCTTCAGACCTGCCTCGATCTTCTCGCAGGCGGCAGAAGACCTGTAGTGGTTGAAGATTGTGTCTCCTCACGAAAACCAAATGACAAGCATATTGCAATTGAACGGATGAGGCAGGAGGGAGCCCGCATCACAACGATGGAGAGCCTGCTTTTTGAGCTAACACGGGTAGCCGGGAATGAAACATTTAAGAGTATATCGGGAATTGTTAAATGATAATACAAAATGAGAAAAATTTACGGAATCGGGGAAACAGTCCTCGATATTATTTTCAAGGATGGACAGCCTCAGGCGGCAAAAGCAGGCGGGTCAGTTCTGAACAGTATGGTATCAATGGGACGCATGAATTTGCCGGTATCTTTTATAAGTGAATACGGAGCTGATGACGTTGGGAAACTGATAGATGATTTTCTCATAAATAATGGAGTTGATACATCATTTGTTCACCGTTTTGTGGCGGGAAGCACCGCCCTTGCACTGGCATTCCTCGATGAAAAGAACGATGCTCATTACACTTTTTATAAGGATTATCCGGGCAAAAGGCTGGATATTGATTTCCCGTCCATTGAAGCAGATGATATTGTACAGTGCGGATCCTTCTATGCAATTTGGCCTGAGATAAGAGAGAAATTCAAAATGTTTATCAGCAAAGCTTATCACAAAGGAGCACTGGTCCTTTATGATCCTAATTTTCGCAAAAGTCATGTGTCTGAACTTGCTCAGCTTAAACCACTCATAATTGAAAACATGAAGATCTCCAGTCTTGTAAGGGGATCGGATGAGGATTTCAGGAACATCTTCAGTGCCAATAGTCCGGATGAAGCATGGGAAGAGGTTAGAAATTATTGTCACTGTCTTGTATATACTGCTAATGAAGATGGTGTTTTTGTCAGGACACAGGGCTTTTCAGGAGTATTTCCCATCCGGAGAATCACCCCTGTGAGTACAATTGGTGCCGGTGATAATTTCAATGCCGGGATAATAACATCAATTCATCGCCGGAATATAAGCATGACGCAGCTTGAAAGATTAACCGGGACTGAATGGTCTGAAGTTATTGAAACAGCTGTCGCATTTGCGACACATGTATGCCTCAGCTATGAAAACTATATCTCACCTGAATTCGCAAACGGGATGAATCAAAAAGATAAAAAACCTAAAACATCCCCCTAACCCCCTTCAAAGGGGGAATCATGGGAGAGCCACAGAGGTTAATGAAAAGGAAATCAGATTGGTTTTGCGTTTGCAAGAAGATATTTCTCAGCTTCGAACGACCATATATAATCGTTATTTTTCACAATTGAGTGAAGACCGGCGAAGAATTTATCCTGTTCCCCCAATTTCCCAAGCTGGTCCAGTGATACAAGAGGCATCGATATGTTTGTATAGATGAGTTTCTTGCCTCCCGGAATTCCAGGCAGGTTCAGAGTAGTATCCACAACAGCATCTAGTCCCCCGACATGGGTGATCATGACAGCAGGATTTATTTTTCCGGCACTCATGAGTTCCAGGGATTCTTTCATATCATCTGTATTGCCGCCGGAAGTCCCGACAATATGAGTGAAGGCATAATGAACATTATAAAAGTTGAATTCAGCTTTGAATTCCGGGTTGGTAGGCCCGGCAAAGAAATTGAGACAACCATCAAACCCAAGGATTGCATCTCCCTGTTCAATTACGGATTTGACAGGGGCAAAAATGAAAACATCATCAAATCCGGATCCTCCCGTCAGTTCACGCAAATGTCTGACAGGATCATTCACTTTTGCCGTATTGACATATATCAATCTGATGCCCTCTTTTTCCGCATGTTCAGGTGTAAACAGGCATGAGGCTCTGGCCAGACGCTTATCATCTATATCTGTAACCACGATCATAGATGGTTTCCTTTCCTGATGAAGGGCATAATCAATCGCTCCAAGTCCCATGGGCCCAACGCCGGCCAGTATAGCCATCTTTCCGCCTATCCGGATTCCCATATCATGCACATAGGTGCCGGGAGGTATGTGGTAGCTCGCATGAAATGCCCCTATTATACATGACATCGGTTCTGAAAGCGATGCAGGGAAGAATGCATCTCCGTCATAGGCCAGAAGGCAATCAGCTTCCATTACAATAGATGGAATAATAACATGGGTAGCGTCTCCTCCGATATATCGGAAGGAGTAACCCGGGGCATTAAGGGAACCGGTCTGATTCATTGCAGGCTGTATGGAGAACTTCTGTCCGGATCTGAACTTATGCTGCCACTTCTTACCGACTTCCAGGATTACTCCTGCAAATTCATGGCCAATAATTGTGGGATTAATATGTATATCATCAGGAACGCGTTTGTGATCTGCTCCCTGGAGGGCAGCTTTGTGAGATGACATGCATATGCTGTCGGAAATTACATGTGCCAGGATCTCATCATCCTTCAGTTCCGGAAGTTCAAACTCATCAAGCCTCAGATCCTTCTTCCCGTAAATTCTTACTGCTTTTGTTTTCATTTTTATGTCTTTTAATTTTCTAAACCACGGAGTTCCACTGAGTTTTACACGGAGTTTCACTGAGTAATATTCTCATTTAATGCCTTTGTTTTTTTAGTTTCAACATCCCCCTGTCCCCCTTCAAAGGGGGAATTAGTCAGATTCAGCTCCGAGTTTGGAGCCTGCACCCTGCACCCTGTACCATTCTTGATTACCCCAGCATCACCTGCCCCCCTGTGACAGGTATAGCCTGCCCCGTTTCATACTCCTGATCTATAATATATAAAAGCGCCTTCATCACATCTTCCAGTTTGCATCCCCTCTTCATAGGCACCTGGTCCTCATAGAACTTCCTTACATCATCAACTGTTTTTGCACCTGGCACCTTCCCTGTTTTCAGATACTGGACAAACAGTCCGTTGTGGGGATCAGACCACAGGGGCCCTTCATAGAAATTACCCGGACAGATAGAATTTACTTTGATCCTGTGAGGAGCGAGTTCCATTGCAAATGACTGGGTGAGACCAATTCCTCCGAATTTGGCGCCTGCATATGCAAAATTCCTGTTACTTCCACGGAGTCCTGATTTTGAATTTATCTGAATAATATCCATAAAATACTCAGGCCTCTCAAGGTTCTGAAGCTTCATGACTTCTGAAGCAAATTTGGCACAATGAAAATACCCATTGTAGTTTATCTCCGTGGTTTTGGCGAAAGTGTCAGGATCCATTTCATCCAATCCACCTGCCCTTAAAATACCAGCATTACTGACAATAAGATCCAGGCCTCCGAACTCTCTAACGGTGGTAATTACCATTTCTTTGACCGATTCAGGATCTGACACATCTGTTTTTACAAAGATAGCCCTTGAGGATCTTTTTACTGAGTTAAGCGTTGCTGCAAAAGAGGTCCCCACCTCTTCGTTCAGATCAGCAATGACAATATTGAGGTTTAGTGCATTCAGCGCTTCTGCAATCCCTGCACCAAATCCCTGGGCACCTCCTGTAATGATGGCAATTTTGTTGTTAAGTTTGTTACCTGAACTGCCTGTCTGCGATACTTTTCTCCTGTAGTTCTCAACTTCCCACTGATCGATAAATGCTACCTGTTCAGGGGTAAGGAATTTAATGCCGCCGCATTGGGAGGCGTAGTAACTGATCCTGATAAGATCTTCATATACATCCAGGCATGCTTCTGCTGATGCGGAGCTTTCAGCAAAAGCGAAAATACCCATATCCTTTATTACCAGTACTTTTGGAAGGAACCCATACTCACTGATGAAATGAGGTAACTGGTATTTGAATGAATCAATTATTTTCTCTGCTGTTGAAGAGTGTTCGATATATAAATACCTCGTCTTGCAATAGACTATAATATCAGGAGTAAGCGGCAGAGAGATCTTATGAAATTCGTTCTGATTCTGATAAAACCTGGCGATCAGAGAATTATTCCTGAACCTGATCACCCCCGGCTGTTCTCCTGAAAGAAGCAGCCTCAATGCAGGCAGTACTTTGTGCAGCAAGGGATTATAGGGGAGAGGCAAAATATCCGAAACAGGCGCTATCTCTTCTTCTATTTTTCTGATTATTTCACCATATATTTTCTTTATTTCATCAGTCGAATCTGCACCGACAAAGACACCATGATTTTCAAGAAAAATAATCTGAGGATCATGCATGAACTTCTGACGGTAACTCGTTATTTCAGACTCCAGTTTCTTGAAAAGAATATAACCGGGATCAGTATATGGCACAAAGAGGACTATGTCACTAAAAAGTTTCTGGATAAGGCTCTTTGAATTTCTGCTGCAAAGAATGCCATTGATCTGGGTGGGATGTAGGTGCACAACAAATTTATACCGGATGATCTCATGGAGTGAAGTCTCTACCGAAGGACGCTTGTTCTTCCCCTGATCAAGAATACTCAGGAACATATCAGCTTTAACCTCCTCCTCCCTGGCGGAAGGGTCGTCTGAATAAGTATTTGATGAAATAACATGCAATTTTTCCCTGTTCAGAGCCACAAGGCCCTCTTCTGTCATCTCAGCCAGAGATTGTCCGCTTGCCTTTATCCAGATAGTGTCATCATCCTTGAATGATGTATTTCCACCACCGGCAATCACGTAATCCTTATTGTTCCCGTAGTACTTTGAAATCTCAATCAGCTCTTTAATTTCCGGCTTCATGTCATTACTTATTTAAGAAGTATTCAATTACCAAACGTCCCAGCTTTACCAGTTCCTGCTGCTGACCATTACTATGTGTCCCATCAGGCAGCACATAGCCCTGTCTGCCATCAGCCCTCAGATACTGATGGGCCGCTATAATGCACGCACCTTCCCATGCAATTCTTTTTAAGGATTCATCAAGGGGGACAGCCCCTCTGGTGGTAACAGTCAGAGGGATCATCTCGGGTGTATTATGTTCTGTTCCAAAGGTGATTATGAATCCTTTGTTGTGAAAAAATTCTGCAAAATTCTTAAGAATGTTAAAGTCGTTCCGCCCGGGGATAAGTTCAATGCATTCTATTCCAAGATCCTTGAGTAAAGAGTAGAGTTTTTCCGGATCTGACTCGAATTCAGTAAATTTACCTGAAGGATCATCAAGCAGCACAGGATAGCATGGAATACCCCCGGCCTTTACAATAATCCTGATAATTTTTTTTAATTCCAGGAATGATTTTTCATCCTCTTCTACAAATGCGGCTCCTCCGCTTTTCAGAAGATTTGATCTCATCTCGTTTTCAAGCGCAGCTGAATTTGACAGACCGGCCTTTGATTTTTTCCCGCCATAAAGTGTTTCAATAAAATGAAGCTGCTCTTCCGGAGTCGGGAATTCTCTGATTGCCATTGTCCGCAAGGCCTTTGCTATATGACGTTCCCTGACCAGATCGTGGGCAAATTCTTTTTTAATTTTCTCATATGAAAACTTCAGCGAAGGGTTGATTGGTTCAATCAGAAGGTTAAGCTTCGATATCATGGCTTTTATCTGTACCTGGCTTTCTCTTATAACGCTTTTCAGCTGCTTCCTGAGCATAAAGCCCGTATGGAACGGATAATCAAGCCCTTTACCACTAAAATAGATCCTCCCCGGATTATTTGGATCATTTATTCTTATCCCTTTCCGCTGTTCCTCTTTCAATAAACCAATGAACTCAATGTTGAAGAGAGGAAAGATCTTGTTTTCAATGCACCCTTTATGAAATGATTCGTAGCCATCTGTCACATAAAAATCATTGATCCCCAGAACAGCAATTTTCTCTTCCACTGCCATCTTAAAAACAGAATCCAGATCTGAGAATGCACTGAAAGAGTAGGGTGTATGAATATGCCCGTTCGCTTCACGAATTTCAGGGGAAGAGACTCCCTGCATCTCCTTTTGCAGTTTATCAATGGGAGGGTAGCCGGTAAGAAAATTCTTCATAAATGGTTTTATATTTTTGTCTCTAACTTAAGATCTGACAGAAGCCTATTTATCAAATTTATCTCCTCAGAGGTCAGACGAAAATCTGCTGCTTTTATATTGTCAATAACCTGGGCCGCATTTCGGGCGCCTACCAGTGCGCAGGTAATCCCCGGCTGAAGCCTGGTCCAGTTCAGGACTAGCTGTGACAGGGTAACTTTATGTTCATTGGCTATCTCCTTAATGCTGTCAGTAAATTGCAGGATCCTGGTAAGGTTTGGTTCTTTATAATAGATCGAATCAGGTCTGCTGTCACCATCTGCAAATTTGTGACCCTGTTTTATTTTACCTGTCAGCAGACCTCTTTGAAGGGGACTGTATGCAAGAATGCCGATATTATTGCTTATGCAGTAGGGAACAATATCATTTTCTATCCCCCTGTTTACCATACTATATGGAACCTGGTTGGAGGCTATTGTGTGTGTTTTAATTGCCTCTGACATCAGATCAACTGAATAATTGCTTACAGCGCCCGCCCTTATTTTTCCATTTTTTTGCAGGATATCAAGAGCTTCCATTGTTTCTGAAACAGGTGTGGTGGAATCAGGCCAGTGAATCTGGTACAGGTCTATATAATCAGTCCCAAGCCGTTTAAGACTTTTATCACAGTCACTTATTACCCTTTCTTTGGAAGAATAACTGCGAATATCGACATCTTTGCCTTCATTGTCTTTTGAGGCAAAGAAGAACTGTCCCTTTTTTTCACCCCATATCAGGCCGAATTTTGTAAGTATCTGAACTTTGTCTCTTTTCCCTTTTACCGCCTTTCCGACAAGTTCCTCACTCAATCCGAACCCGTAAACGGCAGCGGTATCGATAGTTGTCATTCCGTAATCTACTGCAGTCTCAACAGCCGTTATTGCATCCTTCGCATCTGCACCTCCCCATAGCCAGCCTCCGATAGCCCAGGCTCCAAATGCAAGTTCGGAGACTTTAATGTCTGAATTGCCAAGTGATCTGTACTCCATATCATTGAATTATTTATGCTACCAATTAATTGCTTCTTCGGGAACATCATTCAGAGTTCCGCATATCCAGTCAGCTTCAGCGAGAACCGCAGCTTCGAAAGATGTAGTCAATCCAAGGCATCTGCATCCGGCTGATTTTCCTGCTTTTATTCCGCTGACAGCATCTTCAACCACAAGACATTCATAAGGGTCAAGTCCAATTCTTTCAGCTGCCATTATGTAAATATCGGGGAATGGTTTTTTGTTTATGACATCCAGACCGGTTACAATAGAATTAAATGTACCGGATGTCAATCCTATCTCCCTGAGGTTAACCTCCATCTTGACCCTGTCGGCACTTGTGGCGAGAGCCAGCCTGAAACCTCTTTCCCTGCACTCTGATATGAATTTATGAACGCCCGGCAGTGGGGTTAAATTACCCCTGACAATATTTTCATATATTTCGTAGGTCCTGGCCTTTACCTTTTCAATATCGACACTTGCACCATGATGCTCGGCAACACCACCGATGTACCTGTTTTCTCCCATTCCGACGAAGGGATGAAAATCTTCCGGCACAACTCTGAGCCCCATTTCTTCAAACATCATTATCGCTGCCTTGCAGATAAATGGTTCAGAATCGACAAGAACACCGTCCATATCAAACAGAACACCTTTTATCATCGGAAATATTTATCTATTAGATGAATTCTCTGTTTGGTGAGCGGACTTTTCTTTCCGGTCATTTCTACTATGAGTGTCATTTTAGCGGCACTCTCGAGTACTTCAATCTTATCGAAAGCCTGCAGAAGACTGGATCCTGTAGTAAGTATCCCATGGTTTTCCAGCAGAAGTATATCTGAGTGAACGGCATGTTCAGCAACCACAGATGCAAGATCTATGGTTCCCATAAGGGCATAAGGGACAAGAACCGGATCTCCGAGTATTGCCCTTGCCTCAGCTGTAAGATTGGTATTGATCCTGTACTTCATTGCTGTGAAAGCAGATGCACATACAGGATGAGCATGGACAATTGCTTTAATTTCCTTCTTCCTTTTATAGATAGAAAGGTGCATCTCAGATTCAATTGAAGGTTTGAGTTCGGGCGTCAGATTCTCACCAAAAATATTCATTAGACCTACCTCATTCCATCTCATTCTTCCTTTATCTGTTGCCGAGGGTGTAATTACTATGATGTCATCGGATATCCGCAGGCTTATATTACCTCCTGAGGTTGTTGTCAGTCCGTGTTTGTAAAGTCGCCTCATGAAGCTGGCCACCTCTTTTCGTTCAGATTTGTATTTTTCAGCTAGATTCATAAAGCAGGTCAGATGACAAGGTCTTTGACACCATTGAGAATATATTGGGGCCGATAGGGAAAAAGATCAATTGTTTTACGGTCAGAGATACCGCTTAATACAAGCAGAGTGTCTATTTCAGACTCGAGTCCGCATATCACATCTGTATCCATACGGTCACCTATAACGATAGTATCTTCTCTCTTTACTCCAAGTCTCTTCAGAGCAATGCGCATCATCAGCGGATTTGGTTTGCCTACATAATAGGCCTTTTTACCGGAGGCTATTTCTATCGGAGCTATAAGAGCCTTTGTAGACGGGGTTATTCCGTTTTCCACAGGACCGCTGACATCAGGATTTGTGCCAATCAGCTTGGCTCCCCTTATTACGAGATTTACCGCCAGCTCTATCTTTTCAAAGTTGTAACTATGTGTGTCACCCACAACTACATAATCGGGATTGACGTTATTGACAGTGAAGCCGGCACTGTACATCGCATGAATAAGCCCTGCATCACCAATAATATAGGCACTTCCATTTGGTTTTTGATTTGCGAGGAAACTTGCTGTAGCCAGGGCGCTTGTGTAAAAATGATCCTCTCCCACATTGATTCCCAGCCTGGCAAGCTTTTCATGAAGTTCCTTCGGGGTTCTTTCAGGAGAATTTGTGAGAAAGAGGTATTTCTTGCCTGAATTTTCGAGCCATGCAAGGAATTCCGTAACTCCGGGGAGTAACATATTCCCATGATAGATCACTCCATCCATATCGATTATAAATCCGGATTTTGATTTAATGCTCTCAATTGCGTTTTCCATACTTTTAAAATTTCACCGCAAAGATATCAAAAAGATGGGTTGATAGAATTAATATATTGTTACGATCAAAATGCCTACACCCCTTCCTTGTTGAGAGCAATTGATTTACCGGCTGAAAAATCAGTTTTAGAAATATGTCCCTTGAGCGGAACTATCTTTTCATGAATGGCATCTAGGATCCACTCAGGCTGAGGAAAGAAAAACTCTTCCATTTCATATGCCGGAGTTATCCAGTTACGCGATCCGACAACAACCGGTGGAGCATCAAGATAATCGAATGCGAGTTCAGTGATAGTCTGGGCCATCTCCTTCAGGAAGGATCCGCGGGCTGAGGCATCACTTGTCAGTACTATTCTACCTGTCTTTTTAACCGACTGTATGACTGGCTCGTAGTTGAATGGTACCAGCGACCTCGCGTCAATAACCTCAGCTCCAAGATTATATTTTTCCAGAAGGATATCTGCTACCTTTATTGCAGGATATAAAGTTGCTCCTATTGAGAGAATTGTAATGTCGTCTCCGGACCTTTTTATATCAGGTTCCCCGAGAGGAATTTCATAATATTCTTCGGGAACACCCTCAGTATGGAACATTTCCCCGATATCGTAGATCCTCTGGCTTTCAAAGAAGATAACCGGATCAGTCCCCTGCAAAGCTGAGTTCATCAATCCTTTTGCATCATATGGTGTAGCCGGAAATACAACTTTAAGTCCGGGAATATGCGCTGTAAGTGACGACCAGTCCTGCGAGTGCTGAGCCCCGTATTTTGAACCGACTGAAACCCTTATTACTACCGGCATTCTGATAATGTTGCCGCTCATTGCCTGCCATTTGGGCAGCTGGTTAAATACTTCATCGCCTGAGCGGCCCAGGAAATCACAATACATGATTTCAGCTATTACCCTGCCTCCGCACATTCCGTAACCAATTGCAGTGCCTACTATTGCTCCTTCCGAGATAGGCGAGTTAAACAGCCTGTTATATGGAAGAGCCTCAGTCAGACCACGGTATACAGCAAACGCGCCACCCCAGTCACGGTTCTCTTCTCCCCATGCTGCGAGAGTGGGATCCTTGTAAAATCTGTCAATAACGGCTTCGAAAATGCCATCACGGAATTGGTATAGTTTGGCCTTGGAAACAGGTTTTCCCTCCTTGTCCTTATAAAACCTCTCTTTATTCTTTATTGATTTGACTCTCGGATTTTCTTCAAGCGGCATTAAAACCTGGGGGGGCCTCTCTTCCATCTTGTCGACTGAAGCGTTGGAGAACATCATTTTCCCAATGCAGTCAGGGTCTTTTGCCAAATCTATTCTTGGTGAGATCACATCATCAATGCTCAGTTTCAGGATATGGGAAAGTAATTCTTTTGTCGTGCCTGTTGTTTCATCCAGCTGGTCAGGTGTCGCTATGCCGGCACTCACAAGCGATTTTCCGTAAGAGATAATCGAGTCTGCCCTTATCCATGCATCTATCTCTTCTTTTGATCTGTATGAGGATGCATCGGATGGTGAGTGTCCGCTTATCCGGTAAGTAAGGGTATCGAGAAGTACAGGTCCTTTTTTATCTGTCAGGATCTGTTTTTTTCGCCTGAATGCATCTATTACTGCGAGTGGATTATAGCCGTCGACTCTTTCGGAATGCATTGCTTCAGGATTTACACCGGCCCCTACTCTTGCCAGGATATCATAACCCATGGTTTCACCCATTGTCTGACCGCCCATTCCATAGAGATTGTTCATGAAGTTAAAAATCAAAGGCAGACCGCCTCTGTATTCGCCGCTCCAGAGAGTTTTATACTGATCCATCGTAGCAAAGCAGATACCTTCCCATACTGGTCCGCAACCCATTGAAGCATCACCGATGTTACATACCACGATTCCGGGTTTCCTGTTAATCTTCTTGTACAGCGCCGCACCAACTGAAATGTCACCGGACCCACCTACAATGGCATTGTTGGGATAGATGCCAAAGGGTGTGAAGAAGGCGTGCATTGATCCTCCAAGCCCTTTGTTGAATCCGTTTTCCCTTGCAAATATTTCTGCCAGTGCTCCATAGAGAAGAAAACTGATCGCCAGCTCTTTAACAGTGCCATGAAACCCTTTCTCCACAACCCTGAGAGCAGATCCTCCGAAATAATTCTTCATTACTGAATAAAGGGTGTCTTCATCAAGCCGGTGAATAGCAGAGAGTCCCTTGGCAAGAATCTCTCCATGGCTTCGGTGGGAACCAAAAATATAGTCATCAACTTCAAGGGTATAAGCCATGCCGACAGCTGCAGCTTCCTGCCCGATAGAGAGATGTGCAGGACCCGGATGATTATATGGGATACCCTGGTATTCATTGGTAGTTTTTATCAGGTTGAGCATGGTTTCGAATTCCCTGATCACAACCATGTCGTGGTAAATCCTGAAGAAATCTTCCCTGGTGAAATTATCCTTCTCATCTTCAATAGTTTTGTTATACTGGTTTACAGGAATCTTCCCGAACTCAATAAACTTAGGCTTGCGAATAACCTCCGGCTGAATATTCTGACTTTTTGGCATTTTTCTATAATTAGTCTATATGTTTTGTTATATTTATTTTTTTAACCACTGAGTTTCACAGAGCTTCACGGAGTTACACTGTTTTCATCTCCCCTTCACCCTTTCACCCATTCACCCTTTCTTTTCCTTAGTACCGGAAATCCTCAATCTGGGCCTTTATCTCCCTTAGAAATATTGTTGCTGGTCCTCCGTCGATAGCCCGGTGGTCATAGGTCAGCGATAATCCGATATATGGGACAAATCCGAAAATGTTATTTCCCATGTCTGCAGGACGGCTGATGATTGTGCAGACACCCAGAATACCAACCTGCGGGAGGTTGATTACCGGTGTGAACATCTCAACTCCATAGTTTCCAAGGTTTGATACGGTAAAAGTTGCGGCAGTGCTCTGAATGAGTTCAGGGCTTATGCTTCCCTTCCTGCATGAATCGGCTGCAGATTTAAGTGCTGCAGAAAGCTGGACAAGATTCATATCGCTGGCATCTTTCACAACCGGTACCATCAGTCCCCTTGGAGTATCAACTGCAAAGCCGAGATGGACCTTATTAAATGTTTTTATCCGGTCATCCAGAAAATGGCTGTTGGCTTCAGGATTTTTCCGGAGTGCTCTTATCACACACCAGCATATCATGTCATTGAGCGTTATATCCTGCTGCGATTTATCGGAAGCAAGTCTTTCCTTGATTTTTTGTCGCGCTTCGAGCAGGTGGCGGACATCGGCAGACATGTGGTGGGTAAGCTGTGCCGAGTTCTGCAAAGAAGCATGCATTGCCCTGGCGATCAGTTTTCTGACATTGCTTAGCGGCTTTTCTGAATATTCTGGTCCTCCTGAAGGAGCGGGAGTAATTGTCGCGGCACCACCTCTCAGCTTTGCTTCAATATCTGCAGTTATTATTCTGCCATTTGGTCCGGAACCGGCCAGGTCCATGTAATTGACACTTTTATCTTCAGCGAGACGCTTTGCCCGCGGAGAAATCCTGATTCTTGAATCGGAAGGTATCAGAGTGATTTCAGGGATAGAAATCTCAGGGGCTGAGGCCTTGTTACCTGATACTGCTGGCTGAGAAGCATCAGGGATTGAAATTACCGGCTCTCCCTGATTAAAGGAGGCTGTGGATTCCCCGCTTTTACCGATTACTGCAACATTCATCAATACAGGTACTTCTGAGCCCTCCTGGAAAAATATTTCGAGGAGAGTCCCATCAATTGGTGACTCCAGGTCGAAAGCTGCCTTGTCAGTTTCATAAGAGAAAAGTATATCCCCTGCAGAAACACTTTCCCCTTTAGTCCTGAACCATTTCGTTATTATGCATGTCTCGACAGATTGTCCCTGTTTTGGCATTATTACTGCTGTTGCCATTTATTGATAAGTTATTTGTTTATATAATTTTACCACGGAGTTTCACTGAGTTTGCACGGAGATACACGGTTTTTAATTTCTTCAACTCTCAACAATTTGTCAGTTTACTTTTGTCTTTTTACTTTTGTCTTTTGTCTTTTGTCTTTTGTCTTTCTTGTGACTTGTTATAATAAGTTGATTGAATAAAAAATCAAACTTATAGATATAATTATAGATCAGTGACTACAAAAATAATTTATTCAACTTGTATTTACAAGTAAAAAATAATATATTTACAAAGAAAAGTGTGGAGTGACTAAAGTTTGGAGTGCCTAAAGTTAAAAGATCGATATTCTTAGATTGAATCTGATTCCAGGCACTTTAGGCACTCTACACTCTAGGCACTTTAGGCACTTAATATTGATCAAATTGAACACCTTAATACCAGGTAATGGTCACTGATAAAGCCATCCCCCAATACAGGAGGCTGTATGAGATCCTCCGAAAGCACATCCTGGATGCCGTATACAGGGAAGGCGATCTGCTGCCATCTGAGAATGAGCTTTGCCAGTTATATGGCATGACGCGACCGACTGTGAGGCAGGCACTGGGAACTCTGGCAAATGACGGGTATATAAGGAAGCATCAGGGAAAAGGCAGCATAGTCCATCAACTTCCCAAGGAGATTGGTATCCTTTCAGTTTCGGGAACCACATCTGCAGTAGGAGATCGTAACCTCAAAACCCGGATCATACTGAAACCGGTACTTATGAAGTGGCCTCAGGATTTTATGTTTCAGCTTTCAGCGCTTGAGAAAGAATCAGGGTGTATACATATGGAAAGACTCAGACTTCTGGATGATGTTCCGATCTTTTATGATATAAGTTATATAGCAAACATTAACCTTCCGCGATTAACTGCCCGCCAGTTCGAGAACAAATCTCTTTTCCAGATATTAAGAGATTATTATCGAATTGAAATTAAAGGAGGAGATCAAAGGATTAAGGCTATCAAGGCCTCTGCAAAGGTTAGCAGGTTACTGCAACTGAAAAGAGACCAGCCGGTACTTCACCTTGAAAGAAAAATGGAAACCAATAATCCAGGTCTTTTTTTATATTCATCCATTTTCTGCAATACCGAAAAATATGCCATTTTCGGAAGGTTTTAGTGAAGGCAGGAAATTTTTAAGATTGAATTGAAAAAGTTTTATTTTTATGGTTCATTGAGAAAGTATTTTACAATTAATATAAACAATAAAAAAAACTTTATGAAGGATCAGAAAAATTCATGGTCAAGGCGCCGTTTCATTGGTTCCTCCGTGGCGGGAATAGCAGGAGTCATGCTTATTCCAGGTGCAACAGGCTGCAAATCAACAAAAAGTACCGGGGATATCCGCCTTGGATTTATAGGCATGGGACGTCAGTCAATGTATCTTCTCGACGGATTCATCAAGATTCCTGGTGTTCAGGTTATAGCAGGGTGCGATGTATATGGAATAAAGAGGAAGCGTTTTGAAAAACGTGTTTCAGCATTTTATGCCGCTGCAGGGAAAGAGTCAAAAGTAGTGACGTATGAAAAGTATCAGGACCTTCTTGCCAGACAGGATATTGATGCGGTAGTGATAGCTGTTCCTGATCATTCACATGCAATGGTGGCGATAGCTGCATGTAAAGCAGGCAAGGACGTTTACCTTGAGAAACCGATGACTTTCACAATAAAGGAAGGACAGGCATTGAAGAAGACAGTAAGAGAAACAGGGCGGATTCTGGGAATCGGAAGCCAGCAGCGGTCTGATCCGAACTTTCAGCATGCAGTTAATCTGGTGCAGACAGGTGCACTCGGTAAAATCAGCATTGTAAATGCATATGTGGGAGCTCCTCCGACCCCGTACAATCTTCCCGAAGAACCCCTTCCTGCAGATCTGAACTGGGATCTCTGGCTGGGCTCACTGACTGCACCGATACACTTCAATAATCAGCTCGATCCTCCTATTTCGCTGGATCCTGAGGAGGATGAGAAAATCTGGGGAGCATGGAGATGGTATAAGGAGATGGGAGGAGGCTTCACTACCGACTGGGGGGCTCATATGTTCGATATTGCACAATGGGGCCTGGGCATGGATAAAAATGGTCCGGTTGAGATATCACCAATAGGAGACGGGACAGAATATATGTCATTCAAGTATGCCAGCGGAACTGTAATGACATCCGAACCATTCAATGATGATAAAACCAAAGGAGTTAAATTCTGGGGTGAGAATGGATGGATTGAGGTAGCACGCGGATTTTTTAATGCATCCGATAAGAAGTTCTATGTGCCCGATGGCGAGAAGAGTGAAGGTCCGTATGAAACAAAGATCCCACACCAGATTAACTTTATTGAATCAGTAAGAACGAGGAAAGATCCGGTTGTGCCGGTTGAAATTGGCCATAGCAGCTGCACAGTCTGTAACCTCGGCAATATTGCATGCGAACTGAAAAGAACAATAAAGTGGAACCCGGAAACTGAAAGCTTTATTGATGACACTGATGGCGCCGCAACAAAATTGATGCATTACGAATACAGGGCAGGATGGAAGCTTGTTTGATGAAAAGAAACTGAATAGCAGCTAAGATCAGACGCTACACTGAATTGAGATTTTACCAAAAAAAGAGGCTGTAAATTATCTTTACAGCCTCTCTGGTATTTGTTTGAGTAAGATTAATCTACTCTTTTTACCTTGACAGCAACCGGTCCTTTTTCTCTTTGTTCAACTTCAAATTCAACTGACTGACCTGCTTCAAGTTCGGTATTGGAAACTTCTAAACCAGAACGGTGGATAAAGATATCCTTGTCATCTTCAGTCTGAAGGAATCCGTAACCTTTTACCCTGTCATACCATTTAACAGTGCCTTTCATAGTTTTAGATTTATTGTTAACTACCTGTAGTTATCTCTTCTGTTTCCTCCACCGCCGCCTCCTCTGCGGTCGTCACCACCTCCACCTCTGAAATTACTTCTTCTCTCAGTCCTTTCAATAGATTCGTTAACAATGATATTTCTTCCGCTTACTTCAGCCCCGTTAAGTTCCTCGATGGCTTTCTTTGCTTCTGCATCATTCGGCATCTCAACGAAACCAAATCCTTTGCTTTTACCAGAGTATTTGTCAATAATGATTTTTGCGGATGTTACTTCGCCATACTCTTCAAAGATTTCTTTTAATTCTGCTTCACTCATTTTAAAATGAAGACTTCCTACGTAAATGTTCATAATTCAAATATTAAAGTATTTATAAAACAGTGACAAAGGTCCGATTTATTTTTGAAATCTAAAAATAAATATTCATAATATATTGTATTTAAATAACTTTTTGGTTCCAAAGCTATTTTTCTTTTCATAAAAGTGATACTATAAAATATCGATTGTAATATGTTGATAACAGAAAGTTTGTTGATTTGTTCAGAAAACAACAATTTTTTTTCAGATTCTTAAGATTGAAAAGATAAGGCTTTAAGATTCAATACTCTGATCTGTTTGTTTAACCTCCAAGTTTTTAACATAGAAATGCTCTGTGCTGTTTATCCGCTATTTGCTGGAGAAGGTGAATGTCTTTCTCCTTTCTCTACTTCCTATTCCTTATATATATATGCTTTATATGATGCTGTCCTGATTCCCGTTCATCGATTTCAAAATCAAGCGATTTGATCAATGGAGTCAGCTTTGGGAATCCAAAATTCCTGGGATCAAAATCGGGTTGTTTCTTCAGGATAAGATTTCCGACATCTCCAAGAAAGGCCCATCCGTTCTCATCCGCCAGATCTGTTATCGATGTGGCTATAAGTCTTTTTACTGCCCTGGCTGCTGCCAGCGGACCACTCTCCTCGGTTTTCTTCTTTTTTACAACAGGTTTGCCTTTTTTATGTGGTTCCGCAGCCTGATCGGGAGAACTGTCAGGTGAAGCGATTATTTCAAGGTAAATAAACTTATCGCATGCAACTATAAAAGGATGAGGAGTTTTCCTTTCGCCAATGCCTATAACTTTCATTCCGGCCTCCCTGAGCCTTGTTGCAAGACGGGTAAAATCGCTGTCACTTGAGACTATACAGAAGCCATCCACTTTACCTGAATAGAGAATATCCATTGCATCTATTATCATTGCAGAGTCAGTGGAATTCTTCCCCTTGGTATAACCGTATTGCTGAACAGGAGTGATTGCATTCTCCAGGAGTACCGATTTCCATCCTGCAATTGTAGGTTTTGTCCAGTCTCCATAAATACGCTTGAATGTTGGCGTTCCGTATTTTGCGATCTCTTCCAGCATTTCCCTGACTTTGCTGTAAGGTATATTATCAGCATCAATCAGGACAGCCAGCCTTAAATCGTTTAATGTTTGTAGCATATTATATCAATTCTTTTCCGCAAGTTAGTCTTTTTGAATCAAATTAGTCATTTATAAAACCTGCAGAACACTTAATTGTTAAATGACAAGGCATTATTTTTGCTCATTCTGAAGGCCACATTCTTAGCATTACAGCTCCATGCCTGTCCACTTCGGAGGTATACTTAGTGTCAAAGCTGCCAAGATCTTTCTGTCTCCAGAGATCCCTTACCTTTTGCTTTCCTGCTATGCCAAGTACCTCCCATTCAGCTGTGACTGCCGCTGCCTGTTCTCCCCTGTTGAAGAGACCGACTGCTACTGAACCATCTTCAAGATGCCTTTTCCATACCTCCAGATCGCCATCCTTCCATACCCTGTAACCTGGCTTACCCATTGGGTCCTGATCAACCTCAATGATCTCATCATTGGTGAGCAGGCTCAGGGTAAAATCATCCATTCTTGATATGTCGCCGCTGAAGATAAGGGGTGCTGCTACAATTGCCCAGAGGGATACATGTGTATACTGTTCATTCGGAGTCAGCGGGGTTGGTACTGTCTCACCCTTCCAATTGCTAAGATAACCCAGCAGAAGGTAATCCGGGTCATTCCAGCCTCCTGGTCCGGCATAGAGATGGAGGCTGTCTCTGCTGTAAACATCAAAGCCATCCCTGAAAAGGGCTTTCCCAATACCTTCAAACGATCCGCCAAGGTCACCCGCCGTTCGCCAGCTCTGGCCTCCGACCTGTTTCCCCCATTTCCATACGTCACCCATGCCGTATTGACAGAGATTAAGTATTATATCCCGGTTCTGCTTTTTCAGGATCTCACTGATAAGAATATATGGTTTCTGAAGATCTGAGAGGAGATCTGTTTTACCGATTTTTGAATATGAACACCAGTCATATTTAAGGAAGTCATAGCCCCATTCAACAAATCTGGCAACATCCTTTTCCTCATATCCATAAGCTGATACATATCCGCCGCAGGTAAGCTCGCCCGGGGATGTGTAAATACCTGCCTTTAATCCCCTGGAATGAATATAATCAGTCAGAGCTTTCATATCAGGAAATCTCCTGTTCGGATTGATCATGCCGTTTATATCCCTTGGTTCACCCGTGAGGGTGGAATCGGTTGAGCCTGGCTTCACCGACCAGCAATCGTCAATATTAACATACATATAACCATGGTCAATCATTCCTGAATTTACCATTGCATCGGCTGCATCGCGCACGATCCTGTCAGTGACATGATTCTCCCATACGTACCAGCTGTTCCAGCCCATGTGGGGAGTGAGAGCCAGAGTCTCACCGCAGACAATCTTAAACTCCCTTTCAGCAGATCCGAGTTCATTGGTGACCCTGAATGTAGTAAGGTATTCCCCCTTCATATTAATTGTGCCGGTTATCATTCCGGTCTCCGGGTTGCATACCAGGCCTTCAGGAATATTCAGGACTTCATATTTCAGCGGCTTTTTGCCAGTTGCAGGTATTTTGAAGAGAAATGGCGATCCGGGTCTTACACCAAATATCTTTGCACCATTTATCCTTACATTTTGGGAAGGGGCTGGCGTCAGGATTATTCCCGGTTCATTCAGAGATCTCTTTTGGCCCGGACCGCAGGAGAAAGTAATACCGAGGAACAGCCAGATAAGAGCGGTTAATGCAACATTAGTTCTTTTCATATTCTTTAGATTGATAGGTTATAATTTTCTTTTTCCGGTCATTTCTTCAATATCAAGTCTGAGTATAGTGGTATTCCCAAGAATTCTTTCGTCAAAAGAGAATTCTTTTCTTGAGCTACCCTGCAGACATCTGATTGTGATATAATCAATTCCAGATCCCTGATATCTTTTATCTGTCGGTCCTTTCTCCTCATTTTGATTCTTTAATTTTTTGGATCTTTTCATAAACCGGGCAATCAGGGCTATGGGCTCCGGGAAGATAGCCTGTGCTCATCAGAAATTCGTTCACAATCTCACCACCTGTGAACCTGAAAGTCTTTTTAAATAGTTTTGTCCAATCTTCAAGTGAACTCATCATTGTGGAATTATTATCCAGCCAATTACTGAAAGATCCTGACTCTGATCTTATTTTCTGAATTACTCTGGCATTCTCAATTGCAGCATTTATTTTCAACCTGTTGCGGATAATGCCGGGATCATCCATTAGTCTCATTATATGGTCTTCCCCATATCCGGCAATTTTGTCAATATTGTAGTTGTCGAAAGCTTTACGAAAATTGTGCTGTTTTTTCAGAATTAAGATCCAGTTAAGGCCCGCCTGATTTATCTCAAACATCAGTCTTTCAAATAGCTTGTCATCGTCTTTAATCGGGAATCCGTAATGGTTATCATGGTACTCTTTATGAAGCTGAAGTTGATCTCCTCCTATTGTCCTGATATAATCGCAGTAAGTCATTAGTGTCGAATATTTTTGAATAAAAGTAAAGAATTTTGTTAACTTTGCCTATATCCTTAAATCAGGATTGCTAATAATCAAAATTGACTGTTATGGGAAAAGGTGATAAAAAATCAAGAAGAGGTAAAATTATAATTGGAACATTTGGTGTGAGAAGGCGCCGTAAGAAAGATGGTAAGCCGGATATCAAGCCAACACTTGCAGCCAGTGCAAAAGAGGTGAAAGAAAAGAAACCCGTAAAGGAGAAAGCCGAAGTTAAAGAGGTAAAAGCCGCTGCGGAAGTTAAGGAAATTAAGGCCGCTAAAGAAAAAGCAGCTCCCAAGGCACCAAAAGCTGCCAAAGAGAAAAAAGAAATTACAGATTCTCCTGTTGAGCCAAAACCTAAAAAAGAGAAGAAGAGTTAATCAGACCTCTTCACAATCAGCCATCTGTACTCTTCAGGATCAATAACGGCGTTTATTATTACAGGCTGGTTTTCAGCTAGTGCTTCAATAATACATTTTCGCATAGAGCTATGTGAATCGGCCCTCAGGACTTTAACTCCCATGAAAATTCCTGAACCAAAAAGATCGTCCTGATACAGTAACGTTCCATATGGCGACAGATTTTTCCATGATTGTTTTACCTTGATGAGGTTGAGCTCACCGTCAGAAAGCACTACTACAATAACCGGCAGATTATATCTTCTGGCAGTTATCATTTCACCTGCATTCATCAGGAATCCTCCGTCGCCGGTTAAACAAACAACCGTTGACTCCCTGCTAATAAGCTGGGCAGCAAGGGCAGCAGGTAGGCCGAATCCCATTCCGGACCAGCCGTTTGACATAAGTATCTTCCCCTGACCATTGGTTTGCCAGAATTGTCCTGCTAAATGCAGATGAGACCCAACATCAGCAGTCAGGATAACATTCCATGGCAGCTCTTCACGCAGTATCCTGAGCACAGCCGATGGTCCGAAATGATTTGTGAAACCGTTGAAAACCGACATCATTTCATCACGTATACCAGTGATTAGCGAAGATTCAAATACCAGTGCGCCCGCATTTAAATTTCTGAGAATCCTGAACCATTCTTCAGGCGGTCCGGTGTATTCAGCTGAGTTTCTTCCGGGAAGGATGTCTGTCCTGCGAATATCAAAATGAACCAGAGGTACGTCAGGCAGCCATGATTCATAATTGAATTCTACAGGATCGTATCCAAGGCCGATTACCAGATCAGTTTTTTCAAAGATATCTTCAAGATAATCGCTCAATGAATGAAATAACACTCCTGCATAGCAAGGATTGGTTTCGGGGATTAAACCTTTGGCCATTGGTGTTATCACAACCGGCATCCTGAAATCCGAAAGAAAGGATATTATCGAGTCACCCAATTCAAGTCTGGCGGCTGTAAGTCCAACAGCAATAAGGGGATGGCGTGAATTATCCAGGAGTGATAAGATCTTCTGAATATTATTGCTATTGCTGACTATTTCTGTTTTATAGCCGGTAACAGACATTTCCTCAGCTTCTTTATCACATATATCAGACGGGAGGCCAATATGTACGGGACCAGGATATCCGTCGCGGCAAAGACATAATGCTGATTCCATTACATCTGCATAATTATTGGAGCTTAATCTGTATGTTGCTTTTGTAATTGGTTCAAAGAGTTTCTGATGACTGATATTCATCTGAGCGATACGGTTAATCATATTGTCATCCATCTCGCTGGTGAAGACAATTACAGGCGATCTGTCCAGATATGCTCCTCCGACACCTGTGGCAATATTGGTCGCCCCGGGACCAAACGTGGAATGACAGACTCCGGGAATTCCTGTCAGCCTGCCTGATACATCAGCCATTATTCCTGCAGAGGCTTCATTGGATGTAAGGATAAATTCAATGCCGGCAGCCCTGAAAGCCTCAAGCAATGGAATTGACGGACCTCCAGGGATACCGAAAACAAGTCTTACTCCATGTTCAAATAACTGGTTGGCAATATATTCTGCAATAGTCATAGGTAGAATGCCTTTTTTAGAAACAAAACTATTAAATATAATGATCAGAGCCTATAAATCATAATTCAAATTTCGAACAACTGACTGAGTGTTTTTTTTCTGATATTTGCCATCTCATATTTATTTATTGAAAAAAATATGAAGAAAAGATTCATTGCTTTAGGTTTTTACTCGATATTCTGGATGTTTGTATTTGTTTTTGCCAGGATGTTATTCATCGTGTTTCAATATCAAAGTGCCATCGGGAACAATCCGTGGGAACTTCTTTCAACATTCTGGCATGGAGCTCAGCTCGATATTTCAACTGCAGGCTATTATCTGCTTATTCCTGTTTTGGCTGCAATTCCTGGCATCTGGTTTAATGGCAACTGGTATAAAATTATGATCAGATGGTATTCATATATACTGATAGTTTTCTCGTCAGTAATAATGGTCTCTGATGCAAATCTTTATTCCTACTGGGGTTTCCGAATGGATTATACTCCTATGTTGTATCTGAAAACCCCTGGAGAGGCAATGGCATCAGTAAGTACCCTGAAAGCTGTTTCATTCTTTGCTGCAATAATCCTGATCTCATCTTTTTTTATTTTCATATATTATAAATTCATCGACCGGTTGTTCTCTGATTTTAAAACGACAACTTTCCGGCTTCCCTGGACCATTGTCTTCATGTTAATGTTTGGATCACTAATAATTCCTGTCAGGGGCGGATTCGGCATAGCGCCGATCAATGCAGGCACGGTCTATTTCAGCCAGAAAATGTTCCTTAACCATACAGCAATAAATGCCATATGGAATGTCGGCACATCTGCATTCACCCAGAAACCTGTAAAAAATCCTTACACATTCGGGGATCTCAGGGATGCAAAAAACCTTGTTGATACCCTTATGTCAAAACAGGGAGTTCCTGAAAAAGTTCTGAATACGAACAGGCCTGACATCATGATAATTATACTGGAGAGTTTCAGCGGATATCTTATTGGTGACATTGGCGGGGACTCACTGGTGACTCCTAATTTCAACAGGTACTCGAAAGAGGGAATACTATTTTCAAATTTTTATGCATCCGGAACCAGGACCGATAAGGCAATACCTGCTATTCTTGACGGATATCCTGCATTGCCTGCACAATCTGTGATCAAGGAACCAAAGAAGAGCCAGTCTTTGCCGAATATTGTAAAAATACTTATTGACCAGGGATATAACAGCAGTTTCTGGTATGGGGGAGAGATTAATTTCGCCAATTTCAATTCTTTTGTGATAGGATCCGGATTCCGGCAGATTATAACTAAAGGCAATTTTGATCCGGAGAATTATAATTCAAAATGGGGTGTCCATGATCATGTTATGTTTAAGGCGCTTGAAGATTCAATGAAGGGAATAAAGGAGCCTTTTATCAATGTTGTTCTTACATTGTCGAGCCATGAACCATTTGATGTACCAATGGAACCTTATTTCAAGGGGAACGGTAATCTGGCTAAATATAAAAATTCAGTTTATTACGCAGACAGCGTTCTTGGATCTTTCCTTGACTGGGCACGGCAGTCAGAGTGGTGGAAGAACACTCTTGTCATCCTGGTAGCCGACCACTGCGCGAGGGCTACGGCTGAGATGCCCATTTATTCGCTTGAGGCATTCAAAATACCCATGCTTTGGATTGGAGGAGCGGTCTCTAAAAGTGGATACAGGATTGAAAAACAGGGTTCACAAACAGATATTCCGGCTACATTATGCGGTCAGCTTGGTTTATTGCAGGAATTCCCATTTGGGAAAGATCTGTTAGCGGATGGAAATGTCTCTTTTGCTTTTTATGCTTTCAATGAAGGTTTCGGATTCGTAACAGATAGTTCTGCAGTGGCATATGACCATAAGCTTAAAAAACCTGTTCTTCAGTTTGGAAAGAATACCGATCTGGCCTTGAAGAGCGGGAAATCCTTCCTTCAGGTTCTGTTTGATGATTATTTGAAAAGGTAACCATTATGAAAGATCCCATTTTTTTTAATTGAGATTACTCTCCTATGCTTTGGAAAACTGGTTCATAATATTGTATATTTAGCCATTCTTTGCATAATTTGTCACACAGAATGATTCTGATGACAAAAATCTTACAGGATCCAAATAAGATGGTTTTATGAGTTATGAATTTTCAACGCTCAGTTATATCCGCTTTCTATCTGGCGGATTTGCCCTGATTCTGGTACTCCTATTGTGGAGACAAAGGCATTCAAAGGGAGTAATCTATCTTATGCTTTTTGAACTTGCCGCAGCAATATGGGCAACTGGGGATGGATTTGAAGCAGCTGCTCTTACTTTACCTCTGAAAATACTCTGGTCGCAGTTTTCTTATACAGGCATAGCCACCTGTACCGTCATGTTTCTTATGTTTGCCCTTGCCTACACAAACCAGAATCGTTTTGACAATTTGCAGACACTTCTGATTTTGCTGGTGATTCCGCTGGTAACTGTGATTGTTGCTTTTACGAATTCGCTGACCAATCTTTTATGGATAAAGACTGAAATTCTGGAAGGAAACCAGAGTGTATATTACTACGGACCTTATTTCTGGATTCAGGCTTTTTATCAGTATACTGTACTTATTGCAGGGATAATAGTACTCATGGCTGGCTCACTTAAAGTTTATTCCCCTTATAAAACTCAGTTCTGGATAATAATATTAGGTACATTATTTCCCTTCCTCTCAAGTATAGCATATGTTTTTAAGCTCCTTCCGGTTAGGGGATTTGACCCTACTTCCATCTCTTTTATTCTGAGTGGATTCATTGTTGCTCTTGGGATCTTCTGGTTCAGAATGTTCAATATCATGCCGATTGCTCGTAAACAGGCTATTGATAATCTGATGGAGGGGATGGTTGTCGTTGATTCGGCGAATCAGATTGCAGATGCAAATGACGCTTTTTACAGAATGACCGGATTTCATCCAAAACAGGTTATCGGAAATAAAATAGAGCTGATTTTTTCCAAAATAAATATTGATGTAAATAAATTCTCAGAAGAGAATGAATTTACATTGGAAACACAGTTGATTATAGAATCGGATGAGGAGGACATAGAGATTAAATATAACAGGATAACCGATACAAATCAAAAAGTACTGGGTGGCATTTACATGCTGACCAATATCACAACCAGGAAGATGATCCTGGATGCAATTGCTGATTCAAATAAGAGCAGGAAAATTGAACTTATTGAAAAGGAAAAGCTTATACTGGATCTGGATGCTTATGCCAGATCTGTTGCACATGACCTTAAGAATCCAATCGGATCACTTGTGAGCCTGTCAGAACTCATTAAGCTGAAGCTTTCTGAAAATGATTTGACCGATGTAAATGAGATGATCGGATACGTATATGATCAGAGCAAAAAGATGGTCGGGATAATTGATGGGCTCCTGATGCTATCACGAATAAGAAAGGAAGATATTGTACAAATCCCTATCGATACGGGTGAGATCCTGGGCGAGGTATTTAAACGGCTTGACAGTGAAATATTGAAGCGAAAGGCAAAAATAGAAAAGTGTGATCAGTGGCCAAAAGTAATGGGCCATCCGCAATGGATTGAGGAGGTATGGGTGAACCTTGTAAGCAATGCTCTGAAATATGGAGGCACTCCACCCGTATTAAGGCTAGGGTGCGAAAAGGTAACTTCCTCATCTTTCAGGTTCTGGATTCAGGACAACGGTAATGGTTTGCCTGAACCTTCCCTTGAAAAGATCTTTAAAGATTTTGAAAGGCTTGGTATTAAAGATTCGGATGGGTATGGCCTTGGCTTGCCAATTGTCAAGAGGATTTTTGAAAAACTTGGCGGAGAGATCATTGCGACCAGTTCAAATTTGCCTGGAGAGGGTTGCATTTTCAGCTTTACACTCAGCACTGAACCTTAGGTATCCATTGCCGTTGACATTTAGCGAACCTGTAGAATAACTGTGATCTCTATGGATCAGAAGAGCAGAAAAAACATCCCTCGGGTAGTTATAATGCTTGGCATTGTCAGCCTCTTCACTGATGCTGCATCAGAAATGATATATCCGCTTATCCCGATATATATCATGACTCTTGGTTCAGGCGCTATAATGCTTGGCGTGATTGAAGGCATAGCTGAAACAACTGCTTCGCTGATTAAGCTAATTAGCGGAATATTATCAGACAGGATAGGGAAAAGAAAGCTTCTCGTACTGACTGGTTATACCATATCTTCATTGATACGGCCTCTTACCGGACTGGTAACATCAGTCTGGGAGATTATTGTGATCAGGATGGTCGACCGTGTTGGGAAAGGAATCAGGACAGCCCCAAGGGATGCACTGATAGCCTCGTCAACAGATGATAGGATAAGGGGTAAGGCATACGGATTCCACAGGGCAATGGATCACACAGGGGCAGTTGCAGGACCTGTTCTGGCAATAATAACATTGCTCATCCTGTTTCATGGTTTCGGAATAAAAGATTCCCTTCAGGCTTTAAGATGGACATTCATATTGGCTATCATCCCTGGAATTCTTGCGGTACTTACAATTATTCTTTTTGTTAAAGAGTCTGCTCCTGCAGTCAGAAGTGAGACTAAATTTGCCTTTTCAGTCAGAACCTTTGACAAGAACTTCAGGAATTACCTTCTGATAATGATATTGTTCACTCTGGGGAATTCTTCCGATGCATTTCTTTTGTTCAGGGTTCAGGAATCCATTCAGAAAAGCGGAGCAGTTGTCGCATTTGTAAACAGTATACCTTCACTTAAGAACATGATCTCTTCTTTTGGGGATCAAAATGTACAGAAAAATCTTATAAATATGCTTTTCCTGCCACTTGTCTGGGCATTTTTTCATATTATTAAAGTTCTCTTTTCGACTCCCCTCGGATCCCTGTCAGACCGGATAGGAAGAAAAATCGTAATCAATATTGGCTGGGGCATTTATGCTTTTGTCTATCTGTCTTTTGCGCTGATTATTTTCCTGTCGCCTGAGATGCAGATAGTTGCAACCTTTGTACTGTTCGCAGTTTATGCTCTCTTCTATGCATTTTCTGAGGGTGCTGAAAAAGCTTTTGTGGCTGACCTTGTACCTGAAGATAAAAGAGGAACGGCATTCGGACTATTCAACTTTTCAATAGGATTGGGGGCACTGCCTGCAAGTATTATTTTCGGATTTCTGTACAGCTACTTTGATAAAGTAATTCCGGGATATGGAGGAACTGTTGCCTTCGGGTTCGGAGGATTAATTGCAGTGACATCAATGCTGCTACTTGCAACAAAAATAAAGGAACCTTCAAAAATGTAAGCTAATGATAACTATCTGCTGTAGTTTTTCTTATCCTTTTTACCGAACCTGCTTTCTCGTTTATTATCCCTTGAATTTCTGTCAGGTCTGTCCCCCTGTCTCTTTTCAGGACGTCTGTCGGCCCATTTGGGAGCTTTTTTAGGAGGATAATCACCTCTTGATTTATCGCCTTTTTCCTGGGCAATCTCTACGGCAACCCTTCTGTCCTTAAAAGTTGCATCATTCAGGTCCCTGATGAGATCATCTGCATATCCGGGTTCAACCTCAAAGAATGAAAAGGTTTTTAATAGATCGATCTTTCCGATTGGCACTTTTCTGCCCCTGGTATTTGAATTTACAAGTTCAATAAGTTGTTCAGGAAAGAAACCGTCTGATTTTCCGAGATTGATAAACAGCCTGGTATAATTGCCCGGATACTGGTCATTTGAACTGCGTTTACCTGACCTGCTGAAAGAGGCTTCCTTGTCTGACACAGGGTCAATAAGATCCTCTCCATGTCGGTAATCATCAAGGAACCTGTCAAATTCAAGCGAAACAACTCGTTTCAGCAGCTCTTCCCTGTCCAGTCCAGCCAGTTTATCTTTGATCTCTGGTAGAAATTTTTCTATCTCCGGGTGATCGGTAACAACATTCTCAAGTTTGCTGACCCAGCTAAACAGCTGTTTACCGCAGATCTCACTTCCGGTAGGAATTTTCAGTGCCTTGAAAGATTTCTTTACCTTCCTCTCAATCTGCTGAAGAACATGTTTTTCCCTCAGATGAACCAGTGAGATTGATATACCTGTTTTTCCGGCCCTGCCTGTTCTCCCGCTTCTGTGAGTATAAACCTCCGTATCATCCGGCAGGCTGAAATTTATCACGTGTGTCAGGTCATCAACATCGAGACCTCTTGCTGCCACATCAGTTGCCACCAGCAGCTGAAGGTTTCTGATCCTGAATTTCTGCATTACTGCATCGCGCTGGGGCTGTGACAGATCTCCATGCAGTGCATCGGCATTGTACCCGTCGTTAATCAGCTTGGAGGCCACCTCCTGAGTCTCATTACGAGTGCGGCAGAAAACGATTCCATAGATATCAGGCTCAAAATCAGCTATTCGTTTCAGTACTTTGTATTTATCCCTGGCATGAACAAGATAGTATGCATGGCTCACATTCTCTGCTGAAGAATTTTTTGTTCCGATTGTGATTTCAACAGGGTTATGCATGTATTTCCTCGCTATTGATGCTATTTCCGACGACATTGTCGCTGAAAACAGGAGTGTCCTTCTTCCTTCAGGAACCTCCTCAAGAATCTCATTTATACTGTCGAGGAACCCCATGTTCAGCATTTCATCAGCTTCATCGAGGATGACTGTATTGACAGATGAAAGTCTGGCAGCCCCGCGGCCAATCAGATCAATTAGTCTTCCTGGTGTTGCAACAATTATATGAACTCCTTTTTTCAACCCCCTTATCTGGTTATCAATGCTGGCGCCACCATAAACGGCGAGTATTTTTAGCTTTCCCGTGAACTTTGCATAGTCTGTAAGATCACCTGTTATCTGCATGCATAATTCGCGGGTAGGACAGAGGATCAGAGCCTGAGTATCATTTATTCCGGTATCGGTAGCCTGTACGAGAGGCAATCCGAATGCAGCAGTTTTTCCGGTCCCGGTCTGTGCAAGAGCAATTATATCTGTCTCGTCACCAAGCATTAGTGGAATCACCTTCTCCTGTACTGGCATAGGCTGTTCAAATCCAAGCTCCTGAATCGCCTTCAGAACACCGGGAGTGAATCCCATTTCTTCAAAATTTATCATTATTGTTTTTTATAGCGTGCTTCCGGGAGCGATCTATTTTCTAATCCCGGCTGAAATGAACTCAAATGCAGACTGGGTAAAATGTCTAACGACGCTTCGTGGAAATCACTTTGTTAATCAGAACGCAAAGATAATCAAATTATTCTAATTATAATGTCGTAGGGACGTTGCATGCAACGTCCCTACATGCCCGGCCGCATGTCAGAATGACATCATGACAGCACGAATTGTACAACCGCACGACAAATTCCATACAAGCCTGATGTCAATAAATAATATTAAATACCTGATATATTATTATGACTTTATACCTTAAATAACAAGTAATTAGGTAAATTTGTACTAATGGATGCGAAGCAGGTAAGAATATATTCATCAGAGGATGTACCCCGACTTAGGTATATTGCAGGTATTATCCTGGGTGATATCCTTGGATTGCCATGGGATATCGTGACCGATAAACGCAAGCTTGGCAAGCATCCTGTTATTAATTATTCAGATGAAAATATATCAGGAGGTTTCAAAATCTCACCTGATACGCTTTTATTTGAGACAGGTGTCAGGGCGAGGCAGATAACTATTGGTGAATGGAATGGATTGCCTCTGTTTTTTCAGACGGATAATGCTTCTGATCTTCCTTTTGATATTTTTTCAGCTTCATTTTATCTAGTAAGCAGATATGAGGAATATCTGGATTATGATGCTGATGAATATGGCCGTTTCAGAGCATCTTCCTCATTTGCCTTTAAAAACGGATTTCTTCGCAGCCCTGTTATCGATCTATGGGCACGGGAACTGTCAAAAGTTCTCCTTAAAAAGTTCCAGACTCTTACTTTCAGGAGGAATGAGTTCAGTGCTATGCTTACTATTGATGCAGACCAGCCTTTTGCTTACCTCGGCAGGAATCTTCTTAGTTCAATAGGGGGATTATTCCATGACCTTACAACAACCAATGGCCATCCCGGAAACAGATACAGGAGTGTTGTAAGGGGAGAAAAAGATCCTTATGAGGTTTTTGATTATATAACAGATAATATTGAAAAGTATAATTCGGATGCCAGATTCTTTTTTCCGGTAGGCGATCATTCAAAATTTGATAAAAATCCTTCCTGGAAAAATAATGAATACAGGAACCTGATTCAAAAAATATCAGGGAAGTATAAAACAGGCTTGCACTCGTCGTATAATGCATCACGTAACCATACACTGATTGACATTGAATTGGACAGGCTCAAAGCTCTGGTAAAGAGAGAAATCACTATGAGCCGGTTTCACTCTATAAGTTTTTTCCTGCCACAATCATTCCTTGATATAAATAATGCCGGAATATCAGAAGATTATTCGATGGGTTATCCAGAGGAACCAGGATTCAGGGCAGGTATCGCAAGGCCTTATTATTTTTATAATGTAGCTGATGATAAACAAACACATCTGAAGATAATTCCTTACCTGATAATGGATAGTATGTTTTGCAATAATAATGAACTTGATCCGTTAAAAGCGAAAGATGTCATCCTTGATTTGTTAAAAGAAACAAGAAGAGCAGGTGGCTCTTTCGTTAGTATCTGGCACAATACTTCCCTGCTTGCAAACTCAGAATGTCAGGGATGGAGAGAAGTTTTTGAATTTATGCTGAAAAACCAGGTTCAATGATTGTCTACCTCAAAAATGGTGAAATAGACCGGGAACAATGGGATAATTGCATCCTGAATTCATCCGTCACCAAACCATACCCTTATTCCTGGTACCTTGATATAATGGCTCCAGGCTGGGAAGGCCTGATAGATGACGAGTACGACTCGGTGTTTCCTGTTCCCTCCAATGTCAGATTTGGGATACAATACAGCTCAACACCAGCTTTCGTCCAGCAGCTCGGAGCTTTCTCCCCCGATAAGCCTTCCTCTGAGTCAATTGTTGAATTCCTTGACTATATGCCTGAAATATTCAAACTGACTGATTTGTGTGTCGGTCAGAAAGTTGAACATCATGGTTATAAGGTATTTGAAAAATCAAATTTTGAACTTGACCTTTCGTATCCATATGATAAACTACAGGAAAGATTTACTCCGGATTGCCGGAAATATATTTCAAAAGCTGCAAAAAAGAGATATGAGCTGACTGAGAATGTTTCCCCTGAGGAGCTTGCTGACTTGTTCGTGTTAAACAAAAGACTGAACCTCAGAAGAGTTAAGTCCGGAGATTATAAACGTCTTATCAATCTGATGCACTATTGCATAAACAATAGAAAAGGACGCATAAGAGGAGTAAGGGCAACACGAAAAAGACTTGTTTACGGAATCTTTCAGATTCAAATACCAGGAGCAATCACAATACTTCTGGAAGGCAATACAGCAGGAAGTATTGAAAAACATACAGGGTATTTTGTCATTAATGAAATAATTAAAGAGGCTTCATCAACTTCCGCCATACTCGATTTCGCAGGAACTTCCGGCAGTTCTGCCTTACCCAAAGGAGAATCATTCGGTGCAGTTAATGTGCCCTATTACAGGATCTATAGAAACAGGCTCTTCTGGCCAGCCAGAATTATGAAGTGATTCTAAACCGGTCCTGGTGATGTACCCTCCCGAGAGATGATCTGTTTGAAAAAAGTACAAACTATTTATGCTGATTTGTCGGATTTATTTCAATTAAACGTATCTTTGCTTGACGTAAAATATTGAGTTAAGTATTTGATAATGAGCATTTATATACATTGGCCTGATCTTATTTTGAGAACCGGACAGGTAGTGAAAACGATAATTGCATCCTTGATCTTCCTCCTTTTTCTGCCTCCTTTGTCAGAGGGATCTGGCAACAATTCGCCCCAATTACAGAAGAAGGTAACCATAAGCGGATATGTAAGTGATAAGGATAATGGTGAAATGCTGGTAGGGGTGACAGTCTTTGTGACAAATCTGAAAACGGGAACATCCACGAATTCATACGGTTTTTATTCAGTAACAATACCGGCAGGAAATTATGACCTTCAATATTCCTATATTGGCTATCAGACATTGACACAAAAAGGGACCACAGACAAGGATATCACGCTGAATATTGCAATTAAAAACGCTGAAACAAACATTGGGGAGGTAATTATCGAAGGAAAGCGCGCCGATGCAAATGTGCGTACCAACGAGATGAGTCTGGTAAAACTTGATATTAAAACAATCAGGATGGTTCCATCCCTTCTGGGGGAAGTTGATCTGATTAAGGTACTGCAGCTTCTTCCCGGAGTTCAGTCAACCAGCGAGGGGGCAACAGGATTCAGCGTCAGGGGTGGAAATGCTGATCAGAACCTTATAATCCTCGATGAGGCTACAGTATATAATGCTTCTCATCTGATGGGATTCTTCTCGGTTTTTAATAATGATGCTGTGAAAAATGTCACTTTGTACAAGGGAGATATTCCTGCGGCTTATGGCGGAAGGCTCTCTTCTCTTCTGGATGTACAGATGAAAGATGGAAATTCAAAAAAGACTGGTTTCAGCGGAAGTATAGGTACTATTTCCAGCAAACTTACAATTGAAGGCCCAATAATCAAGGACCGGACTACTTATCTAATAGCTGGAAGAAGGACCTATGCGGACCTGTTCCTACCCTTTGCAAAGGATGAAAATGTGCGAAACAACAAACTCTATTTCTATGATTTAAACCTGAAGCTTTCGCATGTAATTAATGAAAAAAACAGACTTTATCTTTCCGGCTACACAGGGCGTGATATTTTTAAAAATGATTTTTCATCAATAGGATTCGGCAACAGAACTGCCTCTCTGCGATGGAATCATCTCTTCTCCCGGAAGCTGTTTTTCAACCTCAGCCTTATTTATTCAAGATACAACTATGAAATCGCAACACCGCAGGATGAACCTACCTCCTTCGAATGGAATTCAAAGTTGTGCGATTATTCAGCAAGGTTTGACTTTACCCATTATATCACCGGAAATCATAAACTCAGGTATGGTGCAACTTTGATGTATCATCAGTTTTATCCGGGATCAGTGATTGGAATGGGAGACAGCAGTATTTACAGTAATTTTATATTGCCTGCAGGATATGCACTTGATAACAGCATCTATATATCAGATGATTATAAAGTAAGCGGAAAGCTGAGTATTAAGTATGGCCTGAGGTTGGCGATGTTCCAGAATCTCGGCCCGGCAACAATTTATTCATATGATAATGAGTATCATCCAGTCGATAGTGTTGTATATCCTAAAAACAAGATATTTAATACATATGCCAGACTTGAACCTCGGATTGCTTTAACATATTTATTAAATGATATTTCCTCAGTCAAAGGCAGTTATTTACATTCCAGTCAGTTTATTGCACTCGCACAAAACTCAACCGCGGGAACGCCCCTTGATATCTGGTTTCCGGCTTCTCCCAATGTCAGACCGCAGGTAAGCGACCAGTTTTCAGCAGGTTATTTCAGGAATTTCAAACAGAATATGTTTGAAGTATCTCTTGAAGTTTACTATAAATCATTGTCAAACCTGATTGATTTTCGTGACCATGCACAACTTTTTCTGAATCAGTACCTGGAGGGTGAGTTGCGAATTGGCACTGGATATGCCTATGGTATAGAATCACTTATAAGAAAGGATGAAGGCCGGCTTACAGGATGGATAAGTTACACATGGTCAAGGTCTTTCAGAATCATTCCGGAAATCAATGATGGCAACCGTTACTCTTCTCCATATGATAAGCCACATTCAGTAAATGTTGTTACAAACTTTGAAATATCCAAACGGATAGTAGCTTCTGCCACCTGGATCTACGCTACAGGTCTCCCGGTTACTTTTCCAACAGGAAGAGCCGTTATAGGTAATGCAATAGTACCGATCTATTCTAATCGAAATGCTTACAGGATGCCTGATTATCACCGGCTGGATCTGTCTCTGACATTTAAGGGGAGACCTGGAAAGAAATGGCACGATGAACTGAATCTGTCAGTATACAATGTTTACAACAGGCATAATGCCTGGTCAATTAATTTTGTACAGGACGCATCAGACCCTAATACGACGTATGCTGAAAAAACATACCTGTTTTCGGTTATCCCGGCACTGACATATAATGTTAAATTCTGAAAAGATGAAACACACTTTTTTTTGTTTTTTTATTGCCGGACTTTCACTGCTGAACTTCTCATGTGTTGAAAGGATTGATATCAGGCTTGATGATAGCTATACAAAACTTGTTGTTGACGGAGGGATAACGACAGATACAATGGCTCACACAATATTGCTCTCTGAATCAGTGGGTTACTATTATAATCAGCCTGCTCCCTCAGTCTCAGGTGCAAATGTTCAGATCTCTGACGGGACAGATTCCTTTATCCTGGATGAAGAGTCTCCCGGTGTATATCGTACAGATCCTGCCTTCTTTGGTGTTGAAGGAAAGACCTATGCTTTAGAAATTAAACTTGCGGCTCCGATCGGAGGATTTACTGATTATACGGCATTGTCGACAATTTATCCTGTCAGTAACCTTGATTCGGTAAGCCTGGTTTTTCATCCCGAATGGTCTGAGGATGGTATATGGGAAGTTAAATGTTATGCGCAGGACCCGTTTACAGAAGATTTTTACCGGTTTATGATTTCAAAGAACAGTGAGATGGTGACTGACACCCTGGATGAATGGTTTGTGACGGATGACAGGTTTTTCAATGGAAATTATATCTATGGTGCACCAATTGCATATCTGCAGCAGGGAAAAGAGGACGAAATATTAAAAGCAGGTGATACAATAACAGTTGAGATGAACAGCATTGGGACTGATTATGCCAATTTTATCTGGGAGGCTCAGTCGGAGGTAAGGGGTTCAAATCCGCTATTCAGTGGTCCGCCTGCCAATGTGAAAGGAAATATCAATAATGGTGCGATCGGATTCTTTGCAGCTTATTCTGTCAGTCGCTCATTTACAATCGTTAATGAAAGTATTAAAGGAGTTCTATCTCCTCATCATCATTGATTTCAATAAGTTTGCCATCTTCACATTTTATAGTCCTGGCAGTGAATTTCTTAAGAAGAGTATAATTATGTGTGGCAAACATGACAGCTCTGCCGGTTTTACTGATATCTGTCAGAAGCTTCAGAATTCCCTCAGATGTTTCCGGATCAAGATTTCCTGTAGGTTCATCAGCAAGGATAATATCAGGGTCATTCAGGAGCGCTCTTCCGATCACAACCCGCTGTTGTTCTCCACCTGAAAGCTGATGGGGCATTTTATAGCCTTTGAGGCCAAGTCCGACTTTCTCAAGTACTTCACCAATTCTTGTGTCAATCTCATGTTTGTTCTTCCATCCGGTTGCTTTCAGTACGAATTCCAGATTTGCATTGACTGAACGGTCGGTCAATAGTTGGAAATCCTGGAAAACTATACCTATTTTCCTTCGCAGGTATGGTATCTCTCTCTTTTTTAGCTTTGAAAGATTGTATCCGGCGACAAGCCCGCTACCTTCTTTTAAAGGTATTTGCGCATTAATCGTTTTAATCAGGCTCGATTTCCCGCTGCCAACCCTCCCCACGAGATACATAAACTCACCCTTGCTTACGCTGAGATTAACATTCGTGAGTACAAGATGATCCTGTTGCCAGATAGCACAGTCTGAAAGTTCTATAATCACATCCAGAGGAAGAATTTCCTGCATTACTATTTTTTTTACCACAAAATAAGGAAAGAATTGATAATTAACATTTATATGTTGATAAAATCAGTAATAAAGGCCGAATGCCGCCGTTTAATAATTGTAATTTTACATTTAACCATAATAAAGATAAAGTACTATATCTGGCTTATGGTTAGTATTTTAAGTGCATTTTTGAAATAATTTGGTTAAATAGAGCCGGTTTGTAAAGGGCCAAAAAAAATAAGTTATGAACAGAAAAAATTTCATTCTGATTTTTAGTTCTCTTTTAATTTTCTTAAATCAGATCTCATCTCAGGTTCCATTCATCCAGAAAGAGATTGGCTCAGAATTCAACAGGGGAATGGAGCTATTTAATAAAGAGAAGTATCCGGCTGCCATCCGGCTCTTTGATTCATTCATCAAAAGTGAAGATAAGTCAAGTCTCATTAATGTTGCAGATGCTGAATATTACAGTGCAGTTGCATCTCTTAAATTATTCAATTCTGACGCTGAATACAGGATGGTAATGTTTATTTCCAGCCATCCCGAAAGTCCAAGAATAAACGATTCAAGACTGTTGCTGGGAGACTATTTTTACCAGAATAAGAACTACCGGAAAGCGGTAACCTACTATGAAAGTGTGAACAGGCAGGACCTCAAAGGCGACAAGCTGACTGAATATTTTTTCAGGCTTGGTTATTCTCTTTATATCAAGGGCGATCAGAGCAGGGCCTTGCTAATGTTTTCCGAGATAAAAGATATTGATACTGAATATACACCGCCAGCCATTTACTATTCCTCTCAGATTGCCTATGAGCAAAAAATGTATCAGACTGCTATGGAGGGATTTATGCGGTTAAAGGATGATGAGACATTCGGTAATATAGTCCCCTTTTATATTGTACAGATTCTTTACCTCCGGAAGGATTATGACGGGATACTGGCAATGGCCCCGGACCTCCTGAAATCAGCCGGGAAGGAGAGGTCAGTTGAATTATACAGGTTTATTGGCGATGCCTGGTATAACAAGGAAAACTATAAGGAGGCATTGCCTTATCTTGAAAAATATTCCTCCGGAGCAAAGGCCTCCGGGCGCGAGGATAAATACCAGCTTGCCTATTGTTACTACAAAACAGGAGAGATTGATAAAGCAATTAAACTATTCCTTGAGATAGGAGTCCAGAACGACATAATAAGCCAGAATATCTGGAATGTACTTGGCGACTGTTACATACAGAAGGGAGATAAAAAACGGGCGCAATTTGCATTCGGGGAAGCATCAAAAATGAATTTTGATAAAAAAATCAAGGAAGAGTCTTTATTCAACTATGCCAAATTAACTTACGAAACAGGTTATTCTCCCTTTGGAGAGGCAATAGCAGCTTTTGAGGAATACATCGAAAATTATCCTGGGTCTCAAAGAATCCAGGAGGTCTATGATTACCTGGTAGCTACCTATATGCAGATCAGGAACTATAAGGCAGCATTGGCTTCCCTTGATAAGATCTCCAACAAGGATGCAAGGCTGGAGGAGGCTTACCAGAGAGTTGCCTTTTTCAGAGGTCTGGAATTATTCAAGAACATGGAGATTGATGCCTCCGTCCTGATGTTTGATAAATCCCTGAAATACCAGAAATATAATATGTCTCTGAGGGCAAGAGCCATCTATTGGAGAGGTGAGGCATATTACAGGCTTGCGCAGTTCGATATGGCAAGGGATGATTATGAACTCTTCCTTTCCTTACCCGGTTCAATGCTCCTTGGTGAGGCAAAACTGATCCGTTATAACCTTGGATCATCTCTTTTCAATCTGCAGGACTATTCAAATGCTCTTACAAACTTAAAAAGCTTTGAAGCTGAGGCAAAAAATGTTAAACCTGAGATTCTTTCTGATGCAAAGAACAGGATAGCAGACTGTTACTATATAACAACAGATTACCAGATGGCTATTAATTATTACGATAAGGTTATTGATTTCAGTCTTCTGGATGTAGACTATGCAATGTTTCAGAAAGGATTCTCACTCGGACTGATGAATAATAACCGTAGCAAGGTGGAGGTGCTGACAAATCTTACATTGAAATATCCATCATCAGCATATGTTCCCAATGCAATTTTTGAAAGGGGAAGGGCTTTCCTGGTTCTCGAAGATTACAGGAACGGGGAATCTGATTTCAACACCGTCATCTCAACATACCCATCAAGCCCGTTTGCCTCACGTGCGATAGTTCAGCTTGGACTTCTCTACTATAATCTTGGTGAAAATGACAAGGCAATTACTCAGTTTAAAAAGGTTATAGAAAATTACAAGTCAACACCTGAAGCCAGATATGCAGTCACGGGATTGAAGAATGCCTATGTGGATAACAATGATGTGGATGCCTATTTTACCTATATAAAAACCGTAGAAGGCTATGATAATGTTGATATGAGTGAGAAGGATTCGCTCCTCTATACCTCAGGTGAGAACCTCTATATAAATGCTAAATATGAAAAGGCAAGGAGTGCATTCGAGAATTATCTTACTGAGTTTCCAAACGGGAGCTTCAGACATAATGCCCAGTATTACCTGGCAGAATGTCTGATGACGGCTGGCAGCAAGGATGAAGCTCTTAAACTATATACCGAAGTCTCTTCAAATCCAAACAGCCAGTTCCTTGAACCGGCTCTTCTGCGTGCTGCTTCAATCCTTTATGAGAAAGAGGAATATGAATCATCTCTTGATTTTTATGAGAGGCTGGAGAAGGCTACAGGTGATGCGGGAAATAAATTAATTGCACTGAAGGGAGAGCTTAGATCAGCTTACCAGGTGGGTGATGCACAGAAGACGATTATTGCTGCAGGAAAGATCAACAGCATGGGAAATATTCCTGAAGAGATGTCGAGGGAGGCTACTTTCCTGAATGCCAAAGCCAATTACAGCCTTAATAACTTTGATGAGGCCTTGAGGGATTTCAGAAAAGTGGCAAAAGAGGTTACAAGTGCAGAAGGGGCAGAGTCGAAGTACCGGGTTGCTGAATTATTGTTTAAAAAAGATCAGATAAATGAATCAGAAAAGGTGGTAACCGAGTTCATCGACCAGAATACTCCGCATCAGTACTGGATGGCAAGGATGTTCCTCCTACTGTCCGATATAAGCATGAAAAAAGGTGACACTCTTCAGGCAAGGGCAACTCTTCAGAGCCTGAAAGAATATTACACTGTCGATAACGACGGAATCCTTGATGAGGTAAAGGCAAGAATGGCCACCCTGGATGATGGCAGTAAGTAAATCTATTTTAATGACATTTAATTAAGCAGTCAGGAAATGATAAGAAATAATATATATATGACAAAAGCAATCCTTGCTATCCAGATTCTCCTGTTTCTGTTTGTCTTTCAGGCAAATGCACAGGTGGACAAACAGGAGACAGGAGTTAAAAGAGAGGTTACCCTATACAATCCTTACAAACCGTCCCTGTCGGTGATCAGAAAAATGAGTTACCTTCCGGATATGAGTGATACTGTCAGGGTTAAACCTGAATTTCATTATGCGGTAAGCGCAAAGCCTTTTCAACCTGAATATACAATCAGTCCTATTAAAGCGGCGGCATTGCTTCCTGATCCTTTGCCCAAACTGTATAAGAGTTATATTAATGCCGGTTTTGGCAATCATTTGACACCACTGGCTGAGATAAGTATTACCAACGAACGTTCGAAAAAAGGGGCATTTGGCGTCTATGGACGTCATTTTTCAACAAATGATAACATCGCCCTTCAAAATGCCAAAGAGGTATACGGAGGGTATATGGACAATGATGCCTCACTTTTCGGGCGGAAATTCTTTCAAAAGAGCACATTGGAAGGTTCTGCCGATTTCACCCAAAAGGTTCGACATGCCTATGGATACGATCCGCAGATCCTGGATTATAATCCGAAGAAAGAAGATATCAGGAACAGTTACTATAACGCCGGGGCAAAAGCTTCCTACTCCTCTCTTAATATGGATTCAACCGAATTTTATTATGATTTTGATATTTTTTATAACTACTTCCACCAATCGTCATATTTGTTCCAGCATAATTTCGGATTGGACGGGATAATGGCCAAATCATTCAAAGGGTATTATGTTGGCTCAGGACTGAGTTACAAGCATTACGGTAATTCAGACTCAATAGGATTGAATTCGGCTTCCATTGGCTCACTGAACCCGTTTCTAAAGAAGAAAACTGACCAGTGGAACTTTAAACTGGGACTCCAGGCACTTATTGACAAAAGAAGCGATCTCAAAATTTACCCGGATGTAGAATTAGGGTTCACTATTGTGCCTTCATATCTCAGCTTTTTTGCCAGTTTAACCGGTAAAATGGAGAGAAATGATCCTCTGAAGATTATTATGGAAAACCCGTATATTGTAAGTGACCAGTTCCCTGATTCTCTACCCAAAGGAATTTTATTCAGGTTGCCTGATACAAATCATAGGCTGGTTATTAATTCAGGAATAGAAGGAAATACCGGAATAGGTGGCAACTATCTTGTCTCAGCTACCTACTCAATTATTGAAAATATGCTCTTCTATTCAAATCTTGTCTTTCCCGATTCGTTAACCCCACGGGCAATGGGCAACTATTTCCTGCCAATATCAGACAATAATGTAAAACTTCTGAATCTTCATGCAGAGATGAGCGGTCCGTTGAATGATAAATTATCTTACAACTGGATAGCGAACTATTATGATTACAATACAACACAAAAATATGCATGGAATAAACCGGACTGGGATGGGCAACTGGGTTTGAAATATAACCTCAGGGATAAAATCATTGCAGGGATGGAACTGAAAGTAATTGGAAAAAGAAAACAGATTGTTAACGGAGATGGCTTCAGCGCAAGATCCGGATTTGTTTCTGAAGTTATAGATATGCCGGTCCATTTTAATCTTAACCTTAATGCTGAATACCGTTATTCGAGGATACTTTCCTTCTGGGCCAGGCTAAATAATATTTCCATTGACAGGTACTATGAATGGGCTTATTACCGTTCACAGAACTTTCTTTTTATGCTGGGATTTACATACAGCCTGTAAACCCGACCCCTTCGTCGGAGTTTTTTACCCCCTTTCTAACTTCGCGTAGCCGCTTCGGCGAAGCGGCAAGGGAAAGGTTTTGTTCCTTCCCCCCTGGGGGAAGGTCAGGATGGGGGTGCAAATGAATACAAAGACGAACTAAGATTTTTAATCTTATATCATTGTTAATTTCTTGCTCAAAAATGTGCAATATTTTCATCAGTGATACACAAAAAAACCGTTTTAAATAAGTATATTTGCCGGAGTAATTAATACTCATAATATCAATAAATTATAACAGGGATTGTGAAGTTGATTCTGATGGCTGAAGGTGTTGGAAAATTCATCCGGATTTCATTTCAATGGAAACAAGTTTTCGTCTCAGTTTAAGGAGTGCAGGCAGAACTACTCCCTGTTGGAATATTGATATTTATTTAAATGGTTTGTTTTACAAAATGTTTAATAAATAAATAGATTGATGAGCGAAAATGAAAAAAAATTGCAGGACAGTATCGATTATTCTGCTGAGAATATTCAGGTTCTGGAAGGTCTTGAGGCTGTGCGGAAAAGGCCTGCAATGTATATTGGTGATATTGGCGTAAAAGGCCTTCATCATCTTGTATATGAGGTTGTAGATAATTCTATAGATGAGGCGCTGGCGGGATATTGTACCCGGATTGATGTTATTATACATGAAAATGGTTCTCTGACGGTAACAGATGACGGCCGTGGTATCCCAACAGGGATAATGGAAAAGGAGCAGAAATCCGCGCTTGAAGTCGTTATGACTGTTTTACACGCAGGGGGAAAGTTTGACAAGGATTCATATAAAGTGTCGGGTGGACTTCATGGTGTGGGTGTCTCATGCGTAAATGCCTTATCATCTAACCTTTCTGTTCTCATTATGAGAGAAGGTAAAATCTTCAAACAGGATTATGAGAAGGGAAAACCTGTTACACCGGTTGAGGTCATTGGTGACTCTGACAAATCAGGCACAACAGTGACATTCAAACCAGATGGAACCATTTTCCAGACAACAGAGTTCAACTTCGAGATTCTTACGGCAAGGCTCCGTGAACTGGCATTCCTTAACAAGGGAATTCTTCTCACAATAAAGGATATGAGAGAGCTTGTGGAGGACGGAAATGGAGGCAGTGCGCGTTATGAAGAGTTTCAGTCTGAACATGGACTCAAGGAATTTGTGGAATACCTTGATGCAAACAGGGAGCGTCTGATTGAAAAAATAATTCATATCACCTTTGATAAAGCAGAAATACCTGTGGAGATTGCCCTGCAATACAACAGCTCATTTTCTGAAAATGTGCATTCATATGTAAATAATATAAATACCATTGAGGGGGGAACCCATCTTGCAGGATTCAGAAGAGGTCTTACGAGGACACTTAAAAAATATGCTGAAGATTCAGGGGCAACTTCAAAGCTTAAATTTGACATCAGCGGAGATGATTTTCGTGAAGGCCTTACTGCGATTATTTCAGTTAAGGTTGCTGAACCGCAATTTGAAGGGCAGACAAAGACAAAGCTGGGCAACTCTGAAGTTATGGGATCTGTCGATCAGGCAGTCAGCACTATGCTCTCCAATTACCTTGAAGAGAATCCAAAGGATGCCAGGATAATAGTCCAGAAAGTTATTCTCGCTGCAACTGCCAGGCACGCAGCACGCAAGGCAAGAGAGCTGGTTCAGAGAAAAAATGTACTCTCAGGATCGGGACTCCCTGGTAAGCTTGCCGATTGCGCCGACAGGGATCCTGCCCACTGCGAGATATACCTTGTTGAGGGTGATTCAGCAGGTGGAACTGCCAAGCAGGGACGCGATCGCCGGTTCCAGGCAATACTGCCGCTGAGGGGTAAGATACTGAACGTCGAAAAGGCAATGCAGCACAGGATATATGAAAGTGAAGAGATCAAAAACATATTTACTGCTCTGGGTGTGAACATAGGAACTGAGGAAGACAGCAAAGCTCTTAATACTTCAGGATTACGATATCATAAAGTAATCATTATGACAGATGCTGATGTTGATGGTTCCCATATTACAACACTGATAATGACTTTCTTCTTCAGATATATGCAGGACCTCATTAAGGGTGGAAATATTTTCATAGCCACTCCTCCGCTTTACCTCGTCAAAAAAGGCAAGGCTGAACGCTATTGCTGGACTGAGGAGGAACGCGAAGCTGCCGTCCTGGAGATGGGTCAGGGCAAAGAATCAACTGTCGGTATACAAAGATATAAAGGTCTGGGTGAAATGAATGCCGAACAACTCTGGTCTACAACAATGAACCCGGAAACCAGAACTCTGAGGCAGGTAACTATTGAAAGCGCTGCAGAAGCAGATCATATATTCTCAATGCTTATGGGCGATGAAGTACCTCCGCGAAGGGAGTTTATTGAATCGCATGCAAAGTATGCCAAGATTGATGTTTAAACACCAAACATCTTAACTCTGATATCAATTGCGCTATCGTTGCATGCCTCGGCACAACAGAAACACCTGATGCATTTGCTGTCGGTAAGTACAATATGCATGCTATTGTCAGGATGTGGCTGAATTGAATCGGCCGGACAAATGTCGACACATTTCCTGCAACCGGTGCACTGTTCATGCAGAAATACGGGCCTTCTTTCCAGTTTTCTGACGAATTCTGACCTTCCTAAAATAAACCGGAGGCCACTGGAGCTATTTCCTGAGATTGGGATCTTTCTGAAATCATCTTTTATTATAGTGCCTATTTCAGGACCATCATAAATAATATCTGATTCTGATTGGAGCCATTTCTTTCTGAAATATGCTGTTTTTGTTGTTGGAATGACTATAGGATTATATCCGGCTATCTTACTGGCAATTATATCGAGAACAAGAGGGTTTGTCGATCCCAGCAGAACTCCCGTGGAAACAGGTATGCCTTTTGAGCCGGGGCCAGGCCCTTCCATTCCCATAATCCCGTCCATGAAAAAATAATCCGGAGTTATTGCTTCACTCAGGTCAACAAGGAATTCACCAAACCCGTTTCTGTCTCTGTACAATCCATGCTGCCTGGCTTTACTGAATCCCGGCAGCAGACCAAGAGTATTTTTTATGGCTCCGGTGAAATACATGAGTTCATGATTCTTAAATTTCGGCAGAGAAATAATCAGGTCAACCTGTTCTACGATTGCGGCTATCTTTATTTTTCTCCTGTTGATTTTTTTTTCGACCGGATCTGCCATAAAATCGACCCAGACAGCACCCGTTATCTCGCATACCCTTGCAATGCCGGATTTATCAGCTGTGAACCCCTTCCTGTGAACAGCGGGGGAATCGCCGACGAATACAGTTGCCCCCATTGACTGCATGAAACGAATCATGGCTTCAACTACTATAGGATGAGTGCTCACACATCTTGCAGGATCAATATCACTCAGAATATTAGGCTTTAAGAGTACTCTTTTTCCGTTTACATCCGGTCCGTCACTCCTCTGATAAATATCGCATAGCAGTTCCAAAACAGAATTCAATTCATACTCTTTACAGCTCCTTACAGAGATTTTATTATTCATGTCTTCTTAACGCTTTTTCCTGATTTTAATAAAATTATAACCTGTTTTGTTCGAGTGTTGATAACAATCCGCAGGCAGCTTGTATATCAACACCCCTGCTGGCCCTTATAGTTGTGAGTATCCCTTTCTTATTAAGCGCATCCTTGAAGTTTATTATTGCTTCCACATCAGGACTAAAGAACGGCGATCCAGGTATTGGATGAAACCGGATAATGTTGATCCGGCATTTAATTCCATTTAGGATTCTGGCGAGTTCCTTAATATGACCAGGTGTATCGTTCATCCCTTTAAACAGGATATACTCAAAAGAAACCCTCCGCTGACTGTTGAAGTCAAAACTGCGGATAATATCCAGCACTTCCATTACAGTGTTAGTCCTCTGAATTGGCATAAGTTTTCTCCGTTCCTCGTCGAATGGTGAATGCAGACTTACGGCCAGGTGGCACCGGCTTTTTTCCAGGAATTCCTTTATGCCGGTAATGAGACCTACAGTGCTCACAGTGATGCGTGTGGGACTCCAGCCATATCCCCATTCGCTGGTAAGAATCTCTAGACTCTTAAGTACTTCTGAAATATTGTCCAGTGGTTCTCCCATTCCCATAAAAACCATATTTGTCAGCCTGGTGAATTCAGGCAGGCTCCGGAACTGGTTAAGGATTTCATTTGATGTGAGATTTCCCTGGAATCCCTGCTTGCCTGTCATGCAGAATATGCACCCCATTTTGCATCCTGCCTGTGAAGAGACACAAATAGTAGCTCTGTCATTGTCAGGAATGTATGCAGTTTCTATATACTTGTTTTTAAGAACATTATAGAGGTATTTTTTTGTTCCGTCAGAGCTTTCGGTTATTCTTTCCGGTGCATAAAGACCTATCTCATAATCAACTGAAAGCATTTCCCTTGTCTTTTTTGAGAGATTTGTCATCTCCTCTAAAGATGAAATCTCTTTTTTGTAAAGCCAGTCAGCAATCTGTTTGGCAGCAAATCCTGGTAATCCGACCCTTTTAGTGACAGCGATCAGCTCATTTAATGTCTTTCCGAATAGTTTTTCCTTTAGCATTTCTATATCTGGTGCTGGGTGCTGGGTACTTGGTCCTGGCTGCTGGCTTTTCCCCGGATTAAAATAGTGACAAATTTAGTGGAATTTATTTAACCACGGTGTTAATGATTTGAGATCTGAGAATTGAGATCTGAGATATTGAGATCTGAGATATGAGATATATAGCCAACACCCTGCACCCAGCACCTTTTACCCTCCGAAGCTTTAGCGAAGGAGGGCAGCACCCTGCACCCCATATTTGTTAAATGAATTTATTATCATTGTTAAAGTGTTGTTAAATTCTTGAAGATCATCCTAAAAAGGTACGATCTTTGTAAAACAAAACGACTGTATATCGGTTATTAGCTTATTATTATTTTGAAAGGAAATAATATTTAAAGACATTAATGATTTAAAAGAAGATTAATTAAATTAATTGCGTTATGAAAGGTAAATATTTATTAGGAGGTTTGTTTATGGCTGTTTTGGGAGCCACTATTGCTCTCTTTGCCTATACAACAATCATTGAAAAACCAACTCAGGCTATTTCAAGAGATAGTTCAAGTGTTGAAGTTAAGGATGCAAAGGCTTTCCTGACATCCTTGCAGATGCAGGAGGGTCAGATTGATTTTACATATGCTGCCGAACAGACTGTTCATGCTGTGGTACATGTGCATACAAAAGCACTTGTCGGCGGACAGGCTGACAATCCGTTAATGGAGTGGTTTTATGGTGATCGCTATTCCAAACCAAGGGAGGTAAGCGGATATGGATCAGGCGTTATCATATCAAATGATGGTTACATAATAACCAACAATCATGTTATTGAAGATGCTGAATCAGTGGAAGTTACATTAAATGATAAAAGAACATTGGCAGCCCAGGTGATTGGAAGGGATCCGAGTACCGATATTGCACTGTTGAAAGTAAAGTCAGATAATCTGCCATTTATTAAATATGGTGATTCTGAAGCCCTGAAACTTGGTGAATGGGTATTGGCTGTCGGCAATCCGTTTAATCTTACGTCTACTGTCACGGCAGGGATAGTTAGTGCCTTGGGAAGGAATCTTGGTTTGCTTGAGGGAGATTACCGCATCGAATCATTCATACAGACAGATGCCGCGCTGAATATGGGTAATAGCGGTGGAGCACTTGTAAATACAAAAGGACTTCTTGTCGGAATCACATCTGCCATTATTTCACCCAGTGGTGCCTATTCTGGAAACTCTTTTGCCATTCCGGTCTCAATAGTCAAAAAAGTTGTAGATGATCTTAAAGAATTTGGTGAAGTTCAGAGAGCCATAATTGGTGTTAATATCAGGGACATTAATTCAGATGATGCCAATAAACAAAATCTTGGTTCAGTAAAAGGCGTCCTCATTACCGGAATAGTACCTGATGGTGCAGCTGGTGCAGCAGGACTGAAAGAGGATGATGTAATAATTAAATTCGATGGTGTGGATGTGAACTCAACATCTGAACTGCAGGTGCAGGTCGGAAAACACCGTCCGGGAGACAAGGCAACTGTGACATTCCTTCGCAATGGGAAAGAAACCACAGTACCGATCATTCTGAAGAATGTAGCTGGTAATACAAGCGTGGTTACCGCTTCGATGAATGGAGAGTCTGTATTTGGTGCAAAACTAGCCTCACTTGGTTCCTCCGAAAAAAGAGAGATGAATGTTGATTATGGGGTTAAGGTAGTAGAACTAAACGAAGGTAAGTTTAAGGATCTTGGCATTAAAAAGGGTTATGTTATACTGAGTGTCAATGGTAAAAAAGTAAAAAATGCCTCCGAGGTAAGACAATTTACAAATAATGAAAGCATTCTGAAATCAATCGGCGGAGTTCAGAGCGATGGAACTGTATTCAGCTACCAGTTCGGCAATTGAAGCACTTCCAGTCTGATTATTAGTTTACCGGGCTGCGGAAAAAGGTAAGAATACAATGTATTTGACTTTTTCGGCAGCCCTCTTTTAAAGGAAAGAACACGAAATAATCAACTATTTCAACAGCCTATTACAACAATAAGGAATAATTTTTGTTATTACATAATAAAGCAATATCTTTGCGAAAATTTTTAAGGAGGCCTAATGAGACAATTAAAAATTACCAAATCCATAACCAACAGAGAAAGTGCATCACTTGACAAGTATTTGCAGGAGATTGGTAAGGAGGAGTTGATATCAGTGGAAGAAGAAGTTGAATTGGCCCAGCGGATAAAGAAGGGAGACAGAGCTGCACTGGAGAAACTGACAAAAGCAAATCTGCGTTTTGTTGTCTCTGTGGCAAAACAGTATCAGAATCAGGGATTAAGCCTGCCAGATCTTATCAATGAGGGAAATCTAGGCCTTATAAAGGCTGCAGAAAAATTTGACGAAACACGCGGATTTAAGTTTATATCTTACGCCGTATGGTGGATCAGGCAGTCCATCCTTCAGGCTCTGGCTGAACAATCAAGGATAGTCAGGCTGCCGCTTAACCAGGTTGGATCTCTTAATAAGATAAATAAGGCATTCTCGAAATTTGAACAGGAGAATGAACGGACTCCTTCACCTGAAGAGCTTGCTGATGTACTTGAGCTTCCAAAGGAGAAAGTAACCGATACCCTTAAAGTATCAGGACGGCATGTTTCAGTCGATGCTCCATTCATTGAAGGAGAAGATAACAGTCTTCTTGACGTCCTTACAAACTCTGACTCCCCGGTTGCCGACAAACTGCTGATGGATGAATCACTTTCGAGGGAGATTTACAGGGCACTCGCAACGCTTACCGAAAGAGAAAGAGATATTATCAGATTTTTCTTCGGAATTGGTTGCCAGGAGATGACCCTTGAGGAGATTGGTGAAAAATTTGGTCTTACACGTGAAAGAGTCAGACAGATAAAGGAAAAAGCAATCAGAAGGCTGAGACATGCCTCCAGAAGCAGATTATTAAAGGGGTATCTTGGATAGACAAAACATATGTATAATTGGAAAGGCGCTTCAGACAAGGCGCCTTTTTTTATTTATTGGTTTGCTGATATTATGAGGCGTAGTCTGGAGACTACGCCGAACGGTTGTGACGAAATTTTATTAGGTTTGTAAAATTATTTCCGGATCATAATATGGACTTCAAACTTACATCAGACTTTCAGCCAACAGGAGATCAGCCGGAAGCTATAAGGCAACTTGTAGACGGACTTGAAAAGGGTGTCCAGTTTCAGACACTGCTCGGAGTGACCGGATCAGGAAAGACATTTACAATTGCCAATGTGGTAGAAAAGGTAAACCGGCCCATGCTTGTCCTGAGCCATAATAAGACACTGGCTGCGCAGCTGTATGGTGAGTTTAAACAATTTTTCCCCGAAAACAGGGTGGAGTACTTCGTCTCATACTATGATTACTACCAGCCTGAGGCATACCTCCCTGTATCCGATACATACATCGAGAAAGATCTCTCCATTAATGAAGAGATCGAGAAGCTGAGGCTGAGCGCAACTTCAGCCCTGCTATCGGGCCGGAGGGATGTTATAGTTGTCTCATCTGTTTCATGCATCTATGGAATAGGCAATCCCGACGATTTCCATTCCAACACTGTCCATATAAAGAAAGGCCAGACCATAGGCAGGAATATTTTTCTTAGAAAACTCGTTGACAGCCTTTATTCCAGGAATGAACTCGAATTCAAACATGGTACCTTCAGGGTAAGAGGCGATACCGTCGATATTTTTCCTGCTTATGCCGATATCGCTGTAAGGGTTGAATTTTTCGGTGACCAGATAGATGAAATCTATACTTTTGAACCACTGGATGGTCATCAACTGGATCTCCTCAGTGAATATGTCATTTATCCCGCAAATATCTTCGTAACAACACGGGAGAGGATCAATCTGGCTGTAAGTGATATACAGGATGACCTTGTCAGGCAGGTAACCCATTTTAATGATATCGGCAAAAAAGAGGAGGCAAGAAGACTTGAACAAAGAGTTTTATATGATCTCGAGATGATCAAGGAACTGGGATACTGCAGCGGTATTGAAAACTATTCGAGATATTTCGACGGACGACGTCCCGGTACAAGACCTTTCTGCCTTCTTGATTATTTTCCTGATAACTTCCTTACAGTTATTGATGAGAGCCATGCAAGCCTTCCTCAGATCAGAGCCATGTTCGGCGGTGACCATTCGCGTAAACAGAACCTTGTGGAATATGGCTTCAGACTTCCTGCTGCTCTCGATAACAGGCCGATGAGAATTGAAGAGTTCGAATCTCTGATAGGACAGACAATTTTTGTAAGTGCAACTCCCGCTGATTATGAACTTGAGAAAAGCGAAGGTGTTTTTGTTGATCAGGTCATAAGACCTACAGGACTGCTTGATCCTCCTATTGAAGTGCGTCCCAGCCTTAACCAGATAGATGATCTTATTGGTGAGATCCGTACACGAACAACAGCAGATGAGAGAACCCTTGTGACAACAATAACAAAAAGGATGGCTGAGGAGCTTTCATCATATCTGATCAGGTTTGACATTAAATGCAGCTATATACACTCTGACATAGATACCCTTGATCGTATTGATATTATGGAAGGTCTTCGAGCTGGAAACTTTGATGTACTGGTAGGTGTCAACCTTTTAAGAGAGGGGCTTGACCTTCCTGAAGTTTCGCTTGTTGCTATACTCGATGCCGATAAGGAGGGATTCCTCAGATCATCCAGATCTCTTACACAGACTGCCGGCAGGGCGGCGAGAAATCTTAATGGTAAGGTCATCATGTATGCTGATAGTGTTACAAGGAGTATGCAGCAGACAATTGATGAAACCAACAGGCGACGGGATAAGCAATTGAAATATAATGAACTGATGGGTATAACACCGACCCAGATCTATAGAAAGGCAGGGACAGTACTGAGTGGACTGGGTAAAAAAGGCCCTCTGCAAAAAGCATATATAGAACCTGAAAAATTTGATGTTGCTGCTGATCCTGTTGTTAAATATATGAACAGGGAAGCCCTTGAAAAGGCAATCGATAAAGCGAGGAAAAGCATGGAAAAAGCAGCTTCGGAGCTGGACTTTATTGAAGCCGCCAGATTTCGCGATGAAATGGCTGACCTTCAGAAACTGCTTAGGGGTAAAGCATAGTCATTAGCGGCTCGCACGTATTTGCCTTCGGCTGTCATTCGATGGTCATTAGGCTTCGCGCGTCATTAATGGTCATTAGCCTTCGGCGTCATTTGCTTCGCGTCATTAATTGTCATTAGCCTTCGGCGTCATTAATTGTCATTCAATTGTCACTAATATAATGACCACTTAATGACCATTTAATGACCATTTAATGACAATAAATGACTATTGAATGACAACTGAATGACAACTGAATGACTATCGAATGACTATCGAATGACTATCGAATGACTTCGGTCTTCGGACTTCCAGCTTCCGTCTTCTTAGTTAAAATTATCTTAATTGTTTAAAAAATTTGTGAAATCTGTTTTTTTAGGATTTACTTTAACAGAAAAGAGATAAGCCAATTCTTTTTAATTTTAACTTTCAGACTATGAAAAAGCTACTCAGGTATCTCTCAATTGTCCTTATTATCCTTACCGTTACGGTTGGTTTTTCGTTTGGCCAGCTTCGGGTTGCTGTGAGTAAAGCATCAGGAAGTTATGAAAAATGGCTGCACGGAGCTGATCCGGAAGCAGTTATTGTAAATATGTATGGCATGACTGTTGATTCCGCTTTATTTGTGCTTTCCACATGTCAGGGATTGTTGATGACAGGAGGGGAAGATGTAAATCCTGAATATTATGGTAAGTTGAATGAATTGTCAAAATGTGAGGAAATAGATAATTACCGCGACTCTCTTGAATTAGCCCTTATAAACCGGGCCATTCTTGTCAGAATGCCAATATTCGGGATCTGCAGGGGTGAGCAGATTCTCAATGTAGCGCTTGGAGGTACTCTTCTGACTGACATTCCTACCGATATCGGAAAACAGGTTGCTCACAGATGTCCTCCGGGATCCCCGGATTGTCTGCATTCCGTGAAGATCGACAAACAGTCGGATCTTTTTCTGATCACGGGTCTTGAAGACGGAACTGTTAACAGTTATCATCATCAGGCAGTTGATATGATTGCACCTGGTATGAGAATCTCGGCAATCAGTGACAACGGTGTAGCTGAAGCAATTGAGCGTGAATTCCCTCTTGGTAAGTCATTTATTATGGGCGTTCAGTGGCATCCGGAAGCACTAGATAAAAACCAGGGCTTGTCAAGGCCACTGGCTGAAAAATTCCTGGAAGAAATAAATAACTACAGGCAATCACGCAGAAATTGCTGCGGGGCACATTAAAATTCCCTCAGTTCCCATAAGTCATTTTTCCTGTAAATTAATTCCTGCAGCAATAATATTTATTTTGTTTTTGGAGGATTAATTTCTAATTTTCATCTGTATAAGTTCTACTTTGACAGATTAGAAAAAAACATGATTTTTCTCCTTTTTTGCCTCAGCCCTAAAGGGTGAAAGGAGAAAAATCTACCTGTTCCCTTTAGGGATTCAGGGCAAAAACAGGTAGATTTTTAGAAACTATCAAAATAGTATTAGTCAACATTTATTGTAACCATCAGGATGAAAAAGACAATCTTCAATTTCAAAGTTATCATTGTTATGCTATTGATAACATCTGGTCTTTCAGCCCAGAATAAAATCACTGTAAGGTTTAAAGAATCTGATGAAGTCCTTGTAAACCCGGGAATCGGTTTTACAACTTTCCAGAGGTTTAATGGCGACAGAACAAATGATGGAGTTGGCTGGACAGAAGGAATGCCAATAGATTACCAGAAATTTGACGGTAACCTTGTGATTCCGGACCAGCCGATGTCCTCTATTGCATATTTCAGGGTTTACTGGAAATACCTTGAACCGGAAATTGGCAAATATAACTGGGAGATACTCGACAGGGCTCTCAAAACAGCTCATGAACGGCACCAGGCTCTTATGCTGAGGGTAGCTCCATACGGATCGGGGAAAACAATCAATGACGATACTGATGTGCCTTCATGGTATCGTAAAATGATCGGAGACAGAAATGAATGGTTGCCTTCGGGAGATGGCTGGAGGGCAGATGCTGAAGATCCCAGGTACGCATTTCACTTTGGAAGACTGATTGGTGAAATCGGTAAAAGATATGACGGGCATCCGGATTTTGAATCTGTCGATCTGTCGATTGTAGGATTCTGGGGAGAGGGCAGAGGTTGTGAAATTCTGTCCGATAAAACCCGGGAAGTTCTGGTAAGAGCATATACTGATAATTTTAAGAAAACTCCGCTTGTTATGCTTCTTACCGACAAGACAACAAATGAATTAGGCCTTTCACTTGCGGACGTGGGATGGAGAGTTGACTGTATCGGTGATCTGGGATTCTGGGCTGAGGATAAGGATAAGCCAGGATGGACTCATATGTATGACATGTATCCGCAGTCCATAATAAATTTTGGCATGAAGGATGCCTGGAAAAAGGCCCCTGTGAGCCTTGAAGTCTGCGGAACTATAAAAAGCTGGAAAGGAGCGAGGGGAAGTTGTGAATATTGTCAGGGATACACTGCTGAAGATGTAAAGTATATTATCGATGAAACACTGAAATGGCACATCTCCTCTTTCAATGCCAAGTCTTCCGGTGTGCCTGATGAATGGCGGCCTCTGATTGACAGTTGGTTAAAGAAAATGGGTTACAGATTTGTTTTGCGGAGTTTTTCATATCCTGAATATGCAGTCAGAGGAGAAAAAATTGGATTTCTCTCATGGTGGGATAACAAGGGAGTGGCTCCTATATATAAAAAGTACCTTCTGGCATTAAGGCTTAAAGGTGAAACCAGATCGGAGGTCCTGATAACGGATGCTGATATCAACTCATGGTTTCCGGGTGACAATCTTTATGATGATTCAGTTTTCGTCCCACGGGATATGCCAGCCGGCGTTTACCAGATTCAGGCAGGTATTGTTGACATCGGGTCACATGAGCCGAAAGTAAACCTTGCCATTTCTGGCAGAGACCCGGAAGGATGGTATCCTTTAGGGAAAATTGAAATAAAATAATCTTATTAACCCATATTAAAACAAATACAAAATGAAAAGTGGTTCAACAAGCGTGGCAATTACTATTTTATTGTCAGTTAATCTATTAGTGTTGATTGTAGCTATTCAGAGTTGCGGTGGATTAAATGGAGGTGGAGATTTAAGCACCATAATAAAATTTGAAACTGTGGATCCTCTCGAAAAGGTGCTTGTTGAATCTTCATATTTTCCACAAAAAGAGGCACTCAGTGAAGTTGTCCGTGGCGAGAATGCCACATTGCAATTCGTTGTCAGATCACAGTATTCAATAACAGATCTAAGGGTCAGCGTATCGCTGGCAAAAGACGGAAACAAGAGTCTTCCTCCTGCCAAGGTAGGGTTTGTCGGATATGTTAAGGTCGGACGTTCAATCTGGGATTATTCGAGAGACAGGATTGTTTCTGCCTCAGGGTATTACCCTGATCCAGTTCTTGAACAGGAGTCGGTTAATGTGGATTTTGGAAATACACAACCAATATGGATTTCATTTCCAATTCCGGTCAATGCAGAAAAAGGTCTGTATAAAGGACAGGTTACAATAACTGGTACGATTGGGAAGAAGACCTTTTCGATGACCAAGGATTATTCAGTAAATGTTTACCCGGTCACAGTTGAGAAAACAAGTCTGTGGGTAACGAATTGGTTTTCAATTGATACGGCACAAATTAAATGGATGAATGGGGGCAAATCATTTATGCCTTTTTCAGAGCAGCACTGGGAATATATAAGAACACTGGCAAGAAAAATGGCTGAATACAGGCAAAACGTTGCAATAATCTCTCCCCTGGCTTTATCAGATTTTGCATATGAAAACGGTAAATGGAAAACGGATTTTTCAAAGTTTGACAAAGCAGTCGATATTTTTATCAGCGAAGGGGTGGTTGGCAGGATAGAAGGCGGACACTTCGGAGGGCGCGAAAGTACATGGACTTCGCAGTTTGTGGTTATGGTTCCTGATAAAGTAAACGATCCTCAGAAGAGATTTGTAAATCTTCCTATTTCTGATCCGGGAGCGCAGGAATTTTACAGGGATTTTATTGTTGCCCTCCGGGACCATATAAAAGAAAAAGGGTGGGAACAGATTTATATACAGCATATTGCTGATGAGCCTATTGAAGAGAACATTAAAAGCTACATAGAAATTGCATCGTTCGTCAGGAAACTGGCTCCTGATTTCAAATTTATTGATGCATGTCACAGTAAAAACCTGAATGGAATGCTCGATGTCTGGGTTCCACAACTCGATTATATGAATAAGGATTATGAATTCTATAATAAGCAGCATAAGAGCGGAAAAGAGATTTGGTTCTATACATGCCTGAATCCGAAATTTGAGTATGTGAACCGTTTCATTGAGTTGCCATTGCTGAGAACAAGATATATGCACTGGGTGAATTTTAAATATAATATTCCGGGATATCTTCACTGGGGGCTCAATTACTGGAGCCTTGGTGATCCGTTTGGAGAACAGACAGGCATTCAATACGAGGGAGGTAATATTTTGCCCGGGGGTGACAGCTGGATCATCTATCCGAAGGATGGAAAACTTTTCAGCTCGATCAGGTATGATGCAATGCGAGATGGTATTGTTGATTATGAACTATTCAGGATGCTTGAAAAGAAAAATCCTGCAGCTGCGAAGGAAATTATTGACAAGGTCATTTTTACATTTGAGAGGTACGATAATAACATAGAGGCATTCAGGGCTCACAGGAGAAATCTGATGGAACTTCTTTCCGAATAAAATAATCTGATAGCATTATCTTAAATCTTTTACCACGGAGTTACACAGAGTTTTCACGGAGGAACACAGAGTTTTCACGGAGGAACACAGAGTATTTATAAAATATAAATTTTATTTTTAAACTAATTTATTACTCCGTGACCTACTCCGTGTTACTCCGTTTAACTCCGTGGTTTATAAACAAAACCTATAATAAGAAATAATATTTATCTGAAGATTAATCACAACCTTACAAATGTTTTCTTGCAGTACATCCAGTACAAGATCAGCCAGATTATTGCAAGTGCAAAGATTTCAGAGACAAAATCATCCCATGGTGCTATCCGCGGCAGCAAACTGCCAATGAAAATGTTCCCGATCTGCCTGAAATTGATAAGCATGGCTGCAACATAGACAGTTATCGAATTCATCCCGATAACACTAAAAAAGAATGCCCATTTGCGGTACCCTTTAACTTCTATAACCCAATAGAACAGTGAAAGCATTATGAAGCCAAAGCCTCCGCCTATCAGAACAAATGAGCTTGTCCATAATAATTTGATAATGGGAAAAAAGATACTCCAGATAAGCCCGGCCAATGTACATCCAACTCCTGCGACAGCAAGAAAGATAACTTTCTTGTTTTCAGTACCTGGCATTTTCAACAGATGACCTGCCATTACCCCCAGCAGTACCGAGGATGCGAATGCGGGGTAACTGAGAAACCAAGTATTCTCGCCATGATGAAACCTCCCAAGCACCAGCTGATCAAACCATGTGGCTATATTGCCTTCCGGAGTAAGCACTCCGGCTGCGCTGCCGGGTACAGGTATCAGCATTATTACAGCCCAGTACACAAGGAGAAAAATTGCTGTGACAACAGCCTGATATTTTGGTTTCAGCTCAATAGTAACGATAAATGCAATGAGGTAACCTGCAGCTATTCCGTGCAAAACGCTGTAGCAGGGGTGCAGCTCTGACAGATCCCATTCAAGCAATCCGCCCTGGAGTATCATGCCCAGGATAAAAAGTATTATTGAGCGACGAACAGCATGGAGATACAAACTTCTTTTTGAAGCACCTTCAGCCATTCGTTTCTCCACAGAAAGTGGAATGGAAACTCCCACAATGAACATGAAGAGGGGCCATATCAGGTCAAAAAAGTGAAGTCCTTCCCATCTCACATGCTCAAACTGGGGAAGTATGGCATCAAAAGGGCCACCGGCTGCCTTAGCCAATCCTGTGAAGATGGCACTGCCACCTATTATCCAGAACATGTCGAAGCCCCGCAGGGCATCAAGGGAGATCAGACGGTTAGGATTGCCTGGAATCTTGTCTTGCTTTTCCATACCTGGTTTGAATTATCTTGTTAAGATAGAAAAAGAAAACAGATTAAGAGTCATTCAGTGGTCATTCAATAGTCATTCGATAGTCATTAGGTAGTCATTAAGTGATCATTAAGTAGTTATTGGTTGTTGATTTTCATATTGGCAGATCAAATTTTAGTTATAAATGGGATGATAAACAGTTTCAATTTGTTATTTTAGTCATCATATCAGATTATCCTAATATGAGAACAATCAGAATAGTTCCTCTGATAAAGCAGGACAAGATCCCATTTGACTCCAGAGAAATGAAGATTATCAAAAAAGTTAATTCGCACTAAAAATTCAAAATATGAAACTGACCAGACTGACAATTATTATTCTTTTTGTTGTTACCAGCTGTACAGAGCAGCCTCAACCGGAAAAGAGCTCAGGCATACTCAGAAGAGCCGACTGCTTTTTCGGGGTCCACTTCGATCTTCATGCCAGTGAGGATATTACCGATGCCGGTATGACCCTCACTTCTGAAATGATCGATACTTTCCTTACCAGGGTTAAACCTGATTTCATCCAGATTGATTGCAAGGGCCATCCCGGCATTTCAAGCTACCCCACTAAAGTGGGTTATCATGTAAAAGGTTTCGAAAAAGATCCGCTGAAGCTTTTCCGTGAGGTAACAGCAAAGAATAATGTTGCCCTCTTCATGCACTTTTCAGGAGTATGGGATAACAAGGCAGTGAAGGAGCATCCTGACTGGGATGTTATCAGGGCAGATGGCAGACCGAGTAGCCAGAAAGTATCATTTTTCAGTCCATACCTGGATAGTTTAATGATACCTCAACTTAAGGAATTAAGTGACTATGGCGTTAACGGAGCCTGGATAGACGGAGAGTCCTGGGCGGTAGAACCTGACTATGGAAAAGAATCGCTGAAAAAGTTCAGGGAGGTGACAGGCATTACTGAGGTTCCAAAAACTCCTTCGGACAGATACTATCCTGAATTTCTGGAATATACACGCGGCCTTTTCCGTAATCATATGACAAAATATATAGATGCGATACATCAGTATAATCCTGCTTTTCAGATTACAAGCAACTGGGCATATTCATCTATAATGCCTGAGGAGGTAAAAACAGATGTTGACTATCTCTCAGGTGATGTGACTCCTCAGAATGGGGTCTACCGTTCAGCCTTTGAAGCACGCTGCCTTGCACCCCAGGGCAAACCCTGGGACCTTATGGCATGGGGCTTTTCGTGGGATGGGGGCATAATGCCTATGAGTGTCAAATCGGCAATTCAGCTTGAGCAGGAAGCTGCACAGATAATGGCAATGGGAGGAGGCGTACAGTTCTATTTTCAGCAGAACCGCGATCTCTCTATAAAGCCATGGCTGGAAACTATGCTTTCTGAAATAGGTTCATTCTGCCGCGAAAGACAACAATATTGCCATAAAGGAAAAGCTGTTCCTCAGATCGCATTGCTCTTTCCTACTGAATCACTTAAGAAAAACAGCACAAGACCATACTCAAATCCCACCGGCAGTATTGAAGGTTCTCTATACATGATAATGGATGGCCAGTATCCGGTCGAGATACTGATGGAGCATAATCTTCGGGGTAAAATGGATAGATATCCACTTATCATTATACCTGAATGCAATTATCTTGATTCTGGCTTTATTGATGAACTAAGAAGTTATGTTAAGGATGGAGGCAACCTGCTGGTAATAGGTGCTGAAACGGCGGAATTATTCAAAGATGAGCTTGGGATCAAATCAATTGAACAGGCAGATGCAATTCAGACATTCATTGCAGCCACCGGCAAGATAGGGGCAGTCCTCACTCCCTATGCAAAAGTTGAATTACTGCCAGAAGCTGAGATTTTGTCAACTTTTTACCCGGGAAGTGATTTTAGACCAGAAGGCAATATTATTGCCTCGTCGGCAAAGAAGCTTGGTAAGGGAAAGATAGCAGCAGTATACTTCAATGCCGGGTCAGCATATCTCGGATATAAGTCACATATCCTGCGTGATTATGTGAGCCATCAGATATCAACTATGTTCCCCGGGCAGCTGGTTAAAGTATCCGGTTCGCACCTTGTCCATGTTGCTTTAAACCGGCTAAATGATAAACTGTATGTAAACCTTATAAATACAAGCGGTGATCATAATGGAAAAACAACTATCGGATATGATGAAGTCCCTTCGCTGAGAAATATTGAAGTAGTAATAAATACCGGCAACCGGCCGAAAAAGATAATTCTCCGGCCGGAAGGCCGGGAGCTTACTCTTGATTATGAGAAGGGGCTCTCCCGGGTGGTTGTTCCCGATCTGGCTATTCATTCAATATTGGAAGTTCAATTTTAAATTTTATAATTATAAGCGCGGTAGATGTCATTCATTAATTATTCCTGAAAGGTATAATGCAAATGACTGGAATATCTGGGTTTACAAAATGGGACCGAACTCCAGATGTCTGACAATGAGAAGCATCTTGTTATAAATATCTTACAAAGGAGTAAGTTCAGATTAAATATTAAGTCCGCCTGCATCAGAATAAATCCTGAATTTGGCGGACTTTGTCGGGGTGATCTGACTCGAACAGACGACCCCTTGCACCCCATGCAAGTGCGCTAGCCAACTGCGCCACACCCCGCTTCGACCGCCGTAGCTTTAGCGAAGGCGGTTTTAAATGTGCTGCAAAAGTAATCAACAATTTCAATAAAGCAAAGAAGCACTATGCTTGTTTCAGAAAATCAATTGCCTCTTCTGTAATTATAAATTCAAACAAAAGACCAAAGTTCCTTATATTTGCAGAGCTAATTTTAGAAAACATAACATGGATATTTTTAAACAACTGGACATTCAACCGGATTCACAGAAGGCCAATATTGAAAGTACTGAAAAGACAAGATGCCTTATAATTGGCTCAGGACCTGCTGGGTATACTGCAGCGATCTACGCTTCAAGAGCCAACCTGAAACCTGTTCTTTATACAGGTCTTCAGATGGGAGGTCAGCTGACAACAACAACTGAGGTCGATAATTTCCCCGGCTATGCAGATGGTATTACTGGCCCGGAAATGATGGATGATCTTAAGAAACAGGCTGAGCGGTTCGGAACAGATGTGCGTTTTGGAATTGCGACTTCTGCAGATTTCTCTGGCAGACCTCACCGCGTTACAATTGACGATAATAAGATAATTGAAGCAGATGCTGTAATAATAGCAACAGGAGCTACTGCCAAATACCTCGGACTTGAATCTGAAATAAAGTATGCAGGCATGGGAGTATCAGCCTGTGCCACTTGCGATGGATTCTTTTACAGAGGAAAGGATGTCGCTGTGGTTGGCGGGGGAGACACTGCCGCAGAAGAAGCAACCTACCTCGCCGGTTTATGCAATAAGGTATATCTTATTGTTAGAAGAGATGTTCTGAGAGCTTCAAAAGCAATGCAGGATAAAGTAATGAATACAAAGAATATCGAAATACTCTGGGAGCATCAGACTATTGATCTTTTTGGTGAAAATGGGGTAGACGGAGCTACGCTTGTGAAAAAGAAGGGTTCATCATCTGAAGAGATTGTAAAAATCAAAATAGATGGCTTCTTCCTTGCAATAGGCCATACTCCAAATTCTGAAATCTTTAAAAAGTTTCTTGAGACTGATGAAGTCGGATATATTAAAACTATTCCCGGAACATCCAAAACAAACATTCAGGGAGTATTTGCTGCAGGTGATGTGCAGGACCCTCACTACCGTCAGGCTGTTACTGCTGCCGGATCAGGGTGTATTGCAGCGATAGATGCTGAACGTTACCTGTCTGATTTAAAATAAGCTTCGGTTCGCAAGGCTTTACTCTACCAGGAGGGGATTCCATAGAATTAATTTTATCTTTTTACTTTTGTCTTTTATCTTACACTTCAAATTTTTCCCCAGATGAAGACTTTCAAAAAAACATTCAGAATAAATACAGAACCTTCTGATATTTATTCTGCAATTACGAATCCATATACCATTGAATTATGGTCAGGTTACTCTGCCAGGATGAGTACTGAACCAGGCAGTGAGTTTTCTTTGTGGGAAGGAGATATAACAGGTTTGAACCTTGAATTTGTTGAGGATAAAAAGATAGTTCAGGAATGGTATTTTGGAGATCAACCACAGAAGTCAATAGTTACAATAACTATAGCACCGGATAGGGAGAATTCCATTGTTACCGTAGAACAGACAAACATCCCGGATGCTGAATTTGATGATATTGCTGAGGGGTGGAGAGAGTATTATATTGGGGCAATCAGTAACTTTTTCAATCCTAATTTTTAAGATGACCTGGTTGCATAAATGCAACAATTGAGTTATCACACAGCGAGTATATGTCTTCTACACAGGCAAATATAAGAGTTGCAATACCTTTGTAGCACAATGTATTTGCAAATTCCTGCATTTTAGAATTCCAGTTCCTTATCCATGAAAAAATATGCTCATCGATAAACCTTCGGATCTCATTCCTCATTTCAGCAACACATGCCTGATCATCCAGGACAAGATATTTTTCAACCAGTAAGGTAAGGAAAAGCAGTTCTATCCCAAGATGATCATCATTTATCTTTCCCTTGAATTTTGATTTCCATCCGTATGCTTCATAAAACCGGGAAACGCTTTGGTCTGATCCTGAACCATTGGTATAAAGTGATTCAAATGCAGGAGCCAGTGCACGGCCCTCAGTTGCAAACAACCTGCTATAGTCTTCATGAAGCCTTTCTAAGCAAAGTGATTTATCAGAACATGATTCTCTTAACTGAGAAGCTGCCCTGGCAAAATTGGGATTTGAGCTTGACACAGGCAGTTTTGCCAGAATTCCTTGTTTCCAGAAATCCACAACGCATTCCTCAATCGGTTCATACATTATCATGCTTCCCGCAAAATAGAGCAATAAATTATACCCTTTTAAAATATTATGATTCTCGTCTCTGATTTCCATAACAATTTCAAATATTTATAAGATCTGATTCTCTAAATCATTCTACTCTTAAAACAACCGGGTTGAAAGAAGTTATTGGATATAACCATAATTGAGCCGGATTTGTTCAATTGGTTTCTTAACATTTTTTTAACATAAAAAAAGGGATTGCCAATTCCCGGAAATCCCTCCAACTACTTAATCGTTTTTAATATTACACTTTGCTGAAATCAGCCATTTCGTGAGGATATACATCACTGTCAACTTTCTTTTTAAGTTCCGCAAAAACCTTAATTGTATATGCTACATCCTCAAGGGTATGGGATGCAGTTGGTATGAGCCGCAACATCACAACATCCTTGGGAACTACCGGGTATATGACTGCAGAGCAGAAGATGCTGTAGTTTTCCCTGAGATCATAAATCATCTGTGTTACCTGTGATAGCGGAACTTTCATGAAGACAGGTGTAACAGGCGATTCGGTTTTTCCTAAATCCAGACCTGCCTCTCTGAGACCTTTCTGAAGAGCTCTGACAATGGTCCAGAGTTTTTCCCTGTATTCAGGGTGGGCCTGGATCAGTTCAAGCCTTTTAATAGCTCCGATAGTCATAGCCATTGGAAGCGATTTAGCATAAATCTGCGACCTCAGGTTAAAGCGGAGATATTTGATAACTTCTTCTGTGCCGGACACGAAAGCTCCTATCCCGGCCATCGATTTTGCAAAGGTCGCAAAATAAACATCTATCTGGTCCTGTACTCCAAAATGTTCACCCGTGCCCGCTCCGGTTTTTCCCATAGTTCCAAAACCGTGAGCATCATCAACAAGGAACCGGAAATCATACTTTTTCTTAAGAGCTGCAATTTTGTCGAGTTTGCCAAGGTCTCCGGCCATTCCGAAAACACCTTCGGTTATCACGAGGATCCCTCCGCCCGACTGTTCAGTAAGCCTGGTGGCCCTCTGAAGCTGCTTCTCGCAATTATCCATATCATTATGATGGTAGACAAACCTCTTTCCCATATGGAGTCTTAGTCCGTCCATGATACAAGCATGTGATTCAGAATCATAAACAATAACATCATGTCTGTCAACAAGGGCATCTATTATTGAAACCATTCCCTGATATCCATAATTCAAAAGGTATGCTGACTCTTTGCATGAGAAATCAGCAGCCATCTTTTCAAACTTCTCGTGCATGGTTGTCTGTCCCGACATCATCCTTGCACCCATTGGATAAGCAAGACCGTACTGCGCTGTTGCCTCAGCATCCGCTTTCTTCACTTCCGGAAGATTTGCCAGTCCAAGATAATTATTGAGACTCCATGACAGTACCTCCTTACCTCTGAATTTCATCCTCGGAGCTATTTCACCTTCAAGTTTCGGAAACATGAAGTAACCATCGGCAAAATAGGCATGCTGACCTAAGGCTCCTTTGTTTGTCCTTATTTTTTCGAAAATATCCATGATAATATAATTGCTTGTTAAATTTTTCACAAAACTATATATAAAAGATGATGATGATGCTACCTATTTATACCTAATTTGTTTCTAATACTTTTAAGCCGGAAGACCGAAGCCCGAAGACCGAAGTCATTCATTAGTCATTCAATCGCTTTGCCCTCTGAAGCCTTTGGCGAAAGAGGGTCATTCAGTTGTCATTCAGTTGTCATTCAGTTGTCATTCAGTTGTCATTCATTGTCATCAGCTGTTATGCTCAACTGCCAACTGCCAACTGCCAACTGCCAACTGCCGTCTTCCGTCTTCTGGCTCTTTTATCCCAAAATACTGGCAGTTTCATATGGGGAATTGATAATAAATTGATAATTGACGCGTTTTTATCTCTGAAATGAAAAATATTCCGTACTTTTGCGCAACAATTTTTTATATGAAGTTCAGATATTATATTCTATTGATAATTTTACTGTTGGCCAGTTCCTGCGGAGAATATGAAAAGCTTCTGAAAAGTACTGATTCTGACCTGAAAAAAGAAAAGGCAAAAGAATATTATGCAGCAGGTCAATATGTTAAATCTTCAGAACTTTTAGGTCAGATCATTCCGCGATACAGAGCTACAGAAGAGGCAGAGGAGCTGAACTGGATGTATGCACAAAGCTACTTCGGGATGAAAGATTACTTCATGGCGGGTTCATATTTTAAGACTTTCGTGGATCAGTTCCCGTTTGGGAAGCATGCTGAAGAGGCTAATTTTCTGGTGGGAATGTGCGATTATAAGATTTCGGCGCGTGCCGAACTGGATCAGGAGAACACAAAAAATGCACTTGAAGAGCTTAATATTTTCATAAACAGGTATGCATACAGCCCTAAAGTTGAAGAATGTAAGAAAATGATCTCTGAGCTTCAGGACAAGCTTGTAGACAAATCTCATAATAATGCCAAGCTATATTATGATATGAAAGAATATAAAGCAGCAGTGGTTGCTATCAACAACAGTCTTAAGCAATATCCCAGTTCTGCTTACAGGGAGGAGATGATGTTCCTTAAACTTAATTCACTTTACCTTTATGCTGTAAAAAGCATGCTTGATAAACAAAAGACAAGATATCAGGATACCCTTGATGAATATTATTCATTTATGGAAGAGTTTCCAAAGAGCCAGTATTCAAAGGATGTAGCAGATATCTTCCAGAAAACAAACAAATATCTTAAACAGGGCATTCCTGACACTGGAGTAAACAATCAATAATAAATATGGATTACAGAAAATCAGTAGCACCGGTAACAACAGTTACAAGAAATCTTGACCTGATGACTCAGGGCGACGGTAATATTTACGAAACCGTTATTGTGGTTGCAAGAAGGGCAAACCAGATTTCAGTTGAGATGAAACAGGAGCTTAATAAAAAGCTTGAGGAATTTGCATCTTACAGTGATAATCTGGAGGAAGTTTTTGAAAACAGGGAACAGATAGAAATCTCAAAGTTCTATGAGAGGCTCCCAAAACCAACATTGATTGCATTGCAGGAACTTGAAGAAGGTAAAATATTCTACAGGAATCCTGAGAATAGTGCCAAATTGAAATAACAGGCTATCTAAAATGCTGAAAGGCAAACATATACTGATCGGTGTGACCGGTGGTATTGCCGCTTATAAAACTGCAACCATAATCAGACTGCTCGTTAAGGATGGTGCTGAAGTAAAGGTCTTAATGACCGACCATGCAAAAGAATTTATCACACCTCTCACTCTTGCAACATTATCTAAAAATCCTGTCCTTTCAGAGTTTTATAATCCTGAAAACGGCGACTGGAATAGTCATGTCGAACTTGGCATATGGGCCGATCTGTTTCTCATAGCCCCCGCCACTGCAAACTCAATAGCCAAAATGGCGAATGGAATTGCTGATAACCTTCTCCTCACAACCTATTTTTCTGCCAGATGCCCGGTATTTGTTGCTCCCTCAATGGACCTGGACATGTTAAATCATCCCGCCACCATCATAAATACAGAGACAATAAAAGCCTTTGGAAATATAATTCTGGACCCTGCTACCGGGGAACTTGCAAGCGGATTGACCGGTAAGGGCAGAATGGCTGAACCGGAAGAAATAGTAAAAGAGATAAATAATTTCTTTTTAAAAAAAAAAAGAGATAAGCCTCTGACCGGCAAACATCTTCTGATAAATGCCGGGCCAACAAGAGAACCTCTTGACCCTGTCAGATTTATCAGTAACTATTCATCGGGTAAAATGGGGATCGCTCTGGCTGACAGAGCTTATGAATATGGCGCAACAGTTGATCTCGTTCTGGGACCTGTTGGCATATCTCCTGTCAGCAGCGGCATTAATATAATAAATGTTACAACTGCCGCATCAATGGCATCTGAATGCATATCACGATTCCCTGATTGCGATATCGCAATTCTTTCAGCTGCCGTTGCTGATTTTACTCCCCGAACAACAGCCAAAAAGAAGATCAAGAAGGATAACGACGGACTGGTTTTGAAACTTAAGCCTACAACTGACATAGCATACGAACTTGGTAAAAGAAAAAATCATTTACAATTACTCACCGGATTTGCCCTGGAGACAGATAATGAATTGGTGAATGCCAGGGAAAAACTTGTCCGGAAAAATTTTGATCTGATTGTCCTCAACTCGCTGGGCGAAGATGGTGCCGGTTTTGAATATTCAACAAACAAAATTACTTTAATTGACAAGAACAATAATATTGATAAATTTGAGGTTAAATCAAAAGACGAAGTTGCAAAGGATATTCTTGACAAAATTGTTTCAATGATTAAGTAATCTGACAATTATAGATGTTACGTATCCCAAAATATTACCTCATCATTATTCTGTTCTGCTTCCCGGGTTTTGCAAAATCACAGGAATTAAATTGCAATGTCCAGGTTTCAGCTCAAATGATACAGGGATCCAACCGTGAGATTTTTGTGAATATGCAGCGTGATATATATGAGTTTATCAATAATACTGTGTGGACAAACCATGTCTTCAGCTATGCTGAGAGAATAGACTGCAACATGCTTATTAATCTTACTGAACAGTTATCCGGAGATGATTTCAGGGGAACAATTCAGATCCAGCTTCGAAGGCCAGCCTTCAATACCACATATAATTCAACAATGCTCAATTTTGTCGACAATAACTTTCAGTTCAAATATGTCGAATTTCAGACCATTGAATTTGACCCCAGTGCTCACAGGGCAAATCTGGTTTCAGTACTTGCCTATTATGTATATATAATACTTGGGGTTGATTATGATACCTATTCACCGCTTGGAGGAACTGAATTTTTTCAAATGGCAGAGAAAATTGTCACAAATGCCCAGAATGCACCGGAAACAGGCTGGAAACCCTATGATGGCTCAAGAAACAGAAACAGATACTGGCTTGTTAAAAACATCCTTGATAAGGAGTATGAAGGCATACGACAGTTCCTGTACGAATATAATATTTATGGTCTTGACAGGCTGGAATCAAGAGTTTCTGAAGCACGGAACAGTATGGCAGAGAGCCTCAAACTAATCCAGGATGTTTTCAGGAAAAAACCAGACCCCTTTATGTACTTTCTTCAAATAATTGTGGATGCAAAATCAGAAGAAATAATTAATATTTTTTTAGGGGCATTCCCCGAAGAAAGGAGCCGGGTAGTACAGACAATGACCGAAATCGATCCGGCAAATAAGTCAAAATACGAAAAGATCACTGCTGGAAGTCCCTTATAAATATCAGGTATGCTCGCAAGACTGTTCGTTCAAAACTATGCCCTCATAAAGGAACTGGACCTTGAATTCGAAACCGGACTGACTATAATTACCGGAGAAACAGGAGCCGGAAAATCAATCCTGCTGGGGGCACTCTCCCTTATACTTGGTACAAGAGCAGACACCACAGTACTTCTTGATAAAAATGTAAAATGTGTGGTTGAGGGAACATTCCGGATAGATGAATATGATCTTAATGATTTTTTTACTTCAAATGAGCTTGATATTGAGGCATATACAACTCTCAGGCGGGAAATAAACCCTGCCGGTAAATCACGGGCATTTATAAACGATACACCTGTTACAGTCAACCTGCTTAAAGTACTTGGAGACCATCTTATTGATATACATTCACAGCATCAGACACTTATGCTGAACGATAATTCATTCCAGATGAGTATCATCGACTCTTTTGCCGGGACTGGGAAACTGAAAAATGAGTACAGACAATCATATTTAAGGTACCTTGTATTGAAAAAGGAATTCGCAGCGTTAAAAGAGCTCGCCGATAAAAACAGGTCTGATCTTGAGTATTTCAATTTCCAGTTTATTCAGCTTGAGGAAGCCAAATTAAAAAGTGGCGAACAGGCAGAGCTTGAGGCGGAGCAGGAACTGCTTGAGCATGCTGAGGAGATAAAGAGTGCATTAAGCGGAGCTGTACACCTGTTTAGTGAGAATGATGCTTCTATACTATCGCTCCTGAGAGAAGTTAAATCAAACATAGCAAGAATAAGGAGTTTTTTGCCCGATGGAGAAGATCTGCTCAGGAGAACAGAATCATCACTTATTGAACTTGATGACCTTGCCCGGGAAATGGATAAGCTTGCTGTTTCAATAGAGGCTGATCCTCAGCATCTGAATCTTGTAAATGGAAGGCTTGATATAATTTATTCTCTGATTCAAAAACACCGGGTAAGTAATCTGGAAGAGCTGATCAGCAAAAAGGAAGAGATTGGAAACCTTATTAAATCCATTGCAGGAAGCGATGAGCGGATTGGTATACTTGAGACTTTAATTGACGATGAAACCAAAAGACTCATCCTCATGGCTGGCGAGATGTCAGGTATGAGGAGAGCAGTGCTTGATGAGATCGAATCCAGGATAACTGAGATCCTCAGGCAATTAGGTATGCCAAATGCTAAATTCAGAATATCTCTTTCAGGGTTACGGGATTTTACATCGTCTGGTATAGATCAGGCAGACTTTTTATTTTCGGCAAATAAGCAGATAGCACCTGAAAACATGGCGAAGACCGCCTCAGGGGGCGAACTGTCAAGAGTAATGCTTAGCCTGAAATCGCTTCTTACAAAAAATAATAATCTTCCTACAATAATTTTTGATGAGATAGATTCCGGTGTCTCAGGCGAGGTTGCTGATAAGGTAGGTCAGATCCTTTCCGGGATGGGGAAATATATGCAGGTTATCAATATAACACATCTTCCACAGGTGGCTTCAAGAGGGTCCAGGCACTACCATGTTTATAAAGATGATACGGATGATTCAACAATTACGCGTGTCAAATTGTTATCACCTGATGAAAGAATCCTGGAAGTTGCCAGATTATTAAGCGGAAGTGAAGTGACAGAGACTGCAATAAAAAATGCGAAAGAACTTTTAACAGCCGCAATAAATTAAAATTAATCATAATGAGAGAAGGTCTTTTACAAGGGAAAAAAGGTATCATATTCGGTGCCCTTAATGACAAATCCATTGCCTGGCAGGTAGCACTCAAGGCATGGGAGAATGGAGCTGAACTGGTTCTGACAAACTCACCTGTTGCAATGAGGCTTGGCACTATCAGCGAACTTGCAAAGAAAACCGGCAGCAAAGTAATTGCCGCTGATGCCACCAGGATGGAGGATATTGAAGCCCTTCTGTCAGAAAGTATGACAATCTTTGGCGGCAAATTCGATTTTATACTCCATTCAATTGGCATGTCGCCAAACGTAAGAAAGGATATCCCTTACGAACAGACAAGCTATGAAAACATGCTTAAAACATTTGACATTTCTGCGCTAAGTTTTCACAGAGTACTGCAGACATCCTACAAGCTTGATGCATTGAAGGAATGGGGTTCAGTGGTTGCATTATCATATGTGGCAGCACAACGAACGCTATCCGGTTACAATGATATGGGAGATGCCAAAGCTCTTCTTGAATCCATTGCCCGAAGTTTTGGTTATATCTATGGACGCGACCGCAAAGTGAGGATCAATACCGTTTCTCAATCACCTACAATAACAACTGCAGGAATGGGTATTCACGGATTTGACTCCCTCGTCGATTTCTCTGAAAGGATGTCACCACTTGGAAATGCATCAGCTGAAGAGTGTGCAGATTATTGTGTGGCACTTTTTTCAGACCTTACCCGTAAGGTAACTATGCAGAATCTCTTTCATGATGGTGGATTCTCAAGTATGGGTATGAGTCTCAGAGCAATTGAACAGTACCAGAAGAGCTTTGAGGAATGTGACTGCGACGAGAAAGAAAAGAAGTAGATAAGTATAAAAACCTATTTTTAAAGCGACATGCCTTTCGGTATGCCGCTTTTTTTATATTTGATTCTGACATAAATGTGAAGCTATGCTAAAAATTATACTCCTGATTATCTTTTACTTTACTTTTCCCCTGGTAATAATCCATCTATGTAAAAGATGGTCATTGCTTAAAAAGCTGGGATCGATTGTTCTTGCTTATGGATTTGGTCTGATATTGGGAAGTGTTGGCATTTTGCCCCAGGGGAGTGAAGCATTTCATATTGCATTACAGGGAAGAGCAGCATTGCCAGATACAGAATTACAGGCACTCCTGGCATCAGGAACGATTAGTGAGAGCGATAGTTATGTCAACTCAGTGGCATCAACACAGGATTTGCTGGTTTCAATAATAGTCCCGTTGTCATTTCCTTTACTGCTGTTTTCACTTAACATAAAAAGGTGGCTGCGCTTTGCCAGGGAAGGATTCATTTCAATGATCCTGGCACTTATTTCTGTAATTGTTATTGTATCCTCTGGTTATTTTATTTTTAAAAATGCGGTGCCTGACTCATGGAAAGTTGCAGGAATGCTTGTGGGAGTATATACAGGAGGAACTCCGAATCTCGTGTCACTAAAAGTGGCGCTTGGTGTCGATCCTAATCTTTTTGTGATGACCAGCACTTATGATATGATCCTCGGGGCAATAACCCTTATCTTTTTTATAACTGCCGGTCCCAGAGTATTCAGGGCAATATTGCCTCCATTCAGGCATAATGGTGAAACCGGAATAACAGATGAAATAATCCATGAATCTGAGAGTTTCGAAGATTTTTCCGGTATGCTGACCAAAAGAAGGGTAATCCCACTTCTTAAAGCAGGAGGGCTTGCACTGCTTATCTTTGCTGTGTCATTTGGTATAAGCCTGCTGCTTCCGGGGATTTCACAGATGGTGGTTGTGATCCTTTCAATTACAACACTTTCTATTGTGGCATCCTTAATAAATGCGATAAACAGGATTGAAAAGACATTTCAGCTGGGGATGTACTTCATTCTTGTGTTCTCACTGGCAGTCGCCTCAATGGCTGACCTGGGCGTGATATTCAGTATTGGGTTCCTCGGTCTTTTTGCATATATATCTTATGCCTATTTCGGAACTCTTATGCTTCATATTGTCCTCTCTAAAATCTTCAGGGTCAATGCTGATGATTTCTTAATAACAACAACAGCTTTTGTGTTTTCTCCTCCTTTTGTCCCTGTTGTAGCAGGAGCACTTAAAAATAAGGATGCAATTATAACAGGAATTACAGTTGGAATAATTGGCTATGTAATAGGTAATTATCTGGGGGTCGGACTGGGATACTTCCTGAAGGGATTTTAAAATCTTAATAAAAACGAATAATATTGCAGGGACAGGTCGCGACCTGTCCCTACCGTATAAAATCTAAAAATATTTCAGTTCCTAAAACAGATAATTCAGCCCGATGGAGAATCCTATATTTCCATCCTGCTTATTGAATGCCTTCCCTATATCAATAGCAATTACAAAGTTCTGATTCATGGCAAGCATTATACTCCCGCCTGCGCTCATATGGAATTTCTCTGTACCTGGTCTGAAGTAGTCAGTAAAATCTTCCTCTCCTTGGAAGTATGTGTTGAATTTATCCTCAAGATTATCTGGAAGCTTTATATTTTTTGTGACCCTCCCGAAATCATAAAATCCGTTCAGACCCAGGTAGCAATCCTGTTTAAGGAATGTAAAATATACTGGTTTCCATCGAAGTTCAATATTTCCCATAAAGAATGCATCTCCGACAACCCTGTTCCACAGTACTCCTCTTAAAGAATTGTAACCTCCTAATCCTTCAGATGAGTAGCCTGTGAGCCTAGATGTGATTACCTGTGACTGATAGAAGAACGGAACGTTGCCGGTTAGAGTTGTCTGATAACCCAGGCGGTAAACAAGTGCAAGATCTTTCTCGATTAATGTAAAATATTGTCGGTGTGTTATAAATAACTTCGAGAATCCCCAATCATTTCCCATGAATTCCGGAGCCATTTCAACTCCGATCTCTGTCCACAAACCTTTCATCGGATTGGGCCTGTTGTCACGGCTATCCCACATTAACCCTGCTTTAAGAGTATTAATCCATCCTCCATTGGACTCATTTTCAGTAATCAGGCCGATTGCAGGATTCTTATACAGTTCAAAAAGACCGGGTTCTTCTTCAACAGAAGGCAATTTAACATCCTTACCCTTATTAATTTTGTCAATATCGACGGAGTTAACTTCAAAATTCTGGAAGGCAAATCCTGCGCTCCATTTAAAATGATCACCTGCAAGTTTACCCTGGAAATCGTTCTTAAACCTGAACTGGTTCCTCTCGAATCTATAAAACATTCGTGTTCTGTATGGAGGACTGGTCAAGTCATCATCCATCCAGTCTTTATTAAAGACAGATTCATAACCGTTAAAGCCATAAAAAGTATTGGCCTGATGAGGCAGATAGCTAAGGTCTGTTGTCATTTGTACACCGGGAATCAGGTGACTGGATTCAAACATGATCCTGTAAATACCACTTCCTTTTGTATAACGTGATATTTCAGCGTAAATGTGATCCAGATATTCAGGATATTTACTGCCATCGCCATAGTTAAAAAACTCAGCAAGAGCTCCATACTGAAATCCGAGATCTGTGTCATAGCTAATTGCTGGCAGTGCGCCTCCGAATTTCCATCCGGTTTTTACTTTCTTCTCCTGAGCAGATAAAGTTATTGACAGTGTTGTTATAAGAAATAGTATTAATGTTTTTTTCATTGGATGTTTGTTTAGTTCATAATTATAAAGATAAAGAAAATTGAATATGGCAATATCTTTTTTTAATATTTGCTACCTTAGAGGTTAAAATATAAATTAATGCCTGAAGGCTTACTTATTCTGAATATCAAGTGTCTTGTACAGGCTGAGGATTTTGTGAGGACAAAAATATCAGGAGACCGGATGTCTGAGCTAAGTACAATGAATGAAGCATTTCTCTACATAAGGAATGGAATTATTCTTGATTTTGGTAAGATGAAAGATCTGGATCTGACAGACATTCCCATAGAAGATCCACAGATAAAACAGATTGATGCCTCAGGTAAACTGGTATTTCCCTCGTTTTGCGATTCACATACTCACCTGGTTTATGCCGGCAGCCGTGAGGCTGAATTTACGGACAAAATAAGAGGTTTGTCGTATATCGAAATAGCCAGGAGGGGAGGGGGAATTCTTAGTTCTGCAGGTAAGCTTCATGAAACATCTGAGAAAGAATTGTTTATCCAGTCGATGGTGAGGATCAGGGAAATCATGGCTCTTGGTACCGGCGCCGTTGAGATTAAAAGCGGATATGGACTAAATCTTGCAGATGAACTTAAAATGCTGAGGGTTATTAAGCAGATAAAGGAGTCATGTCCTATGGAAATAAAGGCGACATTCCTCGGCGCTCATGCTGTCCCGAAGGAGTATTTGAAGAAAAGAGGGAAATACGTTGATCTGATTATCAATGAAATGATTCCGGTAGTTGCTTCTGAAGAACTGGCGGATTATATTGATGTCTTTTGTGACAAAGGCTTCTTTTCTGTTGAAGATACTGAAAGGATATTAATGGCTGGACTTAAGTATGGTCTGACTGCAAAAATACATGCTAATGAGCTCGATTTTTCCGGAGGCATTCAGACTGGGGTTAAATACAATGCTCTTTCGGTCGATCACCTTGAGTGTACCGGCGATGATGAGATAGAAGCACTTCTCGGATCGGATACAATGCCGACTCTGCTCCCGGGATCCTCATTTTTCCTTGGATTGAATGATCCCCCTGCACGGAAAATGATAAAGGCCGGATTGCCAGTCGCACTTGCTTCGGATTATAATCCAGGGTCATCACCATCAGGGAACATGAAGATGGTTATGTCTTTAGGCTGTATTAAACTCAGAATGCTTCCGGAAGAGGTAATCAATGCTGTAACCATAAATTCAGCATATGCAATGGGATTGTCAGGTACACATGGGTCAATAGCCAGGGGAAAGGTTGCAAATGTGTTCATAACAAAGGAGATGCCATCATATGAGTTCATGCCGTATGCATTTGGCAGCGACCTCATTGAGACAGTGATATTAAAAGGGGAAATAATACCCCCCAACCCCCCCAAGGGGGGACTAAAAAGCGCCTTTTAGAAGCTTTTTTTAACCCCCCTTTAGGGGGGCAGGGGGGCAAAACTCCCGTAACAAAAGGGGTCAGGGGGGCTAACCTCCCATATGCAGGGGCAGGGGGGTAAAACTTCCACGAAGATCCACAGAAGTTTATTTTAGATCGTTTATAAATGGAGAAGAGAATTCTAGAATGCGTTCCAAATTTCAGTGAAGGCCGGGATATGGAGATAATAAGGCAGATAACTGATGTTATTGAATCGGTGAATGGGGTCAGGCTGTTGAATGTTGACCCTGGTAAAGCAACAAACCGTACTGTGGTAACCTTTGTGGGTGATCCCGAAGCAGTTTCCGTTGCTGCATTTCTGTCAGTAAAGAAAGCCTCTGAAGTCATCGATATGTCGAAGCATCACGGTGAACATCCCAGGATGGGCGCTACTGATGTCTGTCCATTTGTTCCGGTTTCCGGTATCACAATGGAGGAGACTGTCACCTATGCACGCGGAGTTGCAGCACGGATTGGGGAAGAACTGGGAATACCCGTTTATTGTTATGAGCATGCAGCTTTTACTGAGGAGAGGAGGAACCTCGCAAACTGCAGGTCAGGGGAATATGAAGGACTCAGCAAGAAACTTTCTGATCCGCACTGGAGGCCTGATTTTGGGCCGGCACTATTTAATGAACGGTCAGGGGCTGTTGCTGTCGGAGCCCGGGACTTTCTTGTAGCATATAATGTAAACCTTAATACTACATCTACACGGAGAGCCAATGCTATAGCGTATGATGTCAGGGAGAAAGGCAGACCCAGGCGTGAAGGAGATTCTCCGACAGGCAAACTCTTATTTGATGAATATGGTGAAAAGATTATGGTTCCCGGTTCACTGAAATCAGTTAAAGCTATCGGCTGGTTTATCAGGGAATATGGAATTGCACAGATATCTATGAACCTCACAGATATCTCAGTTACTCCGGTCCATGCAGCGTTTGATGAAGTTTGCCGGAAGGCGGATGCAAGAGGAGTCAGGGTGACGGGTTCTGAGATCATTGGACTTGTCCCGCTGAAATCAGTTCTGGATGCCGGAAGGTATTTCCTTCATAAACAGCAGCGCACCTCAGGAGTTTCTGATGAGGAACTGATAAAAATTGCTGTAAAGAGTATGGGACTGGATGAAATACATCCGTTTAACCCTGAAGAAAAGATAATTGAATATATTATGGAAGATAGAAGCAAAAACAAACTGATCGGCATGAATCTGAAGAAATTTCTTGAAGAAACAGCTTCAGAATCGCCTGCTCCGGGAGGAGGTTCAATTTCAGCATACATTGGAGCGCTTGGCATTGCCCTTGGAACAATGGTTGCAAACCTTTCAAGTCATAAGAAGGGATGGGACGACAGATGGAAGCTGTTTTCCGATTGGGCTGAACATGGAAAAGCCATTCAAAACGAGCTTCTCAATCTCGTTGATGAAGATACGGAAGCATTTACCAGGCTCATGGAAACCTATGCTCTTCCAAAAAAAACTGATGAAGAGAAGATGGTGAGAAATGCTGCCATTCAGGATGCCACAAGAAATGTAATCGTTGTTCCCCTTAAGGTGATGGAAATTGCTTCCTCTGGTTTTGGACTTTTAAGGGAAATGGTTGAAGAAGGCAATCCAAATTCTGTAACGGATGCCGGAGTTGGTGCACTTGCCCTGAGAACCTGCATTAAGGGAGCCTACCTGAACGTCAGGATAAATGCATCCGGACTTGCGGACAAGGATTTCGTGAAAGAGGCCTTAATAAAAAGCTGCGATATTGATTCAAAGGCAAAAATGGAAGAAGAGGCCATTATAAAAATGGTTGAGGAAAAGATCGTCAGGTCACATATAAGCTGATGCCGGACTAACGCATATCATTTATCTCTACACCTTTATATTTTTCCGGGTGAAATATGAAAATTTCAGGATCTGGTTTTTGTTTAAGATTATATTCGGAAATCTGAAGAGTTATTACCAATCCCTCTCTTCCTTTATACTCCAGACTGCGGAGGTTTAGGTCTGCCTTGCTGATTATAAGTCTTACTCTTACCAGGTCACTTTTGATATCTTCAGGGTAAAGGTCAATAATATAGGCATCTGATCTGTCTTCAATAAGCCGGCTTTTGAAACCTGATTTGTACATGGAGAATATTTCTGAAGGACGGTTCTGAAATGAATGATCTTTCTTGTCAGGCCTGGTAATAGTCACCTCTTTTTCAGCAGAAAGATAGTTCCAGATCGTTTCACCGTTGTGCCAGACTGTATTTTCTCCAAGAATGAGTTTGTATTTATCTCCGCTCAGAATAATGGATCCAACTAGTGAATCTGATCTGTTTTCAATCAGGTCGGCTGATATCATCCTGAATGCCATTGATACAGATGGCGCCTTTGTTGCTTTCGATGAGAAGCTGTCAAGTACCCTGATTGCCTGCACATCATTTTCTCCCTGGGCAAATGAAGTGTCTGCAATAACAACCAGCAGGAGTAATAGAATGAATTTCATTTAAAGTGGTTTACTCAAGACGTTGCAAAATCTGTTCCAAAGATATAAAGTCCGAAATAAGAACGTCTCTTGCCTTGCTTCCTTCGAAGGGGCCAACTACTCCGGCAGCCTCAAGCTGATCAATAATTCTTCCGGCCCTGTTATATCCTATTGAAAGTTTCCTCTGTATAAGGGATGTTGATCCCTGCTGATGCTGCACTACCAGTTTTGCGGCATCCTCAAACATCGGATCTCTTTTCCTGAGGTCAACCTCCACGGCACCGGCCTCGCTATCGTCAACATACTCAGGGAGATGCATGGCATCAGCATATCCTTTCTGTGAACCTATGAACTCCGTCAGCTCCTCAATTTCCGGAGTATCTATGAATGCACATTGCACCCTTACAGGTTCATTCCCTGACGAAACCAGCATGTCACCCCGTCCCACGAGCCTGTCGGCACCGGTGGAATCAAGAATTGTACGTGAATCAATAGATGAAAATACACGGAATGCAACCCTGGTCGGGAAGTTGGCTTTGATAAAACCTGTTATGATATTGGCAGATGGTCGCTGGGTAGATATTATAAGATGTATCCCAATGGCTCTTGCAAGCTGAGCAAGCCGCCCAATCGGCCCTTCAATTTCCCTTCCGGCAGTCATTATAAGGTCTGCAAATTCATCTATTATCAGAACTATGTAAGGCAGATATTTATGTCCCTTTTCAGGATTCAGCTTCCTTGAAATAAATTTTTCATTGTACTCTTTGATATTCCTCGATTGTGCCGCTTTAAGAAGCTCAAGCCGGTTATCCATTTCAATACACAATGAATTAAGTGTTTTAATCACCTTCTGCGTATCTGTGATTATGGCATCCTCTTCATCGGGGAGTTTCGCAAGAAAATGTCTTTCAATCTTCATATAAAGAGGAAGTTCCACTCTCTTGGGATCGATTAGCACGAATTTGACTTCTGCAGGATGTTTTTTATACAGGATAGATGTGATAATTGCATTAATCCCTACTGATTTTCCCTGACCCGTTGCTCCGGCCACAAGCAGGTGTGGCATCTTCGTAAGATCTACAATAAATGGTTCGTTCGTTATTGTCCTTCCAAGAGCCAGGGCAATATCAAATTTAGTTTCCTGAAATGCTTTGGATGTAATAAGAGATCTCATGGATACCATTTCCGGTTTTTTGTTCGGAACTTCAATACCCACTGTTCCCCGTCCTGGTATAGGGGCAATAATTCTTATCCCAAGGGCAGACAGGTTTAGTGCAATATCATCCTCAAGCGATTTAATGCGTGCCAGCCTTACACCACGTTCAGGAACAATTTCATAAAGAGTTACTGTCGGACCGATTGTGGCGGAGATGCTTTTGATACTTATCTTATGATCTCCAAGAGTTTTTATTATATTTTCCTTGTTTTCAAATACCTCTGTATTATCAAAGGCGCTTTCAGATTTGTGCTCTTTCAGTATTGATACAGGGGGAAATTTATAATGTGACAGGTCGAGACGAGGGTCATAATTCTCCATTATCTTATCGACCTCATGTTCGGTGAGGTTGCCTTCTGTCTCTGGTCGTCTTATATTTATAGGAACCTCCTCATCAACATTCTTTTCAGTGTTGTCATTCTCAAAATCACGTATTATAGATCTCCCTGGAAATACGACAGGTATAACATCATCGGTATCATCCTCATCAATCTGACTGTTTGTGTTTCTTACTACAAATTCAAAAGGTTTATCATCATTCACTGTCTCCTTTATTTCAGTCTCTTCATTTGTCAAAGAATCTGAGTCTTCTGCGCTGTCTGCTTTAAGTGCCTCTTCATCAGTATGTTGAGTCTTTCTGGGTTTTAAAAAGGAGGGAATCTTCAAACCAAATGATTCAGGCTTAAATTTCAATGCAAAAATAAGGTAAGATATCGTAATGACTGAGATCAGTACACCTGTACCTATCTTCCCCATGAAAGCATTCATCCATCTGGCTACCATATACCCCTGAGCGCCACCCGGACCACTGCCGAGATAAACATTGGACTTTCCAAAAACAAATCCAAGCATCAAAGATGTGATGATGGCTGCAAATGTAAATTTGAGAATAAGGCTGATCGGCCTGATTTTCGGAAACCTGAGAAGATATAATCCGATAGTCCCAAAGATAAGAGGAATAAAGAATGCACCAAATCCAAATCCGTACCTTATTATCATTTCAGCGAGGAAATGGCCGCTTTTCCCTGACCAGTTTTTTACCTCAATATCAGGTCCTGAAACAACCTCCGAAGTCGGCAGACTCTGATCGGTTTTCCACCATAGAAGGTAAGAGATACATGCAAGAAGAAGATAAAATGCAAAACCTGTTATAAGAATGCCTGTAATAAATTTAATCCTCTCATCAGTAAAGAAAGGTTTTGACTTTTCAGACCCTTTTGCATTTTTAGTGCTCTTCTTGCCAGCCTCTTCCTTCTCTTTAGTCATTACTTTTTAATATTATTCATTAGGCAGCCCAAAGGTAATAAATTTGAACTTTACACAAAAGAGAGATCTGTGATTTTGATTTTTGCGGCAGGTTTTGCAAATGACAGGATATGTTACCGTATTCCGGTTTTAAAACGTCAGCATTGTATTGATGAACTTAATTATGTCTTCCCTGGATGACTTTTTAAATTTTTCCCGTCTTTCAAATGTAATATCCGGAATATCTTTCTTGTAAACGTTCTCTGCATTGAAACTAAGTTCTGATTGGCCAATTAGGAAGAAAAAGCTCATCAGCACTCCATCTATTTCATTGAAGGGAGAACTTGCGTTGGGATTTTTCACATTTATCTCATTTGTATACCATATATCATAGATCTTTTTCCTGTCGGCAGGGAAGGTCACCTCTGCATTTTTGCAGTCGAAGCCGCATATCACTGCAGTTTTTTCTGTTTTACGGATCTCCATACCTTCCATTGCTTCAAATCCGGGGTACATCTCTCCCTGCTTTGCAGCATAATAATATTTTAATGTGAACAGGCTGAAGTATGTATCATAGATATTTTTTTTGGGATTTGCGAGGTTGAGTATTCCTGAATTGCCGATTGGGGATAGCATCTGGAACAGTATCATGTTGTCTTTAAATGATACTATCAGATTTTTTGGCAGGATCTCTTTTGGCATAGCTCCTATGGTGCCTGAATAATCAATCGTATAATAGATCTCTCCCTCGTCAATATACTTGCTCCCCTTTATTAAACAGGAGTAGCATGTCACTGCAAAAATGACCGCAATGAGCGACACATAGATGAATCTCACTTATTCCTGGGTTAATTTGAATTGGTAAATGTAACGATTTTTTTTAAATTCAGTCAGTCAGACTGATAATTATGGGAAGCATCCCCTGAATGCTGTTCTTTAACATCTATTTTTACCATTCATTTCAACTCACACGATTTATGTAATTTAAACTGATTTGATAGCTTTGTAATTAAGATTTTACGGCGAATTGAATATTTGTCAGTTGATTTATCTGAATGCTATGGACAGAAAGCTTGCTGTTGTTGCGCTGGGAGGAAATGCCCTTTTAAGAGGGGATCAGATAGGTACTATCGATGAGCAGGAAGATAATACTGCTCTCACACTTGAAAACCTTGTTTTTCTGATAAATGAGGGATATGACCTCGTAATTACCCATGGGAACGGCCCCCAGGTGGGAAATATCCTGATGAGAAACGATGCAGGTGAACAATTATATGGGATTGCCCAGATGCCTATCGATATTTGTGTTGCTGATTCACAGGGCGGGATAGGTTATATGATAGAGCGGATCTTCAGAAATGTCCTTAACAGGCATGGGATTGACAAAAATGTCATCTGCCTTGTTACCCAGGTACTGGTCGATATCAATGATGCTGCATTCACTGATCCCCAGAAACGGGTTGGCAGGATCTATTCAAAAATTCAGGCAGATGAGCTTGCCTCTGAAAAGGGATGGCTTTTCAGGGAGGAGGTTAAAACAACTGACGGATACAGACGGGTTGTGCCTTCACCAAATCCTTCAGGAGTAATGAATGTTTCCATTATCAGAGACCTTGCTCTGAAAGGCAATATTGTTATTGCAGCAGGAGGAGGGGGTGTTCCGGTTTATATTGACGGCAAAAAAGATGTCAGGCCTGCGGAAGCAGTTATAGATAAAGATCTTGCATCTTCACTCCTGGCAACTCAGATTGGTGCGGATGAGTTTTATATTCTTACAGATGTTCCATATATCTATCTTAATTTCAATAAACCTGACCAGGAGATTAAAGAGTTCCTTGACTATTCCGATACTCTCAGATACCTCAATGAGGGCCATTTTGCAAAAGGAAGTATGGCTCCTAAGATTCAGGCCTGCCTTAATTTCATAAAAAACGGTGGTAAAATGAGTGTTATTACAGAAGCTTTCAAGCTCGCAGATAAGAAGTATGGCTCAAAGATTACAATGGAGTATGAGGATGACCGGAGATGAAATCAAGGCGTCTGGCTTCGGCCGTCAGGCGTCAGGTGCCAGGTTTAAATAAGAACTTATACCAGATTCCTGATTCCTGCTGCCTGTTGCCTGATGCCTGTTGCCTGTTGCCTGTTGCCTGAATGTACAAATATTTATACCTTTGCACTTCAATTTAAATTTCAAAACCATGCCATACAATCTTCGCAACAGAAATTTTCTGAAACTTCTTGATTTTAAACCCGAAGAGATCAGGTTTCTTCTGGATCTTGCTTCCGACCTTAAGAAAGCAAAATATACGGGCACAGAACAGCAGCGTCTTAAGGGCAAAAATATTGCCCTGATATTTGAGAAAGCATCAACGAGGACGAGGTGTGCTTTTGAGGTTGCCGCTCTTGATCAGGGAGCTCATGTATCGTATCTCGGTCCGAGCGGATCACAGATCGGACAAAAGGAGTCGATGCGCGATACCGCCAGGGTGCTTGGGAGGATGTATGACGGCATTGAATACCGCGGCTATGGCCAGGATATCGTTGAGGAACTTGGAAAGTATGCCGGTGTGCCTGTGTGGAACGGTCTGACAAACGAATTTCATCCTACACAGATCCTTGCCGATTTTATGACTATGCTGGAGCATTCGGATAAACCTCTAAACAGGATCTCATTCTGTTATTTGGGTGATGCGCGGAACAATATGGGAAATTCACTTATGGTCGGAGCGTCCAAGATGGGGATGGATTTCAGGGCGGCTGCCCCGAAAGAATGCCAGCCCGCTGAAAGCCTTGTTGAAACCTGCCGCGAAATAGCAAAAGACACTGGTGCAAAAATAACGATCACTGAGTCTGTGGATGAGGCTGTAAAAGGGGTCGATTTCCTTTATACAGATGTATGGGTTTCAATGGGAGAGCCTGATTCTGTTTGGGATGAACGTATTAAACTTCTTAAGCCTTACCAGGTGAATACCGGTGTGATTAAAAAGACGGGTAATCCGAAAGTCAAATTTCTGCATTGTCTGCCCGCTTTCCATAATAGAGAAACCAGGGTGGGAGAGGAGATATTCAAAAAATTCGGACTGGATGGAATGGAAGTAACCGAAGATGTATTTGAATCTGAATATTCAATTGTATTTGACGAAGCCGAGAACAGGCTGCATACTATAAAGGCAATTATGGTGGCTACTCTGGGATCATGATGTCTACGCAATCCACTCCTTCACAAAGTAGAAGGTCATAATAAAGGAAGCCGCCAGCTTCAGCCCTATCCCTGTGAGGAATCCAAGAAGACTGCCAAAACCTGCCTTTGCAGCATAATTTAAATCATCCCTGAAAATCATCTCGCCGACAAATGCCCCAATCAACGGTCCGATGATTATTCCCATGGGACCAAGAAACAGGCCGATTATAAGTCCTACAGTGGCCCCCCTTGTGCCATATTTGGACCCTCCGAATTTTTTAGTTCCCCAGACAGGTACAATATAGTCGAGTATTGTGACAACAACTGCAATGACCCCGAGAGTGATAAGAGTTGACCTGGGGAAATGACCAAAGCGTGATAAATGGAGTAAAATTAATCCCAGAAAGCTCAATGGCGGACCTGGCAAGACAGGAACTAAACAACCGATTATTCCCAGGATCATGAGAAGAATTCCTGATATAAGAAGTATATAGTCTGACATTTAGAATTATCGTGCGAAAAGTGTCTCTGGAAAGACCTCTTAGTGTTTCCCAAGGTCTTCAAAATCGATATCTGTAAAATCAGCTGTCACCAGTGACTTTTTCTGTTCTATGGGTTCATTGTCTGTTGTCTGGAGAGGTATTGCAGATACTTCATTGTTGTTGTCAATATAGGAAACTGCATCTTTAAGCCCTTCAGTAAATTTATCAAAATCTTCTTTATAAAGGAAGATCTTATGCTTTTCATAGAAAACTGTTCCCTCTTTCCCCAGACGCTTCTTGCTTTCAGTAATAGTCAGATAATAATCATCCTTTCTTGTAGCTTTAACATCGAAAAAATAGGTCCTTTTTCCGGCACGCACCACCTTGGTAAAAATTTCTTCCTTAATGTTTTTGTCTTCATGCCCGTTTATGACTTCTTTAATTCCAGCTTCTTCTTCCATCTCCAGGTCAGTTTGGTTTAGGTTTTAGTTTTGTATTGTCAAATGTAACAATTATTTTATCAAATCAAAACTGGGTGAAATATTTGTATAAATAGCTGCAGAAGCGGATATTGCAATATGCTTGTAAGTGTTTGTAATACAGTAATATATATTAATATTAAAGTAGTTGCAGATTTATCTTTCTGCCTATTTTCTTTAAAGTTTCTTTGACAATAATGGAAAAAGAGTAATTTTGCAGCGGAAAAATCGATGTTCCTTTATTAATGATAAGCAGAAGATTACTTCGTATTAAAGCCTTAATGGCCATTTATGCTTTTAACCGCAGAGAGGATGTTAATTTAGTCCAGGCCGAAAAAGAACTTATGTTCAGCATTGGGAAGAGTTATGATCTGTATCACTACCTTCTGCTGCTGGTCCTTGAAATAGCCGATATTGCCGGAGAAAAGATCGATTTTGCCCTCCAGAAGAGAATGCCTGCACCAGAAGATCTCAATCCGCAACGCAGATTCGTTGATAACAAGATGATTGAGCAACTCAGGAAAAATGTGCAGTTTAATAAGTACATCTCTACAAAAAAGCTCTCATGGGCTAATTACCCGCATCTGCCCAGAAACCTGTACAACAGAATGATTGGATGGGAAGTCTATGAGGAATATATGACAAACGAAATTCATAATTATTCATCCGACAGGAAGTTTGTAATAAACCTGATCACCGATATGTTTTTAAACTCGGAAGATCTTCAGTCAAATCTTGAAGAACAAAGCATATACTGGAATGATGACCTCGAATACATTTCAACAATGGTTGAAAAGACACTGAAGAAGTTTAAGCCGGATTCTGATGAGAATACATCACTTATGCCTTTGTTTAAAAATGAGGAGGATGAAGAATTTGTGAAGATTCTGTTCAGGAAGGTAATAATGAATTCAAATAAATGTTCTGAACTTATTGATAGAAATACAACTAACTGGGAAGTTGACAGGATAGCCCTGATGGATATCCTTGTTATGCAACTGGCAATTACTGAGATTCTTGAATTCCCGGAGATCCCAGTGAAGGTCACACTGAATGAGTATATTGAAATTGCCAAATTCTATTGTACTTCAAAAAGCAGTACCTTTGTCAATGGTATTCTTGATAATATTGTCAAGGAGATACGTCATGAAGGGCTTTTGAATAAAACAGGAAGAGGACTGGTTGGTGAAAAAATGTCAGACAAGAACCACTAACATTTTATTTAATGAAAATAATTAGCAGGATCATTTTTATAAGCCTTGTGATGATAAGCATGTTGTTATCTCAATGCGGGTCCAATGGCAGACAGGAGCCGACAGGACTTGCATCAGGAGATACCGGGAATGTAAACATAGTTTTCGGGGAGTATGAACATGATTTCGGAAAAGTCACTGAAGGAGAAAAAGTGGGGTGGGTGTTTAAATTTGAGAACAAGGGGACTTCAAATCTTGTTATCACATCTGCAACAACAAGTTGTGGTTGTACTGTTCCTGAATATGATACAAAACCAATTGCTCCGGGAGGAAAAGGAAATCTTGAAGTTGTTTTCGATACATCCGGCAGAAACGGTAAGCAGACAAAGACGATTACAGTAAAATCCAATGCCCGGACTCCGGTTGTCTTATTAAAGATCACTGCGGAAGTTGTGGAAAGTTAGCACCTTGAACCTTGAACCTTGAACTCAGCACCACGCACCATGCACCATGCACCAGTAATTCAATAACCAGTTAATAATTAAAATTTTTAAAAATGACCAATTTAGCTTACGTGTATTTAATGGGACAACCGGCCGGAGCTGCCGGTCAGAGTAATCCTTTACTCACTTTTCTTCCTCTGATCCTCGTTTTTGTAGTTTTCTACTTCTTCATGATAAGACCTCAGATGAAAAAGCAGAAGGAGATGAACAACTACAGAAGTTCTCTTAAAAAAGGCGATAAAATTGTTACTACCGGAGGTATCTATGGCAGGATCTATGAGGTTAAAGACAATTATGTAACAGTTGATGTCGGCGGTGATGTCAGACTGAAAATTGACAAAAGTGCCCTGCTTAAAGACCCTTCAGCTGAAGAGTAGGTTTTAACTTCAATATAATTTTTTGTGAAGGGAAGGGATGAGATACCGGCTAAAAAACTTACAAAGAAAGAAGTAAGTGCCATAAACAGGGATGTTGTGGTATTTGCCTTCTTTCTTTCTCTCTCATTCGGCTTGTGGTACATTAATTCCCTTGGAAAAGAGGTTGAAGCAGATATAAAATATCCTGTAAAGTATATAAATACTCCAAAGGACAGAACGATTGCCGAAGAGACTCCTTCAAAGCTTAATTTCTCACTTAAAGGGCCCGGCTATTCAGTTCTGAAACTCAAAGTATCCGGAAAAAAGCCTCCTGTTTTAATTGATCTTTCAAAAGTCACTTATAAACGGGTTCCTGAAAGCAAAAATCCAGATTATTTTATTGTTACATCAGGGCTTGTAAAGAGTCTGACTGTTCAGATAAGATCCGGTTGTGAAATAATACAGATAAAGCCTGATACTCTTTTTTTTATCCTGAAAAAAGATATAAAGCCAATATCCGGGAAACATTAGTTGATGTAAAAAAGGATGGATGACTTAATCTTTTAACCTGATGACAAGATGAACAAAGCTGACAGCCCTTCCTTAAAACTTGGGGTTACAGGAGGCATCGGAAGCGGAAAAACATCAGTTTGCAAAGTATTCACTGTGCTCGGTATCCCTGTATTCTCAACTGACCGCATAGCAAGGGAAATAATGGATGGCGACGAGTATATTATCAGTCAGATAAATTCAATAGCAGGACGAGACCTGTATATCAACGGAAGTCTCGACAGAATGGCTCTTGCTTCGCTCATTTTTAACAACAATAATCTGCTTGATAAAGTCAACTCTCTTGTTCATCCTGTGGTTTTTGACCACTTTTCCAGGTGGGCAATGAATCAGACATCCCCCTATATTATTATGGAGGCAGCAATTCTCTTTGAGAGCGGAGCATCAAAGCTTGTCGATAAAATTGCCACAATTGTTGCTCCTGAGGAAGAACGGCTCAGCAGGGTAACCCAGAGGAGCAAACTTTCAAGACATCAGGTATTGGAAAGAATGATGAACCAGATGAGCGATGATGCAAGAATAAAACTATCTGATTATGTGATTTATAATTCGGAAAATGATATGATAATTCCTGCAATTCTGGCGATTCATGATGATATTCTGAAGAAAATTAACAACTTTAACTGATTATGGGAATGTTTGGCAAATGGCTTGGAGGAGGACTTGGCTTTGTAATGGGAGGGCCGATCGGAGGATTGTTGGGTTTTCTTGTTGGCTCTGTGATTGACGGTGCCTCGCAGGATTCATCAGTTTATAATTCCAGACCAGCCAGGATCACCCAGGGTGATTTCAGCATGAGTCTTCTTGTGCTTGTGGCTGCGGTGATGAAAGTTGACGGGAAGGTTGTAAAGTCGGAACTTGATTATGTCAAGCAATTCTTTGTCAGACAGTTCGGTCAGGAATCTGCCAAAGAGGCGCTTCTCATGCTCAAGGATATAATAAAGCAGGACATCCCGGTCAGAGATATATGTATTCAGATAAGCAGAAATATGGACTATTCCTCCCGATTACAGTTGATGCATCTGTTGTTTAATGTCTCACTTGCTGACAGTACAATACATCCGAAAGAAATTGAGCTTCTTGAAAAGATATCCGGGGCACTTGGCGTGGCCTCAAATGATTTTCTCTCTATAAAGAATATGTTTATTCCAGAGACTGACTCTTCATACAAAATACTGGAGATAGACCCGGCTTCAACAAATGAAGAGGTAAAGAAAGCATACAGGCGGATGGCGGTGAAATACCACCCTGACAAGGTAAGCCATCTAGGTGATGAATTCAGAAAATCAGCCGATGAAAAATTCAAGAGTGTTAATGAAGCTTATGAGAAGATAAAAAAGGAGAGAGATATTGTTTAATCTCCTTCTTTTCAAAAAAATTACAATAATAAGCCTAAATTGGAATTCAAGGATTAAATTTACAAACAAAAAAACAGAAAATGGTTTTAAAAGATATTATCGCAATCTCAGGAGAACCCGGGCTTTTCAGATTTATCGCCCAGGGCAAGAATTCAATAATTGTTGAACACCTGGAAACACAGAAGAGAAGCAGCGCTTACGGCTCGGCTAAAGTAAGTTCCCTGGAGGACATCGCGATATTTACCGAAAAGGAGGATGTGCCTCTCGGAAAAGTATTTGATCTGATCTTTGAAAAATCCAACGGGGAAGCCGCCATTGATTCAAAAGTTGACGGAAGCGAGCTTAAAAGCTGGTTTGAGAGTATATTGCCTGACTACTCAAGAGATAAAGTGTATGTCAGTGACATGAAGAAAGTAGCTTTGTGGTATAACATTCTGCACAGGCTTAATATGCTTATCAAAGAAGAACCTGAACCAGAAGCTAAGGATGAGCCTGACGCTAAAAAGGATCCGGCGACACCTCCTGCTGCTGATAAGAAGAAGAGTTCAAGAAAGCCAAAAGCAGAGTAAAGTCATATCACTAATTCCGTCCCAATGAATTTTGGAGGAAATGAAGTAGTTTACGATTATTCCGGATCGGAGATAATCATAGTGCCTGTCCCTTATGATGAGACCAGTACGTGGATGAAGGGAGCCGATAAGGGTCCTGATGCGATACTGGAAGCTTCCGTAAATCTTGAATTTTATGATGTGGAAACTTCATCAGAAGCTCATCTGAAGGGGATTTTTACTATGAATCCTATTCTTCAGAAGGAGACTCCTGAGAAACTGGTTGAAGATGTCTATTACAGGATTTTATCACTCCTTGCAGATAATAAATTTCCGGTATTAATCGGTGGAAACCATACGGTTTCAATAGGCTCAATCCAGGCATGTTCTGAGTTTTTCAATGACATCACCGTTCTTCAGCTCGATGCACATGGTGATCTGAGGCAGGAATATGAAGGTTCAACATTAAATCATGCCTGTGTTATGGCAAGGGCGCGTGAATTTGCCCCGATCGTACAGGTCGGGATCAGAAGCATGTCGGCAGACGAACTTCCCTATGCAGAGAACGACAGGATATTTTATGCGCATCAGCTTTTTTACGACAAGAAGCTTTATGGAACAGCCATGGAAAAACTTACTGATAATGTTTATATCACTATTGATCTGGATGTCTTCGACCCTTCTCTGATGCCTTCCACAGGAACTCCTGAGCCTGGAGGTCCTGGCTATTTTGAGGTTATCCATTTTCTGAGAGATGTTATCAGAAGAAAAAATGTTGTCGGTTTTGATATTGTTGAGCTCTGCCCCTCCTCAACCAATAAGGCTCCTGATTTTGTCGCGGCCAAAATAATTTACCAGCTGCTTTCATACAGGTTTGGGTTGAAGAATCACGATGCATCGTGATTCTATAACCCAATCCTAATCCTCCTTCTTCGCCTCCTCCCAGATCACATTCATCTCATCAAGGGTCATCTCATGAAGGGATTTCCCTTTTAAAAGTGTCTCCTTTTCCAGGTAGTTAAACCGTTTTATGAATTTCCTGTTGGTTTTTTCAAGGGCCGCTTCAGGATCTATTCCATAAAGGCGGGAGGCATTGATAATTGAAAAGAGTACATCTCCAAGCTCCGATTCTATTCTCTCTTTATCATAGCTCTTTATCTCTTCCTTAAGTTCTTGTATCTCTTCAGCCACTTTATCCCAGATCTGTTCACGGTTTTCCCAGTCGAATCCGACGCCTCTTACCTTTTCCTGTATCCTGTTTGCCTTTACTATGGCTGGAAGTGAAGATGGTACACCTGAAAGAACGGGTTTGTAACCATTGTTTTCCCTGATCTTCAACTGCTCCCAGTTTTCCTCAACCTGCGAAGCTCCTGTCACCTTTACATCACCGAAAACATGAGGATGCCTGTATACCAGCTTGTTATTGATCCCCTCCAAAACCTCTGCCATTGTAAATGTTTCTTTTTCTGTACCTATCCTGGCATAAAATACTATATGCAGCATCAGATCCCCAAGTTCATTTCTGATCCCTTCGTCATTTCCTGAAGAAATTGCATCAGCCAGTTCATATGTCTCTTCTATTGTAAGCTTTCTCAGGCTTTCATAAGTTTGTTTCATGTCCCAGGGGCACTTTACCCTCAGTTCATCAATAATATTGAGGAGCCTGTTGAACTCTTCAAGACTTTTATTCCTGTCGTTCATTCGTAAATGATTTTAAAACAATTTGTTAGGAGAAGCGGCCTTGTGAGCCAGATCTATTCGTACGACCGATCCTACAGTAAGGCTGAGCAATTCAGATACATCAGCGCCATTTATTGAAATTTCAAGAAGATCCAGCTGGTTAAATTTTGCAAGCATATCACCTACGGGAACATCACTATATCTTTGGGAAATCTGCTCAGTATAGTTTTTATTGCTTTGGATCTGGATCCGAAAGCCATTATTATTGAATACTCTGTAAAACACCTCCCGCGTTATATTGGAAATAGCATTCCCATAAGAATCAATGAATATAATGCTTCCTATTATTACATCCTTATCAATTGTTGCTCTAAGGGGAACTCTTTCGCTGACGCTATTTACAGATGTCCCAAGTTCATGCGGCATTATGCCTGAAATAATTTCTGAGGCAGTTTTGGCAAAAATTTCAAGTTCATCAGTACACCCCTTATGCTCAATTCTTACAACATCATCGGGTTCTTCATTAAGTATAAGGTTAAAAATTCCATTATCAGTTCCAATGAAGAAATGATCCCTTGCTGAGACAATCAGATAATCCTGGTTTTTGCCTGGTTCGGAGTGTACACAAATAATATGTACTGACCCCTTAGGGTAATTATTGAAGGTATTCCTTATTATGAAGGAAGCAAGTGAAATATTGAAAGGAGGAATACTTCCGGCATTGTCAATAATGACAACCCCCGGACACATTCTGCTCAGTTTTCCTTTAATGATTCCATTATAGATATCATCTGGCTTCCATTCTGTTGTCAGTGTAACTACCGGCATATAAAAAAACTTATAACAAAGATAATCTTCTAAGGAAAAAATAAACTTACTTTGTAATGTTCATCGGTTTTTTTTTGATCTTTTTTTCCATATTATTTATTTACATAGCAGATGACAGTACAGATCATTAATTTGCGTTTGATTTAATGACAGAGATACTAATTTTTCTTGAGGATATTGATCCGGTTGTCTTTTTCGGCACTAACAATTCGCTGCTTGATAAAATCCGCGGTTTCTTTCCAAAAATCAAAATCATGGCCAGGGGCAATGAGATAAAATGCATGGGGGAAGAGGCTGAGATTACTTTCTTTGCAGAAAAGTTCAATGAACTTGTTGAATATTACCAGAAATATCACAGGCTGGATGAGGAGGATATTGAAAAATATTTCTTTGATGCTGAACATATGAGGTCAGCTTCAGAAGGAGCATTTGAGAATGTCATAGTTTTTGGAACCAGCGGCAAACCGGTAAGAGCACGCACAGCCAACCAGGTTCAGCTCATCAATGATTATAAATCAAATGATCTGGTAATAGCAGAGGGACCTGCAGGGACTGGCAAAACATATACGTCTATTGCTCTTGCAGTCAGATCTTTGAAAGAGCGAGAGGTAAAGAAGATTATACTGACTCGTCCGGCTGTTGAAGCTGGTGAAAGGCTTGGATTCCTGCCCGGAGATATGAAGGAAAAACTTGATCCATATCTTCAGCCTCTCTATGACGCCCTTCATGATATGCTTCCTTTTAAAAAGCTTGAAACATGGCTTGAAGATGGAACTGTTCAGATTGCACCCCTCGCCTTTATGCGGGGCAGGACACTGGAAAATGCCTTTGTAATACTTGATGAGGCTCAGAATGCAACCATAAGCCAGCTGAAGATGTTTCTGACACGTATGGGAGTAAATTCAAAATTTATTATGACCGGAGATACAACTCAGATAGACCTTCCGAAGAAGAATGAATCCGGTCTGCTCCAGGCTATGAGGATCTTGTCAGGAATTGAGGGGATATCAATAATCAGATTCGATGAACGGGATATTGTGAGGCATAAGCTGGTAAAAAGGATAGTAAAGGCTTATGAAGAGGAGGAGAGCGAACCTGATAAAACAAATCAAGGGAGATGAAAAAACAAATCTGCCTTTAAGATTTAGCCCCCCATCCCCCCTTTAGGGGGGCAGGGGGGCAAAAGCATCGATGACAGGGCGGCAGGGGGACAAAAGCATAATAACAGGGGTAGGGGGCAGGGGGGCAAATATTAACAGAGGAAGAATTGATAAAAAATTAAATTCATAGATATGGTAAAGACAATTTTGAGTTCAAATTACAGCTTCCCGGGTCAGAAAAGTATTTATAAGGGAAAAGTAAGAGATGTATATAACATTAATGATGACTATCTCCTGATGATTGTATCAGACAGGATTTCAGCATTTGATGTTGTCCTTCCAAGAGGTATTCCTTTTAAAGGACAGGTACTTAATCAGATAGCTGCAAAATTTCTTGATGCAACAAGCGATATCGTACCTAACTGGAAAATCGCTACCCCTGATCCTACAGTTACCTTTGGACACAAATGTGAGCCATATCCTGTAGAAATGATAGTCAGGGCATACCTTACAGGCAGCTCATGGAGAACGTACAAGGAAGGTAAAAGGGAAATCTGCGGGATAAAGATTCCTGACGGGATGAAAGAACATCAAAGATTTGAGAAACCGATAATTACTCCTACCACAAAAGCTGAACAGGGCAAGCATGATGAGGATATCACCCGGGAAGAGATTCTAAGCAGCGGACTCGTATCCGAGAAGGAATATACCCTGATTGAGAAATATACAATGGAAGTTTTCATGAGAGGTACAGAAATTGCATCCAGGCATGGCCTGATACTTGTGGATACAAAATATGAGTTTGGTAAGAAAGATGGCAAAATATACCTGATTGATGAAATTAATACTCCTGATTCATCACGCTATTTTTATGCCGATGAATACCAGGAGAGGTTCGACAAAGGGCTTCCTCAAAAACAATTATCAAAGGAATTTGTAAGGGAATGGCTGATGTCACATGGTTTCCAGGGACAACACGGGCAGTCGGTCCCTGAAATGAGCGATGAATTTGTAAATGAGGTATCCGAAAGGTATATTGAACTTTATGAAGTGATAACAGGAGAAAAATTCGAAAAGACTGACATATCAAATGTTCCTGAGAGAATTGAAAAAAACTGCAGAGCATTTCTTAAATCAATTTAAACTGAAGCAGGACTGATGTCTGTTATGAAAATGAGAAGTTTGATAAAAGTGCTGCCAACAGCAATAATTATGCTGATATTCAGTCATAATGTCTGTTCACAGGTTGTTGTTGAGAGATCAAAAGATAAAGTCGTGATTTCCGGGGTTACCTATTATATTCATCAGGTTAAGAAGGGAGAGACTGCCTATTCAATTTCAAAAGCCTACGGAATAACTGTTGAGGAATTAACCAAAGAAAACCCTCCTGCTCTATATGGTGTAAATGCTGGTCAATCCCTGAGAATCCCCTTTATATCCGGTTCCGGTAAAGGACTCCCCGTTACCACGTCGGAGACCTCCGGCAGCAAGTATGATGAATCAAAATTCATTTATCATTATCTTAAACCAGGCGAAACTGTATATTTTCTCTCAAAAAGCTATGATGTCTCAGAATACGATATAATTCATAATAATCCCGGAATTGACATAACAAAATTATCCGTTGGGATGGAAATAGCCATTCCCCGGAAGGATTTCATGAGCAGCAGGCAGATTTTTGACGAGTCTGAGAAACCGGCGGTTCAGACTCAGTTGACGGCGGAGCAGAAGCCGGTTCTGCCACAGGAGAAGGAGAAGGCGCAGGATCAGGAAAAGGGATATTTCTATCATAAAGTACAAAGCGGTGAATCCCTTTCATCAATAGCAAGGCTATACGATCTATCGCTCAGGGAATTGAAGAAAGCCAACAGAGATTTAAGATTTCCACAGGTTGGCGATTATGTAAAAGTCCCCGGTGTAAAGAAACCGGAAAAAATGGAGCCGGAACCTGTTGTAATTGATACAGTTATACATGTTGCTGAAGCTTCTGAAATAAAGATGGAAAGACCAGTTGCATTTACACCTGTTAAAGATCTTGGCGGATTTTTGGATGTTGCGGTTCTGCTTCCATTTTATCTCAAGGAAAACACGATCCGCAGAGAAATAGACTCTTCCAATGCGCCAAAGGGGAAAAGAAACATGATAGTAACCAAAAAGGAAGACGACTGGATATTTCCAGGTAGTCTGGATTTTATTGAAATGTATGGAGGCATACTTCTTGCAGCAGATACTCTCCGCTCCCTGGGCCTGAATATTAATCTTCATACCTACGATATAAAGGGTGATACTGTAGAACTTACAAAAATTATCCAGTCAGGAAAACTGGAGAGTATGGACCTTATAATCGGACCTGTTTATTCTCATAATCTTTCAATAGTTGCGGCTTACGCAAAGGATCGCGGAATACCCGTTGTATCGCCTGTTCCGTTATATAATAATTCTGTATTGTCAGGTAATCCTGAACTTTTTATGGCAAGTTCGTCTCTTGAGGTAGCCCAGCAGGCACTTGCCATGAAGTTTGGTGAGTATTCTGATCATAATTTTATATTCATTAACTCAGATACCCTCGGGATTGATGAGGATGTCAAGCGATTCAGAAAGCTTATTCTCTCTGAATTGAGCGCCAGGATGCCCTATGAAGAAATTAAGTTCAGGGAATTTCAGTTTTACAGCAGGTCAATGTTCGGCAGTGATTCAATTAACAGGCTGAGTCATGCCCTCTCTGACAGGTCAAAAAATATAGTTGTTATTGCATCTGAGGATCCCCCGGTTATCAGTGAAACGATTATTGATGTTCATAGCCTTTCAAGGAAATTCGATGTAAAAGTGTTTGGCTATCCTGTGATGAGAGATCTTGATAATCTTGATCCCAAGTACTTCTTCGATCTCGGTCTTATGGTCTATTCCCCTTACTGGATAGATTATACAAAGAATTCTGTTATACAGTTTAATTCTGATTTCCGGCAGAAATTCCTTACAGAACCCACTGAGAAAAGCTATGCATGGCAGGGTTATGACATTGCTTACTATTTCATGAGCGGACTGGCTATTCATGGCAGTGAGTTTATCAGGCATCCTGAAATACATCGTCCGGAGCTGTTAGAGACTGATTATGATTTTGTGAGTAATGAAGCCGGCAGGGGTTTTGAAAACCGGAATCTGTTTCTTATCAGATATACAAAAGACTATGAGGTTGAACTGGTTGAATAAACTCAATCAATAATAAACAGAAGATAATCCAGCAGAATAGGCAAATCATCAGGACTCACCCCAAGGGTGACAAGAAGAGGCCTGTCTTCAGCAAAAATGGACAGGAATTGTTCTTTCGACAATTCGCCCATTTGTAGACTCAGCCTGTACATAGTTATGGCATCTCTTTTTTTCCCTCTGCAGAGGGCAAGGTGACCAATATTTATATGATCATGTGCATTCAGCTTCCCTGCCGATAACCTGTCATAATACTTCTCGGAATCATCAAATCTTCCCAGTGCAAAATAACAGAAGGCTATAGGTCTGAGGATTTTAATATTGCCCGGATCGTTATATTCAAGCCTGAAATAATACTTGAGTGCCATCTCGTAATTTTTCAGATCCAGATAGCAATGTGCTGTCATAATAACAGTATGTATATTTTCAGGTTCAGCTTCACAGGCTTCAAGATAATATTCCAGAGCCTCTTCATTCTTTCCAAGTCTTCTGAGACAAAGCCCTATTTTTTTTAATGTCCAGACTTTTTTCTCAATGAGCTCTGACATTTTATAAAATCTGAGGGCCTCCTCATAGTCAGAGTTCTCCTGGTAGCAGTACCCTATTTTTTCGTATAACTGAACGTCATCGGGTTTTTCCTTAACCTGTTTGAGAAATAATTCAAGGGCATCATCATAAAAGTTCTTGCTGAAGAAATAGTCGGCGAGCCCTGCTTCAACCTCAGTGGCATTGCATGTCATTCTGAAAAACTCAGAATTGTAAATATCCATCCTGCCAATAAAAAGATCTTCAAATTCCTTCCTGTACGGGGAGAGTTTAAAGAACCTGTAGATATCCTGAAGGTACTGAGTGACATTAACCCTGAAACTCCTGTATGGGTCTGCAGCCGATTCATCCTCATTCATCTGCTGCAATCCCTCAAGCTCCATACGGAAAACTTTGAGCATCATTGTTTTCTGAGCAGACGGGAGGTGTTTCAGATTAAGCACGAGCGAATATTTGTCGGAATTGCAGATGAATGGCGTTTTATAGAGAGCTTCCGCAAGTTCATTTGTGCCAGGTCCAAGGATTTCATCCCGGTAAATTTCATTTACAATATCATGATCGGGATAGAATGGCATAAACCAGTTGTGAAAATCCCTGAAGAAGTCAAATTGCTTCATATTGGCAAATGCTGACATGTAAACATCAGCTCCCTCCATCTGAAGTTTTGTAAGCTCCTCCATGGTTTTGAAAATCTCCTCAGAGTCGCTGAATACTTCAGACCAGTCAGGATTTTTTTCTTCATTTTTCTCTTTTGGAAGAATGTTGTCAAGATCAAGCTTCTCTTCGATTCTCGGTTTGAGTTTTGCAACATGGGGCAGGATTTCATCCTGTAGTTTTCTGCTGAGCATCTCAGTCTCACGGGATCTGATTGTCTGTAGTACTATGATCCTGCAATGTTCCCTGAACCTGTTGTCTGTACTCATTTCTGTGATCCTGGAAATTAGTTCAGGATATAGAAGCATCCTGCCATTATAATAATGAAGATTCAGTATCAGTCCTGACAGTGCTCTTTCTATGACCTGTTCCTGTCCGGTTTCATATATTTTTATCAGGTGAAGTAGTTTCTCTGTTTGCCAGGTTCTTAGTGAACTTAGTGTGACAGCTGTTGTAAAAATGCTGGCTTCATGCCATCTGAATTTGCCGGAATTCACTATGATATCTATGAGACTGTTTTCTGCTTCTCCGTAATAATCTGTAAGCCAGAGATGGTTAAAGATGTTTTTTATCAGCTGGCCGTGTTTTTTTGAAATCTCCGATTCAGGATCCGGATTTATCTCATTTGAGAGTTTTAACCATTCATCAAGCTCCGATTTGAAAAGAAGGTCATCAACCGTTTCAACTATTGTTTTTCCGCTCAGCTTCATCTCCTTCTCAACCTGTTGTTTTACCCAATAGGTATGCCACCCTGAATTATGTGACAATATGTCTTGTCTGACCCTGTCCGCAAGCCTGAGTATTGACTGAATGAGCTTAAGATATATTTTATTGCGCTCGGGATCTTCAACACCTTCAATAGTGTAAGTGAGCATATTCCTGTATGTCATAACTATTTTATCATACTCGTCACGAAGATCTCCGGAGGGTGAATGGGCAATCATATCGGTAAGCAGATCAAGGCTTTGCTTTATTCTTCTCTCGGAAACAAAGGTGCAAAGTCTTTTATGTTGCTGAATAACTTTAACTACTTCCATTTAAATTGTCTTTTCCAATTCATTAATGAAAAAAAATCACTTAATATTGAACAATAGAGATCTGCAACAATCAGACCAATTGTTTTGTCCTTTAAACTCCTGATTCAGAATTTAAATCCCATGCTGATATATCCCTTTGTTTTATTGAAATATTCCTCCAGGGCATAGTTGCCCTGCATAATTCCAATCTTAATGGGTCCGATAATTGACATATAGCCTAAACCAATGCCATAACCGGTAAGAAGGGAGTATCCACCGGTGCGGTCTGTCTCCTGAACAGCAAATATATCCGCCATTGCGGTCAGATGCAAATTTTCAACCAGTTCGAAATCTATTTCAGTACTAATCCCTGCAAGCTTTTTAACGGGGATCTCATTTGCATGAAATCCGGTCATTGCTATTGTTCTTCTACTGACCGATTCAATCCCTCCGAGGAGATAATAATTATTTAGTGCTGATATGGAATCAGTGTTTGTAATAATGAGAGCCTCGCCTCCGATTGAAAGAGTCAATTTACGGGATGGGGAAAAATATTCCTTAATAGTTCCATGGAAAGTATAAAATCTTTCAAATTGATAATAGCTGTTGACATCCTCCTTAAAAGTTGATTTCAGAGTGTCAGTTTTTGCTATGGCTGATACTAGTTTTGATGTGCTTCCGGAGATTTTAAAAATTACGCCTTTGTCGGGAAAGTGTTTTATATTAAGTGTATTTATCTGATAATCATAGGTTGCAGTGAAGTAATTAAATGAAAGACTTTTTAAGTGATCATCTGATGAATAATGTGGTATCAGATTCCTGTTTTCATAATCAATATAAATACTCATCAGATGATTAAGGCCGAGACTCCTGTTAATCGCTATGCCGGGAATGAAATTTCTGCTGATCACGTCAATCTTTTCACCATTCAATTCAAGCATTGGAATAAGTGTATTATCTGAATAAAAATTCCCCGATAGTCCGAATTTCTGATTTTTGTCAATGAACTGCAGGTAGTTGAACTCAAACCTGTAATTCTGTCCGACAAATGAATTCAGGTTGATAACGGATTTTTGAGTTAATAGATTTTTAACCGATAACTCCAGTATAAGACCGGTAAGGATCGAATTATCATAATGAACGGATCCGTAAAACATTGCCCTTGGCTTCTCCATACAATCGATAACCAATATCAGGGAATCATTCCTTGGAACGATCCTGTATTTCACTTTTTCAAACCATGCTTTTCCATAGAGCAGATCAATCCGGTCCCTGAGCAGATACTGATCAACTTTTTCCTGAGGTTCAATGTCAAGGACACCGAGGACCTGATAATCAGAATAGATTTTGTTTCCCTTGACTTCTATCTTATTGAATTTATAGAATTGTTTATTGAAAATATTATCAATTGGCTTTTGTTCTCCAATACTGTTGAGGGAATCTGCCAGCTTTCTGAAATACTCTTTGAAAGGCAGGGCAGCTGTATATCCTTTTTGAAACAGTGAGTCAACATTGTCAAATTCATTGATTGGAAATCCGCCGGTTTCAGGCCTTATAAGTACATCAGCCATTTTCATTTGTTTTTCAAAATCATTAAGACTTCTTATCAGCCCTATCTGTTTCGCTATGCCTGAAACTGACTGCAGTTCATCCTCACTTAAAGAATGAAATCCGGTGTATGATCCAATGATAATGTCTGCTCCCATATCCTTAATTTCACTTACAGCAAAATTCCTTATCAATCCGCCATCAAGAAGCAGCAGGGTATCAATTTTTAAAGGAGTAAAAATTGACGGAACTGCAGAACTTGCTCTGAGTGCATCAGCCAGGTAACCGGTTTTCAGATCCACTTTCCTGAAAGTTATTATATCTGTTGCCAGGCACATGAATGGGATGGGGAGCTTTGAAAAATCATTCAGGTCAGCTGCCGGCCAGGAGTAGAAGCTGAGCATATTCTCTAATTGTTGTCCGTTTATCAGACCTGATGGAAGCACAACTTTTTTAGATGAAACAGGCAGGGAAACCAGGCTATGGTAGAAATGGGCCTTTTCAAGGAATACCACCTTGTTCTCAGGGATCTTATTCCCCAGTATTGAATTCCAGTTTACAATATTTAATAAATTGTGCAGACTATCAGCTGAATAGCCTATTGAATACAAGCCCCCAATAATGGCTCCCATACTTACACCGGTGATATAGTCGGGTCTCAAACCAGCTTCCTCCATAACCTTGATCACTCCGAGGTGAGCAATGCCATGGGAACCTCCTCCGCTGAGAACAAGTCCTACCGTTGGCCTCTTGTCGGTATCCTGAGCTTCAGCTTTTAAAGGCAGACAGGATAGAGAAAGAGCTAAAAGACAGGTTTTCAGGATCATTTCTGGTATATTGATAATCAATGACGCGGAATGTATGCTCATATTTAGGATCAATTAATACCAGTGATAAGTACCACTATTAACAGCAAGATAGTAATTTTGTTAAATTAGCATCATGAAGAATCAAACAATGTTCAGTAACAAATGGCTCCCGACAACAAAAAAGGAGCTTGATTCTCTTGGGTGGGATGAACCTGATGTCATACTTTTCAGCGGTGATGCCTATGTTGATCATCCCTCATTCGGCCCGGCTGTCGTGGGACGTGTGCTTGAAGCTGAGGGTTTGCGTGTTGCCATAGTGCCGCAGCCAAACTGGCAGGATGATCTCAGGGATTTCCGGAAGCTTGGAAAGCCCAGGTATTTCTTCGGAGTCACGGCAGGGAATATGGATTCAATGGTTAACCATTATACTGCAGCACGCCGCCTCAGATCTGATGATGCCTATACACCCGGTGGCAAAGCGGGCTTCAGACCCGATTACCCTACTATAGTTTATACAAGGATCCTCAGGCAAATATTCCCTGATGTGCCTGTGGTGATAGGAGGTATTGAGGCCTCAATGCGCAGACTGACACATTATGATTACTGGAAAGACAAGCTTGAACCGTCAATACTTGTAAGCAGCGGGGCTGACCTTCTGATTTACGGAATGGGGGAACAGCCTCTGAGGGATCTTGTGAGACTGCTGGTAAAAGGTGTTCCATTCTCTTCCATCCAAACAGTTCCTCAGACAGCATTTGTCATACGAAAAGAAGAACCTCTTCCTTCACAGAATATCTGGAAAGAGATCTCATTGCATTCTTATGAAAAATGCCTCTCGGATAAAAAACTCTTTGCAGAAAACTTTGTGAAGTTTGAGAAGGAATCAAACAAAATGGTTTCGGCTAGACTGAGTGAAGAATCGGGAAATTTTAATATAATTATCAATCCGCCTTACACGCCGATGGACGAGGAGGAAGCTGACCGTTCCTATGACTTGCCATATATGTATCTGCCACATCCAAAATACAAAAAGAAAGAGGATATACCTGCCTGGGAAATGATAAAATTCTCTGTCAATATACACAGGGGGTGTTTCGGTGGATGCAGCTTCTGTGCCATTGCTGCCCATCAGGGCAAACAGATTATCAGCAGATCGGAGAGCTCAATACTGAGGGAGGTAAGAAAAATATCACAGATGGCCGATTTTAAAGGATACATCTCTGATGTCGGCGGTCCCTCTGCGAACATGTACAGGATGAAAGGGAAGGATATGAATCTTTGCAGGGTTTGCTCAAGACCATCCTGTATCTGGCCTGCAGTATGTACTAATCTCAATGCGAGTCATAAATCACTGACAGAGCTTTACAAAAAGGTGGACAGAGTGGAAGGGATAAAGAAATCTTTCATCGGCAGCGGCGTCCGTTACGATCTTTTGTTCCCGGAGTGGAACAAGGCTGCCGGAAAGGATGAAGCCGAATATCTTGAAGAACTCGTCAGGAATCATGTCTCAGGCAGGCTTAAGGTTGCCCCGGAACATACATCACCACATGTTTTGTCTCTTATGAGGAAAGCTCCTTTTGATCTTTTCAGGAAATTAAAAAGCCGGTTCGACAGTATACTGAAGAAATTTGACCTGAGATATGAGATCATTCCATACTTCATTTCATCGCATCCGGGATGTTCAGATCAGGATATGAAAGCGCTTGCAGGCGAGGTAAAAAGCCTTGGCATCAGACCGGAACAGGTACAGGATTTCACTCCAACTCCAATGACGCTTTCGACTTTGATATATTATACCGGGTTCGATCCGTATACAGGTAAAAAAGTATATGTTGCCAGAAGCGGCGATGACAAGAAAAGGCAGAAAGAATTTTTCTTCTGGTACAAGAAGAGACTGAGAGAATGAGGGACTTGGATTTAGCGTAGAGCGTAGAGAGAGTGGCAAATGGAGAAGGATCGGGGATTATTATTAAATTGCATAATATTAAATTTTAACAATCAATATTATGAAAATGCCGGACATCAATTTTAACATCGACCCTGTTATGCCTGAGAGGAAAGATTTCAGGATAGGCTGTATAGGAGCAGGATTTATCATGCGTGACTGCCACCTTGTAGCTTACAGAGATGCAGGTTTTAATCCGCAGGCAATTACTTCCCTTCATCTGGATGAATCTGAGGCAGTCGCAAAACGTCATAATATACCGAAGGTTTATGCCACATGGCAGGAATTAATCGCTGATCCTGAGATTGAAATAGTTGATATTGCTATTCCTCCTGATAATCAGTTAGGTGTGATCAGAGAGATTGTTAAGCAAAGCGATCATATTAAAGGTGTATTATGCCAGAAACCGCTGGCTATGAATTATGAGGAGGCTAAAATGATTGTTGCTCTTTGCGAAGATGCAGGGATCAGGGTCGGGGTAAACTCAAATATGCGTTATGATCAGTCAATAAGGGCATTGAAAAGCATCCTGAACCAGGGCTATCTTGGAAAGCCTGTTTTAGCCACCATCGAGATGCGTGCCATACCTCACTGGCAGGAGTTCCTGAAAAGATATGAAACACTCGAGATCCTTAATATGGGAATTCATCATATAGATTCCTTCCGCTACCTATTTGGTGATCCGCAGCGGATAACTGCACTCACCCGGAAAGATCCGAGAACCAGCTTCAATCACATTGACGGCATCTCGCAGTACACTTTTCAGTATGAGGATGGTTTAATGGCTTCAAGTCTCGATGATGTGTGGGCCTGGCCGGGTGAAGGAGCCGAAAAGGATATCTACATTAAATGGAGGGTTGAGGGCCTTGATGGTATGGCGAGTGGAACAATCGGGTGGCCTGAATACCCTGTTCCAACCCCCAGTACGCTCGAATTCACCTCAAAGCAATTCCCCGGTCAGTGGATTCGTCCGAAGTGGGACAAAGTCTGGTTCCCCGATGCATTCCAGGGTACAATGGCACAATTGATCAGAGCGGTGGAAACTAATACCGAACCGGAAATCAGCGGAAAGGATAATCTGACAACAATGGCAATTATAAATGCCTGTTATCAGTCGATACAGAAGGAAAGAACTATCTATTTATCTGAAATACTAAAATAAATTTAGGAGGTAAAACTATGATCTCAGTAGGAATTTTCAACGGCTATTTCCCTTATAACATGGAAGAGTCAATAAAGAGAATTAAAGCTCTCGGATTTACATCTGTTCAACTCGACCTCTCTTTCAAAGGGATGGATCTCTCTTTCAATTCACTTACCCCGGATAAGTGTCATTTCATAAGAGATTCATTCCGCGATGCAAACCTGCCCATCGTGGCAATCTCGGGCTATACAAATCTTGTGCATCCAAATCTTAAGAAGCGGGAAGAAAACATCGCAAACCTGAAAACACTGTTAAGATACGCCCGAGATCTGGGCAGTCCGTATGTGGTTAGCGAAACCGGCACCTTTGACGAGGAGAGTGACTGGGTCTATCACCCAAAGAACGGAACGGAAGAGGCTTATGAAACACTCTGCACAATACTGTCTGACTTGACAAAATTTGCATATGATCATGGTTCCGTCTTCCTTGTTGAGAATTATGTCAATAATATTATAGGTACGGTTGATCAGCTGCTGAGACTTTTTTCAGATCTGCATCACAGTGCAATAGGATTGCTGATGGACCCGACGAACTATTTCTCCGATAAGAACATAGATGATGTTGACGGGGAACTCAACCGGATTTTCAATGCACTGGGCAACCGGATCAGAATTGCACACGCCAAGGATTGCAAAAGAGCTGAGAATATTGCTGAAAAACACGCTGATATTGACGCAAGCGAGTCGCATACCTTCAGAGGAGCAGGTTCCGTGGAGCTTCCTGCGCCAGGCCTTGGAATCCTGAACTATGACCTGTATCTTAAAAGATTATCTGCAATTCATCCAAATATCCAAATAATCATTGAACATCTTGATGAAGCCGATATTCCCCGTGCAAAAAAGTTCCTTGATGACAAACTTAAAAAGACAGGGTGTTGAAAAGAATAATATTTCTCCTATTACCCTTGATTCAGGTAACTCTTTTTGCACAGCAGAAAACACCTGAAAGCACCGAATTATACTCACCAGTTCCACCTGTAGTTATACCTGGAGAAGGAGTAAAACCACCATCCGATGCAATTGTTCTTTTCAACGGATCAGATTTTGATCAATGGGAAAGCATTAAAGGTGGCTCTGTCGGTTGGATTTTGTCTGATGGATCCATGACCATTAAACCGGGTACAGGTGATATCAAAACAAAGAGAGCTTTCGGCGATTGTCAGTTACATGTGGAATGGCGTTGTCCATTTGTTACTGGCAAAACGGAGATTGGCAGGGAACAGGGGTTTGGTAACAGCGGTATATTACTTCAGGGCAGATACGAGCTTCAGGTATTTGACAGCTATAACTACCCTATTTATCACAATGATAAGCCTATATATACCAACGGGCAGGCCGGTTCGATATATAAGCAGATCACGCCACTTGTCAATGCCTGCAGGAAGCAGGGCGAATGGCAGACTTATGACATTATTTATCAGGCACCCAGATTCTCCGATAACGGGAGAGTGGCTATTCCGGCAAGGATCACGGTTATTCATAATGGCATATTGATAATCAATAATGCAGAGATCCAGGGGTCGATGAGCTACATCGGCCTGCCGGAGTACAAAGTACATGGCTTGAAAGAACCTTTATCACTTCAGGAGCATGGAGACGAGGTTAGTTACCGTAATATCTGGATACGCGAATTATGAAATAAATACTTATAATGAACTGATAATAAAAAGTTTAAATTATTCTTAAAAAACAATTTACCCTTATGAAAAAAGTTATTCTCTTCTTAGGAATTGCCTGGATTATGATGCTTAATTCATGCAAGCAGGCTCCCGAACAAAAAACTGTTCCGGAAGACCGCATGCAATGGTGGAACGATGCTAAATTCGGGCTGTTCATTCATTGGGGTGTATATTCTGTTCCAGCTGGGTTTTATCAGGAAAAAGCTGTACCAGGTATAGGAGAATGGATTATGAACAGAGGTAAGATACCCGTTGTGGAGTATAAAAAATATGCGAACCAGTTTAACCCAGTAAAATATGACCCGAAAGCATGGGTGAAAATGGCAAAAGATGCCGGGATGAAATACATTGTTATTACATCAAAGCATCATGAAGGCTTTGCATTATTTAATTCAAAGGTTACTGATTGGGATGTCATTGATGCCACACCATATGGTAAAGACCTTCTGAAACCACTGGCTGATGCCTGCCGTGAAGAAGGAATAAAACTGGGATTTTACTATTCACAGGCTCAGGACTGGAACCATCCGGGAGGAGCTGCTTCAGGAGGGCATTGGGATAAAGAACAGGATGGAAGCATGGACGATTATATAGATAAGATTGCAGTTCCTCAGGTAAAAGAGATTCTCTCCAATTATGGTGATATAGCTATTTTATGGTGGGATACTCCAACTGACATGAACCCTGAACGGGCCGGTAAATTTTTACCGGTAATAGCCGGTTACCCTAATCTTATTACCAACAACCGGTTAGGTGGCGGAATAGACGGCGACACCGAAACTCCGGAGCAATTTATTCCATCGACTGGTTTTCCTGGTCGTAATTGGGAAGTTTGTATGACAATGAATGACACCTGGGGATTTAAAATGGATGATAACAACTGGAAGTCAACTAAAGACCTGATCCTTAAGCTCTCGGACATAGTGTCTAAGGGAGGTAACTTCCTGTTGAATGTTGGCCCGACATCAGAAGGAGAGATTCCTCAGCCAAGCATCGAGCGGTTAGCTCAGGTTGGTCAGTGGATGAATGTCAACAGCGAAGCAGTTTATGGAACAAAGGCCAGTCCATTTCCTTATCTCCCGTGGGGTAAGGCCACTCTTAAGGGGCAAAAACTGTTTTTGCATGTTATTGCATGGCCAGCCGATGGTATCCTGAAATTGCCTCTGATGAATAAGGTTACAAAAGCCTGGCTGCTTGCCACTCCCGATGCTACGGTTAATATAAAACAGGATGCTGCCCATGTTGAATTATCTGTTCCGGCACAGGCCCCGGATAGTTTACTTTCCATAATTGCAGTCGAGTTTGAAGGCGAGCCGGATGTACTGCCTGTTCCTACAAGGGGAAAAACTCCGGTTGTTTCGTCGGTCGATACCTCTGCAGCAGTTGCTAACCTGTTTGATTGTAATCCGAAGACTTCATGGAAACCGGTAGCTGGTGAAAACAAAGCCTGGATTGAGGTTGATCTGGGAGAAGAGGTTATAATTGAAAATTTTTCTGTCGCTGAGCCATGGCATCCATGGCATGACCATGGACAGGATTTTGTACTTCAATGCAAAACCAATGGTAAATGGATCGATGTGGTTAGCGGTAAAACCAGCGGTTGCGGACATTCACAGGATTTTAGTCCGGTAAAAGGCCAGTATTTCCGTTTATTGATTACAGGATCCAAAGGAGAAGTTCCTGTATTGAATGAATGGATATTGAACAGGGCACTGTAATATTTTGCTTCCCCCAGGTACTTTAAGGTCTTCTTGTATATCTCCAATATATACAAGTTAGTTGCTTATATTCATAACAACAGTTTTGCCTGCGGGAACTTCTATCTCCGGTCAGTTTGTTTTGATTAATCCGATTTCTTTAAACGGTATAGGGAGAAATTCAGGTAGTTTTTTGAATACCTCTGAATCTTTTCCCAGCGCAAAATTCAAATTTGCAGCGTCCTCAAAGCCAGGGTCTTCATTTATTATTATATTTTCATCATGTATAGGACCCCATTCTTTTTGCCCGTTATGAAGTTCTTTAATATTTACATACAGATTGTTTTTAATGTCATTGTGTTTCGGTATTTGGGGACTATCCTTGAAATACGTCGTTAAGGCAGGATATGCCACTGAGTAGGGTGGCTTGTCATAATTTACTTTGTTCATACGTATTTCAAAGATACCGCCGGGAGAAAGGCTGCTTGAGGCCCAGCCATCGAGCCTGTTGTCTAAATGAAATACAAGATCAGAATTAATGAAGATATTATTGAATATTGGATTATAGCTACCCCCTCCAACCATGATAGTCCTTGAACCTGCCTTGTAGAAAACATTTCCATAGAGCTGAGTGCCGCATGCACCATCATCATAATAAACAGCCATCGTCATTCCGAATTTGCCAATATTTTTAAAAAAGTTATACCGGATAATGTTGCCAAATTCAGAAGGATCACGTCCGATATAGATTGCTCCCTGATCATCCATAAAGCTGCAGGCCTCACTAATGACATTATATTCGATAAGGTGATTATTACCATGTACATAGATAGAAGTTGCCGGGCAGGAATTAAACTGACAGTGTTGAATTTTATTTCCAACGCCATCAATATTAACCGGAGATTTATAGGAATAATTCAAACGGGCGCAATTTGTAAATTCACAGTTAAAAACATAATTTCCTGCAGGCTCGAGCGTCTGGCGGTCACCGCCGCCAAGGCTGATGCCACCGCAACCGGTATTCTCAATTTTGCAGCTGATAATACCATTGTTTTTCCCTCCTTCACGGTTAAAGGTTGTATTTTCATAGAATAATTCATATAGACTGCCAATAGCTCCGGATAGTTTTTCATCAGGATAAAACGGGTGAGCTTCATCAGGATGACGGTAAACCTGTGATGGATTGCTGCCCATTCCTATACAAACGCCTACACCACCCATATTGTGGATAACACAATTTTCTATCTTATCGGAAGTGGTATTTTCCATGTAGATTCCGATACCCCTGCCTGCTTCAAATGTGATATTTCTAAACTGAATGTAACTGGCCTCTTTCATTGAAACAATGGCATCCTCAAGCATTGAAACCGTTATGGTATCTGATGCCTTTAATTCCTCAAAAGGGTAAAAACAGAGCATACCCTTCTGATTGTCAACATAGTATTCGCCAGGTTCATCTGTTTCTTCCAGTAAATTAAAATAATAATACTGGTTCCATATCTCTTTGCCTGAAATACCATACATGTGAGAATCGGCAAATCTGACCTCGCCTGTATTGGCATTCATAGTTTTAACATGAAGTTCATCATTTGCCCAGGCATATCTGAAATTTCCATTAACCATGATATTTTGTGCCAGGCTCCATTGTGAAATTTTATTTTTATCGAAACGAATACTTCCCGGAAAATAGTCATTCTCACTGTTTTGACCACTGTCAGTAACATCCTCAGGCTTGATCCTGATCTGTTCCTTGTTAGGGTACCTGGCCAGATGGCAGGGCCTTCCATTGATAAACAGCTCCATCGCTGCATTTGTATATGGTCTGCGAAATCCGTTAATCTGATTTGTTCCATAATCTGAAATACCCAGGGCAGCAAGATCAATTTCCCAAATTCGCGGATTTGCTTCTTTATTGACTATCCGTTTGGCCGTCTCGGACGAAACAGGTTTGACGTTATCAAAACTGATTCTCCTGCCTCCGGAAATTATAACCTTTTCACCGGGATATGCACTGTAAGTTATTGTTCCGTTTTCAGTCCCGGAGTCATCTTTCAACAAGGAGAAACTCACCGGCAATTCATAAATCCCTTCACGCAACCATACAGTAATATCCCCTTTAGTCAACCGGTTTTCTTTCTTTAATTGCCGTATCGCATTTTTGGCATCCTCGGGAGATGAAAAAGGACTGGCTTTGGTCCCTTTATTTGTTGATGAACCATTACTGGCAATAAAAAATTCCAGGTTTTTATCTGTTGAGCATCCTGATGCAAATAAAAACACCATCAAAATCAAAACGGGAGTCAAAATTTTCTGTTTCATTTTTTTAAAGCTTTGAATTATAATACTTCGGTAATCATATTGAATTTTATTTCCTGCCTGATATCATCTGAGGATGAACCTATCTGAAGATTATATTCAACGGGATCAAATACAAATTCATTTTTATCATTCCAATAGGAGAGGTCCTTTTTGCAAAGGGCAAAGCTGACTGTCTTTATTTCATCTTTTTTAAGGCTGATCCGTTTAAATGCTTTTAATTGCCTTACCGGCATTTTTACAGAGGATTTCTCTTGCTGAAGATACAATTGGACCACTTCATCTCCATCATACTTTCCTGAATTTTTAATGTCTATGCTTACAGTAATGGTATCTCCTTTCAGCATTGAACTCTTGTCAACCCTGATGTTGGAATAACTGAAGGTTGAATAGCTTAATCCATATCCGAATGCATATAATGGCTTTTTGCCGAAGTACATATAAGTTCGTCCGTTAAAGACTTCATAATCATTGAAGGCTGGCAGATCTTCTGTGGATTTATAATAGGTAAGGGGCAATCTTCCGGCAGGATTATAATCTCCAAACAATACATCGGCAATTGCATTTCCTCCCTGCTCGCCGGGATACCATGCATTGATGATTGCGGGTATATTCTCCTGTATCCAGTTAATTGACATGGAACTGCCTGCAATAACAACAACAATTGTCTTCGGATTGGCTTTAAAGATCTCTTTAATAAAATACTGCTGATCTGGCGGCAGATCAATTGTGGAACGGTCGCGCCCTTCCATCTCTATTGATTTGTTGATCCCTAAAACCACAATTGCTGCATCGCTTCTGCCTGCAAGTTTTTTTTCTTCCGCATAAAAGCCTGCAGTTTGTTTGCCGGAGAATTTCCTTTTAAGCACACTGTCAGGTATTGATACCCATGGCAGTGTTCTTATCTTGATATCCTTACCTGCCTTATTGATAATCCCCTGTAACGCAGAGACAGGATCATTCAGTGGCGTACCGCTGTAATCACCAAATTCGCAGGTTGCAGCGTTGATCCCCAGAACAGCAATTGATCTGATTTTTTTCGGATCCAGCGGAAGGATATTGTTACTGTTTTTCAGGAGCACAATTGACTGACGTGCTGTCTCCAGGGCAAGCTGCTGATGTTCCAGACTTCCAATAACATCCGGAGAAATTGAGGAATATGGGTTAAGCGATGGATCATCAAATAGCCCCAGCTTGAAGCGGGCCCGTAAGACACGGAATGCTGCCTGATTGATCTCGCTTTCCGTAACTTTACCCATATCGTATGCTTTCGCCAGATAATCCCTGAAAATATAGCATTCGTTACAGTAGCCGGAACACTCCAGGTCCAATCCTGCCTTTATTGCCATTGAAGCAGCATCCTCAGGTGAAATTGCATAATGGTGACTGAAATATAGGTGACCTGGCGCACCGCAATCA